>CAWCGA010000042.1:0-94564 GCA_963794775.1 uncultured Alphaproteobacteria bacterium | reverse complement strand
CAGGCATTGTCCTGAATTCGCATGCATCGCCATCGTCGGGCAGACGGCTGGATCCCGCAAGTTTCGTCGCGCTCCACTACGCCTTCTTGTTCATCACGCCTTGGCGCGGGCCTTGATAACTCGCAGCGCCCGCTCGTCGCCCCGCGCATTGGCATCGTCGACAAAGGCGATCAGCAGGTCGGCGAGCGTGGCGTAGTCCCACAATTTCAGTTCGGCCGGATCGATCCAGCCTTCGAAATAGTCATCGAGATAGCCGCGCGAGGCGTCGTTGGCTTCGGTCCAGGTCGGGCCCGCAAGGCCGGGCGGATCGCGATCCCAGTGGCAGACCACGAAGCCGTCGGCGGATTTCGCCAGAATCCAGCGCCCGTCCTTCGGCGCTTCGCTGAGGGGGCGCAAGGATTGACCAATCTTCCGTAAAACAGTCTCGACCTGGCCAGACATTCGACACTTCCGCTAACCCAACACAACCGCCCGGAATTCGCCGGGCCTTCATTCCTGTTCCACAGGCTGATGGTTCAAGTGTGGCAGTGGAACAAGCAATTGATCCCGTCTTTATCACGCCATGAACGAAATATTTGTGCGTGCGCCGGCGGAACGTCGCCATGTCCATGACGTTGACCCGCCATTGACAGAAGGAGGATGCAATGAGGAAGATTTTGTTGGCGGCCGCGGCCACTTGTGCTCTGGCCGCGCCGGCTTTGGCCGACGATGTCGGCGTTCGCGTCGGCCCCGTAGGTGCCGGCGTGACCGTCGGCGAAAGCCATCACGATTACGACCGTGACCGGGTTCGGGAAAAAACCGTGATCAGGGAACACGAGCCTTCTGACCGCACCACGGTCATCAAGAAGGAACGCGGCGACGGCGTCGAAAGCAAGACCGTCATCCATCACGACGACTAAGGTTTGAATTAAACAATTCGCCCGCGGCTCCTCGGGAGCGGGTGCGGGAGTCGCGCTCCAGGGGCGACGCAAATGAAACTATCTGTTTTTCTTAGAACCCGATTGCCTTTCACGAGTTCAACGGTTTAACGTTCTTCAGCGGCAGGCTGCGGACCGGCTTGCCGGTGGCGGCGAAAATGGCGTTCAGCACCGACGGCGTCACCACGCAGATGGTCGGCTCGCCGATGCCGCCCCAGAAGTCATAAGTCGGCACGATCACCACCTCGACCTTCGGCATTTCGGCCAGACGCATGATCTCATAACTATCGAAATTGAGACTGGTCATGCGGCCGTTCACGACCGGCATTTCACCATAGAGAGCTGCGGTGAGGCCGAACGCCACTGAACCCTGCGCCTGCGCTTCGATCTGGCCCGGGTTGACCGCGTGGCCGGAATTCACCGCCAGCACGATGCGATGAACCTTCAGCTTGCCTTGCGGGCTCACCGAGACTTCGGCCACCGCCGCCGAATAGCTGCCATAGCCCATGAACTGCGCGAGGCCGCGATGGATGCCCGGAGGCAACGGCTTGCCCCAATCGCCCTTCTCGGCTGCCGCGTTGAGCAC
This sequence comes from uncultured Alphaproteobacteria bacterium, assembly GCA_963794775.1. GTDB lineage: Bacteria > Pseudomonadota > Alphaproteobacteria > Rhizobiales > Xanthobacteraceae > Bradyrhizobium. Next base: position 93,061 of record CAWCGA010000042.1, on the reverse strand, counting down.
AGCGAGATGCTTGGGATGGTTCTGCATGAGCGCACGGCGGAATTCGAGCGAGTCTTTGCCGGCCGCGCGCGCCACCTCTTCCATGAAGCATTCCATGTAGACGGCGTTCTGGTTGGTATTGACGCCGCGCCACGGGCCGACCGGCACATGGCTGTTGCGCATGGCATATTCGATCAACAGGTTGGGCACGTCGTAGCCCAGTTGCGCATCGCCGGGCGTGTCGTAGTAGCCCTGCAACTGCCGCATGTCCTTGCCATTGACGATCGCGTTCGGGTTGGCGATCGCGTTGATCGACTGGCCGGAGACGCGGACATGCAATCCTACCAGATTGCCGTCATTGTCGAGGCCCGCCGACAGCTTGCATTGCGAGATCGGGCGGTAGAAATCGTGCGCCTGATCTTCCTCGCGGGTCCAGATCAGCTTGATCGGCGTATCGGGGAAAGATTTCGCGATCTCGGCCGCCTGGTGCACGTAGTCCTGCGTGCCGCCACGCCGGCCGAAACCACCGCCGAGGTCAAGGCGATGGATCTCGCACTTGCCGAGCGGAACGCCTGAGGATTCCGACAAGGCCGCGAGCGACGCTTCGAGGTTCTGCGTCGGCACCCAGGCATCCGCCCGGTCTGCCGAAAGCTTCACCGTGCAGTTCATCATCTCCAGCGGTGCATGCGCCAGGAACGGCGTCGCATAGACCGCCTCGACCTTCTTCGGCGCGTCTGCGATCGCCTTCAAGGCATCGCCGTTCTTCCGCTCGCCATTGGTCGCGGTCGCGGTGAGCCCTTCGCTGAGCAGCGCCGCGATGGTGGCGCTGGATTGGGTGGCGTTCGGCCCTTCGTCCCAGACGATCGGCAACGCATCGAGCGCCTTCTTCGCTCGCCACCAGGTGTCGGCGACCACCGCAACGGCGGTCTCCTTCACCCGCACCACTTTCTTGACCCCGGGCATGCCGAGAATTTTGGCTTCGTCGTAGCTCTTGAGCTTGCCGCCGTAGACCGGGCAATCCTTGATCGCCGCGCACAGCATGCCCGGCAGCTTGACATCGATTGCAAAAATCTTGCTGCCGTCGAGCTTGTCGGCAGTATCGAGCCGCTTCAGCGGCTTGCCGGCAATGGTCCAGGTCTTCGGGTCCTTCAGCGTGATGGTCTTGGCATCCGGCGGCGTCAGCTTGCCGGCAGCGGCCGCGACATCGCCATAGCGCAGCGAGCGTTGGCTGGTGGCATGCGTGATGACACCCTTGGACACTTTGAGTTCGGAGGCGGGCACACCCCACTGATCGGCCGCCGCCTGCATCAGCATGATGCGCGCGGCCGCACCGCCGCGACGCACATAATCCTGCGAGGTGCGGATGCCGCGGCTGCCGCCGGTGCCCATTTCACCCCAGGCGCGCTTGGAGGCGAGGTTCTCACCCGGCGTCACGCCCTGGGTCGTCACCTTGCTCCAGTCGCATTCGAGTTCTTCAGCAACAAGCTGGGCGAGCCCTGTCAGCGTGCCCTGCCCCATCTCGGAGCGTGCGACACGGATGACGCAGGTATCGTCCGGCTTGATCGCAACCCAGAGGTTGACCTGGGTAGCGCCCGCGGGCGTGCCTTCGGCATAGGCCGCACTGAGCGGCACGCTCAGGCCGAGCGCAAGACCGCCGCCGGCCATCGCCGCCGAACCGACGATGAAGCTGCGGCGCGAGAGGTTGAGATCCTTTTCAAAGACAGGTTTGTTCATAGCTAACCTCCCTGTCCGGTGGTGCCGCCATTGGCTGCCATGTGCACAGCCTCGCGGATGCGCTGATAGGTGCCGCACCGGCAGATGTTGGTCATCGCATCGTCGATGTCCTTGTCGGTCGGCTTCGGGGTCTTGTTCAGGAGTGCTGCCGCGGCCATGATCTGGCCGGACTGGCAATAGCCGCATTGCGGCACGTCGATCGCCGCCCAAGCTTTTTGCACCGGATGCGAGCGGCCTTCCGACAATCCCTCGATGGTGACGATCACATCGCTTTCCGTGATCTGGCCGAGCGGGATCTGGCAGGAACGCTGGACTTCGCCGTTGAAATGAACCGAGCAGGCGCCGCACTGGGCGATGCCGCAACCATATTTGGTGCCGGTGAGACCGACATGTTCGCGAATAACCCACAGCAAGGGGGTGTCGGCCTCCGCCGATACTTCTCTCACCGTGCCGTTGATATTGAGTTTTGCCATATGCATTCCTCCCAATCAGGCGGGCGGAGCATAAGGGCGGCGCAAAATATTGCCTATACGTTTTGCGCGCAGGGCAGGCCTGAGAAGCTGGCGAGGCCTGCGGCTATTCGGCCGTCCCGGCATCCGCTTCGTCGATCCGGGCGAGCGTGGCGTGCACGCTGTTCTGTACTTCGGCCAGTGCCTTCAATAATTGCGCGACTTCGCCGCGGGAGAGATTTTGCACTGCGGCATCGACGACTTCCCGGGCCAGCGGAAGGAGCTTGCTCTTCAGCGCGCGTCCCCTGGGCGTCAGATGGATATGCCATTTGCGGCGGTCGTTCCGGTTGCGAACCCGGCGGACCAGCCCCTTTTTTTCCATGATCAGGATGGCGCTCAGCGTGGTCGGCTCCATGGTGCCGGCGCGGTTCGACAGCTCGCGCTGGGTCAGGCCGTCCTCATGCCAGAGCGCGCGCAGGAAATACCACATGCCGAGCGTGATGCCGTACGGCTCGATCTTGGACTGAAGGAAGCGCTGCATCGCCCGATGGGCGGTGCGGATCTGGTAGCCGACGCTCTCGGCGAACGGCAGATCGGCCACAGTGGCGCCCGCGCCCTGTCTTTTGGGCTTGCCGGGCGCGCTCCGTTTCCGCGGCTTGGCGGTTTTCTTGCCGATGGCTTTCTTCACGACAGTCAGCGACGCCCCCTTTATCGTTCCAGATTGCACATTCGCGAAGCCCAGGCAAACTTCGCGTTCACACGCCGGCGGGGGTTGCGCGATTTGCTTAGGTTGCTAAGTATCTGTCTCAAGATCTCGCCTGAGGACACCATGACGCCCGACCCCGAGATGCGGGAACTGACCCTCAAAGTCCGCCACAAGTCGGAAATCGCCGACGGCGTGTTCCTGTTCGAACTCGCCGGCCTTGGCGGCGGCGAATTGCCGCCGTTCACGCCCGGCTCGCATATCACCGTGACCGCGCCATCGGGGCAAAAGCGCCGCTACTCGCTCTGCAACGACCCGGCCGAACGCGAGCGCTACCTGATTGCGGTGAAACAAGAGACAACGGGCCGCGGCGGTTCGCTGAGCTTCACGAAGGAGGTCGGGGAAGGCGACGAGGTCACGGTCGAGCCGCCCGCCAACGAATTCGAAATGGCCAAGGCCGAGCCGAAGCGCCTGATCTTCGTCGCGGGGGGGATCGGCATCACGCCGATCCGCGCCATGATCCTGCACTGCCTTCGTCGGGGCCGAACCAACTTCATGCTGTACTATTTCACGCGCACTCCTGAAGCGATGGCGTTTCGCGACGAATTTGCGTCAAGCGCCTTCGACGGCAAGGTCGTGCTGCATCACGACAATGGCGATCCCGATCAGGCCTACGACCTGTGGCCGGTGCTGGAGAAACAAAACGGCGCGCATCTTTATTGCTGCGGACCGCGCGGCCTGATGGACGCGGTGCGCGACATGACCGGCCACTGGCCGAATTCGGCGGTGCATTTCGAGGATTTTGTCGGCGCCTCCGCCCCGCATGCCGACGACAAAGCATTCGAGGTTCGCTTGACGAAAAGCGGCGCGGCTTACGAAGTTGCCGCCAACGTCTCGATCCTGGACACACTTCGGAACCACGGCCATGTGCTGGCGAGTTCCTGCGAAAGCGGCACTTGCGGCACCTGCCGTTGCCGCTTCATCGATGGCGAGCCGGACCATCGCGACCTCGTGCTCTCCGACGATGAAAAGAGGCACGACATCATGATTTGCGTGTCGCGCGCGAAATCGCCGACCCTGACACTGGATATTTAGCCGAGGAAAGCCAATGAGTGAACCTCTAAACCTCGGCGTCATCGGTCTCGGCCGCGCCTTCACGCTGATGCTGCCGACATTTGCGGCCGATCCCCGCATCCGGATGGTCGCAGCACACGATCCGCGCGCCGACGCCCGCCAGCGTTTTGCCGAAGAATTCGGCGCCAAGGTCTTCGAAGATGCGGAAGCGCTGTGCGCCGACGCGGACGTGAAAGCCGTCTACATCGCCTCGCCACATCAATTCCACCTCGCGCATGTGAAGTGCGCCGCCAAACACGGCAAGCACGTGCTGGTCGAAAAGCCGATGGCGCTGACGGTCGACGACTGCCGGGAAATGATCGCGGCGGCGAACGAAGGCGGCGTCAAGCTTTTGGTCGGCCACAGCCACAGCTACGACCTGCCCTATTTGCGGGCGCGTGCGATGATCCGAAGCGGCGCCTACGGCCATGTCCGCATGATCAACGCACTCAATTTCACGGACTTTCTCTATCGCCCGCGCCGGCCCGAAGAACTCGACACGCGTCAGGGCGGCGGCGTGGTGTTCAGCCAGGCCGCGCACCAGGTCGACATCGTCCGCCTGCTCGCGGGCGCCAAGGCCGCTTCGGTGCACGCCTTCACCGGCAACTGGGACGCCGCGCGCAACACCGAAGGCGCCTATTCGGCGCAGATCAAATTCGAGGACGGCAGCTTTGCGTCGCTGACCTATAGCGGCTACGCGCATTTCGACACCGACGAATTCATGGGCTGGTGGGGCGAACTCGGACAAGGCCGCGACGGCGATACATCATATGGCCGCGCCCGGCTCAACCTGCAGAAGGCGACGACGCCGGCCGACGAGATCGCGATGAAAAACGCCCGCGCCTATGGCCCTGCAGGGCGCGATGCGTTTCACGTCGACAGGCGAAGTCGTCGCACAATCATTTCGGGCTGGTCGTGGCAAGCTGCGAGCGCGCCGATCTGCGCCCGCTGCCGCACGGCGTCATGGTCTATGGCGACAAGACCCGCCATCTCGACGAGATCCCGCCGCCGAAAATCCCGCGCGCCGAAGTCGTCGATGAACTCTACGCCGCGGCGATGTCAAACGCCGCGCCGCTCCATTCCGGCGAATGGGGCCTGGCGACGCTGGAGATTTGCCTTGCGATCCTGGAGTCGGCGAGGACGGGACGCGAGGTGGAGTTGAGGTGGCAGGTGTGAACGACAAATACTTCGTCATTCCGGGGCGCGCAACGCGCGAACCCGGAATCCATGCTACCGCAAGAAAGACTTGGAGACATGGATTCCGGGCTCAGCCCGGAGCCTGTCATCGGGCGCGCGTTCGCGCGACCCGTTGGGGCTGCCCGCGGAATGACGACGTGCGTTAGGAGCCTGAACTATTCGCCCGCGACGCGATGATCGCGATCACATCGTTCTCGGCGGCGGCCGCGGTTTTGTAACGCGGCTCGGTGGTGACGAACGGCTGATCGGCCTCGGCGGGATGGAATATCTCGACGTAATAAAGGCCTGAGGACGCGTCCAGTTTCGGTTCAATGCGGATCACGGCCATGGTCAGACCTTTCCTGGTCTCCGCAAACAACACGCCGCGCAGTTTCTCCGCCAGCGATGCCGCCACCGCGCCCGACGTCTCGGCCGTTCCGCTCATGCCAAGATAGCGCTCGGCGATTTCCCTTGAATTCAGCAAATCCTTCGCCGCGCCCGACAGCGTGATCCGGCCGTTTTCGAAGACATAGCCGCGGTCGGCGATTGACAGCGCCTGCCGCGCATTCTGTTCCGCAAGCAGGATGGTGATGCCCTGGTCGCGCAACGCCACGATCAGCCGGAAGATTTCGGTCACGAGCAGCGGCGCGACGCCGAGCGAAGGTTCATCGAGCACGAGTATCTTTGGCTTTGCCATCAGCCCACGCGCGATCGCGAGCATCTGCTGCTGGCCGCCGGAGAAATTGCCGGCGATATCGTTCATGCGTTCGCGCAGCACAGGAAACAGCGCTCCCACCGCCTCCAGCTGCGCCGCGGATGTCCTTCTCCGACATGGCGTAGGCGCCGAGCGCGAGATTTTCCGCAACCGTCATGCCGGCGAAAATCTGCCGCCCTTCCGGCACATGCGCGATGCCCCGGCGCAGCCGCTCGGCCGGCGGCAGTGCCTCGATCGGCACGCCATCGAGCAGAATGGCGCCGGCTGAGGGGACGCAACAATCCGGAGACGGCTTTCGCCAGCGTCGATTTTCCGGCGCCGTTCGCGCCCAGCAACGTGACGATCTCGCCGCGCTCCAGCGTGAGGTTGATATCCTCCAGCACGCGGTGGTGGCCGTATCCGATCGCGACCGATCTGAGCTCAAGAAGCGCCATGGCCTCCCTCGCGTCCCAAATAGGCTTCGATCACACGGCTGTTGTTCTGGACTTCCAGGGGCGTGCCGGCGGCGATGATCGCGCCGGAATCGATCACGACGACGCGGTCGGCGACATTCATCACCAGCGACATGTTGTGCTCGACGACAAGCAACGGGAATGCCCAGCTTTCGGATCGCGCGCAAGAGATTTGCGAGTTCTTGCGTTTCGGTGTCGTTGAGCCCGGCCGCCGGCTCGTCGAGACACAGCAGTTTCGGCTGCGCCATCAACGCGCGTACGACTTCCAGCAACTTTTGCGCGCCCATCGGCAATTCGGTCGCATGCGTCTCGGCGAAGCTTGACAGGCCCACCAGCTCCAGCATCTCCTCGGCGCGGCGGCGCAACCGCCGCTCTTCGTCACGCGCTCCGCCGAGCCACAGCGTCTGGCTCGGAAACGAATGGCGGCCAAGGCGATGGCCACCGACCATCACATTCTCGATTGCGGTCATGCCGGGAAACACCCGCGCCGACTGGAAGGTGCGGATCAGGCCGAGGCCAGCGATCCTTACCGCCGACAGGCCCGCAAGGTCGCGGCCCGCAAAGCCGACTTTCCCAGCATCGCGCGACATGATGTTGGTGATGAGGTTGAAGACGGTGGTCTTGCCGGCGCCGTTCGGACCGATCAGCGCGGTGACCTGATGTGGCTGCGCATCGAACGACACGTCGTTGATCGCTTTGAGACCGCCAAAGCTTTTGACCAGGCCGCGCACGCTCAGGATCGCGCTTTCAATTGGGTGGGCTTGCGGGTCGATCGCCGTCATGATGCCCGCACCTCCGTCTTGATCGCGTTCGCCTTCGTCGGCATAGCAGCGTGCGGTCGCACGAGCCGCGTCAGGATCTGGATCAACGCGCCGTAAAAGCCCTGCGGCAGATAAAGGAAACTCGAGACCAGCAGCGCGCCGGAGGCAAAGGTCTTGTAGATCGCGAGCGGTGCGAAGATCGTCGGCAGCAGCGTCAACAGCAGCGCACCGAAGAGGCCGCCGACCAGCGTGCTCTCGCCGCCGATGATCAGCATCGCGACCAGTTCGAGCGAACGCGAGGTGCCGACCATTTCCGGCGCCAGGAAGTTGAAAAAGAACGCATACAAACTGCCGGCGAGCGAAGCCAGCGTCACGCTGATCAGGAAGGCCGCGAGTTTATAGCGCACGGTATTGATGCCGAGCGCGGCGGCCGCCATCTGGTCGGAGCGGATCGCCTTCAGCGCGCGGCCGAAGCCGGAGCGCATCGCGCCGACGAGGCCGATCAGGATGATCAGATCGAGCACGAGCACGAGATAGTACATCGCGCGCGGCGTGCCGAACGTGAAACCACCGACCGAGAAAGAGGGAATGCCGACCAGCCCGGAAGGCCCGCCGGTGATGTCGAGAAAACCGACCGCGCAGGAATCGATCAGCAGCCCGAAGGCGAGCGTGGCCAGCGCGAGATAAAGCCCGCGCAAGCGCAATGTCACCACCGAGAGCACCAGCGCGCACAGCAAGCGAAACGCCGATGCCGGCGAGGATCGAAAGCACCGGCGCGATCTCGGTATTGATCGCGAGATAGCCCGAGGTGTAGCCGCCGATCGCCATGAAGCCGGCCTGGCCCAGGCTGACCTGCCCGGCATAGCCCATCAGCACGTCGAGCCCCATCAGCGTCATGAACAGGATCGCGGCGATCACCAGCCCGCTCATGATGCCGTTGTCGGTGACGACGAAGGGAATGAACACGGCCACGATCACCGCGAGCACAGCCAGCGGCCAGCCGAGATGACGCCGGCAGTTTGGCGGCATGGCCCGACGGCTTTCACCTCGTCGCGGGTATCCTGCCGCCGCCCGACGCCCACCGAGACCAGACCTTGCGGCCGCCAGATCAGCACCACCAGCAGAATGAGCAAGCGAGATCGCGCTCGAAAACAGCGAGGAGATGTAGGCGGTCGAGAGCTGCGTCACGAGCCCGAGAAACAGCCCGCCGATCACCGCGCCGGGAAACGAGGCGATGCCGCCGATCGCGGCCGCAACGAATCCGGAAATCGTGAACAGGCGGCCGGTGTCGAATTGCAGCGAGGTGGTCGGCGCGACGATCACGCCCGAGATCGCCGCGATCAGCGTCGCCAGGCCAAAGCTCAGCAGCGTCATCCGCGGCACGTCGATGCCCATCAGGCTCGCGGCGGAAGGATTTTCGGCGCAGGCGCGAAGACGCCTTGCCGAGTTTGGTTCGGGCGATCAGAAACCAGAGCGCGACAATGCATAAGGCGGTCGCGCCAAACACCCAGAACGCTTGCGTCGGAATCAGGATCGCGCCGAACGCCAGCGGTTGCTCGCCCGAGAACGGCGGCATCGCATAGGGCTGGCTGCCCCAGACCGCGAGCGAAAATCCCTCGATCATGGTGAGGATGCCGGCGGTCAGCATCAGCACGTTGGCATTGGAGAGCCGCGTCAGCGCCGGGCACGAACGTGAAGCGCCGCGAGCACAGACGCCGATGATCACGGTCGCGATCACCGCGGCCGGAATCGCCACCACCAGCGGCCAGCCCCAGGCGACGCCGAAGGTGTAGCCGATCATCGCGGCGACCAGCGCAAAGCCGCCCTGCGAGAGATTGATCGCGCCGGTGACGCGATAGACCAGCGAGAAGCCCAGCGCGATCGCGGCATAGATGCTGCCGACGACGAGCCCGCCGATCGCGATCTGCGACAAACTCAAGCACTAGCTGGTGCCAATTCTAACATTCGCATCCCTCCTCGAGCGGCTCACTTTTGCGCCTGTTCGAGGAGAGGTCAATTAGGGACCGCTAGCAAATCGAGTGTGTTCTCGAGTGGAGTCTCGAGAGTTCGTGACCACTCGCATTACGACTCTCGCGGGTGAGGGAGTTCATAGCGAACGTCAAATCCACTGCCACTGGCTATGCCCGATTCGCTTCATTGCGCGCGGGGAATGCCGAGGGGATCGCTGACCACGGCCCAGGTTTGCGCCGCAGGATCCCAGCGCGTGACGACGACGTTGGACTCGTCCAGCCCGCGATTGGGCACCGCCTTGAAATCGTAGAAGCCGTTGATGCCGGCGACGCCCTTGAGCTCGCGGAAATAGCCGCGCAGATCTTCCGCCGTCGCATCCGGCTTCAGTTTGCGCAACGCGTCGACGACCAGCGAGCGCGGGATCCCAGGCATAGGTCGAGGAACCGTCCGGCTTGATGTCGGTGCCCTCGAACGCCTTGTAGAACGCGTCCTTCGCCGCGACGCTTCGTCCGGCCTTGGCGCAGGCTTGCCGGATTTCAGAAAATCCGCCGCCGGAATGTAAAGCTCCTTGGGCAGGAAGGCCGCATATTGCGCCATCTGCGCGTAGGTCTGGTTGCCGTTGGTGGTCGCGACCGGCAGTTCGATGCCGGCATCGTGGATCGCCTTGAACACGGTGCCGATCGGGCCGCCGGTCGACCACGCCACCAGCACGTCGGGGTTGGCGCCTTTCAACCGCTGGATCTGCGCCGCCGCGCTGACATCGGTCGGATTGAGCTGAGCTTCGGCGACGAGCTCGACGTCCTTGTGATCGTCGGTGCCGAACAGCGACTTGAAATTCTTGTAGGCGTCCTGCCCGCTCGCATCGGTCGAGGTGATCAGCGCGACCTTCTTCCAGCCCTTGCGGCCGAAATATCGCAGCAGCGCCGCCGCGAGCTCCTTGGTCGAGATGCTCGAACTATAGACGAAGCCGCCATTCACCGGATGGATGCCGGGCGAGAAGCAATAAAGCAGCGGGCCGTCTTTCATCAGCGGCGCCATCGCGTTGCAGAGCGCGACCAGCGCCGAGCCGAGGATCACAGGCGGATTGGAGGCCTTGACCTGGTTGGCGAGTTGCACCGCGACCTGCGGGCTCGACTGGTCGTCGTGAAATACGAATTTCAGCGGCTGGCCATGGATGCCGCCGTCCGCATTCGCCGCCTTCTCGAATTGCGATCAGCGCCTGCTGTTCGGCCTTGCCGAGGAAGGCGCCGCCGCCGGTCAGCGGCAGGATGACATTGATCTCCCGATCGGCGGCTTGCGCCGCGGTAAGTCCGCAGACAAGCGCTGCGGCAACAAGAATGATGCGGACGCGCAATCGATCCTCCCGATACCTGGCGTTGACGTTTTAGCTTTGTAATGAGTTATCGGCGGAAACGCCATTGTCCAGGTTCCGACATTCGTATCATGTCGCCGAGAATTCGGTTACGAATGCATGTTGGTTTCGGATTTGACATTCGCCATAGAGAACTCGCGGCTACACGTAGCGAATTCACACTACGCCGCCGCGCCGGCCATTTCCTTGTCGGTCTCGTCCTCCTCGAGGCCGGAGAGAACCTTCACCTCCTCGTCGGAAGCGCCCAGCGTGCGCCAGGGCACCGTCTTTTCCACCACGCCCTGGTAGGAGCGCAGTTTCGCCTGCGGCAGATGCGGCTGGATCTGGCCGATCACCCGCCCCTCCTGCTCGAACGCGCGGGCCGCGTCGATCATCAGGCGGCGGAACTGCACGATCGCGATGTCGCTGGCGCCGAGCCGCTCCTGCGTGCGGTCCGCGATCGGACCCATCGATTCCCACATCGCGATGTCCTGGTTGGGAATGCCGGGAATGCCGGTGAAGCTGTCGCCGTCAGCCATCGCCGCGCGGTCCTGCAGATAGTCGTTATGGGCGTGGCGCTTGATCGGGCGAAACTGCGCGTCGACGTCCACGCCGACTTCGAGCACGCAAAACTTGCGCCAGGCTTCCGTGCCGATGCCGGCCTGCTCGCCTTCGGCCCAGGCGATGAAGTGGAAGGTGCTCGAAGTGTCGCTGCGCGGCACGATCACGCTCGTGACGTTGTAGGTGCTGTTCGGCGGGATCAGCGCGGTGAACGGCGCGACATAGGTCGTGATGCGCACGTAGTCATGCGTGTTCGCATTCGCGATCGGACGGCGGATCGCGGCATAGCGCATGCCGTAATTGGTGAGCTGGACCTGGATGCGCGGATTCTTGTCGGTCGATGGCCGAACCCAGTGATCGCCCTTGGCGGTCGCGTCGCCCTTGGCCGGGCGCATGTCGGAGGAATGCAGCGTGGAGGAATGCGCCGAGTCGATCTGGCCCTCCATGATCTGCGCCCAGTTGCAGGGCAGTTCGATCTTGGCAATCGCGACGCGCGCTTCGGCGTGCGGCGCCTCCATGGGGTGACCGGCGGCGCCTCGAATTCCGGCATCGCCTCCGGCGGGCCCATATAGGCCCAGACGAAGCCGCCGGCCTCGCGCGTCGGGATAGGACAGATGCTTGGCCTTTTCCGGCAGCGCGCTGGCCTTCGGCTCCGACGGCATGTCGACGACGTTGCCGTCGATGTCGAACTTCCAGCCGTGATAGAGGCAGCGCAGCCCGCATTCCTCGTTGCGGCCGAAGGCGAGCGAGGCCTTGCGGTGCGGACAGGCTTCGCCGAGCAGCCCGAGCTTGCCGTTGCTGTCACGGAACGCGACGAGCTTTTCGCCGAACAGCTGCACGCGCACCGGCGCGCCGTCCGGTTCTGCGACCTGTTCGGACAACAGCGCCGGCACCCAGTGGCGGCGCATCAGCCGTCCCATCGGCGCATCGCCCTCGACGCGACACAGCAACTCGTTTTCCGCTTGCGTCAGCATGGCCGCTTCTCCCGAAACCTTAGTCTCCTAAGTATATAATCGACGAGCGGCGCTCCCGTCCAGAGCGGGCATTCCAAGGCGGGCTCAAATATCCGGACTTTTGGCGGCGCCAAAAGCATAACGGCCGCCCGTTCAGGCAGCCGTCCGGAAACGCTGGCATTTTGACTGTCGGTGGGAAAGGTCAGCCGGAGCGGCGGGCTAAATCCCGAATACCCAGAGGGCGACGATGGCGCCGAGAACGGCAAGACCCGAAACGGTCCATCCGGCCGCGTAAGCGCCGTCATCGGTTTCGGGCCTCTCCACCATGGCGTCACGCCATTCGGTCATGAGAGCCTCCTTGAAGACTGTCTCTTCGAATTGCCCCTTGACAATATGTCGCGCCGGACGGCACAAGGTTCAATCCGGTGAACCAATGCGCGAGGGGGCGGTTGGTTCCAAGGATAGCGGCGGCGTCTACCGCAGCGCCATGGTGGAGCTCCCTCTCCCCGCAGCGCGGGGAGAGGTGAAGGAACAGCCAGGCCAGCCCGCCCCTCTAAATCCGCTGCTTCAGCGCCGCCACAAAGCGGTCGGCATCTTCCTCGTCGTTGAAGACATGCGGCGAGATGCGCATGCGCGACAACCGCGGTGCAACATAAACGCCCTGTCCCGGCCAGTCCCTCGACCAGCCCGGCCGGCAGGCCGCCGGCAAAACCAAGGCTTAAAATGTGCGGCGCACGAAACCGCGCCTCCATCAGGCGGACCTTGCTGCCGGCCAGGCCTTCCGCGATCCGCGTCGTGAGCATCTAAAGCCGCCCGGCGACCGCGTCCGCGCCCCATTCGGCCATCATCTCCATGCCGATCGCGGCCATTTCCATCGAGATGAAATGATCGCGCTCGCCCATGTCGAAACGCCGGGCGCCCGGGACATAGCTCACATCGGCGAAATAAATCTCGCGCATCCGAGCGGATCTCGCGGCGGCCGAAGCCGGTCTGTTCCAGCGGAATGCCGTTCTGGTGACGCTTGGCGATATAGATAAAGGCGCGGCCATAGGGCCCGAGCAGCCATTTATAGGTCGGGAAGATCACGAAATCCGGATCGAGGCTTTTGACATCCATCGCGAGCACGCCGACCGCATGCGTCGCATCGATCAGAAACAGCGCGCCCTGCCGCTTCAGCGCCGCGCCGACCTTCGCAATGTCGATCAGGCCGCCGTCCGACCAGTGCACCGAGGAGATCGAGGCGAGCGCCAGCCGTGGCGCGCCCGGCCGCTCGATCGCCGCCAGCACCGCCGAGGTCCAGTCGCCGTCAGGCGGCTGGCGCACGGTCTCGATGGTGAAGCCGGCCGCAGCCGCTCGCGTCTGCCATTCCAGGATCGGCGAGGAATGGTCGTTTTCCAGCACCAGCACCCGCATGCCGGCCGGAATCGCCAGGATCTTGCCGACGGTTGCGACGCCATAACTTACCGAGGAAATCAGCGCGACGTCGCTGGCCTCGGCATTGATCAGGCGCGCGGCGGCGGCTCTGGCGCGTTCGTGCTGGCGGTTGGCGAAGGCAGCATCGAGCGTCCATGGCGCGCCCTTGCGGCCGACGGCGGCGCGGGCGGCCTCCTGCGTGCGCAGCGGCAGCGGGCTATAGGAGGCCGAATTCAGATAACAGATGTCGCGCGGTATATCGAAGAGTTCGCGTTGGGAAGCCAGCATGGTGTGCTCTTCGTTGGAAGCGCAACCTTAGCGGCTTGAGATCGACGGCGGCCACCCCGACATTCGCATGACAGGGGCGCCACGGCACGGGTAGGCTGCGCCGGTGCGTTGCAACCTTTGCCAATCGAGATGTGACGGCGAGAGCTGTAGTTTCGGCGGTTCATAAGTCGGCATCATTTGTGCCGCGCGATTCGTCATGCTGATGCTTTTGAACTAAAGCCACACGTAGAACAACTCAGGTTTGCTAGTGACCCTGCGCCGAGCGCAGCTGTTCAGGCTCGGCCGGGCTCCAGTGCGACTGATAGACTTCCAGGATGCCGCGCGACATCCTGACATCGGCGCGCTTGAACTCGGCCTTCAGATCGTCGAGTTCGCTTGAGGCAATGCGGTGATTTTCGGCACCCAGGAACAACAGCGCCATCGCGGTGTCCCAGGAGAATTCGAGCGCCTTCGACAACACCAGGATCATGTCGCGGTTGTTGAGCGAGAGCGCCTCTTCGACGACCTCCGGCGGCAGCGAGCAGAGCAGCGACAGTCCGATGACCGCTTCCTCGACCTTGTGCGCGAGCGCATAGGTGAGAATGCTCTTCTCGTTCAGCCGGCCGGCCTTGTGCGCCGCGGTCACCGCCTGCTTGAGCGCCAGATAACTTTCCTGCCCCGACGCGAACTTGGAATAGAGCTCGCCGGACGCCTTGTCACCGAAGCCTGAATTGCCGCCGTGAGCTCCGGGCGTTCGCGCTCGAGCTTGCGGCGGACGTCGCCGGACGCTTTCGCGACCAACTGGCGGAACATCTGCGGCGGAATTTCCTTGCGCAAGCCCACTTGTTCGGCGAGCACGGCATCGGTTTCCGCGCGCTTGATCATCTGGCGGAAGGCGAAGTCGGAGAAGCGGGCGCCATCGTTGGCGGCGACCGACTGAACGACTTCCTGATTGCCGCGCGTGACGAGTTCGTCCGTCACCTCGACCGGCACCGACGGACGGCGCGCGATCGCCAGCAGATGCGGCTGGCTCTTGGTGCGGATATTGGCGATCAGCGACTTTACGTCGAGACGCGGCGAAAATTGCAGGACGGGACCTGCGACCTCGATCGAATTGTCGAAGGCCAGCATCTGCACGACCTTGTCCGGCGCATTATTGGAATGGGCCAGCCGGCGCGACAGTTCGGCCCGCGATACCTGTTCGATTTCATCAGCCAGCCGGCCGATTACCTCGCCGAAAATGCGGATCTGCTCTTCGCTGAACTCGCCTTCGACGAGAACATCGGTCGCATGCCACAACGCCTTCGCACGGCTCTCGGCCGAGCCACGCGCAATCGCGTCGTTGAGGTCTTCCAAAGCGGGACCGACTTCAGTCATTGGGCAATCCGGTGACAGGTCATCAAAATGTCTAGCGCCAGCCATAGACCGCAATTTTTAATGTCGCGGTTTCACTTTCCCCGAGTTTTCGCACCATGCAGTGACCCTTCATTAACTCTGGCTGCCCTGCGCGGCCCTCACCCGTCCGATCGGCGCTCGCGAACTGAAAAACCCCGCAAAAACGCCGCGCGGCGGGCAGCGATTTGACAGCGCGTTTACCGATCGCTTACCTCTTTTGATGAATGGCGAAAGCTGCGAACCCGCGGGGCGAATCCGCGCGGAAACCTGCCAAAAGGCAGGGAATGAAGGGCAACACGATGGATCAGGCTGCAACGCCCCCGAGTATCGAGGCGACGTCACGCACGACAGATAGTGCGATCGCGATTGCCGCCATCGCGGTGCTGATCGTCTCCTACGCCGTCAACGCGATGGACCGCACGCTGTTTCCGCTGATGCTGACGGACGTCCGGCGCGAATACGGCTTCAACCTGCCGCAGGCGGGTCTGATGTCGACGATCTTCACGCTCGGCATGACGCTGGCCGGACTTCCGACCGGCTATCTGATGTCGCGCTATTCCCGCAAGACGGTGATTCAGGTCGGAATTCTGATCTATTCGGCCGCAACCGTGATCACCGTCAGCGCGATCGGCTTTGCCGACATGCTGTTCTATCGCGCCATCACCGGCATCGGCGAGGCGATGCAGCTCACGGCGTTGCTTGCGGTGTTCTCCAGTTATTTCTCACGCCACCGCGCCGCCGGCGTCGGCCTGCTCAACTACGCCTATGCCGGCGGGGCCGCGGTCGGGCCGTGGCTCGGCGCCAAGCTACTGGTCGATTATGGCACCTGGCGCGCACCCATGATCATCTATGGCATCATTGGGCTTGCGATGATGGTGCTGATCGCCGCCGTGGTGCGGCCGTATCTGTCCGAGACCAACACGGAGGATGCGGAAAACACGGCGATTGCGGCCGGCGGCGCGGCCTCGCTCAACAACCGCAACACCATCGTGCTCGCGATCCTCAGCATTCTGTTTGGGCTCGCGCTGTATGGTTATCTCGGCATGTACCCGACCTTCCTGCGCGAACAGCTCCACTACGCGCCTGCGGACGCCGGCCGCGTGATGAGCATTTACGGGCTCGGCGTGCTGGTGTCGCTGTTCACGGGCTGGCTTGGCGACCGCTTTTCGCCGCGGCTGGTGCTGGGCCTGAGTTTTCTGCTGGCGAGCGCCATCGCGGCCCTTCTCTTCAACGGGCCGCCCGACTTCGCAACGCAAGCAGCGTTGTCCTTTGTACTCGGTGCGACCTTCAGCGGCACGATCTTCGTCAACCTCGCCGCCTATCACGTCAAGTCGGTGGCGGCATCGCTTGCCGGCCGCGCTTCCGGCCTGTTCGTCACTTGCGTCTACGGTTCGGCAACCGTTGCCGGCTACGTCATCGGCTGGATCGTCGGCCTTTCCGGCTGGACGATCGCCGGCAATATCCAGCTTGTTGCGCTGTGTCTCGATAGGCGCGGTCGTCGCGCTATTGGTGCGGCCGGAACTGATGTCAAGGCAAGCCAGGCAGGCCGGATGACGCCGATGGCGCAGGATAACCTTCCCACCGTTTCCGTGAACGTTTTCCCCGGCGGCTTCAACTGGGGCGTCTATGTCGGGCAGGACAAAGGCTTTTTCTCGGAGGCCGGCATTGCGGTCGAAGTCCAGGGCACGCCGAACTCCGTCACCCAGATGACGGACTTCTCGCAAGCCAAATTCGACATCGCGATGACCGCGGTCGACAATATCGTCGCCTATGTCGAGGGCCAGGGCGAAGCGCCGATCGGCCCGCAAGACGATTTCACCGCCGTCATGGGCAGCGACAGCGGATTCCTGAGCCTGGTCGCTTCGCCCTCGATTTCGAAAATCGAAGACCTCGCCGGGAAAACCCTGTCGGTCGATGCGATGACGACCGGCTACGCCTTTGTCCTTTACGAGATCATGCGCCGCCATGGCCTCGACAAGGACAAAGGCGACTACGAGATCGTGCGCGCCGGCGGCATGGTGCAGCGCTGGAATGCGTTGCGCGAAGGCCAGCACGCCGCGACGCTGTTGTCGGCGCCCTATAACATCATCGCGCAAAATGCCGGCTTTACCGAACTCGTGAAAGCGACCGACGTCATCGGCCCCTATCAGGGCAACGTCGCTGCCGTTCGCCGGCCGTGGGCGCAACAAAACCGCGCCAAGGTCGAGGCCTATATCCGCGCCTATCGCCGCTCGATCGCGTGGCTCTATGAGCCACAAAATCGCGCCGAGGCGATCGCGATCCTTGCGTCTCACCTGCCGCAAATGCCGCCGGCGATCGCGGAGGCAAGCTATCGCGAATTGCTCGATTCCAAGCGCGGCTTTTTCCGCAACTGCGAGATCGATCGCACCGGGCTCGACTGCGTGCTTGAATTGCGCAGCCGCTACGGCCTCCCGGCGAAGCAACTCGATGATCCCAAGAAATATTGCGATCTGAGTTTTGGTTGAACAACGGGAATTTACTCTCCCTCCCCCGCGAAGCGCGGGGAGGGTCGGCGCGAGTAATCCCGGCGACGCGAAGCGTCGTCCGGAGAGCGCCGGGGTGGGGGTTTTTCTTGTTGCGGCCCCCACCCGGCTCATCGTTCGCTCCGCTCCGATGATCCACCCTCCCCGCTGCTCGCTTCGCTCGCGGGGGAGGGATCAAGAGCGGCCAACAGCGCTCGGCTCGCAAACCTGAAACAACAATCGAAATTGCAACATAATGTTGCACTATCTGGTCACCTCAATTGAGTACGCATTCGCGCAATCCGCGAACAGATGGCTCTACTCGGCCGGGGGAGGTTCCGATGGTCGTCAGCGTCCGAAGCGATGGTGCACGCAAGATGGACATCGGGCCGCTCGTGATTCCGACCGGCGCCGCACTCGGTGCCGAAGTAAGAGGCGTCGATCTCAAAGAACTCGACGAAATCCAGTTCGCCGCACTCAAGCGCGCCTGGCACGACCGTGAAGTCGTTCTGGTGCGGGGGCAAACGCTCAGCGATCAGGACCTGATCGCGTTCAGCCGGCGTTTCGGCGACCTCGATTGGGCGCCGATCCAGGAAACCGGCCGGCGCTTCGTCGAAGGGCTGCCCGAGATCTACATCGTTTCAAACGTGACCATCGACGGACAGCCGATCGGCAGCCTCGGCGCTGGAGAGGCCGTCTGGCACACCGACATGTCGTATCTCGAGGTGCCGCCGATGGCGAGCATGCTGTTCGCGATCGAGGTGCCGCCTGCCGGCGGCAACACCTCGTTTTGCAGCATGTACGCGGTTTACGACGCGTTGCCGGACGAACTGAAGCGCCGGATCGCCAACCTGAAGATCAAGCACGACGGCACCTATAACAGCGGCGGCTATCTGCGCCAGGGCGTCACCGCAACCGACGATCCGCGCACCTCGCCGGGCGCCGTGCATCCGCTGGTCTGCACCCATCCGGACACCGGCCGGCAAATGCTCTATCTCGGCCGCCGGCGCAACGCCTATCTCGTTGGGACTCGAGCTTGCCGAATCCGAGGCGCTGCTCGACGAATTGTGGAGCCTCATTGAGCGGCCGGAATTCGCCTGGGAGCATATCTGGCAGGTCGGCGATCTCGTGCTGTGGGACAACCGCTGCACCATGCATCGGCGCGACCCGTTCGACGCCTCGTCCCGCCGGATCATGCATCGCACGCAAATCAAGGGCAGCGCCGCGCCGGTTTGATGCGCGGATTCACACCGCCGCGATCGTCTGCACCTCGACCAGAAACTGCTCCTTCACCAGCCGGTCGACGATCAATAACGTGTTCGGCGGGTATTTCCCGTTCGGAAACATCTTCGGGAATTCGCGCAGGCGGAACGCCATGAATTTCGGAATGTCCTGCGAGTGCACGAGATAGGTCGTGAACTGCACGACATTGGCCCAGGACGCGCCGGCCGATTTGAGCGCCGCTTCGACATTGCGAAATACCTGAGCGGTCTGCGCGTCGAAATCGCCCTCGCCGATCACGTTGCCCGCGGAATCGCCCGACAGCATGCCGGCGATGAAGACGAATTCATTCGCCTTCACCCGCGTCACATGGGTGTACTGCCCCATCGGGGGGCCGAGTTCGTCCGGATTGTAAATGTTGAGTTCTGCTGACATGACTTTTCTACCCTGACGCGATTAGCCGGCGATTGCCGTCCATCCGGCAGTAATACCGTCATCCCAAAGTTGGCCGCAAGCGCAAGGGCTTGGTATTGCTGCCATGCGGCACGCGCGCTAGGCTTGCTCAGACATTTTGGCAGGAGGGGCACGTGAGGCCATCGGACGAACACAAGCCGGACGAACAAAAGATTTCTGAGGAACGCCGCGAAGCGCTGCGTTACGCGCTGGCGCTCGGCAGCGGCGCTGCGATCGCGTCCTCGCTCACAAGCAGTCCCGCCTCGGCGCAAACCGCCGCCGACAACACGCTGGACAAGATTTGCTCCACCAAAGTGCTGCGCATCGCGGTGCTGCCGGGCGAACTGCCTTATTTCAACAAGGACCTCGCCACCGGCACCTGGTCCGGCTTCTCGATCGAAATGGCCAACGACATCGCCAAGCTGCTCGACGTCAAGCTCGAATATACCGAATCGACTTACGGCAATTCGATCCTCGATCTTCAAGCCAACAAGATCGATCTCGGCTTTGCGCTGAACCCGACGCCGCAACGGGCGCTGGTGGTCGATTTCACCAATCTGGTGTTTCCGCATCCCTTCGGCGCGATGCTGAAGAAGGGGCTCGAGGCCAAGACCTGGGCCGACATCAACAAGCCCGAAGTGAAAATCGCGGTCGATGTCGGCTCGGCGAATGAAGCGGTGGCGCGGCGTTTCGCGCCGAACGCCACCATCAAGTCCATGAAGTCGCGCGACGAGGTGATGCTGGAGATGGCGTCCGGCCGCGTCGACTGCGTGGTCAACGCGCTGGTGCTGGGCCTGACTGCGATTGCGAAGAACCCGAGCCTCGGTACCTACAAGATCCTGCAATCGCCGTCCGTGACGGTGGCGAGCAGCTGCGCGGTGCGGCGCGAGAGCGACAAGCGCTGGCGCGATTTCCTCTCGGTGTGGATCGACTATAACCGCGGCATCGGCCAGATGCGCGAATGGTTCGTCAAAGGATTGGCGCTGTCGGGCGTCAAGCCGGAGGACGTGCCGGTGGAATTGAGTATCTGAACGTTTGCGCGCCTCGACGCATCGTTACTCGGGGAGCCGCTTCCAGACGCCCGTTCCGAGCTTGCCCTTAATCACCGCGATGGTGTCGTGCACCTCATATGTGCCGCCATCGGTGTAGCCTCTTACGCCCCTGAGCGCGCGTATAGACCAGCGACCGTTTGCGGCGCTCATGATGCCCTCGTGCGGCGTCGCCGCACGGAAGGGATCCGTGTGGAACTTGTAGGTGCCGTTACCGATCATCTGCCAGATCCAGAGGACCTGTCCGCCGCGGTGCGGCACCATGATCTCCCAAGTGCCGACCAGAGCCGGATCGACCGGGTCGAACGTCGGCGGTGGCGATGACGGATATGCATTCTCCGGCGGGTTGTCCTGAGTGCGAACCGACGACGACAGGCCTGCATTCGTGGCGGTCACGCCCGCGAGCATCGTTACAAACATCAATCCTAACAGAACTGCGCGTCTATTCATGCTCTCACGCCTTGTCGTACGTCATGCCTTGTTCGAACCGGCGCGCGATCAGCGTTGCCGGAAACAGGATCGCGAAATAAATCAGCGCGACGACGGTATAGACTTCGAGCGGCCGGTAGGTGTCGGCGTTGATCAGCGTGGCGTTGTAGACGAGGTCGGGCACCGCGATTACCGACACCAGCGAGGTATTCTTCAACTGCGTGACCGACTGATTGACGTAAGGCGCGAGCATGGGTTTCAGCGCCTGCGGAAGGATCACGAGCCGCAACAATCGCCACGGCCTTAAACCCAGCGCGCGCGCGGCGTCCCATTGTCCGCGATGGATGCTCTCGATGCTGCCGCGGACGATCTCGGCATAAAATGCCCCGCCATAGAGCGACAGCACGGTCATCGCCGCGACATGTGCGGGGATGTTGACGCCGATCACCACCGGAAACGCGTAATAGAACCAGATGATCTGCACCAGTAGCGGCGTACAACGAAACAGCTCGATATAGGCCACCAGCAGCCAGTCGATCACGGGATAACGCCGCAGGCGAAGGATACCGACGACAAGGCCGATCAACGTGCCGAGCAGGATGGTGCCAATCGTGTAGGTCATGGTCCAGCCGATGCCGAGCCAGAACAGATGGCTGTATTTGGTGAGGATGCCGAAATCCCAGACGTAATTCATACCGGCCCCTGTTGGGGGGGGGGGGGGAGGAAGAAGAGGGGGGGGGGGGGGGGCTTTTTCCTTCCCCTCCCCGCGGGGGGGGGGGAGCCGCGTCCACTGCAACATCCTCTCGCACCCATCAGATGTAGCGGCCGGGCGCAAACGCGCTCGCATCGAAACTCGGCGCATCGCCCGCGATCATCGCGGCGATCGCAGCACCTGTCGCCGGTCCCGTGGTGAAGCCGATATGCTGGTTGCCGAAGGCGAGCCACAGGCCCTGATGCCGCGGCGCCGATCCAATCATCGGCAAACTGTCCGGCAAGGTCGGCCGCGCCCCGCGCCAGGGTTCGGCGACGGCCGAGCCGAATTCGACGACGCCGCGCGCCATCGGCACCACCATATCGAGCTGCGAAAACGACGACGGCGCGTCGCGATCGGTCAATTCGACGCCGGAGGTGACACGAATGCCATTTTCCATCGGCGACATCAGGAAACTGCCTTCGGCATCATGGATCGGACGTTGCAAGGCGCGTGCCGGATTCGGCGTGAACTCCTGATGATAGCCGCGCTCGACCGCAAGCGGCACGCGATAGCCGAGCGGCCGCAGCAGATCGGCCGACCACGGGCCGAGCGCAACCACGACATGGCGCGCGGTGACCGCGCCATCGCCGAGCACGACGCGCCAGCCGCCGTCCTTGGGTTCAATGGCCTTGACGTCGGACTGGCGGACCTCGCCACCGAGGCCCTTCAGCATCTGCGCATAGGCCTTGACCACCGCGCCCGGCGAATCCACCGAAGCGGTCTGGGTGTGCAGAAGGCCGGTCTGTGTAGACCGGCAGGATGTTCGGCTCGAGCGCCGAGATCGCCTGACGGTCGAGCAACTGGCTCTTGATGCCGAATTCGGCGAGGAACGCCTGCTCCTGTTTAGCCGCCTCTGTCGCATCGCTACGCCAGGCCTTGAGCCAGCCGGTCTCGCGGATGCGATTGCCGGCATTGGCTTTCACGATCCATTCGCGGTGCAGCTTCAGCGACGCGCCGATCAACCCATGCAGCGCGATCGCGCGCGGCCGCGTGCGCGACGGCACGGCGTTGCCGAGAAAGCGCGCGACCCAGTCGAGGTTGCGCATCACCCACATCGGATTCCAGCGCAAGGCCGCACTGGTGTTGCCGAGGTAACCCGGCAGCGCGCTCCACAACGAGGGCTTGTTGAGCGGCAGGATCGAGCCGCTACTTAAAATGCCGGCATTGCCATAGGAGGTCTCGCTGCCCGGCTCGCGGCGGTCGATGACAAGGACCGAAAGCCCGCGTTGCCGCGCGGCGATGCCGGCCGATATGCCGACGATCCCTGCGCCGAGCACGGCGACATCGATTTGTTGGCCCGCCCCGTTCTCAGACATTCACTTGAACCTCTAGATCAATGTAAGCCCGCCATCGACCGGCAGCGAGGCGCCCGTCACATGCGAGGCTTCTTTCGACAACAAGAACGCGACGACGGCGGCGACTTCATCCGGCGTGGCCAGGCGCGACATCGGATTGGCCTTGGCGACCGCCTGCCACGCCGCAGCGTCGAGTGCACCCGTGAGGCCTGCGTCCTTGCGCGTGAAGCCGGGCACGACGACATTGGCGGTCGCGCCCGAGCCGGCGAGTTCGATCGCAAGACATTTCACCAGCACTTCGAGCGCGGCCTTCGCCGATCCCGATCCCGGATAGGTCGAATCCGGCGTGAACCGATGTGCGGCAAAGCTTGAGACCGCGACGACGCGGCCGTGCGGGCTGCGCTGCAAATCCGCCAACGCAGCGCCTGCCATTTCGTGAAAGGCGGCCGCCATCACCGCAAAGGCGCGTTCGAGGTTCTCACGCGGCAACTCTTTAAAACCGCGCCGGTCGGCAAAGCCCGCCGCATGCACAATCGCATCGATGCTGCCGAACTTCTCGCGCGCCGCGTCGACAAGCCGGGATCCAACGCCTGCCTTGGCGAGATCGCCCGTCGAAAAAGCCACCTTGGCGCCGGAGCGTTCGCATTCCGACACCACGCGTCTCAAGCGCTCGAACCCCGCCGCGTCGCTGCCCTGTCCATGCAGCATCAGGCAGGCATCCGATTTGGCCAGGCGGCGCGCCACCGCCGCGCCGATTCCGGAGCCTGCTCCCGTGATAACAGTAACGCTCAACCCGCGCCTCACCCCGATTTCCGCCCTAAGCGACTATAGGTCCTGGCGGTTCGAATGCAATTGAATGCCAGCGATCGCCGGCCTCGCCGTTCGCCATGCGATACGCGCCAAGCTGCCCTGCTTTCCGGCTGGTTCCGGTGATTACAAATCCGAAAGCTTCGGAACGCAAGCAACCCTCGCTGGTTGGCTCGGCGCGTCACGAATGGATTCAGGAGCTTCTCATGAACACCAAACTTTTCGCCTCGACGATTGTGGCGGCCTCGCTGCTCGCACCGGCCGTTGCTTTTGCACAAACGTCGGCGCCCCCGGATACGACGGGACCGTCAACGGCGCAGAGCAATCCGCCCGCTCATCATGCCATGAAGCCGACCCACATGAAGGCGGGGACGACGACCGGCATGAGCTCGCAGTCCGCTGGACGTGCGCGTCCGGGTGGCCAGTCGGTGGCACGCAAGCCCCCCGGCAGCTGATCGCCGATTAGCGTAAGCGTTGCGTGAAGAAATAGTAGCGTGACGAGTTCCCGCACCCCGAGGTCATAAGACCTCGGGGTGCGCTTGTATGTCACGCGGCTCAAGGCAGGACCAGAAGCACCCCCGCCACCAGCATCGCGGCGATTGCCGAGGCCGCCAACGACCAGTGGATCCCGATCAGGCTACCGATCAGGCCGACCGAGATGCCGCTGAATGTCTTCAAGCCCAGGCTTGCCATGTTGAACAGGCCGATCACGCGCCCGCGCTTGTCGGGCGGCGCGTCGAGCTGAACGAGGCTTTGCGCCATGGCATTGAACGACAATTCGAGGAAGCCGGCGGCGAGCAGGAAGCCGACCGCGAGCCAGTAGACGTTGGCCAGCGAGAACACCGCCAGCGCCGCGCCCCATAGCAGCGCCAGGATCATCGCGGTGCGCGGCTTCGGCGGCAACAAGCCGCCGCCTTCCAGAATCAGGCCCGCCAGCAGTCCGCCGGCCGCGTCGGCCGCCAGCAGCGTGCTGTAGGCCAGACCGGGATCGCCATGCTGAAGATCGCTCGCAAAGTTCGGCATTTGCGAACTGTAGGCATTGCCGACAAAGAACGATGCCGCACCGGCCAGCAGCACCATCGACACGATGGTCGGATGACCCTTGATGTCGCGGATGGTCGAAATGATGTCGTTGAGTCCGCGCACCGCGCGGCGCGGCGCGGGCTTGTCTTTGCGAAAGCGCGGACCATAGGGCGCCGCGATCAGCCACAACACCAGCGGCAGGTAGAACACGGTGTTGAGGATGATGCCCCAGGCAGGCCCGAACGCGAGCAGAATGGCCGCGCCCACCGCAGGCCCCGCCAGCACTGCGAGATACCGCGCCATCGCGTTCAGCCGCACGCGCGCTTTCCAGTTCCGCCGGACCGACGATGTCATAGAGCAGCATCTGGTTCGGCGTCTGCCACAGCACGCCGGCGCAGCCATGCACGACCAGGATCGCCATCGCCTGCCACATCTGCAAGCTGTCGGTGAAGAAGAAATAACCCCAGCTCAAGGAAGCGATGATGAACAGCGCCATGCCGCACTGGATGACGCGGCGCGGATCGAAGCGCTCGGCGAGCGCGCCTGATGCCACCGAGAACATCAGGAACGGCAACCAGTGCGAGACGACCGCAAAGCCGCCCAAGGCCGGCGAATGGAATTTCTGGAACACCACCCAGTAGCTGATCACGTGCTCGATGTTGTCGGCCATCATCGCGAGCACATAGGTGGTGAACTGCGCGCGAAAGCCGGGATGTCGCATGGCGGCAAAGGAACGCATTTTGGCCGGCGGGGGTGGGCCCCCTGTTGTTGCATCGTTCATGGCGATGGGATTTCCGTAATGAGGATGGCAGTTAGGTCAGTGTCCAGAACTACAGAGCCGTCTTCTAGCAGAGCTTCACGCCGATCCCATCCAAGTCAGCGATGCGCGGCAGCTATGCCAAAAACTCTTCCGACCGTAGCCCGGACCGAGAGGCCTTCGACCCACAGGGTTTTATGCACGCCCTGTGCCGCAGCAGGCACACCCTGTGCCGCCGCGATTGGATCCCCAGGCTCGACTGGGTATATGAAGAAAACCTTTGTAGTTTACCTTCATATATGCCATGATGGCTGAATGAAGCCGAAGGCCACCGATTCCGAAAGCGCTGAAGCGTCCGCCCTGGCCGCCGAGCTTCACCTCGTGCTCGGCGCGCTGAAGCGGCGCCTCCGTGAGCACGGCGACGTCGCCGACCTGACCTCGGCGCAAAAATCCGTGCTGCTGCGGCTGGAGCGCGACGGGCCCGCAACCGGCAGTGCGCTGGCACGGGCCGAGGCGATGCGGCCGCAATCGATGGGCGCGATCATCGCGGTACTCGAGCAAGCCGGATATGTGACGGGCACACCCGATCCCTCCGACGGGCGCCAGACCATCATCGCGCTCACCGATCATTTCCGCGACTGGGTGAGCAAGGCTCGCGCGGCCCGGCAGGACTGGCTGCTTCGCAGCCTGCAAACGCGGTTGACCGCGCCGGAACAACGCCAGCTCGCCGCTGCCGTGCGAACTGCTCAAACGTCTGCTCGATCCCTAGTAACCACAAGGCTCACTTATGACCGTCACCACGCTTGACCCGAACATCGCGCTCATCGTCATCGACCTGCAAAAAGGCATCGTCGCCTATCCCACCGTGCATCCCATCGGCGAAGTCGTGGAACGCTCTCGCTTGCTGGCCGATGCCTTTCGTCAACGCGGCCTGCCCGTCGTGCTGGTCAATGTCACAGGCGGTGCACCAGGCCGGACCGAACGGAGCCACAGCCTCGAAGGCCTGCCGGCAGACTGGGCTGATCTCGTGCCGGAGTTGAACGCGCAGCCGGACGACGTGCTGATCACCAAGAGAACCTGGGGCGCGTTCACCAACACCGGCCTCGAGGCGCGCCTGAAGGCTCTCGGCGTTACCCAGTTGGTGATCTCAGGCGTCTCCACCAGCATCGGCGTGGAGTTGACCGCCCGCCATGCCTATGAACTCGGGTTCAACGTCACCCTCGCCGTCGACGCCATGACCGACATGCGTCGTGAGGCTCACGATTACAGCATCGCGCATATTTTCCCGCGGCTGGGCGAAACCGGCACGACCCGGGAAATCATCGATCTGCTCGGAAAGAGGAACTGACGATGGAATGGCTCGACTACGTCTCCTACTTTTTTGGCGGTGCTTTTCTCACCAATGCCGTTCCGCATTTTGTCAACGGCGTGATGGGGCGCCCTTTTCAAAGCCCGTTTGCGAAACCGCCCGGCGAGGGACTTTCGTCTTCAACGATCAATGTCCTTTGGGGCTTTTTCAACATGGCCGTCGGCTATGTCCTCACGTGCCGCGTTGGAAACTTCGATCCGCGATCGACAGCGCATGTTGTTGCTCTCGGGTTGGGTGTTCTTCTCTTCGGCCTGATCACTGCGCGCCTGTTCGGACGGTTTCACGGCGGCAATTCGCCGGAGCGTTCATGAGGCATCTCACGATCGCCGACGTCGCACACTTCGGTCGCGCATGAGTTCGTCGAAGGATAAAGATGTCGCGTGGCCCGGCGGCGACGATCAAGCCGATCGGCTCGCTCCCGGCGTCTGGAAGGTGGTCTGTGTCGCGGCCATCGGCTCCTTCATGGCGCAACTCGACGCCACGGTGGTCAATGTGTCGCTCGCCAGCCTCGCCACCGATCTGAACGTCAGCCTTTCGACGATCCAGTGGGTGACGAGCGGATATCTGCTGGCGCTGGCGCTGATGCTTCCGCTGAGCGGCTGGCTGGTCGATCGCATCGGCGCCAGGGCCCTTTATCTCTGGTGCTTCGCAGCCTTCACCCTCTCCTCGACCCTGTGCGGGCTGGCATGGTCGGCGAATTCGCTGATCGCCTTTCGTATCCTGCAGGGCATGAGCGGCGGGTTGCTCGCGCCGATGGCGCAGATGATGGTCGCCCGCGCCGCCGGCAAACACATGGCGCAGGTGGTCAGCATCGCCGCCTTGCCGATCCTGCTGGCGCCGCTGCTCGGTCCCGTCATCGCCGGCGCCATCCTCCAGTTCGCATCCTGGCGCTGGCTTTTTCTCATCAACCTGCCGGTCGGAATCCTGGCGCTTGCGCTGGCGGCGGCATTCCTGCCCAACGATCGCGAGGAAACGCAAGCCGCGCGGCCTCGACCTGCTCGGACTGGCGCTGATATCGCCGGGGCTCGTGCTGTTCCTCTACGGTTCGGACCATCTGGATCGATCGGATGGGTCTTGCGGCGCTCGGCCGTCTCCATCGTCATGTTCGCGCTATTCCTGCGCATCGCGAAGGCCAAGGGCGACGCCGCGCTGATCGACCTTCGGCTGCTCCGGGGCAAAGTATTCTCCGCTTCGATCGCCGCGATGTTCATGGTCAACGGCGTCTCCTTTGCCGGCCAGATGCTGATTCCGATCTATCTGGTCAGCGCCTGCGGCCTGTCGCCAAGCCGAACCGGCTGGCTGTTGGCGCCGCTGGGGCTCGGCATGATGTGCACCTATCCATTCATGGGCCCGCTCACGAAGCGGTTCGGCATCCGCAAGCTCGCCGCGTGTGGCGCGCTGTTAGCTTTCGCAGGGACTCTGCCGCTGGTCTTTTTGGCCCAGCACGGCCTCGTCGTCGCTGTGCTGGTGGCAGCCCTATTCATTCGAGGCGTCGGCGTCAGCGCCATCGGCATTCCGTCGATCACCTCGGGCTATGCGTCGGTCAAGCGCCAGGACCTGCCGATGGCGACGACCGCGATGAACATCGTTCAGCGCCTCGGTGGCCCGACGTTGACGACGCTTTGCGCGACCTTCCTGGGATGGCGCCTGTCGGCGATGGCGGATCTCGCGTCGATGTCAGGCGCCTTCATCGCGGCGTTCGGTCTGCTCTGCGTCCTGCACGCGCTATTGTTCCTCGCCACGCTGCGGCTACCGTGGCTGGCTCCTCACGCTGGAGCGGTGGGCGGTTGACGGCCGAACAAGCAACACCGCCACTGGCGTCTCTTAACTGTCGCGGCCGTTATCGCGCTTGAGTGGGACTTGAGCAGGGAACGAGGACAATCTCGACGTCGGCTATTACGCCGCCCGCACGCTGATCAGCAAATATACCCACGACATTGGCGCACTCGCGCTGGAACGCAGCGCGATCGATGCGTCCGCGCCTGTCGTGGCGAGCCTCGTCAGCGAAATCGTCTCCCGCTTCGGTCTCGTGGTTTCCGACAAGGTTGCCGCCGGCGCGCTACCGATTCTCGGCGCGGTCGGCGGCGCCACCGTCAATATCGTCTTCATGGACCATTTCCAGCGGGTCGCTCACGCGCACTTTACGTTGCGCCGTTTGGAACGTATCTATGGCAGCTCTCGTATCAAAGAGCGCTATGCTGAACTCGTCTCCTGATCTCGCACCCCTGAAACCGAAGCCCAGGCAGAGCCGGGCCGCGATCGCGGGCGGCAGCGTGGAAGAGCGGCGCCGCGCGCTGCGCCGGGCTCGGACCTTCGCGACCTCGCTGCTCGTCCTGATGCTCGTGATCTTCATCGCGACCTCGATCTGGGATGAAGCAATGGCCGTGGCTGGCTTATATCCGCGCCTTTGCTGAAGCCGGCATGATCGGCGCTTGCGCCGACTGGTTCGCCGTGGTCGCCCTGTTCCGCCACCCGCTGGGAATACCGATCCCGCATACGGCCATTGTCGCCAGCAGCAAGGAACGCATCGGCATTGCGATCGGCCGCTTCACGGCCAACAATTTCCTCTCGCCCAAAGTGCTCGCCGAACGCATGCGCGACGCCGACATTTCGGGCTGGGCGGCGCGCTGGATCCTGCGCGGCGACAATGCGACCAACACAGCTCAGCGCGTCACTTCGTCCCTGAATCAGGCGCTCGGCGCGTTGCCGCGCGAAGACCTGAATGCCTTCCTGAGCGGCGCGGTGCGCGGCGGCATCGAGAGCGTTCCTGCTTCGCCATTTGCCTCACGGCTATTGTCGCTGCTCTGGGCCCATGGCGAGATGCAGGCACTCGCCGAAAAGCTTCTCGACTGGGCCTCCACGACGCTCGCCAGGAATCGCGAGACGCTACGCGCCAAGGTATCCAAGCGCACCTCCCGCCTGATCCCGAAATGGATCGACGGCATGGTCGCCGACAAGATCATCGACGGCGTGGCGCGGATTCTCGAAGAAATGCGCGAACCGAGCCACCCCTGGCGGATCGAGATGACGTCAACTGTCGAGCAGTTGATCGGCGATCTCGCGACCAAGCCTGAGCTGATCGAAAAGGGCGAGGAGCTGAAAACGAAGCTGCTGGCGACATCAGCAATGACCGGGCAGATCGACGCGCTATGGGTCTCGATTGAGAACCGGCTCGAGGCACCGGAGACGCAGGCCCAACTCACGCGAATGATCGAGCGTCTGCTGATCAATATCGGCAAGCGCGTCCAGGACGACGAGCGCTTACGCGGTGGCATCAACCGCTGGCTGCGCGTCGCGGTATTGCGCACAGTGGCGCCGCGTCGCGCCGAGATCGCCGACTTCATCCGCAACGTCGTCGAGAACTGGGACACCGACACGCTGACCGAGCGGATCGAACTCACGGTCGGCCGCGACCTGCAATATATCCGCATCAACGGCACCATCGTCGGCGGGTTGGTCGGGCTGATTATCTTTGCAGTGACGCAACTGTTTTAGGCTAGATTCCTGTCCGCGCCAGACTGCCGCGGCCGCAGACCCGGTCGAAAATGACCCATACTTGCCACTTACAATTCAAGACCGATTGGTCTATATATACGGCTATGAGACACCAAGCCCCCATTCAGTTGCCGCGTGGCCGGCCCCGCGGTTTCGACACGGAAGCTGCGGTCGAACGCGCGATGAACGTGTTCTGGTCGCGCGGCTATCACGGCACCGCGCTGCCGGACCTGCTTCGGGCGACGAAGCTCTCCCGTGGTAGCCTTTACGCCGCTTTCGGTGACAAGCATTCGCTGTTCCTGCGTGCGCTTGATCGCTACATTGCCGATGCCGTGAAGCGGATGGATATCGAACTCGCCCCGGGCAGAGAGCCGGTCGACGGCCTGCGGGCCTATCTTGCCGGCTATGTCGAGCGCACCAGCGGCGCCAATGGCCGGCGTGGCTGCCTCTTGGTGGCGACAGCCATGGAACTGGCGGGCCATGATGCTGAAGTTGCCCGTCGCGTCGCGGGCTTTTTCAAAACCATGGAGACCAGGGTGGCGGCTGCGCTCTCCCGCGCAAAGACGGCGGGAAAGCTCGCCGATGGTGTCGAGCCTTCAAGTGCAGGGCGAATTCTCGTCTGTTTCGTCGAGGGGCTGCGGGTGGTCGGCAAAACCGCACCGGCACGGATCACTTCGCAAGCCATCGCCGACGCGCTTCTCGACCGCTTTATGAGATAGATGACCGATCGCCGCCACTGCGCTATCAGCGCGCCAATATCTGGACCGATTGGTCTTGAAAGGAATAACCCTATGACCGCCATCCAGATCATCTGCGCGGTGGCTGTTCCGCTGCTCTGGGGTTATCAGTTCGTGGCGATTAAGGTCGGCGTCACCGAGTTTCCGCCGCTCTTCTTCCTGGCGCTGCGCTTCCTCGCCATGGCGCTATTGCTTGTTCCGTTCGTTAAAAAACCCGCGCGTCAACAGTTCGGTCCGATCGCAGCTATTTCGATTTTCCTGGGCGGACTGAATTTTGGACTATTTTATGTGGGCCTTGGGCTCGGCTCCGGCAGCCTATCGGCCGTCGCCTATCAACTCGCCACGCCCTTCACGGTCCTGCTGGCTTGGCCGCTGCTCGCCGAGAGGCCGTCTCTCACCACCTCCGCCGGGGTGGTGCTTGCCTTCACCGGCGTGGTCGTGCTGGCGGCGGGGCCTGGCCTGTCGGCCAACGCGCTTCCGCTGCTGCTGGTGATTGGCGCTGCCTTCTCATTCGCGGTGTCCAACGTTCTGACCAAACGCTACGGCCCGTTCGATCCGCTGATGTTGATCGCATGGTCGTCGCTGCTCACGGTGCCGCAGGTCCTCTTGATGTCGTTGCTCCTCGAACATGGACAACTGGCGAGCCTCGTCATGGCAGACCAACGCGGCTGGCTGGCGCTCGCCTACACGATTTTCATTGGAGGAATTGCCGGCTTTGGTCTCTGGTTCTGGCTGATCGCGCGTTGCTCGATGGCCCGCGTCGCCCCCTTCGGTCTGCTGCTGCCGGTGTTCGCCTTGATGTCGAGCGTGTTGTTCCTTGGCGATCGCGTGACGCCAAAGTTGATCTTTGGTGGGCTGCTCGCGATCTCCGGCGTCGCCATCACACAGATAAGACCGAGCATTCGGCCCATTTGAACAGGCAAGTCGCGGCGGCCGCGACCTGCCATATATCCGCATCAACGGCACCATCGTCGGCGGGTTGGTCGGGCTGATTATCTTTGCAGTGACGCAGCTGTTTTAGCAGGCCCGCAACCGAAACAGCGGCCGGCGAGCCGGTGGTCTATCTCGACAACCAGTATCTCGACGACAAGCGCAGTGAAGGCCTGCTTCCGAAACTCGATCAACTCGCCGAGGAGGCCGACGATCCCGTCAAGGCGCTGGCAACTTCGAAGGCGTATTTCGCATCGCAACGCTGCGCGATCGTCTGCCAGCAGATCGCTGGCAGAATGAAGCGCAACCGATCGGAGCGCAGTTGACCGCGGACCTCTTCACCTTCCGCCGGCAATTTTCGCAAGACTCTGAAGAGCACGACATCCTGGAGATGGAGCTACTGAGGGACCGCTTCATCGAAAACGCATCCCGTCACGTTCAGCGTGAGGGGAAGTGTTCGACTGACGGCTTCCACGAATCCGATGGTCAGATCGATGAGACGTTTGTCCAGCGGCGGAGCCTGGGACGAAACCTTGGCCACGACAATTTCGTTCGCCCGATCGACGAATACGTTCTGGCCATAAACGCCAAGTCCGAAAGCGATGGCGCGATCGCGCAGAACGTACCATTTGTTGCGATAGTGCATGGGACGGTCGCCGAGAGTACGAAATCATGTCGCCATCGCTCCAGGCTTTCGGATCGCCATTGTCGAACATGTCCTCGATCCAGGCCGCCGGTATGATCGCATTGTCGTTTCTGCGACCGCCTTGCACGATCAGTTGACCGACCCTCGCCAGGTCGAGAACAGTGGCGCATATGCCGCCGGCGCAGCGGGGCGCGCCGAGACGGTCGACCGTGATATACGCAGAGGCCTGAGCGCCCATCGGTTGCCAGAGCAAGTTGCTGATGAGATCGGCAAACCGCGTGCCTGTTGAACGCTCCAGTATCCATCCCAAAAGGTCGGTATTGGTCGACACGTAGTGGAACGGTCCACCGTCGGGACCTGCTTTGTCCTTCAAGCTCGCAAGAAAACTTCGGAGATCGTTCGCCCGCTCGCCGGGAGCGAGCGGATTCCAGTTGGTCGATTTGCGGTATTCAATGATCGGCCCTGAAGTCGCGAGGTAGTCCTCATCAAAATCGAGACCGACGCGCATGTCCAATACGTGACGCACCGTCGCATCGGAATAAACCGAGTTCTTCAGCTCCGGAATGATCGATACGACTGTTTGCTCCGGGTCCAGAATGCCCTTGTCGATGAGGATGCCGGCAACGATCGCAGTCAACGACTTGGACACGGACATGAGAATGTGAGGCGTGTTCGACGTCATGCCGTTGGCGTAGTGCTCGCAGATCACCTTGCCGCGGTGCAGGATTGCGAGGCCGTCAGTGTCGGTGTCTGCAATGAACCGATCGAGCGAATAGGTCTCGCCACCGTGTTGGAATGAGAACGACGACCAATCCTTCTGGCTCGGATTCCAGCTGCCAGACGCCATCGGCGAATTCGCGATGTCAGCCGACGGAACGATTTCCCGCACGTGCTGAAATGCCCATTTGATGTACGGAGCGGTGCGCCAATTTGCCAGCGTCACCTGATCGGATTCGACCGGGGGAAACCTGACATAATTGAGGACGACGACATGAACGAATTCTCCATGGAATGGTTGGCGACACGCCCTTATGGCAGCAAGCGTGGCGACAGATTGTTTACTCCATGAAGGTTGTCTACTCCATGAATGTAGGCGGCACTTCGGTAGTGCCGCCTCA
This sequence comes from uncultured Alphaproteobacteria bacterium, assembly GCA_963794775.1. Classification (GTDB taxonomy): domain Bacteria; phylum Pseudomonadota; class Alphaproteobacteria; order Rhizobiales; family Xanthobacteraceae; genus Bradyrhizobium. Next base: position 59,502 of record CAWCGA010000042.1, on the reverse strand, counting down.
CATTTTCCACGCGGTAGGCGCGTCTTACGACGATACTAGGCCGCTTTCTTGATGAGGCCGAGCTGTGTCAAGGCTGCGACGCCGTCGTCGAGACCGATTTCCTCGACGATTTTGCCATTCTGAAGCTTCAGCACGGTCGTTCCCGTGAACTTCATCTTGCGGCCGGTGTTGGCCGGCAGGCCTCCGATCAGGAAGTCATCGAAAGCGGGACCGGTATGCGTGCCTGGACACGACCCCAGCGTGGATCGGCTTCAACCGCCGCCTTCTCGACCGTCGCTTTGGGCCGAATAGATACAGCTCGCGATTTCGTATTCATGTCAGCTTCTTTCGTGGGTCTCGAGCCTGACGGCGCCTGACCCTCCGATCGCGCTTTTTTACAACCTGAACCACCCGCTTTCCGTCCTCAGGCCGAGGCAAGCGGAAACGCGCCGCGCGGCTTTTTTGCGTATGGGCGCTGTTCGGGGCGGGTGGGCCGGCGTTTCGCGCAGGATTTTTTTGTACCAAGTCGCAGGCCGCAACCTTCGGCCGGAAAGCCAGCTAACCCCAGGGAAACGGGATAAACGGCCAGGCTCCGTCATCATTGTCGTTGGCGGGGTCGCTGGCTGGCTGTTGTTTGGCGGCGACGCTTTCGGGCGGCTCGGAAGTATCTCGCGAACCTGTTTCCGGCGGTCGATCCATATTTCGACGCCTTCGAATAATGATTTCGAGTGACATGTACTGCCTCTAAAAACGGCGTCTCAAATTCTTATAAATAATGTCAAATACGCCAGCCGGCCGATCTGCTGGATACTGGCTCCGGGTGATGGCCTTAGCGTGAAAGATTGTTGTTTAGACCAAGTCAGGCACTGGGCACATTCTTGGCACGATCGAGGGGCGCCATGAATAGGCAGATCGGTTTAATCACAACCTTTACGATTGCCGCTTTTGCAACCCCGCTGCCACGACTTCTAAGGCGCGGCGTGAGCCAATTGAAAAACCGAGAAATCACCGTTCTTCGAACGGTGATGCCCCAGCGAGATCAACCGTAGACCTACCGCTCCGCGTTCACAAGCTGATAGGTGCCGCGTTCGAACGCGCGATAAACGGCCAGCGCCTTGGCGTCCGCAAATGGCAAATACTGCATCATGATCGTGCCGGCGACGCCGCGCGCCGGATCGATCCAGAAATAGGTATTGTTGATGCCGCCCCAGCTTAAGGACCCGGGCGAACGTTCGCCGGGAAACTGATCGACCGTGATCAGGAAGCCATAGCCCCACTTGTCGCGGCCATCGGCGATGAAGGTGAAGTCGGCGCTGCGCGGCAGCGCGGATTTGAGCGCAGGCACCGAGACGGCACCGATCTGGTTCTGCTCCATCAGCTTGACCGTCTCGGCCTTGAGCACGCGGGCCCCATCGAGCTCACCGCCATTGAGGATCATGCGCATGAAGCGGCCGTAGTCGTCGGCGGTCGAGGCCAGCCCGCCGCCGCCGATCGGTTGCGCGACGGTGAGGCCTGCTTGCGGGTTTTGCAGCACGACATCGCCATCCATCTTCGCGCCGGCGCGCTGCTGCTGCGCGACGAGGCGCGGCCCTTTGGCCTCCGGCACGTTATAAGACGTGTCGTTCATCTTCAGCGGGACAAAGATGTGATCGTGGAAATAATCCTCGAGCTTTTGTCCGGACACCACCTCGACCAGCCGGCCGACGACATCGATCGAGGTGCTGTAGTGCCAGCGTTCGCCCGGATCGAACAGCATCGGACCGCCGAACGGATAGGTTTCGCCGGCGTGCGGCTTGAAATCGCGCCAGATCGCGCTGGTGAAGGGATAAGCCAGTCCGGACGTGTGGGTCAGGAAATGCCTGACCAGCGGCGGGCTCGATGCCGGACGAAGCTTGTAATCCCCGGTCTTGGCGTCGAAGGATTCGATGACCTTCGGATTCTTCAGCTCCGGCAAATATTTTTCGGCCGGATCGTCGAGGCCGATCTTGCCCTGCTCGACCAGCTGCATCAGCGCCGTCGACGTGATCGGCTTGGTCATCGAGGCGATGCGAAACAGCGCATCGGACTTGAGCGGACGCCCGCTCGCGACGTCGGCCACGCCGAATGCGTTCTCATAGAGCACGCCCTTGCGATCGGTGACCAGCGCCACCACGCCCGGTATGTCCTTGCGCTCGACCGCGCCACGCAGGCTGGTATCGATGGCGGACTGGGCCTGCGAATTCTGTGCGCTCGCGGTGCCCGCGAACGCCACAACCGCAACGCCTGCGGCGAATGCGATTTCAGCGGTCTTGTTCATGGAAGCCTCCCTGTTGTCGTTCATGGCCGGGTATATCCCTGCTCTCCCGTTACTCGATTTTCGTTCGACGCCGTTTCAGCTTGCCGCGACGGGCGACATTAGCACCTGCCATCGGTGGTGTCTCTTGGGTGACACCGCATGGCAGCGATCCGCGGCCGCCCCGAAAGCCGCCTTCGCCTTAACGGCCTCCATCGGCGGTGATGATGCCGTCTCGCGGGCAAAGAATGCCTTCACCCGGAATCGAGACAAACTTGACACCCTTCTGATCGATCTTCCACGCGGTCTTGACCGGCAAAGGATCGGCCGCGGTCGAGCCATCCAGCACCGCCATGATGATGTCGGGAAGATCGTGGCCCTTGGCCTGGCAAATACCCGAGAAGGCCGGCGCGGTTTTGGAATGCGGCGGAAACGCCAGCGCGTCGCGGACCATCCCGCGCCGATCGATCAGCTCGACATATTCAGCGCCGCAGATCAGCCAATTGACCGACGACAGCCCGTCGGCGATTTCGTCGGCGCCGAGACCCTTCAAGCCCAGCGCGCGGTATTTTTTCTCGGATTCGACGAGCGGCCCCTTGGATGAGTGTTTGCCGATCAGGGCCTTGGCAATGTCCGTGCCGCATTTCAGGTTTTGAAATTCATCGGCGAACGCAGGTTGTCCCCACGCCAGAAAGATCGCAGCCAACAGGCCCGCCAATTTCGTCATGCTTGCTCCTCGCCCGATACGAGGGGCCATGCTAGCGAGGATTTTCCTCAGGCAATACGGGCTGCCTTCCGAGGATCAAAGCCCTGACCGCGCCATGCCTGAGCAGCCGTTCTAGGTATTTGCTATTATTAATGAATTTTCATTTGCGGCTTTGGCGTTGCGCTTTAGCCTTGACTTCGCAATACCTGCATCTTGTGAACGTTTACGGCCGCTGCTAACCCCTCTCGGGGTGACAAGGGATAGTCCGTCCCGCCCAAAGGGATCATCGCATTGACGGACGATTTTTCGGAAATCGAAGTGGTCGCCACCAACTTCAACTGGCGCCAATCCGGCGGCACGACGGCGGTCGTGCAACTGGTTCCGGAACAGGCCAAGACGCTGAAGATCGCAGCGCTCGGCTTCGATCTGCCGGAGCGGGTGCCGCGCATGCGCTGGCGCGATGTACCGAAACTGTTTCGCCGGCCGGCGAACCGGCCGTTCCGAATCTACCATTGCCGCCGCAACAACGAGATGATCGTGGGACTTCTGCTGAGGGACGTGCTGCGCGCGCCGCTCCGGCTGATCTTCAACTCCGCCGGCCAGCGCCGGCACAAGCCGCTGACGCGCTGGATGTTGAAACGGATGGACGCGGTGATCGCGACCAGCGAACGCTCCGGCAGTTTCCTCGACGTCCCCTATACCGTCGTGCCGCATGGAACGGATTTTGACCACTTCCATCCACCGCGCGGCAGCGAGGACGATTACGCCGCGACCGGGCTTCCCGGCAAATATGCCGTTGGCTGCACCGGGCGCATCCGCCACCAGAAGGGCACGGATCTGTTCGTCGAGGCGATGGTGCGGCTGTTGCCGCAATATCCGGACTGGACTGCGATCATCACCGGCCGCACCACTTCGGACAATCTCGCCTTCGAGCGCGAGTTGAAGTCGGAGATATCGCGCCGCGGGCCTCACGCAACGCATTATCTTCCTGGGCGATGTCGATGATATCTCGGTGTGGTACCGGCGCTTCACGTTGTTTGTGGCGCCGTCGCGCCAGGAGGGTTTCGGCCTGACCCCGCTCGAGGCCATGGCCTCGCAAACCGCCGTCGTCACCTCGGACGCCGGATCGTTTCCGTCGATGATCCGGCCCGGCGTCAACGGCGCCATCGTGCCGGCGGGCGACGCCGACGCGCTGGCGGCCGCGATCGAACCCTATTTCCGCGAGCCGGATTTGGCCAAAGAACGGCGGCCGGGCGGCGCTGGAATTCGTGCACGCCAATTTCTCGCTTGCGGCCGAGGCGCGCCGTATCCGCAGCGTCTATGACCGGTTGTGGACCGAAGGACAAAGCCCGCTTGGCTTGACGTGAAAAAGGCCGGCAAAACGCGGGCGAGACCGAACCCGCGGGCAACCCGGACGGATACAGGAGGAACCATGCTCAAGCTTGACGCGCTTCGCTCGACGCCGCTGCAACGCGATCCCTTCGAATATCTCATCGTGCGGGATTTCGTCGAGCGCGAGAAGCTGAAGCAGGTTCTCTCCGATTATCCCGAGGTGCCCGGCCCCGGCTCGCATCCGCCGGCGGGCCTGAAGATTGCCGGGCATTTCAAGGAGATGATCGACGAACTTCTTGCAACTTCCTTCCGGCAAGCGGTCGAGGAAAAATTCGACATCGACCTCACCGGCCGGCCGACGATGTACACGGTGCGCGGATTCTGCCGGGCGCGCGACGGCAAGATCCACACCGATTCGAAAACCAAGATCATCACCGTCCTGCTCTACATGAACGACGATTCCTGGGAGAGTTCGACGCGGCCGCCTGCGCATTTTGCGCAACGGCACCGACCTCGAAAATTACGTCGCCGAAGTCGAGCCGTCCGGCGGGACGCTGCTGGTCTTCAAGCGCTCCGACACGTCATGGCACGGCCATCATCCCGTTGCGGGCAAGCGTCGCGCGATCCAGCTGAACTGGGTGACCGAGCAATCCGTCGTCGACCGCGAACAAGGCCGTCATGGTTTTTCGTCAATGATCAAGCGCCTGTTCCAGCCGGCAACTGCATGACGGCAGCGAGTTTCACCGACCGCGCTTTTTCTCATGCTGGCCGTATCAGGCTTGCCGCTCTTGAAGAGCGATCGCGCTAGTAGGGCGCGGGATGGAGATACGGGTCTTCGCCGCCGACTCTCGACGGGTCTCTCCCGCTGAAGCCAAAGTCCTCCCTGTTGCGCTGGAACTCGAGGTCGTAGTGCCCGCTCCTCGGATCCAGGTAGCCTGAATAATCGCGGTAACCGCGGTAATGATGGATTCGGCCAAAGCGGCTGAACGCCCCGGCGTCTCGAGCCCAACCTGGCGTCGCCGTGAAAACCGGCGCCGCGATGGCACAGGCGATGATGGGAACTGCAAACGTGAAACGCATGATGGTCTCTTTCTAATCTGGCTGAGAGACCAACGCGTCGCGCCAATGACCGTTCCCGGCCCGTAGGGCTCTGTTCAGAACGTCACGCAACCTTCGCATGCGATCACGATGGCCCAGCCAAAAGGAACGTCGTGTATCTCCAGGTTTTATCCTTGGGAACGGGTGGCGCGGCTACGGGCGGCACCACCGACTCCGCTTCGTCGATAAGCGGCAACAACCCCAACTCGGTGATCAACAACAGCCCCAATCAGAACAACGGCACCAACAGCACAGGCACCGGAAGGTAGCTTCGAGCGCCCAGGTCCCAAAAAAGCCGAGGCCACAGCGGCCTCGGCGCCGACTACAAATGCCAACTACAATTAGTGAGTCCGCTTCCGGACAGAAATCGGACCTCACGATTTTGGAATGCCGTACCAAACTACGTCGCATCGCCAGTAATCCCGCTCGCGGTGCACGTCGTGGACGACGATGCCTTCAGTCGGCATCGCAAGCCAGTCGCGGCGCAACAGAGTGCGGCGGGTGTCTTCCAGGCCGCTCATCCAGTGTTCGCGCATCGATGTCGACGAGAAGTCGTAGTCCTTCGAGTCGCCCTCATAGGCCTTCTGCTGATAGATCAATTGCAGAATGGTGATGGCAGAAAGGTGAGCGAGGCTATCGAGGTGACCAACGCGCCGGTCGCCGACTTCCCGGTCCGCCGCGTCATCGGCGCCCACCACTACATCGCCGATCTCACCTTGCCTTACGGCCGCGTTTGTTCGACTATAATAAGGAGGTCGACGCCGTCGCCCAACAGGCGGCAGAATAGAGCCGCCGACTCCGAGCGACGAACGAAGGCGCGACGAGTCCGTTTCCCTGGACGGCCTCGTACCACCGAATGGGACGGGAAGCATGGCCGCGTTCAGTACCAACGGCGCCTGGCTCGGCGTCTTCGCCTGCATCATCCAGTCGGCGCTGTTTGCCGGCCTCAACCTCGCCGTCTTCAGCCTCAGCCTGCTCCGGCTTCAGGTCGAAGCCGATGGCGGCAACAAAGACGCCATCAAGGTTCTGGAGTTGCGCCACAACGCCAACCAGGTTCTGGCAACCGTGATCTGGGGCAACGTCACGACCAATGTGCTGTTGACGCTGCTGTCGGATTCGGTCCTGCACGGCGTGGCGGCGTTTTTCTTTTCGGCCTTTGCCATCACCATGCTCGGCGAAATCATCCCGCAAGCGTATTTTTCGCGCAACGCGCTGAAGATGACCTCGCGCTTTCTGCCGTTTCTGAATTTCTACCGCGTGTGCTCTACCCGCTCGCCAAGCCGACCGCGATGCTGCTCGACGCATGGCTCGGACCGGAAGGGCCGGCCTATATGAAGGAGCAGCGATCTTCGCTCGATGCTTGCGCGCCACTCGACGAGCGAAGGCACGATCGGAAGCTGGAAGCGACCGGCGCGCAGAACTTCCTCGACCTCGACGATATTTCGGTCTGCGACGAAGGCGAATTCGTCGACGTCAAAAGCATCATCAGCCTGCCGCTTTCCAATCAGCGCTGCGTGTTGCCGCAATTCAGCGCTCGCCCGACGATCCCTTCCTGCGCCAGGTCGATGCGTCCGGCATGAAATGGGTGATCATCACCGATTCCGCGACCGGCGACCCCGTCTTCGTGCTCGATGCCCATCATTTCCTGCGCGATGCGCTGTTCAACGAGCTTGAAATGGATACGCAGCCTATTGGCACCGGCCGATCGTGGTCCGCGACACCAAGGCCAAGCTCGGCGACGTCATCGGGCAGATGCGGGTGGTTCAGGAAACGCCCGAAGATGACGTGATCGAAAACGACCTCATCCTGGTCTGGAGCACGCGAAAGCGGATCATCACCGGCTCCGACCTGCTCGGCCGCCTCTTGCGCGGCATCGCGACCGTCGAGCCGGTGAAGCAGCCGGTTCCGGAAGCGCAAAGGGCGTAGCAAAATTCGAGTTTGCTGCGACGGCAATGAAGCGTTGCTCGTCCGATCGACATCGTGCGTCATCAATACATGGATAACCAAAAGAAGGCTTCGTCAGCTCTCCTATTCTCGGCAGACCTTACCAGTTCCAACCGCTCGGTCGCGTTCATCACAAAGACATACGCGTCTCTTGATTTTCCGGTAGCCCAGAGCGCTTCAAAATTGCGAAGATCTTCTGGATGGTTCGCGAGCAACTGTCGCGTCTGCTTCGGATACTTCATCTTCAATTCCGTCGAGTTGCTTCGCTACTGTTACAGGTTCCCACAGTCCCTTAAGTGGAAAGTCCGGTTCTACCAAGCGCCAAATCTCTCCTGTGTTCGTATCAGCAAACCATCGGCCGCCATAAACCTGATTTTGGCCATATGCGGGATGGACAGGCACCTCCCGAGCTAGCCCTGACGAAACAAGTTCTTCGATGTATCTAACGAACAGCTGGTATTCCCCGGGCGATGCAAAACCGCGAATTTCTTCCCAATCACAGTCTTTCATCGCGGTATCCGATCGTACGCTTAAAGCCCTTCAGCGTCTCCGCGCGCAGCTCACCAGCACGACATAATCCGGCAGGCTGGAGGTGATGCCGTAGATCTCGGTGTTCACGGTGTCCTCGCCGACGACGCGGCCCCCCGGGCACTGGCCGCGGACGAGATCGAGCGCCATGCGGTTGCGATCCTGCCGCACCAGCGGATTGTACTTGATGTCCGGAATATTTCGAACGTGCACGACGAAGTCGTAGGGCTTGCTCCGGCGCGGCCGTTTCGACGCGGACCGTTCCCCTGGTGTCGGTCCAGCCGGCAGACCGCCAGTAAAAACATCGCCGTCAAAAATCGCGCCATCACGCACCTTCTGCCTCCGTCACGTCAGTGACGGAGGTAAAGTGGCAGCAATCCGACGATTTCGGCAATGCTCGGCTTGAGGAAGCTGCGGTTTTAAGCCGCGCGCACCTTGGCGAGGAAGCCGTCGACGGCGCTGCGCAGCATGCCCGACTGATTGTCGAGCTCGCGCGCATTCTCCAGCACCTCGGAGGCCGCGGTTCCGGTGGCCGCCGCCGCGGTGGTGACGCCGCCGATATGGGTGCTGATCTCGCTGGAGCCGGCCGCCGCCGACTGGATGTTGCGGGCGATCTCGCGCGTCGCTCGCCCTGCTGCTCGATCGAGGTTCGAATCGAGGTCGTGATCTCGCTCATCTGCGCGATCGTGCGCGAGATGCCGTTGATGGCGGTCACCGCGTCGTTGGTCGACTGCTGCATCGCCTCGACCTGGCTGGAGATTTCTTCCGTGGCTTTCGCGGTCTGGTTGGCGAGCGCCTTCACTTCGGAGGCGACCACCGCAAAGCCGCGGCCGGATTCGCCGGCGCGCGCCGCTTCGATGGTGGCGTTGAGCGCGAGCAGATTGGTTTGGGCTGCGATCGAGTGAATCAGCTTCACCACCTCGCCGATCTTTTCCGCGCCGGTCGACAGCACCTGCACCGTCGCATTGGTGCGCTCGGCATCGGTCACCGCCTGGCTTGCGATTTCGCTGGAGCGGCCGACCTGGCGCGAGATTTCCGCAACCGAGCTCGACAGCTCCTCGGCGGCGGCGGCAACGGTGCCGACATTGCCGGAGGCGCTTTGCGAGGCCGCGCTGACATTGGCGGCACGGGCGCTGGCGTCGCTTGCGGTCGCCGTCATCGACTGCGCCGTGGTCTGCATGCTCGCCGCGGCCGTGGAGACCGAATGGACGATGCCGTTGACGCTGCGCTCGAAGTCGCCGGCGAGGCTCTCCATCGCCGCACGGCGTTCGGCTGCTCGCCCGCTCGCGCGTCTCGGTCTCGGACTTTTCCATCTCGCGCATGCGCAGCGCATTGTCCTTGAAGATCTGCACGGTCTTGGCCATCTTGCCGACTTCGTCGCCGCGGCCGGCGCCGGGAATGTCGCTGTCGAGTTCGCCATTGGCGATCCCTTCCATGCGGGCGCCGAGCAAATTGAGCGGACGGCTGATGCCGCGGCCGATGACCCAGGCGATGCATGCCCGAGAACAGGCCGATCCCGATGGTGGAAAGGCCGAGCGTCCACACGATCGGCCTCAGCTTGGCGTCGAGGTCTTCGAGATAGGCGCCGGTGCCCAGATACATGTCGAATCCGGGAATAGCGACGGCGTAGCCAATTTTGCGGATCGGCGTCTCCTGGCCGGGCTTGACATATTCGTAAGGCAACAGGATCTCGCCATTAGCGCGGACGCCATCCAGCAGTTCCTGCGACAGCTTACGGCCGTTGGTCACGACGTCCATGCGGTTGGTGCCAACCTGCTTGGGATCGGGCGCCATCTGGGTGATGCCGTCATAGCCCGTCGCGAACAGATAGCCGGAGCCGTTGTCATAGGTCATGGCGTTGCCGAGCTTGCGCAGCATCGCCATCGCCTGGTCCTTGGTCATTTCGCCGGCATCGACCTGCCGCTTCAGCTCGCCGGCCATGTTCCTGGCGATGGTGACGATGGCCTTGGTCTGGTCGACCCGCGCGTTGAACATTTCCTGCTGCATCAGATAACTGGCGATGCGCGCAGGCCACGCAAAGACCGAGCAGCGTTGCGCCCACCAGAATGCCGAGCTTGGGGGCAATGGTCATATTGCGCAGCATCGAGACGTCTCCGAAATAAGAACAAAAAAAGCGCGGATCTGAATGGCTTCATTCACGATAGCTTGAAATTCCTTAGCGCCGCCTTAACCATGGCCTTGCGCGCGCCCAGATAGAATTCCAGGCACGCGAATTCGCTCGCAAAAATAGAGCGGTTATTTTCGAAAACCCAAAGGTGCATTGACGGGGCGAAAACGATTTCCCACGCCGCTTCGAGAGGCGCGAAAGCCGCGGCCTCAGGCGAGCTTCGGATAGCTCGCCTTGTCGAAGAAGCTTGAGCCGGCGACGTATTTGCGTCCCGCCGACATGTCGGGCTTCTCTTCGCCCTCGCTGCCGGACTCGAACGTCAGTTCGAGCTGCACGCCGGAGGGATCATAGACGAACAACTGCCACAGCGACGTGCCGGGCACGATGAACTCGCGCCAGTCGAGACCCGCCGCCTTGAAGCGCGACACATAGGAGCGATAGCCCGAGCAGGACAGCGAGACGTGATCGATCGCGGCCGTGCCGGCCTCCGCCTTGCCGCTCGGCCCCAGCGCCGGGCCGCCGGCATAGACGTGGATGATGGCGAGCCCGCCGGGCTGCGGTGCAGCCGAGCCACGCGCCGGGATAGCCGAAATCCGGCCGCGGAAATTCGCGCAGGCCGATGATGTCGATCCAGAACTTGCGCGTCGCCGCCAGATCGTCGGTCTTGATCGCGATGTGAAAAAGCCCGTGCACGGTGGCGAGCGGCAGCGTCTTGCTTCGATGGCGATGGCTTCATGGCGGTCATGGCGTCTCTCCCAGTCTGCAGTCTGATTTCAGCGGCAATCCGACGTCGTTGTAAAGCGCCTTGAGGTGATTCGATGAACGGCGCCTCGGTCTTGTGCCGTGTGCCTGCGACGGGATCGGCGCCCTCCAGCATGGTGTCGGTCGCGTCAAGCGAGAACTCCATCACAAAGCGCATGCGCTGCTCGCGCAGGCTGCGATCTCCGTCGAGCCACGAGGCGACATCGCGCTGCGCCGTGCGCGATAGCGCTGCGCGATCAGCGTCGCGGCGACGGCCGCATCCTCGATCGCCTGCGTCGCGCCCTGCCCCAGCGTCGGCACCATGCCATGCGCGGCATCGCCGAGATAAAGCACGTTGCAGTCGGCCGCACGATAGAGCGCGTCATGCTCCTGCATGCGCGCCCAATGGGTGTCGGCGACATTGGCGCAGATCTGGTCGATCATCCATGCGGCCTGCGTCGCTCGGCGGCGCGCTCAGCGGCGTATAGGCCGCGCGCAACGCGTCCGGCGTCTTCAGATGCGGTCGGAATATCGGCGTCCGGCGAGATCGGAAAGGCGCAGGCGATGTAGATGTGGCCGGGCGGCACGCGAAACGGCAGCAGGCGATTCGGCCCGTTGAACCATTGCTCGTAATCGTCGATCAGCCCGTTCGAGGTGTCCGGCACCAGCACGCGCGAGATCGCGACGCCGGTCTGCCGCACTTGCGGCTCGCCGGACATCGTCGCGGCGCACCCGCGAGTAACGGCCGTCGGCCGCGATCAGGAGATCGATGTCGTCGAGGCGGTGCGTGCTTGCCGTCTTGCGTCCACGCAATCGTGGTCTTGCGCGGATCGCCGGCGTCGCGGCCGACGTCCGTAATCTCGCAGCCATAGTGCACGCTGTCGCCGGCGGCCTCGCGCAGCACGCGATAGAGCTCCGACCAGCGGATGCGCCAGCCCGGACCGTCGGCGACATCCGTGAGCTGCAGATCGAACAGCACGGTGCCGTCGGTCAGCGAAATCCGCCAGTTGCGTCCAGGGAAAGCTCGCCTGCGTGATCGCATCCGCAAGCGTCGGGATCGGCGAGCTTCAGCGCCTTCACCGCGTTCGGGCCGACATTGAGGCCGGTGCCGGCTTCGGAATGATCGTCGCGCGCGACGCGCTCGAGGCAAATGACCTCGACGCCGGCGAGCTGCGACAAGCTTGCGCGCCATCACGCAGCCCGCGACCCCGGCGCCGACGATGACGATCCGCATCAGGCGCCGCCGCTGTTCTGCGAGGCGATGACCGCGATCAGGCCGCCGCCGTCCGGCCCCTGATGTTCGGCGCCGCCGGAGACGAAAATCCGGCCGTCGCCGATCACGCCCGCGACGAGGCCTGCGACCGCGCCGCGGATATGGCGCTGCGCGTTGATGTCGGTATCGTCGAGCATGGTGTGGCGATGGCCGCGGATGTTGCCGCGCCGGTCGGGCTCGCATTTCACCAGCACGCAGGCGATGCGCGCGGCATCGCGCGGCGGGACCTGCGGGTTGGCCTCGATGCCGAGATCGGCGAGCACGTCGACGATGGCGCCGATATCGAGCGCATCGTTCATCGGCGCGATGCGCGATCTGCAAATCGCCGCCCCAGGCGGGCTGTTGCCGAGCACGATCACCTCGTTGCTCTCGACCTCGACGCCGGAGGAAATGCTGGCGCGCGGCGACTGGATCGAGAAGTCGCTGAGCAGCGAGTCGTCGTTGAAACCATCGGGCTTGATCTCGTCGAGCGCGAGCGCGACGCCGAACGCGCCGGCGGCGCGCGCAAACGCCATCGACGTGTTGGGATCGCTGGTGCAGCGGCGGCTTTGCCCGCGGCGATCGCGGCCGACGCGCGCGCCACCGTGACGCAGGGGCATTTGACCTGCACGAAATGCACGTCGTCCAGCTGTCTCGATGCCGGCATTCGCGATCGCCTGCCGCACGGCTGCGGCGACGCTCTCGACATGGGCGCGCCGGCCGACATCTTCGGCCGCGACCGGGCGCTGAACGCGGTGCCGATCGCAAGCGCCGACGGATATTGCCGCGTGGTCGCCGGATCGTCGCTGATGCAGAACACGCTGTAATGCGGGCTCATCACGCCTTCGGTGCCGCCCGACAGCACGCAGGGAATTTCCTTGATCAGTTGCGACGCCGGCTTTCCGAGATGCATCGACAGCAGCGCCATCAGCGTCTGCGTGAAATAACCGCGGGTGAAATCGTTGACGCCGCCATTGCCCTCGGTCTTGCCGATGATGGCGACGACATCCGCCGCGCGGATCGTGCCGCCGACGATCAGTCGCTCCAGCGCGGAAAGATCGCCGGGATGCGCCATCGACAATCTGAAAACCTGCGCGCGTTTCATGCCGTCCTCGCTGCCTTCGCCGATCAGTTCGAACACGCCGGCTCGGGCTTAACGGGATTTCCAGAAGCTCGATGCCGCGCTCCTTGAGCTGAAGCGCATCCTCGATCGCCTGCGCGAACAGCGGCCCGACCGGAATGGCGCCGGCCTCGCCCGCGCCCTTGATGCCGAGCGGATTGAGCGGCGACGGCGTCACGGTGTGATCGAGCTCCATGCGCGGCACGTCGAGCGAGGTCGGCAACAGATAATCGGCGAGCGAAGCGTTGAGCAACTGGCCCTGATCGTCGAAGGACAGCTTCTCGTAGAACGCATTGCCGATGCCCTGCGCGACGCCGCCGTGAATCTGGCCCTGCCAGGATCATCGGATTGATCACGGTGCCGCAATCATGCACCACGACGTATTTCAGGATCTGCAACTCGAACGTCTCGGGATCGATCTCGACGATCATGGCATGCACGCCGTTCGCCGTCGAGCCGCTCGGCGGTCCGAAATATTGCGTCGATTCCAGCCCCGGCTCGGTGCCGGGCTTGACCGCGCCGCGCATCGGATTGGCGCGCTGCGCAAGTTCGCCGAGGCGGATGAATTTTTCGGGAATGCCGGTGATCGAGACCTTGCCGTCGGCGAGCACGAGATCTTCTTCGGAACATTCGAAGGCGTCGCTGGCGAGCTTCAGCGCTTTCTTGCGCACCGCGAGCGAGGCCTCGTTCACGGCATTGCCGGCGACCACCGCGCCGCGGCTGGCAAAGGTGCCGGCGCCCCAATAGAACCGGTCGGTGTCGCCGGTGACGATATCGACGTCGGTGACGTCGACGCCGAGCTGGTCGGCGACGATCTGCGCAAAGCTCGTGAAATGCCCCTGCCCCTGCGTGCCGATGCCGGTCGCGACGCTGACCTTGCCGTTGGCTCTGCACCTGAACCTTGGCGCCTTCGTAAGGACCGATGCCGGTGCCCTCGACATAGCAGGCGATGCCGATGCCGACGCAGCGTCCTTGCGCGCGCAGCTTCGGCTGCTCTTCCCTGATGAACTGATCGTAGCCGATCGCGGCCAGCGCCTTGTCGAGCACCGGCTCGTAATTGCCGCTGTCATATTCGAGCGGCGCGAAAGTCCTGGTAGATGATCTCGTTCTTGTACGGAAACGCGTCCGTCGGAATGAGATTGCGGCGGCGGATTTCGGCGCGGATCGATCCCGAGCTCGTGCGCGGCGAGATCGAGCAGCCGCTCGATCACGAACACGCCGTGCTGGCGGCCGGCGCCGCGATAGGGCGTGACGATCGTGAGATTGGTGAAGACCGACGTGAACGTGCTGTCATAGGCCGGGATCACATAAGGCCCGAGCAGCGTGCACTGGCTGTTGATCGGCACCGTCAGGCCATAAGGATTGTAGGCGCCGTTGTCGTGCAGGAAGACATCCTTGACGCCGAGGATGCGGCCGTCCCTGGTCGAGCGCGATCTCGGCGTCGTGGATCTGCCCGCGCTCATGCGTGGTCGCGACAAAATGCTCGAAGCGGTCCTCGATCCATTTGATCGGGCGGTTGAGCCGCATCGAGATCCACGGCAGCGTCACCTCTTCCGGATAGAGCATCATGATCTTCGGCCCGAAGCCGCCGCCGACGAACGGCGCGATCACCCGCACCTGGCCTTCGCCGAGGCCGAGCGCGCCGGCGAGCACGTTGCGCACGAACACCGGCGCCTGCGTGGTGTCCCAGACCGTCATCTGCTCGGCGCGCGCGTCCCATTGCGCCACCACGCCGCGGGTCTCGATCGGCGAGGAGATGCCGTGCTCGTAGCGAAAGCGGCGCTTGAGCGTGAGATGCGGCTTTCGCGGCGGCGCTGCGCGTAATCGCCCTTGGTCTGACGCACATGGGCGGCGACATTGTTGCCGAGATCGTCGTGAACGCAGCGCCGAGCCTTTTTGCGAGCGCCTGTTCGAGATCGACCACCGCGGGCAGAATCTCCAGGTCGACCGTCGATATCGTCGAGCGCGTCCTCGGCGATATAGCGGCTTTCCGCGACCACGATCGCGATCGGCTCGCCGGCACAGCGGATCGTGTCTTTGGCGAGCGGCACATGGGTGCGCGTGTTGAAGACGATGCCCGGAGATCGGCGGCGGCGGCACCAGCAGCGGGCCGGGCTGCCAATAGGCGCCCGAGGTCTTCGGCGGTATAGACCGCGATCACGCCCGGGCGCTTCAGCGCCGCGCGAGACATCGATCGATGCTTGATCCTGGCATGCGCGACCTGGCTGCGCAGGAACGCGGCATGCAGCATGCCCGGCAGTTCGACATCGTCGATGAACAGCGCCCGCCCGGTGAGGAGCTTTCGTGTCCTCATTGCGTTTGACCGGCGCGCCGAAAAAACGCGTGGTCATGGCGCGGCCGCCCGCATCGTCTCGGCCGCCTTCAGCACGGCATCGACGATGTTCTGATAGCCGGTGCAGCGGCAGAGATTGCCGGACAGCGCCTCGCGCACCTCGTCTTCCGAAGGCGCGTGGTGCTCGCGCAGGAACGCGGTCATGGTCATCAGGATGCCCGGCGTGCAATAGCCGCATTGCAGGCCGTGATGTTCGTGCATCGCCGCCTGCAACGGACTGAGATCGCCGGACGCTGACGCCAGCCCCTCGATGGTCGACAAGCTCGCGGCCGTTGGCCTGCACCGCGAACATCAGGCAGGAGCGGACCGGCGCGCCGTCGAGCAGCACGGTGCAGGCGCCGCAAACGCCGTGCTCGCAGCCGACATGGGTGCCGGCGAGCTTGCAGTTCGTGGCGCAGGAAATCGCTGAGCAGCATCCGCGCTTCGATCGCTGCCGCGATAGGACGTGCCGTTGACCGTGAAGCGCGATGTCGTGAGCCGCGTCAGGCGCATGAGCGACCCGCTGCATGCGCCGCGCTGAGGGCGCGCCGGGTCAGCACGCCGGCGATATGGCGCTGATAGTCGGCGCTCGCGTGGACATTGCCCGACGGCGCGATCGTGCCCTGCACTTCGGCGGCGACCGCCTCGATCGCCTTGTCGGTGCAGCGTTGCCCGACCAGGGACAGCGGCGGCGTCGCTGGCATCGACCGGCGTCTCGCCGACGCCGCAGAGCGCGAGCCGCACCTCGGCGCATTGCGCCGTCCTCGTCCAGCGTGACGATCGCCGCGACGCCTGCGAGGGCAAAATCGCCGCGCCGCCGCGCCACTTCCATAAAGCAGCTTCCCGAGCGCGGCTTCGGCGCCGGAAAGGATGATCTCGACCAGCATTTCGTCCGGCTCGAGGCATCGGTCGTCAGCAGCCCGACGAAAAATTCGGACGCGGCGACCTCCCGCTCGCCTTGGCTGGACCTGATCTGTCATGCGCGCCTGCATCGCGGTCGCCACCGCCGGCAGTTCGGAGGCCGGATCGGCATGGGAGAGGTTGCCGCCGATGGTGCCGCGGTTGCGGATCTGCGGATGGGCGATATGGGGCAGCGCGTCGGCGAACAGCGGACAGGCGTTCAGGAAATCGCCGTCCCGCTCCAGCGCCCGATATCGCGTCAGGCGCCAACCCTTATAGTCTCGCCGTCCGACCGGTCGATCCCGGCCAGTTCGGCAAGGCCGTTGATGTCGATCAGCACGGCCGGGCGGGCCAGGCGGAAATTCATCGCCGGGATCAGGCTCTGCCCGCCGGCCAGAAAACGCGCCTCGTCGCCATATTCGGCTTTGAGGGACAAGCGCGTGATCGAGCGACGAGGCGGCGATGTATTTGAATGGAGCAGGCTTCATGATGCGCGCTCGGGCGACAGAGCATTCGCGCCCGCTTCGCGGACGCAACATGGGCGATTATCTGTCGCGAAGTCGGGCAAGTCAAAAGCAGGCCCGCGCATCGGCGGCCAAACTGCGCCGAAACGCGGCGAAATGCTGCTCAATATTCTATCGGGCTGCGCAAACATTGTGCGCGCCTCCAGTGGACGGCATTTGCCACTATTCGGATATGGCATCGCCAAAACAGAGCATTTCGGCCTCCAGCGACCCGCCGGCGGCCCCTTCCCCGAGTGAACGAATGTCGCGGCCCGCATCCGTCAGGAATGTTGACGTAATGTCCACCGAGCCGGCGTCCAAACGGCTGGTGGTCGAGGCGAAGGCAATCTCGCTGACGTTCGAGACCGCGGACGGCCGGGTCGACGCGCTTGTCCAATGTCTCCTTGCAAATCGCCGAAGGCGAGTTCGTCTCCTTCATCGGCCCGTCCGGCTGCGGCAAGACCACGATGCTGCGGGTGATCGCCGATTTGCAGCAGCCGACCTCGGGCACGCTGCTGGTCAACGGCATGACGCGCGGAGAACGCCCGGCTGGCGCGCAGCTACGGCTATGTGTTCCAGGCGCCGGCGCTGTTTCCGTGGCGCACGATCGAGAAGAACCTGAAGCTGCCGCTGGAGATCATGGGCTTTTCGGAAAGCGAGCAGCAGCATCCGCGCCGAGCGCTATCTGTCGATGGTCAATCTGAACGGCTTCGAGCGCAAGTTTCCCTGGCAATTGTCCGGCGGCATGCAGCAGCGGGTCTCGATTGCGCGCGCGCTGTCGTTCGATCCGGCGATGCTGCTGATGGACGAGCCGTTCGGCGCGCTGGATGAGATCGTGCGCGACCATCTCAACGAGCAATTGCTGCAATTGTGGAAGTCGACGGAAAAGACCGTGCTGTTCGTCACCCACTCGATTCCGGAAGCGGTGTTTCTCTCGACCAAGATCGTGGTGATGTCGCCGCGGCCCGGCCGCATCATCGACATCATCGATTGCGACTTCCCGCGCCGATCGCTCGCTGGAAATCCGCGAGACGCCGGAATTCCTCAAGATCGCGCAGCGCGTGCGCAACGGCCTGCGCGCGGGACATTCCTATGACGAGTAGCGTCGCATGACGATTAGCTCGTTGGCGCTGCCGGCGCGCGCGCCCTCGCTCATCCAGCGCGCGATCGTCGAGCGCTATGCGCCGGTCGCGACCATGGTGCTGGCGCTGATCGCGATCTGGTATGTCGCCGCGGTGGCGATGAACTGGACGCTGGTCCGCGACGCCTTCGAGCGCGAGGAGACGCCCTACACCGTCAGCGACGTGCTGGCGGGCACCATGGACGCCGAGCGCCCGCTGCTGCCGGCGCCGCATCAGGTCGATCAACGCGTTTGTCGATGGCGTGTTCGGCTATCCGCCGCTGGCGCCGCGCAGCCTGATCTATCATTCGCTGGTCACGCTGTCGGCGACCGCTGCTCGGCTTCGTGCTCGGCGCGCTGTTCGGAATCGCGCTGGCGCTGATGATCGTGCACAGCCGCGTGCTGGAGCGCAGCCTTTTGCCCTGGATCATCTGTTCGCAGATGGTGCCGATGGTGGCGCTGGCGCCGATCTTCATCGTGGTGCTGGGCGCGATCGGGCTGCAGGGCCTTTTGCCGAAATCGATCATCTCGGCCTATCTCTGCTTCTTCCCGATCGCGATCGGCATGGTGAAGGGTTTCACCTCGCCCGATCCGTTGCAGATCGAATTGATGCGGACCTGGTCGGCGACGCCGCGCCAGGTGCTGTGGAAACTGCGCTGGCCGTCCGCGGTGCCGTATCTGTTTGCCAGCCTGAAGGTCGCGATCACGATCTCGCTGATCGGCGCCATCGTCGCGGAATTGCCGACCGGCGCGCGAAGCCGGCATCGGCGCGCGGCTGTTGTCCGGCTCCTATTACGGCCAGACCATCCAGCTCTGGGCGGCGCTGGTCGCCGCCGCCGTGCTCGCCTCCGGCGCTGATCGGCATCGTCGGCCTGATCGAGCGCGGCGTTAACAGCCGCATGGGGGCCCATTGATGGACCCGCGCAAGCTACGGCTGGGATTTCTGCTCGCCACCGGCGCCATCGCGCTCGCCTTTGTGCTGCCGCTCGCGCCGGAAGCGCTGCCGCTGACGGCGCGGTCACGATATCGGCACTGACATCGCGGCGGCGCGGGCGTTCTGTTCCTGCATCGCGGCATGGTTTGCCGACAGCCGCGCGACCGTCGCGGGCCTCGCCGGCGCGGCTGCTCGCGGCCGCCGCCTCGCTGGTGCTGCTGCATGACGACCTCGGTCGCGGGCTCGGCGCAGGCCGGCTTCTGGATGATCGTGATCGCGGCCTGGCTTGCGGTTGGCGCTTGCGCTGGTCAATCTCGCCGAGCCTGCGACAATTGCGGCGCCGGGCGCAACAACGCGCGGTGAATCTGCTGGTGCCGCTGTTGTTCGGCGCGACCGTGTTCTATCTCTGGGAAGTCGCGGTGCGCGGCTTCGGCGTGCCGCCGGTGCTGTTGCCGCCGCCGAGTGCGGCGGCCGCGCGGTTTGCTTGCTTCGCTGCCGACACTGGCCGGCGACTTCACCCAGACCTTCATCCGCGGCGTGCTGATCGGATACGCGATCGGCTGCGGCGCCGGGCTTCTGGTCGCGATCCTGGCGCATCGCTATCAATTCCTGAGCCGCGGCCTGCTGCCGCTCGGCAATTTCTTTTCCGCGCTGCCGCTGGTCGGCGTCGCGCCGATCATGGTGATGTGGTTCGGCTTCGACTGGCCGTCCAAGGCGGCGGTGGTCGTGCTGGTGACCTTCTTCCCGATGCTGGTGAACGCGATCGCGGGCCTGTCGGCTTCCGGCCATATCGAGCGCGACCTGATGCGCTCCTACGCCGCAAGCCCGACGCAGAGCCTGACCAAGCTTTATCTGCCGGCGGCGTTGCCGTTTATTTTCAACGCGCTCAAGATCAACGCCACGCTGGCGCTGATTGGCGCGATCGTTGCAGAGTTTTTCGGAACACCGACGCAAGGGATCGGGTTTCGCATCTCCACCGAGGCCGGACGCATGGCCATCGACATGGTCTGGGCGGAGATCGCGCTCGCGGCCCTCGCCGGAATGGCTTTCTACGGATGTGTCACGCTGGCCGAACGCGCGACAACTTTCTGGCATCCATCGTATCGGACCTAGGTCGGCAAGGTCCTTTTTGATTTGGGGTTCTTCATGAAACACAGTCTCGCTATTGCCGCCGGTCTCGCGCTCGGCCTTGCGGTCACCGCCGCCCAGGCCGCCGATACCGTCACCATCCAGCTCAAATGGGTTTCGCAGGCCCAGTTCGCCGGCTACTTCGTCGCCAAGGAAAAGGGCTTCTACAAGGACGCCGGCCTTGACGTCACGATCAAGCCGGGCGGCCCGGACGTCGCCCCGCCGCAGGTGATCGCGGGCGGCGGCGCCGACGTCGTCGTCGACTGGATGCCGTCGGCGCTCGCCTCGCGCGAAAAGGGCGTGCCGCTCGTCAACATCTCGCAGACCTTCAAGCGCTCCGGCCTCGAACTGACCTGCCGCGCCGAGACCGGCATCAAGAAGCCCGCCGACTTCAAGGGCAAGACCATCGGCGTCTGGTATGGCGGCAACGAATATCCGTTCCTGTCCTGGATGTCGAAGCTCAACATCAAGACCGACTCTTCGCCGACCGGCGTGAAGGTCATCAAGCAGGGCTTCAACGTCGACCCGCTGCTGCAGAAGCAGGCCGACTGCGTCTCCACCATGACCTACAACGAATACTGGCAGGTGATCGACGGCGGCTACAAGCCGAGCCAGCTCGTGGTCTTCAAGTATGAAGACGAAGGCGTGGCGACGCTGGAAGACGGGCTCTATGTGCTCGAGAAGAACCTGAAGGACCCCGCCTTCGTCACCAAGATGGCGAAGTTCGTCAAGGCGTCGATGAAGGGCTGGGACTACGCCAAGACCCACGTCGATGAAGCCGTCAAGATCATCCTCGCTGCCGACACCACCGGCGCCAAGACCGAGAAGGACCAGAAGCGGATGATGGGCGAAGTCGGCAAACTGCTCGTCGACCGGCGACGGCAAGCTCGACGTCAAGGACTACGACCGCACGGTCGCGGAGTTGATGGCGGGCGGCTCCGATCCCGGTCATCACCAAGAAGCCGGAAGGCGCCTACTCCTTCGCCGTCTATGACGCGATGAAGTAACGCGACCCTCTCGTATCTAAAAAGGACGGGGCGCCATTCGGGCGCCCCGTTTTTTATGGCTCCTGCTCCGCGATATCCTCGTTCCAGATATCCGGCCGCTCACGGATGAAACGCGCCATCAGATCGATGCAGCTGACATCGTTGAGATCGATCACGTTGACGCCGTGATCCCTCAGCAACTGCTCGTTGCCGCCGAAATTGACGCACTCGCCGATCACGACCGTCGGGATCTTGAACAGGATGATGGTGCCCGTGCACATCATGCAGGGCGACAGCGTCGTGTAGATCACGGTGTCACGGTAGCTGCGCTGCCGGCCGGCCTTGCGCAGGCAATCCATCTCCCCGTGCGCGATCGGGTCCGACTGCTGGACGCGCTGATTGTGCCCGGCGCTCACGATCTCGCCAGCGCGAACCAGAACGCTGCCGACCGGCACGCCGCCGCTTTTGTAGCTTTCGAAAGCCTGATCGTAGGCCCTGGCCATGAAGGATGCGTGATCGGTCATCGGTGCCTCAATTGTTGTCCACTCCGCCTGTGATCCCGGCCGGAAGAAGCAGAGAACATGCCAATGAAATCAATATCGGACGGCGCGCGTGAAATCGATAACAGGCTTCCTGCATCAAGTTTAATCCGAAGAACAGATTCTTCGTGCCCCAAGACGAGAAAGCTGAGGCTTTTCAGCGGCCGATCGCTGGCACGCATCTTGCTGACACGCATCTTGCTGACAAGTATCCGTAATAAAAACGCAGCGTTGTGATGCGATACCCTCGATGCATCGGCCGCGTCGAGGGCAGATGGCTTTTGTTCGCTGGATTTTCGGCGAAGCAAGAGTCGCCGAGAAGTTTACGTGATTTTGTAACGATTGAGAATTTTCCGGCGTGTGAACGAGTTCATATTCGTCCCCCACAGCCGAAGCGTAATCAGTAGCTAACGGCAATATTGTTTGAGTCATTCGCTTCGAGTTTTTCAGGTCTCTCATCCGTCTCAAGCGTCATTGAACAAGATCAAATCACCGCCGCAACCGTAGCGGCCAACGCGAGGCTTTTGCATGCCGACTTATATCCGGGTTTCCGAATCAAAATCATTTGCGTCGAAGTATCTCGTCTTGGGCGTTCCGTTGGCCCTTTGGGCCGTGGCGCTGCTGTTGATCGCCGTATCCGCACGCTTCAATACGCCGGTCGTTTCCTTCGAGCCGCAAGAGCTATTGGCGGCGTTCTGATTTCCGGCGGCTTCGAAAATATTTCGGGAGCATTGGTCTTTTAGGAGAATAGGTTATGGGCCCTTCACAGAGCCAGCTGCGACAGTTGTCGCCGCAAGATCGTATCCTGTACAAGAAATGGTTTCGCCGTGGCTTGTTGCTTTACAGCTCGCTCATGGCCGCTCTCGTCTTTGCAGCCGTCGCGAATCGCGCCCCGTCAGATATGGCGGGCGAACCGGTGCATACGGCTGCGATAACTGCGAAAAAATAGACGCGAAAAAATAGGCGCGACGAAAAGGTGCGTCACCTTCTCCCCACACGCGGGGAGAAGGTGTCCGGTTTGATGACGGCGGCAACCGCGTCTGATTTCATCGGGCGCGAGATGCGGCCACCTCGTTCTCACGGCGCTTCTCGTTCAGATTTTGCGCCATTTCGAGGTGATGTTGCAGCGTCGGCAGCGTCTTGCCCGCCCAATCCTTCAGCTTCGGATTGTCGCCGGATTTGGCGTAACGCTCGAACAGCGACACCGCGTCCTTGTGCGCGCTCACCTGCATCGGATCGTAGTAGCCGGCGAAATCATCCGGCTTGGCGTCGCTCAATTCGTCGAGCTTCTTTTGCCCGGCTAAATCGAGCTTGACCGGGATCGAGGCCTTGACGTCGCCGCTGTCGACCAGCCCCTTGAGGTCCTTGCTCGTCTTGGTGTGGTCGGTGGTCATCTGTTCGGCGAATTTCTTTTCGTCGGCATTGCCCTTGCTCTCGGCGAGCTTTGCCGCCGCCAATTCCAGGATATCGCTGTTGGCAGCTTCAGTGACGAAGTCCTGCGTCGTCGGGCTGATGCCGAGGGTGGAATTGACGCCGGTCTTTTCTCCCACCGATTGGGCAAACGCCAAAGGCGTCAGCAGCAAAGCGGCGCAAGCGGATGAAACGATCCATTTATTCATGTGAGCCTCCAGGCATTGTTCTCTTTCTCAATCCGAGAACGATGACGAAGTTCCTGTTGGCCCAGGAGCTGTCTGAGGAACCGTGGCGGAGGGTGGCTGGTTCACTCGTGAGCGCGGAGCTACCGCGTGCCGCCTGTTCGCCGCACGCCGAATTCCGCCAAAAACATCGACACCGCGGCTTTGACGTGGCGGTCGATTTCGCTCTTTGTCGGCGGCTTCCAGCTCGACTGAACCAGGCGGCACAAATGAAATTGCGCGACCACCGCGCCGAGATAGAGCCGCGCTGCCACGGCCGGGTCGTCGCAATGCAGATCGCCTTTTTCGGTCGCGTCCGCCAGATATTGAGTTAGCCGCGTGACCGTCAATCCGGGACCGCGCTCATAGAAGAGATCGCCAAGTTCCGGTGTCCACACCGCTTCGGCAACGACGGTTCGAAACAGAAATGATGATTGCCCGGTGCTGATCGCCCGCAAGAGATTGGTGCCCAGTTCCGACAGCACCACCTCCGGCGCCCCGCCGCGCGTGATGCCGGTGCCGGGCCCGGAAATCATCTGCGCCTTGCGGCCGACGATTTCGGCAAACAAAAGCTCCTTGCTTTCGAAATGCCGGTACAGCGTTTCCTTGGAAGCGCCGGCCGCTTCCGCGATCACCTGCATCGTGGTCTCGGCGTAGCCGCGCTCAAGAAACATTTTCTCTGCGACGTCAATGAGTTCCAGCGCGCCGCCGGTCGCCGCGTGGAACTATTCGTTGACCGCTTCTTTAGGCATGCCGGGGGCGCCTTATCGAGGTGTCTGGCAGGGAGCAACCCTTGTCTCTAACCGAACCATCGGGTACGGTTATATCCGAGGCTAAGCGCAGTTGAAGGCTGCAAGTAGCAAGGCTGCAAGGCAAGGCTGATGGAATTCGGTGGTTCAAAGGGGCGCACCCTATGGCGGTTGACGAAGTTGAGGCAACGAACCGTTCGCCTGAGGTGACACGGGCCGAACGGCGCGGTCAGGAAGGCCAAGGTCCGAACCAGGCACCGGACGAGGCGAAACCCGACGCCGGCAAAGCCGTCACGCCCGCCGACAGCGGCAAGGCGGCGGCCTGCCGCCCGCGAGGAAACCAGAAAGAAGCGACGGCCGACCGTCGTCATCATCGGCGCCGTGGTGCTGGCGCTGCTCGCCATCGGCGGCACTCTATTACTGGATCACGACGCGCGGCATCGAGGACACCGACGACGCCTATACCGACGGCCGCGCGATCACGATCGCGCCGCAAGTCTCGGGCGTGGTGGTCTCGCTCGACGTCAACGACAACCAGTTCGTCAAACAAGGCCAGTCGCTGATCCATATCGATCCGCGGCAATACCAGATCGACCGCGAGCAGGCCGAAGGCGCGCTTGCGACCGCCAAGGCGCAATATCGCGGGCAGCAATATGGGCTGGAGGTCGCCAAGAAGAATTTCCCGGCGCAACTCGAACAGGCGCAAGGCCCAGCTCGAACAGGCCAGGCGACGCAAGGCCAGGACGCAAGGCCGACTACGACCGGCAGAAAGCGCTGCCGAAGGCTGCGACCTCGCAGCAGGATGTCGATGCCGCGGAGGCCGCGCTGAAGCAGGCCGAAGCGCAGGTCGCGCTGGCCGAAGCCCAGGTGACGCAGAACTCCCCGGTCGCCGCAGCGGATCGGCGAGACCGATGCGGCCGGTCGGCCAGCTCAAGGGCCAGGTCGAGCAGGCGCAGGCGCAGGCTCGATCAGGCGGATCTGAATCTGTCCTGGACCGTGGTCAAGGCGCCGCAGGACGGCTGGATCACCAAGCGCAACGTGGAAAAGGGCAACTACGTCGCGCCCGGCCAGCAGATCTTCTCGATCGTCGCGCCGGAAGTCTGGATCACCGCCAACTTCAAGGAGAGCCAGCTCGTCAACATGCGGCCCGGCCAGCACGTCGACATCCGGGTCGATGCCTATCCGCAGCTGCGGCTTGAGGGCCATGTCGACAGCATCCAGCTCGGTTCCGGCTCGAAGTTCACGGCCTTCCCGCCCGAAAACGCCACCGGCAACTTCATCAAGATCGTTCAGCGCGTGCCGGTGAAGATCGTCATCGACAAGGGGCTCGATCCCAACATGCCGCTGCCGCTCGGGATTTCGGTCGTACCGACGGTCACGGTGCGATGAGCGACGCCGCGCCGCAGCGCCCGAACGACGGCAATGGAAGCCGCATATAATCCATGGCTGATCGCGGTCATCGTGACGCTGCGCCGCGTTCATGGAGATTCTCGACACCACGATCGTCAACGTGGCGCTGCCGCATATCGCCGGAAGCCTGTCGTCGAGCAACGACGAGGCCACCTGGGCGCTGACCTCCTACCTCGTCGCCAACGGCATCGTGCTGACGATCTCCGGATGGCTCGAGCGACCTGTTCGGGCGCAAGCGCTACTTCATCATCTGCATCATCATGTTCACGGTCTGCTCGTTTCTGTGCGGCATCGCGCAGAGCCTCAGCCAGCTCATCATCTTCCGCCTGATGCAGGGATTCTTCGGCGGCGGCCTGCAACCGAACCAGCAATCCATCATTCTCGACTATTTCCCGCCCGCACAGGCGCGGCGCAGCCTTCGGCGTCACCGCGATCGCCACCATCGTGGCGCCGGTGCTGGGTCCGACGCTCGGCGGCTTCATCACCGATCAAGTCATCGTGGCGCTGGATCTTCTTCCTCAACGTGCCCGTCGGCATCGATCGCCGCCTTCTTCGTCTCGGTCATGGTCGAAGACCCGCCGTGGGAAAAGAACCGCCGCAGCCGCGGCATCGACTATATCGGCCTGTCCCTGATCACGCATCGGGCTCGGCTGTCTCGAGATCATGCTGGACCGCGGCGAGGACGCCGACTGGTTCCATTCCAATTTCATCTGCCTGATGGCGCTGCTCGCTTTCCTTGGGATATTGGGCGCGATCGGCTGGCTGTTGATCGCCAGGAAGCCTATCGTCGATCTGTCGGTGTTCGCCGACCGAAACTTCGCCGGCGGCTGCATCATGATCGGAGCCACCGGCGGCATCCTGTACGCGAGCGCCGTATTGATCCCGCAATTCGCCCAGACCGTGCTGCTGTATACCGCGACCTGGGCCGGGCTGATCCTGTCGCCAGGCGGCATCGCGGTGATCATTCTGATCCCGTTCGTCGGCCGGCTGATGACCAAGGTCCAGATTCGCTATCTCATCGCGGCCGGCTTCACCATCATCGGCTGCGCGCTGGTTTATTCGAGCACGCTGGTGCCGAACATCGACTTCAAGACGCTGGTCTTCATGCGAACCTTCCAGACCGCCGGACTGGCCTTTCTGTTCGTGCCGATCTCGACCATCGCCTATATGACCTTGCCGCGGGAACTCAATGGCGACGGCGCCGCGCTGTTTGCGATGTTCCGGAATATCTTCGGTTCGATCGGCATTGCGCTCGCGACCTCGCAGGTCACGGAGCGCTCGCAGGTCCATCAGAGTTATCTCTCGCAATGGATCTCGCCGCTCAACCAGCCCTATCAGGCGCTGGTCGCCCAATACGAACAGACGCTGCGGGGACTGGGCCGCGTCGGCGCCGCCGCGCATGATGCCGCCGTCGGCCGCGTCTATCAGGTGTTCCGGACGCAGGCCGCCATCCTCGGCTATCGCGGACGTGTTCTTCTACTGCGCGATCGTGGCGTTTCTGCGTTGTACCCCTTTGCTTCCTGCTTTCGCCGAAGACCGGCGGCATGCGAGCCGGAGGAGGCCATTGATGTCGAGTTTCCACCGCCGCCGCAGCGGCGCTTTCGCCGCTGACGTGTGCTGCTCTCGCGGCACATGCTTTCCGGCTGCACGCTCGGGCCTGACTTCGTCGAGCCCAATCCGCATTTGCCCGACAACGCGACCTTCAACGGCCAGACGGTCATCGGATGCCCATCTGCCGACGCCGACCGATCCGAACTGGTGGAGGATTTTCGGCGATCCCATCCTGACCAATCTCGAAAGCCGCGTCGCCGAGGCCAATCTCGATGTGCGGACCGCCGCGATCCGCATCGCCGAAAGCCGCTACCAGCGCGGCGTCACCGCCGCCGCCGAATTGCCCTCGATCAACGGCGACGGCAAATATCAGCGCGAACTCTACAGCAAGAACGGCATCATCAGTCTTTTTTCGCCCCTGCTCGGCCCGGGCAGCTCAGGCGGCATCCACATTCACGCCGATCAACGAATACACCGTCGGTCTCGACATGTCCTGGGAGCTCGATCTCTGGGGCCGCGTGCGCCGGCAGGTCGAGGCCGCCGACGCGCAGGTCGACCAGGCGGAAGATCGACGGCGCGACGCGCTGGTCTCGAGCCTTGCGGAACTCGCGCGCAACTATATCCAGCTTCGCGGCACGCAGGATCAGATCCGGATCGCCGAAAACAATCTCAGGGTCGATCGCGATATTCTTCAGCTCGCCCAGCAGCTCCAGCAGAAGGGCGTGCGCAGCGGCCTGGACGCCGAAAATGCCGCCGCGCAAGTGGAAGGCATTCGCGCGCAACTGCCGGCCCTGGAGCAGCAGCAGATCCAGTATCAGAACGCGATTGCGCTGCTGCTCGACCTGCCGCCGTCCTCGCTCAACGGCGAGCTCGGCTCGGGGCGCGCCGCGCTGCGGCTGCCGGCGCATGTTCCGCTCGGTCTGCCGTCGGAACTGGCGCGCCGGCGGCCCGATATCCGCGAGGCCGAAGATCAGTTGCATACGGCCACCGCCAATATCGGCGTTGCGATCGCCTCGTTCTATCCGAAATTCCAGCTCAACGGTCAGGTCGTGCTGGACTCGCTTCAGTTCAATAGCCTGTACAATGCAAGTTCGCTGCAATATACGGCCGGCCCCAGCGTGACGATACCGCTCTTCGACGGCGGCCGGCTGCAAAGCTCGCTCGAGCTGAGCGAGGCCCAGCAGGCCGAGGCCGCTATCACCTATCACAAGACGGTGCTGCAAGCCTGGCATGAGGTCGTCAACGCGATCGCAGCGCTGCGGCTCGAACAAGTCCGCCGCGCTCGGCTGCGCGCCCAGCTCGATCACACCCGCGCCGCGCTCGACCTCGGCCGCTCGCGCTACAATGACGGCGTTGCCGACTTCCTGACTGTGCTCGATGCCGAGCGAAGCCTGCTGCAGAACGAGCAGCAGTCGCGCAGAGCACGACCAATGTCGCGCTCGACCTCGTCACGCTGTTCAAGGCGCTCGGTGGCGGCTGGGAACAGACCTTGCCCGACCCGCCGAAGCCGATGGTGGTTCAGGTCAAGGAGACCGTGACCAGTCCCGCGCCCAAATAGGGGCCACTTCCGCCGCTTCGCGTCATTGATGCGAGAACATCGGCTTGCCGGGCACGTCGAGTTCCGCCTTCAGGATCGAGCCGCTGCCGGACTCGGTGATGAACAGCGTCTTGTTGTCCGCGCCGCCGAACGCCATGTTGGTCGTGTGCGGCTCGGCGCAGGTGCGGATACGATAGACCGGCTCGCCCATCGCATCGACCACCCACACCGCGCCCATCCCGACATGGGCGATGAACAGCCGGCCCTCGGCATCGAGCGCGAGCCCGTCCGGGCCGCCCCAGCCGCCGGACAACTGGATGTAGATCCCGACCTTGGCGACGCCGCCGTCGGGACTGAGCGGCACGCGCCAGACGCAGTTGCCGCGCGTCACCGCGAGATAGACCATGTTCTCGGCAAGATTCATCACCAGGCCGTTCGGGCTCGGCACGTTGTCGAGCAGGCAATCGAGCTGCCTCGTTCGCGTCAGCCGGAACAGCCGCCCCGTCGGATCGTGCAGGCCGGTCAGGCCCTGATCGGTGAAATAAAGATCGCCATTGGCCGCGAAGAACAGATCGTTGCAGCCCTTGAACGGCGCGAGGCTGGCGCGCGTCAGATACGGCCTCACCTTGCCGTTCACCGGGTCCATTTCCATGATGCCGTTCTTGTAGTCGGCGATGAAGATGCGGCCGTCGCGATGGAATTTCAGCCCGTTCGGCCAGCCGTCATATTCGGCGGCGACGTGAAACGGCCGTCCGGCGCTGATCCTGTAAATGCGGCCGTTCGGCAGATCGACGCACCAGAGATTGCCGTCGCGGTCGAACGACGGTCCCTCGAGCAGCGAGCGCGCCGGACCTCCTTTCGGCTGATAGCGCGCCCACTCGTTGTCGGGGTCTGCTTTGCGGAACTCCTCCGGCAGCCGCGCGAACACGCTGGTCGCAGAGGTCCTTGGGCGGATGGAAGAACACGATCGCGTCTCCTCAGGCCGTCCGGACCGACAACGCCGCCTCGCTCTCGCTCGGCCCGATCGGCTTTCGCGCCAGCGGAAACACGGTCAGCAGCCCCAAACGCCAGCAACGCACCGGCAACGACGAAGGCCATGTTGAAACTGCCGGTCGATTGCACGACATAGCCGGTCACGATCGGCGCCATGATGCCGAAAATGTTGCCGCCGAGGATCAGCAGCCCGGTCGCCCGGCCGCAATCGGCTGACGTGCGCAGGAGATCGCCGACCATCGCGATATTGAGCGCGACGGCCGAGGCCACGCCGCCGAGCGCGATCGTGATCAGCACCAGCACGAGATAGACGTTCTCGACCAGCGGCGTCAGCAGGATCACCGAGCCGAACAGCATGCACAGCGCGATCAAGCGCCTGCGGCCGCCGCATCCGCGCGCTTTCCTCGTCCAGCAGGCTGTCGCTCAATTTGCCGAACAGCACGGTCAGGATCACCGCGCCGATGAACGGCAGCGACATCAGCGCGCCGCTCTTCAGGATCGACATGCCGCGCTCGGTCTGAAGATAATTCGGCAGCCAGGTCAGGAAGAAATACTGCGTGTAGACCGCGCAGCCCTGCGTCACCATCAGACCGAGCATGGAAGCGCGAACCGATCAGGCCGCGCAGACCGACCGAATGCGCCGTCTGGATCGCTTCCTCGCCGCTGCCGTTGCGCTCGCGCACAATGATCGCGCGTTCCTCGTCAGCTGAGCCAGCTCACCTCTTCCGGCTTGCGGAACCAGATCAGCCAGGCGAGCAGCCAGACGAAGCCGAGCGCGGCACAGATCAGGAATGTCATGCGCCAGCCGACCGCGCCGACGAGGCCAGCGAGAACGAGGCCGCCGACCGCCGGGTCCGAAATAGGCGCCGCCGTTGAAGAAGGCCGTGAACAGCGCGCGCTCCTTCAGCGGAATCCATTCGCGGATGAGACGGCCCGCCGCCGGATAGGTCGTGGATTCGCCGACGCCCATGACCACGCGGGTCGCGATCAGCATGCCGAAGCCGGTCGCCAATCCCGTAAGGCGGTCGCGATCGACCAAGGCCGATGCCCGCCGCGTTGACGTGCGCGTGCCGAGCCTGTCGACGATCATGCCCATCGGCACCAGGCAGACGACATAAAGCCAGAGAAAGGAGGAAAAGAGATAGCCGAGCTCGACCTTGCTGATGCCGAACTCCTCGGCGATCGGCGTCGACTGGACACCGAAAGCACGATGCGGTCGACGTAATTGATCGTCGCCAGCAGAAACATGAAAACGAAAATCCAGTAGCGGCGATGCTTCATGTTCTTCCCCCATTTTGCGCCCGCTGACGGGGCGCTGATTTATTTGTTGATCAAGCAGTATGTCAGGGATTGCGGGCACGCAAATTGCCCGGCAGTACGCCGATACTCTCCGGCGTGATCAGGCCGAGCCCGCCGGCAATATGCCACCAGCCGTGATCGGCCTGCCGGACGATCATGCACTCGGCGCTGACGCCCATGTGCAAACCTTCGAAGGAGTGGCCGACCGCGATATGCGCGACCTCTTCCGGCAGGCCGACCGTCAGGCAGACATGCATGCCGAACACCGAATGGCGAAACGTCGGCTCGCCGCTGTCGGCCGGATCGGCCTGCCACCGCGCACGGTTGCTCGGATCGAACTCGTAGGGTTTGCCGACATCGTGGCACACCGCACCGGCGATCAGCACGTCCCAATCGATGCGCGCTTGCGGATAGGAATGCTCGAACTCTTCCGCCATCGCCTTGGTCATGCGCACCACCCCGCGCACGTGATCGGTCTGGGTTCCCTTGCTCAGGATAGGACCATTGGGATTGCCCCAGGGCGGAATATCCCTGATCCGCTGGAAGTCGGAACAGCACAGCGAATAGCTCCAGGCCTCGACACAGCGCGTTGCCCAGCGCCTTGTCCGGCACCAGCTCGATCTCGGGAAAATCCTCGATCACGCCTGCGCGCGTCTCGATCGGTGATGGGGCGGCGCAGTCCGGCGTAGTGGTGCTTCATCTTCGTTTCGCCAGCAAGTTCAGAAGTCTCCAAAGTATCCGTCAGTAGCGTGCTGCGGTTCGATCGGCCGGCGCGTCAAGCTGAGCGTCACCAGACACCCGCAGAATAGCAACACGGCCGCGATACGGAACGCCCACGTATAGCCGCCGGTACCGGCGACGACGTAGCCGGTGATGATCGGCGCGATGAGGCCAAACAGATTGCCGCCGAACGCGGTGATCGCGACCACGCGCGAGACATCGCGCGGATTGCGCAGGAGGTCGCTCGCCAGCGTGAAGTTCAATCCCGCGCCGGTCGTCGACCCCGTCAGCACCAGCGTCAGCACACACAATAACTGGAAGAGACCATCGACGTGCGGCGCAAGCACGATCAGCATCGCCAGGATCGCCATGGCCGCGATGAAGTTGCGGCGGCGGCCGGCCTGGACGTCCTTTGACGAAAGCCAGTGATCGCTGATGCGGGCAATCGATGACGCCGAATACGACCGTGACCAGATACGGGATCGCAGTGAGATAGCCGGTATTCATGGTCGAGAGTTCGCGGGTCGACTGCAAGATAAGTCGGCAGCCACGTCAGAAACAGATAGGCGGTGTAGACGAGACACGCCTGGGTCAGCACGAGGCCCCAGACGCTGCGCTGGCTCAGGAGATAACCGAGCGAGGACGGCGGCGGCGCCTTGCGAGGTCGCAACTCCGGTGCCGTTGCGCTCGGCGAGAATTTTCGTCCGCTCGACTTCGTCGAGCCAAGGGGCCTTCTTCGGGCGAACCGTACCAGATCCACCACGCGGCAAGCCAAATGAAGCCGATCGCACCCAGCACGAGGAAAGCCGTGCGCCAACTAAACGAACTCACCAGCGCTGCGGTAAGGATGGCGCCGACCGCGGGCCCTGCGGAAGAGCCGCCGTTGAACAAGGTCGTGACGAAGCCGCGCTCGCGCTCCGGAAACCACTGGCGGATCGCGCCGCCGCAGGCCGGGAACGTCGTCGCTTCGCTCGCGCCCATCACGAGCCGCGCCGCGAGAATGGTGACAAAGCTGCCGGCGGCGGCCGTCAGCGCGGTGGCCGTCGACCAGATCGCGATGCCGCCGCCGACCATGTTCTTGATGCCGATCCGCTCGACGAGAAGCCCGAGCGGAACCAGGCAGACGACGTAGGTCCACAGGAATGCCGGAAAACAGATAGCCCATCTGCACCGGCGAGAAACCGAATTCGGCGACAATAGGTCTGGCGGCAACCGACAATGCGATGCGGTCGATATAGTTGATGATCACGACCGTAAAAATCAGCAGTGCGATCCATCCCCGGCGATATGTCACATCATCCCCCACGATAGCGGCGTTCGAGTTCGTCATATTTCGGCTTCGAGACAGTTTGCTGGCGAACGGCGAAAGCCGGCGAGTCGATCGGCGACGGACGCCAGCGAACCCTCCTGCTTCAAGGCCATCAGCACCTCATGCGATGCCTTGAGCGCCGCCTGCAAGCGCCGCATTCGCATAGAGCACGCAGCCGAAGCCGAGCTCGGCGAATTTTTGCCGTCCCAGTTCCGGCGTGCGGCCGCCGAACACGATGTTGGCGACCTGCGGCACGGAAAGGCTTTTGGCGATCTGCGCCAGTTCCTCGGCCGAGGTCGGCGCCTCCACGAAGGTGACGTCGGCACCGGCTTCGATCATGGCGCCGGCGCGATCGATCGCGGCCTGAAAGACCGAGGATTGCGCGCGCATCGGTGCGCGCCACGATCTGAAGATCGCCGTCCCTGCGGGTATCGACGGCGGCCTTGATCTTCGCCAGCATCTCTTCCAGCGGCACGACCTCCTTGCCGTCGAAATGGCCGCACTTCTTCGGAAAGACCTGATCCTCGATCTGGAGCCCGGCCGCGCCTGCCCGTTCCAGCACCTTTACGGTGCGCACCATGTTGACCGCATTTCCGAAGCCGGTGTCGGCATCGACCAGCAAGGGAACGGCGACCGCATCCGAAATCGCCGCGACGTGGTTGGCGATTTCGGTCAGCGTGGTCAAACCGATATCGGGCGCGCCGAGATACATGTTGGCGACGCCGGCGCCCGTGACATAGACGGCCTCATAGCCGAGATCCTCGATGATCCGCGCGAACAGGCCGTTGGCGGCGCCGGCGAAAATCGTCGCCTCGCGGCGGTTGAATATGGTCTTTAAAATCGTCGTCGGCCTTGTCATGCCGTTCTCCTGTCGCGGCCTATCTGGCCGCAGCGTCCGGTCGCCGCGCAAAGCGTCTCCCGGCGCGCAGCATCAGCGTATTGGCCAAAATCGCGATCGCAACGATCACGGTCACGATGGCGGTCGACAGCGGCACGTTGTTCTGCGCCATGCCGTTGACCAGCAGAAAGCCGAGGCCGCGCTGCGATGAAAACATCTCTCCGATCAAGACGCCGAGCAAGCTCAGTGAAAAACTGATCCGAAGACCATTGACGATGTCCGGCAGACAGGCCGGCACCAGCACCCAGCGCATGGTGCGGCCAGGCGAAAGCCGCAGCACCTTTGCGGTGCGGACCAGCACCGGCGGCAGGTTGCGCACCGCGCCTAGCGTAAACAGCGTCATCGGCACCAGTCCGTGCATGACGCCGAAGGCGACCTTGGCGGACATGCCGAGGCCAAACAGCAGCAACACGACCGGATAAAGCGTCACTTTCGGGATGGTATAGAAGCCCGCCAAGGATCGGCTCGGCGACTTCGCCGGCAAAACGCCTGACGCCGAAGATCAGGCCGAGCGCGAGCCCGATCAGCGCCGACAGCACGAAAGCCAGCAGGAACGCCTCCAGCGTCGCGGCGGCGTGATCCCAGAACATTCAGCGTACGGAGCAGACCGAACAGATACACCAGCGTTTGCAACGGCGGCGAAACCGCCACGCCTTGCGTCCAGCTGCCGATCGCCTGCCAGAGCGCCAGCATCACCAGAGCAAGCACGACAGCGTCAAAGGCGCGGAAGCGGCGGCGCGGATCGAGACCTTGGCTTGCGTGTTTTGCAATGAGAGGTCGCTCATCCCCGTGAACGGCGGCGCGCCAGTCGCCCCTCCCATACATAGAGAATGCCGTTGGCGGTCACCGCGACCAGCAGCACGAACAGCATCGCGCCGTACATCGTTCTGTTGTCGAAGCTCTGATAGGCAAAGGAAATCGCGTAGCCGAGCCCGGTGCCGGAAAGAATGAATTCGCCGGCGATGACGCCGATCAGGGCATAGCTCAGCGCCAGCTTGAAACCGGTGAACAGATGCGGCAGCGCCGCCGGCAGCACGATCCACCACAGCGTCCGCGCCGGCGTCAGCCGATGCACGCGCGAGAGCTTCATCAATACCGGGCGCAACGCTATCGAGCCCGGATAGCGTGCTGATCACGACCGCCGGCGCGGCAGAGAGAACGCCGAGCACCACCAGCGGCGCCTTGCCGAGCCCGAGCAGCGCCACCAGCAGCGGGTAGAAGATGAAAGTCGGCACCGAGTAATAGGATGCGAGCAGCGGATCGGCGACATCGCGCAGCCGCGGCAAGCGGTGGATCAGCGCGCCGGCGGCCGTGCCAAGCACGACGGCCAGCAGAAAGGCGATGACGATCGTCGAGAACGTCGTCGCGATGCTCGCGTTGAGTTCGCCGGAGCCGATCTGATCGACCATCGAGGCGACCATTTCGCTGGGCGGGATGATCGTCAGGGAATCGATGAGGCCTGTGCGGCAGCCGATTTCGAGCAAAACGATCGATGACGCCAGGATGGCGGTGCGCACGATCAGGGCGGCGTGCCCCCGCCTCATGCCGCCCGGCCCATCGTCTTGAGCGATTCCTCGCGAAGCGAAGACCACAGGCGCGCGGTCAATGCGCCGAATTTCGGATCGCTGACGACGCGGCTGTCGCGATCGCGCGGCCATTCGGTTTCGACCATATCGATGAAGCGGCCGGGCCGCGCGCTCATGACGCCGACCCGGTCCGACAGCATCGCCGCTTCGTCGAGCGCATGCGTGATGAGCAGCACGGTCGCGCCGGTCTCGCGCCAGAGCCGCAACAGCTCATCGCCCATCAGTAACCGCGTCTGCTGGTCCAGCGCGCCGAACGGCTCGTCCAGCAGGATCAGCCGGGGACGCAGCACCAGCGTTCGCGCGATGCACACGCGCTGCCGCATGCCTCCTGACAATTGCGCCGGATAATGATCGGCAAATTGGGCGAGCCCCATGAAGCTGACGGCATGATCGACGCGGTCGGCGACTTCCTTCTTCGGCAGACCAGACGTGCGCAAGCCGAACGCGACGTTCTCCCGGACGCTCAGCCAGGGCATGCTCGAATCTTCCTGGAATACGACGCCGATCGCCGTCAGGAACCTCGCCGCGCAATTCCTTGCCCTCGAAGTGCACGCTGCCGCTGGTCGGACGAACCAGGCCGGCGACCACGTCGAGCAAGGTCGACTTGCCGCAACCGGATGGGCCGACAATGGAGAAGAACTCGCCGCGACGGATCTCAAGGTTGACCGGGCCGAGCGCCTGCACGGCGGGCGGTCCGTCATAACGACGGACCACCTCGTTCAGCGATACCTGCGACTGCCCGCTCACCGCCGTCCCCTCATTGCGTCGGACGCAAATCCGCCGGCAGATAGGACGTGTCGACGTATTTCGGCCAGTCGACGTCGCCCTTGATCTGCCCGGTGATTTGAAGGCCCTCGACCATGTGGTTCATGCTCGGGTAATCGAGCCGGCCATCGCTCCAGTAATTTACACTTGATCAATTCGCGGACGTGATTGCGGAAGAGATCGATGTTCGGGTTGTTATATGCCTTGGCCGTGATATCGGCGGCCTCATCCGGATGATCGAGCGCATAGGCCAACCCTTCGCGGCGGGCCACGATGAGGCCCTTGATGATGTCGGCATGCGCCTTGGCATATTCCGCCGTCGTGATCATCACGGTCTGCATCATGCGCGGGTCCAGCATGTCGCGCACCATGAACAGCGGCTTCACCAACTCCTTGTTCTGGGCGTAGATCAGTTCGTCCGAGAAGCCTGCATCGACGGCGCCGCTGCCGACGGCGGAGATATTGGCGCCGAGATCGCCGGCCGGCACGAGCTTGACCTGTTGCGGTGTCATGCCGTTGGCCTTCAGCGCCATCAGGATCAGCATGTTGCTCACCGAGCCCGGCGCCGTATAGGCAATCTGCTTGCCGACGAGATCCTTGATGCCTTTAAGCGTCGAATCCTTTTTCACCAGCCACATCTGGTCGGCGACCGACCACGCGCCGGCGCCGATGATAATGAGCTTCTGGCCGGCATTGATCGCCTGAACCGCGGCCGCCAGCGACACCTCGCCAAAGGGAATGCCGCCCGCAAGCGTATTGCGAACCGCGGTGCCGCCGCCTGCCGCGGTCAGGATGCCCGTGACATCCACGCCGTTCTTCTTGAAGAAGCCCTTCTCCATGGCGACCGCATAGGGAACACCGTAGAACTGCCCTCCCCAATGCGTCACCGTGATCGTCTCGGCCTGCGCGCCCGAGGATTGCCAGGTCGCGATGATCGCGGCCAAACCCAAGAGAAAACCAATCCGCCCAAGACCGGACCGAGAACCCGTCGAAGCCGGAAAAACAGTTTTCCCTGTGCCATGGCATTATCCTTCTTTATGGGTTCGGCGGAAGATTTCCTGATCGAGACATCGCGACTATTGGCTTTAACGCTGGCTCCCGCTCAGGCCGTGGCGCTTTTCGAAGGCGTGCACGGCGGGAAAGCCCATCAATTGATTCATGTCGGAGAACGGCAGCATGGGAGCCGGGCTGCCGGTGCCGATCCCGTCGGTCTTCAGATGGCGGTAGACCATCTGCAAGGCGCCGGCCGCCGTCAAAAAGCCGGAGCCGGGATAAAGCGCGATCTTGAAGCCCATGGCCCCGAGTTCAGCTCGTCGACAGATACGGCGTGCGGCCGCCTTCGACCATGTTCGCGAGCAGCGCGGCGCCCTTGAAGGTTTCGGCAATGCGACGCAATTCCTCCAGGCTCTCCGGGCTCTCGACGAACAGCACGTCGGCGCCGGCTTCCAGAAATCGCTCCGCTCGGCGCAAAGCCGCATCCAGTCCCTCGGCGTAGCGCGCATCGGTTCGCGCCACGATCAGAAAGTCACGGCTTGGCCGTGCCTCGACGGCAACGCGGATTTTGGCAACCGCATCGTCGGCCGGAATGACGCGGCGAAACTCGGTGTGGCCGCATTTCTTGGGAAATTCCTGATCTTCGAGCTGAATGCCGGAGGCGCCGGCCGCGGCATAACCGCGAACCGTGCGATCGACATTCAACAGTCCGCCATAGCCGGTATCACCGTCGGCCAGAAACGGAAGACTGGTCGCGCCTGCGATGCAGCGCACACGGTCGAGCATTTCGGTGAAGGTTGCGGTGCCGGCATCGGCCACGCCCAGCGCCGAGGCGACGACGCCATATCCGGTCATGTAAAGCGCATCGAAGCCGATGCTCGCCGCCATTCGCGCCGAGATGCCGTCAAAGACGCCCGGAAGCGTCAAACACCCATCGCGTTGCAGCAGCGCACGAAGCGGTGTTGCCCCCGCCAAGCCGTCCTCCCGTTGTTTCCTTCGGCGGCGGCTCCTTATTTAAGGGCTTCCGCCATTATTCTTTTTCAAGACTTGGTCTTTTCGACCCGAAACTCCAGCGCCACGTTGCGCAAAGCTCAGCCCCTCCGATTCCTAGGGGTTATCTGGCAAAAAGCAATATCAGTGTCCCGGTTCTGACATTCGTATGGTATCGCGGCAGGCACTTTTACGAATGTCAGAACCATGGGGACACTGGCAACTACATGATTCTAGTGTGGCTTTGACTCTGACGTTCCTTTGAAGAGGCGGCTGCAAAACTGAAAGGAACGTCAGAGTTGCCACACTGGCCAACGGGTCCGGGGAACGGATGACGCGCTTGAAACCCAAGGTAATCGAATGCTGCGATGCGTAGCAGCAATTGAAATGGCCGATCGGAATTGGACGCGGGCCGCGCCGCGGACTTTAGCATCGAACGCGCCTCTCGCCTCGTCCGTTTTTCACCATGTGAGAAGCAGACCGGCGGCGAGTCCCTCGACAAGGAGGAAACTTTGGTCGAAATAGCTGCGATGATCGATCGTGTGCCATAACAGGTGCCAACACGGCCGGTTGCGAAATGGCTGCCTAATGGGGAAACAAGTGATGAAGCTGAATCAATTGATCGTGGCGGGCGTAAGCGCTTTCGCTTTGATGCACGGCGGCGCCGTCGTCGCGGCCAAGATCGATATCTCCGCCCATGACATTGGCGGGCAGGTCACGGGCGAGAAAGGGCCGGAGGCCGGCGTCTGGATCATCGCCGAGACGAAAGACCTGCCGACCAAATATGCGAAGATCGTCGTCACCGACGAACAGGGCCGTTTCGTCATTCCCGAACTGCCTGACGCGAACTACAAGGTCTGGGTTCGCGGCTATGGCCTGACCGACAGCGCCGCCATCGAGTTGCGGCCGGGCAAGCTCGTCGATTTCAAGGTCAAGCCGACCGCCTCGCCTGCCGCCGATGCTCAGCTTTATCCCGGCATGTACTGGTATTCGCTGCTCGACATTCCCGCGCCAAGCGAATTTCCCGGCACCGGCGCCAAGGGCAACAAGATGCCCGACACGATGAAGAGCCAGGCGCAGTTCGTCGATACCGTGAAGAACATGTGCCAGTCCTGCCATGCCATCGGCACGCGCGGCATCCGCGAAATACCGAAGATGTTCATGGAACAGGCCCATGACTTCGAGACTGCCTGGGCGATGCGCACGCAAGCCGGCCAAGCCATGGAATATATGGCGACCGCGATCAACAGCATCGGGCCCGACAGGGTCTATGAGACGTTCTCCAAATGGACCGACAAGATCGCAGCCGGCGCCTTGCCGTTCGACAAGCCTTCACGCCCGAAGGGCATCGAGCGCAACGTCGTCTTCACGCTGTGGGATTGGGCCTCGCCCACGCACTACCAGCATGACGCGATCTCGACCGACAAGCGTAATCCGCATGTCAATGCCAACGGGCTGATCTACGGATCGCCGGAAGAGAGCACGGATCTGATTCCGACGCTCGATCCGATCAAGAACATCGCCTCGACCATCAAGGAGCCTTACCTCGATCCCAAGATGACGGGCTCGGCGGACGCGCCGCATGGCACTTCGGCCTATTGGGGCGACGACACGATCTGGGACGGTCACACGTCGATCCACAATGTGATGATGGACGAGAAGGGCAAGGTCTGGTTCACCGCCAAACTGCGCCCGCCGGCCAATCCCGATTACTGCAAGCAGGGCTCGGAGCTTCCTTCCGCCAAGGCCGATCCGCAGGCGACCGCGGTGCGCGAACTGTCGCGCTTCGATCCCGCGACCGGCAAATGGGATATGATCAACACCTGCTTCACGACCCATCACCTTTATTTCGGACACGACGCCAACGACACTCTGTGGATGAGCGCGGGCGGTCCGGGCACCGGCGGCGGCTATCGTCGGCTGGCTCAACACCAAGCAGTTCCTCGAAACGCATGACGGCGTCGCCTCGCAGGGCTGGACCGCGCTCGTCATCGACACCAACGGCAACGGCAAGCGCGATGCCTATGTCGGGCCTAAGGACCCGGTCGATCCGACCAAGGACAAGCGCATCGCCGCTTCGTTCTACGGCATCATGCCGAGCCCGGTCGACGATTCCATCTGGGGCCAGGCGATGGACCGCGGCTTCTCCCGCATCGACCAGCCCGGCTACATCATTCGCCTGACGCCGGGGCCCGATCCCGTCAACACCGCGTTGGCTGAAGTGTATCAGCCGCCGGAAGGCACGTTCGGTCCGCGCGGCATCGATATCGGCTTGGACGGCGTGGTGTGGACGGCGCTCTCGAGCGGCCATCTCGGAAGCTTCGACCGAAGGCTGTGCAAGGGGCCGCTCAACGGCCCGACCACCGCCGACGGCAAGCAGTGTCCGGAAGGCTGGCACGTCTATCGGCTGCCGGGGCCCCAATTCAAGGGACTCGATCCCAAGGGCAGCGCCAACCACTCTTATTATGTGTGGGTCGATCGCTACAATGTGCTGGGACTTGGGGCTAACGTGCCGATCGCCGAAGCCAATGGCGCGGAAGCGCTGATGGCGCTCGTCAACGGCAAGTTCATCACGCTGCGCATGCCCTACCCGCAGGGCTTCTTCACCAAGAATGTCGACGGCCGGATCGACGACGACACCAAGGGCTGGAAAGGCCGCGGCATCTGGACCACCTCCGGCACGCGCGCCAACTTCCACGGCGAAGGCGGCAAGGACGCCTATCCGAAAGTGTTCAAGGTGCAGATGCGGCCCGACCCGCTGGCACACTGAACGCTCCAATAGTTCTTGAATATCCCGGGCTCCGCGCGGAATAGCGTGCGGAGCCCGATTTGCATTCCCGACTGACATTGTCTTCACCCGGAAGCTGGCCTAAACCGGGATTCCCTCCTCCCAGTGTCGAGCCGGATGTCCTCTAACGAAACCCGCGCCGCCAGCCTGCTGACGTCAGTCCGCACCTGGATTCGCCGCTACCGGCTGCAACTGATCCTGGCGCTTCGGGTGACGGTCGGTGCGCTGTTGGCGTTCGCGCTGGCGCAGGTTCTGCACCTGCATCTGCCGCTCTGGGCGGTTCTGACCTCGGTCATCGTGACCCAGATGAGTCTTGGCCGCTCGGTAAAGGTGGCAAAAGACTATCTGATCGGCACCTTCGCAGGCGTCGCCTATGGCGGCGCGCTGGCGATCCTGATACCGCACGACAGCGAATGGGCCTTGCTCGCGGTGCTGGCACTGGCGATCGCGCCGCTCGCCTTCATCGCCTCGTTCCGCGCCAATTTCAACGTGCTGCCGGTGACCGCGATCATCGTACTGCTGGTCCCGAGCATGCAGCATGTCAGCCCGGCCGCTTCCGCGCTGGATCGCGTACTGGAGGTGACGGTCGGTGGCGCCGTCGGCTTCGTCGTCTCCTTTCTGCTGTTTCCGTCCCGTGCGCATGCGATCACCATCCAGGCCGCGGCCGATATGCTCGACCTGATGGCGGATGCGCTCTCGAAGTTTCTGGAAGACCACACCCGCGAGCTGGACCCGATGGAACGCCGGCGGATCCAGGACGGGATTGCTGCGGCGCTGACGCGGCTCAACATGACCGGCGCCGAAGCCGAGCACGAGCGCAATGCGCGCCTCACCTCCGGCCCCGACACCGGACCTCTTTTGCGCACGCTGTTGCGGTTGCGCCATGACATCGTATTGCTGGGCCGCGTCGTCGGCTGCGAACTGCCCGAAGAAGTCGCAGAACGTCTAACGACGCCACTCGAACAAATCGAAGCCTCGGGGCGCGATTTCCTCCGCGCCTGCGGTGTTGCGCTCCGGAACGAAAAGCGGCCGCCGCCGCTGGATGCCGTCGAGCACGCCTTCCGCGATTACATCGAGGAATTCGGCGCGGTGCGGTACGAGGGACTGACGCGCGACATGAAGAGCGAAGCGGCGGAACGGTTCTTTGCGCTCGGCTTCGCGCTCGAGCAGCTTCGCGAGCACATGCTCGAGGTGCACCGCGTGGTCGGCGAATGGGCCCACGAGTAATCGTGCAGCCCAGACCGTGTAAATTGAAATAATTATTTTCAAAAAACTCGTTCGTGCCGCGAACGCCGCTAACAGGCCGGATGAGTCCGTGACCAAACCCGACGAAACGTCAAAAGCGGCTCATCGGGCTGCCTGGTTGAACAGGATCAGGCGCGGTTAAACCGCGGCAACTGGTTGCCGCCAGCCGCGGGCTGAGGCGAACGCTGAACGGTTTGCAAAACCGGACGCTCGAACTGGCGAAATCTGGCCAGCCACTGGCCGAACAGGTCCCGCAACAAGCTGGAGACTTCCTCGGTGCGCCGGGATTCGGCTTCCAGCCGCACCTCGGCCTGGGTTGAAAAATCAATGGATGGCAATTCGTGCTGCATAACAGTCTCCGGATCGAATGGCGATGAATTGAACGCAGCTACTTGGCAGCTACCTTGCGCCTACTTGGTCGAGACAACGAACCGGTGGGCGTTGACAGGTTTTGGGGTGTGCGGCGGCGGCCCCGCGATAAGCCAGATGGCTATTCCGGTAAAAGCCGCCGCGACAAAGGTGGGAATCGCGATCGTTTTGCGCCGAGGCATTTGAGAGACCGCTTTAAAGATACCTGATGTGCAGGAAGCAGGCCCGGCAATATTCGCGATAGATGAAGCGAAGAATGAATGTCATGGAATCAACTCCGTTGTTGATCTCGTGACTGGAAGATTGCAGCCCTTGTGTTGCAGGCAGATTTCGTCGCCCGCGAAATCGATGTCGTCAGGCCCGGAAAATGGTTTCCGCCGGACGGCTTCCGGAGGTCGCGGGCAAAGCGGATATTCCCGCCTTCCGGAGGGCTCCGAGGGCCGTCCGAGCCCGATCTACCCGGCAAAATGTCACATTTGGCCCCGCCAGGCGTGGCCGGAGGAAATGAAGGCTGGATGGGTCAACCCGAGGTCCGGTATTCCGGGCCAGCCCCCGCAAAACTAATGTCTTGCGCGCTGATGACAGGCGTTCACGCCACGCGTTCCCTCGGCAGTTCCTCTTCGTCGTGCGCCCGCAGCAACTCCAGCAGGCGCTTGCGCATGATCATGCCGGGCCGGTCGGAGGGCATGTGCATCTCGATCTTCCGGCCCATGTCGACGATGGCGTCGGGATCGGTGGATTCCAGCATGTCGCGATCCTCGGCGATGATCGCGGCATCCCAGTCGATCAGTTCCTTTGTCGAGCAATCCGCTTCAGTGTCGTTGCGGAACAGTATTTGAACGACCTGGATCTGGCCGTCCGTGATCGGCGTCGCGCAGTTGAAGATGATGTGGCGGATACCGGACGGATATTCCATGTCGAGGCGCCGGCAGAAAGGGATGAACCATTTGTTGCGCTGGTGACGCTTGGTGGTCGGCTCCGTCGTTCCGGTGATGCGATAGGCGCCGGGCGGATTGCGCACCGTGATGATCGTCTCGGCATCGAATCCGTCATCGTTCTCGATGATCTCGTATTTCTCGGGCTTGGGCTGGTTGATATCGCCGAACGTGCCCTTGTGGACGAAAGCGAAGTGCGCGTTGTCGAAGGAGTTCTCCATCAGCCGGAGCGCGGCGGTGTTCCATTTTTCGTAGAACTGGTTGATACGCCGATAGCCCGGCATGCCGTCTTCGGGAATGGCCGGGAATGTCGCTCAGGGGCTCATCGAGCGCGACCCAGACATAGCCATAGCGGGTCTTGGCGCGGAACGAGCGCGCCTTCGCGTCAGGGATCGCCTGCTCGAACGGAAACTGCGGGATCATCACCAGCTTGCCGTCGCGGTCATATTCCCAGCCGTGATAGCCGCAGACGATGTTGCCATTGTTGCACCAGCCCTTCGAGAGTTTCGCGGTGCGGTGACAGCAGCGATCCTCCAGCGCGGCCGGTTCGCCCTTGGCGTCGAGAAACAGCACGATCGGCTCGCCCAGAAGCGTGAAGGGCTTGGGGCCGTCCTTGAGATGCTCGATCGGCATCAGCGCGTACCAGAAACGGCGTAGCACGGGTTGCTTGGTGTTGAGCATGTTGTTCCTCCGCGTTCGTTCAGGCTGCGAGCCGCGTCACGACGCGCGCCGCATCCGATTTCAGTTTTTGCAGGTCGAGCCCGGGAATGGCGCCGTCTTCGACGACGATGCGTCCTCCGATCAGGAGATAGCGAAGCTTGGCCGAGCCTCCGCAAGTCACCGGCGCGATCAGTGGATCGTGCATGCCGAAATGCCGAGGTTCGTCGAGGTGGAAGATGGCGATATCGGCCTGCTGCCCTACCGCCAAGGTCCCGACATGGGGCATGCCGAGCACGCGCGCGCCGCCGGCGGTGGCCCAGTGCACGACGTCTTCCGCCGTCACTGCGCCGGCGCCTTTCACTGCGCGATGGGTGTGCCAGGCGCTGTGCATTTCGCAGAGCATGTCGGCCGCCTCATTCGAGGCCGCGCCGTCGACGCCGAGCGAGACCGCGCCGCCGAGCCGCGCCATCGCATCCGCAGGTGCGATGCCCGAGCCGAGGCGGCAGTTGGATTGCGGACAATGCGCCATGCCGGTGCCGGTGCTTGCGAGAATGCGCACTTCATCATCGTCGAGGTGAACCAGATGCGCAAACCACACGTCGTCGCCGAGCCAGTCATGCTCGGCCAGCCAATGCACCGGACGCTTGCCGTGAACCGACAGGCAGAAATCGACATAGTCGGTGCTTTCGGAGAGATGGCTGTGCAGGCGGATACCCATCCGGCGCGCGGCCGCGATCACTTCCCTGAGTTCGCCGGGATCGAGCGACCAGGTCGGCGTGGTCGGCGCCAGCGCGACCCGCGACAGGCCACGAGGCGAAGCGTCGTGGAAACGCTGGGCGCAGGCTTCGACCGATTGCAGCATGCGGTCGAGCGATTCAACCGGTTGCGCCGGGTTCTGATCGTTCGTGACCTGGCGCGCCTTG
Source organism: uncultured Alphaproteobacteria bacterium (assembly GCA_963794775.1). Classification (GTDB taxonomy): domain Bacteria; phylum Pseudomonadota; class Alphaproteobacteria; order Rhizobiales; family Xanthobacteraceae; genus Bradyrhizobium. The sequence goes on along the minus strand of CAWCGA010000042.1, from coordinate 14,606 downwards.
GTGGCGCCGCCGCGGCAGAACACAAGACGAAGCCCAAGGCTGCGCGCGACCTCGAAGATCACCTGCGCCGGGTCGTAACGGAAGGTATCGCTGAAAAGATAATGGTGGTCGGCGACCGTCGTCGTGCCCGAGAGCAACAGTTCCGCAAGCCCGATCCGCGCCGCAACCGCCAACGCCTCCTCGTCGAATTTCGACCAGTAGCTATAAGGCACCGCGTGCAGCCAGCCGGCGAGCGGCAAATCAATGCCGGACCGCACGCCCTTCAACACGCTCTGGAACAGATGATGGTGGGTCGAGATCAGGCCGGGATAGACCACCCCACCGCGGGCATCGAGCCTGAGTTCGCCGGGCACAGGCTCGAGCGCGCCGATCTCGACGATCACGCCGTCGCGGATCCGGATCTGACCGGAGCTGCGCATCGCGGCGCCCGGAAGGCCGGTGAAGATGCCGGCTGCGTTATCGATCAGCATCGCGCTCATGTTTCAGTCCTCGTCTCGCTTTCGTGCCAGTTCGACAAGGCAAGCTGCGACAGCGCCACCATGGCCGCAAACAGCGCCACGCCGGTCAACGTGATCAGGAACAGTGCTGCGAACATGCGGGGAATGTCGAGCGTAAATCCGGCATCCAGTATCTCATAGGCAAGGCCCGACGAGCGGCCGCCGGTTCCCGCCACGAATTCCGCGACCACCGCGCCGATCAGCGCCAGCCCGCTCGAGATGCGCAAGCCGCCGAAGAAATACGGCAACGCGCCGGGGATGCGAAGCTTGATCAGCGTCTTCAGTCGGCTGGCGCGATTCATCCGGAAGTAATTGGCAAGGCCCGGATCGACGCTGCGCAGGCCGAGCGTGGTGTTGGAGATGATCGGAAACAGCGCCACCAGCGTCGCGCAGATGGTAAGCGAGAGCTGGGTGTTCTTCACCAGGATGATGATGAGCGGCGCGATCGCGACCACCGGCGTCACCTGCAGCAGCACCGCATAGGGAAACAGGCTGACTTCAATCGCCCGGCTCTGCACGAACATGAAGGCGATCAGCGTACCGAGCACGACCGCCGCGACGAACGCCTGCAACGTCACGCGCAAGGTCACCAAAAGCGCGCGCATCAGCGAGGGACCGTTCTGCATGAGGCTTGCGAAGATGTCGCTCGGCTTGGGAAAGAGATAGACCGGAACCGACGCCAGCCGGAAGCCGACCCTCCCACAACGCCACACAGCACGATGCCGACCGCGACGGGCGCTGCGATGCGGACAAAGGTTTCGGATTCGAGCAGCGGCTTCACGACACACTTCCAGGCGCAGCGGTCCCGGCGGACGGCAGCGAGGCCTCGGCAAGCCAGGTCGACAATTCGCGGCAATAGGCGGCGAATTTCGGGCTGTCGCGAAATCCCTGGTCGCGCGGCTGCGGCTGGTCGATGGTCATGGTGCGGAAGATGCGGCCGGGATTGGCCGCCATGACGATGATCCGGGTCGAGAGGAACACCGCCTCGTAGATCGAATGCGTGACGAAGACCGTGGTCAGCTTGCGCTCCCACCACAGCTTGACGAGATCGTCGTCGAGCTTGTTGCGGGTGAATTCGTCCAGCGCACCGAACGGCTCGTCCATCAGCAGCAGATTCGGGTTCGTGACCAGCGCGCGGGCGATCGAGACGCGCATCTTCATGCCGCCGGAAAGCTGCCGCGGAAAATGCCGGTCGAATGCGGACAGGCCGACGCGCGCAATCGCATCTGCCACGAGCGGATCGGCCTTGGCTTTCGGCATGTCTGCGAGTTCGAGCGGCAGCCGCACATTGGCCTCGACCCGCGCCCAGGGCATCAAGGTCGGCTCCTGGAACACGAACGCGAGCCGGCGCCCCTCTTGCCCCACCTGCGCGAAGTCGCCGCGCCACCACAGCAGCCGGCCGTCGGAGGGCTCGATCAGATTGGCGATCAGCTTGAGCAGCGTGCTCTTGCCGCAGCCGGACGGGCCGATCAATGTCAGGAATTCGCCGTCCGCGATCGCTAAGATCGATCGGCGCCAGCCCGCGCGTGCCGTTGCTGAAGACTTTTTCGGCCGACAGCACTTCCACGGCCGGCGGCCGCTCGCTGGTCGCCGTCATTGGCCTGGTGTTTTCATCGAACGGCTCAGCCGGGCAACAGCGCGTTCATGCCCGTCCCTCAATTCATGATCTTCAGGTCCTTGACGAAGCGGTCATCGAAAGCCTTGTGCCAATCGACCTTGGCGTCGAGCAGGCCGCCTGCGACCATGAAATCGTAGATCTGCTTGTAGCGATCCGCGGTGATGATGCCGACGCCGAGCTTGGCCGCATCGCCCCGATCGATCGCCTTCATCTCCTTCATCTTTAGCGAGCGCAAACTCGATCTGCCCATCGGTCATCTTGGGATTGTCGGCCTTGATCAGCGCATTGCCCGGGGCCCGGATTCTTCATGTAGTCGCGCCAGCCTTCGAGCGATGCCTTGACGAAGCGTGCCACCACGTCAGGCTTCTCGGCAATCATCTTCTCGGTGGTGACGATGGTCGAGCCATAAGGCGGATAGCCGCCATCGGCGAACAGGAAGAACTTCACCTTCTCGTGCTGCTGCTCGGCCTGATACGGCTCGGACGACGGGTAGGCCTGCTGGGCCATGGTCTTGTCGGCGAAGAACGGTTGCAGATTGAAGGTGTAGGGGCGGATCTGGTCGTCGGTGTAGCCGTATTTGGCGCGCAGCCACGGCCAGAACGTCGAGCGCGACGATCCCGCGATCAGGATCGGCCGGCCCTTGAGTGCGGCGAGATCCGCCACGTCGTCATGGGCCATGATCCCCTGCAGGTCGAACTGGAACGAGGACGCCACCGTCACCAGCGGCAGATTCTGCTCGCGGCCGTTGAGCACCTGGATGTCGTAGCCCATGATGAAGTCGGCCTCGCCGGCCGAGCAGAAGCTGCGTTCCGTTGATCTGCGGACCGCCCATCTTGATGGTCACGTCGAGGCCGGCCTTTTCGTAGAGCCCGGTCGCCTTGGCCTGGTAGAAGCCGCCATGCTCGGCCTGCGCGAACCAGCTGGTCAGGAACGTCACCTTGTCGGCGGCGAGCGCCGGTGTGAGCGACGCGGCCACGGCCATAGTCCCCACCAGCGCGGTTGCAATCATGCGGGACAGAATTTTCATCGCCATCTGGGCACCTCGTGTTGCACCGGCTTTATCCGGCGAGCGCTGGGCTGGGAAACGTTTGGAAACGGCTGTCAAAGACGACTGCCGTCCTCGCGAGATGCGAGGATGCACAGGCTGGCTGTCGCCTCAAAGCATTTTTATTCGAGCAATCACGTTGCCTTTCAGGCAACGCCAATTTCGTAGGCAATCGGCGCGCACAAACTCCTCGCTTGTGCGCGAGACGCCGCGCCAAATTTTCCGATGACGCAGGCGCCGCGGTCGTCCTACCATTCGCAACTCAACTTTGCGGAGCTATCCCTTCTTGCGCGCCCTCTCCCCGCCTTCGATCCAAGCCCCCTTTGCCCGATATAGCCACGGCATCGCTGTGCCGGCCGGATACAGGCTGGTGGTCACCTCGGGGCAACTCGGCATCGGTGCCGACGCGCAAGTGCCCGCCGATTGCGAAGCGCAGGCCGAGCTTTGTTTTGCCAATATCGCGGCGATCCTCGCCGAGGACGGGATGACGCTGGCCGATGTCGTTCGCCTGAACGCCTATGTCACCGGCCGCGAACACATGGCCGGCTATATGCGGGTGCGCGACCGGCAGTTTCCGGGAACCCCGCCCGCCTCGACCTTGATGATCGTTTCCGGCTTCACCCGGACCGAGTTCGTGGTCGAAATCGAGGCCATCGCGGCCGCGCCCGAATGACGACAAGTTAGAACCGGCTCATTTCCCGGCGGATCTTTGACGAGAAAACGGCCGCGCTTTTCCGCCGTGGCGACGTTCATGTGGTAGAGCGCGTGGTAGCGCACGCGCGCTCTTGCCGCCGGTGAACCACGGCAGATAGCGCTTGATGATCCTGCGCGGCGGATCGGACATGCCGATCGCCTGCCAGCGCGGCCGGCCATAGGTCGCGATCCCAGTGATGCGTTCGATATGTTGCAGCATCGGCCTGGCATGGCCGGGATCGGAAAGGTCGAGCGCGATGCCGGGGCCGAACATGCGGTCGAACCAGCCTTTGAGCATCGCCGGCGGCCCGAATGACCAGGTCGGGAACTGCACCACCAGCGCGTTCGCAGCCATCAGCCGGTCGGCATAGGCCTCGTTGTTGCGCCGGTTGCGCTCGGGTCGTGGTAGTCCCGGCGGCGCTCGGCCGACAGCACCGGATCGAAACCCTCGGCATAGAGATCGAGCAGGTCGACCTGATGGCCGGCCTCCGCCAGTCCGGCCAAGGCCTCTTTTCGGATCGCGGCGTGAAAACTGTCGTCGAGCGGATGGCAGTAGACATAGAGCACGCGCATCTTCACGGCCTGGACTGACAAAACTCCGCATCTTGCCGGGATTCAGCAAGCCGTGCGGATCGACCTCGTGCTTGAAGCCGAGCTGGTCGGCGTCGGCTCGCTTGTAGCGGCTGCCATCCTCGACCGTGAAGACATGCGGATTGGCGATATAGACCCCGCGCTGTTCGTGCAGCGAAATGATCTCGTTGAGGCGATCGGCGTTGCGTGAAGCGCACGACCGGCAGTCCGCTGCAGGTGACGCGGCCGCCGAAGCGGATGAACTCCAGATGCTGCAACACCTCGTCCGGAAACAGCTCGCGCATCTCGGCGACCTTCTCGAGCAGCCGATCATGCGGATAGAGGCATTGCAGATAGGTCACGGAGCGGTCGGACTTCAGCACCTGCAGCGTGGTGTGGTTCCAGGTGTATTCGTAAAGCGGGACCTGGCCGGGGCTGTCGTCGGTCGGCATTTCCAGCGTGATCGTGCCGCGGTTGCCCAGCAGCGCCTTGAAGCTTTCCAGCGACGGCTCCGCGATCATCGCGATCAGGATGCTCTTGCCGTCGGGGCAATGAGGCTTCAGCGCGCCGAAATAGGACGGCAGCGGCCAGGTGACCGGCGCGAGCAGCTTCTTGACGATGCCGTCGGCGAGCGCGGCCTCATAGCCGAACGCGGCGGCGTCCATGAAATCGTCGAACGCGACCACGACATCGATCCATTTCCAGGCGGGCGCGAGCGGCATTTCCAGTGCCGTGATGATGCCGGTCGTGCCGTAAGCGCGGTTGATCTTCTGCGCGGCGTCGCCGCGCAGCTCGATCACGCGCGGCTCCTCCTCGACGGTGACGACGCGCGCCGCCAGGATATTGCCGTGCTCGCGCAAACCGCCATAGGTGACCGAGCCGATGCCACCCGATCCGCCGGCGACGAAGCCGCCGATGGTGGCGGTGCGCTTGGTGGAGGGATGCATCCGCAGCTCAAAGCCGGATGCTTGCGTCTCGGCGTCGATCGCGTTCATCTTGGCGCCCGCGCCGACGCGAAGCATGCCGGGCTTGATCCATTCGATATCGGTCAAAGCCGAGATATCGAGCAGCACGCCGCCCTTCAGCGGCACGGCCTGACCGTAATTGCCGGTGCCCCCTGCCCGCACCGTGATCGGCACGCGATGGCGCGCGCAGGCGGCCGCGGTGCGGATGACATCGGCCTCGTTGCGTGGCGCGACGATCAGATCGGCCGATTTGCCGTCGAGCTGCTCGTTCAGGATCGGACTGTACCAGAAGAAATCGCGCGAGCGCCGGCGCACGACCTTGGATTCGGTGACGACGGGAATGTCGCCGAGATCGGCGATCAGCCTGTCCAGCGTATTGAATTGGACATCACTCACGTGGCATCTCCGCTTGGCGCGAGCGCTGGAACAATCGCGTCCGATCCGACGACGAAGCCAAAGCACTGCTGGACATTATAGAGGGTCGCGGCCATGCAGTAATCCGGCGAGGTCGTGGCGGCGCAGTCCTCCAGCAGCAGACAGTCATAGCCGCGAAAATTCGCATCCTGCAGCGTGCACAGCACGCACTGATCGGCGTTGACGCCGGCGAACAGCAAAGTGGTCACCGCGAGGTTGCGCAGGATGCTGTCGAGTTCGGTATCCTGGAAACCCGACATCCGGTACTTGGCGACATGGATGTCCGACGGATCGAGCGCCAGTTCATCGACGATCGCCGCCGACCAGCTGCCGCGTTCGAGCACCTTGGCGCCCGAACCCGGCAGCGCGTCGCCGAGGCCGACGCCGGCGCCGCTCGGCTTATAGACATGCAACAGCGCCGGGCTGAGATTGAGCCGGTCCGGCCGGTTGCCCCAGTTGAGCCAGATGACCGGCACGTCATGGCCGCGCAGCGCCGGCAGCAAGCGCTGCAAGCGGCGCGATCGGCTTTCGCGCCGGCGTCACATCGACGCCGATATGCGCCAGCCAGCCCTCCGGATGGCAGAAATCGTTCTGCATATCGACGATGATGATGGCGGTGTGCGACAGATCGAAGGTAGACTTGCTTGTTTGCCGTCGGCACCGTGAGCGGCCGCGGCTCGACCGGCCGCCGCACCAGATCGGCGCGTCGTCCCGAGACCATCCAGCGATTGCGGCGCTCGGAGCCGAGCGGCCGCAAGCGTTCATCGTCCTGGCTCGGATCTGGCCGGGCATCCATCAGCCTACAGTCCCCCGAGGATGCGGATGTCCTCCGCATCGAGTTCGACGGGATCGCCGCCCGGATCAATTCCGAAAGCCCTCGTTCGGCGTCATCACCGTCAGGTGTAGAGCTTGCCTGCGCCGGTGTTCTCGATCACATGCTCCGACCCCGGATGCAGCAGCAGCGAGTCGCCCTTGCGGATCGGCACCGTCTTGCCGTCGCAGCGCGCGATGCCTTCGCCATGCAGCACGTGAAAGAACTCGTGCGCAGCCGCATGCTCGTTCGGCGGCGTGGCGCCGCCGGGCCGGAAAATCTCGACCACGAAGATATTGTTGATCGCATCCGTCGCCTGATCGAACAGCATCACGAAATAATTGGTGTCCTTTGGCGAAATCCGGAACGCCTTGGCCTTGCTCGAGCGTCAGCGACACTGAATGCCATGCGCCTGTTCCTTCGAACTGATCTGCTCACGCTCCGTCGAACGCGGTGCGCGTCGCAACCGCGACAATGGATAGTTGCTGATCTCCTCGACGAGCTTCACCAGTCCGCTGGCGGCGCGCTCGACCAGTTCCTTGCCGAGTTCTGCCGTCGCCTTGGCGGCATTGCCGCAGGCGCCCGAGGGATGCAGATCCTGCGCCTGCCAGCCGAAATGACCGCACCCCGGCGCAGCAATTCGGCCTCGCGCTCGATCTTCAACCGTAACGGGCGTGAAATTCTCGGCACGCGCCATGTCGACGAGTTCAGGATGCAGATGCAGCATCATGCTGGTCTCGATCTGGCCGCCATGGATGCCGTGCTTGATCTCGGCGCGCGTCGAACAGATCGCTCATATCGATCAGTTGCGGCCACATCGCGCTCGCGGCGAACATGCCAAGCTTGACCCGCAGCTCGCGGCAGACGATTTCCGCCACCTTGCGGCTGGCCGCCATGCGAGTTGAAGAACAGGATCTTGCGCAGGCCTGCGCGATGCACGCTCGCACCAAGCTCGTACCAGACCCGGCCCAGCGTCTCGTGCGACAGCGTGAGCGTGCCCGGAAAAGAGAGATGTTCGTCGGACTTGCCGACCGCCGTCATCGGCAGCACGAGCGCCGGACAGTCTTGCGGCATCAGTTCGACCGCGCGGGCGACGATGCCGGCATTGATCGCGGCATCGACCCCCACCGGCAGATGCGGCCCGTGCTGTTCGACGGCCCCGACGGGAAGCATCGCGACCGTCCGCTCAGTATCGAGCGCGGCAAAGTCCGGGTCGTTAAATCCCACCACCAGCGAGATTTGAGAGCCATCCGTAAACCGAAATCTTTCAGCGGGTTTTCCCCGCGAACTGTCCTGATGGGAGACGATGTTGCACGCCTCCCTCATCGCTTGAAAGCGCTTTAATTCGGCAGATCTGTTGCCTTTTAGGCAACGTGAAGTCATCCTGACGGGCGAGCCTGGGAGCGAAAACCGGGACGACCATGCTGCACGGCCGGCTATTGAATTATATCGATGAAGTTGCCCGCACCGGCTCGATCCGCAAGGCGGCCAATCATCTCAACGTTGCAGCGTCCGCGATCAGCCGGCAGATTCTGGCGCTGGAAACGCAACTGGGGACGCCGATCTTTCAACGGCTTCCGAAAAAGCTGATCCTGACCGCGGCCGGCGAAGTCCTGATCGGCCACATCCGCCAAACGCTGAAGGAATTGACGCGCGCGCAGGGCAAGATCGAGGAGCTGAAGGGTTTAAGACGCGGAGAGATTACGGTCGCGATGATGAGCGGGCTGGCTTCGAACCTGGTCCCGGGCACGGTGAAGGAGTTTCGCGTTGCCAATCCGCGGGTCAAACTCAGCCTGACGCTGTTCAACACCGGTGAAGAAATCCAGTCCGCCGTCGCCAATGGCGAGGCCGATCTCGGCATCGGCTTCGACTTCACCAAGGACGGCAATCTGAAGGTGCTGGCCCGCGCGGTCGGCCGGCTCGGGGCGGTGATGGCGCCGAACCATCCGCTCGCCAAGCGCACCAGCATCCGCCTTTGCGATTGCATCGACTATCCGCTTGTGATCGCCGACAGCAGCAGCGCGATCCGGCCCTATCTCAATGCCGCCTTCACCCGCGCGGCGATCGATCTGCAACCGGTCATCGAGACCAACGCCATCGAGATCATGCGCCACGCCGCGATGCTGAACAACGGCATCACGTTTCTGACGCCGTTCGATATCGAATTCGAGCGGCGCGCGGGACGGCTCGTCTATGTGACGGTCCGCGAGCTGCCCATGATGCGCAGGCGCTGATGTTGATCGGCCACGAGCGCGGCAGCAGCGCCATCGCGAGCGTGCTCGCTGAAATGCTCAAGGTCATGATGCGGGACGCTGCGGGATAAAGATATTCTCCGGTCCCAGTCGGCGGTTTCGCCTCGATCTTTCAACGCTACATATGCAGATTCATCAGCTCTGGCCTGGACATCATGCTGTCGTTCAAATCCGCCATGATCAAAAAGCGATCCGACGACGACAAGCATGACGATCAGCACGCCGAATGCGGCGCTATCACGTTGTTGGTGTTGTCAGGGCCCGTGGTGACGTGCAGGAAAAACACCAGGTGGACGCCCATTTGCGCAATCGTGAGAATCGTCAGGCCAGAGAGACACCGCCCGCCCAAAGCACTCCGCGAAGGCCTGTGCGACGGCGCGTTGTTAATGCTCAACCCAAACAGTCATGCCGGGTTCAAGGCCTGCCGGCTGTGCCAGCGGATCGAGGCGCAAGCGCAGCGTGTTGCGGTCGTGATCCCCGATAACCCGCTCGGCCTGCCAGGTAGCGAACGTTCCGAGCGGCCGCAATTCGGTGACGACGCCTTTGATCGCGCCACCGGCGCCGTTCCGCATCACGTCTCACGGCTTTTCCAACCGCGAGACCATCGAGATAGTCCTCGCGTACATTGAACGAAAGCCATTGCTTGCCTGCCGCTTCGACCATCAGGATCGGTTGGCCTGCACGAACATTCTCGCCTACCTCTGCGACGACGACGCTGACCACACCGTCGGCTGGAGCACGCAAGATCATCTTTTCAAGACGGCGCTCGAGCACGGCGACTGCGGCGGCCGCGGCCTGCACCTGCGCGTCGGCGATCGCGCGTTCCTCCCGGGTCGGGCCCGCCACGGCCGCATCATAATTCGCCTGCGCCTCCGCAACATCGGCGCGCGCGCTTGCAGCATCGTTTTCGGCCTGGTCAAGCGCCTGCTGCGACTCGAAGCTCTGGCGTGCCAGCGTGCTGGTCCTTGTCAGCTGGGCCTGCACATATTCGAGGCGGGCGTTTGCCTTGGCGATTCCAGCTTTCAGCGAGTCGACCTGCTCGCGACGAACGCCGGCATAGACGTTGTTGCGGTTTGCGGTTGCCGATGCGAGGGCGGCGCGCGCCTGGTCCGCCTGTGCCGTCAATTCCACCGCGGAAAGCCTCGCCAGGATATCGCCCGCGTGCACATGGGCGCCCTTCTCGACCTCAATCGACACGAGTTGGCCATTCACCTCCGGCTCGACCCTGACTTCGGTCGCCCGCACGACGCCAACGATTGCGGGCGCCGATCCGGAACGGCGCGCGGAATAGATCAAAACGCCGGCGACAAGCACGAGCGCGATCGCAGCGATGGCGGCACGCTTAGCCACGCGCATTTTCCTGTCCTCTCTTGACGGCGAACGCCGAGATCACGGCGAGTGCGAAATAGGCCAGCGTCAGGCACCACAGTCCGAGCCAGTCATGCGCGACCTCCCAGATGCCGGCACCGAGCTGGTTGATGCGCACGAGGCCATCGATCGCGGAGTCGGCGGGGAACAACCGGCCCAGCGCGGTGGCCGCTTCGGGGATTGCCTCGCGCGGCCATGCGAAGCCGGCGGTGAAGAACTGAGGCAGGCTGGTCGCAAGCAGGAGAATGGTCGCGTTTTCCGGCCGCGTGAACCAGGCTCCGATCGCCTGTCCCATGAAGCTCGTCGCCAGCAAAAAGACGGTTGCGAGCGCGAAGAGTTGCGGAAGATGGCCGAGCGTCGAAAAGCCGTAGATACGCGGCAGCACGATGAGATAAAGCGCGAGCGCCGGAAGGTAGATGGTCAGATGGGCGATGCCGCGGCCCAACACGCTGGCAAACGCTCCGCCGGCCTTTGCCAGCGCGCTACCGGTCAACATCGCCGCCCCGATCAGCAGTGTTTGCTGCAGGATCAGCACAAACGCCGCCGGAACGACGTAGCTCGCATAGCCGCCCACCGGGTTGAAGATCGGCTGCAGCAGAACGTCGGCCGGGCTCAAGCTCGCCAATTTCGCCTTGACGAGGCTCCCATCGGAGCGTGCGCCTCGCGAAACGAGATCGGACGTCAATGACCCGACGGCGGTGACGACGCCGCTTGCGGTCGACCTGAATATGAACAGGTAGGTGGCATCCGCGTAGATCGGGATGTGAGCGGTGATGCCCTTGAGCACGTCGCGCTCGGTGCCGGCGGGATTTCGACGGCGGCAAAAGCCTTTCCACGATCGATTGCGGTGCGCGCCTCGGCAAGTGTGCGGGCGCGAACCGCAACGCTCAATGCTCCACTCGCATCCAGCGTCTCGACGATCTGGCGGCTAATATCGCTCAGATCGTTATCGACGACCGCGATGGGAAGCTTGCGAAGGATCTGGTTCAGGTAAGGTTGCGGATAATAAATGCCGTAAATCAGGGGAGCCAGGATCAGCAAGCTGAAGGCGCTCTTTGTTCCGAGCACGCGCCGCCACTCCGCCTTGAAGGCGCCGCCGATGCCTCGCGATGCCTTGCCGATCTCCGCTTGTTCGGGAGGTGGCGCCGTCTCAAACCAGCCTTTGCGCTTCAGGCTTGCCATGCGCAGCAATGCGAGGCCGGCAAAGAGCACGGTCAGGCCCGCGAGCGCGGCGAAGGGAACGGCGGATTCCGAAACCGGCAATCCCCGCGCCGCTTGCCCCAGCAATACGGCCATGTACCAGCGCAGCGGCAGGATCGCGCTCCAGACTTGCGCAAACGCATTCATGCCGACCGTGGGAAAGCCGACGCCGGCATAGCCGAATGCAGGAGAGACAAAGAGACCCGCAAGCCCCAGCCCCGACGCCAGATCGCCGGCCAGAAGCTGCAGCAAGGCTCCCAGCGACAGATGGGCAACAATCAGGAGGGAGCCGGCAGCCATCATCAATGGCAGGTCTCCCCTGAAGGGGATTTTCATCACGCCCTCCAGGAAGAGCGCTTCGGCCAGCATGATCAGGAAGAAGATGCCGAACAGCGGCGCGAGCTTGCCGACCAGCGCGACGACCGGATCGCCTCCGGCGCTTTCGAGCCAGGCCCGCGCGTCGCGACGGCGGAATTCGGACCCGACGGAATAGCCGGCGGCCAGGGTGATCACCACGTGAATGATCATCGGCAGCAACGCGCGCAGCAGGAACTGCGCATAGTTTTTCTGCGGATTGACAAGCGCGATGGTCTCCCCGGTCAGCGTTCCGATCGAGGCCGGCGCGGGAGCGGCGCGATTGGCGGGAGCCGCCGCGGCCGCCGCGGCGGAAAGCGTGTCGCTCAGGCCTGAGGACGCAATGCCGGCCGCGGTCAGGAACTGCTGGTTATAGAAGCCTACGACCTGCGGGCGGCGCTCGGCCTTCAGGTCGCGCTCGAAATCCGGCGGAATATAGATTGCCGAGATCGCCTTGCCGGACCGGATATCCTGTGCGGCCGTCGACAGGGTGCCGGAGCGGTCGACGATATGCAGGCTTGGAGACGCTGCAACGTATTCCACCAGGGCACGCGAGGTGTCCGACCGGTCCTCGTCGACAACGGTCACCCCAAGCCCCCGGATGACCGGATGGCTGAAGACGGTCGTCAGAACCACGAACGCAAACAGCGGCACGCCGAAGATCAAAAGCAGCGCCACCCGGTCGTGAAACAACCATTGGCATTCGCGCCGTGCGACCAGCAGAAATCCGGGCTTTGTGGCCGGCCTCATTGCCTGGACCGCCAGTCGAGATAGGCGCTCATCCCCGGCCGGAGGTCCGGCACCGGCTGGACAGGGTAAGCGCGGATCGAAAATGTCCGCAAATCGAAGTCGCCCGTAGCGCGCGTGGCACGCCAGCTCGCATATTCGCCCTTGGTCGCAATGAGCTTGACCTCGACCGTGATGCTGCGGTCATCGAGAGCCGGAATGCGAACGTTAAATCGATCGCCGACCTTCAGCTCTTCAGCAGATCTTCGCGAAGATCGAAATGGATCCAGACGTCGGCCAGATCGATCAAGGTTATGAGGGGTACGCCTGGAGACACATATTCGCCAGGCTCCACGTTGCGTTGATAGATCTGCGAGGCGACGGGAGCATAGACAACCAGCTGATCGATGATTGACTGGACGCTCTGGATGTCGGCATTGGCCTTTTCGACATTGGCCTTGGCGATCGCCCGTTCTTCCTTTGTGTAGCCGTTGACGGCCTGTTCGTAGGCTGAATTGGCCTGATCGACGGCCCGTTCGTTTTCGTGCAGCGAATCGGTCATTTGGTCGAGGCGGGCTTGCGGCGAATTGCCCTGCTCGGTCAAAGTGCGGGTCCGGTCAAAGGTCTTTTGCGCCAGCACCAGAGCCGCTTGCGCGCGCTCCAGCTCCGCCTTCCGCGCGGCGATGGTTTCCACCCGTGTTCCGACGAGTATGTTGGCAAGCTGTGCCTCGGCAACGGCCATCGCCGCCTTCATTTGCTCGAGCTTGGCGACGGTCTCCGGATTATCGATCCTGACAAGCACAGCGTTTGCTGGGACGTTCTGGCCGCGCTCGACGGGTATTTCCTTGACCCGTCCATCGACCCGCGCGGCGATGTCCAGCCGCGTTGCATCGGCCTCGCCCTGGACCAGCAACGGTTCAGGCCGCAACAGATAGAAGACGGATAGCGCGACGACGACAGCCACAACGACGCCGACGATCATGGAGGGAGTGCGTGCCACCGTAACCCCGCCGAGATCTGGACCGAGGTGTACCACCTGCTGGGGTGAACGGAGCCGGCCCGCGGGGGGTGGGTCAGGCGAGCAGGTCGATGACCGAACCCGTCATCTCGTCACCGGTGCGGATCACCTGGGCGAGTGCAGCCACCGTGTCGGTCTGCACGTCGAGATCGACCATCGAGCGGACGTCTGGCCCGTTCGACGCGATCGACGACGCATCCTCGTCGAGCCGCCCGCTCGCCGCTGCGATGCCGTGCACGGCGACGGTGCTCGCGGTCGAGGACCGGCGGCGTTGACAATCACCTGCTGAGCATGGCGCACCCGCCGCCCGCCTTGCATCCCCTGACCGGGTGACGTCTCACTCGTCGAGGCCGCGTTCGCGCAGGATCCTGTCGATCCGCATCCGGTGCGCCAGCTCCCACTCGTCGAGCGTCTCGCGCCTCTTCCGCCAGCTTGGCTGCGCGCCTCGCGCAGCACCGCAGCTCGCGCGCGCCCGGGACGACCACGATGCCCTCCTCGTCGGCGACCACGATGTCCCCGGCTTGCACGTCACGCCGCCGCAGCGCACCGGCACGCCGAGCGGCTCGACGAGCGTCTTGGCGCCGGGAATCGGGATGACGCCGCGGGCGAACACCGGGAAGCCCAGCTCGCGGACCTCGGCGAGATCGCGGATCACGCCGTCGACCACGAACCCGGCGATGCCGTTGCCGCTGCGCGACCGCGCACACGTTGCCGCCGGCCAGCGCGTAGTCGAGGTCGCCGACTCCACGACGATGACCGAGCCCGGGGCGGCGCGGTAGATCGCCGCGTGCAGCATCAGGTTGTCGCCAGGCGGGCAGCGGACGGTGAACGCCGGGCCGGCCAGGCGCGGGACGCGCTGTCCACAGCGGGCGGATGCCGGTGTCCATGACCTGTGTCGCGGCCGAGCAGGTCGGCGAGGGTGGTCGGAGGCACGTCCGTTCGGGGTGGGAGAGATCCATCAGGCGGTCACGATCAGGCCGGTCGGCCGTCATGATGCCCGGACGGCATCCTCCAGAGCCTCGTGCGCGCGGTCGCAGCCGCCCGCCGCGAGGATCGTCTCGACGATCCGCTCGAT
>CAWCGA010000041.1:0-202266 GCA_963794775.1 uncultured Alphaproteobacteria bacterium | reverse complement strand
GGTGGCCATTCAGTGCATCTCCAAAACGCGTGTCACTTGAAGCGTCGCACGACGTCGCGACTGCAATTGCTCGGTGCGCATCTCTCCGACGCGCAAAAGGGCGGCGCAATCTGTCGCCACCCCCTACCCTATGTATCGATGTCGAGCGCCTCTTAGCGGCGCGGCCTTAAGCTTCGCTTAACCCTGTTTTTGCAGCCAAACCATGGGTTTGGCGAGTCCTTTTGCGCGTCCGGCCGCCGCCATCCGCATTTAATTTTTGAACAACACCGGGGTGATCCGGATATTCAATCACACACTTTTCTGGATTCGCCCGGAAAGCTCGCCAAAACCCTCGATTTGGGCCTCGGTCCCTTCCAGCGACTCCAGGCGAAGGCTGACGTCCTTGAGCCAGGCCATATGAGCGTCGCTGGGTTCATCCCCCAGGGCGACCTCGGCGTCCTTCTTTTCCCTAAGTAAGGCGTGGGTTTTCTGATGCAAGACAACGAGTTGGTGCCAGGTCGACAAAACGTCGTCGCGCGCGGCGCCTGACCTTGCGCCCCACACCGCGCCGGTGGTGATGGCGCGGTCAACCCTTTGAAGGATTTGCGAAAATCCGGCCGATTCGAGATCGGCGCGCATTTTCTCGGCCTGTTGTTCCGCATCGTGGGGTTGGTGATGGTCGTGGGCGAAGGCCGCGATGATGCCGGCGCGCAGCTTGTGGGCCTCGGGATGGGCGAATTCGAGGGCGGCGGCTTCCTCCAGATGCTCGTGCAGCAGCCAGGGGTGATTGATCAGGCATTGCAGGATCAGCGCCTCGCGGCGCGAGAAGGTCGAGCGCTGGCCGCGCATGATCGGGCTGTTGGCGAGCTGGGGGCTCGTCGCCTGATAGGCACCGCGGCCGAGGCCGACCGGTTGAGGCGCGAAGCCGCGTTTCTGGAATTGGCCGGGCGCGCGCGGCTGGAAGCGCTGCGATTCGCGGAAATTGCCGCGTGGAGGAAAGCGCACCGGCTCCGGCGCGAAGCTGCGCTGCAGGCGCTGGATCAGGTCCTCTCTGTAATAGCGGCGCACCACTTCGTCGCGCACGGAATTGGCGAGCTCGCCGATGCGCGCCTCCAGCGCCGCGCGGCGCTCGGGCGTGGCAAAGTTGCCGCCCTCGATCTCGCGCGACCAGATCATGTCGGCGAGTCCCCGCGCGGCCGCGATCACTTCCTCGATCGCGCCACGGCCGCCCGAGCGTGCGAGATCGTCGGGGTCCTGCCCTTCGGGCAGCAGCGCGAAGCGCAGGCTCTTGCCGGGCTTGAGCAGCGGCAGCGCGAGATCGGCGGCGCGATACGCGGCTTTTTGCCCGGCGCGGTCGCCGTCAAAACATAGAATTGGCTCGTCGGTCATCTTCCAGATCAGGCCGAGCTGGTTCTCGGTCAGCGCGGTACCGAGCGGCGCTACCGCGCCGGTGAACCCTGATGTGACCATGGCGATGACGTCGACATAGCCCTCGACGACGACGATCTGCGCGCCGTCATGCGCGGCCTTTCGCGCCGGTGCGAAATTGTAGAGATTGTCGCCCTTGTGAAACAGCGGCGTTTCCGGCGAGTTCAGGTACTTCGCCTGCGCGTCCTTTTCCAGCGCGCGGCCGCCGAAGGCGATGATGCGCCCGCGCAAATCCGCGATCGGAAACATCACGCGATCGCGGAAGCGATCGTAGGGCACAGGAATGTCCTCGCCGCCGATCAATAGGCCCGCTTCGACCATGTCCTCGGTCGAGACGCCCTGCTTGCCGAGATGCTCCTTCAGCGCGAAGCGCTCGCCTGTCGCATAGCCGAGGCCGAACTGCAGTTGGGTGGCGGGCGATAGCGAGCGGTCGCCGAGATAGCCGCGTGCCTTGGCGCCGAGCCGGGAGGCAAGCGTGTCCTGGAAATATTTCGCGGCGAGTTCCATGATGTCGTGCAGCGTCTTGCGGCGCTGCTCATGTCGCGCGGCGTCGGGCGTTACCGCCGGCAGCGCAAGGCCTGCCATCGCCGCGCAGCGCTCCACGGCTTCCGGGAACGGAACGCCCTCGGTCTCCATGATGAAGTCGAAGATGTTGCCGTGCTTTCCGGTCGAGAAGTCGTGGTAGAAACCCTTCTGGTCGTTGACCGTGAACGACGGCGTCTTCTCCTGCTGGAACGGCGACAGCCCCTTGAATTCGCGCCCGGCCCTCTTCAGCTTGACGCGCTGACCCACGACTTCCGAGACCGGAAGCCGGGCGCGCAGCTCATCGAGGAATTGGGGGGTGAAGCGCATGGGGTATTGTTCGCTGAGTTGCGACCGTCTGTCTTGTTGGGTGTCAACCGGATAGGGATATAGGGGCGGCTCGCGAAAATACGAAGATAATCAGCGTTGTCCGGGCTATTCACAGGCACGGTGCGTTCCCTCCCCCGCTTGCGGGGAGGGTTAGGGTGGGGGCACCGTTTGCGAAGAAAAGCGCGTCGTGATGACAACAAAGCGCGTGTCGGTGCTGTGTCATTCTCAAGCGCAGCCATCGAGGTGGTAACGCCCCCACCCCAGCCCTCCCCCGCACGCGGGGGAGGGAGCAGAGCGCCAATGCCGCGCCAGCGCCCTATTTCTGCAAGAACCTTCCCGACTCGATACGGACGAGCTTCTCGACCGGCCAGTTGTAGATGTATGTCCACGCCTCGCGCGCGCTTCCGTCCGCCAGCGTCACCGGCAGCATCTTCCGCAGATATTGCGTCGGCTCCGGAAAGCCCTCGCCGCAAGCCTCGTACATGTCGAACTCGCGCAGCATCGCGTCCACCTCGCGCAGGCGATAGAGTTCGCCGTGAACGATCTCGCTGATATCGTCGGACAGCACCAGCCCCGGATAATGCTTCACCATGTAGAGCCGGCCGCGGCAGGTCGCCTCGCCGAGGAAGTCGGCGTTGGCCGAGAGCAGCCGCGCCATCGGATGCACATAGCCGCGCATCAGGGTGCCATAGACGAAGAGGTCGGAGGTCATGAAGCCGTCACCTCGTCGCTGACCACGACGAATTTCGCCAGCGTCATGCGCCCGAAACTCGTGGTCAGCGCGACGTCGGCGGCATCGCGGCCGGTGCCCATCAGGATGCGGCCGATGCGCGGAACGTTGTGGCGCGCGTCGAACGTGTACCACTGGCCGGACAGATAGACCTGGAACCAGCCGGAGAAATCCATCGGCTCGGGCTCCGGCGGAATGCCGATGTCGCCCATGTAGCCGGTGCAGTAGCGCGCGGGGATGCCCATGCAGCGGCAGAAAGTCAGCGCCAGATGCGCGAAGTCGCGGCAGACGCCGTTCTTCTGCTCATAAACGTTCCACGCCGTCTTCATCGCATGCGCGTGCTGGTAGCCGAAGGTGACATGCTGGTGCACGAAGGCGACGATGGCCTGAACGCGGGCCCACCCTGGCGGTGTGTTGGCGAACAGCGACCAGGCGATGTCGGTGAGCTTGTCGGTCTCGCAATAGCGGCTCGGCATGAGATAGAGCAGCAGTTCGTCCGGCAGCTGATCGATCGGTATCTGCTGTGCGGTCGGCACCACCACATCGGGCAAACCGGAGTCGCGCACCAGCGCGCTGCCTTTCAAGGTGACGCCGCCGGCGGGCGCGACGAGGCGGCCGCAGACATTGCCAAAACTGTCGCGATAGAAGCCGATCGGCACGTCAGGCACGGTGGTGATGCTCTCGGTGCCGATGATGTCGGAATAGCGCGAGGGATGGATCGAGAGCATGATCACCATCGGCGTCGCCTGCGCGGCCGTGTAGGTGATCTCGAAGCCGACCTTGATCTCCATCGCCTAAGCCCCCGCCTCCAATTCTGTGGTTTGGTCGACGGAGGTGACCGTAACGTTCACCTCCATCCCGATATACGCGCCTGCCGCGCCGGTATAAGTGCCATGCAGCGGGATCGCCTGACTGGGATCGCGCGCGACCGCGACGCGGATCAGGTCGCGCGTGCCTTCGATGCCATTGGTCGGATCGAACTCGATCCAGCCGGCGTCGGGAATATAGACCTGCACCCAGGCGTGCGTCGCGCCGCCGCCGGCATGCGCGTTGTCGCCGTCAAAGAGATAACCGGAGACGAAGCGCGCGGCGATGCCGAGCCGGCGCAGCGCCTCGATCATCAACAGCGCATAGTCGCGGCAGGTGCCGGACTTCGCCTGCAGCGTATCGAGCGGATGCTGCGTGCCTTCCTCGTAGCGCGTCCGATAGGCGAGCTGCTCGCGGATGCCATGCGTCATGCGGCTCAAAATCTTGAAGGTCGGCGTCGGCGGTTGCGCCTCGAGGAAGTCGCGCGCCCAGGCGTCGAGCTCGCCGTCCGGATCGGCATAGTGCGGCGTGACGTATTGCAGCAGGTCGAGATACTCGTCGCCATCGTAGAGGAACGGGTAGAAATAGCCGGGATCGTCAGGCGTCAGCGTGAAGGCGGCGGCCGGCTTGTGATCGACGATGATGTGGGAATCGAAGGTCAGCGTATCGGCGCGTTCGCCGAAGGTGGCGATCGCGACGCTGTTGCCGAACACGTCATGGATCCAGCGCAAGCCGACCGGCTTCGGCGCGATCTCGAGCTCGGCAAAGAACAGCCGCAAATCATGGCTGTCGCGCGGGCGCACCATGATGCGGTGTTCGCCGAACGCGACGGGCGAGGCATAGCGATATTCGGTCTTGTGGTGAACGCGAAGCAGCGGCATCGTCAGGCAATCATCGTGATTTGGCAGGGAATAATCTATAGAGATGGCTGCTCAATTCCAGATCGCCTTGCCCGGCGAATAGGCAATGAAATATGGATTCTGCCGCCCCTCTTGAAACATCCTTACTCCTGAGCGGAGAAGATGTTCCTCCGGTGCTCGAGAGGAATGCGGCCGGCCGTTCGCCGTTCCTGCTGACGTCGGATCATTACGGCAGACGCTTGCCGAAAAAGCTCGGTGATCTCGGTGTGAGCGAGAGCGAGCTTCAGCGCCACATCGGCTGGGACATCGGCATTGCCGGCGTCGCCGAAGCGTTGTCGGATCATCTCGACGCACATCTGATCGCGCAGCGCTACTCACGGCTGGTGATCGACTGCAACCGCCCGATCGGCGCGGCCTCCTCGATCCCCGCCTTCAGCGAGAAGACCGCCATTCCCGGCAACGAAGGACTGTCGCAGGAGGATCGAGACAAGCGGCAGCACGAGATTTTCGATCCCTATCATGTCCGCATCGACCAGGTGATTCACCAGCGCGCGCGGGCGAAGCGCCCGACCGTGCTGGTGTCGCTGCACAGTTTCACACCTGTCTATGCCGGCGTGGCGCGGCCCTGGCATATCGCCGCGCTGTATCAGCGCGACACCATTTTGCCGCCACTGCTGTTGCAGGCGTTCCGCGCCGAAGACGATCTGGTCGTCGGCGACAACGAGCCCTATGCGGTCAACGACGCCACCGACTACACCATCCCCGTGCATGGCGAGGCGCGCGGCCTCGTCAATACCGGCATCGAGATCAGGCAGGACCTGATCACTGAAGTGAGCGGCCAGCAACGATTTGCCGAGTTGCTGGCGCGGATTTTTCGCGGGATCGAGGCGAAGTTGATGGGGGAAGTGAGGGCTTAGCGTGGCCGCGCCGCTTGCGAGATGAGCTCCCCTCCCCCTTGCGGGGAGGGGTTGGGGTGGGGGTATCGCGAGCACGGTGTTTGTGGACCCCCCTCCCCGACCCTCCCCCGCAAGGGGGGAGGGAGAACTGGCAGCGTGCGCTAACGCGCCCGCGTCAGCGCGAGCCAGATGCCGCCGCCGATCATGAAGCCGCCCGAGACGCGTGACACCAGTCGCGTGCGTTGCACGGAAAAGATGCTGCGGATCCGCCCCGCCAACAGTGCGTAGATGGCGTCCGTCAAGCCGGCGAGCACCATGAAGGTGATGCCGAGGATCAGCACCTGCGAGAGGTGATCCTGCTTCATGTCCACGAATTGCGGAATGAACGCACCGAAGAACACCAGCAGCTTCGGGTTGGAGAGCGCCACCACGAATCCCTGCAGGAAGAAACCGCCGCGCGGCGGAGGCGGCGGCGCCCCCGCATCGATGCCCTCGACGGGCGAACGGATCAGCTTGATGCCGAGCCAGACAAGATAGGCGGCCCCCGCGAAGCGCACCCAGTCGAACCAGTAGCCCATGGTGGCCATCAGCGAGGTCAGGCCGACCGCGAGAATGCCGATCACGATCAGCAGCGCCACCTGCACGCCGAGGATATTGGTCAGCGCCGCGCGGGTGCCGTGGCGCAGCCCGTTGGCGATCAACAGCGTGACGATCGGACCGGGCAGCAGCGCCAGCGCAATGCAGGCGGCGACAAAGGCGAGATAGACTTGCAGGGACATGGGGACTCGGTGGCGGGAGTGAACCGCGTACATTATGCACGATGCTAGCCCGGGCGGAAGTGTGCTCCCTCTCCCCGTTCTTACGGGGAGAGGGTTGGGGTGAGGGGCGGCCACACGATGACTTGCGGAGAGTCCCCCTCACCCGGATCGCTGCGCGATCCGACCTCTCCCCGCACGCGGGGAGAGGTGAAGACAGCATCTCAATTTCGCGCACCCAGCGCCGCCGTCGTCCAGCGGCGCAGCTCGCGTGAGCCGAGATAGTCGAACGCGACGCGCTGCAGCTCGACCGCCGGTGCGTTGCCCTGCGCCACCGCCACCAAGAGATCGCAGCGCTGCGACAGCGCGATACCGACGGCGGCGTGGCGCGTGCCATCGGCCATCGCCAGATCGTAGACGCGCGAGCGGCCCGCAAGTCCCGCAACACGCACTGCGCTACCCGCCTCACGCGGCGCGAATTGCGGGTTGATCAGATCGAGATCGGCGACGCGGTCGACCTCGTCGTCATCGGCGACGCCGGTGGTGCAATTGCAGAAGCCGATCTTCGGCCGCACATAGAGCTCAACGCCGCCGAGTCCGCCGCCGCAAGCGTCGCAACGGAAGGCGCGGCCCGCGGGCCAGCCGTCGCGCGGAAATGGCCACGATATCTCGCGCCACAGCACGGCCTCGCCGCCGCTCCCTGGCGCGGCGAAATGCACCATCGCAACCGACGAGAATGCGGTGGCCACGAGGACAAGCGCGGCAAGCGCAACCTTGAGATTGGTCGCGCGCGAGGGCGGGGCTGCCACCAGATCGGTCAAACGCACCGGCATCAGGATGCCCCGATGGGACATGCCGCATCTCCTATTTCAATCCAGCCGCGGCGCGGGCCTCGCCGGTCAATTCCAGAATGTGCATCCCGGTGTTGGCGCGGTCGACGATATAGACATAGCCGCGATCGTCGGTCTCCAGATTGTTGGTCTGGATCGCGACCTTGCAGCGGTCCTTGCCGTCAACGGTGACGCAGCGCTTGTCGGTCTTGTCGGTGATCGCCGGAATGAAATAGCCGACTTCTTTGGGATGATAGGGATCGCGGATGTCGAGCGCGCGCACGCCGGCATTGAAGAAGGCGATGAACGCCATCTTCTTGTAGTAGACGCTCGCCATGCTTTCGTTGGACGAATGCGCGCCGAACCGGCCGCCGCGTTGGCAGAAATTGCCGCTCGCCTCCGGCACGGTCCAGCTCGAAATCATCATCGGCCGTGCCTCGGTGGTGACGTCGGCGAACCACACCATCTGCCGCGGCTCGTTGCACTCGTTCAGGATCGCCTCGTCGACGATCATCACGATGTCGCGACTCTGTCCGTCCTTGTCATGCGCGAACTCGGCGATCGGCATGCCCTTCATCGGAAACACCGTATGCGCGCCGTTCATCGCCGACATCGCCATCCGCGAAATCTCGGGCAGGCGAAGGTTGTCCGCGGTCGGCTCCTTCGGGCCGTTCAAGAGCTTCTCGCGATCGACGATCTGGATGAATCCGCCCTTGTTGGTGCCGTAGCCGAAATAGACGCGGTTGCCCTGCGGCCCCAGCGAGATCGGCCCGTGCAGCTCGGTCGGCACCGCGCCGGTCGAGCCCGGCTCCTGGCCGGGCAAACCGAAGTCCCTGATCTTCACGGGATGCGCGGGATCACTGAGATCGTAGACCTGTGTCATGCGCCGCGTGCGCCAGTCCGGGCTGCCTGAGACGAGGTAGGCAATGCCGGTGTCGCACTCCCACCAGTTCTTGTGCGTGTCTTTCAACTCGCCGCCGATCTTCGTCACCAGCACGGGATTTGCGGGATCGGCGACGTTCCAGATCTCATGCGCCGCGCCGCCAAACGTGCGCAGCATGTAGACGGCGTTCTTGTCGCCCTTCGGCAATGTCTTGCCGTCGCAGACGCGCACCATCTGCGCGCCGCCGGATTCGTATGTTCCGGGCACGCCGGGAATGTGGCGCAGATATTTGGGATTGGCGGGATCGGTGACGTCGACGATCGAGGTGCCGTTCGGCTCGGCCTTGCCGGTCATCGGATTGACGGGAGATGGAATCTCGTCGGTGCCGCCGTGATGGCCGATATAGGCGATCCAGCGGTCGCCCTGATGATGGATGGTCGGCTGATAGGCGCTGCGCGCCTGCAGGTCGTTATAGCCGACCAGCTTCATGTTGGAGGCTTCCGGCGGCGCGCCGATCTTCTGCTGTTGCGCCGCAGCGCCGCCGCACATGAGAACAGAAACGAGAATTGCGAGTTTGAAGCGACCGCCCATGTTTCCACCCGGTTTGGCCAATCTTCGTCGGCTCGTTCGATCATCCATCATAGCCGAGCAGACGGGCTTTGCACCAAGCTTCCCGAAAACAAAATCGCGAGCATGGGAGGTTTCTTGCGGGGCCGAGGCTCAGGCAATCGCCAGAAAATGAATAAGGCCGAAGCTTATGATGCCGAGGACGACCAGTGAAGCCGTGACGGCGGTCGTCACACGTACGCCAGCGCTCGCCACGACCCGGACATCGACGCCGAGCCCCAATGCTGCCATCGAGACCGTGGTCAAGAGGCTGACAACCGTTGCCAACGCCGCCAGCATGCTTTGGGGGATGAGGCCGAAGGTGCGTGCCGCGGCGACGAATAGAAAACCCAGAATGAACCAGGGTACGAGCTCATGGACTGCCGGCCGCCCCCGCTTCCGCACAGGTGTGTCAGACATGCTTGCGCCGGCCTGCGGCTCGGGGGGAAAGCGCCGGCTTACCAGCGAAAGTCCAAGCACAACCGGTCCAAGCATGAGCACACGAACCAGCTTTACCACCGTTCCTACCTGATTGCTGAGTTCTCCGATCGGGAGCGTGGCAGCCAGGACTTGCGGGACGGCGTAGACGGTCAAACCAGCCAATACACCGTACTGCGTCAGCGTCATTTGCAGGATCGGAACGAGAAGCGGCAAACCCAGTACGACGGCGACGCCAAGCACGGCCGTAAACGCGATGGACGAAGCGACGTCGTCGCTATCCGCGCCGATCACGGGAGCGATCGCCGCAATCGCCGAATTCCCGCAGATCGAGTTGCCGCATGCCACCAGGATCGACATTCGTAATGGCAAACCGAGAGACCGGCAGATCGTGTAGCTTGTCGCGATCGCGACCGCCACGATACACGCGATCCCGCAGAGCAATGCAGGTCCCAGCGCCGCAACGGCGCCGGCGCTGACTGAAGCGCCAAGCAATACCACGGCAATCTCCAACAAGGTCTTCGCGCTGAACTGGATGCCGGCATTCCAAAACAGGCCGGGATTCCAGGCCGTACGGATCGCGACGCCGAGTACGATCGCCAGGACGAGCGCTTCAAGGTAAGGCTGGCCCACGGCGCGGACCTCGAGCGCCTGAAGCAACACGGCCCCGAGCGTCAGCGCGACGCATAGACCGACACCCGGGATTATCCGGATCAGGTCCTTCACGAAAGCCGGCATCCGCACCTTTCAACGACAGTCATCGCAGTTGTTCCCAAGCTAGCCGATCTTCAGGGCTCCACGCCGGCACGGTTAGCAGCATCTTAATCCGATCTCCCGGAAGCGCGACAAATGCCGCAAGCATCCATCAATGCGCGCGCGGTACACTCCCCGGCACGGATCAACACGAACCATCGCAAGCAAGTGCGTGCCGTGGTTTCGCGCATTCGATCGACCAAAGCCAATGAAAAGGCCGCCGCATGACCAAGAGCATATGGACGATTGAACAATTCGCCTGCCCGGGCTGCGGGATCGACTACTCCGCGACGCGCGAGGAGCACCGCGACAAGCGGTCCGGCAGCTATAATTGCAGCATCTGCGAGACCGAGGTCCATCGCTGGTCCGGCACCCACGAATATTTCAACTGGCAGGCCGCGCAGACCAAATCGCGCGTGTTCGGACGGAAGCGCTAAGCCGCGGGTTCAGCCCTTGTACGTCGGCTGGCGCGGATGAACGTAATCCTTGAAGTCGTCAAAACCCTTCCATTTCGGCTCCGGCGGCGCCTCGCCGGCGCGCGGGATATAGATCGAGGGCTCGGCCGACTCCATGGCCGGGATATAGCGCGGACAATTCGGAAAGATCGCGCGCGCGGTGACGCGCACGATCAGCTGCGCGCCGACGGTCTCCGACAATAGCGGGTCGTTCTCGCTGACGCTGGCGTGGCCGTTGACGCGCAGGCGCCGCGGCTTGCCATGCATGGCGATGAACAGCAGACCGATATCGGCATTGACGACGATATTGCCCAGGCTCTTGAACATGCCGTTGCCGTCATAGTCGGGAAAGGCGAGCTCCGAGGGCCCGGTCACGCGGACGAAGCCCGGCGGGCCGCCCTTGAACGAGCAGTCCGGCCGCCCATCGGCGTCCGCAGTCGCGATGAAGAAATACGGCAGCGCTTCGATGAAGGCCTTGTCGTCGGCCGAGAATTCCCTGCGCGTCAGTTTCTCTTCCAGCCGGTCCGAAATGCGGCGGCTGTCGAACCGGTCCTGCAGTTGCCGGTTCCCGTCGTGATACATCACGCTCGCAGGCATGGGCCTTCTCCTGCTATCTAGGTGTTGGACGCGTTACGCAAACGAGCATAACACGCGATTACAGCGCCCGATACGGCAGGAGGCCCTCATGCTACAGCTTTACGGAAATCCAAGATCGCGCGCGATGCGGTGCCTGTGGATGCTGGAGGAAGTCGGACAGCCCTATCAACTCGTCGACAAGAGCCTGCGCGCCGACGATTTGCACAGCGCCGACTATTTGAGGCTCAATCCCAATGCGCGGATACCGACCCTGGTCGATGGCGAAGTGGTGCTGTGGGAATCCATGGCGATCAACCTCTATCTGGCGCAGAAATATCCGGGGCCGATGCACTGCACTGAGGCCGCCGTGCTCGGCCACGCCGTGCAATGGAGTTTCTGGGCGATGCTCGAGGTCGAGATGCTGCTGCTCCATATGCTGGAGCACCACGTCCTGCTTGCCGAATATGCCCGCGACATTTCCGTGGTCGAGCGCAACAAGTTGCTGTTGAAGAAACCGCTCGGAATTCTCAACGGCGCTCTGGCCGGACGCAGCCATATCGCGGGCGACAGCTTTACGGTGGCCGACCTCAACGTCGCCAGCATTCTCTCCTGGGGCAAGATCGTGCAGCTCGATCTCTCGGCGTGGCCCGATCTAAAACGCTGGCTCGACGCGTGCCTTGCGCGACCGGCTCATGCTCGGGCGCGCGCGCTGAGGAAGTAATCGCAACGAGTAAGCGGCCTGGTCCCCGCCGCTGTTTTTGTCACTTGACATGCAACCTTTTGGTTGCCTATTATCGAACCCATGGATGAGGTCTTCAAGGCGCTGGCCGACAGCTCCCGGCGATCGCTGTTGGACAGGCTTCATACCCACAACGGACAGACCTTGAACGAGCTCTGCGACGGCCTCGACATGACGCGTCAGGCCGTAACGAAGCACCTTGCGATTCTGGAGGCGGCCAACCTCGTCACCACGGTCAGGCACGGCCGCGAGAAGCTGCACTATCTCAACCCGGTGCCGATCCACGAGATCGGCGAACGCTGGATCAAAAAATTCGAGCGCGGGAAACTGACCGCGCTCAGCGAGTTGAAAAGGCGATTGGAGAAGCGCGATGAGTAAACCGGAGTTCGTCTACGTCACCTACATCAGGACCACGCCCGAGAAATTGTGGCAGGCGCTGACCTCGAGCGAGTTCTCGCGGCGCTACTGGTTCGGCACCGAGCTGCAATCCGACTGGAAGGTCGGTTCGTCCTTTGCGCTGGTCAATGACGGCAAGGCAAGCGACATCGGCGAAATTCTCGAAGCCGATCCGCCGCGGCGGCTGTCCTACACCTTCGATCACGTGCTCTACGACGACATGCGTCAGGCGCAGGCAAGCAAGGTGGTCTTCGTGCTCGAACCGCATGGCGATCTGGTGAAGCTGACGCTCACGCACGAAGGCTTCACCAACAACAAGCTGCTGGCCGGCATCTCCACCGGTTGGCCCGCGATCCTGTCCAATCTCAAAACCCTGCTGGAGACCGGCGATCCGCTGGCGATTCCACGCAGCGCGCTCGGCAAGAAGGAGCCGGCCTGAGTTATGAGCATCGACAAATTCAAGCCGATGACGGTCTACACCATCTACATCGCCTCGACGCCGGAGAAGGTGTGGGAAGCGCTGACCTCGGCGGAGTTCAGCAGGCAATATTTCTTCGGCAATTCGGTGGAGATCGAGCAGCGAGTCGGCGGCGCCTATATCGTGCGCACGCCGGATGGCGCGCTGCATATTTCCGGCGAAGTGATGGAATGCGATCCGCCGCGGCGGCTGTCGTTCACCTTCAACGTTAACTGGCCGGCGCTGATCGAGAAGCTGGGGCCGACGCTGGTGACTTATGAAATCGAGCAGGCCGGCGACGCCGTTCGCCTGACAATGAGCGAGTCGCACGACCGGCCACTGTCCGACGACATTCTCTCAGGCGGCCGCCAGGGCTGGCCCGCGATCCTCTCCAGCTTGAAGAGCGTGCTGGAGACCGGCAAACCGCTGTCGGTGAAGATGGGCCCGCCGGCGCGGATGCTGGCGGCGCTGAAGGAGTTGGGGATTGAGACGCCGTGGAAACACGGTGTCCTCCCTCTCCCCGTTCTTACGGGGAGAGGGTTGGGGTGAGGGGCATCTTCGATCAGCAAGATCGAATCGGCGAAGTCCGATCGACCTGCATTTATCGGCGATTTTTGCTAAACTGCGATCATGGCGAAGCAGAGAAAATCCGTACGCAAAGATGCTGAGGCGAAGGGATTTACTATCGGCCGCGATCGGTTTGCCAAAATCAGCGCGGTTGAAGGCATCCAGCTAACCGATGCAATGAAGAAACGTGCGGACGACAGTCGGACGAAAGGACTCACGGCGGAAGAGTATCGCCAGACAATTATTGCTAGCCACAAGAAGCGTTAGCGTCGACGTCGATTTACGTGAGAATACTGCGCGTGGCCGGCTCCCCCTCACCCGCCGCGCAGGAGCGCGGCGACCTCTCCCCGCACGCGGGGAGAGGTGGAGAAGGAGTCACCCCCTCCCCCTTAGTTCCCTTCGCAGCACCTTGCCGGTCGCCGTCATCGGCAGCGTCTCGGCGAACTCCACATGCCGCGGATATTCATGCGCGGCGAGCTGCACCTTGACGAAGTCCTGGATGTCGCGCGCGAGCGCATCGCTCGGAGCAAAGCCTGGCCGCAGCACGATCCACGCCTTCACCGCCTCGGTACGAACAGGATCGGGAATCCCAACGACAGCCGACAACGCCACCGCCGGATGCTTGAGCAGCGTGTCCTCGATCTCCGACGGACCGATGCGATAGCCCGCGGAGGTGATGACGTCGTCCTCGCGGCTCATGTACCAGAAATAGCCGTCCTCATCCTGGCGGCCGAGATCGCCGGTCAGCAGAAACGCGCCGGCATATTTCTTCGCGGTCGCTTCGGGATTGCGCCAGTATTCGATCATGGTGCAAGGATTGGGCTGCCGCACGCCGATGATGCCGCGCTCGCCGCGTGGCAGCTCCTCGCCGTTTTCGTTGACGATACGCACGTCGAAGCCGGGAATAGCCTTGCCCATCGCGCCGGGCCGGATCGGAAACAGTTTCGAGTTGCAGCCGACCACGAGATTGCATTCGGTCTGGCCGTAGATCTCGTGCACCTCAATGCCGAAGGTCGCCCGCACCCAGTCGAGCAGCTCGGCGCCGAGCGACTCGCCGCCGGACAGCATGCTGCGCAGCTTGACGCCGGGATGTTTGACGTTCGCAAGCCGCATCAGCTTGAGCGCGGTCGGCGGCAGGAACACCACCCGCACGCCGTGATCCGCCATCAGCTGCATCGCCGCCTGCGGTTCGAATTTCTTCGCGCGATAACCGACCACGGGCACGCCGTGATAGAGCGCGGGAAACAGCGCATCGAACAGGCCGCCGATCCAGGCCCAGTCGGCCGGCGTCCACATCACATCGCCGGGCTTCGGAAAGAAGCCGTGCACCATCTCGATGTTGGGGAGATGGCCGAGCAGCACGCGATGCGCATGCAGCGCGCCCTTTGGATTGCCCGTGGTGCCCGAGGTGTAGATGATGATGGCGGGATCGTCGCATGACGTGTCGACCACTGGGAAATCATCGGAAGCTTTCTCGATCTCGCCCCAGAACGACTTTGCGCCGTCGCTCGCCTGGCCGATCACGTAGATGTTCTTCAGCTCAGGCAGGCGGTCGCGGATTTTCGACAGCTTCTCAAAACCGCCTTCGTCCGTGACGACGGCTTTGGCGCCGGAATTCTCCAGGCGGAATTGCAGCGCGTCCTCGCCGAACAGCGTGAACAGCGGCACCGAGACGAGGCCCGAACGAAACGCGGCGAGATGCGCGATCGGCAATTCGAGGGATTGCGACAGGAACACCGCGACGCGATCGCCGCGCGCGAGGCCGTCGGCCTTCAGCACATTGGCAAAGCGGCTGGAGAACGCGTGCAGCTCGTCGAACGAGGTGCGCTTCGCGCTGCCGTCCTCGTCGACATAGATGAGCGCGAGGCGGCCCGAGCCATCGGCATGACGATCGCAGCAGCTAGCTGCGATGTTGAATCGCGCCGGAATGTCCCAGCAGAAATCGCGATAGAGCTGGTCGTAGCTGTCGGTTTCGGTGAGCATGGCACTCTTTCTTTCACCTCTCCCCGTTCTTACGGGGAGAGGTCGCGAGCTCGGAAGCGCGCTTGCGCTGTAGAGCGAGCGGGTGAGGGGCTTGTCACCCAGAAGCACCGTGATCGCTGAGAGTCCCCCTCACCCGAAGCCTACGCTTCGCTACGGCTTCGACCTCTCCCCGCACGCGGGGAGAGGTTAGGAAGACAGCGCCGCCTTCACCATGCCGCTCGCTTTCGCGAAATCCATTTGCCCGGCGTATTTCGCCCGCAAGACACCGATCACCTTGCCCATGTCCTTCATCCCTGAGGCGCCGGTTTCGGTGACGGCGGACGCGATCGCGGCTTTGACCTCGTCGTCGGACATCTGCTTTGGCAGATAGGCCGAGATGATCGCGATCTCCTCGCGCTCTCCTGCGGCGAGCTCGGCGCGACCGCCCTTGTCGTAAAGCTCGACCGACTCCTGGCGCTGCTTGATCATCTTCTGCAGCACGCCGAGCAGCGCCTCGTCGGACAACGGCGGCTTGCCCTGCCCCCGCGCGTCGATATCGGCGTTCTTGATGGTCGAATTGACCATGCGCAGCGTGGAGAGCTTGCGCTCCGCCTTGGCCTTCATGGCCTCCTTCACGGCGTTGTTGATGTCGTCGCGCAGCATGGTCCGATTCCTCTTCAAATCTGTCGCGTCCTGATCTAGGCCCTCCCAGTGGCGGAAACAATCCGGTTTCGCCCCTCGGAGACACCCATGACCTCCGCCGAGATCAGGCTGCTCACGCCGGACGACGCCGCGCACTATCGCGACACCCGTCTCGAAGGGCTGCGGCAGGACCCGGACGCGTTCGCTTCCACATTCGCGCAGGAAAGCGCGATGCCGCTATCGTGGTTCGCGGAACGGATCGTCACGGGCCATGTGTTCGGCGCCTTCGTCCGCGGCGAACTCGCCGGCGTGGCCGGCTACTGGCCGCAACAGGGCGAGAAAGAGCGCCACAAGGCCACGCTTTGGGGGATGTATGTGCGCTCCACGGCGCGTGGCGCGGGCCTGGGCGAACGCCTGATCGACGCTGTCGTCGAACATGCCGCCGCGCACGTCGAGCTGCTGCAGCTCGGCGTCGCCAGCACCAATGCGGCTGCGCTGCGGCTCTATATAAAGACGGGCTTTGCCGAATATGGCCGGGAAATGAAGGCCTTGAAGCAGGGCGGGCGCTATATCGATGAAATCCTGATGGTCAGGTTCCTCTAAAGGGCCTGCGAGACCCGCCAAAAGCGCATGTGAATCCACGCTCTTAGCGCTTTGACGTTAGCCACCCGCGCGCGTATGGAGAGGCCTCATGACACAACATGAAAACGACGCCGCTTGGCCGGATCACAAACCGACCGCGCTCCTCGTGCTCGCCGATGGCACGGTGCTGGAAGGCTTCGGCCTCGGCGCCGAAGGCCACGCCGTGGGCGAGGTCTGCTTCAACACCGCGATGACCGGCTATGAGGAGATCCTCACCGATCCCTCCTATGCCGGACAGCTCATCACTTTCACCTTCCCGCATATCGGCAATGTCGGCACCAACGAGGACGACATCGAGACGGTGAACATGGCGGCCACGCCGGGCGCGCGCGGTGTGATCCTGCGCACGGCGATCACCGATCCCTCGAACTACCGCGCCACGAAACATCTCGATCAATGGCTGAAGGCCCGCGGCATCATCGGCCTTTCGGGCATCGACACGCGCGCGCTGACCGCGCTGATCCGCTCAAAGGGCATGCCGAACGCCGTGATCGCGCATGCAGAGAACGGCGAGTTCGATCTGCATGGCCTGAAGGAAGAGGCGCGGGAATGGCCGGGCCTCGAGGGCATGGACCTCGTGCCGATGGTCACGTCAGGCCAGCGCTTCACCTGGGACGAGACGCCCTGGATCTGGGAGAAGGGATTTGGCCGGCAGGAAGCGCCTGTCTTCAACGTGGTCGCGGTCGATTACGGCATCAAGCGCAACATCCTGCGCCTGCTCGCGCGCGTCGGCTGCAAGGTCACGGTGGTGCCGGCGAAAACGTCGGCCGAAGACATTCTGGCGATGAAACCGGATGGTGTTTTCTTGAGCAATGGCCCCGGCGATCCCGCCGCGACCGGCGCATATGCGGTGCCCGTCATCAAGAAGGTGATCGCGTCGGGCACGCCGACCTTCGGGATTTGTCTTGGTCACCAGATGCTGGGTCTCGCTGTCGGCGCCAGGACGATGAAGATGCATCAGGGTCATCACGGCGCCAATCATCCGGTGAAGGACGAAACCACCGGCAAGGTCGAGATCACCTCGATGAACCACGGTTTTGCGGTCGACCAGGCGACGTTGCCCAAGGGCGCGACGCAGACGCATATCTCGCTGTTCGATGGATCGAATTGCGGCATCGCGCTCGACGGCAAGCCGGTGTTCTCGGTGCAGTATCACCCCGAGGCCTCGCCCGGCCCGCGCGACTCGCATTACCTGTTCGATCGCTTCGCGGATTTGATGCGGGCGAACAAGCGGGCGTAATCTCAATTCGTCATTGCCGGGCTTGACCCGGCAATCCATCCCTTTGAAGAATGATGGATGCCCGGATCAAGTCCGGGCATGACGAGACGTCACGCCCAGATCAGGCGAACATGATCGGGCAACAGGGAGCACCGCCGATGACCAACCCCGACATGACGATCCGCGACATCAAGGTGACGATGCTGCGCATGCCCTGGGCCGACGATCCCTGGCTCAAGGGCGCCGCACTTGGCGCGCATCGCGACATCCTGATCTGCGAGGTCGAGACGGCGGGCGGCGTCACCGGCATGGGTTATCTGTTTCTCTTCCGCCCCGGCATGAAATCGATCGCCGCCTGTCTCGACGAATGCATCATCCCGCGCGTCAAGGGCAAGGACGCGACCTCGATCGAGGCGATCTGGCGCGACCTGTGGACCGCGACCATGACCTATGGCCGCGGCGGCATTGCCGCGATGGCGATGTCGGCGCTCGACATCGCGCTGTGGGATGCCGTGGGAAAACGCGCCGACCTGCCGCTGCACCGGCTGTGGGGCCACTACCGCTCGCAAATTCCGATCTACGGCTCGGGCTGTTTTCGCGGCGCCGGCGGCGACGGCATGATCGAGAAGGCGTTGCACTACGTCAAGCAAGGCTACAAGGCGATCAAGATGCAGGTCGCGCATGTGCGCTCGCCGGCGGAAGATCTCGACAATGTGCGGCGCATGCGCGAGGCGGTCGGCCCGGACATCGACATCATGATCGACGTCAACATGGGCTGGAGCGCCGATCTCGCGATCGAGATGGGGCGCAAGTTCGAGAAGTATGACATCTACTGGCTGGAAGAGCCGGTCGCAGCGGATGATTTCGCCGGCTACGCGCGCATTGCCGCGGCGCTGGACATGCGCGTGGTCGGCGGCGAGACCCATTTCACGCGCTACGATTTGCGGCCGTTCTTCATAAATCCCTGCCTGCCGATCCTGCAGCCCGACCCCATGCGCGGCGGCATGACCGATTTGCGCAAGATCGCAACGCTGGCCGACACGTTTGGCGTCACCATCGCGCCGCATCTGTTTCCGGAGCTGAACGTGCACCTCTTGGCCTCGATCCCGAACGGCATCTGGGCCGAGAACATGGGCCTGCTCGACGACATCTGGGTCGACCCGCCCGCAATCAAGGACGGCATGATCACCGCGCCGGAACGGCCCGGCCATGGGCTGAAGTTCAAGGACCAGGTGATGAAGTTCAAAATTTCGTAGGAACGGCTGCTGGATGAGCGGTTTGTAGGGTGGGCAAAGGCGCTCTTGCGCCGTGCCCACCATCCCGAGCGTTCTTGTGAAGGTGGGCACGCTTCGCTTTGCCCACCCTACGATCGGAGGCAGCGATGTCCGTCATCAGTGACAAAGCCGAACCAACAGCGATTCACTTCGCCGACGACGGCCTGGTGCCAAACAATCCGATGCCGTTCCTGGTTTACAGGGCCGCGCTCGCGCTCGATTCCCTCGAGCCGGAGGCGACCATCGAAAAGCTGTTCGGCGCCAACGGCTGGGGCGCGATGTGGCGGAACGGCGTCTATGACTTCCTGCACTATCATGCGACGGTTCACGAAGTGTTGGGTATTGCGCGCGGACACGCCCGTGTCCGCTTCGGCGGCGACAAGGGCAAGGTGCTGGAGATTTCGGCCGGCGACGTCGCGATCCTGCCCGCCGGCACCGGGCATCAATGCCTTTCGTCGAGCGATGATTTCTCCGTCGTCGGCGCCTATCCGCCCGGGCCGCCGATGGATCTGGTGCGACCCTCGCCGGACGCGCATGCGAAAGCGCTGAAGACGATTCCGATGGTGGTGTTACCGAAGACCGATCCTGTCATGGGCAAGGATGGGCCGTTGCTGCGGCTGTGGAGCAAGGCTTCAACGCGATCGGATTGACCGGTTAAATCCCGATCGGCTGGACAGCCGCCAGGAAAGCCCACAGAATGACCGGGGCAAATTCTCGGGGGAGGCGCATTTGGTCAAGCGACATAGTCGTGGCATCGCGATTGCGACAGCGGCGTTTCTCGTGACGGTCGGCGATGCAGATGCAGCCGCGCTCAAGATCGTCACCGTCGGCGCTCCCGCGATCAATTGCGTATTTAACAACGATTGCCAGGTGGTCGTGACCGACAGCATCGGAACGGTGCCGCTGGCAGGCGTGTCGGGCCAACCGCCGTGGAAGAATAACGGACCGGCGGTGCTGCAATCCCGATCTTACGTTGGCGCCAAGGGGAGCGCGGCCGCAGGCGAGATGGCTTATACATACCGGATGGTGTTGACCTATGCTGTCGGCAGCGCCTGTGTGAATACGCTCAAACTCGATGTCGGGCCGATCAAGAAGCACTATTTCGATTTTTCGGGGACTTTGGCCGATATCTTCGTGGTCACCTCCGGAGGCCTCGGCACCATTGGCCTGTCATCGGCAACTCAAGAGGGCAACGTCGTGACGTTCAGGTTCGACAAGCCGGTTTGCGCCGGGCCGTCGGCTGAAAAAGGCGACACCAGCTTCTTCTTCGGTTTTGCGGCGGGCGCCGAGCCGATGCAGACGAGCAGCAAAGTCGAGCCCGCGGGGCAAGCCGCGCTCGACGTGCCTGCTCGCGTGCCGCGGCATTGATGCGGCGGCAACCGCCGTCGTTTACCCCGCGTTGCTGCCTTCCTGGCGGCTGGCCTCGAACAGGAACCAGGTGCGCCGCTCGGTCTCGTCGATGAAAAGCTCAAGCAGGCCCGCGGTGCCGGAATCCTCGTGGTCGTCGCAAAGCTTGTGCGCCTTGCGCATCGCAGCCGCCATGTGCTTGTTGTCCTCCATCAGCTCGCGCAGCATCTCGCGCGGCGGCACGTAATCCTCGTCATTGTCCTTGATGGTCGCGAGCTTCGCAGCGTGCCCGAGCGAGCGTAGCGTGGTGCCGCCAAGCTTGCGGACGCGCTCGGCGAGCTGGTCGGTGGTGGCGAAGATCGCATCCGACTGCTCATCCATCATCAGATGATAATCGCGGAAATGCCGGCCGCTGACATGCCAGTGGAAATTCTTGGTTTTCATGTAGAGCGAAAAGGCGTCGGCCAGCAGCACGTTCAGCGCCGCCGATATCTTCTTCACCGCTTCCGGCGGCATGTCGGTGGGGGTGTCGAGGTCGGGAGAGACCTTATTGTCGTTCTTGGCGTTGGCTTTGCTCACGGGTGCACCTTCCTGTAACGAACCGGCAATGGACAGGGTTTATCGAACCCGATAACGCATCACTCCAATACGGGTTCCATTGTCAGGAACCCGCCGGGACAACTCATTGGCCGCCATGGACGACTGGATCGACTATTACGATTCCACGCATACGATCTATGCGAGCAAGCGGCATCGCGACCTGCATTTCGAGCTGATCGCGCGCGACATCGTCGGCTACGTCACCTCGCCCGACGCCGTGGTGCTGGATTATTCCTGCGGCGAGGCACTGTCGGCGGCGAAGGTCGCGGCCGCCTGCGGCCAACTGATCCTGGCCGAGCCGGCGCCCGGCGTGCGCGGCCGGTTGATCTCGCGCTTCGCTCCAATGACGAAAATCCGCGTGCGCTCGCTCGACGACGTCAGGAAAATGCCCGAGAATTCCATCGATCTCGTGATCATGAACTCGGTCGCGCAGTACATGAGCCCGGACGAGTTCGATGCCGCGCTCGTCAACATCCGCCGCATCCTCAAACCGTCCGGCCGGCTGGTGCTCGGCGATATCCTCAAGCCCGAAGTCGGAATGGCGACCGACGTGTTCGCGTTGCTGCGCTTTGGCGCGAAACATGGCTTCCTGAAGGATGCGCTGAAAGGATTGGCTTCGACCGCGCTGTCGGATTACCGGCAATTGCGCACGCGCGTCGGCCTGCAGCGTTACAGCGAGGACGAGATCGCGGCGAAGCTTGCCGCGCTGGGCTTCACCGTCTCGCGTGCGCATTTCAACATCGGCCACAATCCGTGGCGGATGACGTTCGTTGCGCGCCAGGCGCTCTCCCGAAACGCGGGTTAGGGTTAACCCCACCTAGCGATGGCTCCGCTCGTCACGATGGGCAATGATCGCCTTGGCCCGGTGGCGGAAGCGTCCACGCGAGA
This sequence comes from uncultured Alphaproteobacteria bacterium, assembly GCA_963794775.1. Classification (GTDB taxonomy): domain Bacteria; phylum Pseudomonadota; class Alphaproteobacteria; order Rhizobiales; family Xanthobacteraceae; genus Bradyrhizobium. Next base: position 180,685 of record CAWCGA010000041.1, on the reverse strand, counting down.
GCGGTGCAACGTTCTTTATCCTGGTTCAAGTCCAGGCCGGGTCTCCAACCTTCGCCCTTGCGGGCTTCGTGTGGCGCAGCCACGCAAGACCGATGGGGCAAGCGTGTCCGGCGTAGCTTGAGCAACGCGAAAGCGTAGACGGACCAAGGCACCCTCAAAACCACTACAAAATGCCCGTTGATGGCCCTCTTTTGGGGGTTACACCCCTGCGGAATCTGGTCTAAAGACCGCCAGCGCGCGAGGGGCTCCCTCACGCAGTACGCCCAAGGGACGCGCGGCAAGCGCGCCCTTTTTTTGTGCCGATTCCGCCACTTCACGGGACCTGATGCCCAAACGAACCGACATCTCCACGATCCTGATCATCGGCGCCGGTCCCATCGTGATCGGCCAAGCCTGCGAATTCGATTATTCGGGCACGCAAGCCGTGAAGGCGCTGAAGGAAGAGGGTTATCGGGTCGTCCTGGTCAACTCCAATCCGGCCACGATCATGACCGATCCGGAGCTGGCGGACGCGACCTATATCGAGCCGATCACGCCGGAGATCGTCGCCAAGATCATCGAGAAAGAGCGCAACGCTGTCCCCGGCGGCTTTGCGCTGTTGCCGACCATGGGCGGGCAGACCGCGCTCAACTGCGCGCTGTCACTGCGCAGACTAGGCACGCTTGACAAGTTCAATGTCGAGATGATCGGCGCCACCGCCGATGCGATCGACAAGGCCGAAGACCGCCAGTTGTTCCGCGAGGCCATGACCAAGATCGGTCTGGAAACGCCGCGGTCGCGGCTTGCGAACGCCTCTGCCCTGAAGAAGAGCGATCGTGAAAAATATCTCGCCGACCACGCGAAATTGTCGGGCGCGGCGCTGGATGAATTCGAGCGGCAATGGTCGCTGGGCGAGAACGAGCGGCGCAAGCGCTATCAACAGCAGGCGCTGGCCGAAGCCTTGATGGCGCTGTCCGAGATCGGCCTGCCCGCGATCATCCGCCCCTCCTTCACCATGGGCGGTACCGGCGGCGGCATCGCCTACAACAAGGAAGAGTTTCTGGACATCATCGAGCGCGGGCTCGATGCCTCCCCGACCAACGAAGTCCTGATCGAAGAATCCGTTCTCGGCTGGAAAGAGTTCGAGATGGAGGTGGTGCGCGACAAGAAGGACAATTGCATCATCATTTGCTCGATCGAGAACCTCGATCCGATGGGCGTGCATACCGGCGATTCCATCACGATTGCGCCGGCGCTGACGCTCACCGACAAGGAATACCAGATCATGCGCGACGCCTCGATCGCGGTGCTGCGCGAGATCGGGGTGGAGACCGGCGGCTCCAACGTGCAGTTCGGCGTCAATCCGGCCGACGGCCGCATGGTCGTGATCGAGATGAACCCGCGGGTGTCGCGCTCCTCGGCGCTGGCCTCGAAGGCAACGGGATTTCCGATCGCCAAGGTCGCGGCCAAGCTCGCGGTCGGCTACACCCTCGACGAAATCGCCAACGACATTACCGGCGGCGCGACGCCGGCCTCGTTCGAGCCGACGATCGATTACGTGGTCACCAAGATACCTCGTTTTGCCTTCGAGAAGTTTCCCGGCGCGTCCCACACGCTGACGACCTCGATGAAATCGGTCGGCGAAGTGATGGCGATCGGCCGCACCTTCCAGGAGAGCCTGCAGAAGGCGCTGCGCGGACTCGAGACCGGGCTGACCGGGCTCGACGAGATCGACATCGAAGGGCTCGGCCGCGGCGACGACAGGAATGCGATCGCCGCGACACTCGGCACGCCGACGCCGAACCGTATCCTGCAGGTGGCGCAGGCGATGCGGCTCGGCTGGACGAACGAGGAGATCTTCACCTCGTGCCGGATCGATCCCTGGTTCCTGAACGAGATGCGCGGCATCGTCGAAATGGAAAACAAGGTCCGCAAGGCCGGCCTGCCGCAGCACGCATTCGGCATGCGGACGTTGAAAGCCATGGGTTTCTCGGATGCGCGCCTCGCGGTGCTCACGGACGCGACCGAAGCCGAGATCACGGGAAAGCGCCATGCGCTCGGCGTGCGGCCGGTGTTCAAGCGCATCGACACCTGCGCCGCCGAGTTCGCCTCGCCCACCGCCTACATGTATTCGACCTATGAATCGCTGTTTGCGGGCGCGACCGTCGACGAGAGCGCGCCGTCGGACAAGAAGAAGGTCATCATCCTCGGCGGCGGGCCGAACCGCATCGGCCAGGGCATCGAGTTCGACTATTGCTGCTGCCATGCCTGCTTCGCGCTTCACGACGCCGGCTATGAAACCATCATGATCAACTGCAATCCGGAAACGGTGTCGACCGATTACGACACCGCGGACCGGCTGTATTTCGAGCCGCTGACGGCCGAGGACGTGCTTGAGATCGTGCACACCGAACGCAAGAACGGCACGCTGCATGGCGTGATCGTACAGTTCGGCGGCCAGACGCCGCTGAAACTGGCGCATCCGCTGGAGGAGGCGAACGTCCCGATCCTCGGCACCTCGCCCGACGCCATCGATCTCGCGGAAGACCGCGACCGCTTCAAGCGGGTGCTCGACAAGCTGCGCCTGAAGCAGCCGAAGAACGGCATCGCCTATTCGGTCGAGCAGGCGCGTCTGGTCGCCGCCGATCTCGGCCTGCCGCTGGTGGTGCGCCCATCCTATGTGCTCGGCGGCCGCGCCATGCAGATCATCCGCGAAGAGAACCAGCTCTCGGACTATCTGCTCGACACGCTGCCCGAACTCGTGCCCGCCGACGTCAAAGCGCGCTACCCCAACGACAAGACCGGGCAGATCAACACCGTGCTCGGCAAGAACCCGCTGCTGTTCGACCGCTATCTGTCCGATGCCACCGAGATCGACGTCGACTGCCTGTGCGATGGCAAGGACACCTTCATCGTCGGCATCATGGAGCATATCGAGGAGGCCGGCATTCATTCCGGCGATTCCGCCTGCTCGCTGCCGCCGCATTCGCTCGACGCGACCATGATCGGCGAATTGGAGCGGCAGACGCGTGAACTGGCGCTCGGCCTCGACGTGGTCGGGCTGATGAACGTGCAATACGCGATCAAGGACGGCGAGATCCATGTGCTCGAGGTCAACCCCCGCGCCTCGCGCACGGTGCCGTTCGTCGCCAAGGTGATCGGCATGCCGGTGGCCAAGATCGCCGCCCGCATCATGGCCGGCGAGAAGCTCGCCGATTTCAAGCTGAAGAAGCCGGCGCTGAAACATGTCGGCGTCAAGGAATTGGTGTTTCCGTTCGCGCGTTTCCCCGGCGTCGACACCGTGCTCGGCCCGGAGATGCGCTCGACCGGCGAGGTGATGGGGCTCGACCGCTCCTTCGAGATCGCGTTCGCCAAGAGCCAGCTCGGCGGCGGCACCCGCGTGCCGCGCAAGGGCACGGTGTTCGTCTCGGTGCGCGGCGACGACAAGATGCGGATCGCGGACGCGGTCCGGCAGCTGCATTCGCTCGGCTTCAAGGTGATGGCGACCTCGGGCACCCAGCGCTATCTCGCCGAGCACGGCGTGCCGACCGAGAAGGTCAACAAGGTGCTGGAGGGGCGGCCCCACATCGTCGACGCCATCACCAATGGCGAAGTCCAGCTGGTGTTCAACACCACCGAGGGACCGCAGGCGCTGGCCGACAGCCGCTCGCTGCGGCGGGCTGCCCTCTTGCATAAAGTGCCCTATTACACCACTCTTTCGGGGGCGAAGGCGGCAGCCCAGGGTATCCGTGCCTATCTCGAAGGGGACCTTGAGGTTCGCACACTTCAGAGTTACTTTTCCGAAAACTGATCGTTGACCGGGCGGCAACGCCCCTCGGCGATTGGTAATAAAGCCAATATGGCTGGAACTCTCCGCCACGTATGAATGTTGCATGGCCCTTCACGAGGGCCCGGTGGGTTTGAGTGCCGCCTTTGGAGGCACGAAAGCCCGATCTGACAGAAGTTGCGCGCATACCTTCCAAAGCATGCGCGATCGAAGGACGAAGACAATGGACAAGGTTCCGATGACCGCAGCCGGCCATGCCGCGCTGACGGACGAACTGAAGCGCCGCCAATCGGTGGAGCGTCCGCGCATCATTGAGCATATCGCGGAGGCGCGCTCGCATGGCGATCTCTCGGAGAACGCCGAGTATCACGCCGCGAAGGAAGAGCAGTCGCACAACGAGGGCCGCATCGCCGAGCTCGAGGACAAGCTCGCGCGCGCCGACGTGATCGACATCTCGAAACTCTCCGGCGACACCATCAAGTTCGGCGCAACCGTGACCGTGATCGACGAGGACACCGACAAGAAGGCGGTGTACCAGCTGGTCGGCGAGGTCGAGGCCGACGCCAAGAAGGGCAAGATCTCCATCACCTCGCCACTGGCGCGCGCGCTGATCGGCAAGAAGAAAGGTGTGTCCGTGGAGGTGGTGGCGCCGGGCGGCGCCAAGGCCTACGAGATCACCAAGGTCGAGTGGCGCTGACAGCGCTACTTCTTTCCACTGAACACAAAAGAGGGCCGCGCTTTTTGCGCGGCTTTATTGTTGCGCCGCAATCTTTTCGCCGTGCGGACATATTGCGCAGCGGAATGATTTATTTGGCGCGGGGTTGATTTCACACGCCGGTGACGAGCGCCGCGTATTGCGGTACTGCTTGTGTTCTGGGGTACAACCAAGGGGGGAAATGACATGGATGCGATGTTGTCGAAATATCAGCCGATTGCGCTGAGTCTGTTCCGTTTCATTATCGGCTTGCTGCTGTTCCAGTACGGCGTGGCCAAGATTCTCGGATTTCCTGTAGTGCCGATGTTCGCCAAGATCCCGCCGCTGATCCAGGCGGCCGGGACGATCGAGCTTGTTCTCGGCGGGCTGCTGATGATCGGGCTGTTCACGCGCATCGTCGCCTTCATCCTGTCCGGCGAAATGGCCTGCGCCTATTTCATGGGGCACATGTTCAAGAATCCGGCCGAGCCGCAGTTCTTCCCGCTGCTCAACGGCGGCACCGCGGCGATCGCATTCTGCTTCGCCTGCCTCTATCTCGCGACCGCGGGCGGCGGGCCGATCAGTGTCGATGCGAAGATGGGACGGAGTTGACGCACGAAGAATCGTAGGGTGGGCAAAGGCGCTCTTGCGCCGTGCCCACCTTCCGCACTCTGCTCGTGATGGTGGGCACGCTTCCGCCTTCGCTCGTTGAGCCATCGCGCATGTGGGTCGCTTTGCCCACCCTACGCTGCTGAGATCAACCCTTCGTCTTCGCTTCCAGCGGCACCGCGGCTTCATATTTCGAATTGTGCAGCACCAGCGAGGTGCGCACGTTGCGCACATGCGGCGCGGCGGTCAGATGCGTGACGAAATCCTGGAACGTCGTCATGTCGGGCGCGACGCATTTCAGGATGAAGTCGACTTCTCCCGATAGCATCCAGCACTCCCGGACCAGCGGCTCCTTGCGCACGAACGCCTCGAAGGCGCGTAAGTCCGCGTCCGCCTGGCTCGACAGATGCACCGATGCAAATACGGTGACGTCGAAACCAAGTTTGCGAGGATCAAGAAGCCCGCGATAACCCTGGATGTAGCCGTCTTCTTCCAGCGTCCGCACCCGGCGCAGGCACGGCGGCGGCGAGATGCCGACGCGCTTGGCAAGTTCCACATTGGTGATTCGGCCGTCGGCCTGGATCTCGCTCAGGATTTTGAGGTCGATCTCGTCGAGATTCTTGGACACGTGACTTTCGCAACTCCGAGGCAAGGCGCAGGCGTCCTGCGCCCGCAACACTTCCTAGCGCAATTTAATGTCTCGACGCAATTTTATTACGCGTGCGCTGCGCCAAATGGCTCCCGGCGGGGAAAAATAGCCGAGATGGATTGCAATTCTTGCATGGCTCGCCAGATACCTTAGAGTTGGATTTGACACTTTCGGCGCCGCCGCGATGCCTTTTCAGGCGATTTCGGGTGCCTGCCGAGCCCCGCAAGCGAGAACATCCAGCCCATGCCTGCCCCGATCCACGCCAAGGTCGTCATCATCGGATCCGGCCCGGCCGGCTACACGGCCGCCATCTACGCCGCGCGCGCCATGCTGGAGCCGATCCTGATCCAGGGTATTCAGCCCGGCGGGCAGCTCACCATCACCACCGATGTCGAGAATTATCCGGGCTTCGCCGACGTCATCCAGGGTCCTTGGCTGATGGAACAGATGGAAAAGCAGGCGACGCATGTCGGCACCAAAATCGTCACCGATCTCGTCACCAAACTCGAAACCATGCAGCGGCCGTTTCGCCTGACCTGCGATTCCGGCGACGTCTATCTTGCCGAGACCGTAATCCTTGCGACCGGCGCGCAGGCGCGCTGGCTCGGCATGCCCTCGGAAGAGAAGTTCAAGGGTTTTGGCGTCTCGGCCTGCGCGACCTGCGACGGCTTCTTCTATCGCAACAAGGAAGTCTTTGTGATCGGCGGCGGCAACACCGCAGTCGAGGAAGCGCTGTTCCTGACCAATTTCGCCTCCAGGGTGACGGTGGTCCACCGCCGCGATCATTTCCGCGCCGAGCGCATCCTGCAGGACCGCCTGTTCAAAAACCCCAAGATCAAGGTGATCTGGGACAGCGCGATCGACGAGATCGGCGGCGAGGAAAAACCCGCCAAGGTCACGCGCATCCGCTTGAAGAACGTCAAGACCGGCGCCGTGAGCGAGTTGCCGGCCGACGGCGTCTTCATCGCGATCGGGCACGCACCCGCGACCGAATTGGTGGCCGGCCAGGTCAAACTGAAACACTCTGGCTATGTCGAGACCGCGCCGAACTCGACCGCGACCTCGGTGCCCGGCCTGTTCGCCGCCGGCGACGTCGCCGACGAGGTTTACCGCCAGGCGGTGACCGCCGCCGGCCTCGGCTGCATGGCGGCGCTGGAAGCCGAACGTTTCCTGGCGCTGCGCGCCAGCGAACGCGCGGCGGCGGAATGAATTCGAGATGGCAAGATCACGCGACGGATTTACGGACATGGATTGGGACAAGCTGAAGGTGTTTCACGCAGCGGCGGAAGCGGGAAGCTTCACGCATGCCGGTGAGCAGCTCGGGCTGTCGCAATCGGCGGTGTCGCGCCAGGTCAGCGCGCTGGAGCAGGAATTGTCGGTGTCGCTGTTTCACCGTCATGCCCGCGGCCTGATCCTCACCGAGCAAGGCGACTTGTTGTTCCGCACCGCGCATGACGTGTTCATGCAGCTGCAGGCGGCGCGCGCCAAGCTGACCGACAGCCGCGAGCGGCCGAGCGGCGATCTCAAGATCACCACACCGCCCGCGCTCGGCATCAACTGGCTGATTCCGCGGCTCGGCGAGTTCACCTCGCTCTATCCCGACATCCGCATCGCGCTGATCGTCACCGACGAGGATCTCGATCTGTCGATGCGCGAGGCCGACGTCGCGATCCGCGCCCGCAAGCCGACGCAGCCCGACCTGATCCAGCGCAAGCTGTTCTCGATCGGCTTCCACGCTTATTGCTCGCCGGAATACATCAAGAAATTCGGCACGCCGCGCACGATCGACGAACTGGATGCGCATCGCATCATCCTGCTTGGCGATTCCCAGGTGCCGGCGCATCTCGCCAACCGCAACTGGCTGATCGAGGCCGGGCGCAACGGCTCGGGGCCGCGCGAGGCCTATTTCAAGGTCAACAACATCCTTGGTCTCGTCCGCGCCTGTCAGCAGGGCCTCGGCATTGCCGCGTTGCCCGACTATCTGGTCGAGGAAAAGAGCGGCCTGGTGCAGCTGTTCGGCGAGTCCGATTCGATCCAGGTCGATACCTACTTCGTCTATCCCGAAGAGCTGAAAACCGTGGCGCGCGTGCAGGTGTTCCGCGACTTTGTGGTGAGCAAGGCGCAGCGCTGGCCGTCGTGATCGGCCGTCCCGGATAGCGCATGACTGACATGCTCCCTCGGCGGTTGATGCATGGGCGAGCGAAGGACAATAGTGTTTACACGCTGAGCATTCGCGTTGCGCATTTGTCCCCCTCCTCCAGTGACGCGGGCGTTCAGTAATCCCTCTTGGAAGGTGATTGTGTCGGCCTCACGTGGCCATACCTAAGCCGGGCTCTTAGAGCCCGGCTTTTTTTCTGCGTTGCGCAGTCAGCAATTGGCAGTATGACGATCATGTAACGCGCTAAGCGCCGGTAAAGCGCGCACCGTTAATCCCGTTGACAGACTCAATCCCGCCCCGCATCATCATCCACATGATCACGATTTCGTGCGCAGCCTTCTCGTCGAAAAAAGCTCCCTGCAAGGGGAGACCGGTTCGGCGCGCGCGATAGCGATCAAGACATAGCCGATCCCGAAACCCCGCCGTGAGATGCGGGGTTTTTTGTTGCCTCCATCTCCCGGCGTCTCATCAAAGAGGAGATGGACCGATGAATGAGCTGCGAAATTATCTGCACGGCCTCTGGCTGCCGCTGGTGACGCCGTTCCGTAACAGTGAGCTCGACGAGACCTCGCTGCGGCGGCTGGTGGCGCATTACGCAAGCAGCCCGATCGACGGGCTGATCCTTGCCGCGACCTCGGGCGAAGGCCTTGCGCTCTCCACATCCGAGCTCGAACGCCTCGTCAATGTCGTGCGCAAGGAGCTCGACGCGCGGCGGCGCTTCCTGCCGATCTGCCTTGGCATGGCCGGCGCCGTCACCCGCAAGATGCAGGACATGCTCGACGAGACCGCGGCCTGGCCGATCGACGGTTATTTGATCTCGAGCCCGTATTACGTGCGGCCGTCGCAGCGCGGCTTGCTTGCGCATTTCACGGCGCTTGCCGATCACGCCTCATGGCCGATCCTGCTCTACAACATTCCCTATCGTGCCTCCGTCGGCCTCACCAACGAAACGCTGCTCGCCCTCGCCGAGCATCCGAACATCGTCGGCATGAAGGATTGCGGCGCCGACCGCGCGCTGTCGCGCGAGTTGTTGCGCGCGCGGCCGGCCGGTTTCCGAATTCTCACCGGCGAGGACGCGGAGTATTTCGACGCGCTGGATGACGGCGCCGACGGCGCGATCCTGCTGTCGGCCCATGTCGAGACCGAAACCTTTGCCGCGATGTTCGCAGAGATGAAGGCCGGCAACCGCGAAGCCGCGCTCGCCGCCTGGCAAGACGTCGCCGACCTGACACGGCTGTTGTTCGCCGAGCCGAGCCCGGCGCCCGCGAAGTATTGGCTCGCGCGCACCGGCCTGATCGCCTCCGCCGAGGTCCGCTTGCCCATGATGGAGGTTTCCGCCGAGTTGGCTGTGCTGATCGACGCCGCTATCGCGCGACGAATGGAGCCGGAGCTGCGCTTGGTTAATGCGGGGTAACGGCGCTGCTGCGCATTCGCCGCTTTCGCCGGAACCAGTTTTAAAACTTGAAGCGTATTGAATCCCGACCAACAACACATTGGGCGGGGAAACAATGGCTACTCAAACACGTGCGAAGGTGCGCGAAAGCGTGCAGGACGTCCTGATGGTGTCGTCGTTCGGCTTCTGGGCGATGATGCTCGGATTCGTGCCCGTCGCGACCATCCATTTTCTTGCAAGCTGAGCCAGAGACGCTGCCGTGGTTAATCCGCGGTAGCAGCTGTGGTGACATTCGAGCGAGATCGCGGCCGGCTTCTTAAAAGCTTTGGCGTAATGTCGCTCCAACAATAACAAGAAACGCGGGGGCGTTATGGACATCCAGGACAATCTGGTGCCGATTCCGGCTGTGATGCTGGCACCGGTGCCGACTCAAATTCCGATGCGGGCTCCGGCGCCGTCGGTGATCGAGGTGCGGGGCTTCACCTGGGCCGACATTTTCTGGGCGCTCGGCATCTGGTCGGTCGTCGTCAGCCTGTCGCCGGTGATCGTGTTCTACATGCTGATGGTGGCGTAAAAATCCAACCGTCGTCATTGCGAGCGAAGCGAAGCTCCTCGCAATGACGAGGAGCGAGTACAAAAAACGCGCGGGCGAGCCGCGCGTTTTTTCAACTCATATCGTGGGCGGCGTGAGACTACGCCGCCTGCTTGTGCATCGCGCCGCTTGAGGACGCGTTGCCGCGGATCGCCTTGACCGAACGCTCGATCGCAGCCCACAGCCGGCCGATCTCGGCGGCCGCGCGGCCTTCCGCGTAATATTCGCGCGCGCCCTCGCCCTGCCCGAGCGCCATCAACAGATCGGCGCGGTTGGTGATCTGGCCGCCCCACACCGGAGCGCGGAATTTCGCCAGCGCCTCGCGCGCGATGGTGACGATCGGGCTTTCGGCGTCGTCCCTGCGCGCTGGTGCCCCGTTCAGCACCACTGCATAGGGCTTGCGCGCCGACCGGCACATCTGGATGGTTTGCTGCACGGCATTGACGTCGAACACGCCGGGCCGCGCCGGAATCACCACCATGGTGGCGTTCTTGATGGCGTCGCCGACCACCGCCGACAGATTTGGCGGCGTGTCGATCAGCACCCACTCGATGCCGTCGCGCTCGGCATTGGCGAGGATGCCGCCGACCGAATTGACCGCGGTCTTGATCGCGGGCTCGTTGGTGCCGCGGAGCTTGTGCCACAAGGTGAGCGAGCCCTGCGGATCGGCGTCGATCAGCAAGCAAGGCTTTGTGGACTTGATCTGCGCCGCGAGGTGGGCTGCGAGGGTACTTTTGCCCGAGCCTCCCTTGCGCGACGCGAAAACAATAACGTTCATACCTCTGCCTCCAGATTGACCCCAGGGTCAGAAAAATGAATCAGCGCGCTGATTCGCGAAAGGAAAATCTGGAAGCAATTGTGACATAAGCGACGAAAGCACGACGCTGCTTGTTTTTGAGTCACACCGCGGGAGGCAACCGGGCGTTGAAGCCGCGCAACGCAGCCGAGTCCTGCGGCGCGCCTGATGTTTTCTGCGAACAAAAGGAGTCCGCGAGTTCGCCGGACGAACGCGGATGCCGCGATCAGGTCGTGGTCGGCGGCTTGGCTGGCTTCTTGGCCTTCGGCGTGGCCGGCTTCTTCGCGGACGCCGGCTTGGTAGACGCCGGCTTCGCGCCGGCCGGCTTGGCCGAGGCCGGCTTCTTGACCTTCGGCCTGATGTTGACCGGCCGGTCCACGGGCGGAGCGGTCACCGCCACCGGCTCGGGCGGATCGGAGCGGAAGTATCGCTTGCACTCCGGCGAGAGCTGCGCGCGCTTGGCGACCATGCAGGCCTTGACGCGGTCGATATTGGGAATCTCGGAGCCGCAAAGGCGGAACGCGTCTGGTTGGCAGGCCGCCTGCTCTTCCGGCGTATAGGCATGGCTTGCGCTAGGCAGTGCCACGACGATCAGCGCTACGAGCGCCGCGCCCAAGCCAAGACCGCCGATGTTCCGCATGAAGCCCCCCAACCGATTTGCCCGCAGCAATTGTGGGTGAAGGGGGAAAGAATGGCAAGCGGAGGCGGCCGCAAAGGCTGCGTCAGATTGCGTATGGGAAAAGGGAAATTGCGAGATGCTGGTACAGTTGGGTGGGCTCGAACCACCGACCTCCTGTTCCACAGACAGGCGCTCTAACCAACTGAGCTACAACTGCATCCGGGCTGGACCGCCTTAAAAAAGGGGCGCCGAACGGGCCGGAAACTAGGTGCACGGCCCGCCTTTGGCAAGGCCGGGAATCCCGCAATTCGCCGCCGTGCGGGCCGCGACAAGGCAAAGCCCGGGCGACACGCCCGGGCTTGCTTTTTTTGACTCAAAATCGGCGAAGCGATCAGGCCGCCGGCTTGTAGTACTTCGAGGCGCTCGCCTTGATCGGTTCGGCGGTTTCGCTCGCGACCTTCTGCACCAGCTCGACCAACTCCTTGGCCTGGCCGCCGAAGGTTTCCCACTGCTTGCGGGCGTGGCCGGTCCACAGCTCCAGCGCTTCGGTCGGCGACTTCGCGCCGAACAGCTCGTGGGCGAAGTCGAGATTCGCTGTCGTGTTCGCCTTCGCAAATTCCATCACCTTGGCGGAATAGGTGCTCGCGCCCTTGCTGGCCGAGGTGAAGACGGCCTCGATGGTGCCGTTGTGGGTCTCGGCGGCGTCCTTGAACTTGGCGTAGTTGTCGCGGGCCTGCGAGACGCCCTTCTCGGCGAAAGCGCGCATCTGCTCGGGGACTTCGAAGGGGATGACGGAGGCGGAGAACGGATCGGTTTGGGTCATGCGGTGTGGTCCTTTTTGCAAGCTGAAGAAATGGTGTGCCCCGCCTGGCAGCCGCGTGCCGGGAAGCGTCGAGGTTGGTTCACGGTGGGGTTGCCCGTTGTCGGGGCTGCAATTCCATACCCCGATATAGTGTCAATTTTGTGCATTGCAACTATTTAATTGTTGCAATGCAGTATACCAGACGCCACCGTTCGGCGGTTCCATGGAAACCGCCGGTCCGCCGGCTGGAGCGCGGCGTCGCTAGTGCTTCGACCTCGTGGCATCCATCGCCGTGCGACCGAGTGTCTGGCTCATTTCACTGGCCTGCTCGGCGAGCGCGCGCATCTGCGCCTGCACATATTCGGCGTGAAGCCGCATCATCTCGGGGAGATCCCTGGCGTGCAAAAGCCGCTCGGCATAATCGAGCGAGGCCTGCACGTTTTGTTCAGCGTAGGTGACGGCCTTGGCGCTGATATCCCTGGCGCCGGCGCGCATCGTCTCATTGCGTTCCGCGACCGAGCCGGCGGTCTCCTTCGCACTGTCCATGAATTTCTCGAAGGTCTTGCGCGCCTGTTCGAAGCTGGCCTCGGCCATCGAACGCATCTCTTTGGGAATCTCGAAACGGACGTTTTCGCTCATCTTGCTGCTCCCTGTTCCGCCCTACAGCCCCTGCTCATCCGACATTACGCCTGCAACACTGCACCATGGTGACGCAACGCGCAGTCCCGACTGTCGTGATTTGCGACATACCAACGCGAGAGCCGCATTGCGGTTCGGCGCCGCGTGAAACAATCCGCGGCGGATTAAGGTTATCTCTCCTTATGCGGCAGCAATTCTGCCCGACCGGTGGACCTGCCATAGGCCACAGGCGATAATCACCCTCTGTCATTGTTCCCCGGGAAAATCCTCACGGCGGCACATCGGCGGTAACAAAAATTGCGGTTCAACCACGGCATGGGCGTCACCGATTTCCAGTTGCGTTTCGTCGGCGATTTGCGGCTCGCGCCGCATGCGACCAGCGCGCTGCCTGCTTGGCTGTGGTCGACCGACGGCGAACAGGTGTTGTGGGCCAATCCGGTCGCGGCGAAACAGCTCGGCGCGGCCAATGCCGCCGATCTCGCCAAGCGAACATTCGGTCCCGCCGACGCGCATCGACGGCAAGTCGCGCAACTCGCTTCAAGGCTGCCGCAGAACGGCACGATGCGCATGGAGCGGCTGCGCGGCTTCGGCGCTTCGCTCGGCCAGCTCGTAACCTGCGCCTGCATGCGGCTGGTTTTCCCGGACGGCCATCACGCCATTCTGATCACGGCCACCGAGGCGAGTGGCCGCACATTGCCGCTCGCGGAACGGCTGCGGCTTCTGGTCGAGGATGTCGCGCAGCCGGTCGCCGTGTTTGCGGCCGACGGCATGCTTGCCGGCGCCAGCGAGGCTGCGCGCTCCATGCCCGGTCTTGGCGATCTTTCCGAGGCCGCACGCGACGACGCGCTGGACAGGGGCCGCGCGGACGTTGCGATCGACGGCGGACACATGGTGCTGCATCGGGTCGGCAGCGGCAATGACGTCGGAATCGTCGCACTGATCTCGCCGCATGAAGCAACCGCCGCAGCACCGCCAGCAATTGAGTTCGTCGACGTGTTCTCCGAACCGCTCGACGAGACCTTTCCTTCCAGGACTATCACTGAGGCACCGCACGAGCCCTCGTCGTACGTCGAAGCCGTCGCGGATGAACCGGAGATCGCGAAAACGACGGAGGCTGCGCCCGACAGCGCGGCCGCGCGGCTTCATCCGTTGCGTTTCACCTGGCGGATGGATGAAGCGAACCGCTTCTTCCTCGGCTCCGATGAATTCACCCGGCTGATCGGCGCGCGCACGGCGACCGGTTTCGGACGGCCATGGCACGAGATTGCCGAAACGTTCGGCCTCGATCCCGCCGGCCGTATCACTGAATCGATCGCGACGCGCGACACTTTTGGCGGCATCACCGTCTACTGGCCGGTCGACGATGGCGGCCGCCTGCCAATCGAACTGTCGGGGCTGCCGATCTTCGACGACGAGCGCAATTTCGCCGGCTATCGCGGCTTCGGCGTCTGCCGCGATCTCGATAGCCTCGCGCATCTCGCCGAGCTGCGCCGCACCGAACCGGCTGAAGAGGCCGCCTCCCCTCCTTCTAACAATCTTCCGGCCCAATCGCTGCACGCCGACGCCGCACATCCGCCCGCGGATGACGCTGTTATGCCGCCCTCCGCGGTGCCGGCGTCAACCTCCGATGACATTCCCACACCAACCAATCTGGATACGCCCGTGGAAACGCCCCAAAACGTCGTGTCTCAAAACGTCCTGCCGTTTCGCCCGCTTGGCGAGGCACGACCGCCCGTGCTCACGCCGGTCGAGAACAACGCCTTCGACGAACTCGCACGGCAATTGTCGGCGCGGCTCGAAAACGGCCACGCAGGCGAGGCGAGCGTGATCGACGAGGTCAAAGATCCGTCGGTCGAGCAGGCTGCGACTGAAGCGCCGCGGGAGACGCCGCCTGCCCCGGAATGGCTGGAAGAGCCCGAGCCGCCGGCGCGCGGCGAGCTGGCGCGCGACCGCACATTGCTCGATTTGCTGCCCACCGGCATTCTGATCTACCGGCTCGACCGGCTGCTCTATGCCAACCCCACCTTCCTCAAGCGCATCGGCTACGACAGCTTGCACGAGCTGGAGCAGGCCGGCGGCCTCGATGCGCTTTATGTCGAGGCCGGCGTTTCCTCCACCAGCAGCACCTCGGAAGCCGGCACGCCGGTGACGATTTCCGCAAGCCACGATGCCGGGGCGCCTGCGAGCGCCGCGCGGCTGTTCACGATCTCATGGGACGGCGAGTCGGCGCTGGCGTTGATGTTCACGCCGGAAGCGCCGCCCGCGCCCGTCGAAGAAGCGAAGCCCGCAGCGGCCGAGCCGCCCGCGATCGTCATCGAGCCGGCAGCCGGCCACGTCATGGCCGAGGATCTTGCCGCCATCCTCGACACCACAGCCGAAGGCATCGTGATGTTCGATGCCGAAGGCAACATCCACGCCTGCAACCGCAGCGCCGAGGCGCTGTTCGGCTATGACGGCAACGAGTTTATCCGGCACAATCTCACCGACCTGTTCGCGCCGGAAAGCCGCCGCGCCATTCTCGAATATCTCGAGAGCGTCAAGGGCGCCGGCGTCGCGAGCCTGCTCGATCACGGCCGCGACGTGCTCGGCCGCGTCAGCCATGGCGGCATCATCCCGCTGTCGGCGACGATGGGACGCACCCGGCAGGGGGGTGCAAATTTCTTCGCCGTGTTCCGCGATCTCTCGCAGGTCAGGAAGGGCGAAAATGAATTGCAGCAGGCGCAGCGGCTCGCCGACCGCGAGGCGGGCGCGAAAACCGACATGCTGGCGCGGATCAGTCATGAGGTGCGCGTGCCTCTGAACGCGATCATCGGCTTCGCCGAGGTGATGATCGGCGAGCGCTTCGGAACGGTCGGCAACGATCGCTACGTCGAATACATGAAGGACATCCGCGCCTCCGGCGAGCGCGTGCTCGCGATCCTCAACGATCTCGCCGAGCTGACGCGGATCGAGACCGGCAAGCTCGATCTCGCTTTCGCCAACCAGAACCTCAACGAGCTCGTCGAGAGCTGCGTCAGCGCGATGCAGCCGCAGGCCAACCGCGAGCGCAAGATCATCCGCACCTCGCTGGCGCAGGCGCTGCCGCCGGTCGTGGCGGATGCGCGCGCGCTGCGCCAGATCACGCTCAACCTGATCGGCAACTCCATCCATCTCGCCAATCCGGCCGGACAGGTGATCGTGTCGACCGCGCTGTCCGATTTCGGCGAGGTGGTGCTGCGTGTTCGCGACACCGGCCAAGGGCTCAACGACAGCGAAGTTGCGGCCGCGATGGAGCCGTTCCGCACGCCGCCGCCGTCGGACAACGCGTCCGAGCCTTCGGCGGTCAGCCTGTCGCTGACGAAGGCGCTGGTCGAGGCCAACCGCGCGAAATTCGCGATCCGCACCGGCGGCCGCTCCGGCACGCTGATCGAGGTGGTGTTTCCGCAGGCGGTGGTGCGGGCGTAATTCCACGTCAGTCGGGCTGCGTGATCAACGCGCACCGACTCGTTCGGACACGCTGAACACTGTTGACCTGCGAGAATAAGCCGCGCGGGGACGAATTCATTTCCGGCAATGGTTGTTGTATACATGTTGGCGACGTGCGTTCCTTTATGCCCGTTTTTTGAGCAATTTGATGCGCTGCCTTGTCGTCGCCGACCTGCATTATTCGCTGCCGCAGTTTGATTGGCTGCTCAGCGCTGCCGCCCAATTCGACCTCGTGATTTTTGCCGGCGATGCGCTCGACATCGGCTCGGCGGTCGACTTCCGCGCGCAGATCGTGGTGGTGAAAAAATATCTGGCGCGGCTGGCCGGCCAGACCCGAATCATTCTTTGCTCCGGCAATCACGATCTCGACGAGCGTAACACTGAGGGCGAGAAATATTCCCGCTGGATTGGCGAGGTGCGCGAGCTCGGCATCGCCTGCGACGGCGATGATCTCACCATCGGCGACACGCTGTTCACGGTCTGCCCGTGGTGGGACGGGCCGCTGCTTCGGCAGCGGATCGATGCGCAACTCGCCGCTGCGGCGGCACGGCGCGCGAAGCGATGGATTTGGGTGCATCACGCGCCGCCCGCGAACTCGCCAACGAGCTGGGGCGGCAAACGCTATTTCGGCGACACCGAGCTGGTGCAATGGATCGAGCGCTACCGGCCGGACATGGTGATTTCGGGCCATGTGCATCAATCGCCCTTCATCAGCAACGGCTCGTGGTTCGACCGGTTGGGAGCGACCTGGGTGTTCAACACCGGCCTGCAGCCGGGCCGGCCGCCGACGCATATCGTTCTCGAAATCGAGCAGGAACGCGCCTGGTGGCTGGCGGCGGGCGAGGCGCAGTGGATCGATCTCAACGCGCCGGTGCAGCGACCGGCAGCACCCGTCGGCAAACCGCCGGACTGGCTCACATCCTTGGATCGGATTCCCGATCCGAGCCTGGCGCGACCTCGAGTGGCGGCAGGTTGATCATGCTCTGCAGGACCTCGCCGACCATCTCCAGATGGGTGCCGTGACCGGCATATTGCTTCATGAGGTCGGCGAGATAGGTCGTCGCCACGTTGAGCCGCTGCGCCAGGAGCTGCGCGATCAGCAGCGCGACCACGGGCTGCGCTTTCAGGAAGGCCGCCGCATCCTCGATCTCGAACAGTATTGAATTGGCGCCGGCCCGCACGGTTGCGGTATGCGGCTTGTCCAGCAGCAGCGACATTTCGCCGGTGACCGCGCCGGGCTCGGACAGCACGGCGACGACGGCATCACCGCGCAAGACTTCGAGCTGTCCCTCGATCAGGACGAACAGATGTCCGGTCTTGCCGCCCTCTTTGATCAGGACGGTCCCCTTGGGCACCTCCCGCCGGACGGCGCCGTCGCAGTAGCCAAGGATTGCACGCATCGGTTCACCCCTTCCGCAAGACTAGGCGGCGGGTGCGATCACGTCGAACGAATAAAGGAGGGAATTTGCCCGAATTCACAGCACGGCGGAATTACGTCGCGATCTGCGGCAGGAAGTCCGCGATCGCATCGAGAAAGACGCGCGGCGACTGCAGTTGCGGCACGTGCGCGCAGCCAGGAATGATCTTCAACCGCGCATCGGGCAGGCCGGCGGCGAGTTCATGCGACATCGGCGGCGGTGTCGCCTCGTCCTGCTCGCCGACCAGCACCAGCGCCGGCGCCTTGACCTTGCGAAGTTCGCCTCGCAGGTCGAGCTCCGCGAGCTGTGCGCAGGCGGCGCGGAACACCTCTTCATCGGTCCTGAGGAAGGCTGCGCGGCGGTCTGCCATCAGTTCGGGATTCGCCGCCTGGAATTCCGGTGCGAACAGCCGGCGCATCGCGACATCGGTGATGGCGGCAAGGCCCTTCGCCTTTGAGGCGGCGGCCATGTTGCGGAAGGCTTCGCGGCCTGCTTCCGAGAACGCCGCGCCGCAATCGGCAAAGATGAAGCGCGAGGCGATGCCGCCATGCCGGATCGCCATCTGCAGCGCTACGAAGCCGCCATAGCCATTGCCGAGCACGATCGCATCGTTACCCGCCTCGCGAACCGCTTCCGCGACGCGGTCGGCGATATCGGCGAGCCCGCCGGCAACGACTTGCGAGCGGCCGAAACCCGGCAGCTCCGGCACGATGACGCGGAAGGATTTTGCCAGCTCCGGCGCGATCGCGTCAAAACTGGCGCGGTCCGACAATAGCGAGTGCAACAGGACCAGCGGCGTCCCCTTGCCTGTTTCTGCCGCGTTGACGGTTCCGTTGGCGAATGTTCGATCCATGCCTGCACCTCGAGTGTTCGACCGATTGATAAATCAACCCGCGGGTTTTTCAACCCTTTGGCAGTTGACGTGATATTTCACGACTGCAAGACTATGGGCACTCTTGCCGAGGAATTTCGATGCTTTTGCGCGAAAACGTCTATGAGCGGCTGCGGGCTGATATCCTGTCCTGCGAGCTTGCGCCTGGCGATGATATGCGCGAGCAGGAATTGGCCGAGCGCTATGCAGTGAGCCGCCAGCCGGTGCGCGAGGCGCTGCTGCGGCTCGAGCGCGAGCATCTGGTCACGGTGCAGCCGCGCCAAGGCTATCGGGTCAACCCGATCTCGCTGTCGGATGCGCGCGACCTGCTGCGCTTTCGCCTCGCGCTGGAGCCGGCCTGCGTGGCCGAAGCGATCGAGAACGCCGGCGATGCCACGCTGAAGGCGCTGGACAAGTTCCGCCGCTTCGCGGGCAATCGTGAAGACTTCATCGCCTATAACCGGGCCTTCCACACCGCGCTCGCGCATGCCTCCGGCAATCGGCGGATGGCGGCCTCGCTGTGCGACCTGATCGGTCAGGCCGACCGGCTGGTGCGGGTCAGCGTCGCAAACTTAAGAGGACATGACCCGAAGAAGCTGGTCGCCGAGCATGTCGCGCTGATTGTAGCGATGCAAAAGCGCGATCGCCGCGCGGCGGCGCGCATCATCAAGGCGCATATCGGCGCCACCGAGAAGCGCGTGTTGCCGGCGCTGAAACGTAACGCCGTGATCGTCGAAGGGAGGGATGCATGAATAGTCCCGCAAAATCCATCGACGTCGAAGTCCACGGCAATTTCGTCGACGGCGGCGAGATCGAGGCGGGCCGCGGCGAGATGCTCGACGTGCGCAATCCCGCGACCGGCGACGTGATCGCGCGCATTCCCAATTCCACCAAAGAAGACATCGACCGCGCGATGACAAGCGCGCGCGCCGCCTTCGAAGGCAAGGCGTGGGGCGGCATGGACATCCGCGCCCGCGCCAGGCTCGTCAACAGGCTGGCGGACGCCTTCGAGGCCAATCTCGATGCGCTCTACCGGCTGGAGACGCTTAACAACGGCAGACCGGTCAACGAAACTCGCGCGCAGCTGTCGCGGCTGCCGGACTTCTTCCGTTATTTCGCGGGGCTTGCGCTGTCGCGGCGCGACGCGGTGATCCCGGTCGAGGGCAACTACCTGAACTACACCTTGCGTACGCCGATCGGAGTCGTCGCCAACTGCACGCCGTTCAATCATCCCTTGATGATCCTGTGCAAGTCGCTCGCCGCCGTGTTGGCGTCGGGCTGCGTCACCGTGGTGAAGCCGTCCGAATACACGCCGCTGACGACGCTAAAACTCGCCAAAATCTTTGCCGACGCCGGCCTGCCGCCCGGCGTGTTCAACGTGGTGCTCGGCCTCGGCCAGAGCGCGGGCAAGATGCTCGCCGAGCACGGCGATATCGACAAGCTGGTGCTGACCGGCGGCACCGAGGCTGGCCGTATCGCGGGCTCGGCGGCCGCGAAAGTGTTCGCGCACCAGACCATGGAGCTCGGCGGCAAGACGCCCGTCATGGTGTTCGACGATTACGACATGGATCGCGCGGTGAATTATGCCGCGTTCGGCGCCTTCATCGGCGCCGGCCAAACCTGCATCTGCGCCTCGCGCCATCTGGTCCAGGCCTCGATCTACGACGAGTTCGTCGCCAAACTCAAAACCAAGACCGAGACGATCCGGATCGGCGATCCCTTCGATCCCGCAACCCAACTCGGACCCGTGATCTCGGCGCGGCAGCGCGACCGCGTGATGTCCTATTGCGAGTTCGGCCGCGACGAGGGCGCGCGGCCCGTCACCGGCGGCGTGCGCGCCAACGTGCCCGGTCATGAGAACGGCTATTTCGTCGAGCCGACCGTGTTCGCCGACGTGAAAAGCAATATGCGCATTTTCCAGGAGGAGGTGTTCGGCCCCTTCACCTCGGTGACACCCTTCAAGGACGAAGCTGACGCGCTGCGGCTGGCGAACGATTCGCCGTTCGGTCTTGCGGCCGCCATTCGCACCCGCGACGTGGCGCGCGCCCATCGCGTCGCCGCACAAGTGAAATGCGGCATCGTCTGGATCAACGATCATCACCGGCTCGACCCCGCCTCGCCCTGGGGCGGCGTCGGCGATTCCGGCGTGGGGCGCGAATGCGGCACCGAGAGTTTCGACGACCATTTCAACGTCAAAAGCGTGATGGTCGCGACCGGTGAGGCGCCATTCGACTGGTATCGCGACACGGCAGGTCAACGGCGACTGAATTAACGCATGATCCGGAAAAGTGTGCAGCGGTTTTCCGAAAAGATCATGCGCAAAGAATAGGGACAGGTAACAACCGGCGAAGCCGGTATTCGAAATCAAGGGGGGAAGTTCACATGGCCACAGCAGTCAACACCGGCGCGCGGCTCGACCGGCTGCCGATCTCGCCGTTTCACTACCGGATCTTCGCCCTTGTCGGCGCCGGCATGTTTTTCGACGGCTACGATCTCTATGTCGCCGGTGGCGTGCTTGCCTCCGCGATCCAGACCAAGTTCTCGACACTGCCGCAAAACCTGCAGTTCATTTCGCTGACCTTCGTCGGCATGACGATCGGATCGCTGGTCACAGGTTTCGTCGGCGACAAATACGGCCGGCGCTTCACCTACCAGATCAACCTGCTGATCTTCGGGTTGGCGTCGCTGGCCGCCGCCTTTGCCCAGGACATGACCCAGCTGATCGCTTGCCGCTTCGTGCAGGGGCTCGGATTGGGCGCCGAGATCGTGGTCGGCTATTCCACCATGACCGAATTCGTTCCGCCGAAGTCGCGCGGTCGCTGGCTGTCGATGATGGCCTTCATCGTGGTCGCCGGATTTCCCGCAACCTCCCTGCTCGGCTATCTCATCATTCCCAATTTTGGCTGGCGGCCGATGTTCGTGATCGCCGGCATCGGCTCGCTGATCGTCTGGTATCTGCGCAAGAACCTGCCGGAATCGCCGCGCTGGCTGGAAGCGCAGGGCCGCAACGAGGAGGCTGAGGCGCTGATGCAAGCCATCGAAACGGAAGCCGCGGGCGGCAAACCGCTGCCGCCAGTCGTGGTGCCTGCGCCAGTCCCGCTCGCCTCCGCCGCCGATCTCGCGAAACCGCCGCTGCTGCAGCGGATGATCGTCGGCAGTTGGGTGCTGGTCTCGATCAACACGCTGATCTTCGGCTTCGTGCTGTTCCTGCCGCAGTTCTTCCTGCGCCAGGGGCTGACGATCACCAACTCGCTGGCATATACGGTGGTGCTGTCGGCGGCATCGCTGGTCGGCTGCGCGGTCGGCGCGTACACCTCCGATGCGATCGGCCGGCGCGCCAGCATCATCGGCGCCTCCGTGGTGACCATCGTCGCCGGTTACATCTACGCCCGCTTCAACGCCGGCTCCGATCCCGAGATCGTTTTGGTGGTCGGCTTCATCCTGATCGTCTCGATCTATGTGCAGACCGCGCTGCTCTACGGCGTCTATCCGCCGGAATTATTCCCGACCGAGATCAGGCTGCGCGCCAACGGCATCTGCAACATGTTCGGCCGCGGCGCGACCGTGGTCTCACCTTTCATCGTCGGCGCGCTGATTGCGTCATCCGGATTGCCCGGCGTGCTCTGGCTAATGATCGGCGTTGTCGTCATCCAGATCATCGTGGTGTGGGCCTGGGGCGTCGAGCCGCGCAACCGCGGCCTGGAGGATGTTGCCGCGAAGGCGTGAGGACGAATAGCGAGACCGTAGGGTGGGCAAAGCGAAGCGTGCCCACCCTCGCGAGCACGGTGCTTGAAGGTGGGCACGGCGCTTCGCGCCTTTGCCCACCCTACAAAGGTCCTACGCGTTCTTCAGCGCGACGCGAAAATCCGCCTCGGTCTTGGCCTTGACCTCGTCGAGCGTGACGCCGTCGGCGAGCTCGATCAGCGCCATGCCGTCCTTGCCGTGCCTGTCGATGGTGAAGACTGCGAGATCGGTCACGACCATGTCGACGACGCCCTCGCCGGTCAGCGGCAGGTTGCACTTCTTGAGCAGCTTCGGGCCGTCCTTGGCGGAATGCTCCATGACAACGACGACGCGCTTGACGCCGGCGACGAGGTCCATCGCGCCGCCCATGCCCTTCACCATCTTGCCGGGGATCATCCAGTTGGCGAGATCGCCATTCTGCGCCACCTGCATGGCGCCGAGGATCGACAGATCGATATGCCCGCCGCGCACCATGCCGAACGAATCGGCCGAGGAGAAATAGCTGGTGGTCGGCAGCTCGCTGACCGTCTGCTTGCCGGCATTGATGAGATCGGCGTCCACCTCGTCTTCATAGGGGAACGGCCCCATGCCGAGCATGCCGTTCTCGCTCTGCAGGTTCACATCGACGCCGGGCGGGATGTAGTTCGACACCAGCGTCGGAATGCCGATGCCGAGATTGACGTAGAAACCGTCCTGCAGCTCCTTGGCGGCGCGGGCGGCCATCTGTTCGCGGGTCCAGGCCATTTTGATTCTCCCTGTTCGCTTAAGCTGCTGTGCGCGGACGAATGTTGCGGAATTCGATGCGCTTCTTGGCCGTGCCGACCTCGACGATGCGCTTGACGAAAATCCCGGGCGTGTGGATGTGATCCGGATTGAGCTCGCCCGCCGGCACGAGATGCTCGACCTCGGCGACGGTGACCTTCGCAGCCGTCGCCATCATCGGATTGAAGTTGCGCGCGGTCTTTCGGTAGATCAAATTGCCCGCGGTGTCGCCCTTCCAGGCGTGGACGATCGCGAGGTCGCCGAACAGCCCGCGCTCCATCAGATATTTCTGGCCGTCGAACTCCCGCACTTCCTTGCCTTCGGCGATCAGCGTGCCGACGCCGGTCTTGGTGAAGAAGGCGGGAATGCCGGCGCCGCCTGCGCGGATGCGCTCGGCCAGGGTGCCCTGCGGATTAAACTCCAGCTCCAGCTCGCCGGCGAGGAATTGCTGGGCGAACAGCTTGTTCTCGCCGACATAGGACGAGATCATCTTCTTGATCTGGCGCGTTTCGAGCAGGCGCGAGAGCCCGATGCCGTCGACGCCGGCATTGTTGGAGACCACGGTGAGGCCCTTCACGCCGGACTCGCGGATCGCGTCCGACAAGGTCTCGGCAATGCCGCAGAGACCGAAGCCGCCGGACATGATCATCATGCCGTCCTTGAGTAGGCCGTCGAGGGCCGATTTCGCGTCGGGGTAAACCTTTTTCATGAAAGATGACCTGTTGGGAGAAAGCGGCCGCGATGGCCAACCTTGGCGGGATTATTAGGCAAAATCTTCGCAGTGCGTCAATGACGGCCAGCCCGCTCAATTGGTCGTGCCGGAGGTGACCGGCAAGCGGCATGGCGCGACATCGCGCTCCGGCCAATTGCCCTGCGACATGAAGGTTTTGGCGCCTCTCATGGCCTTGAAAGCGACAAGAAAAACGATCAAGTTGGCCACTGTTGGCGAGGGTTCCGGCGCACCCTCCCAGGCTCCCTATCAATCGCGATCCGACAACGGCCAGCCGACACGACATGGCAGTCACGATGGCCCAAGGAATGAAGCGCCTGGGGACGCCGATCGCGGCGTTGCTCGCCCTTGCGCTGATCGGGTTGATCGCGATCTCCTGGCTGATCAACCGCGACGCGCTGCGCAACGCGGTGGAGGCGCAGATCCGCGCCGTGACCGGGCTCGACCTCACCGTCGGCGGGGCGATCGACGTCTCGGTGTTCCCCGGCAGCTATGTCTCCTTTCATGACGTCGGGTTGAAAGGCGCTGCTGCCGCCGACCCCGCGCTGCATGTCGACGTGCTCACGGCAAACTTGCGGCTGCTGCCGCTGTTGACGCAGCGCTTCGAGATCGCCGACGTGATGATGCTGCGTCCGACCATCCGCGTGGTGCGCGACGCGGCAGGCGAGAGCAACTGGACGCCGTTCATCCAGACCATCGTGCGCACCATGAAGCCCGGCGCCGACAACCAGGTGTCGTTCTCCGAGATCCGCATCCAGGACGGCGTGCTCACCTATGAGGACGCGGCCAACCACACCAGCGAAAAGCTCGACGACATCGACCTGTCGCTGGCCTGGCCGTCGATCTCGCGTTCCTTTGCCGCCACCGGCCAGTTCGACTGGCGCGGCGAGCGCATCGACGGCGCCATCGGCTTTTCCGACTTCGTCGCGGCCTTGTCGGGCGATCGCTCCGGGCTGAAGGCGCGGCTCGCCAGCGCGCCGCTGAAACTCGCCTTCGACGGCACCGTCGCCAACCGCACCAGCGCGATGATGGAAGGCACGCTGACCATCGACAGTCCCTCCTTGCGCAACGCGCTGCAATGGACCGGGCAAAACCCGCCGGGCGGCGGCGGCTTCGGCCGGTTCGCGCTGAAGGCGCGCGCCAACGTGGTCGGCGGCTCGATCGCGCTTACCACTGTCAATGTCGAACTCGACGGCAATGTCGCCGAAGGCGTCATGACCTATTCCAACAACGGCAGGCAGACGCTGCAGGCGACGCTCGCCGCCGACGCGCTGGACTTCACGCCCTACATCTCGACCTTCCGCGCGTTCGCCGGCGGAGCGCGCGACTGGAACCGGCAGTTGTTCGATCTCAACGCATTGTCGGCAACCGATCTCGACATGCGCCTGTCGGCGGCGCGGGTCACGATCGGCCAGTCAAAGCTCGGCCGCACCGCCTTCGGCGCGAACCTGCGCGGCGGCGCGCTGGCGCTGTCGGTCGGCGAGGCGCAGGTCTATGGCGGCATCGCCCGCGGCTCGTTCGGCATCGCGCGCTCCGACACGATCGCCGACGTCAAGGCGCAATTCCAGTTCCTCGATGTCGACCTGCAGGCCTGCGCCGGCGAGTTGTTCGGCATGAACCGCCTGTCCGGCCGCGGCAATCTCAATGTCTCGCTGGTGGCGTCGGGCGCGAGTCCGTTCGGCTTGGTGCAATCGCTCGACGGCACCGCCAGGCTGACCGGCCATGATGGCGCGATCTCGGGCTTCAATGTCGAGCAATTGCTGAAGCGGCTCGAGCGCCGGCCGCTGTCGGGCGCAGGCTCGTTCCGCTCCGGCGCGACGCCTTACGACAATCTGACGGTGGCGCTGAAATTTTCCGACGGCATCGCCACCACCGAAGATGTGAAGCTGGAAAGCACGACCTACCGCGTCACGCTGACCGGCACCATCGCGGTGCCAAACCGCGAATACGATCTGAAGGGCGTCGCGAGTCTCGTCTCGGCGCAAAAGGGCGACAGCAATTTCGACCTGCCCTTCATCGTTTCCGGCCCGTGGGAAGATCCGCTGATCTTCCCGGAAGCGGAAAGCCTGATCCGCCGTTCGACCACGGTCGCGCCACTGCTCGATGCGCTCAAGGGCGGCAAGGCCGGCGACACCGTGCGCTCGGTGATCGAGCGGCTGACCGGCGGCGCAAAGCCCGCTGCACCTGCGCCCGATGCGGCGGCGCCGGCCGCTCAGCCTGAGGCGAAGTAGAGCATCGCAACTGAACGAGCCCAACACATGCCGAACAGTATCCTGCTTCCTGTCATCGATTTCGCCGGCATGGCTGAGGACGAATTCAACGACTGGTACGATCTCGAGCATATTCCCGAGCGGCTGCGGGTGCCCGGCATTGTGGGATGCGAGCGATGGATCGGCGCGGATAACCAAAAGGTCTCGGTGGTCACCTACGAACTCGACAATGTGGATGTCCTGAAGAGCGAAGCTTACAATACTATCGGCAACCACGGCGGCGGTGGTGATAATCTATCTGCGTGGTCGCGACGTGTGACGGCGCGCATCAAGATGCTCATGCGTTTCGAAGGCGAGCAAATCGCGCACGCCGGCGGCGTTGCACCAAAGGACGCGCCCGCGTTGCTGCTGAACGCGATGAGCGTCGCTCCGGAGCACGAGCGCGAGTTCAATGATTGGTACGATACCGAGCACATTCCGGCGCTTGCCGCGGTGCCCGGGACGTTGTGCGCGCGGCGCTACCGCGGAACCGGCGCGGCTGCCCAACGTTCTCTCGCGCTCTATTGGCTCGCGTCCGCCGAGATACCCAATTCGCACGCCTGGAAAGCCGCCGCCAATACACCATGGACCGAACGGATGCGACCGCATTTCCGCAACCATCTGCGGGTCGTCAGCAAACGCTATCGACGCGGCGCGGCGTAATACCGCCGCGCGCGATTTCAGCCCATATCAGTTCGCCAGCGGATCGGGCCGGAACTGGATGTGCACGGCGCGCGGCATCGCGCCCTTGCCGCCTTCCTTGAGCCACGGCGTGCGATCGCCATTCGTGCTCCACAATCCCCGGCCTTTCCAGCCCGCATTGGGATCGTCGATCCGTCCGTCGAGTCCCTTGGCATAGAAGGAGAGCGGATAGGGAATCCGGATCATGACCATCTTGCCGTCCTTCAACGCCACGAAACCGTCGTTGAGATTGGCGGTGGAGATCGGGACGTTCTCACCGAGGCCGGAGGTGTTGTGCTGGTCGACCCAGGTGTAATAGCTCGAACTCGGCGCTGTTCTCGCCGAGGCCATCGAAGCCGGGGCCGGGATATTGATAGAAGGTCCAACCTTCAGGGCAATGATTGCCGGTGGCGTTCGGTCCATTGAGCGGCGCCTTGCATTTGCGGCGATCGAAGCTGCCGAGCTGACCGCTCGATATCGACGCCCAGACCACGCCGTTACTGTCGATGTCGCCGCCGCGGATTCCGAAGGCCGGCGCGGGAACATTGTAGATTTCGGACAGCTGC
This sequence comes from uncultured Alphaproteobacteria bacterium, assembly GCA_963794775.1. GTDB lineage: Bacteria > Pseudomonadota > Alphaproteobacteria > Rhizobiales > Xanthobacteraceae > Bradyrhizobium. Next base: position 153,482 of record CAWCGA010000041.1, on the reverse strand, counting down.
GTCGCCGGATCGAATCGCAGGAACCCCGGCGCTCCGCCGAAGATGCCGACCGTGTACCAGATCGAGCCGTCGACCGGCGAAGGCATCACGGCGTAAGGCCCTGAACCCGGGATGATCCGCTTGTCCCTGGCCGGATCGAGCGGAGCGTTGGGCTCGACATAGTCGTCGCGCTTGCCGTTGCCGTTGGTATCGAGCACGAACGGCGACCAGCCCTGCGACTTCGCCGCATCGCCGGTCTCGTCGAACATTCTGGTATTGATCCATCCCGCGACCGGGCCGGTGCCGCTGAGCCAAAGCGTGTCGTTGGCGTCGTAGCCGAACTGCAGGTGATGGGTCCCAAAGCAGGTGTCGATGAAGCTGTATTTCATCGTTTTGGGATCGAGCACCGCAACCTGGCGCGCCGACTTTTCCAGCGGGAAAATCTTCGCCGACGGGTGATCGGAGCCCTTCTTGCAGAACGCCGGATCGTCCAGGCCGCGCACCGTGGCCGACAGCCAGACCCGGCCCTTCTTGTCGAACATGGAGTTGTGGTTGTTGGCGCGCGTGTCCCAGAGTTTCTCCTCGCCCCAATAGGCCGACGGCATCAGCGGCTTGATGCTGGCGGCGTGGCCGGGACCGAGCGATTCCGGCATTTCGGCATCCGCGACCGGCATCTTGAAGAACGAGACCTTGTTGGTCTTCGGATCGAGGATCGGCATGTTGTCGGTGGAATATTCCGGCGAGCCGTAGAGCGGCCCCCAGGCGTTGACCGTCGGATTGCGGCGGTCCGACGAAATCAGGTCATGCAGGTATTTGTCGGGCGTCGACCATTCCCATGACGTGATCACGATGTTGCGCTCGACGCCGGAGGGACGCGGCGGCTTGCTCTTCGGCAGTTCGCCCTTGGCGATGCGATCGGTCCAGTCTCCGAGATATTTGAAGGGGACGCCGGCGAAATTCCCGGCGATCTGGTTGGTCATCTGCTCGCCGGACTGGCCGGATTGAATCCGTCGCATCCAGGCGTCCGCGCCGGAATCGAACTTGCCGAAAGCGGCGGGAATCGTGCGCGTGCCTTCCTGGCCGAGCTGATGACAGCCGATGCAGCCGATGTTCTTCACCTGCTTCAGCCAGTCGCCCTGGGTCAGCTTGTCGGGGATGTCGCTCTTGCCGCCGAAATCGCTCACCGGCGGGATCTTCATCATCGAATACCAGTAGATCGCCGGATAATAATGCGCCGCCGCGGCTTCGTTCGGCGCTGGCACCGCAGTGTGATTGACGAGCGCACCCGGTTTTGCGGTGAGCTTGGCCGAATCCACCAGTCCATAACCGCGCACCCAGACGCTGTAGCTTGCCGTCGGCGGCAGATCGGGCACGAGGTAGCGGCCCTGATCGTCGGTGACGACGATGCGCGCGAATTTGGTTGGCAGGTCGGTGGTTTCGGCAATCACCCAGACGCCCGCCTCAGGGCCTGCCGCGCCGGTCACCACGCCGCCGATATCGGTGGCGCCGACCTTCACGGGCTGCTGCGCGTAAATTCTGGACGGGGCCAAACTTGCCAATAGCACCAAGCTGGCAAACATCGTCGACCGTGCAAGCGCTTTGGTCACGCACATGGACTGCCTCCCGATTTTGAACCGGCTCTTGGGCCGTTTATCGGGACACTCTAGCAAAAAGACCCGCCGCCTCCAATCGGTCACGGCCGGTTGCAAGCCGGATTCCGCCGCGCGAACGCCTCCTGCAATGAGGGGTTTTGCCTTCGATCATAAGCTGCTAACGCATGCTTGATGTCAGACAAAGGCAAGCTCGATGGATTGCAGATTGCGCGCGCCGCAGCCGCGCTAGGCATCGCCTATTTCCATTCCTGGCACGTGACGATGCCGTTCCCGCCTGGCACGGCCTATCCGATCCCGATCATGATGGAACTCGGCTGGATCGCCGTCGACTTCTTCTTCGCCATCTCGGGCTTCGTCATCTGCATGGTCGTGACGTCACCCAATTTTCAGCCGGCGTCCTTCCTGATCCGCCGCGCCTTCCGGCTCTATCCCCTGTGGATCGTCACCTCGCTCGTGTACCTCTATCTGGCGAACCGCTATCTCGGCCGCACGCCCGAGCAAACCGGTCCCTTCTTCCTCTACTCACTGACCTTGCTGCCGACCAATGGTATGCCGTTCTACGACATCGGCTGGTCGCTTCAGCACGAGATGCTGTTCTACGTTCTGGCCGCGATACTGACCCCGTGGTTCGGCATCTATGGCGTCGCCGGCGTGCTCGCGCTCGGCATCGCGGCCGACCATCTGGTCGAACTGCCGTGGTATCTTCACCAGTATTTTTTCTACTATGGCAATTTCCTGGCTGGCATTGCCGCCTTTCTGGTGCACAGGAAAGGGATCCGTCTCGGATTCATACTGCCGATCATCGCCGGGGTCATCGCGTTTCGCTGGGCCCCGACCCGCAGTTTTTTCCCGATCGCGCTGTTTTGCTGGTTGGTCGGCTTCATCAACCTGAATACGGGGTGGGGGATCGGCCGCTTTGGCGCGCTGCTTGGCGATGCCTCCTATTCGGTTTATCTGCTGCATCCGCTGGTCTTCTATTGGGTGTACATCAAGCTGAATCCGCCGCTGCCGCCACTTTGGATGCAGGAGCCTCTGCGTTATGGCGCCCTCATCGTGATCTGCACCCTTGCCATCGCGAGCTGGAAGTTGTTCGAGCGCCCCATGATCCGGTTGGGCGAGCGCGTCGATCGATATATGCGAAATCGTCGCGCTGTCGTGCTCGCTGCGTCGGATTGAGGGCGGGGGCTCTCATGATCACGGCGGACAGTTTTCGGCTCGATGGCAAGGTTGCCGTCGTCACCGGCTCGGGGCGCAACATCGGGCGGTCGATCGCCGAGAGTTTTGCAGCGCTCGGCGCCAAGGTCGTGGTCAATGGACATTCCGATGAGGCGGCCATGGCCGCAGTCGTCGAGGGCATCCGCGAGCGCGGCGGAGAGGCGATCGCGATCAAGGCGGACGTCTCACGCGACGACGACGTCGGCCGCCTCGTCGATGGCGCGGTCGCGGCGTTCGGCGGCATAGATATCCTGGTGTCGAATGTCGGCATCAGGCGATATCGGCCGTTCCTCGAGATCACGCCCGAGGAATGGGACGACGTCGTCAGGACGAACCTGTCGGCCGCGTTCTATCTGAGCCGCCGCGCCATTCCGTTCATGCAGAAAAATAGATGGGGCCGCATCATCGTGATCTCCGGCTTCGACGGCTTCTGGGGACATGTCACGCATCGGGCGCCGAATGTCGCAGCCAAGGCCGGGCTGCATGGCTTGGCCAAGGCGATCGCGCGCGAGTTCGGGGCGGACGGCATCACCGCGAACACGGTGGCGCCGGGCGCGATCGATACGGTACGCGACTGGTCGCAATATGTGCATCAGTCGCGCGACAAGATCCTGACCGAAATCCCGCTGGGCAGGTTCGGCCATGTCGACGAACTCGCCTCCGCCTGCGTGCTGCTTGCCGGCAACGCCGGGGCCTTCATCTCGGGCCAGGTGATTCACGTCAATGGCGGGCACTACATGATCTGAGCGCCCGCCGGATATTGCGCCTCAAAGGTTCTGCCCGGCCGTGAGCGGGAACACCGACATCTCGGTGCGGGCGTCCGCGACCGAGAACCAGCGGTGCTGCTTGTTGCGGAAGACGCGCCAGTTGTCGCACACGCGCTTGAACTGCTCGCCTTTCGCCGACTCCTCGTCCAGCACCTGTTCGAGCGCATTGCGCAGCGCCTTGAGGGTGTCGGGGCTGAGCACGACCAGCTGTGCCCCTGCTGCGACCAGACGGGTGAGCGCCTCGGGATTGCGCGCGTCGTAACTCGCCAGCATTTCCATCAGCGCATAGGAGCAGGCTGCCCGCAGCATCGCCTGATAGCCTGGCGACAGCTCCGCCCATTTCGCCTTGTTGACGTAAAGGCTCGAGTTGGCCTCCATCTCCAGCACGCCGGGCAAATGCATGTATTTCGCCACCTTGACGAAGCCGAGCTTCTCGTCGTCATAGGGGCCGACCCATTCGGCGGCGTCGATCGTGCCCTTCTCGAGCGCCGGATAGATGTCGCCGGCAGCGATCTGCTGCGGCACGACGCCGAGCTTGGACAGCACCTTGCCGCCGAAACCCGCAACGCGCATCTTGATGCCGCTGAAATCGGCCGGCGATTTCATTTCCTTGCGGAACCAGCCAAAAGTCTGCCCGCCGGTGTTGCCGCAGGGAATGCTGACCACGCCCATGTCGCTGTAGACTTCGTCCATCAGCTTCTTGCCGTCGCCAAAGAGGTACCAGGCGTTCTGCATGCGCGGCGTCATGCCGAACGGCAGCGAGCCATCGAAGATCAGCGCGGGATTCTTGCCGATATAGTAGCCGCCGTAGGAATGGCCGCATTCGACGGTGGCGTTCGAGACGGCGTCCAGCACCTGCAAGCCCGGCACGATCTCGCCCGCCGCAAAGGGCTCGATGGTGAACTTGCCGTCGCTCATCTCGTTGACGAATTTGGCGATCGTCGGGCTCGCGCCCCACAACCCGTCGAGGCTCTTCGGAAAGCTCGAGGCGAGCCGCCATTTGATGGCGCCTTGGGCGATTGCGGGCGAAGCAACGGCAACGGCGCCACTTGTGGCGGCAAGGCGCGCGAAATTCCGGCGTGAAATCGTCATGCGGTCCTCCCTGATGCTGGCTTGCGGCTTCGCGGGTTCTTGTGGACTGAAGCCGGCGGCTTTTTTTCCCGGGAGCACCATAGCAAAGCGCGCGCGGGCGAGAAGCGCTGAAAAAGGGAGTGGCGGAGCCGTTTCGAGCCTTGCGATTGCGACCCGCTAACCCGGGCGGCCCTGCTCCTCGTCGGTCAGGGACCGCAACCGGTCGAGGTCGACCTTCCTGCCGTCCATGTCTCGGATCGACAGCTCTTCCTTGGCGTCCTCGCGCATCTGGTCGAACATCGCCAGCGCCTGCCGGACAGTTGCGACAACGAAGGTAATCGACCCGGATTTGACCTGGTAGGGCATAGCCGAACGGTAAGGTCTGTTGGGAATAAGTGGCAATGAGTAAACTGTGCCGTTTTCCGATTATTTGGCTACCAGCCGCGGCGGCCCGGCATCCCCGCCCGCAAGCCGCTTGCCGACGCGTTTCGTTCCCGGTCGGGAACCAAATCGGACTTTGGCGATTGACACAGCGTTGGCCGGCAATCCTTCCAAACAAGTCATATTGCGGACATGGGGGTCACGTCAGAAAAGACCGAGTTCTTGGCAGGGGGCGGCTTTATGGGCGCCCTGATGGGGGATCGTGACTGGTCGCGATCGCCTTTGGGCCACCCTGAGCATTGGACGTCCAGCCTCAAGACGACGGTCGGCCTGCTGCTGCGGGCGGAAGCCCAGATCGTGCTGTTCTGGGGCGACGAGTTCGTCGCGCTCTACAACGACGCCTATGCGCCCACCATCGGCGACAAGCATCCCACGGCACTCGGCCGTCCCGCCTGCGAAAACTGGGCCGAGCTTTGGGACGATCTGGAGCCGTTGCTGCGCGGCGTTCGCGACACCGGCAGGACCTTCTCGGCCAGCGACCGGCCGTTCTACATCGAGCGCCACGGCTTTGGCGAAACCGTCTATTTCGACATCTCCTATTCCGCGGTCCCCGAGGCGGATGGCGGCGTCGGCGGCGTGCTGTGCATCGTCTCGGAGACGACCGAGCGGGTCCGCGGGGCGGCGGCGTTGCGCGAGAGCGAAGCGCGCTTGCGCGAACTGAACGAGAATCTGGAACAGCGCATCGACGCGCGCACGCGCGAACTGGAGCAGGCGCATCACGCGCTGCGGCAGGCCCAGAAGATGGAGGCGGTCGGCCAGTTGACCGGCGGCATTGCGCACGATTTCAACAATCTCCTGCAGGGCATCACCGGCAATCTCGACCTGATCCGGCGCAGGCCGGACGATCTGGATCGCGTGGGCCGCTGGGCGGACGCCGGTCTCAAGGCCGCCGAGCGCGGCGCACGTCTGGCGGGCCAACTTCTCGCCTTCTCCCGCACCCAGAAGATGGAGATCGCCTCGATCGACATCTCGAGCGCCGTGTCGGGTTTTGCGGACATGCTCCGCCGCAGCATCGGTCCGGCGATCCGCATCCGCATGGATCTGGACACGGACGGCGTTTGCGTCCAGGGCGACCAGGTCCAGCTCGAAATGGCCGTGCTCAATCTGGCGCTGAACGCGCGCGACGCCATGCCCGACGGCGGCGATCTCGTGATCGCGACGCGGGCTTGCCGCATCTCGGACGACCCCCAGGTGCCGGATGGCGACTATGTCGAGCTCTCGGTCACCGATTCCGGCAAGGGCATGGGCGCAGAGGTGGTCGAGCGCGCGTTCGAGCCGTTCTTTACGACCAAGGAGGTCGGCAAGGGCACCGGTCTCGGCCTCAGCCAGGTCTACGGCACGCTGCGCCAGTCGGGTGGGGCTGCCAGGATCGAGAGCACGCCGGGCCATGGCACCATCGTGCGGCTTTACCTGCGCCGGACGGACGCCCTGCCCCGCAAGCTCGACGAGCAGGAGACGGTCGACAAGGCTCACGCAAGGGCCGCGACCATTCTCGTCGTCGATGACGACCCCGATGTCCGCGCCTTCCTGACGGAGTTGCTCGAGAGTCTGGGATACGCCGCCGTCATGGTCGATGGCGGCGGCGCGGCGCTGAAAACGCTCGAGCAGATTTCCCCTCAGGTCATGATCCTCGACTTCGCGATGCCCGGCATGAACGGCGCCGAGGTGGCGAAGAGGATCAGGCAGCTGCGGCCCGATTTGCCGATCATCTTCGCCAGCGGTTATTCCGAGACGGCGGCGATACGCTCGGTGACGAGCGATCGCTCGCGCGTGCTGCACAAGCCGTTCAAGGTGCATGAACTGCAGGCCGCGCTCGTCGAGCTGCTGGCCGGGCACCGCCGATAATCTCACCGCACGTTGCCACTTTTTCCCGATGGTAGGAACCACCCGGTCATTTCCGGGTTATCTGCCACGACGAAGGACGGAGTGGCTGAGATGGGCGTTGGTGATCAGTTCGCATGTGCGTCGCTGGTGGCGGCATTCGCGCTCGCGCTCTTCATCACGGCCAACCTGTTCGTGGAATCCAGGTCTTCCAAAAACAGCGTCCTGATGCCGGCTGCCCAACACATGCGGATCATTCCGCTGTAGCGGAACCGGCATAATCCCCGACTTCCTGCATTTGAGCCAATTGAGACGGCGCCGCAGACTTGCGCGTCTGACGCGCGTGCTGTCGTGCGCTGCCACGCAAAAAATTGGCTCCGGCGCGCTCGGGGAACCGCGCCGGAGCCTATTTTAGGAAGTGATCGTGTCTTGAGCGCTGCATCAACCGCGGTCTCGGCGAACGGTTCCTGTTGGCTTGCATATTTTTCCCGAAAAAGCGGAACGGCAACGCCACTACCATGTTGGCAAGCGGGCAATGTCCCCGACATCAGGAGAGAACGACATGAGACTGAGCAAGCTTGCCGCAGCCGGTATCCTCGGAGCCGGGTTCCTCGCAGCCTCGGCGATGAGCGCATCCGCGGCGATCGTGTGTTCCGGCAATGTGTGCTGGCACACGCACGAGACCTACACCTACCCGCCGGAATCCAAGGTTATCGTCCACGAGGATAACTGGAAAGCGGGCCCGGAGGAGAAGTTCTCCTTCCGTGAGCACGAAGGCCGCGGCTACTGGCGCGACGACAAGTGGACGAACTGGTAACCGTTACCGCAATCGTTTGAGTTTTATTGAGGCCGCCGCGCGCGGCCTCATTTTTTTTGAGGCTATCTTCCAATCATTTCATGCCAGCAGGAACCATTGCCACTTTTTCCTGTTTGCTTGCGGCGAGGTGCCGATATGCGGCACCTGCCTGCGGTGAGATCGATGCCTCTCCTTCGTTATTTTGTTTTCGTGGGCGGCATGCTGCTCGGATTGTTGTTCCTCACCGACTGGTATTTCCCGACATCGACGGCCGCGACTGAAGCTTCCGACAGCGTCGATCGATCCATCATCCGTATCCACTCGCGCCATAAATGGCCCGCCGCCGTCCAGATGGATACGCGCACGCCGATGCCCGTACCTGATCCGGTCGTGGCCGAGGCCACGCCGCCCGATGCGCCCGCCCTGCGCGTGAAACAGGCCTGGGCCTTCGAGCCGCCGCCGCAAAAGGCGCCCGAAAAGCCTCGCCGCCGCGCCAAATCGCCACGAGCCCCGCTGTCGCGCGAAAACAGCCAGCACGTCGCCAATTATCAAGCGCCGGATTCCCGCGGCTGGCCGCCCGCGGGCTGGTGAGCGAAGAGAAATTGCCGAGGGCCGCATTCGTCGCTTCCATTGCCCCAACGAATGCGGTGCTTTCGGCGATGGGGGAACTGGCCGCGCAATCGCGCGGTCAGTTCAATTCCCGCTAACCCAACTCCATCTCGACCGCGATGCGGACGAGGTCGGAGTGGTTCTTGGCGCCGAGCTTCTGCTTGAGCAGCGAGGTGGTGTTGGCGACGGTCTTGTAGGAAATCTCGAGCGCGGAGGCGACCTCGACGATCTTGTCGCCGCGGCCGAGCAGGCGCAGGATCTCCAGCTCGCGGCCATTCATCTGCGTCGCCGGACTGGCCTTGATCGCAGCGCCTTCGAAAGCGACTGCTTCCGCCAGATGCGGCGAGATGAATTTCTCGCCTGCCGCCACCTTGCGCACCGCCTTGACGAACAGGCGGGGATCGTCGCCCTTCGAGACATAGCCTTGCGCGCCCATCTCGACCGCGCGAACCACGAAGGCGGGATCGTCGTTCATGCTGAACATGATGATCTTCGCGTCGGGATCGTCCTTGCGGATCCTGCGCATCAGCTCGAAGCCGGAGACGTCCGGCAGCTTGATGTCGATGACGGTCACGTCGGGCCGCTTCTGCGTGAACGCGCGATGCCCGGTCCTGGCGTCCGCGGCCTCCTCGATCTTCACCGACTTGTCGGAGGCGAACAGCGACCGGCAGCCCGACACGACCACCGGGTGGTCGTCGACGATCAATAGTCGCGTCGCTTTCGGCGAATCCTGCACGGCGTCCCTCACCTTTCGAATAGATAACGCTCGGGAAGCAATTTAGAAAGGAAATCCGCCGCAACGAAGTGGAATTGCCGACATGTGGACGAGACTTTCGTTACGAGCACGACTGCTGCTGCCGATGGCCGCCATGATCCTCGGCGCGCTGTTGTTGGGCGCTCTCGCCCTGCAAACAGTGTCCCCCGAGCAGTTCGAATATGAGAACGCGCAAGGCGCACGCTCGGCGCAACGCGTGGCCGAGGCGCTGAATGCGGCGCTGACGACTGTCGGCAATCCTCAACAGACGCTCGACGCTTTCGCGGCAAGCCTTGGAACTTCCGAGGCCATCGAATTCGTACGCTCGGTTCCCACGCCGGAACGATCGGCCGTGCGCGTGCACGACGGCAATGTTCCTGGCTGGTTCACCGCGCTTCTCAGAATTCCCGAGCTGAGCGCCACCTTCCCGATCAGGATCGGAACCGCCCATGCCGGCGATATCGTTTTCAACCCCGACCTGTCGGCCGACATCTTCGAAAAATGGATCGGCTTTCTGGCGATCGTCACGTCCGGCTCGGTGCTGATGCTGCTCGCCGCGCTCAGCGCCTGGCTCACGACCGGCACCGCGCTTCGCCCTCTGGCGCAGCTCGGCGCCGGGCTGACGCGCATGCGCAATGGCGAATACGACACCGCCATTCCGATGGCGGGTCCGCCGGAAATCCGCAAGAGCTGCGCCGAAGCCAACCAGCTGGCTGCGACGCTGAGGCGCTTGAGCCGCGACAATCGCGAGCTGTTGCGCAAGCTGGTGTCGGTACAGGACGACGAGCGTCGCGAGCTCGCGCGCGAGCTCCATGACGAGATGGGCCCCCTGCTGTTCGCGGTCCGCGCCAACGCCACCGCGCTCTCCGAAGCCGCTGGCGGCGCGCCCGAGCCGGGCTCGCCGGCGGAGGGCATTCTCGCCGCGGCCGAGGCCTTACAGCACGCCAATCGCCGCATCCTGGAAGGACTGAGCCCGCTCTACGTCGCCGAACTCGGACTTGATGAAAGCATCCGGACGCTGCTGCGCAACGCGCAAGCGCAGGCGCCCACCATCAAGCTGAATTCGGCGATCGATCCGCGTCTGAACGAACTCGACGGTCTCTTGTCGCAAACCACCTATCGCGTAATCCAGGAAAGCGTCACCAACGTGCTGCGGCATGCATGGGCAACGGCGATGGACGTCGCGGCCAGGATCGATGCCGGCCAGGTCGCCATCGAAATATCGGATGACGGGGTTGGTCTGCCGCAAAGAGCGAGCTTCGGCCGCGGGCTGACCGGCATGCATGAACGGGTGCGGGCGCTGAACGGAAGCCTCTCAGTATCGCGCGAGAGCGGCCGGACGTTCGTCCGCTGTCGCCTGCCGCTCGAACAGGAGGCCGAGGCCTGAACACCGGTTATTGCCGCGCGGGCTCGCAGCGCATGCGCGATATCTTGCCACGGGCATCGAAGCCGAAAACGATGCGCACGGGCCTGCTCTCGAAGTTCAGGCAGTCGAGCGCCACGCCCTCGCCATGCGGTGTGATCTCCTCGAGGGTGAACGCATCCACCGACGCGCCTGACAGTTTTGGCCGCCAATAGGCCGCCAGCGCAGAACGTCCGCTGATGTCAGCACGTTCGCACGCGCAATCGAGGCCGGCATCCTCCGCATAGAAATCGAGAAGCGTATCGAGGTTCTTGCCCCGGCAAGCATCCAGCCAATCCACCACCGCAGCCATCTTGTCGAAATCGTCCACCACAACCAACCTCAAATATCTTCATCCATTCGGTTATCGCCGCCTGCTAACGCCGCCGTGCTGAACAGCCAGTGAATGGCGCGTTGGAAGGTCTTCACCGACGTGTCCATATCGTAATGATTGGATGAACGAGATCTGCGAATCTTCGAGATACACTCCCGCATTGACTTTGACAAAGAATCGGGAAAAAGTGGCAAGTGGATCGCCAAGTGCCGCGCTGGCACATGGCAACCGGTCGCTGCGGCCTTGGCACTACCAGACCCGCAGCGAGACTAGCCCGCTCCAGGCCAGCCCCGGGAGCGGGCTGTTTCTTTTTCGGACCTGCAGGCGGACGCGGCGCGGCGACGAAGCAAATCAACGGCCCGCGTCGGACAGATCCTTCTCCGCAAGCTCGCGAAATGCGTCGGGCACGGAACGCGATTCGCCCAGCATGACGGACCCGTATCCCACGGCCTCCCAACCGAAGCGCGTGCGGATTTTGTCGATGGCTTCATCGGCCGATCCGAACGCAACGGCACGCTTGCTGCCGGGCCGGTGCATCTCCACCAGCGGGTCGAGCGGCAGTTCGAGTTGAAGGTCCCAACATTTCTCGAGCTGCGATACCGAAATCGCCACGAGCGAGATGATCTTTTCATCCAAATGATCTGCGAACACCTTGCCCACCAGATCCTCGGCAATCCCGGCCAGGATCGCGGTCGCCGAGAGCGGCGCGTCAAGGGTGACGGAGCGGGTCACCGATCGAAGGTCGGCAAAGCGCGCGCGAACGGTCACGGTCCGTCCGGCCCGGCCGCTCGCACGCAACCGGCTGGCAACGCGATCCGCAAGATGGCGCAGTGCGGGCCTGATCGTGCACATGTCGGCTGGCTTCCTGCCGAGCGCGGACTGGGCTCCGGCCGATTGCGACCGGCGGCGCGGCCTGATCCGGCGCGGATCGCGATTCCAGGCCAACGCCGTCAGCTTGTCCTGGGCGGCATGCCCGAGCAGACGCGCGAGAGTTGACGGCGAGAGTTTCGCAAGCTCGCCGACGCGAGTGACCCCGATATCGGCCAGCCGCGATTTGGTCACGGGGCCGACGCCCCACATCACCTCCACCGGCAGGTCGTGCAGGAAAGCAAGCTCCGTACCGGGATCGACGACGAGCAGCCCGTCCGGTTTGGCGACTTGGGAGGCGATCTTGGCGAGGTGCTTGGTGCGCGCGACGCCGACCGAGATCGGCAGGCCGAGTTCGGCGCGCACGCGCCGCCGAACGGCACCGGCGATCTCGGCAGGCGATCCAAACAGATGCGTGCAGCCCGCAACGTCGGCGAATGCCTCGTCGATCGAAATTCGTTCGACGAGCGGCGTGAAATCATTGAGCACATCGATCGCGGCATCGCCCAGCCGCTGGTATTCGCTGAAATGGCCTTCGACGAAAATCAGGTGCGGACAAAGTTCGCGAGCCTGCCGCCCCGGCATGCCGCCATGAACGCCGAAGGCCTTCGCTTCATACGAAGCGGCAAGCACGACACCACCGCCGACCGCAATCGGCTTGCCGCGCAGCGATGGATTCAACAGCTGCTCGACCGACGCATAAAAAGCGTCGAGGTCCGCATGGAGGATGGTGGCTGGCGCGTCCATGCCGGAAGGTCGCTGAAGTGACGCAGACGCGCATAAGAACAAAACAAGAACTAAGAGTCAATGACTATCCGCGCGCTAACGGCGGTCTGCCGACTGATAGAGCCGTTCAATGAATCCGTCGCTCTCCAACTCCTCGATGAACGAGCCATCCGCGATGTCCACATCCTTGAGCCCCACAGCCGCGGGATATTTGGCCGCGAGCACGTCGCGTACGTTCTGCAGATTGCCCAATAGCGGCTTCGGCACCTTCTGAAACACCGGGACATGGTATCTGTATAATTCCTCGGCTGCGCTTCTATCGTCGATGTTGAGATATCGCTGCAGCAAGGGCACGACGAGATCGGGCTGTGTCTTGAATACGTGGATTGTCTCGACGAAACCGCGCATCACGTTCATGACGAGATCGCGATTGGAAGCGATCAGCCGGCGTGTGCTCGCGAAGATCGAGGGCGTGCCGAACTCGCGGATCGGGAATGCGTTCCAGCCGTAGCGCGCTGCGCCGACAAAGCGGAGATCGACGGGAAGCGCGCCGGCGTCGATTTCGCCGGCTGCAAGCGCAGCGAAGATGCGATCGAACCTGACCAGGGGAAGATAGGTGGCGCTTGCGCCCGCCTTTTCGATGGTGATCCGCGTCGCGACACTGGTTTGCCCCGTCTCCGACAGCACGCCAACCCTTCTTCCCGCCAACTGACCGAGCTCGCTTATCTCTTTCCGGGTCATCACGAACTGATTGGGAAACTCCGATGTAGGGGTGGCCAGGATCACGATATCGCTGCCCTTGAGCACCTCTTCGGCGACGGGCAAGACACCTGTGTGCGCGAACTCGAAGTCGCCGCGGATCACGCCGGCGGCTGCCTGCGGGCCGCCGACGGCGATGGCCGGCACGCTCAGGTCGATGCCATGCTTTTTGAAAATGCCAGCTTCGGCTCCTAGCCAGGCCGTACTCTGCCACATCGCAAGCAGGCCGGTTGCGACTCGAACCTGCTTGAGCGCCTCCTCCGCCTCACCCGGGCGGACCGGGATCGTCGATGCGGCAGTCGCGCTTGCCATCATCTGCAAAAATTCGCGCCGGACAATCATAATGGGGCACCCTGCATGGGCGACATCTTACACCGGTTTGCCGCTGGCGGGACGTTTTCGCCGCATTCACGCGCCGGCCATCCAACCTAGCGGATCAATCCTGCAAACCGCGGCAGCGCGAGGCTGATCTCGGGAATGCAGATGATCAGCAGCAGGCCTGCGAACAGCGCCAGCATATACGGCACGTAGGTGCGAAACTGCTGTCCGACGCTCAGGCGGGCGAAGCGCAGCGCCATCAACAATCCCACGCCCATCGGCGGCAGGAACAGGCCGATGCCGACGGCGGCGGTCTGCACGATGTTGAAGTGGATCGGGTTGATGCCGACGGCCTCGGAGAGCGGAAACACCACCGGGATCAGCACCACGGCGGCCGGCAAGCCCTCCAGCAGCATGCCGAACAGGCAGCTCAACGCAGCGGTGCCGATCAGGAACAGCCAGGGGTGCGCCTTCAGCGGCGCGAGCGCTTCGCCAAGCAGCTGAGGCACGCCGCTCACGCCCATCAGATACTGGTAGACGGACGCGATCGCGAGCAGGAACACCACCACCGCGGTCAGGATCGCGCTGTCATAGGCGATGCGGCCCATCTCGCGCCAGGAGATGTTGCGGTAATAGAGCTTTGCGGCAAGGAAAGCGTAGCCGGCGACGACGGCGCCGGCTTCCGTCGCCGTGATGATGCCGAGCACGAAGCCCAAGAGGATGACGACGGGCACCACCAGCGGCACCGCGGCATGCAGCGCGGCCTCGCCGACGCGCTTGAGACTCGGCCGTGTATCGACCGGCCAGTTCTGCTGGCGGGCGCGGATGTAGACCACACCCATCAGGCACAGCATGATCACCAGCGCCGGGACGAAACCGGCCACGAACAGTGCGACCGCCGATGTGTTGGTGACCTGCGCGATCACGATCATGAAGATCGCCGGTGGCACCAGCATGCCCATCGCGGTGCCCGCTGCGATCAGCGAGGCCGAGTCGCGCCGGTCGTAGCCGGCTTTGGTCAATGGCGGCATCAGCGCGGAGCCGAGCGCGGAGACTTCCGCCATTTTCGATCCGCAGATGTCGGAGAAGAAATAGGCGACCACGATCACGGACATGCCGAGTCCGCCCTTGACCCAGCCGACCAGCGATCGCGCCAGCTCGACCAGCGCATGGCTCATGCCGCAGCGCTCCATCAGATTGCCGGCGAACACGAAGGCGGGAATGGCGAGCAGCACCCAGCTTTGCGAGCCCGACACCAGCGCCGAGGACAGTTGCTGCATCGGATAGCCGCCGAGCCAGAGTCCGGCGATGCCGGCCACCGCAAGCGCGAACACGATCGGCATCGAGAGCAGGATCAGGACGACGAAGATGACAAAGACGATCGCAAGCAGCATTTAGGGGATTCCAATCAATGCTGCGGTTCGTCGACCGGCAAAGGCGAGAGCATGGCCGACAGTCCATAGATCGCAATCAAAACGCCGCCGACCACGGAGGAGGCATAGAGCCAGGCCAGGTTGATCTGCAGCCCGGGCGTGGTCAGCGTGCGGTTGAGCAGACAGAGCTTGTAGCCGTACCAGGCGGCGAGCAGGCCAACGCCGACGATCAAAGCGTGGTTGAACCTGTGGATCCACAGCTGCACTGTTTCGGGCAGCCGATGCACGAACACGGCCAGCGCGAAATGCGAGCGCGACGAGATGCCGATGGCGGCGCCGATCAGGGTCAGCCAGGCCAGTGACATTTCGCCGACCTCCTCGACCCAGGTGAACGGGACAGGGTCGACGTCGAGCCAATCGGTGATGGCGCCGACGAAGTAGCGCAGGATCACGCCGACCAGGAGGTTGACGATGGCGAGAATGATCAACGCGGTGACCGCAAATTTGGGGATGGCGGGAAGGATCCGCAGCAAGCGCATGAAAATACCGAACGCAGCGAAGAGGCGGGAAAAGGATGGGGCCGACGAGAAAGATCACCGGCCCCTTGAAATCGTCAGGCCTTGAAGCCTTCGATGTCGTCCCACAGCGCGCCATACTGGCTCCTGTAGGCCGGCCAGATCTTCTCCTGCGCCACCTTGCGGAACTCGTCGACCTTGGCTTCCACCACGGTCATGCCGAACGGCTCGAGCTCCGCCTTGGCCTTGGCGAAAGTGTCGACCGACTCGGTCGCTTCGCGGATTTTCTCCTGCGCTGCGCGCGACAGATCCATCATCAGCTTCTGATGGTCGGCCGACAGGCCGTTCCAGATTTCGAGATTCATCACCGCATTGGTGGGGCCGTAATTGTGATAGGTCATCGAGGTATATTTCGACACCTCGTAGATCTTGAGCGCCTTGATATTGACGATCGGCAGGTCGCCGCCGTCGATCACGCCGGACTTCGCGGCCGTGATCACCTCGCCCCAGGCCATCGGCACCGCGCTGCCACCGAGACCATTGATGGTGTCGCCGAACACTTTCGCCTGCTGCACGCGGATTTTGGCGCCGCGCAGATCGCGCGGTTCAATGATCGGCTTCTTCGACGTCCAGAAATGGCGGAAGCCGTAATCGAAATAGCAGAGCACCTTGAGCTTGTAGTTGTCCTCGATCTGCTTGCTGAGCTTGTCGCCGATCCTGCCGTTGAGCATGGCGTAGGCCGAAGCATAATCCTTCACCAGATAGGGCACGAGCAGCGCCCCCATCTCGGGGAAGACGGTGGCGGCTGCGCCCGCGGGGCTTCCCATCGCGATGCTGCCCGACTTCACCGCGTTCATGATCTCCAGCTCTTGCGGGATCAGGGTCTTGCCGAAGAATTGCACGTCGAGCGCGCCGTTGGAGCGCGAAGTCGCCTCTTTCGCCATCCAGTCGAAGGCGACCGCAGCCGACTCGGGGATCGCGTTGATGTGAGCGAACACCAGCTTCTTGGGCTGGGCCTGTGCGAATGCGGGGGCGCGGCCGGTGGCGAGGATGCCGGCCATGCCGGCGCTGGCGCGCAGCACCGACCGGCGATTGAGCAGAAGGCGGCTGACGGGGGCAGTCATGGGGAGTCCTCCAAGGCTATTGTTCTTATGGCCAAGCGGCTCACGGGCCGGACCAAGCCTTGGGGAGGAACTTACAGGATGGAACGGGCTTTGCCAGCCGCTAGCCGCAGCTAAGGAGCGGAATCTAACGGAGCTGCGGTGGCCTAGCTGGATTCAGCCAAGCGTCGGCAGGCGCCCATCAATCTCCGACCTGAGGCAGCTTTGTCTCTTTCAAAGGGCCCTTGCCCTTCCCTTTCGACAGCTTCTTGCTTTCAAGCCCGGCAAGGATTTGCTGGATGAGATGCTCGCGTTTCGATTTTTTCTTCAGCGCATAGTGCTTGATCGAGATATCGAGACGATCCTTCTTCGGATGCCACTCATGTTCAACCGAAGGCTTTTTGGACATCTCTTCACCTCACGCCGCCGCTTGTCACCGATGCCGGCGCGTTTCAAAAACCTACAATACCGGTCACGACAGCGAAGCCGAGACCGGCCATCACGGGGACTGTGGCAAGGGTGCTCAGGGTGAGCACCCAGATCTCGTGTTTGGTGTCTTTGTCCATCTCGCGCTCCTCGATTGCTCTCACGAAAACGCCGGAGCGGCGAAGCCGTTCCGCGTAAGGCATGAAGCCCCGCCTATTTCGAGAAACTGGCGGTCTGCACGCCGCCCGATGGCAGGCATCGGCGCGCAGTCTCGATATCGGCATCGCTCGCGCCGTGGCTTCGTGCGTAGGATTCGGCGGCCCCTGCCGAATATTTCGCGACATAGAAGCGAACAACCGAGCAGGACATTCGATGATAACCACCAGCGCTGGCATCTCCCGCCATGGCGACCAGCAGCACTAATCCTCCAAATGCGCATTTCAGCATCACGACCACTCCGTTGGACCCGAACGCCAACGCCGCGGGGAACCGCCGGTTCCCGGCAATGCCTGTTTAAAAGGCGCGGTTCCGGGAACTGCATGCCTGCACTGCGTTGCTGGCGCCTGCCGCAGTGTTGCCGCAACGACACGACGGGCAAAACACTTCCGCTATCCAGAAGTAAGGCAAAATGTCCAGCCCCCGCAAAAATAATTGTCTTTCTGAAAGAAAGAACTTATGATTTAACGAAGACGTCCCGTGCTCTCCAGGAGGGGCGGCGCGCGATCGCCACCAGTGGTTGGCACGGGATGCGATGGAGACGCGTTGGGCCGCAAGGCGTGCGGCAGAGCGCGTACGGTCAAGCCGTGTGGTCCTGGCACCTCGACGCTGGTGTCAAGTTTGCGGGATGGCGATGTCGACCCTCCGGGCCGACACGCCGCGCAGGCGACGGGGCTAACAAGCCCGATACCCCGGGGAGAGCACGGAGCAGCCGTTCAAACCATCGTGCAGGGAATGCCGGACCGTTTCGGCGACCTGTGGTGACTATGCTCGTATGCTTTTTTCATTCGCATACGAGGCTGCGGGTGCGGCTGAGCACCCGGCATTCCCTGCGCCCTCTTCATGGGGGGCGAGATTCCCGCAGAGCTCGGACGCCGATCGCGCCGCGAGGATGCTTAGCCGCGCTTTATCGTCGTCATTGCGAGCGAAGCGAAGCAATCCATAAATCCGCTTGCGGCGCCATGGATTGCTTCGTCGCTGCGCTCCTCGCAATGACACACCCCCCGCCACCCCGCTACCACCGTCGCAGAACAAGCGGCTGGATCGTACCGCGCGCCTACGCTATGTGTTTCACCCAACCGGCCAAAAAACACCGGTCATTGAGGGAGAAAACTGTGAGATCCAGGGTTAAGGTAGCGCTTTCACTCGCGGTCGCGGCGGTCGGCATGTTCGCCATCGCGGCGCCGGCTTTTGCCCAGCAGAAGACCATCACGGTCTGGTTCGCCAAGGGCTTCTACAAGTCCGAAGATGATGCGCTGCTGGAAGCGGTCAAGAAATTCGAGGCCAAGACCGGCATCAAGGTCGAGCTGTCGCAATACGCCATCCAGGACATGATTCCGAAGACGGTGGCCGCGCTCGATTCCGGCACCGTGCCCGACGTCGCCTATTCCGACAGCTATGACGTGCAGGCGCAGGGCAAGTGGGCCTATGAGGGCAAGCTCGAGGACCTCTCGGACGTCATGACGCCGATCCAGGACCGCTTCGTGCCTAACACGCTGGAAGCGTCGAAACTTTACGACAACGTCGCCAAGAAGAAGTCCTATTACGGCTTCCCGCTGAAACAGCAGAGCATGCATGTCCAGATCTGGAAGGACATGCTGGAGCAGGCCGGCTTCAAGCAGGAGGACATCCCGAACGATTGGAACGGCTATTGGTCGTTCTGGTGCGACAAGGTGCAGCCGGCAATCCGCAAGGCCACCAACAGCCGCATCTACGCCGTCGGCCAGCCGATGGGCGTGGAGTCCACCGACTCCTTCCAGTCGTTCTATACCTTCATGGACGCCTATCACGTCAAGCTGGTCGACGATGACGGCAAGCTGCTGGTCGACGACCCCAAGGTGCGCGACGGCCTCGTCAAGGCACTGAAGGACTACACCGACACCTACATCAGGGGCTGCACGCCGCCTTCCTCCACCACCTGGAAGGACCCGGACAACAACGTCGCCTTCCATAACCATACGATCGTGATGACCCACAACTTCACGATCTCGATCGCGGCCAAGTGGCTCGACGACGCCAACAACCCGGCGCTCACGGAGGAACAGCGCGCGGCCGGCAAGAAGGCCTATGAGGAAACCATCATCACGGCCTCCTTCCCGAAGGCGCCGGATGGCTCGACCATCAAGTACCGCTCCGACGTCAAGACCGGGCTGATGTTCGCCAACGCCAAGAACAAGGCCGAGGGCAAGCAGTTCATCAGCTTCCTGCTGAGGAGGAGAACGTGCGGCCCTATATCGAGGGTGCGCTCGGCCGCTGGTTCCCGGTGACCAAGGCGAGCCAGGCCAGCCCGTTCTGGCAGGCCGATCGTCACCGCAAGGCGGTCTACAACCAGTTCACGGGCGGCACCGCGCCGTTCGACTTCACCAAGAACTGGAAGTTCACCATTCTCAACAACGAGAATGTCTGGGCCAAGGCGATGAACCGCGTGGTCAGCGAGAAGGTGCCGGTGGAGAAGGCCGTGGACGAGCTGATCGCCCGTCTGAAGGAAGTCGCGGGGTAGCGCCGCAGGCTGAGCTGCTTCCCTCCCTCTCCCCGTTCTTCACGGGGAGAGGGCTGGGGTGAGGGGCTTTTCGACGAGGGCGACTCGTGGAGAGTCCCCCTCACCCGAAATTCGCTAGCGCGAATTTCGACCTCTCCCCGCAGGCGGGGAGAGGTGATACCATTCACAGCTCTCGAGTAAACGACGCATGGCCATCACCCTCTCCGCTTCCGACGTTCCGAGCCCGCCGCTGTCGGCGCGGCTGACGCCGCAGCAGGTCTGGGGCATTTTGCTGCTTACGCCCTACTTCCTGGTGTTCGCCGCTTTCGTGGTCTACCCGGTCGGCTACGGGCTGTGGCTGGCGCGCCAGCCGGCGAGCTATGTCGCGCTGTTCAACGATCCGATCTTCGCGCGCGCCGCGGTCAACACGCTGATCTTTCTGCTCATCGGCATCAACATCAAGATGCTGATCGCGCTGTTCTTGTCCGGCTTCTTCATCCAGCAACGCACCTGGATCAAATGGCTGTCGGTGCTGTTCATCCTGCCCTGGGCGGTGCCGTCGATCCCGACCATCCTGTCGATACGTTTCATGCTCAATCCCGAATGGGGCATGGTCAACCAGATCATCTTCAAGCTCACCGGCGATGACGGCCCGAACTGGCTGAACGATCCGGCAGTGGCGCTGTCGATGGCGATCGGCGTGCACATCTGGAAGTCGCTGCCGTTCTGGACCTTGATCCTCGTCACCGGGCGGCTCGCGATCTCGCAGGACCTGTACGAAGCCGCCTCCGTCGACGGCGCCACCTGGGGCCAGAAATTCCGCTACATCACCTGGCCGTCGATGCAGACACTTTACATCACCTGCACGCTGCTCTCGATGATCTGGACGCTCGGCGACTTCAACAGCGTCTATCTCTTGACCGGCGGCGGACCGGCCGACCTCACCCATGTGCTGTCGACGCTCGGCATCCGGTATCTGCGGCTCGACCAGCTCTCGCTTGCGATGGCATCGATCGTCTGCGCGATGCCGTTCGTGCTGCCGCTGGTCTATTTCATGATGAAACGGTTGTCGCGATGAAGCTGCCCACGCTCCGCGAAGCCGGCAACGAGGCGCGGCTGATCCTGATCGGCATTCCCGTGTTCATCTGGACCATGGTGCCGATCTACCACATGTTCCTGTTCGCGATCTCGCCGAAGGAGGACGCGTTCGCCGGCAAGATGTGGCCGGACCATCCGACCCTGCACAATTTCGAGATCGTGTTCAAACAGCAGCATTACTTCCTGCGCGACTTCTACATCCAGTTCTGGAATTCGCTGGTGATTGCGGCCGCGGTCGGCGCGATCACGCTGTTCGTGGCGACCGCCGCCGCGTTCTCGATCTCGCGGCTGCGCGTGCCCGGCGGACGCTGGGTGATGAATCTCGCGCTGTTTACCTATTTCATCCCGGCGGCGTTCCTCGCCGTGCCGATGTATCGCACCATGGGCAATTACGGCCTGCTCAACAATCACTGGTCGCTGATTCTCGCGATGGTGACGATCGCCTCGCCCTACGCGATCTGGGTGCTGAAGCAGGCCTCCGACAAGCTGCCGGTCGAGCTCGACGAAGCCGCCGTCATGGACGGCGCCACCACGCTGCAGATTTTCCGCCTTGTCTATGTGCCCTTGATGATGCCGTCGCTGGTCGCGATCGGCACCTATGCCGTGCTGCTCGCCTGGAACGAATATCTCTATGCGTTCCTGCTGCTGTCCAAGGACACCGAGCTGACGCTGCCGGTCGCACTTGGCAACTTCCTCGCCGCCGACAACTCGCCGTGGGAATTGCTGATGACCACCGGCTTCATCTACGCGCTGCCGCCGGCCGCGATCTATTACGTCTTCCGCCGCTACATGGTCGGTGGGCTCACCGCGGGCGCGGTGAAGTCATAGGTCGGCCTTACGTTGCTTCCAGTATTGCCGCAGCATCGCGATCGTCGACCCGATGAAATATCCTGCAGTCGCGCCGGAAATCGCCCGGCCGACCATGACGGCGGTCGCGCGGTCGTCGGTATGGATGGCCGCTGTCACCGCAATGGCGTATTGCGCGGCGAACACGAGAATGTTGCGGATCAACGGGAAGATGCTGCCAGGGCGCTTGATCTGTCCGGTGCTGTGATCGACCTCGAATGGGCGCGGCGTCAGCACACCGACCGGCAGCAGGACCAGCGCCGCGGCGATCCAGGCGACCAATGGCGCGATGCCGGCCTGCTGGCCAAATCCGAGCCGGGACAAGCCCCACACGATGAAGATCGCAGGCACGATCAGCGCGCGCCATATCGTCGACGTCCGCGGCTGCATCGCCTTGATGCCTTGCCAGACCAGATAAGCGAGCAATATCCACGCCCAGACCGGCGTGTGCGTGATGACACCAACTGCGAATTGCATGGATGTTCCTGCGGCCCGCTACATCGGCGCGGCGCTTTTCGCCTCCGTACTGCTCAGCTTCGAGGCCAGCGACGCCACCACGATGACGACTGCGATCAGCGCGATCACCAGCGTACAGATCGCGTTGATCTCGGGTTTCACGCCGAGCCGCACCTCGGAATAGATGCGAATCGGCAGGGTCGCCGAGCCCGGCCCGGTGGTGAAGCTCGCGATCACGAGGTCGTCGAGCGACAGTGTGAAGGCCAGCATCCAGCCTGCGGCGATTGCGGGTGCGATCAGCGGCAAGGTCACTGCGATGAAAGCTCGGACGGGATCGCAGCCGAGGTCCATCGCGGCCTCTTCCAGGCTGCGGTCGAGCGAGGCGAGACGCGACTGCACTACGACCGCGACAAAGCACATGGTCAGCGTGGTGTGGGCGACGGTGACGGTCCAGAAGCCGCGCTCGGCGTCGAGCGCGACGAACAGCAGGAGCAGTGCCAGCCCCGTGATGACTTCCGGCATCACCAGCGGCGCGTACAGCATGCCGGAGAACAGCGTGCGGCCTCGAAATCCTTCGCCGCGCGACAGCGCCACGGCGGCGAGCGTGCCGAGCAACGTTGCAATCGTGGCCGAGGTCGCGGCAACGGCAAAACTCATCCAGGCCGCATCGATCATGGCCTTGTCCTGGAAGAACTCGTGATACCAGCGCAGCGACCAGCCGCCCCACACCGTCACCAGCCGCGAGGCGTTGAAGGAATAGATCACGAGGATCACGATCGGCAGGTACAGGAAAGCAAGCCCCAGCGTCAGCGAGGCGACGTTGAACCGCGACAGACGTCGTTTGGCCATCACCGCGCCTCCAGCTGCCGGCGCTGCAGCCGGTCGTACAGCAACAGCGGCGCGATCAAGAGCACCAGCAGCACGATCGCCACCGCGGAGGCCACCGGCCAGTCCTTGTTGGTGAAGAACTCCAGCCACAGCGTCTGGCCGATCATCAGCGAATTGGAGCCGGCCAGCAGGTCGGGGATCACGAACTCGCCGACGATCGGAATGAAGCACAACAATACGCCGGCACCGACGCCGGGCAGCGACAGCGGAAACGTCACCAGCCAGAACACGCGGTTCGGCGAGGCGCCGAGATCGGCGGCCGCCTCCTCCAGCGCCGGGTCCATCTTCGACAGGGTCGCATAGAGCGGCAGGATCATGAACGGCAGATAGGAATAGACGATGCCGAGATACATCGCGCTGTCGGTCGACAGCCACACCACGGGCTGCGAAACGATATGCAACGCGAGCAGGATTTTGTTGAGCAGACCGTCATGCTGCAGGATGTTGATCCAGGCATAGATGCGGATCAGGAACGAGGTCCAGAACGGCACGATGGCGAGCATCATCGCGATCGGCTGCCAACGCTGCGGCAGGCGCGCCATGCCGTAGGCGATGGGGTAGCCGATCAGCAGCAGGATCGCGGTTGATGTCACCGCGACGACCAGGCTGCGCAGATAGGAGAAGATGTAGAGATTGTCGGAGACGAGCAGGCGGAAATTGTCGAGCGACAGCGCGCCGAAGGCTTCCTTGATGGCCGCGCTTCCCGCGGTGAAATCGAACACCGGCGTATAGGGCGGCTGCGCGATCGCGGTCTGCGACAGGCTGATCTTCAAGACGAATGCGAATGGCACCAGGAAAAACAGCACCATCCAGACATAGGGCGCGATCGCGGCGAAACGTGCCGGACGCGCGAAGATACGCCGCGCGCTCATTGTTCCAGCACCATGCAGTCGTCGGGCGTGAACCATGCCACCACGCGCTGGCTCAGGCTGTAGGCGTCGATGTCGATTCGCGCGGTGTTGGCCATCGAAGAACGCACCGTCGCGCCGGACTCGAGCTTGATCTTGTAGGTGGTGAGGCCGCCGAGATAGCTGACGTCGGTGACGACGCCCTCGAGCCGGTTGATCGCCAGCGTATTGCCTGCATCCGCAGGCCCGCGCCGCGACAGCTTGACCTTCTCGGGGCGGATCGCGACCGCAACCGTCGTCTTGCTGACCGGCTGGCGCGGCTCGGCGACGACGAGGTTGCCGGCATCGCGGGTCGCGATCGTGATGCGGTTGTTCTCGCGCGAGCCCACCTCGCCCTCGAACAGGTTGATGTCGCCGATGAACTCGGCGATCCAGCGCGAGGCCGGCGCCTCATAGAGCTCGCGGGGGCTCGCGACCTGGTCGAGCCGACCGGCGTCCATCACGCCGATGCGGCTCGCCACCGTCATCGCCTCCTCCTGGTCGTGGGTGACGATGATGAAGGTCATTCCGAGCCGGCGCTGCAGCTCCATCAATTCGAGCTGCGTGCTTTCGCGCAGCTTCTTGTCGAGCGCCGCCAGCGGCTCGTCGAGCAGCAGCACCTGCGGCCGCCGCGCCAGCGAGCGCGCCAGCGCGACGCGCTGCCGCTGACCGCCGGAGAGCTGGTCGGGCTTGCGTTTCTCCAGCCCGCCGAGCTTGACGAGCGCGACCATCTCGGCGACGCGGGCATCGATCTCGGCGCGCGCCATGCCGGCACGCTTCAACCCGAAGGCGATGTTGTCGCGCACCGAGAGATGCGGAAACAGCGCGTAGTTCTGGAACATCATGTTGATCGGCCGCTCATGCGGCAGCACATGCGCGATGTCTTTGCCAGCCAGCAGAATCCGGCCTTCGTCCGGGGTCTCGAAACCGGCAAGCATGCGCAGCAGCGTGGTCTTGCCACAGCCGCTCGGACCAAGGAGCGCGAAGAACTCGCCGGCGCGGATGTCGAGCGAGACGCCGTCGACAGCGCGAAAGCCGCCGAATTTCTTGACTACGCCTTCGATGCGCAGCAACGGCCCGTCCCAGGTCGGCGTTGGCGCGACCGGCGCGGACGGAGGCGCTGGTGTGGGCTGGAGTGCCGGTGCGACCTCTGGCGGTGTTGCCGTCTGCGACAGCACCTGCTCGAGCACCGCCTCCGGCGGCGCCGCCGTCTGCGACAGCACCTGCTCAGCCAACGTTTCCGGTACAACGCTCGGCGGTGCGACCTGCGACTCGGCTTTCACCTCTTCCGCAACCGCTTCAGTCTTTGGAGCGTCTTCCCCAGCCATGATCCCCGCCGCCGCAACCACGCCCGCAAGCTAGCGGCGGATGATGCATCGCTCAACCGGTTGCGGCGATATCTCCCTGAAAATTCCCTTCATACTTTCAGGATGGGGGGCCTATCATGCGGACATGACCAGGCTTCTCGAACAGGCCTTCGAGATCGCGCACAACCTGCCATCGGATGTGCAGGATGACATCGCTCGTGTGGTTCTTCAGCTCGCAGATACGGCGGATACTCTGCCCTTGGTCCTTACCGACGACGAGCGCGCCGCGATCGAGCGGTCAAAGCAGGCTGCGGAACGAGGTGAATTTGCATCGGACGAACAGGTCCGACGCACTTGGGCGAAACACGGCCTCTAAGAACCCGTTACACGCTCCCGATTCGGATAGCGGTTTGTCCAGGGGTATCAGTCATAAACGTCGCCAGCGCCTCGCGACCATCCGCCGGCATCGTCAATCCAAGCTTGGTCCGCCGCCACAGGATGTCGTCGGGGAAGCGCGCCCATTCCTTTGCCATGAGGTAGCGCACCTCGGCTTCGGTCAGCTCCGGTCCAAAAGCCTGGCCGAGCTCCTCGCGGCTTTGGGCCGCGCCCAGCACCTCGGCGATCCGCGTGCCGTAGGCACAGACCAGTCGCAGCGCCTGCTTCTCATCGAGAAAGGACCAGCGCGCCCGCGCCGTTTCGACCTGGTCGTCGAATTTCTCCCAACCGAAATCGCCGCCCGGCAGCGGCGT
The DNA here is from genome assembly GCA_963794775.1 of uncultured Alphaproteobacteria bacterium. Taxonomy (GTDB): domain Bacteria; phylum Pseudomonadota; class Alphaproteobacteria; order Rhizobiales; family Xanthobacteraceae; genus Bradyrhizobium. The sequence continues at coordinate 127,670 of CAWCGA010000041.1, read as the reverse complement.
GGCCGCGGTCCAGCGCGGCGACATCGGATAATGCGGCGTGAGTTGCGAGACCGCCCGCTCGGCGCGCAGCCGCGACGTGGTCACGTCGCCGCCGAACATCGTGATCAGCGGCGCCTTGCCCCTGCGATGGTGGAACGCGACCGAGCCGTCGCGGTTCGCGCCGCCCCGCCCCGGCGCCAGATTGACGCCCGAGATGGTTCGCACCACGTCGGCCGGGTGCAGGTTCTCGCGGAAATAGCGGTTCGCCGCATCGCAGAGATAGGCGACCTCGGCTGCCGTCATCGCCACGATGGCGGGATCGCCGGTGAAGGTGCGCGAGACGCTGCCGACCAGCGCGAAGTCGCGTTCATAGGGGCTGGCGAAAATCAGGCGCTTGTCGCTGTTCTCGAACGCATAGACGCTGTCTGCATCGAAGAAGCGGGGCACCACGATCTGGCTGATCTGCACGGCCGATGTCTGCGGCACCGGCTGGCGCAGCACGGTCTCGGCGACGAGGCCGGTCCAGGCGCCGGTCGCGTTGGCGAGCGCCCTCGCGGTGAGGATCTGGCGATGGCCGCGGTCGATCACCGCGAGCCGCCACACCTCGCCGCGATCGGCGCGTACGCAGCGCGCGCCGGTGCGGATGACTGCACCACGCTCGGCCGCATCGACGGCGTTCAGCGCGACCAAACGGGAATCGTCGACCAGGCAGTCGGAATATTCGAAGGCGAGCCCGAACGGCCGCTTCAGCGCATTGCCGACCGGATGATGGGTGATGTTGATGGCTTCCGCCGCCGGCAGCCGGCTCTTCGGCCCAAGGCGGTCGTAGAGCCAGAGCGCCGAGCGCAACAGCCAGGGCGGGCGTCCCTCGACATGGGCGGGGATCGCAAACCGCATCGGGCGCACCAGATGCGGCGCGATCTTGAGCCAGGTCTCCCGCTCGTTGAGTTGCCGGCGCACCCGCGCAAAACTTCGGCGCTCCAGCGCCGACAAATCGCCATGGATCAGCCGGGGCGAGGCCGACGAGGCGGCGGCGCCGAGGTCCCCCTGCTCCAGCAGGATCACGCGCAAACCGCGGCCGGCGGCGTCGCGTGCGACACTCGCGCCGTTCAGTCCCCCACCGATGATTGCCAGATCGTAGTCCGCCATGCGCCCAGTCTCAGTGTAGCAAAGACACGCCTGCTACACCTAGCCGGTCCTTCGCGGCAGCTCCATGACGTTGTCGCTCTTGCGGCCGACCAGCGCGGCATACTGGCCGATCGGCAGCGGCTTGCCGATCAGATAGCCCTGCACGGCGTCGCAATCCTCCGTGGTGAGGAAGGAGAGCTGCTCCCGGGTTTCGACGCCTTCGGCCACCACCGACATGTCGAGACCATGGGCCAGGTCGATCACCGCGCTGATGATCGCCGCCGATTGCGGATTGCGGCCGAGATTCATCACGAAGGCGCGGTCGATCTTGATCTTGTCGAACGGGAAGGCCTGCAGATAGCTCAGCGACGAGTAACCGCTGCCGAAATCGTCCATCGAGATGCGCACGCCGAGCGCCTTCAGCCGGCGCAGCAGCGCCAGGCCGCGGTCGAAATCCTCGATCAGCACGCCCTCGGTGATTTCGAGCTCGAGCCGTCCCGGCGCGAGCCCGGTTTCCAGCAGGATGGCGTGCACGAGGCCGACCACGTCGCCATGCGCGAACTGCGCGGGCGACAGGTTGACCGCGATTTGCAGCGGTTTCGGCCAGGATGCAGCCTCGCGGCAGGCCTGACGCAGGATCCATTCGCCCATCTCGACGATCAGGCCGCTTTCTTCGGCGAGCGGAATGAAATCGCTCGGCGGCACGAAGCCGCGCACCGGATGGTTCCAGCGCGCCAGCGCCTCGAAGCCGACCACTTCGCTCTCGGCAACGTCGCTCGCCGAGATCGCCTGCGGCTGATAGTGCAGCGACAGTTCGTCTCGCTTGATCGCCACCGACAGGTCCTGATGCAGCACGCGGCGGTCGCGGATCTGCTGGTCCATTTCGGGTTCATAGAGGTTGATGGTACCGCGCGATTTGGCCTTGGCGCGGAACAGCGCCGCGCCGGCATTGGCGAGCAGCGAGGCCGCATCCGCGCCGTTGTGCGGAAACACCGCGATGCCCGTGGTGATGCCGGCGCGCAGGACCTTGCCGTCGATCTGGAATTCGCTGGCCATCGTGTCCGCGAGTTGCTGGCCCAGCGCCTTGCCGGCCTCGGGCTGCTTGCCGTCGATGATCAGGCCGAACTCGTCGCCGGACAGCCGCGCCACGACGCCGCCGCGCGCGGTGACCTGCAGCCGCCGCGCCACCTCTATCAGCAGCTTGTCGCCGGCAGCGTGCCCGAACACGTCGTTGACTTCCTTCAGGCCGTCGAGGTCGATACACAGCACGGCGAATTCCTCGCCGGTGCCGGCGCAGGCTTCGATCATCTGGGTCAGCGCCTGCAGGAACGCCGCGCGGTTCGGCAGGTCGGTGAGGCCGTCGTGATAGGCCATATGCGCCATGCGCGATTCGGTCTGGCGACGGTCGGTGACGTCCTCATGGGTCTTGATCAGATATTGCGGATCGCCGGCCTCGTTCAGCACGGTCATGCGCCGGGTCAGGAACAGCCGCAGGCCGTCCTTGGTCGAGATCGGATGTTCCTCGGTCAGCAAGCCGCGCTTCTTGATCGCGGCGGTATCGCGCGCGACGATCATCCTGGCTTCGCGAGGGTCGAAGATATCGGATACCGTCAGGCCGATGACGTCCTCGCGCCGCCGATTGAGGATCTTCTCGGCGCTGCGATTGGCGAGCATGTAGCGTCCATCGCTGACGCGCTCGACGATCAGCGACACCGGGATGTTGTCGACCACGAGCTCGAGGAATTTTTTGGTGTTCTCCAGCTCCTGCGACAGCGAGCGCCGCTCGGTGATGTCGTCGAACAGCGCGATCAGGAATTCCGGGCGGCCGTTTTCGTCGCGCGCGATGACGCGGTTGGAGGCGAGCACGCGCCGCTTGGTGCCGCGCTCGACCAAAAGCTCGCTGCGGTGATGGCCGTCCTCCGACAGCAGCGCGGCCTTGTCGGCGGCCTCGATGTTGGAGGCGGTCTCGGGCTGGAAGATCTGGTCGGCGCGGCGGCCGACGATGTGGTCGCGCGAGAAGCGGGAGAAGCGCTCGAACGCCTTGTTGGCGAAAATGTAGCGGCCGTCGTCGATGCTCTTGGCCGCGACGCAAACCGGCACGTTGTCGAGCACCGATTCCAGGAACTGCTTGGTCGAGGAGAGCTCCCGCGACAGCTTGCGCTGTTCGGTGGAATCCTCATGGGTTGCGACCGAGCCGCCATTCGGCAGGCCGAAATATTTGACCAGGATCGACCTGCCGTTGGGCAGATCGCAGATCAATCCTTCCGGACTTTTGGAGCGGGCATAGAATTCCTCGACGCTGCAATCGAGCGTGCCGCGTGCGCGCCGCATCGCCAGCAATTCGCGGCCGGTCATACCGGGCGGCAGGTCGGAGCGCTGCAGCCCGTAGATTTCGAGGTAACGGTCGTTGCAGTAGATGATCCGTTGCCGCGGATCGGTCATGACGACGCCGTGACTCAGGCTGTTCAGCGCCGAGCTGATATAGGCCGTGCGGCGCACCTGCGAACGCTTGACCTTGCGCAGCGCCGAGTGAACCCACAGCGCGACCGCGGCGATGAAGGCGGCGACGACGACGACGCCGATCAGGACTTCCCAGAGCACGTTCGGATCGAGCGAGCCGATATAGCTCGCCGGTGCGAACTCGTCCGACACCGCGAGCGCGGGCGCGCAGGGCAGGACGGCTGCGCCAAAGCAGATCGCGACGCGCGCAAGAATCAGATTCTTGCTGCCTGCCTGCCAATTCTTGTCAGCCATCAGTCACCCGCCGAATTCAGCCGGGGAGTGTCTGGCCTGTCCGGTTGGGATCGGGTAAACGCGTACCCTCGCACCGCGAAAATATGACTTAATCTATGGCAATTGCCCTGACATGATTAACGCATTCCTAATGGGAACCGCTTTCTCGTGGTCGGGCAATGACTTGTCCAAGGGCTCCCGTTAACAAGACAACCAACAACTGACCGCGATGATGCTGCGGTCAGCAGCGAATTCCGGACAAGAAAAGCAGCCATGGACAAGGTCGAGTGCGTCGTGATCGGAGCGGGCGTGATCGGCCTTGCGGTGGCACGGCGGCTCGCGCAGTCCGGCCGCGAGGTGATCGTGCTGGAGGCGGCCGAGGGCATCGGCACCGTCACGTCCTCGCGCAACAGCGAAGTGATCCACGCCGGCATCTACTACAAGGCCGGGAGCCTGATGGCGCGCATGTGCGTCGCCGGCAAGCACGCGCTCTATCGCTATTGCGGCGAGCACGGCGTCCCGCACAAGAATTGCGGCAAGCTGATCGTCGCCACCACGCCGTCCGAGACCGAGAAGCTGGCCTCGATCCGCGCGCATGCCCAGGCCAATGACGTGCCCGACATGAAAGTGCTGTCCGGAGAAGAGGCGCGCGCGCTGGAGCCGGCGCTGAAATGCGACGCGGCGCTGCTATCGCCCTCGACCGGCATCATCGACAGCCATGCCTATATGCTGGCGTTGCGCGGCGACGCCGAGGATGCAGGGTGCGCCTTCGCATTTCACACGCCGCTGCTGCGCGCGAAAGCCCGCGGCGGACTGATCGAGCTCGAAGCCGGCGGCGAGGCGCCGATGTCGCTCGCTTGCAATCTTCTCGTCAACGCGGCCGGCCTCGAAGCGCCGGCAACGGCCCGCGTCATCGAGGGCATGCCAGTCGACAAGATCCCGACCGCCTATCTCGCCAAGGGCAACTACTTCAGCTGCAGCAAGAAGGCGCCGTTCTCGCGCCTGATCTATCCGGTGCCGGAGCCGGGCGGGCTCGGCGTGCACCTCACGCTCGACATGGCCGGCCAGGCGCGCTTTGGCCCTGACGTCGAATGGGTCGACCACATCGACTATGAGGTGAACCCGGCGCGCGCCGAGCGGTTCTACCCCGCGATCCGCAAATACTGGCCAACGCTGCCGGACGGCGCGTTGATGCCGAGCTATTCCGGCATGCGGCCGAAGATCGTGCCGCCCGCGGTCGCCTCCCAGGATTTCCTGATCCAGGGACCGAAAGACCACGGCATCGACGGGCTGATCAACCTGTTCGGGATCGAGTCGCCGGGACTGACCTCGTCGCTGGCGATCGCGGACTATGTCGGTGAGATCGCGGGCTAGCTAAGTCGGAGGGGATATGAGGCGCCGAGACTTCGTCGCGATGATGATCGCCGGTGCGACTGCTTCGCCATTGGTTGCACGAGCCGAGCAGGGAAAAAGCATTCCGAGAGTCGGATACATCGATCCTGAAATTCGCAGCGCAGGAACACAAGGCTTGCTCACGGGCCTTGAAGAGCTCGGTTATGTCGATGGCCGCAACATCAAATTGATCGAGAAAAAATTTGCGGCTCCGACAATGGCAGACATGCGGGCGGCCATACTGGCCATCATAGGCGATGTCGACATACTCGTTGTCAATGGGACGGTTGGCGGCGTTGCCGCGAAATCCGTCACCTCCGAGGTGCCGGTGGTGTTCATTTCGGTCGGCGCTCCGGTGGATATCGGCTTGGTGAAGAGTCTGGCAAAGCCAGGCGGAAACATGACGGGGATTGCTTTTGAAGCCGCCGAGGAAACATACGCGAAACGGCTGCAGCTCCTGACGCAGATTGTGCCGGGCGTCTCGCCTGTCGCAATCCTGGGGGCTGCGGGCGATCCGAACTTTGCATTTGCGATGACATCCCTGAATTGGTCAGCGCCGGCTCTAGGGGTTTCAATAACGCCTTTTGAGATAAAGTCCGCTGACGATCTTGAGCGTGCGTTTGACGAAATGAAGCGGGCTCAAATGCAAGCTCTGCTCGTCGTTGCCGGATTTCTCACCTATATCAACATCAAGAAAACAGCCGATCTTGCACTGAGCTATCGCCTTCCGTCCTGCCATGGATTCAAGGAAGCGGCTCCTGCCGGTGGCCTGATCAGTCTCGGACCCGACTTGCTAGCGCTGGGGCGTCAAGGCTGCCGATTGGTCGACAAGATCATACGCGGTGAGCGCCCCGCGGACATTCCGGTGGAGCAGCCCGACCGCTATGTGATGAGCATCAATCTGCAAACCGCGAAGTCGCTGGGCATCGTCGTGCCTCCTGCAGTGCTTGCCGGGGCCGACGAGGTGATCGAATAGCTGCCCTTCGCCTTCGGCCATAAAAAATGCGCAGCCGATTGTGCCGCGCATTTTTTATGGACACGAGTTTATCGCCTTGGGCGCGACCGCGCCCATTGGGTCGTCGGCTGATGAGGTCGGTACTTAGTGCAGCGTTTCGGCGGTTGCGGCTTGCCTCAACCGTTCGATCTGATCCTTGACCATCAATTTCCGGCGCTTCAACTCGGCTATTTGCAGGTCGTCCGTTGATACGTGAACGAGAGCGTCGTGCAGTTCGTTTTCGAGGGTCTTGTGTTTCCGTTCCAGTTCAACGAGATGCGCCTGAATTGCCATTCGAAACCTCCTCGGTGAGTTTCTCAGACTCGATACGGACTAACAAGTGTACACCTCTTCCCGAATTTGTCGATGGCGAAGCGAATCGACGGCGTCATTTTTTGACATGCTATGTAATTAACCGTGAGCTGGAACCGGTCATGGCGGCCGGAACAAAATCACGACTTTAGCAAGCCGTGCAGGGCCTTGGGGCCCTTCGACCGGCTTGCGGAACAGCGCGGCCGGGGCAATATTGCCCACAGGCTTCCACAACGGTTCGCAATCTCATCGCGTTTTTCGGTTAACGTGCACCATGACCGACGAAGATGAGCGCGAGTTGCATGCCGAACTGATGCGGCTGCAGCAAGAGCACAGGGATTTGGACGCGGCGATCGATGCGCTGCATCAATCGCCCGCGCCCGATTTGCTGCGGCTGCAAAGGATGAAGAAGCGCAAGCTGCAGCTCCGCGACCGTATCGCCTTCATCGAAGACCAGATTACCCCCGACATCATTGCCTGACCCGATGGACCTGCGCCTTCGCGAGAAGCTGCTTGACTCAACTAGAACAAAGAGAGAACATAACGACCCAGACCGCTGACCCGAGGATCGCGCCATGCCCGTCACCATGCCCCCGTTCGACAACAGCCACTATGAAAAGGCCTGCGACCAGGCGATCGCGATGTGCGACGGCAATCTGCGCTCGACCATCAAGGCGCTGATCATGGCCAATGAGTATCTGGAGGCCGAGCTCACCGAATTGCAGGTGGCGATCTCCTCCGGCTGCGCGCCGCTGATGGCGCCGCGTGGCGAAAGCAACGCCGCCTGACAGGGGCAAACCGATGGCCGACATCACCTACTATGTCGCAATGCCGTTCATGCAGGACGACAGCGGCGAGATGATCGCCGGCTCCGCCGAGGAATGCCAGAGCGCGGCCACGGCTTTGCGGCGCGCCGAGATTCTGTCGCGCGCCGCGGGCCACATTGGGGCGATAGCCTTCAGCCGCAGCGGCGATCCGATGATGGGCGAGTTCAGCGACGCGAAGCTGCTGCGGGCCTACGGCAATGTGCCGACCGATCTAAGCGCGTTGTGAGATGAGCGTCGTGTCATTGCGAACGACCAGGCAGACCAGCCCTTTGGCGCTTCTTTCTGCCTTACTCCGCTTCCGGCTTCGCGCGCACGCGCTGCGGCGGCCGGTGCCTGGGAAGCCCGTGAAGCGAACCTAACCGTCATTGCGAGCGAAGCAATCCATCCATCCGCTTGCCGTTGCGCCATGGATTGCTTCGTCGCTGTCGCTCCTCGCAATGACGATCATCCCTCGTGCCGCCGCTGCGCCTTGCGCAGATACATCGCGCTGTCGGCTTCCTCCAGCGCGCGGCTGGCCTCCGCATGCGATCCCAACATTGCAACACCGGCGGACGCGCCGGCCGTGATCGTGCTGCCCTGAAAGTCAAAGGTCAGCCGATCGATCATCCCCTCGAGCGCGGCCGCCTTGGCCTTCGCATCGGTCTCGCCGAGATTCCACAACAGCAGCGCGAACTCGTCGCCGCCAAGCCGGCCGACGATGTCGGAGGCGCGCACCTGCGAGGTGAGAACGGCAACGATCGCCTTCAGCACTTGATCTCCCGCGGCATGTCCGAAGCTGTCGTTGATCGGCTTCAGGCGGTCGACGTCGAGCACGATCAGCGCGCCGGAAGCGCGATAGCGTTTGATATAGGCCACCGCGCGGGCGAGTTCGCGCTCGAAGCCGCGCCGGTTGGGGATGGCGAGCAGGAAGTCGGTATCGGCGGAGGCCTGCAACTCCTCGATTTTCCGGCGTGCCCGCGCAAGCTCGGTGCGAAGCCGCCGGATCGTCGTTTTTGACGCCTCGGCCGCCAGCGCTCGCCTGGGCGTGGCGCGCTCACCTTGTTTGCGCGACTTGCGCGGTGCGGCTGGGGACCGCTTTTTCATGGGCATTTATGGCTCAAGGCGCGATTCCTGACTTGCCGGGATTCACCAAGACAGGATAGTGCATTCCCTCTTCCCTGCCACGCCTTGCCGCTATCAGGTCCGACCCTATAATCGGCCTAACTTTCTGGATTCTTGAGAGAATTAACCCAATGTCCGCTGCGATCGCCATCATCATGGGAAGCCAGTCCGACTGGGAGACCATGCGGCACGCGGCCGAGACGCTGGGGGAACTCGGGGTTGCCTGCGACAAGCGCATCGTCTCGGCGCATCGCACGCCCGATCGGCTGGTCACTTTTGCCAAGGGCGCAAAAGCCGCAGGCTATAAGGTCATCATCGCAGGCGCCGGAGGTGCGGCGCATCTGCCCGGCATGACCGCGTCGATGACGGAGCTTCCGGTGTTCGGCGTTCCCGTCGAATCCAAGGCGCTGGCCGGCGTGGATTCGCTCTACTCCATCGTGCAGATGCCGGCCGGCGTTCCCGTCGGGACGCTTGCGATCGGCAAGCCCGGCGCCATCAACGCGGCGCTGCTTGCGGCAAGCGTGCTGGCGCTGAACGATGCCGCGCTCGCCAAGCGGCTCGCCGCCTGGCGCAAGAAGCGCACCGAGGCCGTCGCCGAGCGCCCGGAGGAATCGGCGTGAGCGACACCAATCGGGTGAAGCTGAAGCCGGGCGACACCATCGGAATCCTCGGCGGCGGACAGTTGGGCCGGATGCTGGCCATGGCGGCTGCGCGGCTCGGCCTGCGCTGCCAGGTGTTTTCCCCGATCCGGACTCGCCGGCCTTCGACGTGGTGCTGAACGCGACTTGCGCCGAATATGCCGATGTCGAGGCGCTCGAGCTGTTCGCCAATGACGTCGACGTCATCACCTATGAGTTCGAGAATGTGCCGGCTTCCGCCGCGCTGATCCTCGGGGCGCGGCGGCCGGTGCTGCCCGATCACAAGATCCTCGAAACCACCCAGGACAGGCTGGCGGAAAAGGACTTCGTCAAGCGGCTCGGCATCGGCACTGCCGACTATGCCGACGTGTCGACGGCGGCGGGCCTGCGCGCCGCGATCCCCAGGATCGGCTTGCCCGCCGTGCTCAAGACCCGCCGCTTCGGCTATGACGGCAAGGGCCAGGCCATCATCCGCGAGGGCGACAATCCCGATCGCATCTGGGCCGATCTCGGCACCAAGTCGGCGATCCTCGAAGCCTTCATTCCGTTCGAGCGCGAGATCTCCGTGATCGCGGCGCGTTCGGCCGACGGCGAGGTCGAATGCTTCGACGTGACCGAAAACGAGCACCGCGATCACATCCTGAAGGTCTCGCGCGCGCCGGCCGCGATCCCGGAGCGGCTCGCACAGGAGGCCCGCGAGGTCGCCGGCAAGATCGCCGGCGCGCTCGACTATGTCGGCGTGCTCGCGGTCGAGATGTTCGTACTCGCGGGCGAGGACGGGCCGAAGATCCTGGTCAACGAGATCGCGCCCCGGGTGCACAATTCCGGCCACTGGACGCTGGACGGCGCCTCGGTCTCGCAATTCGAGCAGCACATCCGCGCGATTGCCGGCTGGCCGCTCGGCAAGCCGCTGCGTCACGGCGAGGTCACCATGACCAATCTGATCGGGGACGAGATCAATTCCTATGAACAGTGGCTCGCGGTGCCCGGGGCGACCGTCCACCTCTATGGCAAGGGGGTCGCGCGGCCGGGCCGCAAGATGGGCCATGTCACCCAGGTGGTGCCGCCCAAAGGAGCCTGAGCGCGGGCGTGAGCCTTCAAATCAGCGCGATTTCGCAAGGCGGATGCTGAACTTATTGGGCTTCCCAAGGTGGACATTTCCACTTTTGTCTGATACATCCGCGCGCTCTAGGCCAAGGGTGCGGTCCATTTCCACCTCTTGAGCCTGACCTAATTCCACTCCGGACACTGAAAAGAGGATGCCGCGTGCAGGTTCTCGTTCGCGATAACAACGTCGATCAAGCCCTCAAGGCGCTGAAGAAAAAGATGCAGCGTGAGGGCATCTTCCGCGAGATGAAGCTCCGCGGTCACTACGAAAAGCCCTCCGAGAAGAAGGCCCGCGAAAAGGCCGAAGCCGTGCGCCGTGCGCGCAAGCTCGCGCGCAAGAAGCTGCAGCGCGAAGGCCTGTTGCCGATGAAGCCGAAGCCGGTGTTCGGCGCTGGCCCCGGTGGCGAGCGTGGTGGCGCGGGCGGCGGCCGTGGCGGCCCCGGCGGCGGTTCGCGCGGCGGCATGCGCTGATATCGGCGATTTCGAGTTTACCAACGCGGGCCTTCGGGTCCGCGTTTTTGTTTTTGGCGGCTGTATTTTGCGGCGTGGCGCGTTACCAATACGCCAATTGTGATCGCGTGAGTATTTCGTATCGATGGTCATCCCGGTTGCCCATCTCTGGTCCGCAGCATCGCGTCTGCGCGCGCCCGCGATTCTCTTGATCGCGCTCGCGGCTGGCGGCTGTTCCATTAATCTGGGATCGCTGACGCCATCGTCCTCCTCCTCGGCCACGCCGGAGCCTGCCAAGCTCACCTCCTCGACCAACATCGCCTCGCTGAGCGAGACGATCAAAAGCCATCCGAACGATCCGCAGGCCTACAACATGCGCGGCTCGGTGCTGGCCCAGGCCGGCAAACCTGAGGAAGCGCTCGCCGATTTCAACAAGGCGATCAGCCTCGATGCGAATTACGGCCAGGCCTACGCCAATCGCGGCCTGATCTATCGCCAGACGCGGCGGCTCGACCCGGCGATGGCCGACTACGAGCGCGCGATCTCGCTCGATGCCAATTATGCGCCCGCCTATCTCGGCCGCGGCATGGTCTACAAGGCGCGCAAGCAGCCGGCCGAGGCGCTCGCCGACTTCAACAAGGCGATCACGCTGGCGCCCGACAATGCCGAGGCCTATTACAATCGCGGCCTGCTCTATCAGGCCGAGAAGCAGCACCAATATGCGATCGACGATTTCACCGCAGCGAACGGCCTGGTGCCGCAACAGGGCGAGCCGTTGCTTGCGCGTGCGCTGAGCTATCTCGCCACTGAACGGCCGAAGGAAGCAGCCGCCGACCTCGACGAGGCCGTGCAGGCCGATCCGCAAAATCCGCAGGCCTGGCTGACGCGCGGGCTCGCCTATGAACGGCTCGGCGACAAGATGAAAGCCGCCGGCTCCTACGGCCGCGCGATCAACCTGCGGCCGAAGGACGAGACCGCACGCACCGGCTTTGCGCGCGTCGGCGGCAAGCCCGGCCAGACCTACGATACGTTCTGATGATTTAGGCGGGTGCTAGTCGGTGAACTGGCTGGCACCGTTGCTGCTGCTCTGCCGGTCGCTGTTCGGCAACAGCGCATGGAACATGTTCTTGGTCTTCGCCAACACGTCCTGCGCCATGTTGGTGGTGCGGTTCGCAAGCTTGTCGGCATCGGCCCTGAGATCAATCGGCGGACGCGGTGGCGGGGGCGGAATTTCCGCAGGCGGCACCGGCCGGCTCGGATCGACCGAAGCGGTGTAGGGCGGGTTCGCAGGCGAAGCGCTTGCGGCCAGCGCATCAGCCGGTGGCGTCGAGACGGTGATCGGCGGCGGCAGCGGGCGCAACACTTCGGGCGCAGCTGCCGGCTGCGGCGCCGGAGCTGCCACGACAGTACGCGGGGCTTCTTCGATACGCGGTGCGACGGGAGCGACCGGCGGCGTGCGCGCGGCTTCCTGGGTTCGGGGAACTTCCGGCGTGCGAGGCGCGGTATCCTTCGCAGTTTCCTTGGAACCACGCAGGCGCTCGATCGCAGCGCGCGCAAGATCCGTGGCGTCGCGGCGGTGGGGAGCGGTCGCGACCTCCGACGGCTTGACGTCAGAAGGCTTGGCGGCCTCAGTGGGCGTGGTATCGGCAGCCGCCTCGGCCGGCTTGGCGTCAGGCTTCACTTCCGCAGGCTTTTCGGCCGCGCGGGTCTCGATCATCGCGCGCTCGGAGATGCCCTTGGCCTTGATGCCGGGCTCGGGAATGGCGGCGGTCTCGGCCGAAGCCGGCTTGGCCACTTTCGTTGCCTTGGGGGAGGCCGTGGAGACGGCAGCAGCCGTCGGCACCTCAGCCGGCTTGGTATTGATGTAGTGATTGACGATCCAGGCGCCGATGATGGTCGCAGCCACCGACGGCAGGATCTCCATCGTGAATTTCTTCAGGTAATTCAGCATGCCGGCCACACTCCCCAATGGCTTTGATGCGGGAACTTTGAGGCACATTGAGGGATCAACTGCGACAGATCGATGGCAATTACCGCAAAAACCTTATCTTACGGTTTCAATTCCACTTCCAGGAACACGATCTCGGTTGCCGTCTCGTTGAGCACGTCGTGCTCCACGCCGGCTTTCCGGAAGTAGGACTTGCCGGCCGCAAGCTGCGCCTTGGAGCGCTCGCCGCCCGGCGCCACGATGGTCATCTCGCCCGCCGTCACCGGGACGATCACATAGTCCATCTCATGGATGTGATGGCCGGTGGCGCTGCCCGGTGCCAGCCGCCACTGGGTGACGCGGACCTCTGGGGTATCGACCTGAACCTCGGATTTGGCGGGAAGCATTGGAATCTCCTACGGCACGAAGACCAAGAGTATGAAGACCGCGAACACCACCATGTGCACCAGCCCGAAGAGGATGTTGGTGCGGCCGGTGCCGTAGGTCAGCATGCTCAGGATGAAAGTGAGCACCAGTTCCACTACATTCTGCTCGGGCAGGCCCAGCACGAGCTGCTTGTCCATGACGCGAACCGCCACGGCGACCGCGGGAATGGTCAGGCCAATGGTGGCAAGCGACGAACCCAGCGCGAGATTGATGCTCTTCTGCAGGTCGTTCTTGCGGGCGGCGCCGATCGCGGCCACGCATTCCGGGAGCAGGATCAGCAGCGCCACCACGACGCCGGCAAACGCCGGCGGCGCGCCGATCGCCGCGGTTCCGGCATCGACCACCAGCGAGAACTTCTTGGCCAGCAGCACCACCGCAAGCAGCGACGCCAGCAACAAGGCGACGCTGAGCGCGAGCTCCCGGCTCGATATCAGCGGACTGTCCTCGGTGAGACCGGGCGCTTGCCGCACAAAGAAATCGCGGTGCCGGTTGGTCTGGATGTAGAGGAAGACCGCATAGAGCAGGATGGTGATGACGCTGACGAATTCGAGCTGGACGCCCGAATACACCGGCCCCGGCGTGCTGAAGGTATGGTTGGGAAGCACCAGCGTGATGGTCGCCATCGTGAACAGCACGCTGAGATAGGCGTTGGCGCCAGAGATCTGGACGTCCTGCTCGCGATAGCGCAAGCCCCCGATGAAGATGCAGACGCCGACCAGGCCATTGCAGACGATCATGATCACCGCGAATACGGTGTCGCGCGCCAGCGCCGGCACCGCTGTGTCGCCGAGCATCAGGGTTGCGATCAGCGCGACCTCGATGATGGTGACGGAAAGCGTCAGCACCAGTGTGCCGTAGGGTTCGCCGAGCCGGTGCGCAATCACCTCGGCATGATGCACGGCAGCGAACACCGTTCCGAACAGGATCACCAGCAGGACGATCGCAAACACGATCCCGCCCGGCGAGGGCGTGAAGCCGTAGCCCGTCGCGGTGACGGCTGCGAACAGCAGCACGGCGAGGGCCGGGAAAATCCATGCCGATGTCGGCATCCGGGCGTGCGCGCTCATGGCGATCGATCCTTCAAGCCGCGTCAGCTTTTCAAAGCGTCGATGAATTGTCGAGCCGTTTCGACGGCGCCGAAATTTCCGAGATCGGCGTGCCCTCCTGCCTCGAAACGCACGAACTGCTTCGGTTCGCGCGCCAGTGCGAACAGCCGCTCACCGAAGGCGATCGGAATCGTGGCGTCCTGCACGCCATGCATGACCAGCAGCGGCGCGGTGACGTGTTTGATGCGCTCATCGGATCGGAACGTATCCTTGAGCAGATAGCGCGCCGGCAGATAAGGAAACGCGGCTGCTGCGGCATCGGCGATCGAGCTGTAGGGTGCTTCCAGGATCAATCCACCGACCGGATGCTCGGCTGCGACGGCGACGGCAACGCCAGTGCCGAGCGAGAAGCCCCAAAGCACGATGCGGGCGGGATCATAGATCGCGGCCGCAAAGGCATAGGTCACGGCGGCGTCGCTCAGCAGCCCCTGCTCGCTCGGACTGCCGCTCGAACCGGCGTAGCCGCGATAGGACAGCGCGACGAGGCCGGTGCCGTCGGAGGTGATCGCTTCGAACCGGCCCGCACTACCGGCAAGCGTATCGCCATTGCCGGGAAAGTAGACCACCACGTGACGACCGGGCTGCGGCGCCACGTGCCACACGATCACGCGCTCGCCATCCGCCGCCGTCAGGAATTGCTCTTCGGCCTGCGCGAAGCCGGCCGCCTTCGGTGTCGTGCGGGACGCGGTCGGAATCGGATAGATGAACGAGCGCTGCGCAAGGTACATCGCGGCAACGACGCCGACATAGCCGAGGCCGGCGAGAATGACGATCCATTTGAGGACGGTCATGGCTCTCTGTGGCGAGTGTTACATCGCCTTGACGACGTTCTCGGTCACCTTCTTGGCGTCGCCGAGCAACATCATCGTGTTGTCGCGATAGAACAGCGGATTGTCGATGCCGGCATAGCCTGACGCCAGCGAGCGCTTGATGAACATCACGGTGCCGGCCTTCCAGACCTGCAGCACCGGCATGCCGTAGATCGGCGAGGTCTTGTCATCTTCCGCGGCTGGATTGGTGACGTCGTTGGCGCCGATCACGAAGGCGATGTCGGCCTGCGCGAATTCCGAGTTGATGTCCTCGAGCTCGAACACCTCGTCATAGGGCACGTTGGCTTCGGCCAGCAGCACGTTCATGTGGCCGGGCATACGGCCCGCAACCGGGTGAATGGCGTATTTCACCTCGACGCCTTCCTTCTTCAGCGTGTCGGCCATCTCACGCAGCGCGTGCTGCGCCTGCGCGACCGCCATGCCGTAGCCGGGCACGATGATGACCTTGGAGGCGTTCTTCATGATGAAGGCCGCGTCATCGGCCGAGCCGAGCTTGGCCGGCTTCTGCTCGCCGGTCCCACCGCCGACCGCGGCCGTCTCGCCGCCGAAGCCGCCGAGGATGACCGAGATGAAGGATCGGTTCATCGCATGGCACATGATGTAGGACAGGATCGCGCCGGATGAGCCGACCAGCGCGCCGGTGATGATCAGCGCCGAATTGCCGAGCGTGAAGCCGATGCCGGCGGCGGCCCAGCCGGAGTAGGAGTTGAGCATCGAGATCACGACCGGCATGTCGGCGCCGCCGATCGGGATGATCATGAGCACGCCGAGCACCAGCGCGATAATGGTGATCAGCCAGAAGTCGAGCGCGCTGCCCGAGATCACCAGGCCGACGATGAAGACGATCAGCGCGATGAAGAGCGCGATGTTGATGAAATGACGCGCAGGCAGGATGATCGGCGCGCCGCTCATCCGCGCCGACAGTTTCAGGAACGCGATCACCGAGCCTGTGAAGGTCAGCGCGCCGATGGCGACGCCGAGCGACATTTCGACCAGGCTCTGCGGATGGATGTGGCCGGGCGTGCCGATATCGAAGGCTTCCGGCGCATAGAACGCGCCGGCGGCGACCAGCACCGCGGCCATGCCGACCAGCGAGTGGAAGGCGGCGACCAGTTCCGGCATCGAGGTCATCGGCACCCGGCGGGCGATGACGGCGCCGATCGACCCGCCGATCGCGACACCGAGCACGACCAAAAGCCAGGCGAGGCCGTCGGCCGGCGGGTGGCTAGCCAGCGTAGTCGCGATCGCGATCGCCATGCCGATCATGCCGAACAGGTTGCCCTGACGGGACGAGGCCGGGCTCGACAGCCCGCGCAGCGACAGGATGAAGAGCACACCCGCAACGAGGTACAGGACGGCAGCGAGATTGGCGTTCATCGAGAGGCCCCCTTTGTCTTCGTCACGCCGCTCACTTTACCTTCTTCTTGTACATCGCCAACATGCGCTGGGTGACAAGGAAGCCGCCGAAAATGTTCACGCAGGCGAAGATCAGCGCGACGAAGCCGAAGCCGCGCGCCCATCCCGAGCCGCTGGAGATCATGCCGACGCCCACCGCGAGCAGCGCGCCGACCACGATTACCGAGGAGATCGCATTGGTCACCGACATCAGCGGCGTATGCAGCGCAGGGGTCACCGACCACACCACGAAATAGCCGACGAACACGGCGAGGACGAAAATCGACAGCCGGAACACGAAGGGATCGACGGCCTGCGCAACATGCTCCATGGCTTCTCTCCTTAAGTCTTCGGCTGGAAGTTCGGATGAATCACCGCGCCATCTTTTGTCAGCGCGGTGGCCTTCACCAGTTCGTCGTCCCAATTGACCGCGAACTTTTTGTTGGCCTTATCGACCATCGTCTCGATGAATGAAAACAGGTTGCGCGCGTAGAGGCTGGAGGCCGAGGCGGCGACGCGGCCGGCGACATTGGTGTAGCCGACGATCTTGACGCCATCGACCTCGGCGACCTCGCCGGCCCTTGCGCCCTCGACATTGCCGCCACGCTCGACGGCGAGATCGACCAGCACCGAGCCCGGCTTCATCGACTTGACCATGTCCGCCGACACGAGCTTCGGCGCGGGCCGGCCAGGAATCAGCGCAGTCGTGATCACGATGTCCTGCTTCTTGATGTGCTCGGCGGTCAGCGCGGCCTGCTTGGCCTGATACTCCTTCGACATCTCCTTGGCGTAGCCGCCGGCGGTCTGCGCGTTTTTGAACTCCTCGTCTTCGACGGCGAGGAACTTGGCGCCAAGTGACTCGACCTGCTCCTTGGTCGCGGGCCGCACGTCGGTCGCGGTGACGATGGCGCCGAGCCGGCGCGCGGTCGCAATCGCCTGCAGGCCGGCGACACCGACGCCCATCACGAACACTTTCGCGGCGGGCACCGTGCCCGCTGCCGTCATCATCATCGGGAAGGCGCGACCGAAGGCTTCAGCGCCTTCGATCACGGCGCGATAGCCCGCCAGATTCGCTTGCGACGACAACACGTCCATCACCTGGGCGCGGGTGATGCGCGGCATCAGCTCCATCGCGAAGGCGGAGACCCCGGCATCAGCCATCGTCTTCAGGGCGGCCTCGTTGCCATAGGGATCCATGATTGCGACGACAATCGTGCCGCGCTTGTAGTTGGCAAGCTCGCCAGCCTCCGGCCGCTTCACCTTGATGACGAGGTCGGCGTCTTTCAATGCATCCGCACTGACGGTGGCGCCCGCGGCCGTAAAATCGGAATCCAACATACCGGACTTGATGCCCGCGCCCGGCTCGACGGCGATCTCGGCGCCAAGCGCCTTGAACTTCTTGATCGTGTCAGGCGAAACCGCGACCCGCGGCTCGGAGGGATCGATTTCCTTGGCGACGGCAATCTTCATGAGGCCTCCGGCGGGCAAGGTGCGCGCTAGCTCAAACTAACGCGATTTCCGCGAGGTTAGATACCGGTTTTGCAGCCGGCGCGACTTTTTCGAACTACGCCGTGTGACGGCGCGGATCAGACCAGGAAGTACGCCATCAGAATCAAAAGAAGGACGACGGCTGAGGTGCCGTACTTCACCAGCATGATGAAGCCCTCATAGGTCGCTTCATGCGCTTGATAGTCGTTGCCGTCGGCGGTGGAGTAGGCCACTTCGCTATGGTCTGCCATTGCTGTCCCCAGTGAGGTCGATTTCTTGCGCCGAAATACCGCAAAGCTGCTGGCAGGGCAACGCCGCAAGGGCTGCCTGCCACAGCATACCGCTTATTTCGCCGGCCAGTTGTCCCTGATCCAGCGGGTCAGGCTTTCCTCGCTGACTTCGCCCGCGGCGAGAGAAAGTATCAGGGCTGTGGCTTGCGCTGGTTCAGGCGCGAACGCGATCCCATTGCCGCGCAGAAATACCATCATCGCCTGGAACGCGATGCGCTTGTTGCCATCCACAAAGGCATGATTGCGGGCGAGGCCAAATGCATAGGCTGCCGCAAGTGCCGCCATATCGGTTTGTCCGTAGTGCCATTGATTTACCGGCCGCAAAATCGCTGACTTCGAGAAGGCCTCGATCCCGGATACCTTCAGGTCCCCCGAATATCGCTAGTTGCTCGGCATGCATGTCGACGATTTCGTCGACATCGAGCCAAATTGGCTCGCTCATTTCGCAAGCGCGGCAAATGTATCGCGATATTCGTGCATGACCTGACGGGCGATCTCCATCGTCCGGGCGTGCTTTGGATTGAAGGGCGTTAGACGAAGGCTGCCATCGGGCTGTTCCACCGGATAGAACTTGTCTCCCTCTTTGAGATTCAGCCGTGCCAGCAATTCTTTTGGCAAGATCACTCCGACGGAATTGCCGATCTTGCGGATTTGAAGTGCGGCGCTTTCGATCTTAAGGTCTCGAGCAGGTTCGTTCATGGCCGGTCTCCGTTATACAGACGTATAACAGGCCTCCGTGATCCGTTCAACAACTGTTTTACGCCTCAACCCATCGCTTCCAGCTCGTCGATCATCCCAGCGATGACCGACAGGCCGCCGTCCCAGAATTTCGGGTCGCTGGCGTCCAGCCCGAACGGCTTGAGCAGCTCCGAATAGTGCTTGGTGCCGCCGGCTGCGAGCATTGCGAGATAGCGTTCCGCAAAGCCGTCGGCCGCCTTTTCGTAGACCGCATAAAGCGAGTTCACCAGGCAATCGCCGAAGGCGTAGGCGTAGACATAGAAGGGCGAATGAATGAAGTGCGGGATATACATCCAGAAGGTCTCATAGCCCGGCTTGATCTCGATCGCCGGCCCCAGGCTCTCACCCTGCACCGACAGCCACAACTGACCCAGGCGCTCCGCGGTCAATTCGCCGTTCTTGCGCTCGGTGTGGACCGCGCGCTCGAAGGAATAGAACGCGATCTGCCGCACCACGGTGTTGATCATGTCCTCGACCTTGCCGGCTAGCAGCGCCTGGCGCTGTTTGGCGTTTTTCGTCTGCGCCAGCAGCCGGCGGAAGGTCAGCATCTCGCCGAACACGCTTGCGGTCTCGGCAAGCGTCAGCGGCGTCGGCGCCATCAGCGCTCCATTTTTGGCCGCCAGCACCTGATGCACGCCATGGCCGAGCTCATGAGCGAGCGTCATCACGTCGCGCGGCTTGCCCTGATAATTCATCAGCACATAGGGATGCGCGGACGGCGTGGTCGGATGCGAGAACGCGCCCGGCGCCTTGCCGGGACGCACCGGCGCATCGATCCAGCGATCCCTGAAGAACCGCTCGGCAATGTCAGCCATCTCGGGCGCAAACCCGCGATAGGCCGTCAACACCATGTTCTGCGCTTCCGGCCACGCAATCGTCGTGGTCGCGGCGAACGGCAGCGGCGCGTTACGGTCCCAATGAGCGAGTTTCTTCTTTTTGAACCAGCCGGCCTTCAGCCGATAATAGCGGTGCGACAGTTTCGGATAGGCCGCGCGCACGGAAGCGACCAGCGCGTCGACCACCTCGCGCTCAACGCGATTGTTCAGGTGGCGGGAGTCGGCGACATCGGCAAAGCCCCGCCAACGGTCGGAAATATCCTTGTCCTTGGCGAGCGTGTTGGTGATCAGCGCGAAGGTCCGCTCATTGGCCTTGAATGTTTTGGCCAGCGCCTCGGCAGCGGCCTTTCGCTTCTTGCCGTCGCGATCCTGCAACAGGCTCAGCGCCGGCTCGATCGCAAGCTCTTTTGCCCCGACCTTGAAGCGCAGCGCGGAGATGGTCTGGTCGAACAGCCGGTTGAAGGCCGAATAGCCGGTCTGCGACTTCTCATGAAACAGCTGCTCGATGCGGTCCTCGAGCTGATACGGCTTTTCCTTGCGCAGATCTTCGATCCACGGGCGATAATGCCCGAGCGCCGGGGTCTGCATCGCGCGCTCGATCACGGCATCGTCAACGCGGTTGAGCTCGAGCGCAAAGAACAACAGATGCGTCGAGGCGTCGGTCAACCGCTCGGAGACGTCGCCATAGAATTTCGAGATCGCGGCATCGACGCTGTCGCCGGCATGAACCAGACTGGCATAGGAACCGAGCCGGCCAGCCAAATCGTCGATCGCCTCATAGCGTTTCACCGCTTCGGCAAGCCACTCGCCGCCGCCCTCGCCCGCGGTCTTGTCCGCAAGCTTGCCCTTGTAGTCCGTCTCAAACGCGACGCATTCGGAATCCATCTTCTTGAGGTCGCGCGCGATCTCGGGCGCGTCGATGCCGGCATAGAGATCGCCGAGGTTCCACTCCGGTAATTTGCCGGCCTTGACCTTCGCCTTGGCGGTGGATTTGCCTGAGTTCGGTTTGCGGAGAGCGGACGTGGACGTCATCGTGATGAAAACCTGTCAGTCGGAAGGACGAAAAGGCGGGACGGCAAGGTTTAAGCGCGCGTTAATCGGCATCGGCGACAGTGCCCCGATTCGAGACAGATAGTCGTAGCGCGCGGGGAAAGCCATGGCTGCCAGCATTTTGATTGCCGACGATGACGCCGTACAGCGCCGCCTGGTCGAGAACATGGTGCAGAAATGCGGCTATGAGGCGGTTATGGTCGACAGCGGCGATGCCGCGATCGCTATGCTGATGGCAGCCGATGCGCCCGCAATCGACGCCGTCGTGCTCGACCTCGTGATGCCCGGCCTCGACGGCATGGGCGTGCTGGCCAAAATCCGCGACGCCGACCTTTCCATTCCCGTGATCGTGCAGACCGCCCATGGCGGTATCGACAATGTGATCTCGGCGATGCGCGCCGGCGCCCAGGATTTCGTGGTCAAGCCGGTCGGCATGGAGCGGCTGCAGGTGTCCTTGCGCAACGCGCTCAACACCAGCGCGCTGAAGGGCGAATTGCAGCGCATCCGCCACAGCCGCGAAGGCCGGCTGACATTTTCCGACATCATCACCCGCAGCGAGGCGATGGCTTCGGTGCTACGCACCGCGCAGAAGGCGGCCAACTCGCAAATTCCGGTGCTGATCGAAGGCGAATCCGGCGTCGGCAAGGAATTGTTCGCCCGCGCGATCCATGGCAGCGGCGAGCGCAAGGCAAAGCCGTTCGTCGCGGTGAATTGCGGCGCGATCCCCGACAACCTCGTGGAATCGATCCTGTTCGGACACGAGAAGGGCGCCTTCACTGGCGCGACCGAACGCCACACCGGCAAGTTCGTCGAAGCCAGCGGTGGCACGCTGTTCCTCGACGAAGTTTCCGAGCTGCCGCTGACCGCGCAGGTGAAACTGCTGCGCGCACTGCAGGAAGGCGCGGTCGAAGCGGTCGGCGGACGCAAGCCCGTGAAGGTCGATGTCCGCATCGTCTCCGCGACCAATCGCAGGCTGCTCGATCGCGTCAAAAGCGGCCACTTCCGCGAAGACCTGTTCTACCGCCTGCACGTGCTGCCGCTGACGATCCCGCCGCTGCGCGCGCGTCGCGAAGACATCCCGCATCTGCTGCGGCATTTCCTCGCGCGCTTCGGCGCCGAGGAGAATCGGACGATCACGGGCATCAGTGGCGAGGCGATGGCGCAGCTCTCGGGGCTCGACTGGCCCGGCAACATCCGTCAGCTCGAGAACGCTGTGTATCGCGCGGTGGTCATGAGCGAGGGCGACCAGCTCGGGCTTGCTGACTTCCCCTCGCTCCCCTCTCACGCGACGGTCGCCCCTCAAGCGCCGAGCGAGCCGCTAGTGGTGTCGCCGGCGATCCAGCACTCAGCACCTGCGATGGTTTCCGGTAACGAAATACCGATCGCGCCCCTGCCCGCCCACGGCACGCTGGCGATGCTGACCAGCGCCGGCGAGATGCGGCCTCTGGAAGAGATGGAGAACGAGATCATCCGTTTCGCGATCGCGCATTATCGCGGCCAGATGTCCGAGGTGGCGCGACGCCTGAAAATCGGCCGCTCCACGCTCTACCGCAAGCTCGATGAAGCCGCGGGGCAAGATAGCGCCCCCGATGACACGAAAGAGTCCAATTGAGGCGAAACAGTCGACTGTTGCGGCTGGGTATCGGAACCGAAAATCGACACAACCTTCGGTCATTGCAGAACTTTCGAACCGTGGCTTGCCGGTGACAGACAAAGCGGGGGTGTGCGTGGCAAAAGCGCACCATCCGTTGCAAAGGAGTTGTGCTCAGTTTGTCGTGAGTTGCCCCGCCGGGTGCGGTCTGCTGGTAAGGGGCGTCTGTATCGTCTGCGTACTGCGTAATGACTTGTCGCGTGCAGCCGTACAGACTGACGAGCCGGCTTGACGATACCGACCGACGAAACCGGAACTGTTCCTTTGCCGGGGCGGTTTCACCCAGAGGGGTGTGTGACGATGCGAGACTATCCGAACAACCGTGGTGGGTTTGACCGCGTTTTGATGGCGGTCGCCGCGACCTTCCTCACGGTGTCCGCAACCTCGGCAGTCGCCCAGGGCCCCAATCGCGCTACGCCCGCCGAACTCGCAATCGATGCCGCGGTCCCGCGCCCCGAGCCGGTCAACATTCCGCCTCCGACCGCCAGCGATTTCAAAATAGACACCACGGCGTCCACCGCGCCTGCCGCCGATGCAAAGCCGGCCGATGTGAAGCCGATCGATGTCGCCGCTCCCGCGCCCGCGATTCCCAGCACGACGATGCCGGCGATGGCAACGATGGAGCCGAGCGTGCCACTATCGAGCACGCCGCTGACCGCATCGACCGACAGCGCAGCACCAGCCGCGGCACCTGCACAAGTCGCGCCGGCGACCGCCGCGGCGCCGCCCGCCGAGCCACCGCCGCCGGTCAAGGTCAGCACGGTGCCTGCCGCCGATCAGCCGGTCGCCGACAAGCTGAAGGACATGCTCGCGGCGAAGTCGCTGCGCGCTTTCGATCGCAAGGCCGAACGCGCTGCGGTGGAGAAATTCTACAGCGCCCGCGACTACGCGCCGCTGTGGACGCAGTCGGGCAGCCTCACCGACAACGGCAAGGACGTCATCGCCCGCCTCAAGGACGCCGGCTCCGACGGCCTCAATGCGAGCGACTATGCGGTGCCGGATTTCGCCGCCGCTACGTCGCCCGACGCGCTCGCCGAAGCCGACCTGAAACTCACCGCCAGCATGCTCGACTATGCGCGCCAGGCGCAGAGCGGCCGCATGCACTGGTCGCAGGTCTCCTACGACATCCAGTATCCGGATCATCCGATCGATCCGTCGGAAGTGCTCGCCAATGTCACCGGCGCAAAGGACGCCTCCGCCACGCTCGACAGCTACAACCCGCCGCAGAGGCTTTATCAGGAGCTGAAGAAGAAGCTCGCCGAATTGCGCGGCCAGGGCGACGGCCCCGTCATCACCATTGCCGATGGCCCGACGCTGACCTTCAAGCCGGCCGTCAAGAAGCAGCCGGAGGTCGCGCCGGAAGATGACCGCGTGCCGCAACTTCGCGCCAAGCTCGGCATCACCGAGAACGCCGACGACAAGCATTTCGATGCCGCGGTTTCCGAAGCCGTGCGCAAGTTCCAGGATAATGCCGACATCAAGGTGACCGGCCAGCTCGACAACGCCACCGTCAAGGCGCTGAACAGCCCGAAGCGCGACAAGCAGATCGATGTCGTGCTTGTCAACATGGAGCGCTGGCGCTGGTTGCCGCGGGATCTCGGCGTGGCCTCGCTCGGCGACGCCTATGTGATCCTCAACATCCCCGACTATACGCTGAAGGTGATGCAGCGCGGCGCGCAGGTCTGGACTACGCGCGTGGTGACCGGCAAGCCCGGTCAGCATGCCACGCCGCTTTTGACCGAGACGATGAAATACATCACGGTCAATCCGACCTGGAACGTGCCGCCGTCGATCGTCTACAACGAATATCTGCCGGCCTTGCAGCAGGACCCGACCGTGCTGCAGCGCATGGGCCTGAAGCTCGACAAGAATCCCGACGGCAGCATCCACATTTCGCAACCGCCCGGTGAAGCCAACGCGCTCGGCCGCGTCCGCTTCAACTTCCCGAACAAGTTCCTGGTCTATCAGCACGACACGCCGGACAAGTACCTGTTCGAGAAGACCGAGCGCGCCTTCAGCCATGGCTGCATGCGCGTGCAGTATCCCGATCAGTACGCGTCCGTGCTGCTCAACATCGCGCTGCCCGACCAGAAATGGACGGCGGAGAAGATCCGCGGCATGTACGGGCATAGCGAGATCGACCTGAAATTCCCGACGCCCATCCCGGTCAACATCACCTATCAGACCGCTTTCGTGGACGACGGCGGCAAGCTGCAATTCCGCAAGGACGTCTATGGCCGCGACGCCGCCATGATCCCGCTGATGAAGAGCGGCCGGAGCAGGGACCTCGAGAACGCGATCGCGCGCTCCCAGCCGGGCAGCGGCGGCGGGCGTCCGCCGGTGAACATTCCGTCGAGCGCGTTTGCCAACGGCTATTCCGGGCCGTCGTTCTTCGACCGGCTGTTCGGGCCGCCGACGCCGCCCGCCCCGGTCGGCCGCCGCGCCCAGCAGCAACAGCCGCGCCGGGCGACCCGGTAAGCGCCACCGCGATTTCCGCTGGAAAGTCAACGGCCTCGCCTCTCCGGCGGGCCGTTTCACGTTAACCATTGTCCACCCCGAAAGGGGCAGCCGGCACTTTTTCGCCACACTTGACCGGTTAGCTTAACCCTCACTTGGGAACGGGTTGGTAAGACTTTGTTAACCATCCCGCTTTAGGAAGCGTTCATTCTCTTTCGCCTGACAGGGGTTGGCGGAAGGTCCACTGAACGCTCGTCGATTGGGTGGGCTCATCGTGCCGATTGGTTTCGCACGCCAATTCAACTCGCTGTCTGCGCCCCGCAAGGGCATCAAGGCCGGAGCCCGCATCGGGCTCGCATCGGCATTGCTGATGCTGGGAGCCGGCTCGGTGCACGACGCCACCGCGTTGAACGAGACCCGCACCCTCACCTTCCATCATACCCATTCCGAGGAAGACCTCACGGTCACCTTCAAGCGCGACGGCCGCTATGACGAAGACGCGCTGAAGCAGCTCAATCACTTTCTCCGCGACTGGCGCAGCCAGGAACAGACCGAGATGGACCGCCATCTGTTCGACATCCTCTGGGAAGTCTACCGTGACGTCGACGGCAAGCAGCCGATCCAGATCATCTCCTCGTATCGCTCGCCCGCCACCAACGCCATGCTGCGCCACCGGTCGGCCAACTCCGGCGTGGCGCGCTTCTCCCAGCACATGCTGGGGCATGCGATGGACTTCTACATTCCCGGCGTGCAGCTCGCCGACATTCGCGCCGCCGGCCTGCGCCTACAGCGCGGCGGCGTCGGCTTCTATCCGACCTCCGGCTCGCCGTTCGTGCATCTCGACACCGGCAGCATCCGGCACTGGCCGCGCATGACGCATGACCAGCTCGCCAGGGTGTTCCCCGACGGCCGCACCGTGCATGTGCCGACCGATGGCGTGCCGCTGAAGAACTATGAGCTCGCCAAGGCCGACATCGAGAAGCGCGGCGACGGCGACGATGCCGCCACGGTCGGCAAGGCCTCGTTCCTGGCGTCGCTGTTCAAGGGCAAAGGCAAGGCCAAGGCGAACGACGACGAGGAAGAGGCCGCTGCGTCCGCCCCGCCTGCGAAGCCCGCGCCGGTCGTCGTAGCCGCCGCAAAGCCCGCTCCGGCTACGCCTGCCCCCGCGTCGCGTGCGAAAATGCCCACGCTGCAGCTGGCCTCGGCCGACGTGCAATCGGTGCAGCCGCCGAAGCCGGCACCGATCGCCGACAAGGTTGAGGCCAAACCGCAGACGCCGGCCGACATCATCAATGCCCGCGGCTTCTGGGATGACTCGAGCGCGCCGAAACAGGCGACGCCGGCCCAAGTGGCCGCGCTCAACGCGCGCAAGGCGATCGAGACCGCCGACCCGCAAGCCACAGCGAGCGTGCCGCAGGCCTATTCTGCGCTGGCCTACGCGCCGCCCACGACCTCGCCGGTCGACCATTCCAACATCGTGGCGGCATCCGCGCCGATCCCGCGGATCGCGCGCCCGGCGCGCAATGCGGCGGCAGCTGCGACCGAGATCAACACCATCGCGATCAAGGGCGTGGCCGGCAAGGGTGACCCGGTCACGACAGCGACGCGCCTGTCCGCGGGAAAAAGCAACGACATCTGGCTGCGCATCATGATGCTGGCGCCGAGCGCGAGCCGCGCGATGTCGGTGACCGTGATGGGCGACAGCGACATGAGCGCGATGCGCGCGTTCTTCGTCAAGCCGGCGTCGACAATTGCGATGGGCTTCACCGACGATCCGCTGCTCGGCATGAGCGTCGATCGCTTCTCGGGATCGGCGACCACCAGGCTCGAGATGACGTCGTTCTCGCTGCGCACCGCCTCGCTGCGCTAAACGCGTAGCTCCTCAAAGCATCCCCAGCGCCTGCATGTAGGTCTCGAGAATGGTCTCGGCCTCCTGCCGCTCGTTCGGATCCTGCTTGCGCAGCCGCACGATGGCGCGCAGCGCCTTGACGTCGAAGCCGTTGCCCTTGCCCTCGGCATAGACGTCGCGGATGTCGTCGGAGATGGTCTTCTTCTCCTCTTCCAGCCGCTCGATGCGCTCGATGATGGCCTTGAGCTGGTCCTTGGCGAAACGTGTCGCGTGTTCTTCTGTGGCGGCAGCGGCGGTGGCCATCTCAAACTCCCGAAATCAACCTGACAAATGCGAGGCGCGCTTGACGCATCGCGCCGCGACACTCGAATTTCGCCGCCAAAGGGTCAAGCTGGCATCGCGCTCATCCACAGCGCGCCCACAGGGAGTTGCGCTCGCACCATGATCGCGCTTGCGCGTGACAATATGAAACGCGAATCAGTGACCGGGATGGGACTTCTTCATCGCCGCGATCTGCTCGGGGCTAGCGCTGCCTTGATGCTTGGACTTCCAGGTCTCATAGGGCATGCCGTAGACCGCCTCGCGGCTCTCGTCCTTGGAAAGCGCCACGCCGTTGGCGTCGGCGGCGTCCTTCAGCCAGTTGGACAGGCAGTTGCGGCAGAAGCCGGCGAGATTCATCAAATCGAGGTTCTGGACATCGGTCCGCTCCCTCAGATGTCCGATCAACCGGCGAAAAGCGGCGGCTTCGAGTTCCGTCCGGGTCTTCTCATCAATGGCCATGGCCTCAATCCC
This sequence comes from uncultured Alphaproteobacteria bacterium, assembly GCA_963794775.1. Taxonomy (GTDB): domain Bacteria; phylum Pseudomonadota; class Alphaproteobacteria; order Rhizobiales; family Xanthobacteraceae; genus Bradyrhizobium. Next base: position 100,153 of record CAWCGA010000041.1, on the reverse strand, counting down.
GTCGTTGCAGACTTTGCTCTCTCATATGGAGCTTGCCACAGATTCCGCCATATCGCAGCGCAAACAACGGCTTGGGAGGGCGAATTCGAAAGGCGACGCGTTCGCGACCTGCACCAAGAAAATACCGGTTTGGCCGTTGACAGTCGCTAGCGGCATACGCGAAATCGTCGCTGATTTGAGATATAGCTTCGCGCAATGATCCTCCCCACGTCCGTCCGTCCCGGCCCGCTCGTCGTCACATGTGTGACGGCGCTATTCGTGCTTTGCGCCGGGAACGGTTCGGCGCGCGCGGACTTTCGTCTGTGCAACAACACCTCCAGCCGGGTTGGAATCGCGCTCGGCTACAAGGACGCGGAAGGGTGGACCACCGAAGGCTGGTGGAACGTGTCCTCGCGAAGCTGTGAGACCTTGCTGAAGGGAACATTGGTGGCGCGCTTCTACTACATCTATGCGCTCGACTATGACCGCGGCGGCGAATGGTCGGGACAGGCCTTCATGTGCTCGCGCGACAAGGAGTTCACCATCAAGGGCACCGAGAATTGCCTGGCGCGCGGCTTCGACCGCACCGGCTTCTTCGAGGTCGACACGGCCGACCAGCGCGCCTGGACCGTGCAGCTCACCGATGCCAATGAGCAGCCGGCAGCACAGCAGCGCGTTCCGGGCATCCCCGGAACGGTCGGTCCCGGCGGCGTTCCGGGCCTGCCGAACGCACCGGGTGCAGGCTTGCCGCAAGCCCCCGGAAGCAAGAAATGAGACGGCTGCGCCGTATCAAGATCCTCGCCACGCTGGGTCCCGCATCTTCGGATAGCGCGATGATCCGCCGGCTGTTCGAAGCAGGCGCCGATATTTTCCGCATCAATATGAGCCACACCCCGCATGACAAGATGCGGGAGCTGGTCGCGACCATCCGCAATGTCGAAAGTAGCTACGGCCGGCCGATCGGCATCCTCGTCGACCTGCAGGGGCCGAAGCTGCGGCTCGGCTCGTTCGCCGAAGGCGCCGTGACGCTCAAGAACGGTCAGAGTTTTACGCTCGATTCCGACAAGACGCCCGGCGACGTCTCGCGCGTAAACCTGCCGCATCCGGAAATCCTCGCCGCGTTGAAGCCGGGCCATGCGCTGTTGCTCGACGACGGCAAGGTGCGGCTGATCTCCGAAGAATGCTCGCCTGAGCGGGCCGTCACCCGCGTCGTGATCGGCGGCAGGATGTCGGACCGCAAGGGCGTCAGCCTGCCCGACACCGACCTGCCGGTCTCGGCGATGACGCCAAAGGACAAGGCCGATCTCGAGGCTGCGCTGGTCACCGGCGTCGACTGGATCGCGCTGTCCTTTGTGCAGCGCGCCGAGGACGTGGTCGAGGCCAAGAAGATGATCCGCGGCCGCGCCGCCGTGATGGCCAAGATCGAGAAGCCGCAGGCAATCGATCGCCTCCCGGAAATCATCGAGGCGTCCGACGCGCTGATGGTGGCGCGCGGCGATCTCGGCGTCGAGCTGCCGCTGGAGCGCGTGCCGAGTCTCCAAAAGCAGATGACGCGGATGGCGCGCCGCGCCGGCAAGCCGGTGGTGATCGCAACGCAAATGCTGGAGTCGATGATCCAGTCGCCGGTGCCGACCCGCGCCGAAGTCTCCGATGTCGCGACCGCCGTCTATGAGGGCGCCGACGCGATCATGCTGTCGGCGGAGTTGGCGGCCGGCAAATTCCCGGTCGAGGCGGTCTCGACCATGAACCGCATCGGCGAGGAGGTGGAGCGCGATCCGACCTATCGCCAGGTCATCACCGCGCAGCGGCCCGACCCGGAAGCCACCGCCGGCGATGCCATCGCCGACGCCGCGCGGCAAATCGCCGAGACGCTCGATCTGCCCGCGGTGATCTGCTGGACCTCGTCGGGCTCGACCGCGATCCGCGTGGCGCGCGAGCGCCCGAAGCCGCCGATCGTCGCGATCACGCCGAACATCACGGCGGGACGCAAGCTCTCGGTGGTGTGGGGCGTGCATTGCGTGGTCGCCGAGGACGCGCACGATCTCGACGACATGGTGAGCCGTGCCGGCAAGATCGCGTTCCGCGACGGTTTCGTCCGCGCCGGCCAGCGCGTGCTGATCGTGGCCGGCGTGCCGCTCGGCATTCCCGGCACCACCAACATGGTGCGCATCGCCTCCGTCGGTCCGGACGGCGATGCGAATATGTGAGGGCGGCACGCACGCCTCCGTTGCTGATCCGAATTTCAAACAGCACGCCGCCGTTATTGCGCGCGCAGAACGTAGGGTGGGCAAAGGCGCCCTTGCGCCGTGCCCACCTTCGCGTGCACGCCGAGAATGGTGGGCACGCTTCTGCCTTCGCCTGTTGAGCTACCGCAGACGGGAGTCGCTTTGCCCACCCTACGTTCTTCGCAACGACAAGCGCCTTCATTCCCGCGGTGCGATTCGCATCCGAGCTCTGCATCATCATCGCCCCTCCCGAGAGAGGGCGCAGGGAATGCCGGGCGCTGGCCGCACCCGCAGCCTCGTGGGCAGAAAAGGGTAGAAGGCCCACAAGCATAGTCACCACAGGTATTGCCGAAACACTCGGACATTCCCTGCGCAATGGCTTTACGGCTTACTCCGTGCTCTCCCCGGGGTATCGGGCTTGTTAGCCCCCGTCGCTTGTGGATCGCCCACAAACTTGACACCAGCGTCGAGGTGCCAGGACCACACGGCTTGACCGTACGCACCGGCGTGCATCGTCTGCGCGCCAATAGCGTCCATCGCATCCCGCGCCCGACGTTCGTGACGATCGCGACGATCGCGACGCGCCCTCCAGTGAGCGCGGGACGGATTCGTTAAATCATAAGTTCGCCATTTCGGAAAGATAATTATTTTTGCGCGAGGGGCTGGACATTTCGCATCGTTTATGAATAGCGGAAGTGTTTTGCCCGTCGTGTCGTTGCGGCAACATTCCGAGCAGTCCGCCTAAGCGGACCAGGCGGAACACCCAAAGCCAAGTTCTGCTCAATACAGACCAGGAAGAAAATTGCGTCGATCGGAGTAGTGGTTATTTAATGGGCACAATCTAGCGTAGTTGGCATGAATGCCCTCACTATCGGCTATATCCTCGTCATCTGGCTGCTGACTTTCCTGATCGCGTTCCTCCCTGCGCGGTGGGCTATAAAATGGATTGTCGGCAACGTTACGCACGTCTTCCTGGGGCTGCTTGTTTGTATAAAACTAACGACAGCGTTCGTTGTTTTGGTGTCGTCGTTCCTGATATTGGGGCATTTCGAGTCGCTACCCCACGTCACGGCGGATAGAAGGGGTTTCGTCTATTTCTTCACTTCCGTTCTATTCGGCCTGCCGGTTTTTGCGGCTCTCGCATCGGGATTTTACCAAGCGCGCCGCAATCTCGAACGCCCACTGACCGCCGCGTCGCGAACGTAACTCATCATGAGCATCGAGCAGGTTTTCAGGATGACAGTTACATTGCTTGCAGCAAGTGTGCTGCTGGTTGTTGCTGTCGCCTTGATCCGATCCGCAATAACAGGTGGCAAGCGAGTTATTTGGGAGATCCTGAGGGTTGCGACAGGCCTGGTTTGCATGAGCCTTGTTGGGCTTTCAGGCCGTGGAAACATTGGTTCATGGGGCGCGTGGGTCGGCTTTGGCGGTGCGTTTGCGTTGTTGTTGGCCACTCTTGCGGCGAGCCGCTCGGGTGCGCGTAACGGGAGCCAGAAAAGTATCACTTGACTGATGAAGTGGCCGACCGACGGCTGCTGCTGTGCGGCCGCGCAACCTCGGCCCTTCTCCGGCGATCCATCGCCCACTATGCTCGCTGACATATCGCAATCCTCGGAGACACCCATGCCGACCCGCCTCGGATATCTGCTGCCCACGCGCGAGAAGATCATGGCGGGCGAGCCGGCAGCGGCACCCCTGCTCGATCTCGCAGGCCGCGCCGAGCGGCTCGGCTTCGACGCCATCTGGGTCGGGGATTCGCTGTTTGCGCGGCCGCGCCACGCGCCGCTCACCCTGATGACGGCGATTGCGGCGCGGCTCAGGCGGGTCGAGGTCGGCACCGCGGTGCTATTACCGGCGCTGCACAATCCGGTGCTGCTCGCGCATCAGGTCGCGACCCTCGATCAGGTCGCCGAAGGGCGGCTCATCCTCGGCGTCGGCATCGCCGGCGACGTGCCCAACATCCGCGCGGAATTCGCTGCCGCCGGCGTGCCGTTCGAAAAGCGCGTCGGGCGCATGATGGAAGGGCTGCGCCTGATGCGCGCGCTGTGGAGCGGCAAGCCGGTCGATTGGGACGGGCGCTGGAAAGTCGACGGAGCAGTGCTCGGACCGACGCCGCATCGCCCCGGCGGCCCGCCGCTGTGGGTCGGCGGCTCGCTGCCCGCGAGCATCGAGCGCGCCGGGCGCTATTTCGACGGCTGGATGCCGATCACCCCGGACGCGGCGCAATGGGGCCGCCAGTGGCGCGAGCTGAAGGACATCGCGCGCGCGGCCGGCCGCAACGCCGACGCGCTGGTCGGCAGCATGTATCTCACCATCGTGCTCGACGACGACGCTGGGCGCGCCAATGACAGGTTCGACCATTTTCTCGAGGCCTACTACGGCCAGCCGGCGGCGGTGATGCGCAAACGTCAGATGGGCTACGCCGGCCCGGCGTCGGGCGTCGCCGAATATCTCAACGACTACGTGCGCGCCGGCTGCTCGCACCTCGTGCTGCGCTTCACAGGCGAGCACGAGCGCAATCTGGAGACGATCGCCTCGCTGAGGGACAAGATTGTCTGAACCGTCATTGCGAAGCGGCGAAACGAAACCTTTGGGATCATTGGATTGGCGAGAATGAGGCTGGTCGCATGACCTTGTCGTCCTGCGCCAAAATCATCCCCTCAGTGAGGGACTGAAACTCGCCCCAAGCCGGGTCGGCGTCACGCGCTGCACGCTTCTTTTCCATGTCGGCGAGACTGTCGTAGCGCCAGAGATGCACGACCTGATTAAGTGGGCCGATGTAACTCACGTAGTAGCCCATGAGTTCAAGGCCGTGACGTTTCATCACCGGCAACGCGTGTTTCTCAAAAATCGCAATGTACTTCGCCGATTTCCGCGGGATCAGCGTGTACGTCCGCACATCGACGATCATCTCCGGAACTCCCATAAATCGAGACCAGGACAAAGCTAAGGCATCAGCTCGCCAAGGCGCAAGACCGCCGACTGCTCATGAAGTCGCTCAGCGCCTACCCATGCATCATCCGACAATATTCTCGATACGGATGGGAAGGCTGCGAACGCGCTTGCCGGTCGCGTGATAAACCGCATTGGCAATGGCGGCCTGGATTCCCGCCGTGCCCAGCATGCCGATGCCCTTGACGCCGCCCGGCAAGTGCAGGTCTTCCTCGTCGATCATCGCGATATCGAACTCCGGCATGTCGGCATGGACCGGGATCAGATAGTCGGCAAAACTGTCGCCGACGATGTGGCCCGAGGCGCGATCCGTCGCCGTTCGCTCATGCAGCGCCATGCCGATGCCGCCGATCAAGCCGCCGATATATTGGCTCTTCGCCAACAACGGATTGAGGATGTGGCCCGCGGCAAAGGCGGCGCAGACGCGCCGCACCCTGATCTCGCCGAGTTCGGCATCGACACCCACCTCGACGAAGACCGCGCCGTAGCCCATGCTGGTCGCGGCCAGCGAGGCGTGTTGGGTCGCGGCACTTTCGCCCTCTGCATCCAGTCCGTCAGCGGCTGCGCGCGCCAGCAAATCCGTCAGCAACTCGCCGACATTGCCGGTCCGGCTGCGGATCGTTCCATCCCGAAATTCCAGGTCCTCGACCCGCTGGCCTGACAGCGGCGATCGCTCGTCGGTGACGGCCATGTTGGCCAGCGTGGCGCGGAGCGTCGCCACCGCCATTTCGGTTGCCGGCGCCAGACTCGCGGTCACCTGCGAGCCACCGGAAAACGGCCCCTCCGGCAGCAAGGTATCGCCGAGTTCGACGCTCACCTGCGAAGGGGAAATGCCCAGCGCCGAGGCCGCCATCTGGCCGAGCGCCGTGTACGTGCCCGAGCCCATGTCCTGCGTGCCGCATTGAACATTCAATGAAGCGTCCGCCAAGAGCCTGACGCGGACCTTGCAGGCCTGACGGATCGCCGGATAAAGCGTGCTGGCCATGCCCCAGCCGATCCGCCAACGGCCGTCGGTGGCAGCACCTGGCGCCGGCTTCTGCGACCAGCCGAACCGTTCGGCGCCGACGCGATAGCATTCGAGCAGTGAGTTGCTGCTCCACGGGCGGCCCGATTCCTGATCGTGATCGGCAAAGTTGCGCACGCGAAGTTCGATCGGATCGATGCCCAGCCGTTCGGCCGCCTCGTCGAGTGCGGATTCCAGCGCAAACGTTCCCGGCGCCGTTCCCGGCGCGCGCATCGGCACAGGTTGCGGCTCGTTGGTCCGGACCAGCCGGTGCGTCGTCGTGACATGGGGGCAGGCATAGAGAAAGCGCGAATAGACCGCAGTGGAGTCGGAATAATCGGCATGGGTCGAGGTTTGCGCAAGCACGTGATGTTCGATTGCCGTGAGACGGCCGTCGGCGGCAAACCCCAGCCCGAGATCCTGCACCGTCTCCTGACGCCGCCCGACCAGCGTGAACAACTGCGCGCGCGTCAGTTCCAGCCGTACCGGGCGGCCGGTTTTACGGGAGGCGAGCATCGCCCAGAACATCCATGGCCACCACAGCTGCCCCTTGCAGCCGAAGCCGCCGCCGAGGAAACGCGAGATGACGCGGATGTCCGTGACCGGCATCCGGAACGCATGCCCGATCATCGCGCGCGTTCCGAAAATGGCCTGGGTCGAGGTGTGGACGACGGCCCTATCCCCGTCCCACCAGCAGACGACGGCGTGCGGCTCCATCGGATGATGGTTGTTGACTGACGTGTCGTAGCGATGCCGGACCACGAGATCGGCCTCAGCCAGCGCCTTCGATGCGTCGCCGCGATGGGTCTCGGCGGGAAAGCGTCCGACCATCGCCGGCGCAAATGAATTGTCGCGCGCCTGCGCCAGCGCCGTCACCGCCGGACGCTGCTCAAACCCGAACTGGATCGCATCTGCGGCTTCCCTCGCCTCCCGCAGGCTGTCGGCTGCGACGAGCGCGACAGGCTGGCCCGCGAAATAAATCTTGCGTTCGCGGATCAGGGCCGTGTTGGGAGAGGCCTGCAGCACCTCGGCATCTTCGTGGGAGACCATCGCCGCGAAGCCCGCAAGATCGATCGCCCGCGCCGCGTCGACCGACACCACATCGCCGCAGCTGATCGGCGCCTGCACGAGGGTCGCGTGCAGCAGGCCGGCCGCAGCAACTTCGCCCTCATAGACGGCGCTGCCGGTGACCTTCAGCGCGGCCTCGTAGCGCAAGACCGAATGGGCGCTCATGACCGGTCTCCCAGGGTTTGCAAGGCGCGGATCACGGCGTTGCGCAGCAATGCGACCTTGAATCCGTTATCGGCAAGCGGCCGGGCGTGCGCGACGGCTGCGTCACCGGCGGCGGCGATTGTTTCTGCATCCAACGTGCGGCCGGTCAAGGCGGCCTCACTCCGGTCGAGCCGCCACGGCAACGGCGCGACACCGCCGGCAGCCAATCTCGCGTCGACGATCCTGCCGTTCTCGATCTGCAATGCCGCCGCCACCGACACGACGGCAAATTCGAATGACGCACGATCGCAAATCTTCAGGTAGGTCGAGCGGCCGGTAAAGCGCGTTGCGTTCGGCACATGAACGCCAGTAATGAGTTCGCCCGGCGCCAGGTTCGTTTCATGCTCCGGCGTCTCGCCGGGCAGGTGATAGAGATCGCGCAGCGCGAGGCGCCGCGTACCCTGCACCCCGAACACTTCGACTTCGGCGTCGAGTGCCGCAAGTGCTACGGCCAGATCCGAGGCATGCGTCGCGACGCACAGCGGGCTTGTGCCGAACAGCGCGGCGTGGCGGCTCTCGCCGGACAACGCGCCGCATCCGCTACCGGGCTTGCGCTTGTTGCAGGCCAATTGTTCGTTGCGAAAATATGGGCAACGGGTTCGCTGCAGCAGATTGCCGCCGACCGTCGCCATATTGCGGATCTGCCCGCTGGCGCTGGCCAGGATCGCCTCTGCGATCAACGGATGATATCGCCTCACATCGGGATGAGCAGCGACATCGCTGAGCCGGGCCGTCGCGCCCAAGGCAAGTCGTCCATCGACGAATTCGACATCTGATAGCGGCAGGCGCGAGATATCCACGACCGCAGCCGGCGTGACAGCGCCGGACTTCCACAGCTGAAGCAGGTCGGTTCCACCGGCGAGGAACACGGCGCCCGGTTGCGACGCCTGCATCCGGGCGTCATGAACGTCAGCCGCGCGAGCGTATTGAAACGAACCTCCGCTCATAGCCCGGCCACCTCTGATATCGCCGCCACGATGTTCGGATAGGCGCCGCACCGGCAGAGGTTGCCGCTCATGCCTTCGCGGATCGCGTTGAGGTCAGCGGGCTTCTCCTCGAGCAGCGCCAACGCGGACATGATTTGCCCCGGCGTGCAGTAGCCGCATTGCAGCGCATCGTGCCGAATGAAGGCGTCCTGCAGCCGGTGCAGCTTGTCCGTTTCTCCGACGCCTTCGATGGTGGTGATTGCGCAGCCATCGCAGGACGCCGCAAGCGCCAGGCAGGATTTGATCCGGCGGCCGTCCACGAGCACGGTGCATGCACCGCATGCGCCCATGTCACAGCCCTTCTTGGTGCCGGTCATACGAAGCGTGTCGCGGAGAACGTCCAGCAGCGTGTCACTGGCTGCTGCCGAAACGTCGTGATTGCGGCCGTTGATCTCGAGCGAAATGTGGATGGACGAAGCAGGCGACATGGAGACCTCGGTTGATGCTTCTGCAATTTCCTTGTAATCACCGATCGCACGCCGCGGAAGGACTAGTACTATCCTAGGACGGTGAGTACCTGCATTCGGGAAATAACGTCATGCCAGACCCCAGTCGAAGCGAGTTCGGCAACTTCCTTCGTTCGCGGCGCGCCAAGCTCAATCCCAAATCGGTCGGCCTTCCCGACGGGCGACGGCGCCGCGCGCCCGGCCTGCGGCGCGAGGAAGTCGCCGAACTCGCCGGCATCGGCGTCGATTGGTACGTTCGCCTGGAACAGGGACGGGCCGTCAGTCCTTCGGTCACGACGATCGACGCGCTGGCGCGCGCGTTGCGCCTCAGCAAGGTCGAGCATGCGCATTTGCGCGCGCTGGCATCGGGCACCAATCGGCGCGCCTTCACCCGGGAAGTCGTTCCTGCACCCCTCAAGAACCTGGTCTTGTCCCTCAATCAGCCGGCTTACATTACGGGCCGGCGCTGGGACGTCCTTGCGTGGAACAAGGCTGCCGCCGACATCTTCGCATTCGATCGCGTGCCGGAGGAAGATTGCAACATTCTCATCTTTGTATTGCTCTATCCAGGGTCGCGCCGGCTGTTCGGATCGAGCTGGGCCGAGGAGGCCAGACGTATCGTCGCGCAATTCCGCGCGACTCACGATCTCTGGGCCGGCGATCCCGCATTCGTCGCGCTGCTGAGCCGCCTTCGCGACGGCAGTCCGGAATTTGCCGAATGGTGGGAGGCCCATGATATCCGGGGCGGCGCCGGCGGCGTCAAACGCTTGCGACACCGCAAGAAGGGTGTGCTGCGCTTTGCCCATGCGAGCTTTCAGGCCAATGACGATCCCGACCTGAAGCTGATCATCTATTCGCCGGCTTGAATAGCGAACGTCAATCGAAGGACTCACTTCGGCTGAACGGTGAACGGCCCGATCGCGACCACATGGCAATCGCTATCATGTTTGGCGCAATCGGCCACGGCCGCGCTGACCGCGTTGGCCTCACTGCTGCCCTTCAGTCCCAGCCCCGGACGCCCCGCGGCGCCGACTGCGACCACGTTCCATCCGGTCGACGCGTCTGCGAGTTTTTTCGCGACGTCACTCCTCGCCTCCCTGGAAATCGAGGAATTGGTGGCGGCATCGAAAAATCCGATCGCTTTCGACGTCGTTGGAACAGGCACCACGAAAACATCGTCGAGCACCACCAACATGCAGGCCATGCCGGCTAACGCACCGCAGGATTCGAGGGCTCGGCGGGTCACAGCCTCGGTGCTTTCCGCGCCGGCATGGTAGTAGAACAGCCCGTTCGGAGCAACCGCGATCGACTTGGATTTTTTGGCTTGCGGAAACGTCGCGGCAAACGAGGCCTTGTAGGAGTCGCCCATCAACGGCAGATCGTTTGCCACGAACGGCCGCTCGATCGACGGATCGGGCCTGATCCACGGCCACTGCGGCAGTGGCGGACGGCCGGGCGGATAAACCACCTTGTCCCCTATGGCGTAGATTTCGCACTTGCGTATGGAGTGAGCGGCATCCGCGCGCTGCTGGCATTGTTCAACGGCGGCAGCTTTCGCCGCTGCCTGGTCCGGCTGATCTACAACGTAAGCCGTGAAGCCTGTGATGTTGATAGCCACGGCCTTGTTGGGTCCCGCCGGCGCATATTCGCTCGCCAGAGCGGTCCTGGTCTTGGCGGTGATGAACGGCACGGCATCGGCCGAAAAGCTTTCGGCCGATGCGAGCAAAGGCGGCGTCAGCTTTGTGACGGAAGCTTGCGGAGCCGCGATCGTTGCAGCGGCTTTGCCTTTCAGATTGTCGATACGGACCTTGGCGAGGCCGGCAAAGGCACAGCCGCCAAATCGCGCAACGTGGTCCTGATAGGCCTCGATGCTTCCGATCAATTCCGCACTCTTCCAATGGTCGCTCGCGGCCGCGCAGGGATCGGACGGCGCCTGCGGGGCGGTCACATTGATCTGCACCTTGCCATTGAGATAGAACTCGCCGATCAGCGACAGCGACAGCTCGGGAAGCTGGGTCTGCCGCGTCGTCGCATAAACGTCGGAACTGATGCGCCGGAAGATCGTGCCGATCTCGTCCTTGGCTTCGATGTTCTTGAGGAACGCGGCCGTATAAGGACTGTTGCGGCCAGCGCCGTCCTCTGCCGTGCGGCCGGCCTGCGTCGCATAGGCGACGATCATGCCCTCCGGGCTGTCGATCTTGGCGAGGCCACGCTGCAACGGCAGGGCGCGCGTCGTTCCCAAAGATCGCTTCAGCTCTTCGGCCAGCGGATTGTCCCGGCAGCCGTCCACCACGAGAATGCGCAGATTTTTGGCCTGCTGGACGTCCTGCACGACCTCGTCGAGCCGGACCATGCGCCGCAGATCCGCTTCGTCGACGAGCTTCGTGTCTGTCGGCGCGAGATAGTTGACGCCGGCGAACTGCAGCGCATGTCCGCTATAGTAAAACACGGCGACATCGGCCGCGCGGGCCGCCCGCGCAAAACGAATCGTCACTTCATCCATGCCGGCCTTGTTCAGATCGGTGGCGAGAATGGTCTCGAATCCCGACCGCTTCAGCGCAGCCGCGACGTCCGCGGCGTCGTTCGCCGGGTTGGGCAGGCGCGGCGCGTGTTCGTAGGCGCCGTTGCCGATCACGAGCGCGACGCGATTTTCGGCAAACGACGGCGCAGCAGCGATTCCCGACGTGAGTGCGACCAAAGCGGCCAACGCTTGTCGACGCATAACCCCCTCCCGCATCAAATCGCGTAGTCAGTAAATCGAGGCTGCAAAGGCAAATTCAGCAAGTGTTATCGTCGATCAAGCCCCGACCAGCGTCCTGGTCGGCGGCACCGCCTGCACCACGAGCCCGCGGGCGCGCGCATCCATCACGCCGACAGCGCGTAGCGCCAGCAACGTCACGCTCTGCACGGCGTCGCGCAGCTTGGCGGGATCGTCGAGATAGTCGGGCGCGAGCGGACCGACCAGCGATTTATGCAGCGCGCCGAGCAGCGCGGTCGCGGCGAGCGCGGTGTCCTGCGCCGGCAGATGTCCGGCGCGCACCGCCGCATCGATGCGGCCGGATATCTCGCCCGCGATTTCGCGACGGCTCGCGAGCCGCGACGCCGTGACGTCGACATCGACGGGCTCCGCCAGAATGCCCCAGGCGAGCTTGCGCTGCGACAGCACATGCATCGCGACCGTCGACACCGCGGAGGCCAGCGCCGAAGACGGGCCCGGCGCTGCGTCGGCCGCGCGGCGGATCGCGGCGAGTTCGTCGCGCGAGACGTCGGCGATCAGCTCGGAAATCAGATCGGCCTTCGAGGGGAAGTAGCGATAGACAGTGCCGGCGGCGACGTTGGCGCGCACCGCGACGGGCGCAATCTGCACCGCGGCCATGCCGGCCTCGGCCGCGGCATCGCGCGCCGCCGCGAGAATGGCGCTGCGACGCGCCGCAAGGCGCTTCACGACCTGATGCGTCCGCCGATAAACCATGGCGTTCCGTCCCGGCACCGCAGTCGGACGACATCACTCGACCGAACACGTCTTCATCTTTTTCTGGCGATTGCTTTGCAAATCGCCTGAAGAAGTGAACAACTATTCAGGCTCGATGACAAGACGCAAATGTGACGATGGACGTCGCGACACCGGGCAAAATCAGGCCGCGGCGGCAGCCAGCGACGGCACCGGCGCGCGCCGCCACCACGGCCCGGCGCGGCGCAGGATGAGCGCGCCCACGATCAGGTTGATGGCAAAGCCGGTCGGCTCGCCGGTGAACGTGAAGGTCAGGAACAGCGCGAGCGCGATAGCCAGCGCCGGAAGCTCGTAAGCGCGGAAGCCGCGCTTGAGCCCGATGCGTACGAGGAAGGCGACGGGGATTGCCAGCACCATCATGTCGTACATGAAGAGATAGGGCGTCGTCAGCAGCGTGCCGACCGCAAGTGCAGCGGCCTTCAGCGTATAGGGCACGCGGCTCCGCCACATCAGCACCAGCACGGTCGCAACGGAGGCGGTGAGCACCCACTGGAACGCCCAGGCGAGTTGCTCGCTGCCGCCGAGATAGCGCACCATCGAGAAGATGCTCTGCAGCTTCCACCAGGTCGCCTTGCCTTCGGTGAGGAACGCCTGCGAGAATTTCGGCATCCAGTGGAAGAAGGCGAGCCACGCCTCAGTACCGAAGGCGAGCCACGACACGAAGGCGAGCGCGACAGCGGTCACGCCCGCGGAGATGAAGGCACGCCAATGTCCGGCGGCGATCAGCACGAGCGGAAACAGCAGGCCATATTGCGGCTTGTAGGTGAGCAGCCCGAGACAGATGCCGGCGAGGACCGGCCGCACCGGCAACAGATAGAGCGTGCCGCCGATCAAGGCCGCGGTGAGAAATCCGTTCTGGCCGACGAGGGTGTTGTTGAACACAAAAGGAAACGCGGCGGCGAACATCCAGCCGAAGGGACGGCCGATGATGCCGCGCATGGCGGCGAGATAGGGGATGAAGCTCGCGACCATCCAGCCGATGAAGGCGGCGGAATAAGGCAACATCGCAAGCAGCGAGGCGACGAACAGGAACGGCGGCGGATAGTGCCAGGCGAAATAGCCGGGAAACTCCTGGCCGAGCAGCGCGAGCTCGATTTGCCGCTGGATGTCCCAATCATAGGCAAGTTGCGGATGGCCATCGAGCACGAGCTTACCCGCGGCCCAGACATTGACGAAATCGGTGGGGATGCCGAGCCCGCTTAGCTCCCAGATCCACATGCCGGAGATGTAAGCCACGGGGAAATAGCAGGCATTGATCACGAGCAACGCAAAGCAGGCATTGAACAGCGCGGGAGGAATTGCGCCTTGTATCGACGCAGGGGTGTGCTGGGCGGCCATGCCAGATCCTTGTCGTGCGCGAAGGCGCGCACGCGGTTCAGGAATAGGCTAGGCCGGAACGCGTTGAGGAATTGTTAAGGTTTGGCGGCCGGACGCGTGCTCAAACGCCGACACACGGGGTTCAGCTGTCCGCTATCGTGTGTCCCTGTTTCGATTCTGTGCGGTGACCCGGAATTTCCCGCCGTTCAGCATGCCGGTGCAATACCACCAGGCTCGGCCTCGGTCCATGCCCAGGAACATCTTGGTTTCCACGCATTGCACGTAGTCCCTGTGCGTGAGTGTGTCTTTGCAGGTTGCCGAGAAAACCGAGTAATACCCCGCCGATTCGCTGCATCCCACCCAGGGGTCCTTGCCGTGCCTGAAGCTTGATTCGCAACCATCGTTGCAACTGCTGGCCTCTCTCTCGAGCTTGGCAATCTTCCACATGACCGAACCCTGCGCATACGACCCTCCCGCTGCTTGAGTCGCCGTCCGGGTGGCCCGCCCTCTCCGGTGAACCGCACCGGTGTTTGCCGCCCGCTCCTCCCTCTGTGCCGGCCTCGCCGCTTGCTTCGGCTGTTCGACCGCGACGCCGGGAAGCGTAGAGCTTGGCGTGGTTTGCGCCATTGCCGTGCCGCCGAGGGCGCACAGCCACGCAGTTGACAGGATTGCGACAGCCGAGCGCGCGACAAGCCTTGATGACATTCTCATGGTCATATGCTCCCAAATCCGGGACGTGCCGTCCCGATGTTTGTATGGCCAACCCGAGCCAGAACCAGCAGGTGGCTCCCCGCTACTGTCTGGACGGCTTGAGTTCGGCGACCAACTTATTTCCGGCGAGCAGGCTGGTGCAATAACCCCAGACGGCAGCGCGGTGCCAGCCGATGAACAGTCCGTGTTCCGTGCACTCGGCGTAGCTCTTGAAGTTGCGCACGTTTCTGCAGGTGGGCGAGAAAGTGTCACCGGTCGAGGAGCATCCATTCCAGGGCTGGTTGCCGTATTTGAAGCTCGACTGGCAACCATCGGTGCAATTACTGCTGGTTCGCTCGATCTCCTTGAGCCTCGCCATGACCGAACCCGGCGCATGCGTAGGCGTGTGAGTGGCCGTTTGAACGGCCGTCGCTGTCCGGTGACTTGCACCAGTGTTTGCCGCCCGCACCGGCCGATGTGGCCTCGCCACCTGACTCGGCGCTGCGACCGTGACGCCGGGAAGCGTGGAGCCTGGTGTGGTTTGCGACATTGCCGCGCCGCTGAAGCCACACAGCAATGCAGTTGACAGGATGGCGATAACTGAGGGCACGACGAAACGCGACGACGATCTCATGACAATCTCCCGTGAAATCCAGCAGGACATTTCGTCCGGTGCGGACATCGCACCAGAAACATCACTGGAAGTGTCCGATGTATCTCGCGAATTTCCGCTTGTGTCCGTTTTGAAATTTTCCATGTCGGCCCGGCAAGCCGATACATTACGATACAAAACAGGATGCCGCTTGTCTCGCCGGTTGGGTGGGCCCTGCCGACAGCCTACACTGTTGACCTTGCAGCGATTCGATCGGGCTGTCCGAAGACAAATGGCACACGAGGCTCAGCTGTCCGCTATCGTGTGTCCCTGTTACGATTCTCGGCGGTGACCCGGAATTTCCCCCCGCCGAGGGCGCGACAAGGCTCGACGACGGTCTCACGACTCGTGCTCCCAAATCGATGTCGCCGCGCGACGAGGCGGGCATGTTCTTGTCGATGGGCTGCCCGAAGCCAAGTGGCAGCCGTGCTTCAACGGCTCAACTGTCGTGTGTCCCGGTCTCGATTCTGTGCGGTGACCCGGAATTTCCCGCCGGCCAGCATGCCGGTGCACCGCCACCAGGCGCGTTGGCGCTCCCAGCCTAGGAACATTTCGGTTTCCACGCATTGCACGTAGTCCTTGTGGGTGAGCGTGTCTTTGCAGGTCGCCGAGAAAACGGTGTACCACCCAGCGGACTCGCTGCACCCGACCCAGGGATCCTTGCCGCGCGGGCGGCTCGATTCGCAACCATCGTTGCAACTGCTGGCCTCGCTCTCGAGCTTGGCAAGCTTCCACATCACCGAACCCCGCGCATATGACGGCCTTCCGTTCGCCGTTCCACCCCTCGACCGGCCGGCCCGCGCGGTCCGGTGAACTCGACTGGTGCTTGTCGCCCGCTCCTCTCTTTGCACCGGCCTCGCCGTTCGTTTCGGCTCTTCGACCGATACGCCGGGAAGCGTGGAGTTTGGCTTGGTTTGCGACATCGCCGTGCCGGTGAGGCTGCACAGCAACGCGGCTGACAGGATAGCGACAGCCGAGGGCGCGACAAGGTTTGATGGCATTCTCATAACTCCTTCTCCCAAATCCGGGACGGCTTATTGCCGACGTCCCGATCGCTTGAGTTCGGCGACCTGAACCTTTTCGCCGGACAACTTCCCTCCCATGAGCAGGCTGGTGCAGTACCACCAGGCGTCAGCGTTTCTCCAACCCAAAAACTGAGTGGTGTCCTTGCATTCATAGTAGGTTTTGTAGTTGCGTACGTTTCTGCACGTTACCGAGTGGCCAAATTCAGCCCCCGACCCGGAGCAGCCATTCCAGGGTTGGTTGCCGTACTTGAAACTCGAGTTGCAACCGTCGGTGCAATTGCTGCTGGTTCTCTCGAGCTGGGCAAGCCTCGCCATCACCGAACCCGGCGCAGGCGGTGCCGTCCGAGTGGCTGTTTGAGCGGGCGTCCGGGTGGGCCGCGCCGCGCGGCGACCTGCACCAGTGCTTACCACCGGCCTGTGAGGCAGCCTCGCCACCTGGTTCGGCGCCTGAACCGCGACGCCGGGAAGCGTGGAGTTTGGTGCGGTTTGCGACATTGCCGCACCGGTGAGGCTGCACAGCAACGCAGCTGACAGGACAGCGACAGCCAAGGGCGCGGCGAATCCAGATGACAATTTCATGACCAGATCCTCTAGCGACGTTCGGATCGTTCGGCGACCTGTTGCTGCTTCTCTCTCGAAAGCTTGCCGCCAGCGTGCAGGCTGCTGCAATACCACCACATATCAGCTGGTTTCCAACCCACGAACATTCCGATCTCCGTGCACTCAGCGTAGGTCTTGAAGTTGGGTGGGTTTCTGCATGTTGTCGATAAAACAGAACTCCCGGCCGAGGAGCATCCGTTCCAGGGCTGGTTGCCGTATTTGAAACTTGTTTGGCAACCATCCTTGCAATTGCCAGAGGTCTTCTCAATCGCGGCAATCCTCGCCATCACCGAACCGGACGCCGGCTCTTGGGCGATTGGCGCGTAAGGGTTTGGCGATGTCGAGCGAGATGCGACCGTGCTTGCCAAAAGCGGCGGCCTCTGTGGTCTTGCCACCAGCCTATGTGGCCTGGCCATCTGCTTCGGCGCTACGACGGTGACGCTGGGAAGCGAGGTGCCCGGTATGGTTTGCGACATTGCCGCGCCCGTGAGGCTGCACAGCAACGCGGTTGACAGGAGTGCGACAGTCGAGAGCGCGACAAGGCTCGATGACATTCTCATGGCTCTTCTCCCGAACTGTTCAGTTCTTGAAACCCTGATTGCTGCACCACCACCAGGTATCGAAAGATCTTGCACCAGTTCGCGCCGCCAGCAGTTCGGCGCACTCGACATAGTTGTGGGCATAGGGCTTCGTGCACGGAACCGGCGACACGACGGGGAAAGTCGTAGACGAACAATTGCCCGTCGTGGTGGCGAGAGTATCGCGCCCGTAGACCGGTGGATCGCTCGCGGATGCAATCGATATCCGCGCTGCGCTGTGGGAAACGGCGTGTGACGCCCGCTTCGGTCGGCTGGCTGATTGCTTGGGCGCACCGACGACGATGCCGGGAAGCGGAGTGCCGCCGGCGGGCGGTTGGGTTTGCGACATTGCCGCGCCGGTAAGGCTGAACAGCAACGCGGTTGACAGAACAGCGACGGCCGAAGGTGCGATAAGGCTTGATGATAGTCTCATGGCTCGTTCTCCCAAATCCGAAGCTGCGATTATTCTTCTATTTATTGAGGGCGAGGTTCGAGCAATACCACCAGGCGTCCCGGGATAGCCAAGACAGGAATATAACGTGCTCGGTGCACTGGGCGTAGGACGTGAAGTGACGCGGGTTTCTGCACCCTGCAGACGGCTGCGGGAAGGCAGACACCGAGCATCCGACCCAGGGGCGGTTGCCTTTCGGGAAGCTCGATGAGCAACCATCGTCGCAACTGTGAGACGTTCGCTCAAGCCTGTTCAGCCTCTCCAGGACCGACCCTTCCCCACCCGGTTGCGTTGCGGTGACCGGCGATCTCTCATGCGACACGGTGTGGCGGTGTCCGCTGCCACGGCTGACCGCGCGGTGCACCGGCACTTGCGGTTTGGTATCTTGTCTGGGCGCCTGGACCGTGACGCTCGGGAGCGTGCTGCTGCCGGAAGGGTCGGTTGCCGCCATGACCGTTCCACAGAAATCGGACTGCAGCAACGCAATGGACGCGAAAGCGAAAGCCAGATTCGAAAAGAAGCGTGACGAAGATTTCATGGTCACGTCCCCCCGAGTAGCGGGCGGCATTTTCTTGGCTCGCCCAGTTTGGCCTCTGCTGGCAAAGGCGAGCACGTCCTTGTCCGGGTCCATCGACATCGCTTTCTGCCAAAAGGAAGCGTAGCATCACTGGAAGTGTCCGATGTATCTCGCGAATTTCCGCTTGTGTCCGTTTTGAAATTTTTCATGTCGGCCCCGCAGTCCGATACATTACGATACAAAATGGGATGTCGCTCGCCTCGCCGGTTGGGTAGTGTGGCGCGTATGGGCAATTCGGACCACATTCTCGTCGTCGACGACGACCTGGGTCTGCGCGAGCTGCTGGACCGATACTTTGCCGGCCACGGCTATCGGGTGACGACGGTGGCCAACGGCCGGCAGATGCGCGAGGTTCTCGCAAACCACCGGATCGACCTGATCGTACTCGACCTCATGCTGCCGGGAGACGACGGCCTCACGCTCTGCCGCAACCTGCGCGCAAATCAACCCTACGACATTCCGATCCTGATGCTGACGGCGCGCGGCGATGAAGCAGACCGGATCGTCGGCCTCGAGATGGGAGCAGACGACTACCTCACCAAGCCGTTCGCCCCGCGTGAGCTGCTCGCGCGAATCCGCTCGGTCTTGCGCAGGGCCGAGATGCTGCCCCGCAACCTTGCGGCATCGGAGAAAGCCCGCCTCTTTCGCTTCGGCGAATGGAAGCTCGATACGTCAGGGCGTTTCCTGGTCGACTCCGAGGGGACCGTGGTCTCATTGAGCGGCGCCGAATACCGGTTGTTGCGTGTGTTTCTCGATCACCCTCAACATGTCCTCAATCGCGATCAACTGCTCGACCTGACGCAAGGCCGCGAGGCCGAAGTCTTCGATCGGTCGATCGACCTTCTCGTGAGCCGCCTTCGCCAGCGATTGCGCGACGACGCCCGGGAGCCGTCCTACATCAAGACGGTGCGCAGCGAAGGCTACGTCTTCGCAGTCGCCGTCGAAGCACTGCCGGAGCCGTCATGAGCGCCCGCCTTCGGCGCATTGCGGCGCGTCTTTGGCCGGACTCCTTGTCCGGCCGGCTGGCGATGATCCTGTTTTCCGGCCTTGTGGCTGCACACGTGCTGGCCTTCGTTTTGATCGTGCTCGACCGCCTCGCGATCGAATACGAATTGGGAAATAAATTTGCTGCCGTGGACGTCGCGGAAGCCGTCGCTATCCTCGACTACCTCAAGCCCGAAGAAAGACCCGCATGGCTCGACCGCCTCTCTCGACGCCATTGGCGCTACGTTCTCAGAGATGGGGGAGAGCCGGAAGCGGAGCCACCCGAACGACGACAAGCGAACATCGCGCGTCTGCGGGCCCTGCTGGGGCCGGACCACGACGCGACCTTTGTCTTCTTCGATCCGCCGAATCGACTGCCACGGGGCATACTCATGCACCTGAAGGACGGCAGCCCGCTTACGCTTGAGGTACTTTCGGAGGGGGCAGCCATTTCGTCCTGGCTGCCGGCGGCGCTCGCCGTTCAACTCTGTATTATCGCCATCTTCGTCTGGGTTGCCGTGAAGCTCGCGACACAACCGCTGGCGCGCCTCGAGCACGCGGCCAACAGCCTGGGCCCGGATTTGCGCGGCGAACCGCTCCCCGAGGATGGTCCGCAGGAAGTGGCGCGCGCCGCTACGGCGTTCAACGCCATGCAGCGGCGCATTGCCGAGCAGGTTGCGGAACGGATCCAGATTCTGGCGGCGATCTCGCACGACCTCCAGACCCCGATCACGCGCATGCGGCTGCGCGCCGATTTCCTGGGTGACAGCGACGCCAAGGAAAAGCTTCAGGGCGACCTGCAGGAAATGCAGGCGCTGGTCAAGCAGGGTCTCGCGCTCGCGCGGGAGTACGACGACATCGGCCAAGGGGCCACCGCGCATGTCGCCGTCGAAGCATTGCGGGAGGCGTCATGACCGCCCGTTTTCAGCGCATGGCGGCGCGTCTTTGGCCCGACTCATTGTTTCGCCGGCTTGCGATCATCCTGTTCGCCGGTCTGCTGGCTTCACACGTGCTGTCTTTTGGTCTGGTCGCCGTCAATGTCTTCGGCCCCAGCAACGAGGCATCGGATGACTATTTCATCAGATGGGTCGCGACCGCGGTCGCGATCATCGACCGCGTCGAGCCCGAAGAACGACCCGCCTGGCTCGACCGCCTTGCTCGAACGACATATCACTACGTTCTCAGAGATCAGGGAGAGATAGAAGCGGCGCCGCCCCAACGACGACAAGAGAACCTGGTGCGTTTGCGGGCCATGCTGGGGGCCGGCCACGACGCAAACTCCGTCATCTACTTCGATGAATTGAATCGACGGCGCGTGGGCTGGCTCATGCATCTGAAGGACGGCAGCCCGCTGCTGATCCAATTCACCGCGCCAAGGACGATCATTGCGCCCTTTTCGACGTTCATTTCGCCATGGTTGCCGGCGGCGCTCGCCGTTCAACTCTGTTTTCTCGCATTCTTCACCTGGGTTGCCGTCAAGCTCGCGACACAGCCGCTGGCGCGCCTCGAGCGCGCGGCCGACAGCCTGGGTTCGGATCTGCGCGGCGAGTTGCTCCCCGAGAATGGTCCGAAGGAAGTGGCGCGCGCCGCTAGCGCATTCAACGCCATGCAGCGGCGCATTGCCGAACAGGTCGCGGAGCGCGTCCAGATTCTGGCGGCGATCTCGCGCCGTCTTCAGAATCCGATCACGCGCATGCGGCTGCGCGCCGATTTCCTGGGTGACAGCGACACCAAGGAAAAGCTGCAGGGTGATCTTCAGGAAATGCAGACGCTCGTCAAAGAGGGTCTTGCGCTCGCTCGCGGACGCGACGCGATCCGCGAGCAACGGTGCCAGACCGACCTGCATGCCCTCGTCGACAGCCTCGTCTGCGACTATTCCGACGCAGGTCAACCTCTTCGCTTTGCCGGAGAACGCGGGGTGACGATCCTCACGCACCCGCAGGCCTTGCGCCGCATCATGATCAACCTGATCGATAACGGGCTGAAATTCGGCGAGGACGTCGAAGTCGCCATCGATGCGGAACGGTCGAACGGCGTCGCGATCACCGTATCGGACCGGGGCCCTGGTATCCCCGACGAGCACCTGAAGTCGGTATTCTTGCCGTTTTATCGTATCGAGCCTTCGCGCAATCGCGAAACCGGCGGTACCGGGCTTGGCCTTGCCATCGCCCAGCAACTCGCCAGCGCGCTTCGCGGGACGCTCACGCTCGCCAATCGCGACGGCGGCGGATTGGAAGCGCGCCTCGAGTTTTCGAGTTGACGGGTGACTTTGACGCGAACACCCGCGCCGAGCGCAGGGTCGTTCAGTTTCGAACGCAGAGCAGACCCGCGATTGCCGCGCCCGGCCAATGGCGCCTAGAATGTCCCTGGAGCTGTTGCGACGGCCCAGAACGGTCAACGTAACCGGGCGACGGTCGCGCGCGTACACGACGGGAGGAACCGATGATCGATTCGAGCCGACGCGCCGTTCTTGCAACCGGTGCTGCCGCCGCAGCTGCAAGCGCAGTACCGCAAGTGTTCGCTCAGGCGCAGTCGACCGGTCCGGTTACGGGATTGCCCGCCGGCGCCAAGGTTGGCTTCTACGAGAAGGGCAATGTCCGCATCCGCTATGCCGAGATCGGCTCAGGCTTCCCGCTGCTGGCCACTCCCGGCGGCGGCCTGAACTCCTGTATCGCCGTGTGGGCGCGCGCGGTGATCAATATCCCGGAGGAATTCAAGAACGACTTCCGCATCATCACCATGGACCAGCGCAACGCCACGGCCGGCGAGTCCACCGGACCGGTCGCGGTCGACGATCCCTGGGGTGCCTTTGCCGACGACCAGCTCGGCGTGATGGACCATCTCGGCATCGACAAGTTCGGCTTCTTCGGCAATTGCATCGGCGGCCCGTTCGCGATGAAGTTGATGGAGCGGGCGCCGCAGCGCGTCACCGCCGCGATATTGAGCCAGCCGGTCGGGCACAATCCGGGCAAGCCCGATTACATGTTCGACGCCGGCAAGACCGTCTGGGCCAAGGAGCTGCGCGAGCGGCGGCCCGACGTCGCGATGGAGACCATCGAAAAATATCTGCACAACCTTTACCGCACGAGGCCCGATTTCGTGTACAGCGTGTCGCGCGATTTTGCGAAATCGTGCCAGACCTCGA
Organism: uncultured Alphaproteobacteria bacterium; assembly: GCA_963794775.1. Classification (GTDB taxonomy): domain Bacteria; phylum Pseudomonadota; class Alphaproteobacteria; order Rhizobiales; family Xanthobacteraceae; genus Bradyrhizobium. The sequence goes on along the minus strand of CAWCGA010000041.1, from coordinate 77,760 downwards.
TGCTGGTGCTGCCGGACGACGTCGACGCGCATCCGATGGTGACGTCGATCGATGTCGCCTCGCTCTGCCCGAATGCCGAGATCACGGTATTTCCCTGGAAGGACCCGCCGGAGCTGAAGGCGCGCACCATCAACCGCGCGCGCACCTTCCTGAAGCGATATCAGACGGCGTAGCGGGGTCGGAAGCGCTGCGACATCGTCATTGCGAGGAGCGAAGCGACGAAGCAATCCATAGCGCCACAAGCGGATAGGTGGATTGCTTCGCTTCGCTCGCAATGACGAGGCAACAACCAACGTCGCCCTGCCCGCCCCCTCAATTCCCCGTCTGCAGCTCGCCGAAACGCTCCCAGCTGGTGCCGTTGAAGCGCATGAACTGCATCTGATCGACCGGCACGTGATCGGTGGCTGATGTGTTGACCTTGATGCCCGGCAGCAGCATCGGCAGCTCCAGATCCTTGATCGAGTACGCCTGCTTCAGGATGTTCTCGGTCGACAGATCGTCGCCGCAGGCTTTCAGCACCGCCTCCAGCACCATCGCAGTGTTGTAGGCGTTGACATAGTTGGTGTCGTGTTGGTCGGCCTCCGGCACATATTTGGTCATGAACTCCCGCCAGCCTTTGACGCCGGCGTCGTCCTTCCAGGAGGGGTCGTCGGGATCCTTGACGTAGGCGGTGGAGAGGATGCCGGTCGACGCTTCCAGTCCCGCGGGTTGCATGACCGTCGAAATCCAGACCGCGACATTGGAGAGGAACGTCGTCGGCCGCCAGCCGATCTCGAACGATTTGCGGATCGCCTGCGCCGCGAATTTCGGCGTCGCCGCGATCACGAACACGTCGGCGCCGGACGCCTTCAGCTTGACGATCTGGGAGTTGATGGTGGGATCGGTGACCTCGTAGGTCGCGGCGGTGACGACGGAATTGTATTTCTCGCCGAGCACGTCCTTCAGGCCGAGCAGATAGTCGCGGCCGTAGTCGTCGTTCTGCGAGATGATCGCAAATTTGGCGTCGGGATTTTTCGCCAGCGCATAGCGCGCATAAAGCCGCGCTTCATAGCGGAACACGCCTTGTACCCCGACAGTAGCCTGCGGGAATTGCGCGATGTCGGCGAATTTCGAGGCGCCGGAGGCCAGAAACAGCTGCGGGATATTCTTGCTCTGCAGATATTTGGCGATCGCGGTGTTATGCGCGGTGCCGATCGAGGAGAAGATCAGCGCGACCTCGTCGCTCTCCACCAGCCGGCGCGTCTGCTCCACCGTCTTGGGCGGCGCATAGCCGTCGTCAAGCGAGATCAGGTTGATCTTGCGCCCGTTGATGCCACCGCGCTCGTTGAGCATCTTGAAATAGCCGACCTCGCCCTTGCCGAGCGCGCCGAAGGCCGACACCGGGCCGCTATAGGGCATGGTCTGGCCTATTCTGATCTCGGTCGCGGTGACACCGCGCATGTCGGCTGCAAAGGCGGCCGACGGCAAGGCCGCCAGCACCGTCGCACACGCCGCTATGCCTGCAAGCGCACGCATCGTCCCCTCCCCGATTCATTTTCTCGAGCTGTATGACGCCGTGCCGGCGCCACCGCCGTCTTTGTCATCAAAACATGACATTTTGGCTGCGTGGATGCTATTCAAAATTGCTGGCCCCGCAGCGCTTCACCACGCTTGGCAGCGAGAGGAAAATGCGTAAATTGGCGGCCGTCATTGGCGTCAATTGCCGGTTGCACCTGATCGCGTTCTTCAAAACCATGCACATAACTTCAACCTCGTTTTACCTGCGCCCGCTCCTGATCGCCGCCGCGACCGCGGCGGCCTCGCTGTTACCGGTCAGCGCGGCAGGCGACGGCGGCGCAGCCTTCCTGGAAAAGCTGTCGCTCAATTCCTCGCCGGCCTCGGTGCTGGTGGTTTGTCACGGCTTCGGCTGCGCCTATCGCAACACTTTTCCGCTGACGCCGGGACGCGTGGCGATGCTGAGAGGGATGCTCGGCTCTCCGAGATCGGCAAAGGACGAACGCAAGGCGCTGGCGCAAGTCGTAGCGTGGTTCGATCGCGAAGGCGGTCGCACCGCCGGCACCGTCGGCCGCATCGCCCGCGCAAGTGCCGTCACCAAGAGCGGCCCGAAGCAGATGGACTGCATCGACCTCACCGCCAACATCACCGAGCTTTTGATCGTGCTCGACCGCAACAAGATGCTCAAATTCCATCATGTCGGCGAGCCGGTGTCGCGCGGTGTCTTCGTCGACGGCAAGCAGCCGCACACGACCGCAGTCATCGTGGAGAACGCGGGCGGCACGCAATGGTCGGTCGATTCCTGGACGAAGGCCTACGGCCAGAACCCCGACATCATGACCATCACCGACTGGAAGTCCAAGAGCTGACAGATTAACCCGGCGTCCTTTTGATTTTTTCGTTCGAGGTCCCTATGCGCGCCTCCCTTGTGTCCGGAAGATTTGCCCTTCGTCGCATGTTCTTCCGCACTTTTCTGATCGGTCTGTTCGCAATCCCGGCCCTGTTGCTTCCCATGTCGAACGCATTCGCGCAGCGCGAAATAGTCGAAATGAACGACCGGGTCATGCGGCTCTATCAATCGGGCCAGAAGACCGAGGCGATCGCGCTCGCCGAAAAGAACATCGAGAAATCCCGGGCGACGCTCGGTGCGGACAACAAGATCACCGTCACCTTGATGTCGCAGCTCGGTAATTTCTATCGCGAGGTCGGGCGCTTCGCAGACGCGGAGAAAATCCTGAAGTCGGCGGTCGCAGCCTTCGAGCGCATCGGCTCGTCCGCGAATCTCGAACTGGCCGGCGCGCTCAACAATCTCGGCGGCGTCTATCTCAATCAGGAGATGTATCCGGAGACAGAGGCGCTGTTCAAACGCTCGCTGGCCGTCGCCGACAACCTGCAGGCCGACAAGATGCGCGACTACCAGCGCGGCACCAGCATGAACAGCCTCGCGGTGGTCTATGGTCTCGAAGCCAACGCCATGCTGGAAAATGGCCAGACCAGCGAAGCCAATGCGGCCTACGACCGCGCGATCGCGATGTTCAACCAGGTGATCCCGATCTGGTCCAAGCTGTTCGGGCCGACCAACCAGGCCGTCGCCAATCTGGTGGCCAACCGCGGCGAGGCGTATTCCAGGAAGCAGCAATATGACCGTGCCGAAGCCGATCTGCGCGACGCGCTCAAGGTGCGGCTGGCTGCGCTCGGGCAGAAGCATCAGGCGGTCGCCACCGTCCAGAACAATCTCGCCAATGCGCTGATGGCGGAGAAGAAATATCCCGAGGCCGAACAGCTGCTGCTCGCGGCGCTTGCAACCCGCACCGAGGTGCTGGGTCCGAACCATCCGAGCACGGCGCGAAACCTCGATGCCCTGTCGCGGCTCTATGCCGCCAGCGGCAACACGTCAGCCGCGGCCGATTACTCGCGAAGAGCGACCGGCGCGGTGATCGCCCATGCGCAGACCGAGACGGCACAGGTGCGCCAGCAGCAGGGTTCGGGCGGCCTGGTCGAGCAGCGCACGGGTTATTTCGTGCTTCATGTCGCCAACCTTGCGGCCGCCAAGGCTGCCAATCCCGCGCCCGAGCTCGACAATGAGGCGCTGGTGACGGCGCAATGGGCCGCGCAATCGTCGACCGCGGGCGCCGTGCAGCAGCTCGGTGTGCGGCTGGCCGCCGGCGGCGACGCCATGGCGGCGCTGGTGCGCGACAGCCAGGATACATCCGCGCTGTGGCGCGACCGCGACCGCGCGCTGGTCGCGGAAATGTCGAAACCGACCAACCAGCAAAATCGCGGCGGCATCGATGCGTTGCGCAAGCAGATCGCGCAGCTCGAGGACAAGCAGAAGACCCTGCAGGCGAAGATCGAGACCGATTTCCCGGACTATGCCGCGCTCTCCAACCCGCGGCCGCTCAATGTCGACAATGTGCAGAAGCTGCTCGGCGGTGACGAAGCGCTCGTCTTCTTCCTCGCAGGCGACAAGGAGTCTTACGTCTTCGCGCTGACCCATGACGCCTTCGACTGGCGCGTGATTCCGCTCACGAAGGCCCAGCTTGGCGACAAGGTCGCGGCGTTCCGTACCGGGCTCGACGTCGTCGCATTGAACCAATCGATCCTCGAAAAAAAGCCGGTGCTGTTCAATCTCGACACTGCCTACGAGCTCTATTCGCAGCTGTTGCGGCCGATCGAGGCCACCATCAAGGACAAGAAGACTCTCGCAATCGTGCCGTCGGGCGCACTGACGGCACTGCCCTTCCATTTACTCGTGACCGAGAAGCCTCCCGCTCCGCTCAATGACGGGAAAAATGCCGGCCCGTATCGCGATGCGGCCTGGCTGCTTCGCCGGCACGCCGTCACCGTGCTGCCGTCGGTTGCGAGCCTGCGCGCGCTGCGCTCGGAAAAGCGCGCGGACAACGGCGCGCGGCCATTCGTCGGCTTCGGCGATCCGCTGTTCCAGAGCGCGCCGTCACCGAACAATTCGCGAGGCATGAAGGCGCGCGGCTACGCCGACTTCTGGACGCGAAACGGCGGCGTCGATCGCGGCCTGCTCTCCAGATTGGCCCCCCTCCCCGAGACTGCCGACGAGATCAAGAAGATCGGCGAGAAGTTGGGCGCGTCCGCGGGCGATATCTATCTCGGCTCGGTTGCGAGCGAGACTACGGTCAAGAAGGCGCAGCTCGCCAATTATCGCGTGGTCTACTTTGCGACCCACGGACTCGTCTCCGGCGACGTCAAGGGCGTCGGAGAGCCGGCGCTCGCACTGTCGATTCCGGCGAACCCGACCGAGATCGACGACGGCCTGTTGACCTCGAGCGAAGTCGCGCAGCTCAAGCTCAATGCGGACTGGGTGGTGCTGTCTGCCTGCAACACGGTGGCCGGCGACAAGCCGGGTGCCGAAGCGCTGTCGGGACTGGCGCGCGCCTTCTTCTATGCCGGCACGCGCGCGCTCCTGGTATCGCATTGGGCGGTCGAATCCGAAGCGGCGACGCGGCTCACCACCTCCACCTTCGACATCATGAGCAAGGATGCGGGCATCGGCCGCGCCGAGGCGCTGCGCCGCGCGATGCTGGACTATCTCGGCGACAAGTCGAACGACGACAACGCGAATCCCGCTTATTGGGGACCTTTCAGCGTGGTCGGTGAGGGCGCTGTGAAGTAACGACCGGGAACCCCCGTGTTCTCCCGGATGAACGGCTACGTTCCAATATTGGAACGCGCTTTCGGCCATTGACTCGCATCAAAGTTGTGTGCTCATACCCCGCGCATTGGGACTTGGGCAGGGTCCGTCTTTGTTGGGGATTTTCAGTTTTGATCGCCATCCAGCGCGACCGCTCGTCGGTCCGTGCGCCGATGCACGCTCAAACCATCGATCCGGCAAGCTGATTCTCGAAGCGATGCCGACCCGAATCCTCATGATACGGACCCGCGCGCGGGCGTCGACGGCGCAACGGAAGCGCGCCTCAATTCTGCGGAGCTTATGATGAGTGGACCTCAACCGCTGACGATCGACGGCTCCCTGCTTCAGATCGCTGATCCCGCCCTGATCAGCGCAAACGTCGCCGATCCGGGAGCGGACATCGTGTACACGGTGACCGCCCTGCCCCAGCACGGCACGCTGACGGTCAATGGCGTGGCCGTGGCCGCGAACGGTCAATTCACCCAGGACCAGCTCGATCAAGGTCTGGTCGTCTACAACGACGACGGCTCGCCCATTTCACTCGAGTCGTTCAGCTTCTCGATCTCCGATACACTCCTGAATACCAACCTCGGTTCCGGCACGTTCAACGTCTCGCGGCTCGGTTTCTCGGACTTGCCCGGCGCTGAAACGTTTGCCGGTGGCACCAGTCCTTCCATCTTCTTTGCCCCACCGGGCAATCATTCGTTCACGGGCGGAACGGGAACAACGGTGAGCTACGCTCTGGCGGCCGGCAGCGTCGACGTCAATCTCGCGATCCAGACGGCATTCGGCCTCACCGGAACGGATACATTCGTCAATATCCACAGCGTGATCGGCTCCTCGCGCGACGATTTCTTTTTTGCGGGCCCAGGGAGCAACGTCTTCACCGGCGGCGGTGGCAACGACACGATCATTGGAAACGACACGCTCACTGGAACGATCAGCAGCAACGACACTGCTGGCTACAGCGGCGCCCGATCGGACTACCTGATCGTCAGCGAGAATGCGGTCAGTGTCAAAGTCATCGATCTGCGCCCCGGCGCTCCGGACGGTGAGGACAATGTCTCAAACGTCGAATCCTTCCAGTTCTCGAACGGCACTTACACTTTCGCTCAACTCAACCCGATCGAGGAAATCGACGAGTCCGGCGCGACCGATGTGGCCCTGATCGGCAACAATTTCTTTCTGTACGCGCATGATACGGAAACTGGCCCCGAGCTGAAATATCAAGGCAGCCCGGTGATCGTAGGCCAGTTCGGGCATTCGTTCGTGCTCGCCGCAGAGCCGAATGCGGGCGGCTACGAGGTGGTCTTGCACGACAACGTCAACGACACCTATACGGCCTGGAATGTCGACAGTAACGGCAACTATGTCTCGAACCTCGTAGGAAACATTACCGAAGCAGACCCTGCCTATCCGTCATTGGAAACCACGTTTCAGGAAGACTTCAATCATGATGGCGTGATTGGAGCGCCGCCGGTCACAACCATCGAGTTGTTCGGCTCGACCAGCCTCGCCAAGATCGGCATGCACTACTATCTTTTGGCGAATAGCACGTCGAGCGGCCCCGAGTTGAAGGATGGCCTTCTTCCGGTCGTGGACGGCGAACTCGCCGGAACCCTGATCGGCGCTGAGCAGACCGCAAGCGGTTACGACGTCGCCTGGCACAACGCCGACGGCACCTACACGGTCTGGAACGTCGACAGCACTGGCAATTACGTCTTCCCCGATCTCATGACCGGCGTGGCCGCATCCGACGTTGGACTGGAATCGCTGGAGTATACTTTCCATCAGGACCTCAACGGCGATGGCATCATCGGGGTGCCGCCGATCGAGTTGTTCGGCGCGACCAGCCTGACCCAGACCGGCAACGACTTTTTTCTCTATGCCAACGGCACCCAGAGCGGTCCCGAGTTGAAATATCTCGGCACGCCATGGACGGCCGGCGAGTGGGGCAACTGGACACCGATCGGCACCGAGGCAATCGCGACCGGTTATGAGGTGGCCTTCAAGTATGCGGGCGCCGATCTCTATACGGTGTGGAACACCGATGCCAACGGCAGCATCTCCGCGAACCCCATCGGCACCGTTTCGGGTAGCAGCCTCACATTGGAAGCGCTGGAAACGAGCTTCCATCAGGATCTGAACCACGACGGGATCATCGGCCTTCCAGCCGGCGACACGCTGATCGAGGCGATCGGATCGACCAGCCTCGTGCAGATCGGCAGCAACTATGTGCTGGACAAGGCCGGCGGCGGCGCCGAGCTGCATTATGACGGCGCGGCCTTCGTCGCCGGACAATGGGGCAGCTGGACGCCGATCGGCGTGGAGGCGACCGCGTCAGGCTACGAGGTCGCCTTCAAGTACGCGGGCGCCGATCTCTATACGGTGTGGGATACCGACACCAATGGCAACATCGTCATCGATCCGACCGGTACCGTCTCGGGCGAGAGTCCGACGCTGGTCGCGCTGGAGAAGAGTTTCCAGCAGGACCTGAATGGCGACGGCATGATCGGCAATCCGGCACTTCCACTCGCGGTGGAGTTGTTCGGATCGACCAGCCTCGTGCTGACCGGCAACGATTACTTCCTCGATCCGAAGGGCACGTCCAGCGGGCCCATGCTGAAAATCGATGGCGCGGCATGGACGGATGGACATTGGGGCGGCTGGACGCCGATCGGCGCGGAGGTCACGGCGAGCGGTCATGAAGTGGCGTTCAATCTTGCCGGCACCAATCAGTACACGGTGTGGAACACCGACGCCAACGGCAACATCACGACCGATACGATCGGCACCGTGACGGGCAACAGCGTGGCGCTGGAAGGGCTGGAGACGAGCTTCCACCAGGATCTCAACGGCGACGGCATCATCGGCGATCCCTCGATTCCCTTTGCGATCGAAACATCCGGATCGACCAGCCTGACGCAGCTCGGCCACGATTTCTTCCTCTACGCGAAAGGCACGTCCAACGGTCCCGAGCTGAAATATGACAGTGCGCCCTGGACGTCAGGCGAATGGGGCGGCTGGACGCCGATCGCCGCGGAGACGACCGGGGCCGCATATGAAGTCGCCTTCAAGCTGACCGGCGCCGATCTCTACACGGTGTGGTCGACGGATGCGAACGGCAACATGACCGCAAACCCCATCGCCTCGGTACCGGGAAGCGACCCTTCCCTGCAATCCATCGAGACGCTCTTCCACCAGGACCTCAATGGCGACGGTGTGGTCGGACTGGCATCTCCCATCACGGCGCCCGCTTCCGGAAATGTCACGCTGACCGGCACCGCGGCAAGCGACGCCTTCGTGTTCCATGCGCAGTTCGGCAATGACACGGTGAAAAACTTCCAGCCCGGGCAGGATCAGGTCTTCATCGACCACTCCGTGTTTACCAGCATCACGGACCTCTTCAACCACATGGCCGATAATGCCAGCGGCAGCGCCGTGCTCACGGTCAGCGCCGGTGAGTCGATCACCTTCGACAGTGTCTCGACGCTGACGTTGCAGCAACACATCAGCAACGATTTCCATCTGGTCTAAAACGACGACGACGCTTCGCGTCAATTCGGCTGAGCCGGCTGCGCCGGCTTCGGCCCGGGAGGATCCGGCTCGACCGCCGACTTCGGTTCGGATTGCGAGATGCGCGCACCGGCCTGGCGCGCGGCCTGGCCGGTCGTCGTGTATTGTGCCTCGGCCGCGGTTTTCACCTCCGGACTGTTCCAGCGATCGCGGACCTGCACGAACAGCACGGCGGCGCACACGAACGCGATCGCCAGCGACGTCAGCGCAAGTCCCTTCCGGTTGATGTGAGGACGCTCGTGCATGAAGCTATAATTCCCGGGCGCCGGAGCCAGTTCCGAAATCAGACGCGGCCTGAGCATGCGCGGTGCTAAAGAAAGCCGGATGGCGGCGGGAACCAATCAGGATTGACGCGCGCTCGGGAGGGACAATGTTCGCATTTCGCAGTCTGATCGCTGCGGCCCTGATCGCAGCCGGCACAATGGCGAACGCCGCGCCGCGATGGCTCACCCTGCCCCCGACGCCGACGCTGCCCAAGCCTGATCAAAGCGGGCTTGCGCCGGTCAATGGGGTGAAGATCTGGTACGCCAGCTTCGGCAACGGCGAGCCGGTGATCCTGCTGCATGGCGGGCTCGCCAACTCAAACTACTGGGGCCATCAGGTCCGTGCGCTTGCCGGGCGATATCAAGTCATCGTCATGGATAGCCGCGGCCACGGTCGCTCAACCCGCGACGCCAGGCCCTATGGCTACGACCTGATGGCCGCCGACGTGGTCGCGCTGATGGACCGTCTCAAGATCGCAAAGGCCGCGATCGTGGGCTGGAGCGATGGCGCCATCATCGGCATCGACATCGCGATGCATCACCCCGAGCGGGTGTCGCGGCTGTTTGCGTTTGCGGCCAATTCCGATCCATCAGGGGTCGCCGACATCGCCAAAAGCGAGGTCTTCAATGCTTACATTGCGCGGGCCGGCGAAGAGTACAGATCGATATCGCCAACACCGAACGAATATCAGGCCTTCGTCGCCCAAATCGCCAGGATGTGGAAAACACAACCGAGGTGGAAGAAAGCCGACCTTGCGAAAATCAACGTACCGATCTGGACCGTCGACGGCGACCATGACGAGGCGATCAAACGCGAGAACACGGAATTCATGGCGGCGCATATTCCGGGCGCGGGGCTGCTGATCCAGCCTGATGTCAGCCACTTCTCCTTCCTGCAGGACCCCGAACAGTTCACCGCCGACGTCATGCATTTTCTCGCGCGTGCTCGGTGAGCATTCAGCGCGCGTGATCTTGCGGCAACGAATGCGCGCGCATGCGGGCCGCGGTCATTCGATCGGCTTCAGCCGCAATTCGTCGGGGGTCGCATTGACGAAGCCGAATGCCGCGTAGGCGGCCTGGCCGCCGCTGCTTGCGACAAACGCCAGATAACGGTCGGCGACGGCCTTGTGCTTGCTGCCGTCCAAAGCACCAATGGCATAGGAGACCTCATCCCGCAGGCTGTCGGACGCGGGCAACTCCACCGCATCCACTTCCGCGCCGTGACGCTGCGCTTCCAGAACTTCGGTCTTCCAGACGATACCGGCATCGGATTTTCCATCGCGGATGCGCTCGGGCGTCTCGCGGTGATGAACCGCGGTGAAGTAGTTGTTGCCGGTCGTCTGACAGGAGGCGCATTCTTTTCCGCCCGAAATTGTCTGCCAGATGCCATGCCGCTCCAGCACCTTGCGCGCATAGAACTGCATGATGCCCTCGTTGACGGGGTTGGGCATCGAGGTACGGACGTCGGCACGCACGAGATCGTCTATTCCGGCGACATGCCTGGGGTTGGCCCTGGCGACCATGATCTGCAGCTCGTTGTGCATGTAGGTCGCGTATTGGCTCATCAGCCCCGCCGCTTTCAGCTTCTTGAGATGGCCGAGATTGACCGACGCGTAGACGTCCGGAGTGAAGCGGTATTCGTGCCCGCTGTAGGTCCAGCCGCCGCCGAGAATGGCTGACAGGATCAGGCCGGGCGGCAGCGTGACCAAGCCCACCGACAATCCGGGCTCGCTGCGCCGGAATTCACCGATCACCTTGTCCATCGCAAAGAACTGATTGCCGGCGACCCACAGTATCAGGCCGGCGCCGGGCATTCGTTCGAGCGCGTCGGTTCCGGTCACGGTCGATCCATCAGCGGCATAGAACTTGAGATCGTTGTCGTGGCCGGCGGGAATGGCGGCCAATTCCGCCTTGACCGCATTCTCGGCCGACGCGCCGGGCGCCACGACAAACGTCAGGACGGTGAAGATCAGGATGCTCACGATCGTGCGCAATTGCATCGTAGCCTCGTTCAATGCCAAAGACCTCACTCGATCACGTGATCGGCGCGGCCGAGCAGCGTCAGCGGAACAGTCACGCCGAGCGCCTTCGCGGCCTTGCGCGGCACATCACGGCTTGCGCTATAGCAGGTCATTAAACTCTTCCACACCAAAGCCGGACTGCCTGATGATCGAACGCAGGGTGCCGGGCTTGAGGTCCCGTCCGGCATGTACCGGTACTGTCACGGTGCGTGTCGGATCGCCCGGATATGTAAGGATGTGGTGACTGCCCACGATCCGATCGACGACAAATCCCCCGCGCCTGAGCGCGCGGACCACAGCATTGCCGTTAGCTACGGGCAGTCGTCCACCCGGCATGGCTAGGCGGCTACAGTCACGCGTCGGATTTCGGGATGAGCGTCAGCAGGAATCGCGAGGCCCTGATCGCGGCGATATGAGAGAACGGCACGAATGGCTTCTTCGGCATTGGCGAGCGCCTCCTGCTCGGTGTCGCCCTCAGTCACCACCTCGGGAAGCGCCGGGACCAAGACCGTGAATCCGCCGCCTTGCTGCGGTTCCAGGACGACCGAAAAGCTAAATTGGTCTGCCACGAGATAGCTCCTGCGCCTCACATGTTTCTCATCGTACCAAACGGCAAGGACGGGTCAATGAAGCCCGACCGCTCAAAACACTCAGCGCGTGCCGCGTTGCGCCACCGGGATCACGAATTTCAGTCCCGACCAGGTCTCGTCGACCGCGCAGACCTTGACGTCGACAAGGCCGAGCGGCAGTGCGGCCTCGCGCACCACGACATCGCTGAGATCGCTCTCAACCCCGCTCGCCTTCTTTGGCCAAGACACCCAGATCATGCCGTCGGGCGCGATGGCCTTGCGCAAGCCGCGAAGCTTGCCGGCCAATCCCGCCGCCTCAGTCACGAACAGATGGACCATGTCGAGCGATGTCGCTGCTCGCGCGAGAAGCTTCGCGCCGTCCGGCAATTCGCCCACGATCTCGGGATAGGGTTTCGGTGCGCTGTCTGCAAAAATGCGAAAGCCCGGCTTGATGCCGAGCTTTTGCGTAAGCGACCTGCCGGAATATCCGGCCATGTTGCCGTTCAGGCCTGCGGCTGCGGCTCCAGACCGGGATCCGGATCGGGACGCGGCCGCGGCTTGCCCGCGGTACCGGCCGGCGGCACGGCGGAGGCACGCGGCGTGGTCGGCTCGAGCACCGACTCGCGGTTCGGCTTCTTGCCCTTGAGCAGATCGATGATCTCGTCGCCGCTAAGCGTCTCGAACTCGAGCAGGCCCTTGGCGAGCATCTCCAGATCGCCGCGCTTCTCGGTGAGGATCTTCGTCGCCTCGTTGTAACCCTCCTCGACCAGCCGCCTGATCTCGGTGTCGATCTTCTGCACGGTCGCTTCAGACGCGTTCTGCGTGCGCGACACCGACATGCCCAGAAACACCTCGTCCTGGTTCTCGCCATAGGACACGGTGCCGAGCTCTTCCGAGAGGCCCCAGCGCGTCACCATCATGCGCGCCAGCCGCGTCGCCTGCTCGATGTCGGAAGCCGCACCCGAGGTCACCTTCTCGCGGCCGAAGATCAGCTCTTCGGCGACACGGCCGCCCATCATGATGGCAAGCCGCGAGGTCATCTGCTCCAGCGACATCGACAGCTTGTCGCGCTCGGGCAGCTGCATCACCATGCCGAGCGCGCGGCCGCGCGGAATGATCGTGGCTTTGTGGATCGGATCGGTGGCGACGACGTTGAGGCCGACGATGGCGTGGCCGCCCTCGTGATAGGCGGTCAACATCTTTTCTTCCTCGGTCATCACGAGCGACTTGCGCTCGGCGCCCATCATCACCTTGTCCTTGGCCTCCTCGAACTCGGCCTGCGTCACCATGCGCTTGTTGCGGCGCGCGGCAGTCAGCGCCGCCTCGTTGACGAGGTTCATCAGGTCGGCGCCCGAGAATCCGGGCGTGCCGCGGGCAATGGTCTTCAGGTTGATATCGGGCGCCAGCGGGACTTTCCGCACATGCACCTTCAAAATCTGCTCGCGGCCAACCACGTCCGGGTTCGGCACCACGACCTGGCGATCGAAACGGCCCGGGCGCAGCAGCGCCGGATCGAGCACGTCGGGACGGTTGGTCGCGGCGATCAGGATCACGCCTTCGTTGGCTTCGAAGCCGTCCATCTCGACCAGCAACTGGTTCAGCGTCTGCTCGCGCTCGTCATTGCCGCCACCGAGACCGGCGCCGCGATGACGGCCGACCGCGTCGATCTCGTCGATGAAGATGATGCAGGGCGCATTCTTCTTGGCCTGCTCGAACATGTCGCGGACGCGCGAGGCGCCGACGCCGACGAACATCTCGACGAAGTCGGAGCCGGAAATCGTGAAGAACGGCACGTTGGCTTCGCCCGCGACCGCGCGCGCGATCAACGTCTTGCCAGTGCCGGGAGGACCGACCAGAAGCACGCCGCGCGGAATGCGTCCGCCGAGGCGCTGGAATTTTCCGGGATCGCGCAGGAACTCGACGATCTCCTGCAAATCCTGCTTGGCCTCGTCGACGCCGGCGACATCCTCGAAGGTGACGCGGCCATGCGCCTCGGTCAGCATCTTCGCGCGCGACTTGCCGAAGCCCATCGCCTTGCCGGCGCCGCCCTGCATTTGCCGCGACAGGAAGATCCACACGCCGATCAGCGCGATGAACGGCAGCCAGGACACCAGCAGCGACACGAACCACGGCACGTTGTCGCCGGGCGGCTTGGCGGTGATCTGCACCTTGCCGTTATAGAGGCGCGTCACCAGGGTCGGGTCGTTGGGCGCATAGGTCTGGAAGGTCTGGCCGCTGGTGAAGGTGCCGTGAATTTCCGGTCCCTGGATCACGACGTCGCGGACATGGTTCTGGTCGACTTCGGTCAAAAGCTGCGAGAATGAGATGTCCTGCGAGGACGCGCGTTGACCGGGATTCTGGAAGAGCGTGAACAGCGCCAGCAGCAACAGGACAATGATGACCCAGAGGGCGAAATTGCGCAGGTTGGCGTTCATTGATCTTCCTTCGTGGTCGCGCGGATCGCGGCCTTAGTCCTTCGGACCTATCTTTGGGCAACCACGGGGGAATTCCCCCGCTCGACCGTATCCAATTTAGGTGCCGCTGGTCGCGATGCCAAGGGAACCGCGGTGGACTATTTAACGCATCCTAACGCGATTCCCGTTGAAAAAATGGCATTTCAGCAATGTTTTCCGGCGGTGGTTAAGACGTCCGCGGGGAATATGACGGCAGCAACGGCGTTCATGTTCTCTTCTGCCTGCGCAGCGGCGCAGGCGCGATGCGAATCCGCCCCCGCGCGAGGCTTACCACTGCACCGGCAAGGGTCGTTTTCAGGCCGCTTTGCGCGGCAATGGCCTCGTCGAGCGTTGCCAGCAGCGTCTCGACCTTGCCGAGTTCGGCAGGCCCCTCATGGCCGACCCGATCAAGGCTGCGCCGGAGCAACCGCAGCCGGATTTCCTCGGGCAGGTCTGCAAACGCACGCGCATCGAATCCCGGACGCGACGGGTCGTTCGCCAGCGCCAGATAGCGTTCGGCGCCGTCGGCGAGCACTTCGAGTGCGGCATTGGCCCGCGCCAGCCGCGAGGCGAGCCGCGCCAGGCCCCGCGCATCGCCGCCTTCGGCCGCGAGCAGCGGCAGCAGCGCACGCAGCCGCGGCCGCGTGAAGGCCGTGTCGCGGTTGGTCGGATCGTCAGCGAAGGCAATCCTCGCCTTGTTCAGCGTGGCGACGAGCCGCGCTTTCGGCACATCCAGCAATGGACGCGCAAGCAAAATGCCGCCGCGCTCGCTTTCACGCGCGATTCCCGACAGCCCCGCGATGCCGCTGCCGCGGACGAGCCGCATCAGCAACGTCTCGGCCTGGTCGTCCCGCGTGTGCGCGGTCACCACATGCGTGGCGCGCGCGGCGCGCGCCGCCTTTGCCAGCAGACGATAGCGCGCATCGCGCGCCGCGGCCGGCACGCCGCGGTTCGGCTTGCTATCGGTCCAGCGCAAGGTGCGATGCTCGATCGCGAGGTTGCGTGCGAGCCGCTTGACCTCGCGCGCCTCGCGCGAAGCGTCCTTGCGCAGGCCATGATCGATCGTGACGGCGATCAGCTTTGGGCCTTTCGCGAAGCTCTTGCGCCAGCGCGCGGCAAGCCACATCAGCGCAACCGAGTCCGGCCCGCCGGACACCGCGAGCACGAGCGCCGGCAAATCCCTCCAGGTGGCGAACAGTGCTTTCGCTTCGGTGGCCGAGATCGGTGAATTGTCGTCATCGCGCATGGCGGGATTATGCCACATGCAAGGCTTGATGCCATTGAGAGGGCGCGACAAGATTGTGCCTCGCACTGGAGGATGCCACCATGAGCGCACCGAAATCACCGACACAGGCGACCTGGTATTTCGACGTGATCTCGCCGTTCTCCTATCTGGCGCTCGGCGAGATCGAAGAGCTGGCGCAGCGGATGTCAGTCACTTATCGGCCGATCCTGTTCGCCGCGCTGCTGGAGCATTGGAAGCATCTGGGACCGGCAGAAATCCCGCCGAAGCGCATTCACACCTACCGGCTTTGCCTGTTCGAAGCGCAGCGCCGCGGCATCGCTTTCCGCTTCCCGCCCTCACACCCCTTCAATCCGCTAAAACCGCTGCGCCTGCTCGCCGCCGTCGATGCCGATCCGCGCGCGGTGCGCATCGTCATGGATCGCATCTGGCGCGACGGGCTCGACCTGTCGCTGACAGAGAATTGGGACGCGACCTGCGCCGCGCTCGGGCTCGATCCCGACCGCGCCGTCGAGTTGATCAATGCCGCCGAGACCAAGACAAAACTTCGCGCCAACACCGACGCGGCGGTGGCCGCAAGACTGTTCGGCGTGCCGACCTTGCAGATCGGCGAGGAGCTGTTCTGGGGCGCCGACGCGTTGCCGATGGCGCGCGCCTATCTGGACGATCCCGCGATGTTCAAGTCCGGCGAAATGCTTCGGGTGGCAACCATGAGTGCATCGGTGTCGCGGAAGACCGCGGCGAGCTAGCACTTCTCTTTCTTCTGCTCACGGTCGATGGCGCTTTTGACGCCGGCGGACGCGCGCGGATATTTGCGCGCCACCTCGCCAAAGGCGGCGCAGGCGGCCTCCCTTTCCTTCAACGCCGCAAGCGACTGTCCGAGCCGCAGCAATGAATCGGGCGCCTTGGCCGATTTCTCGTATTTGCTGGTGACGTTGAGGAAGGTTTCCGCGGCGTCGCGATATTGCTGGCGCTGGAAGAAGCTCTCGCCGAGCCAGTACTGGGAATCGCCGACCAGCGCGTCGCTCGGGTATTTCTGCGCGAAATTGCGCATGGTCTCTTCCGCCAGCGCGTAGTCCTTGCGCTGCATGTAGCCGATGCCGAGGTCGTATTCGTCGCGCGGCGTATTCGACGGCGGCGCGGTCGCGAGGCCTCCGCCTGTGCCGTTGAGATTGCGCGGCGGCGGCGCAGGCAGGGCGGCCTGCGGGTTGCCTGCCGGCGGCACGGCCGCCTGTTGCGACGGCGCTGTGCCCTGCTGCTGATAGCGCGCGCCCGGCAGTTCGAGCGGCTCGCCGGGATTACGCCCGCCGGGCGGCCCGACGGAGGCCTCCGCCGGCATGGGCATCTGTCCACCGCCAAGCGCCTTGGGTGCGCCGGGGGCGTTCGGGTTCTGGTTGGGATCGAAGGCATCGCGGCGGCCACCGCGCGGGCCCGGCGGCTCCTGGGCGACCGGCGCGGGGCTCGCTTGTTGCTGCTGCGGATAGCCCTGTTGCGGAGGCGGGTAACCGCCCTGCGGTTGCTGGCCGTAACCCGAGCCTTGTTGTTGGGCCGGCGGCTGGCCGTAGGACGGGCCGGTTTGCGCTGGAGGCACCGCGGCGACACTCGGCTGAGCCGCGCCCGGCGCCGGTGCGCCAGCGCCAAGCTGGCGCAGCCGCTCCTCGAGCTGGCGGTTACGGTATTGCAGTTCCTCGTTCTGGCCGGTGAGTTGCCGCAGCTGGTTCTCCAGCCGCTGGATGCGCATCTCGGCATCCGCGTCATCCGATTGGGCGAGCGCTTGCGCGGGAAGGACGACGAGCGCGGCAAGCGCCGCCGCACCGAAAAGGTTATGGAATCTGGATGACATTTTGCCCTGACGTCGCGATCGACAAACCGAATTCACAATGAGCGGGAGTGCGCCGGAATTGTGACTAGTGCCGCCGAATCCGGGGCCCTTTCAGGCGGTATGGTTTAGTGCCAGCTTCGAAACAAGCAAGTCACCTTTCGATTCGGACCATTCATCAAAATGAAGGGCGCAGGTCCATGCACGTGTCGGTGAACGGGGTACGGCTGTTCTTCGATGTCGAGGGCACGAAGCTCGTGCCCGACGGGCCCCTGCGCGAAAGGCCGACACTGCTGCTACTGCATGGCGGTCCCGGCGCCGATCATTCGATTTACCGGCCGGCCTACTCGGCTTTGTCGGACATCGCCCAGATCATCTACCTCGATCATCGCGGCAACGGCCGCAGCGAGGACGGCCCGCGGGAAAGCTGGACGCTCGCGCAATGGGGCGACGACGTGCGCGCCTTCTGCGACACGCTCGGCATCGTGAATCCGATCGTGCTGGGGGCCTCGTTCGGCGGCATGGTCGCGATGTCCTATGCGACGCGCCACCCGGATCATCCTTCGAAACTCGTTCTGATCAGCACCGAGGCGGTCGGCGGTTCCTGGCCGGAGCGGCGCGTTGAGCTGTTCGAGCGCTTTGGTGGGCCTGAAGTCGGCGCGCTGGCGCGCCGGCGTTTCCTGGAAGTCCGCGGCCAGCCGGACCAAGCCTGGCTCGATGCATGGCGCCGGCTTGCGATGCCGCATTACACGCGCATTCCGCGCGATCCGGACGCTGCGCGACGCGCGGTCAGCCGGCCCGAGGTGTTGCGCTGGTTCAGCAAGCCCGGCGGCGAGAGCCAGTCCTTCAACATGCTGGCAGGGCTCGGTCGTATCCGCTGTCCGACGCTGGTGCTGGGCGGCGAAGATGACCCGATCCACCCGATCGAGAGCCAGGCCGACATCGCAGCGGCGCTGCCGCCGCACCTTGTGCAATTCGAGCGGTTCGCCGACTGCAGACACGCGGTGGTCCCCGACGCGCCCGAGCGGGCGTTTGCCGTGATCCGCGACTTCATCATGCGGCCAAAATGAAACCGGCGCCCGTTAGGGCGCCGGAGAAATCTTGATGGTGCGCGCCGAGCTTTAAGAGCTCGCGTTCAGGACCGTCACTGCGCGGCGGTTCTGAGACCAGCACGAGATGTCGTTGCAGACCGCGACCGGGCGCTCCTTGCCGTAGGAGATGGTGCGCATGCGGCTCGCATCTATGCCTTTCGAGGTCATGTAGGTGCGGACCGACTGGGCGCGACGGGCGCCGAGCGCGATGTTGTATTCGCGGGTGCCGCGTTCATCCGCATGACCTTCGATGGTGAAGGCGTAGCGCGGATAGGCCTGCAGCCACTGCACCTGCTTCTCCAGGGTCGCCATCGCCTGCGGCGTCAGATCGGTCTGATCGCTTTCGAAAAACACGCGGTCGCCGACATTGACGACGAAATCCTGCTGGCTGCCCGGAACGGCGGCGCTGGCCATCGCATCCGTGCCGACCTGCTTGTTGGCGCAAGCGCCCATGGAGAGCGCGACCGCGAGCACCGCGGCCAGCTTCAATCCCTGGAGGATACGCTTTTGATGTTTCATTCCCGAGCCTCCACGCTCTCGTCTTGGTACTGTCATCCGGTCTACAGGGCGATGGTTAAGCAGACGTTCCGTCAACCTTGATGGGGTGTTGCAGAATCCCCTCAAATGCCGCGAAACGGCGAAAAGCGACCGCGATAGTTAATGGTTTGTAAATGTGGCGCGACGGTGAAGGCAAGCCGCCCTACCCCGCCCGCTGGGGACTGATTTCCCAAGGGAATTGGACGGCGTCACCTTTCGGCAGCACCATCGTGAGCGATAGGGCCGCAAACAGCGGCTTCAGGTGTGGGGGACCATGGTCGGCTCGGCTGCCGCCACGAACTCGGACGCCGGCAGCCCGTCGGCCGGTCTTTCGAACAGCATGCGCCGTTCGAAGGCGGTCGAGCGCATGATCGGATAACGCTCGAACACCCGCTCATGCAGGGCGGGGAAATCCGCCGCCATCAGTCCGAACGGTTTTGCGAGACCCGGAACCAGGCGCGGCTCGGCGATGGTCTCATGCAGGAACACCCGGCGATAGAACGCCTGATGCTCGGGGCGCACGATCGCAAGTCCAAGATCGGCCTTGAAATATTCGCACGCCATATAGGCGAGCCGAAGCGTGAGATAGGGTAGTTCCGGGAACCGCCCGGCCTTGTCGGGATCCGCCACGAAACGCGAGGGATCGACCATGACCTCGCCGCGATCGAGTTTTGGCATTGAGGATTTCGCCGAACACATGCGCCGAGGTGGATTGCCGCCACTCCGCGTTCAGCAAACAGATCCGGACCGAGCTGAAGAGTTCGCCGAACAGATGGACGCCGAAGATCCAGGTATTGGGCAGATCGTCGAACTGGTCGGTGACGCGCCGTTCGGCGGATTCCTTGACCATGCCTTCGCGCGAGTAGGCGCGATAGCGCAGATGATAGATTTCGTCTTTCTCGGCCGCTGTCTGCGCAAGACGATAATCGACCCGCTCCAGCAGGCTCAGTGATCGTCTCATGGCCGCAGTGGTAGCGTCAGCGGCCGGCCCCATTCGATAACCCATAAAACGCCCGAGCAACCCCAACGCGAGTCTGAAACGCTTAACACGTTCTTAACGAAGGCGCAAAGAGATCGCAACGTTAGGGTTAATCAACCGTAATGCTACGGAGTACAACCTGCAAGGAGAGAATTAGATTCTACACGGAAAGGTTTTTGACAGCTTTTAAGCGATCGAACGCGCCGGAACGAGATGCAACTGCTCTTCCGGCACGCGCCGGCCATGCGAGGCGTTCAGGAGCTGGCGCACGCGGACCGCGGGAACCGGTCGACTAAAGAGGTAGCCCTGCGCCTCGGTCACGGTTCCATCGGCCGAGATCAGTTCCAGCTGCTCGTTGGTCTCGACACCTTCGACCACGACCGACATGCCGAGATCGGCGGAGAGCCGCGCCACGCCGCGCAACAGCGTCAGCGGACGATCGCTGTCGATGCCTTCGAGGAACGAGCGGTCGATCTTCACCTTCTGCAGCGGGAAGTTATGCAGATAGCTCAGGCTCGAATAGCCGGTGCCGAAATCGTCCAGCGAAATCCGCACGCCGATGGCGCGCAGCTGCGACAGCGCATCATGGGTGAGCTGCGTGTTGTGCAACAGCGAGGATTCGGTGATCTCGATCTCGAGCCGGTTGGCGGGCAGGCCCGACACTTCCAGCGCGTAACGCACTTCGCTCAGCACGTCGCGCTGGTGGAACTGCTGCGGCGAGAAATTGACGGCGACGCTGACGCCCTCCGGCCACTTCATGCACTCCATGCAGGCCTTGCGCAGGATCCAGCGGCCGAGGTCGACGATCAGTCCCATGTCCTCGGCAACCGGAATGATGTCGACCGGCGACACGGTGCCGCGCGCCGGGTGGTTCCAGCGCAGCAGCGCCTCGCAGGTCGTGATCTTGCCGGACTTGAGGTTGACCAGCGGCTGGAAGAACAGCTCGAATTCCTCGTTGGCGAGCGCCTTGCGCAGATCGAGCTCGAGGATGCGGCGCGACTCCACCGTCTGCGCAAGCTCCTCGCGGAAGAAGCAGAAGGTACCGCGGCCGTCCGCCTTGGCGCGGTACAGCGCCATGTCGGCGTTCTTCAATAGCGTGTCGGCAGAAATGCCGGGCGAGGTCATGGCGATGCCGACGCTGGCGCCGATCTCGACCAGATGATTATCGATCTTGTAGCGCTCGCTCAAATGATCGACGATGCGCCGCGCCAGCACGGCGGCATCCTCGTTCGACTTGATGTTCTGCTGGAACACGACGAACTCGTCGCCGCCGAACCGCGCCACGAAATCCTCGGGCCGCAGCATCTCGCGCAGTCGCTCGGCGACCGCGCAGAGCAGCTGGTCGCCGCAGGGATGACCCAGCGTGTCGTTGACCTGCTTGAACTGGTCGAGATCGATGAACAGCAGTGCGGAAAGCTGGTCGGCGCCGTGAGCCAGCTTGAGCAGACGTTCGATCTCGTCGCGGAAATTGACCCGGTTGGGCAGCTCGGTCAGCTCGTCGAAGCGCGCCAGATGGCTGATCTTGGCCTCGGCCGCGCGGCGCTCAGTGATGTCTTCCACCAGCACGACGGCGCCGCCTCCGGCCATCGGCTGGAACTTCCACGACAGCGAGCGGTCGCGGGCCTGGTCCGGATCGGTCGTGGTGACGTCGCGCGCCTGCGAATCCTCGATCTCGGCGAGGATGATCCTGCCGCTGGCGGCCGTGATCGCGCCCGCGAGGACGCAGGCGTCGACGATGTCGGAGGCGAACACGCCGCGCTCCACGAAATCGTCGGGCATGCCCATCATCTCGCTGAAGCGGTGGTTCATCACCGCGAGCCGGCCGTCGGCGCGGAACATGCACAGCCCGTGCGGCATGTTGTTGAGCGCGGTGTCGAACTGTCCGGCCAGCGCCGCTTCGCGGAAGCTCGAGGTCAGCGCCTTGACGAAGATCTGGTGCAGGCTGAGATTGATGCCCTTGAGCGCGATGAAGAACAGCCCGAGCAGGATGGCGAGCCCGATGTAGTAGACGCCGCCATGCAGCGCGAGCGCCAGCGCCAGCGGAGCGCAGGCGAAAAGGATGTGAAGCTGCGGCAGCCAGGGCCGCCCATAATTGCGGGCCGCGCCGCCTGCGGTGTAGCCGATCGTGAGCGCGACCACGATCATATGCGCGATCGCGTCGTCGCTGCCGTAGATCGTGATGAACGCCCAGATGCCGACCACCGCCGCATAGGAGATGCAGCCGATCGCATAGCGCGGCTCGAACGCCTTGGCCTCTTCGAAGCTCAGAACGGTGGTGCGCCGCTCATGCTTGCGCATCTGGAAAGCGCGGGCGGTGCCGATGCCGATGATCAGGACCACGCACGGCCACAGCAGATCGTTACCGGTCCTCACCAGCGTCATCAGCGCGGCGGCGAACGTGCAGATCGTGCCGAACATCATCGGCCAGAAATTCTGGCACATGGAATCGACGAGCTGCGCGTAAAGTACGGGCTCGAGCTCTTCCTGGTCGCTTGGCTTCTTCTGGTTGACCAACTGCATGGGCAGGGTACGGGTCCTCTCCGGCCCGCGTACTCTTACCGGTCCCAGATGAAGTCTTTCTGAGCGAACATCGTTACCGGGAGGTTGTTTTTCGCGTCCACGGTTAGAAATCCGCCCGTCAAATCAGCACGCTAGGCAAGCCTTGCCGGGTGCCAGCAGTTATATGAGCCCCGAGATTGTACAACCTTCAGGAGAGAAGCGGCGACCACGCCGGGTCGGAGGCGAAGCCCGGCGTCGGCACCTTCTGCTCGTTGCGGCCGGAGACATCGACCGTGAACAGCGAAGGTCCGCTGGTGCCGCCGGGATCGCGGAAGAACATCAGGACCCGCCCATTCGGCGAGAAGGTCGGCCCCTCATTGTGGAAGCCGGAGGTCAGGATGCGTTCGCCGGAGCCGTCGGTCTTCATGATGCCGATGGCGAACTGGCCGCCGCCCTGCTTGGTGAAGGCGATGTAGTCGCCGCGCGGCGACCACACCGGCGTCGAGTAGGTGCCGTCGCCGAAGGAGATGCGCTGCGCCGCGCCGCCGGCCGCCGGCATCACATAAATCTGCGGCTTGCCGCCGCGGTCGGACTCGAAGCAGATGCGGCTGCCGTCGGGCGCATAGGACGGCGAGGTATCGATCGCCGGCGTATCGGTCAGGCGCGTGGTCGATTTCGAGCGCAGGTCCATCACGAACAGGTTGGAGTTGCCGCCCTGCTGCATGCTCATGATGATGCGCTGGCCGTCCGGCGAGAAGCGCGGCGAGAACGACATGCCCGGGAAGTTGCCGACGATTTCACGCTGGCCGGTCTCGATGTTGTAGAGATAGACCTTCGGGTCGCCCTGCCCGAATTCCATGTAGGTGATTTCCTGGGTCGAGGGCGAGAAACGCGGCGTCAGCACGAGGTCGGCGCCCCGCGTCAGATAGCGCACATTGGCGCCGTCCTGATCCATCAGCGCGAGCCGCTTGACGCGCCGCTCCGACGGACCGGTCTCATCGACGAACACGACACGGCTGTCGAAATAGCCCTTCTCGCCGGTCAGCTTCTCGTAGATCTGGTCGGAGATGATGTGGGCGATGCGGCGCCAGTATTCCGGCGCAGTGAAATACTGTGCGCCGGTGACCTGCTGTTGGGTGGCAACGTCCCACAGGCGGAACTCGGCCTTCAGGCGGCCATCGCCCTGGCGCGTCATGCGACCGGTGACGAGATCCTGCGCGTTGATGGTTTTCCAGTTCTGGAATTGCGGCGCGACGTCGATGTTGGTGATGCGCTCGATGAAGGCGGCTTGGTCGATGGGAGCAAAAAGTCCGCTGCGCTTGAGGTTGTTGGTGATGACGCCGGCGACGTCGGCGCCGACCTGGGCATCCTGCGGCGTACCCGCCACGAAATTGGGAATCGCGATCGGCAGCGGCTGGAATTCGCCTTGCTCAACTTTCAACCGGCCCTGTGCCCACGCTGACCGACTGCCAAGAACGGCGAAGGCCGATCCGGTGCCGACCATGAACCTGCGGCGGGTGACGAATGGAAATTTGCTCATCTCGGTTCTTGCTTGTCGGTTGATGGTTTCATTCGCACTCAGTGTTCATCCAAAGTGAAGGTCAACTGAATGAGTTTCCAGCTTTCATACTGCTCCTTCGGCAGGAACGAGTACGTCTGACATTTGATAATTGCGCCTTTGGCGTTCTCAGCCATTGCCGTCGCAACCGGTGTCGATGGCCCTCGAACGGCGATGATCGTTGGTTCCGCTACAACCGTACCGTCGAGTCGCATCCGGATGTCGATGTCGGCCTGGAATTTATCTGCGTCCTGACCGTTATAAGGGAAGTTGAAACACTCCCGCATACGCTTGACGAACGCGCCCATCCAGGTCGCGACCCTGGTGTCGGAATTTCCGGTCGAAGTGCCGAGCGAGGACGTCGGGTTGAGCGCAGCACCCGTAATGGATTGCCGCGTCGGATCGCGCTTGTCGATCAAAGCCGCAATCTTCGACTGATCGAATGGGCGCTCCTTCGGCTTTTGCGGCTGCGGCGGGGCGGTTTTCGCTTCCAGCTTCGGTTTCGGCTTCTTGGCCTCGTCCGATTTCAGCGCTTCGGCAATCGGATCCGGCTTTGGCGGCTCTGGTTTCTTCTCGACCTGCTTCGGCTCTTCCTTCGGCTTGACGTCAGGCTTTTTCTCGACCGGCTTCGGCGGCGGTTCGGGCGTCGAGGTCGACGTCACGACTTCCTTCTTCTTGTCATCGATCTTGCCGACGGCGTCATCCACCGGTTTGGCGTCGGCGACCTTCTCCACCAAGGGCTTCGGCTTGTCCTTCTCGCCGTTCTTCAACCCCGCGGTCATCTTGCTGAGGTCGGCAGACGAGATGATGTCGACCGGCAACGCCTCCGGCGTGACTTCGAGCGCGCGCGTGGAAAAGGTGATCAGCCCCCATCCGATCACGAGGACGTGGAGTGCGACCGACGCAACGATTGTCTTGTCGACCTTGAGCTTCACCTTCGCGGTTACCCCTGATCCACTTCCGTCACCAGCGCCACCCGGCGGAAGCCGGCGGACGACAGCCGTCCCATCACCTTCATCACCGTGCCGTAATCGACCTTCTTGTCGCCGCGCACGAAGATGCGTTCATCCATCCCGCCGCGGGCGTCCGTGATCGCCTTCAGCTTCGGCACCAACTCGTCGAGCGAAATTTCGGTGTCGTTCAGATACACCTGCCCCTTCAGGTTGACCGACAGCGTCAGCGGGTTTTTGTCCTGGTCGAGGCTCTTGGCCTGGGTCTGCGGCAGGTCGAGCGGCACGCCAACCGTCAAGAGCGGCGCCGACACCATGAAGATGATCAACAGCACCAGCATCACGTCGACCATCGGCGTGACGTTGATCTCGGCCATTACCGGCCTGCGCGCCCTGCGGCGGCCACCGCCAGCAGACGAACCAGCTACGTTCATCGCCATGGTCTGATGCTCACCGGTCCGTTCATACTATAACGTTCCTCACGCCCGCTCGTCGATCTGGCGCGACAAAATGGCTGAAAATTCGTCGGCGAAGCCCTCGAGCCGCTGGGCCTGCCGGTTCACCTCGGAGATGAACTTGTTGTAGAAAATTGTCGCCGGAATTGCGGCGACGAGACCGATTGCGGTGGCAAACAAGGCTTCCGCAATGCCCGGCGCGACCACCGCCAGTGAGGTGTTTTTGGAGGCCGCGATCGACTGGAAGCTCGTCATGATGCCCCAGACGGTTCCAAACAACCCGACAAACGGACCGGCGGAGCCGACGGTGGCGAGCACCAGCAGACGCCGTTCCAGCCGTTCCACCTCGCGCGCGATCGACACGTTCATTACCTTCTCGATCCGCGTCTGAAGGCCTGCGAAGGAGCGCGATTGCGTCTCGAAGGAGCGCTTCCACTCGCGCATCGCGGCGACGAAACAGGCCGCCATCGATTGCGTCGGTTTCGCCGCGAGCGTGCGATAGAGTTCCTCGATCGATTCACCCGACCAGAAGGCCTGCTCGAAGCGGTCCATCGCGCGGCGCGTGCGCGAAAACAGGAAGATCTTGTCGATCGCGATGGCCCAGACCCAGACCGAGCACGACAGAAGTCCCACCATCACGATCTGCACGACGAAGCTTGCGTGCCAGGCGAGATCGAACAGCGAGACTCCGGAGCCTATCGCCGGAAGCGATGCACCCTCGGGCATTGGAAAAATCCCCTCAACGCAATGGTCCCAAATCCCCGGAGCGATCGGCTGCGAGGTCCCACGGCCGCGCGTTCGGCGCGGGCGGTAAGCCTGCACGAAGGAGCCCGATTTGGTCGCATGGGAGGCCCGCCGAAGCCTGGGCCTGCATTCCCCTGCCAACATGTCAAAACGAGGGCTGTTCGCGCGACTTTACGCCCCTAACCAAACGCTAATCAGGGTTAAAACCCGGTTACCAAAGGGGATTTTGGGTAGGGGAAATGCCGGCCCGCCAAGGCCTTGGGAACGGCCGAGTTCCTGGTGCCGGCACCGGAACGGCGAACCGCCCGCCTGCGGTCTCGCAAGCGGGCGGCTCATGCCGTCAGGAGGTTGGGGGCGTTAGGCCTGATGGCAAAGGCGAAGCGCTGGAAGCTCAGCTCTGAGGCGGCGGTTCATTCGGCGGCGTCGGGCGGGCGCGATGCTCCCTCATGAACGCGTCGAACTCTTCCTTGTCCTTGGCGTGACGCAGGCGGCCGAGGAAATCCTTGAACTCCTGCTGCTCTTCTTCGAGGCGCTGCAGCGTCTCGGAACGATATTCGTCGAAGGCGCGGTTGCCGCTGGAGGGCGGACCGAAGCCGAAGCCACCGAAGCCGTGACGCTCCATGCGGCCCTTCATCCGCTCCATCTTCCACTGCATCCGTTCCATCTTGTTCTGCCAGCGATCCTGGTGGCTCCAGCAACTCATGCGTCTGCTCCCGAGTGTGAAAAAGAGAAGGGCTAGTCCGATCGGCCACCAGATCAGGAAGCCGAGGATGGTCACGGCGATCCAGCCGGGATGCCATGGGGTGTGCAACATGTGTGGGCGATAGGGTTCTTCCACGGGGCCGCGCCAACGATTGACGTCTGCGGTGTAGGCCATTTCCCTCTCCATACGGCATCACGCCGTTGTGAATGTAAATAACATTTACATAGGTAGCTCAACCCGGATTTTTGTCAAGCAGACCGGAGGGGGCTTCTTCCCAATTATTTTTGGAATTTTATTTCGGCTTGCCCCAAGGGCCGGCCTTCTCTTCGGGCTGCGTATTCGACTCAGAACGGCGCTCGGTCGGGAAGCCGAGGCCGCGCAGATAGATCAGCACTTCCGCTTCCAGCAACTCATCCGCCGACATCGGCAGCTTGCGCCGCGCCGCATCGCCACGCGCAAACAACGACGCCACGCCATGCGACATCGACCAGATGTGCAGCGCTATCATCATCGCCGGCGGACGCGGCATGCCCGGCGGCGCCAGCGCGGCAAGACGCTCGGCGGCGGCGCGAATGATGCCGAATGCGCGCTCGCCTGCAGCCATCAGCGCAGGGTTTGCATCGGCCGGCAGACCCGATTCGAACATCGCCGAATAGGACGCGGGCTCCTCGCGGGCAAAGGCGAGATAGGCCTTGCCGACACGCTCGAACGCCGTGACGGTGTCGGGCCGTCCGTCGTCCCAGGCTGCCGTGAGCGCTGCCTCGAACTGCTCGAAGCCGCGTAGCGCAATCGACGCCAGCAACTCGTCGCGGTCGCGGAAATGGCGATAGGGTGCGGCCGGACTGACGCCCGCCATGCGCGCGGCATCGGCAAAGGTGAAACCGGCCGCGCCCTTCTGAGCGATCAGGTCGAGCGCCGCCTGCAGCAGCGCCTCGCGGAGATTGCCGTGATGATAGCCGCGCTCGGCGCGGCGCTGGTCCTTGCGCCAACTCATGTGAACGGCTTTTACATGAGCCGTTCGCAAAGGTCACTAGTGGAGGTTCCGCGTGGCGGCCAGCGCGGCATTCATGTGAATGAACCGCGCGGCCGCCGCAGGGAATCGTTAACCGCCCGGAATCGGCAGCACCGGCATGATCTCCACGGCTTCGCCGGGGAAGATCGCAAAATGCGGATGGTTCTCGAACATCTTTGCGGCCGCCTCGTGCGAGGCGGCGCGAACCACGGTGAAGGCGCCGAGCTCGTTGCTGTAATCGGCAATACCACCGCTACCGACGCGCTTGGTCTTGCCGAGCGGTCCGCCCATCTGGGCGAGCGAAGACTGGTGCTTCTCCACCCACGCCTTCCAGGCGGCCATGCCCTGCTGCTCCTTGGCCTTGCGCTCGGTCTCGGACAGCGCATTCCACGCTGCGAACTTCGCGCTGTTCTTGCTGCCGACGAAAACGGCGAGATAAGTATCGGTCATCATGTTCTCCTTGCTGTCGCTCGTTGATCAGTTCTTGCGGCCGTGCAGCTCGGCAAAGCCGGCGGCGGCCTGTTGAACGTCAGGCGGGAAATCCGCCATCTCCTGCACCTGACGAATCTCGATGATCTCGTTGTTGGAGGCCGGGCACTTGCTGGCCCATTCGATCGCCTCCTCGCGCGACTTCACATCGATCATCCAGTAGCCACCCAGCACTTCCTTGGCTTCGGTGAAGGGCCCATCCGTCACGACCGGCTTGCCGCCTGCGAATGAGACACGCGCGCCCATCGACGGCGGATGCAAGCCCTCCAGCGTGATCAGCACGCCGGCCTCCTTCAGCGCCTCGTTGTATTTCATCATCGCCGCGACGGCGTCCGCCGGCGGCATGGTGCCGGGCGCCGCCGCCTCGTAGCCCCGGGGGATCATCAGCATCATGAAACGCATTATTCCTCTCCGTTCGATCTCAGGCGCGGTCTCGCCGGCACTCATTGATAAGACGATTGGGCTTTTACGGCACCGACATGACTGGCGAGATTATTTCGGAGGTCATCGTCTCTTGCGGAAACGTCATTCCTTCGGAAACATGGCGAAATACGGCTCCGCCTCTTTCAGCACGCGTGCGACCGAGGGCCGCGCCTTCAGACGCTCGAAATAAGCGCTGAGCTTCCGGCGCTCTCCGAAGGACTCAAAGCTGCTGCAATAAAACAGCGAGGGCGCGGCCGCGCAGTCGACGAGACCGAAATCGGCGCTCATGGCCCATTCGCTGCCGCTTAATTGCGATTTGAAAATGTCGTAGGACTTGCGGATCTGCGCTTTGGCCTGCTCCACGCCATGCGGATCTTGACCGCCCGAGGGGCGCAACCGATCACCTATGACCTTCTGCATTTGCAAATGAAGATAGAGATCGACGAAGCGGTCGCGCAGCCGCGTTTGCAGCGCAGCTTCCGCGTCAGTCGGAATAAATCGGGTTCGGCCGCGATAATGACGGTCGAGATATTCGATGATGACGGTCGATTCCGGAACGATTTCGCCTCGCGTCGTGTCCTCCAGCACCGGAAAGCGGCCGATCGGCGACAGCTTCAGCAATGCCTCGCGTTCGGCCGGATTACCGAGATCGACCTCGTTGGCGGCAAATGCCGTGTCGTTCTCATAGAGTGCGATCAGCGCCTTCCAGCAAAACGACGACAGCGGATGGAAATGCAAGGTCAGCGACATGAAAACTCCATGATTGCGGCAGGCTTCTCCAACAAAGACGAACCAGCTGCGCCGATTCCGACATCGGGTTGGCGATTACGCGGTGGTCCAGCGCCGCGTCGCTTCGCTCGCGCCTTCCGGTGTGGCCTCGAAGATCGGTGAAGCCAGGATCGCATGAATATGCAGCGTGCCGGTCCCGGCATTGCGGAAGCCATGCAGGCGGCCGGCCGGCACGACCAGGGACTGGCCTGCGCGAACGAGTGTGCGCGCCTCGCCGAGCCACATTTCCGCTTCGCCCTCGCGCACCGTCAGGAGCTCCTCGACCGGATGCGAGTGGGTTGGCGCGCCCATGCCGGGCGCGACCCACTGCTCGAACACACAGAGCTGCGTGGCGCCGTTCGCGGCCGAGATCACCATGCGGGTTTGCACACCCTCGCGCCACTGCTCCGGCGGCCTCTCATCGGGATCGCTGATTTGCATGGGAATCGAACCTTTCGCTCACCTCATTGGCGAGCTAAGCAGACACGAGGCCGCCCTGCCAATATGCGGCGCAAAATCGTGATGGACAGTCGATGCCCGATGCTACCGCAAAAGTCGCCCTCGTTACCGGTGCCGCACGCGGCATTGGGCTTGCGACCGCGAAGCGATTCCTGGCCGAGGGATGGCGCGTGGCGCTGCTCGACATCGACGCCGCGACCTTGAAGGCCGCGGTCACCTTGCTCGCCAATCCGGATTTGACGCTGACGCTCGTCTGCGATGTGTCGGATGCAAGGCAGGTTGCCGCGAGCATGAACAGCGTCGCAGAACGCTTCGGCCGGCTCGACGCGCTCGTCAACAATGCCGGGGTGGCGGTGTTCGCATCCGTGATGGATACCTCCGATGAGGACTGGAGCCGCGTGCTCGCGGTCAACCTCACCGGGCCGTTCCTGTGCACCAAAGCCGCCGTCCCGCTGATGCGCGAACATGGCGGCGGCACGATCGTCAACATCACCTCGATCTCGGCGGTGCGGGCGTCCACCTTGCGTTCGGCCTATGGCACGAGCAAGGCAGGGCTCGCCCATCTCACCAAGCAGCTCGCGGTGGAACTGGCATCGTCAGGCATCCGCGTCAACGCGGTCGCGCCCGGCCCGGTCGACACCGCCATGGCCAAGGCCGTACATACGCCGGAAATCCGTGCCGATTATCACGATGCCATACCGCTCAATCGTTACGGTCTTGAAGAGGAGCTGGCGGAAGCCATCTTCTTCTTGAGCAGCGAGCGCGCAAGCTACATCACCGGCCAGGTGCTCGCGGTCGACGGCGGTTTCGACGCGGCGGGCATCGGGCTTCCGACGTTGCGTGGCCAGCGGCGAAACGGATGACGGACAGATGAGCGTGCTGCGTATCGTCTTCACCCTGCTGCTCGCAGTCGCATTGTGGTTCTTCGCGACCATGCTCGCGCGTGCCGAAGTGCGTATCCTTGCGAGCCCAGGCGGCCAGGTCGGTCCGTTCATCGATCTGTTCGAGAAGGTGCGCAATTCCGGCGAGCGCGTGGTGATCGACGGGCCGTGCCTGTCGGCCTGCACGCTGGTGGTGAGCATGGTGCCGAGTGAGCGCATCTGCGTGACGCGGCGAGCGGTGTTCGGCTTCCATGCCGCGCGTTCGATGGACCGTCGCGGCCGGCTCTATGACGAGCCGGCAGCGTCCAAGCTGGTTCTGCAGGCCTATCCCGGCCCGGTGCGGGACTGGATCGTCCGCCGCGGCGGATTGACGTCGCGGCTATTGCTGCTGCGCGGCCGTGAGCTGACCGCGATGTACAGGCCGTGCCGGTAATTCTTACATTCCTTCCGCCGGGCAGTTCACCATCCAGGGGATGTCGAACTGATCGCGGCACATGCCGAAACCTTTGGCGAAGAAGGTCTTGCCGAACGGCATGATCTCGGTGCCGCCCTCTTTCAGCGCCTTGAACTTGCGCTCGGCCTCGGCGATATCCGTGACCGTCAGCGACACCGAAAATCCCACTGGTTTCTGGAAACGCTCAGGCGGCGCATCGGCGCCCATGATGTGGGCGCCATCGATCGTCATGTGGGCATGCATCACGTAATTCTTGTGTTCCGGCGGTCCCGCCATTTCGGGCGGCGCGTCGCCATAGCGCATCATCATGTCGGTCTTGCCGCCGAGGTGCTTCTCGTAATATTTGAACGCGGCCTCGCATTTGCCGCTGAAATTCAGATAGGGCGTGATCATCGCTTGTTCCTCACTGAGACTATTTTTCCGCAGTTGATTTGATTTTGGCGAGGCCGGACTCGAAATCCTTGCCGATCATTTTGTCGAAGCTCATGAACACCTGCATCACCTTCGACATGAAGGGCGCGGGCCCGCTCATTACCCAGTTCAGGTTTGTCGCATTGCCCTGCGGCAGCATTGTGAACTCGGCGATGTTGTGCGCTTCGAAGGGTTTCAGGAAGTCGAGCTTGATCTTCACCTGCGACGGCGAATTGGCCTCGAGGATTTCCATGCGGCCGGAACCGACGTTCTTGTTGCCCTCCCAGGCATAGACCGCCCCCTTGCCGCGCTCGGCGCCGCCATAGGTCCGCTTCAACGTGGGATCGCGGTCTTCCCACGGCGACCATTTCCGCCACTCGTGAAAATCCGCGATCAGCGGAAAGACTTTGTCGGCCGGCGCGTTGATGACAGTCCCACGCTGTACGCTGAAACTATCCGGCTTGGTGGCGGCAAGGATCAGCACGGCGGCAATGACAACCGCCAGCACGATCGCGATGATGACAATGGTCTCGAACATCAATGGCTCCTTCAGGCCTGCAGTATATTGAGATGCGCGACGACGATATGACCGAGATAGCCCGCCCACAGCATCGCGCCAACGATCGAGCTCGGCGGAATAGTCGTGAACACACTGATCGCGCCGGGCGCGCGCGATAACAAGTGCGTTCTGAGCGATACCGCCTGCTCCATGACATAGGTTGACATGATTGGCTCCCCAAGAATCCGTTTGTCTGCCCAATAGACGAACGGAGGAGAACCAACCCGACAGGCGGCGATCATTTTTTTGGGATTTTGGCCGGCTGGCTGTCGCGCATCAATTGATCCAGATGCATCCGGATATGCGCGGCTTCCGCTGAGGTATTCGCCAGCGCGATGGCGCGGTCGAAAGCGACGCGCGCCTCCTCATTGCGGCCGAGCTGCATCAGGAACGCGCCGCGCACGCCGAAGAAATGGAAATAGTTCGACAACCGCGGCGCCAACGGCTCGATCATTTCGAGCGCGGCCTCCGCTCCCCTCACCTTCGACACCGCGACCGCGCGATTAAGCGTGATCACCGGCGACGGCTGCATGAGTTCAAGCGCTCCATAGAGCAGGTCGATCTGCTTCCAATCCGTGTCTTCGGGCTTCGCCGCGCGGGAATGCAGCGCCGCGATCGCGGCCTGGATCTGATAGGGTCCGCTGGCGCGATGCCGCACCGCCTTGTCGATCAGCGCGAGACCTTCCGCGATCAGCTTCTGATTCCACTTGGAGCGATCCTGATCGTCGAGCAGGATCAGCGCGCCGTCTTTGTCGAACCGCGCCTCGCTGCGTGCATGCTGCAACAGCAACAGCGCCGTCAAACCCATGATCTCCGGCTCGCTCTGGAACAGCCGGAGCAACAGCCGCGCCAGCCGGATCGCCTCCTCACACAGCGGTTTGCGGATTTCGGCGGTATCCCCACCAGCCGAATAGCCTTCATTGAAGATGAGATAGATCATCGCGGCCACCGCCGCGAGCCGCTCGGCGCGCTCCACCGCGCCCGGTGTTTCGAACGGCACATCGGCCTCGGCAACGCGTCCCTTGGCCCGCGTGATGCGCTGCTCCATCGCGGCTTCGCTCACGAGAAACGCCCGCGCGATCTGTTTCACCGAAAGGCCGGAGACGATGCGCAGCGCCAGCGCGATCTGCTGCGTCGCCGGCAAATCAGGATGGCAACAAATGAACAGCAGTCGCAGAATGTCGTCGCGGTATTGCGTGCCGTCGAGCCGCTCGGCAATCTCCGCTTCGGCGTCACCGAGATCGGAGATGGCGCGGTCGTCTTCCGGCAGCGGCTGCTGCCGGCGATTGCGTCGCACCTCGTCGATCCCTGCATTACGCCCGACCATGATCAGCCAGGCCGCGGCATCGCGCGGCGGGCCGTTCTGCGGCCAGGTCTTCAGCGCCCGCAAGGACGCGTTCTGAAACGCTTCCTCGGCGGTATCGAGATTGCGAAAATAACGCAGCAACGCACCGACCGCCTGGGGACGCGCCGAAGTCAGCGCGGTATCGATCCAGGCGGTATCGGTCATTTCACAACTGCGCCGGGCGCGAACATGCCGACCGGACGGATCTCATAGGCGCCGCCAGGATTGGCCGCGCCGAGATCGCGCGCGACGTCGAGCGCCTCGTCGAGATTGTTGCAATCGATCAGGTAGAAGCCGAGCAGCTGCTCCTTGGTCTCGGCGTAGGGACCGTCCAGCACCAGCGGCGGATTTTCCTTGCGGAGCGTCGTGGCGGAGGTGGTCGGCAGCAGCCGTGCCACCGGACCAAGCCGGCCCTGCTTTGCAAGCTTGTCCTGCACCACGGCGAGTTTCTTCATGACCTCGGCGTCCTGCTCCTTGCTCCAGGAGCCGACGAAGTCCTCATCGTTGTAGCAAAGGATGGCGTAAAGCATTAGAGCGGGTCCCCGTTCATCAGAATGACGAACCGGGTTGTCCCGTGCCGACAGCGGGCGGTCAATAAATTTGAGCGCGAGTTCCGCTCAAGGGCCGACGATCGTGACGGGCGGCGGCTGAAAATGCCGGTAAGTGTGCATCACGACCTTCGAACAGAGACCGCAGACGCAGACGATGAAGAAGATATTCTTGATCGTTTTCATGGACGACTTTCCCTCACAGGGGGCCTTGGACCGCGGCGAACAAAGGACATCGCCGCGATCCGGAAAGTCAGGAATTACCAGTACACGCCGTAGCGGGCGGCGATGTTGCGGGCCTTCGCTTCGTCGCCCTGATAGCTGTGGCCGGAGGCGCGCTTGGCCGGCTTGGCGGCGGCGGGCTTGGCCGGCGCGGCGTCGGCCTGTGGCTTCGGCGCATCGGTCGTGGCAGCAGGTGCGGCCGGAGAAAGCGGCGCGGCGGTATCGGTCGCGGCCGGCGTGTCGTTGGCGGCGAGTATGAGATCGCGGCTCTGGCCGGCATGGGCGGAAGCGGACGCCAGTAACAGGGCGGTGATCAGGGCCAGTTTGCGCATGTTGTGTCTCCTTGCTTGATGAAGGGAGACTAGACCCGCTCTGTGATTTGTTATGTGGTCGAGGTCACGCAGGGATTTGGGGCAAAGACAATGAGTAAGGGCGCGCTGGCGCTGTTGATCCATGGCGGAACCGACAATTGGTCGCCGGAGCGCTGGAATACCAGATTCAACGAGGTCTGCGGCGACCGGCGGATCGTTCAAATGCCGGCTCCGGGATTTGATCCGGCCGAGGTGCACTATGCCGCGGTCTGGAAGCCGGTTCCGGGAGAACTCGCAGCATTCCCGAACCTGAAAGTGATTTTCAATCTCGGCGCCGGCGTCGATGCGCTGATGGCGGACAACACCCTGCCGGACGTGCCGCTGGTCCGCGTCTCCGTCGACGATCTCACCGACCGCATGGCCGAATATGTCGCCCTCCATGTGCTGATGCATCACCGCCAGGAGCTGTATCTGCGCGAGTCGCAGCAAGTGAAACGCTGGGCTCCCAGATATCAGTGGCCGGCGAACGCCGTCACCGTCGGCATGATGGGATTGGGCGTGCTCGGCGCCAATGCCGCCGACGTCCTGCGCCGTATCGGCTTCAAGGTCGTGGGCTGGAGCCGCAGCAGGAAGCAGATCGACGGCGTCGAGTGTTTTGCCGGAGCCGAGCAGCTCGACGCGTTTCTCAAGCGAACGGGCATCCTGGTCTGCCTGCTGCCGCTGACATCAGACACGCGGCACGTCCTCAATCGCGATCTGTTCGGCAAACTCAATCGCAACAGCCCGCTCGGCGCGCCCGTGCTGATCAATGCCGGCCGCGGCGGCCTGCAGAACGAGGCCGACATCGTTGCCTGTCTCGACGATGGCACGCTTGGCGCCGCCTCACTCGATGTCTACGCGCAGGAGCCGCTGCCGCAGGACAGTCTGTTCTGGACCCATCCGAAAGTCGTGCTGACGCCGCACAATGCGGCCGACACCGATCCCGACGAGATCTCGAAATATGTGGCGCGGCAAATCGAACGCTTCGAAGCCGGCGGCGCGCTCGACAACGTCGTCGACCGCACGCGGGGCTATTAGTTTTTCGCGTCCAGCATCACGTCGAGCGCACCCTTGACGATCGCCTCCAGTTCCTTGCGCGGCACGCCGGCCCGTGCGCGGATCGCGACCGTATGCAGCGTGGCGGATGCCAGTTGCGCCAGCACGAGCGGATCCGCCGTGGCTGCGATCTCGCCCTTTTCTTTCGCCATACGAAAACAGGATGCGAACGCCCTGTCGAGTTCGACGAATCCTTCCAGCACCATGGCGCGGATACCGGGATCGGCCACCGCTTCGGAGGCCGCCGTCATCACCGTGAAGCAGCCGCGCGGACTTTCGCCTTCGAGATAAATGTCGAGCGCGATGGCGTAGATGCGCTGCAGCCGTTTGCGGACCGGCATCTCGTCGCGAAAGATTTCGATCATCGCAGCGCGCGCGTCGTCGCGATAGCGCTGATAGCTCTTGATGTAGAGCTCGCGCTTGTCGCCGAACGCGCCATAGAGGCTCGGACGGTTCATGCCGGTGGCGGTCGAGAGATCGTCCAGCGAGGTCGCGGCGAAGCCGCCCTTGCGGAACAGGTCGAGTGCCTTGCCGAGCGCAACATCGGGCTGATAGGCGCGCGGCCGCCCGCGCCGCTTTGGCTCGTCGACGGACTTGCCAGCAGGTGGCGGTTTCTTTTTTTGTACCATTTCGCAATAAATTCCTTGACCGGCTTTATATTATGCGAAACAGTATGAAAATCAACTCGGGCGCCATCGCTCGGGTCAAACCGCCAAGGAGGCACCCATGGATCTGTATTTCTCCCCGCTCGCCTGCTCGATGGCGACCCGGATCGCGTTGTATGAGGCCGCCGCCGACGCCGCCTATGTCGAAGTCGATCCCAGGACCAAGGTGGTCCAGAAGGATGGCTCCGATTTTCGCAAGGTCAATCCGCTCGGCCTGGTGCCGGCGCTGCGCACCGACGACGGCACCGTGCTGACCGAGAATGCGGCGATCCTGCAATATGTCGCCGATCGCTTCCCGAAGGCCGGCATCTCGGCCAGCGACGGCACCGAACGCAGCCGGCTGCATCAATGGCTCTGCTTTGTCGGCACCGAGCTGCACAAGGGACTGTTCGTGCCGCTCTTGAGCAAGGACGCGCCGGCCGAGGTGAAGTCCTACACGCTGCAAAAATATCTCTCGCGGCTCGATTACCTCGACAAATATTTGCAGGGCCGCGAATTCCTGCTCGATCATTTCAGCGTGGCCGACGCCTATCTCGCCACCGTGCTGAACTGGAGCATCGCGACGCCGATGATCGACTTCGCGAAATATCCGGCGGTGAAGGATTATCTGGAGCGGATGAAGAAACGTCCGGCGATCGCGAAGGCGCTGGCCGAGGAATTCGAGCTCTACAAGGCCGAGCTGGCGCGCCACAAGGCGGCGGCTTAAGCCAAGCCTCGTGTCCCGGACGCGGTGCAGCGTGTCTTCACGGTGCACCGCAGATCCGGGACCCATTCTTCTGCGCTATGGACCCCGGATCAGCAGCGCATCACCATAGCGCGTTAAAGACGCGCGTGAACGCGCTTTTCGTGCTGCGCAGCATCCGGGGAACGCAAATACGACTTTCTAAAACGGACTCTCCCCCAAGCCCGGCACATCTGCAGGCCGTGGACCGGGCGCCGGCCAATGAAAGCGGCGATCCTTCTCGGCGATCTCGATGTCGTTGATCGAGGCCTCGC
This sequence comes from uncultured Alphaproteobacteria bacterium, assembly GCA_963794775.1. GTDB lineage: Bacteria > Pseudomonadota > Alphaproteobacteria > Rhizobiales > Xanthobacteraceae > Bradyrhizobium. The sequence continues at coordinate 40,504 of CAWCGA010000041.1, read as the reverse complement.
GCCGTCGCATCAGGCCTTGCGCATCGAATTCCCATTGCTCGTTGCCGTAGGAGCGATGCCACTGGCCGCTCGCATCGTGCCACTCGTACTGGAAGCGCACCGCGATGCGATTGTTGTCGAACGCCCAGAGATCCTTGATCAGGCGATAGTCGAGCTCGATCGTCCATTTGCGCTTGAGGAAGGTGACGATCGCCGCGCGGCCTTCGAAGAACTCCGAACGATTGCGCCAGCGGCTGTCCTCGGTATAGGCGAGCGACACGCGCTCGGCATCGCGCGAGTTCCAGGCATCCTCTGCCATGCGGGCTTTCTGGGCGGCGGTCTCTCGGGTGAACGGCGGAAATGGCGGACGGGACATGACGGCCTCGAACGTGAACGGGACCGCTACTCTAGCGCCGCGCCTCACTCAGTCGAGTGGCCAGATCCGATCGCCCGATAGCTAAACCTGATCGGCTTTCATCAGCGCGCGGATCGCCTTCGGGATCGGCTGCGCCCTGCCCTCGCTGATGAAGGCCACCCGAACCTCGGCTTTCACCAGCACATTGTCGCCGCGGCGGACTTCCTGCGCCAGTACGATCGAGGCGCCCTTCACCGCGACCGGCCAGGTCACGATTTCGAGCACGTCGTCCATCCGCGCGGGCTTGAGGAAATCGAGCGTCATCGAGCGCACCACGAAGGCAAAGCCCGGCGTCTCGGTCACGGCTTCCGCGAACAGCGCATGCTGCTCTGCGCCCATCAGCCGCAAATGGTTGGTGCGCCCGCGCTCCATGAAGCGCAGATAATTGGCGTGATAGACGATGCCGGAGAAATCCGTGTCCTCATAGTAGACGCGGACCTGCATGTGATGCCGGCCGTCACGGATTTCGCCGTCGAGGGAAGCGATCATTTCGATATCTCTCGTTCGATGTCTCTGCGACCATCAATAACGCGAACGATCACGATGCGCTCTGCCTCAACGATGTAGAACGCGATATAGCCGTCGATCAAAAGCCCCCGGAGGGATGGGCCAAGCTCGCTTCGATCCCGACCTAGCAATGGAAATTCGCGCAATTCATCGAACCGTTGCGAAAGGCGGAACCAGCATCCTGTCTGCTGCGGCCGGACTATGCCCGGAGATGTACGAATGGATATCGAAAATGTCGGAACGGGCGCGATGCGAAACGTCGACCCTCAAGATCGCCCCTATCGTTTCGTCTGAGCCCGAGCTTGTTTGAGGAATTCGTCCAAATCCCAAGGCACCACGCGCCCTGCGCTCACATCCGCCAGACCCTCGTCAATCGCATCCTTGAGCGCACGAAATTTCTTCGCCTGCGAAAGCAGATAGTCGGCTGCCGACTCCTGCATTTCCTCGGGCAATAATTCGAGAGCCTCGACGGCCTTTTCAACGGCTGTACTCATGTTTGCATCTTATCATGGATGAAACCGGAAGCACAGCACGCGAGGCAACGTCCGCGCAAGCTTTGGTCAGGCCACCGCAGGCGCCGCGCCCAGCGTCACCAGTACGATTTCGGGCGGCACGCCGAAGCGGAACGGCATGATGCTGCAGCCGAGGCCGCCGGACACGATGACGTCGCAATTGAATTTGGCGTGGCCGTAGGCCAGCCGATTGCCATAGCGCGAGGGCACCACCGGCGACCAGCCGAGTAGGCGAATCTGGCCGCCATGGGTGTGCCCGGACAACTGCAGTGCGACGCGCGGCGGCACGCGTCCGGCGACATCCGGCTCATGGGCCAGCAAAATCACCGGCGCGCTGTCGGTGACTTTCGCGAGGGTGGCGCCGAGATCGTCGACACCGACGCGGTGCACGGGCCTGAAGTGCCGCGCCGGAAGGTAGGCGAGCTGATCGCCGAGGCCGGCGAGCCAGAACGGTCGGTTGTTCTTCGTGAGCCGCACGGCGTCGTTCTCGTAGACGGGAATGCCGGCGGCCTCGAGCGCGCGGCGCGCCATCGTGTTGCCCTGCCCGCTTCGCTGCACGGCCTTGTCGTCCCAATAGTCGTGATTGCCGAGGATCGCGTGCACGCCGAGCGGCGCGCGCAAGCCGGCCAGCACCGCTGCCCATTCCTCCGCCGGGATTTGCCGCCTGACATGGCGATGGCCCGCGACGTAGTCGCCAAGCAGAACGACGATGTCGGCATCGAGCGCGTTGGTGCGTGCCACGATCGCGGCGATGTGGTCGAGCGACATCCAGGGATCGCAGGCGTGAAGGTCGGCGATGGCCGCGATTTTGAGATCAAGCCCCGCGGGCCAGCCGCGCGGCGAGACGTCATAGCGCGTCACGCGCAGCCGCAGCAGCGGCTCGACGCCGAAACCATAGGCCGCGGTCGAGGCACTGAGCGCGCCGAGACCGGCCGTGAACTTGAGAAATGTGCGACGTGAGATCATGAGGACGAGCGCTGGTGATGCCCATCCTTACTGGATTTCGATTGCAGCGGAAATCGGGTGCGCCTGTGCAACTTTTCAGCACGCCGCATTAACCTTTAGTCATCGTTCTCGCCGTTGCCGAACAGTCCGAACTGCGAGGGATCGCGCGCGGGCTCGGCGAGACCGAGGTGACGGAAGGCGTGAGAGGTGAGCAGCCGTCCGCGCGGCGTGCGCTGCAGATAGCCGCACTGGATCAGGAACGGCTCGATGATGTCCTCGATGGCATCGCGCGGCTCCGACAACGCAGCGGCAAGCGTCTCGACGCCGACCGGGCCACCGCCATAGTTCATCGCGATCGTCGTGAGGTAGCGGCGGTCCATCGCATCGAGACCGGCGGCGTCAACCTCCAGCGCGCTCAGCGCATGATCGGCGATCTTGCGGTCGATCGATTCCGCGTCGGCGGCAGAGGCGAAATCGCGCACCCGCCGCAGCAGGCGGCCGGCGATGCGCGGCGTACCGCGCGCACGGCGCGCAATCTCGTTGGCGCCATCCGCGGTCACACCGATCTTGAGCACGCGGGCGCCGCGGGTGACGATCTTCTCCAGTTCCTCCTCGGTGTAGAAATTCAGCCGCACCGGAATGCCGAAGCGATCGCGCAAGGGATTGGTGAGCAGCCCCGCGCGCGTGGTGGCGCCGACCAGAGTGAATTTTGCCAGCTCGATCTTGACCGAGCGCGCCGCCGGCCCCTCGCCGATGATCAGGTCGAGCTGGAAATCCTCCATCGCGGGATAGAGCACTTCCTCGACCGCGGGACTGAGCCGGTGGATTTCGTCGATGAAGAGCACGTCACGCTCTTCGAGATTGGTGAGAAGTGCCGCGAGATCGCCTGCCTTGGCGATCACGGGGCCGGAGGTGGCGCGGAAGCCGACGCCGAGCTCGCGCGCCACGATCTGCGCCAGCGTGGTCTTGCCCAGCCCCGGCGGGCCGACGAACAGCACGTGGTCGAGCGCCTCGCCGCGCTTGCGCGCGGCCTCGATGAAGATGGACAGATTGGCGCGCGCCTGCGCCTGCCCGACGAACTCCGACAGCAGTTGCGGACGCAGCGCGGTGTCGCCGGCATCCTCATGGCGGCGTTCCGGCGTGACGATGCGCGGGGACGTGCTCACTTCGCCAGTTCCTTGAGCCCGAGCCGAATAAGCTGCGCGGTCTCGGCCTTCTCACCAGCGCTGCGCGAGGCCGCGGCGATCGCGGCCGCCGCCTGCGGCTGGCCGTAACCGAGATTGACCAGCGCGGAGATCGCATCCGTCACCGGGCGCGGCGCGCGCTGGTCGTCCATTGCGCCGGAGAGAGCGACCACGGCGGGATCGACATTGGCGAAGGCCGGCGCCTTGTCTTTCAATTCGGTTACGATACGTTCGGCGACCTTCGGCCCGACGCCCGGCGTGCGCGTCACCGCGGCCTTGTCGCGCAGCGCAATCGCGTTGGCGAGCTCGGCCGGCGGCAGCGTGCCGAGCACGGCCAGCGCCACCTTCGCGCCGACGCCCTGCACCGTCTGCAGCAGGCGAAACCATTCGCGCTCGATGTCGCTCCTGAAGCCGAACAGCTTGATCTGGTCCTCGCGAACATAGGTCTCGATCGACAGCACGGCGGCTTCGCCGGGCGACGGCAGCGCCTGCAGCGTGCGCACCGAACAGTGCACCTGATAGCCGACGCCGCCGACATCGAGGATGACGAAATCCTCGCCGTAGGAATCGATCAGGCCCTTGAGCTTGCCGATCATGGAAGAGACCCATGCTGGCTGCGCTCCCCTCCCCCTTGCGGGGAGGGGTTGGGGGTGGGGGTCCGAGAGTTCGGAGCGTGTTGCTTACCCCCCTCCCCGGCCCTCCCCCGCAAGGGGGGAGGGAGAACAGTGTGCGCGTTGTCGATCATGCGCCGACCACCTTCAGCCTCAGCGCGGCAGGCCCGCGATGATGCGCATGGGTGATGGCGATCGCGAGCGCATCGGCCGCGTCAGCGGAGGCAGGCTCGGCCTTGGGCAGCAGCAGCTTCAGCATCACCATGACCTGGTGCTTGTCGGCGTGTCCCGCGCCGACCACGGTCTTCTTGACCTGGTTCGGCGCATATTCCGAAACCGAAATGCCGAACATCGCGGGCGCGAGCATGGCGACGCCGCGGGCCTGACCGAGCTTCAACGTTGCAACGCCGTCCTTGTTGACGAAGGTCTGCTCGACCGCAGCCTCCACCGGCCTGAATTCGTTGAGGACGGCCGCGAGCCCCTCATGAATCGCGAGCAGCCGGCGCGCGAGCGGCAAATCGTCCGGCGGTTCGACCGATCCACAAGCCGACGAAGGTCAGGCGATTGCCCTCGCTCTCGATCACGCCCCAGCCGGTGCGGCGGAGGCCGGGATCGATGCCGAGAATGCGGACCGGAACGCGAATCGCAGGCGGTGACATGTCCCAGTGATACCGCCTGCGCGCACCAGGTGGAAACAGAAACAGAACGTCTTACCCAGGCAATCCGGGCGGGACGACCTACCCGCCCATCTTCGCAACAAGCGCGTCTGAAACCTCGAAATTGGCGAACACGTTCTGCACGTCGTCATGCTCGTTGAGCAGGTCGATCAGCTTGAGCAGCTTCTCGCCGGTCTCGTCGTCGACCGCGATCGTGTTCTGCGGCTTCCAGGTCAGCGCCGCCTTGCGCGGTTCGCCGAACTTGGCCTCCAGCGCTTTCGCCACCTCGCGATAGCTTTCCGGCGAGGCATAGACCTCGTGCCCGACTTTCGCTGGAAATCACGTCGTCGGCGCCGGCCTCGATCGCCGCGTCCAGCATGGCGTCGTCGGACGCAGCACTCGAATCGTATTCGATGATTCCGGTGCGATCGAACATGAAGGCGACCGAATTGGTTTCGCCGAGATTGCCGCCGGATTTGGTGAAATAGGAGCGGATATCGGAGGCGGCGCGGTTGCGGTTGTCGGTCAGCGCCTCGACGATGACTGCGACGCCGCCCGGGCCATAACCCTCGTAGCGCATTTCGTCGTAATTCTCGCCCTCGCCGCCGACCGCCTTCTTCACCGCGCGATCGATCGAATCCTTCGACATGTTTTCCTGGCGGGCGGCGATGATGGCCGCGCGCAGCCGCGCGTTCATGGCGGGATCGGGCATCCCCATTTTGGCCGCGACCGTGATTTCGCGGGCCAGCTTGCCGAACAGCTTCGACTTCTGGGCATCCTGCCGCCCCTTGCGGTGCATGATGTTCTTGAATTGGGAATGGCCGGCCATGCGGGTCTCGTTAAGGAATCGTTCAGATGTTGGCGGGGGGAGCGGGGCGCGGCCCGCCTGCCGGAATATCAGGCAATCGTTAACCATGACTTCACGCCTCGGTGCAAGGATGGCGAGCACTATTCCCGCACCTTCCAGAGAAGCCCATGGCGTTCGGTCTGTTTCGAAAGCGACTGCCGGAACCGGCCGTGTCTGGTCCTCCTCAAGGCCCGGCGCCCGCGCGGATTGAAGCTGCAGTGCCGGAGGCCGATTCGGCCAAGGAAATCCTCGAACTTCTGGAGCTCGAGCTCGGCGGCATGATCCGCCAACTCGAGCGCGCGGCCCATTCGGTTGCCGGCGGCGCCGAAGCCACCGCCACGACCCTGGCCGCGATCCGCGAGCGCACCGATGCGCTGAGCGGCCGCACCTCGGCCGCGCGGGACACGGCGACCACGTTCGCGCAGACCGCAGAGAAATTCACCCGCTCCACCGAGGGCATCGGCGCGCAGGTGCGCGACGCCGGCAAGCTCGCCGACCAGGCCAGCGCGGCCGCCCGCGAGGCCCGCGCCAATGTGGATCGCCTGCGCGAATCCTCCGCCGCAATCGGTAATGTGGTCAATTTGATCGCGCAGATCGCGCGCCAGACCACGCTGCTGGCGCTCAACTCCACCATCGAGGCAGCGCGCGCGGGCGAAGCCGGCCGCGGCTTTGCGGTGGTTGCGACCGAGGTCAAGGCGCTGGCGGTGCAGACCCAGAACGCCACCGAGGAAATCACCAAGAAGATCGAGGCGCTGCAAAAGGACGCGGCGGGCTCGGCGGAAGCCGTGCACCGGATTTCGCAGGCGATCGAGGCGATCCGCCCCGTATTCGCCAACGTCAACGGCGCGGTCGCCGAGCAGAACCAGACCACCGGCGAGATGTCGGAGAATGCAGCCTCGGCCTCGCATTTCATCGTCGAGGTCGGTGACAGCGCGGCCGAGATCAACATGGCCACCAGCGAAGCTGCCACCCATGGCGAAGAGGTCGCAAGCGCCGGCAAGGCCGTGACGATGTTCGCGCAGAAGCTGAAGACGCGCAGCGCCGTGCTTTTGCGCCAGGGGCAAGGTGACGAGCGGCGCAAGGCAGAGCGGCTGCCCTGCCATATCAAGATCGAGATCGAAGGGCATGGCGCAGCACCTGTCTACGAGATTTCCGCCGACGACATCCTGATTTCCGGCCCAGGCGCCGCAAAGCTGCGGCTGCAAGCAACGCTGAACGCCACGCTCGACGGCGTCGGCGCCTGCCGCATCCGCATCACCGAACAAACCGCAGGTGGAGCGCGGGCGCGGTTCGAAGCGCCCTCCGCCGAACTTGCCGAGACAATCGAAGACAAGCTGTGGGCGATCCGCGAGGAGAATGTCGAGGCCGTCACGCGCGCACTCGAGGCGGGCGTCGCCTTGACCAAAATCTTCGAGAACGCGGTCGCCGCAGGCGCGATCGCGATCGACGATCTCTTCGACGAAAATTACGTCGAAATCGCCGGCAGCAATCCCGTGCAATACCGCACCAAATTCCTCGACTGGGCCGACCGCGCGCTGCCCGCCTTCCAGGAAGCGTTCCGCGACAAAGACCGAGCGCATGGCGTTCTGCGCCATGGTCGACCGCAACGGCTATCTGCCGGTTCACAACAAGATCTACTCCCATCCGCAGCGTCCGGGCGATGTCGCCTGGAACACCGCCAATTGCCGCAACCGCCGCATCTTCAACGACACCGCGGGCCTTGCCGCAGGCCGCAACCAGCGCAGCTATCTGATCCAGAGCTACGCGCGCGACATGGGCAACGGCGTCACCATCATGATGCGCGAGATCGACGTGCCGATCCGCGTCCAGGGCCGTCACTGGGGCGGCTTTCGCACGGCTTACAAGCTATGACCTCCCAAGCCGCACAGTCCGACTCCATTTCGCCCGCCGCTTCCGCCAGCGAGCGGCTGGTCGACCAGCTTTCCAACAGGATCGGCGGCCTCGGCGTCGAGCTCGCCGACGTCGCCGGCAATGTGCAGGAAGTGGCGCAGCGCGTCTCGACCCAGTCCGAGCGTTTCGGCCATCTGCAGAAGACCGCCGAGACCATGGTCTCCGCCAATCACGGCATTGCCGATGCCTCCCAGTCGGTGCAGACGGCGGCCTCCGCCGCCGTCGAGGACATCACCCAGTCGCGCGACGCGGTCGAGACCGCGGTCAAACACATCGCGGAGCTGATCGAGGCGGTCGGCCGCATCGAAAGCCGGCTTGGCGCGGTGTCCTCCGCGCTGTCCCAGGTCGCGAAAGTCTCCGGCTCGATCGAGGCGATCGCGAAACAGACCAATCTGCTCGCGCTGAACGCCACCATCGAAGCCGCGCGCGCAGGTGCTGCCGGCAAGGGCTTTGCCGTGGTCGCCAGCGAAGTGAAGAGCCTCGCCGAAGCCACGCGGCAGGCGACCGTGCAGATCGGCGACACCGTGCGCGGGCTCGACGGCCAGGTCGGTAGCCTTATCGGCGAAAGCGGCGAGGCCTCGCTGCGCGCCAAGAATGCCGGCACCGGCGCCTCTCAAATCCAGGGCATCATCGCCCGCGTGCAGAACGGCGTCACCAAGGTCGGTCAGGAGATCGACGGCGTCACCAGGGCAGCGACCTCCAACCTCGCCCATTGCGACGAGGTGATCGAGGAGCTCGCCAATCTCGCCAAGGGCGTCGACCTCTCCTCCAGCCATCTCAAGAACGCCGACGAGCGCGTCGCCAAACTGCTCGAGACCTCCGAGGGCCTGATCGCGCTGATCGCCGACAGCGGCGTCGAAACCTCCGATGCGCCCTTGATCCGCAGCGTCATCACGACGGCGAAGGCGATCACTGAGGCCTTCGAGGCGGGCATTGCGCGCGGCGAGATCACGCTCGACCAGCTGATGGACGAGAAGTACCGCGAGATTGCCGGCACCGATCCCAAGCAGTTCATGACCGACTATGTCGCGTTCACCGACCGCGTTCTGCCCGCGATCCAGGACCCGATCCAGACATCCGATCCGCGCATCGTGTTCTGCGTCGCCTGGGCCAAAGGCGGTTACCTGCCGACGCATAATCCGAACTATCGACATCCGCAGGGCAAGGACCCGGTCTGGAATAACGCCAACTGCCGCAACCGCCGCCTGTTCAGCGATCGCGCAGTAAAAAAGGTCGCGGCCAACACCAGGGCGTTCCTGCTGCAGACCTACCGGCGCGACATGGGCGGCGGCAATTTCGTGCTGATGAAGGATCTGTCGTCGCCGATCTTCGTGCGCGGCCGCCATTGGGGCGCCTTCCGCATGGGCTTTCGGCAGGGCTGACGGCGGCGCCGTCCGCGGATTTACACCTCCACCACGCTCTGCAAGACTGCCTCCCATCGGCGCGCCACGCGCCTCGTGGATGGAGGCGTTTGTCGTGCCATTGCCCTCGCTCACCTTCAAATCGATCCGCGCGCGCCCCGTCGTGCTGAAGCTGAAGCGCCCGGTGGTCGCGAAGAATCGCGACGATTGCCGAGTGGCCGATGATCCTGATCGACCTCTTCACCGAGGAAGGCGTCGTCGGCCGCGCCTATCTCGAGCCCTACACCATCAAGACGATGCGCTATTTGGTGCCGGCGCTGCACGATTTCGGCGAGATGCTGAAGGGCCGGCGCGTCGCGCCGTTCGAACTCTACGACCTCGCGCGCAAATCGCTGCATTTCGTCGGCTATGAGGGCCAGTCGATGATCGCGGTGGCTGGCCTCGACATGGCGGCGTGGGACGCGCTGGCGAGAGCCGCGAACCTGCCGCTGTGCGTGCTGCTCGGCGGTTCGGTCGGTCCGGTGAAGGCCTACAATAGCAACGGGCTGTGGCTGCAGCCGCCTTCGAGCCTCGGCGCGGACGCCATTGCGTTGCGCGACGAGGGCGGCTTTGCCGGACTGAAGCTCCGGCTCGGCCGCGACCGCCCGCAGGACGATCTCGCCGCCATCGCCGCGGTGCGCTCTGCCGTCGGCGACGACATGGCGCTGATGGCCGACTACAACCAAGGGCTCAATTTCGCCGAAGCGCTGCAGCGCTGCCACATGGTCGACGATCTCGGTCTTGCCTGGATCGAGGAGCCGATCGTCTACGACAATCTCGACGGTTATGCGCAGTTGACCGCGCAATTGAAGACGCCGGTCCAGATCGGCGAGAATTTCTACGGGCCGCGCGAATTGCACAAGGCTTTGCAGCGCAACGCCTGCGACCTCGTGATGCCCGACTTCATGCGCATCGGCGGCGTCACCGGCTGGCTGCGCGCAGCCAGCATCGCGGGCGCGGCGGGCATTCCGATGTCGACGCATCTTTATCCCGAGGTCGGCGCGCATGTGATGCGCGTGACCGAGACGGCGCACTGGCTGGAGTGGCAGGACTGGGCCGATCCGATCCTGCAACGTCCCTACACCATCCGCGACAGCCTGCTGCACATTCCCGATGCGCCCGGGCTCGGTCTCGACTGGAACGAGGATGCGGTGAAGGCGCATGCGTTCGACGGCTAATCCCACGACGGACTTCAACGTTTGCGCATCGTCCAGGAGCCGCCGCCTCCGGTCCCCGACCATCGGCCGGCCGCGCCATCGCCCATGAGCGAGCCGCTGTAGGACTGCTTGCATTCCCCCGGCCAACCCTGGCCGGAGCAGTCGCGGATAAAGCTGATCTTTCCGTTTTGAACGACGCCCTGCATGATCGGATCGGTCCGCGGTCCGGGACAGCAGGCCCATTTCGATGACCCGGAAAAATTCGATCCGGTCACCGTGATGGTGAAAGTCGAGGCATAACCGTTGGCATCGACGTCATAGGTGCCGCTGATGATTCCGCTCTTGTCGCGCTCGACTTGCCTCGGAGTCGTTGCGGCGAGCTGGCTCTTCTTCATTTCCTGCAGTCGTGCCCGCGCCATGCTGCCATAGGCCGTGTTGCCGAACTGACGGATGAAATCCTCCATCACGGCGATACTCGGAGTGTTTTGCGTGACCGACCAGGCGCGCGCCGCTTCATCTACTACGGTCGGCGCGGCAACTGGAGGCGGCGGCGCCGCTGCGGTTGCGGGCGCGCCCGCAGCCTGACCCGCAAAATAGAAGCTGCCCGCGATCGGCGACGACGACACCCAGGGCTGCTGCGCTCCGCCGGTTGCCTCCTTCACCGCAAGGCCGACCGCGTTGAAGGTCTGGAAAATGTCCCTGCCCGGCTTGCGGATCGCGTCTGCAAGCGCCGTGGTATAGGGACTATTGCCGTTGGCGCCATCGCGCGCCACGTTGCCGGGCTGTGTCGCATAGGAAATCAGCGTGCCTTCCGGCGCCCGCATCTGGGCAAGCCCGCCCTCGGTGGCCCGCAGCCCTCGCCCGCCGAACGGATTGTTGCGGCAGGCATCGAGGATCACGATGTTGAGCTTGGTGCCCGCGCCGTCCATCTGTCGCAACACCAAGGCGGTATCGACCATCTGGAAGTCGACGTCGGTCTCCCGCGCAGGATTGGCGCCGACCGGCACCAGATAGTTCTGGCCGCGCACCTGCAGGCCATGCCCGGCGTAATAGAACAGGCCGACATCGGCGCCCTGGATCTGATCGCTGAACCCCTGCACGACGCCGTCGAACTTCGCCTTGTCGAGATCGAGCTGCGCGCTGCCGCCGACGATGACAAAGCCCAGCGCGCGCAACGTCTCGGCCATCAGCTTCGCATCATTGACGGGATTGTCGAGCGGCGTGACGTTCTTGTAGTGCGAGTTGCCGACCACGAGCGCGACGCGCTTTTCGGCATGGACGGGTGCGCAGCAGACCGCCAGCATGAGGGTGGTGGCAATAACTTCCGTGAAGAGGCAATGTCGTCGCATCAAGCTCCCGCCCAAAACTCCGGTAGGGCCGGCGTGAGCCGCCCGCCGATACGCACCGGCGCGATCTTCACAGCCAAGCCCGTTGCATCGTCGGTCTCGACCGCAACGCCCGACAGCGTGGCCACGCCGCCGGAGGCCTCGAACCGTCCGGAGGGAATGCCTGTCGTGAAGCGCCGCAGCGGCTCCTCCTTGATCATGCCGATGATGGAATCGTAATCGCCGGTCATACCGGCGTCGGTCATGTAGGCAGTGCCGCCGGCCAGTATCTGGTGATCGGCGGTCGGCACATGCGTGTGGGTGCCGACCACGAGGCTGGCGCGGCCATCGCAGAAGAAGCCGACCGCCTGCTTCTCGCTGGTCGCTTCGCAATGAAAGTCGACCACGATCGCATCCGCGGCGTCACGAAGCGGACAGGCATCGAGCTCGCGCGCCAGCACCGCGAAGGGATCGTCGAACGGCGTCATGAAGACGCGGCCCAGCGCGTTGATGACCAACGCGCGCTTGCCGTTCTTGGCTTCGATCAGCGCCGCACCCCGGCCCGGCGTGCCCTTCGGCATGTTGGCGGGACGAATGAGCCGAGAAGCGCGCTCGATGAAGACAAGCGCCTCGCGCTGATCCCAGGAATGATTGCCGAGCGTGATGGCGTCGGCGCCCGCATCGAGCAGTTCCTGATAGATCGCCTCGGTGATGCCGAAGCCGCCGGCCGAATTCTCGCCATTGACGACGACGAGATCGAGCGACCAATCCCTGATCAGTCCCGGTAGATGATCCGTGACCGCGGCGCGGCCGGTGCGGCCGACGACATCTCCGATGAAAAGTATCCTCAACTACACGCTCCGGAAATCGAACACCCGCTTTTCCGTTAGCACATAATCGAGCGGCACGTCGTGCGATAGCACCGGGATGCTCTCGATTTCCTGCACCGCGAAGGCGAGCCCGATGCCGGTGATCGCCTTCGACTTCCTCAAATGTGCAAACGTGTGGTCGTAATGTCCGGCGCCATAGCCGATGCGATGGCCCGCCTGGTCGAAGGCCGCAAGCGGCACCAGCATGATGTCGGGCACGACAATTGCTGCCGCGGTCGACGGCTCGGGAATGCCGAGCATGCCCATCATCAGCCGGTCGCCCGGAGTCCAGGCGCGAAAGATCAGCGCCTTGCCGCGCGCGTTCACGCTCGGCAACGCGAGCCGCGCGCCTTGTGCCGCGAGCTGCTTCATCAGCGGCTCCGGATCGATCTCGTTCCGGATCGGTGAATAGCCCGACACGATCAGGCCCTTGACGATGTCGATCGGCAAACCGCGTTTCGCCAGCGCGCCTGCCGCCGCAGTGCGCTGTTTGTCGGAGAGTTTTTCGCGCGCCGCGAGCGCGGTGGCGCGAAGCTCGGCCTTCGATTTCGGTTCGGCCATCTCGCGAATATGAAGCAATGAAAAAGAAAAAGTGCGAAGCCGCGGTCGCCGTTGAAGCACTCGATCCCGGAGTTCCCTACGAAAGTAGGTGGGCACCATATGTCCGGATCCACGGACCCGGCCAGGGACAGTTCCCTAAAGGATCGATAAGGCCCCGGGGATATATGGCTCCTGACGCGCGACGCAGCCTCGCGAGGGTAATGTAGCGATGAAGTGGCGGCAGCGCCAGCGGCGCGAGGACGCGGGAGTGCGGGATTCACCGCTGTTTGGCGTTGGTTTCAGCCGTAGGGTGGGCAAAGCGAAGCGTGCCCACCAATTTACTCTCCGAACGATCCCGCGATTTCCTTGAGGTCGCCGCCCCAGTCCGCAACGAGGAATCCGCGTTCGACAAAGCGGTGGAAGCTGCTGTGAGGCCAATCCGCCACGCGCGTCACGTGCCCATGCTTTACGGGATTGAAATGAATATAATCGACGTGGCGTTCGAGGTCCGTGTCGTCCCGAATAGCATGCTCCCAATACCGACGCTGCCAAACACCCTTCTCTCGTTTCAGTATCTTGCTTAGCGACCGCGGCTGCGCGTCGAGACCACGTGAGAAGCCGCCCTTGATGAGGCTCCATCGACTCGCAAAATCCCCGTCGTGCTCCGGCAGAGCCCAGACGGCGTGAATGTGGTCTGGCAAAATACAAATTGCGACCGTTTCGAACGGACGGCGTTCCTGAACCCGTCGGTAGACACGCCGCAGACGATCGATCTGCTCCATCAAAAGATCGGTTGAGCGATCTGCGAGTGCGACCGTGAAAAAGAAGATGCCGCCGTTGTTGGTTGCCCGACGATAGTTCGACATATCTCATCATATCACGCTGGAAAGTGGTGGGCACGCTTCGCTTTTCCCACCCTACGATCTTCGCTCCTCGCAATGACGAGACTCTGAACGGCTTTGGAAATTCGTAAATTGAGGATTCGTGATGCCCGGCCTTGCCGCCTTCGCTGAAGCTTTGGCGGCCGAGTGAGATCGTGGCCCGACGAAGCCTTGGCGGAGACGGGAGCCGGGCATCCACGTCTTTTGTGCCGCATGCGAGAAAGGCGTGGATGGCCGGGTCACGCCCGGCCATGACGAGCTGATAAAGTCACCGCGCGCCGTCGTCGCGCACCAGCGTCGTCCGGTAGTCCGGCAGTTGCGGCCTGATGCTCGCCAGCACGTTCGCCGATGGTGGAACCTTCAGTTCTGCAACCGTGGTTCCGCCGCCCGTTGCCACGAGCAGCGACATCGAGGTGGCTGCGAGCAGCACCCCGGACACGATGATTGCGAGAAAGATACGCTCCATCTCCTGAGAACGTGACCCCTGCGATCTCGTTCCGAAGATCAATCGAGATTTACGCAGAGCGATAAGGAACCTCGGTGCAGAAGTGCACGCATCGCAGCCGCTATAGCGGAACCGCTACAGCGGCCTGCCCGCTCACGCCCTTGCCGCCAGGCGGCGCTTCTTCGCCTTCGGCTGCGCCGGCTGCGCCTTACGGATCGGCACAACATAGAGCCGCGGCCGTGTGAGCGGCCCGCGCTTCTCCTTCAGCCGTTCCTCGACCGTCGGCAGGATCGCGAGCCCGCCCATCGTCTTCCATTCGGCAGCCTTGGCCGCCAGATGCATGCGCAACTCCAGCAAGCGGACGGCGGCCTCGGACAAATCCTGGCCGCGAGCGATGCGGTCATGCATATCAGCCTCGGCGCGCAGCATTTCCTCGCGCAAGAGGTTCATTTCCTTACGAATTTTGTTCAGCCGGTTGTCCATTTGTGCCTCCTTGACAGAGGCGGAGAATAAGTACAAAACATGAACAAAGAGTCAAACAAAAAAATCAACCGATGGAAATCCGATCGACCTCATCTGCGTAGATGGACGGGGCGCCGACATGGAAGATGGCCATCTCGTAAAGGATCTGGGCCTGCTCGCGCTGGCGCTGTATGGCGCCATTCTCTCGACCATCAACTGGCGGCATGCGGCAAGACGCGACGCGGCACGGATCAAGGTCGTGGCAGGCCCGATGCCCGCTCCGGGATCGTGGCCCGGCGCGCTCTATGCCAGGGTCGAAGCCATCAATGTCGGTCCACGCAGCGTCACGATCGACATCCTGACGCTAGAATTGCCGTCCGGCGCGCGCATATTCACGTCGTACAGCGCCGACCCGGGACTCCAGAGCACGCGACTGCCGGCAATCCTGAAGGACGGCGAGACCGCGCGTTACATCGTCTCCTTTGAAGAGATCGGCCGCGCGCTGCGGTCCCACGGTCTCGGCCGCGGTACAAAGCTGAGTCCGGTGTGCGTCGACAGCGCGGGGCGCGTCACCCGGGGCAAACCGTGGAAGGTCGATCCAGACGAGTTCTTGCGCATGGCCACGTCGCAATAGCGGCCGGTTCGCGCTACACTCCGGCGGGGCACGCAGGAGCACATCATGCAACCGACACGATCTCGCGCGCGCAAGGGCGCGATGGGCCTCGCCATCCTCGCCGCAACGCTGACGCTTGCCGCGCCCGCCTTCGCGCAAACCTACGATCCGGCCTACCCGGTCTGCCTGCAGGTCTATCAGGGCTTCGTCGACTATTATTTCGAATGCGCCTACCAGACGATGGCGCAGTGTCAGATGTCGGCGTCGGGCCGCTCGGCATCATGCGTCGTCAATCCTTATTACAAGGGACGCGCCGCGCCCGGGCCGCGCCGCAAGAAGCCACAGCACTAACCAACAACAACAAGGCTCGTCGAGGAAACGTCATGCAATTGCGAACATTCGGACGCACCGGACTGAAACTGTCGGTGCTGGGCTTCGGCTGCGGCGCCGTCGGCGGCCTGATGGTGCGCGGCGATCATGCCGATCAGGAACGCACCGTCGCCAAGGCACTCGCCGCCGGCGTGAACTATTTCGACACAGCCGTGCAATATGGCGACGGCGAATCCGAAAAGAATCTCGGCCGCATCCTGCAGAATCTGAGACCGGCCAATGTCACGGTCGGCACCAAGGTGCGGATCCCGCCCGATAGCTACGGCCGCATCGCAGACACGGTGACGGCGTCGCTCGAAGCGAGCCTCAAGCGGCTGCGTCTCGATCACGTCGACATTTTCCATCTGCACAATCCGATCACTGAAAAAGGCGGCGGGGCGACGCTGAACGTCAAACAGGTGATGGACGAGGTGGTGCCGGCGTTCGAGCGCCTGCGCGCACAGGGCAAGACGCGCTTCCTCGGCCTCACGGCAGTCGGAGACACCAGCGCGCTGCATCAGGTGATCGACTCCGGCGCCTTCCAGAGTGCGCAAGTGGTCTACAACATGCTCAATCCGTCCGCCGCGCACGCGATGCCCGCAAACTATCCGGCGCAGGATTACGGGCGGCTGTTCGATCACACCGTGAAATCAGGCGTCGGCGTGGTCGGCATCCGCGTGCTGGCCGGCGGCGCGCTGTCCGGCTCGGCCGAACGCCACCCGATCGCCAGCCCGCCGCCCGAGCCGATCGGTTCGGCCATGGACTACGACGCCGACATCGAACGCGCTCGCCGCCTGATGCCGCTGGTCAAGGACGGCTTTGCAAGCAGCCTCACCGAAGCCGCGACGCGCTTTGCATTCACGCATGACGCCATGGGCACCATCCTGGTCGGCATCGCCACGCCCGAGCAGTTCGACGGCGCATTGAGCGCGGTGGAGAAAGGGCCGCTGCCGAGGGCGGCGCTGGAGCGGCTGGCGGAGTTGCAGAAGGGATTTGTTGGGGAGAAGAGGTGAGGCGACGGCAGTTCATATCGCTGCTCGGTGCTTCGGCAGCGTGGCCGCTTGCGCATGCGCAGCAGCCGCGCCAGATGCGACGGATCGGCGTGCTCCTGAGTTCTGATGAGGGCGATCCGGAAGCACTGGCAGGAATGGCGGCGTTCCGGGAAGGACTGGGCGAACTCGGATGGGCCGAAGGCCGCAACATCTCAATCGACATCCGCTGGTCCAAAGCGGATGCCGAGTTGATGACGCGATCCGGGAAGGAACTCGTCGCGCTTCAGCCAGATCTGATCCTCACCACCAGCACACCGGCGGCCGGGGTGATGCTGCAGCAGACGCGCACCATCCCGATCGTTTTCGTGCTGGTGGCCGACCCTGTGGGCAGTCGCTACGTCGCGAGCCTGCCGAAACCCGGCGGCAACGCCACCGGCTTCACCCCGATCGTGGGTTCGCTGGGCGGCAAATGGGCGCAACTATTGAAGGAGATCGCGCCGCGCCTCGACAAGATCGTCCTGACGTTCAACCCGCGATCGGCGCCCTTCGTCACTGCCTTTCTCGGCTCCTTCAAGGCCGCGACCACACAGCTCGGCGTGGAAGCGAGCGTCGTCCCTGTTACCGACATGCGCGAGGTCGAATCGCTGGTCTCAGCCAGCGAGCCGAACAGCGGCCTGGTCGTGATCCCCGATGCTTTCACCGTCACCCATCGCGCAGAGATCGTTGCACTGGCCGATCGTTATCATCTCCCCACCATCTCCTGGTCGCGCTCGTTCGCCGAACTCGGCGGCCTCATCTCCTACGGCCCTTTGATCGTCGGTGAATACCGACGCGCCGCTGCTTATGCCGACCGCATCCTCAAGGGCGAGAAGCCGGGCGACCTTCCGGTGCAGACGCCGGTCAAGTTCGAGCTGGTCATCAACATGAAGACCGCGAAGGCGTTCGGATTGACCGTGCCGGAGAAACTGCGCGCGCTGGCGGATGATGTGATCGAATAAGGCTGCTTATTGGGTCGGAAGATGCTTTCTGGCGTATTGCAACTTGGCTCGCTCTGAATCCGTTAGCTGCGCTTCAACCGGACCATATAACGCGATCAATGCGCCAAAGTCCCGCTTTTGCCATGCCACTTCAGCACGCGCACGGATGCGGCTCAGCTCCATGCTTAGCGTGAGTTGGTGGGCGCGATGACCTCTGAATGTTTCCAGTCGGCGATAGAACATCCGGTCGCCGGCTAAGGTTGGTGCTGCGAATGTTTGCAGATCCTTTGCCAGCTGATCAAGAAATGGGCCCAACTTGCTCTCGTCAGAAACCTGAAAAGGCATACGCGCTTCCGGGGCATCGACATTCAGCATCTTCAGCAAGTCCGTGAGCGAGAACAAGTCAAGGCGATCGCCTTTCGCAGGTTGGAGACCAAGGGAGACGTTCAGTTCACCTGAACGACGCTCCCAGCTGATCGAGACAATGGAAGACTCTGTCTCGTATTGAACGTGAGACGCAGCGACTCGCGTGAGGGAATATCCGCCACTTTCCAGGAAGGAAAAGGCCCGCCGCGCCAGATCAGGAAAACGCTCGCTCATGGTTTGGCGGATGCGCGAAAGTCGCGAGGACCAGCTATTTTCAATCGAGGATAAGAAAGCCCGTCACCCGATAGCGATGCCGCCACCGACCGTGCGGTTGAGCACCTGCGTGGTCTTCTCGATGCGCTCGGCCGCCGCATTGAGCGCGTTCGCGACCGCGACCTGGGTCGCCCGCGCGCGATCGCCGGCCGCGACGCGGACGTCGCGCAGGCTCGCCAGTTCCTGCTCCAGCTTTTCCAGGCGCGCATTGGCGTCGAGCAGCTCGTCGCAAGCGGTGAGCGCCGCCATCACAGTGAGCCGCTGATCGCCGATCTCGCCGAACTTTCCGCGCAACGATTCAACCTTGGACTCCAGGGTCTCGGCGAGCCGCATCAGCCGCGTCTCCTCCCCCTCCTCGCAGGCCATGCGATATTGCCTGCCGTTGATGGTGACATTGATGTGGTTCATGCGGCCTCTCCGCTGTCTTCCGCCTGACCCTCGCCGCCGCCGAGCACTTCGCGGATCGCCGCGATCGCCGCATCCAGCCGGCCGCCGAGCTCGCGGTTGGCGCGCTCGAGCCGGCGCGTCTTCACCAGCGAGCCGTCGAGTTCGTCGGCAAGCCGCGAGCGGTCGGTGCCGAGCGCGTGAATCCGGGTCGCCAGTTCGTCCTCGTCACGGTCGGCGTCGCGCCGACGCTCGACCGCGCTCTCCAGCGAATCCAGCGCCGCCATCAGCCGCCGCGTGGCGGCTTCGATGTCGGAGAAAGGCGCCTCGGGGCTGGCGGAACCGTTGTGAGGGCGATCGTTCATCAGGGGATACGCAGACTTCAGGAGCAGGCCGGAGGTTGTGCCGCCGCCAGCCGCGAATCCGGCGTTTCGGCAAGCGCTTATGAGAAGAAGCTTACGTGGCGGAATTTGGCCGCGCAACGCCGCCGCAAAGCTATGCACCAGAAAGCAACCAATATAGGGCCGAAGGCGTTGGACTCACGGAACCGGCGTTGCTAAGCAGCCACAGCGCTGCCCGCGCGGCCGGTTCCTCCCCGCGTTGTGCACGCAACCAGTTCTCATTCCACACGGATTCTCATCATGGCGCAGGTCGACCATATCAGGATGGCGAACGCTATTCGCGGGCTCTCGATGGACGCCGTCGAGAAGGCAAAATCCGGCCATCCCGGCCTGCCGATGGGCTGCGCCGATATCGCGACCGTGCTGTTCACCCAGTTCCTGAAATACGACGCCGCCAAACCGGATTGGCCGGACCGCGACCGCTTCGTGCTGTCGGCCGGCCACGGCTCGATGCTGCTCTATTCGCTGCTGTATCTCACCGGCAATGCGGAGATGACGCTCGACCAGATCAAGCGCTTCCGCCAGGTCGATTCGCTCACGCCCGGGCACCCCGAGAACTTCCGCACCAGGGGCGTGGAGACCACCACCGGCCCGCTCGGCCAGGGCCTCGCCACCTCGATCGGCATGGCGCTGGCGGAGAAGATGCTGGCCGCGGAATTTTCGAAGAAGATCGTCGACCACCACACCTATGTGCTGTGCTCGGACGGCGACCTGATGGAGGGTGTGTCGCAGGAGGCGATCGCGCTCGCCGGCGTCTGGCGGCTCAACAAGCTGATCGTGCTCTATGACGACAACGGCATCTCGATCGACGGACCGACCTCGCTGTCGGATTGCGTCGACCAGGTGAAGCGCTTCAAGTCGGCCGGCTGGTCAGCCGAACTGATCGACGGCCAGGACCAGAAGGCGATTGCCGCTGCGATCTCCCGCGCGCAGAAATCCAGCAAGCCGAGCCTGATCGCCTGCAAGACCACGATCGGTTACGGCGCGCCGACCAAGGCCGGCACCAACAAGGCGCATGGCGAGGCGCTCGGCGCCGACGAGCTGAAGGGCGCGAAAGAGAAGCTCGGCATTTCGCTGGAGCCGTTCTCGGTGCCTGACGACGTGCTGAAGGCCTGGCGCGAGGCGGGGGCACGGGGTGCCCGCGCGCGCGAAGAATGGGAATCGCGGTACGCGGAGCTCGGTCCGCGCAAGCGCGCCGAGTTCGAGCGGCGGCTGCGGCATGAGCGGCCGGCTTCGCTGGCGAAGGCGCTGCGCGACTACAAGAAGAAGCTGCTGGAGTCTCCGCTCAACATCGCCACCCGCAAATCCTCGGAAGCCGTGATCGAGACGATCGCCGCCGCCATGCCGATGGAATTCCTGGCCGGCTCGGCCGACCTCACCGGCTCCAACAACAACAAGGCGAAGTCGGCGACCGAGTTCGCCGCGAAGAAGCCGAAGGGCCGCTTCATCCATTACGGCGTGCGAGAACACGGCATGGCCGCCTGCATGAACGGTATCTTCCTGCACGGCGGCTTTGCACCGAACGGTGCGACCTTCCTCGTCTTCACCGACTATGCGCGGCCTGCGATGCGGCTCGCCGCGCTGATGGGCACCGGCGTGGTCTATGTCATGACGCATGACTCGATCGGGCTGGGCGAAGACGGCCCGACCCACCAGCCGGTCGAGCATCTGTCTTCTTTACGCGCCATGCCCAACATGCGGGTGTTCCGGCCCTGCGACGCGGTCGAGGTCGCCGAGTGCTGGGAGCTGGCGCTCAACCGCGTCAAGGGCCCGACCGTGCTGGCTCTGACCCGCCAGAACCTGCCGCAGCTTCGCAACAACGCGCCTGCCGAAAATCCGTGCAGCCATGGCGGCTACGAGCTGGTCGGCGCACAGGGCGACGCGCGGGTGTCGATCTTCGCCTCGGGCTCGGAGGTCGAGATCGCGGTTGCCGCCCAGAAGCAGCTCGCCGAGCGCGGCATTGCGACGCGCGTCGTCTCTGTGCCGTCGCTGGAATTGCTGCTGGAGCAGCCGGAGGCGCGGCAGAAGGCCGTGATCGGTAACGCCCCGGTGAAGGTCGCAATCGAAGCCGCGGTGCGCTGGGGCTGGGACGCCGTGATCGGCCATGACGGCATCTTCATCGGCATGCATTCTTTCGGCGAAAGCGGCCCGGCCAAGGACCTTTTCAAGCACTTTGGCATTACCGCCGAGGCTGCGGTTAACGCAGTCCTGAAGAGACTGGGCTAGCGGTTGAGCTTGCCGGGAAAAGGGTCTAGTTAGAGGTCATCTTTTCCGTTCTCGTCCGGCCGAACCGGGCGACCCGCCGTCAGCATCTCCGAGGGGCACACCTCGCGGGGACGCCAGCGGCATTTAGAGGAGAGCAAGCCATGGCAGTCCGTGTCGCAATCAACGGGTTTGGCCGCATCGGCCGCAACGTCCTGCGTGCCATCGCCGAGTCCGGCCGTCGGGATATCGAGGTGGTCGGCATCAACGATCTCGGCCCGGTCGAGACCAACGCGCATCTGTTGCGCTTCGACAGCGTGCACGGCCGCTTCCCCGGCACCGTGACCGTCGAGGGCGATTCGCTCTCGCTCGGCAATGGCAAGATCAAGGTGTCGGCCGAGCGCGATCCGTCGAAACTGCCGTGGAAAGAGCTCGGCGTCGACATCGCTCTCGAATGCACCGGCATCTTCACCGCCAGGGACAAGGCGGCCGCGCATCTCACTGCCGGCGCCAAGCGCGTGCTGGTCTCTGCACCCGCCGACAATGCCGACGCCACCATCGTCTATGGCGTCAACCACGACACGCTAACCAAGGATCACCTGGTCGTCTCCAACGGCTCGTGTACGACGAATTGTCTCGCGCCGGTCGCCAAGGTCTTGAACGACACCGTCGGCATCGAGACCGGCTTCATGACCACGATCCACGCCTATACCGGCGACCAGCCGACGCTGGATACGCTCCACAAGGACCTCTATCGCGGCCGCGCAGCGGCGATGTCGATGATCCCGACCTCCACCGGTGCGGCCAAGGCGATCGGCCTGGTGCTGCCGGAGCTCAAAGGCAAGCTCGACGGCGTTGCGATCCGCGTGCCGACGCCGAATGTTTCGGTGGTCGACCTGAAGATCGTCGCCAAGCGCGCCACCGACGCCGAGGAAATCAACGAGGCGATGAAGCGCGCCGCCGAGCAGCAGCTCAAGGGCATTTTGAACTACACCAACGCGCCCAACGTCTCGATCGACTTCAACCACGATCCGCATTCGTCCACCGTCCACATGGATCAGACCAAGGTCCTGAACGGCACGCTGGTGCGCGTGATGAGCTGGTACGACAACGAGTGGGGCTTCTCCAACCGCATGGCCGACACGGCCGTGGCGATGGCGAAGAAGATCTGAGGCTCTCGCGTCCCGGACGCGATGCAGCGCATTTGCGGTGCATCGCTGATCCGGGACCCATTTGCGCGGGACCTGTCGTCACCATGGGTCCCGGTTCTGCAGCGCACCGCTATGCGCTGCGCTGCGCCCGGGACAAGAGATGACCAAACAATTCCGCACCCTCGACGACGTCGACCCCAAGGGCAAGCGCGTGCTGCTGCGCGTCGACCTCAACGTTCCTATGGAGAAGGGCCGCGTCACCGACACCACGCGGCTGGAGCGCGTCGCGCCGACCATCACCGAACTGTCGGACAAGGGCGGCAAGGTGATCCTGCTGGCGCATTTCGGCCGGCCCAAGGGCCGCGACGAAAAGGACTCGCTGAAACCCGTCGCCGCAGAGCTGTCGAAGGTGATCAACCGCCCGGTCGCATTCGCCGACGACTGCGTCGGCGCGCCTGCCCAGAAGGCGGTCGCCGCGATGAAGGACGGCGACATCCTCTGTCTCGAAAACACGCGCTTTCACAAGGAAGAAGAGAAGAACGATCCGGCCTTCGTCGCCGAGCTGGCCAAGCTCGGCGACATCTGGGTCAACGACGCCTTCTCCGCCGCGCATCGCGCCCATGCCTCGACCGAAGGCCTCGGCCACAAGCTGCCCGCCTATGCCGGGCGTACCATGCAGGCCGAGCTCGTCGCGCTGAACAAGGCGCTGGACGCGCCCGCCAAGCCCGTGATCGCCATCATCGGTGGCGCCAAGGTTTCGACCAAGATCGACCTGCTGGAGAATCTCGTCAGCAAGGTCGATGCGCTGGTGATCGGCGGCGGCATGGCCAACACCTTCCTTCATGCGCAAGGCATCAATGTCGGCAAATCGCTGGCCGAGAAGGACCTCGCCGCGACCGCGCTGCGGATCATGGACAAGGCGGAGGGCGCCAATTGCGCGATCATCCTCCCGGTCGATGCCGTGGTGGCGAACCAGTTCGCGGCCAACGCGCCGTCGCATGCCTATGGCCTCGATGCGATCCCCGCCGACGGCATGATCCTCGACGTCGGACCGCAATCGACCGCGCGCATCCATTCGGCGATCGACGATGCCGCCACACTGGTCTGGAACGGGCCGCTTGGCGCCTTCGAGATGACGCCGTTCGACCGCGGCACCATGGTGGCGGCCAAACACGCCGCCGAACGGACCAGGGCGAAGAAGCTGGTCTCGGTCGCCGGCGGCGGCGATACGGTGGCGGCGCTGAACCAGGCCGGCGTGGCCGGCGATTTCACCTATGTCTCGACCGCGGGCGGCGCGTTTCTTGAATGGATGGAGGGGAAACCCTTGCCCGGCGTCGAGGTTCTCAAGAATCGCTGATTTTATAGGCACAACGCGGAGACAACCGATGGCTCGCATCACGTTGCGGCAATTGCTCGACCACGCGGCGGAGCACGACTACGGCGTGCCGGCATTCAACATCAACAATATGGAACAGGCGCTGGCGATCATGGACGCCGCCTCGACGCTGGACGCGCCCGTCATCATCCAGGCCTCGCGCGGCGCCCGCGCCTACGCCAACGACGTAATGCTGCGTCACATGATGGACGCGGTCACCGAAATCTATCCGCAAATTCCGGTCTGCGTGCATCTCGACCACGGCAACGAGCCCGCCACCTGCATGACCGCGATCCAGGCTGGCTTTACCTCAGTGATGATGGACGGCTCGCTCAAGGCCGACGGCAAAACTCCCGGCGACTGGGATTACAATGTCGGCGTGACGAAGACCGTCACCGACATGGCGCATCTCGGCGGCATCTCGGTCGAGGGCGAACTCGGCGTGCTCGGCTCGCTTGAGACCGGTATGGGCGACAAGGAAGACGGCCACGGCGCCGAAGGCAAGCTGTCGCACGATCAGCTGCTGACCAATCCCGACGAGGCCGTGAAGTTCGTCAAGGAAACCAAAGTCGACGCGTTGGCGATCGCAATGGGCACCTCGCACGGCGCCTACAAGTTCACCCGCAAGCCGGACGGCGACATCCTTGCCATGAAGGTGATCGAGGAAATCCACCGCAAGCTGCCGAACACGCATCTCGTCATGCATGGCTCCTCGTCGGTGCCGGAGGACCTGCAGGCGATCATCAACGCCAATGGCGGCAAGATGAAGCCGACCTGGGGCGTGCCGGTGAAGGAGATTCAGCGCGGCATCAAGAACGGCGTGCGCAAGATCAACATCGACACCGACAACCGCATGGCGATGACCGGGCAAATCCGCAAGGTGCTGAAGGACAATCCGGAGGAGTTCGATCCGCGCAAATATATGAAGCCTGCGATGGAGGCGATGGCGAAGCTCTGCAAGCAGCGCCTGCAGGAGTTCAACACGGCGGGCCAGGCCAGCAAGATCAGACGCGTGCTGACCACCGCCGAGATGGCGAAGCGCTACGGCAAGGGCGAGCTGGACCCGCGGGTGGCGTAAAGTCCCCACTCCTTCCCCTCGTCATTCCGGGGCGCCGCGCATGCGGCGAGCCCGGAATCCATAACCACAGTCCGGGGTTATGGATTCCGGGCTTGCGCCTTCGGCGCATCCCGGAATGACGAGATTTCCCACAGACCGGTTCCCTGCGACCAACGTTAACCTCCTCATTTGCCTGAATACGGTCTATTTTCCGGGCAAACAGCACCTTGCCGGAGGACGTCCCATGAATCTCGCCGATCTCAACACAATCGCCAATGCCATGGTCGCGCCGGGCAAGGGCATCCTTGCCGCCGACGAATCCTCCGGCACCATCAAGAAGCGCTTCGACGCCATCAAGGTGGAGTCGACCGAGGACAGCCGCCGCGACTATCGCGAGATGCTGTTCCGTTCGCAGGAGGCGATGAGCAAATATATCTCCGGCGTTATCCTCTACGACGAGACGATCTGGCAGAACGCAAAAGACGGTACGCCGCTGGTCAAGCTGATTGAACAAAGTGGTGCGATCCCCGGCATCAAGGTCGACGAAGGAACGCAGGCGCTGCCGCAATGCCCGGGCGAACTGATCACTGTCGGTCTCGACAAGCTCGCCGATCGTCTGAAGAAATATTACGAGCGCGGCGCGCGCTTTGCGAAATGGCGCGCGGTGATCGACATCGGCGGCGGCATTCCCACGATGACGGCGATCCGCGTCAACGCGCACGCGCTGGCGCGTTACGCCGCGCTGTGCCAGGCCGCGCAGATCGTGCCCATCGTCGAGC
Source organism: uncultured Alphaproteobacteria bacterium (assembly GCA_963794775.1). Taxonomy (GTDB): domain Bacteria; phylum Pseudomonadota; class Alphaproteobacteria; order Rhizobiales; family Xanthobacteraceae; genus Bradyrhizobium. The sequence continues at coordinate 14,919 of CAWCGA010000041.1, read as the reverse complement.
CGGAGGTGCTGATGGACGGCGACCACGACATCGACCGCTGCCATGACGTGACGCAACGTGTGCTCAATCAGACTTTTCGCGAGCTGCGGGTGCAGCGGGTCGAGCTGGAGGGCATGATCCTGAAGCCGAACATGGCCATTTCAGGCAAGAAGTGCGCGAAGCAGGCCGGCGTGCAGGAAGTCGCGGAAAAGACCGTCCGCATGTTGAAGGCCTGCGTGCCCGCGGCGGTGCCCGGCATCGCCTTCCTCTCTGGCGGACAATCCGATGAGGAAGCGACCGCGCATCTCAATGCGATGAACGCGATCGGCGCGCTGCCGTGGAAGCTGACATTCTCCTATGGCCGCGCGTTGCAGGCGGCACCTCAGAAGGCATGGTCCGGCAAATCCGAGAACGTCGCCGCCGGCCAGCGCGCCTTCACCCATCGCGCGCGCATGAACGCGCTGGCGAGCCGCGGCGAGTGGGCGACCGACCTCGAAAAGAAGGCGGCCTAGGGTTTGGCCAATAAACCTGCGCCGTCACGCCCGCTGCCGCGGCTCTACCTCGCGATACCCGAGATCGAGGATCCGTCAACCCTCGTCTCGAGCCTGCCGGGCCTGCTCGCGAGCGCCGACGTCGCGGCGGTGCTGCTGCGGCTGAAGATGACCGACCAGCGCAGCATGATTTCGCGGGTGAAGACGCTGGCGCCCGCGATTCAGAATGCCGGCGCAGCACTGCTGCTCGAAGGTCATGTCGAGCTGGTGGCGCGTGCCGGCGCCGACGGCGCGCATGTCAACGGTCTGGCCGCTCTGGAAGAGGCGCTGTCGTCGCTGAAGCCGGACCGCATCGCCGGCGTCGGCAGTCTCGCGACCCGTCATGACGCCATGACTGCGGGCGAGAAAGGCGCCGACTATGTGCTGTTCGGCGAGCCCGATTCAAACGGCAAGCGTCCCTCGATGGAGGCGATCGCCGAGCGGCTGGACTGGTGGGCCGAATTGTTCGAGCCGCCTTGCATCGGCTATGCCGTCTCGCGCGAGGAGGCCCATGCGTTCGTGCTGGCGGGAGCGGATTTCATTCTGCTCAGCGAGGCCGTGTGGGCCGATCCGCGCGGCGCCTCCACCGTCCTCGCCGAGATCGGCCAGGCGATGCGGCAGGCGCATGCGGCCGCGCGCGACGCTGCCAAGAAAACCGACAACGCGCGGCCGGCCTGAATGAAGCGATTTGCCGCCATATCGCTTCTCGCTTGCGCGCTGCTGCTCGCCACCGGCGCGGCCGCGCAGGCGCCGGCCACCCCGCCGCCTGCAAAGCCCGAGGCCGCACCAAAATCCGAGGCAAAAAAGCCGGCTCCGGCCGCCAAAAAAACCGAGACCAAGCCGCCTCCCGCCGCCGCAACACCTGCGCCCCTGCCCGACAACCCCAATGCCGATCTGGTCTACGGCGCGTTTCAGCGCGGCGAATACAAGACCGCGCGCGAACTCGCGCTGCCGCGCGCGCAGGCCGGCGACCCGAAGGCGATGACCATGCTCGGCGAAATCTATTCCAATGGGTTCGGCGTCAAGCGCGATTTCCCCAAGGCCGCCGACTGGTACAAGCGCGCCTCCGACGGCGGCGACCGTGAGGCGATGTTCGCACTCGCCATGATGCGCCTGGCCGGACGCGGCGGTCCCGTCGACAAGCAGGATTCCGTGCGGCTGCTGGCGTCGGCCGCCAAGCTCGGCGAACCCAAAGCCGCCTACAATCTCGCTTTGCTCTATCTCGACGGCCAGACGCTGCCGCAGGACGTCAAGCGTTCGGCGGAACTGCTGCGGCAGGCGGCGGATGCCGGCAACGCGGAAGCGCAATACGCGCTCGCGACATTCTACAAGGAAGGCACCGGCGTCGATAAGGACCCCGAGAAGGCGGCCCGGCTGCTGCAGGCGGCCGCGCTCGCCGACAATGTCGACGCCGAGGTCGAATATGCCATAGCGCTGTTCAACGGCACGGGCACGCCGCGCAACCAGCCCGGCGCGGTGGCGCTGTTGCGCAAGGCGGCCCGGCAGAACAGCGCGATCGCGCAGAACAGGCTCGCCTTCGTGCTGGTCAATGGCATGGGCGCGCCGATGGACAAGGTCGAGGGCTTGAAGTGGCACCTCGTCGCCAAGACGGCCGGAAAGGGCGACCCCGAACTCGACGCCGAGTTTGCCAAGCTCAGCCCGGAGGAGCGCGCCAAAGGCGAAGCCGCGGCGCATCACTGGCTCGGCGACAAGCTTGACGCGCCCGCGTCCAAAGGGCAACCAGTGCTCGCGCCCATTCCCCTCGGCCGACCGCAGGCCGCGCCGCAGCCCGTTCCGTTTCTCTACAATTTCCCTCCGACGCCGAAGCCCTGAATGCTGCATTCCGCCCTCATCAATGTCATGGTCAAAGCCGCGCGCCGCGCCGGCCGCAGCCTGAAGCGCGACCTCGGCGAGATCGAGCATTTGCAAGTGTCGCTGAAGGGGCCGGCGAACTTCGTCACGCTCGCCGACAAGCGCTCCGAGGAGATGCTCTACACCGATCTGTCGAAGGCGCGGCCGGGCTATGGCTTCATTGGCGAGGAAGGGGGACAGCGCGAAGGCGCGGACAAGACCCACACCTGGATCGTCGATCCCTTGGACGGCACCACCAATTTCCTGCACGGCATCCCGCAATTCGCGATCTCGATCGGACTGAAGCGCGAGGACACCATCATCGCGGGCGTGATCTACAATCCCGCCAATGAGGAGCTCTACACCGCCGAGCGCGGCAAGGGCGCCTTCCTCAACGATCAGCGCATAAGGGTGGCCGGCCGCCGCAAGCTCAACGAATGCGTAATCGCCTGCGGGTTGCCGCATATTGGCCGCGGCGACCACGAGCAGTCGCGCCGCGAGATGACCGAATTGCAGAACCGCGTGGCCGGCCTGCGCCGCTTCGGCGCCGCCGCCCTCGACCTCGCCTTCATCGCCTCAGGGCGGCTCGACGGCTATTGGGAGCGCAATCTGCAGCCCTGGGACATCGCGGCCGGCCAGATCATCGTGCGCGAGGCCGGCGGCATCGTCTCGGGGGTGGACGGCAATGATAATGCGCTGACCACGGGGAATGTGGTGGCCGGGAATGAGTTCGTGCAGGCCGAGTTGGTGAAGGTGTTGAAGCCGCTGTAAGCGCGCTGCATGAGGAAACATCCGATGCAGACTCTGGACGTTCGTTACAGCGAAGGGGCCGTCGAATTCCTCGGATATCTGGTCTTCGACGAAACTGTCCGAGACAAGCGGCCGGGTGTGCTCGTGGTTCACGAAGGCCTGGGATTGGGCGAGCACATCATGGAGCGGGCACGCAGAATTGCAAAGCTTGGATATGTCGTTTTCGCCGCCGATATGTTTGGCGCCCGCCTCCAGGCAGCTGACCTCCAACATATGAGCAAGCTCGTTGGTGACCTTCGCAACGACCTTCCAACGCTGCGCGCACGAGGCCGGGCTGCTCTTGCAACACTCGGCGCCTTGCCTCAGGTCGACGCAACACGGCTCGCGGCCATCGGATTTTGCTTCGGTGGTTCGGTCGTGCTCGAGCTTGCGCGCGACGGCGCGGATCTGCGGGCCGTCGTCAGCCTGCACGGCGTTCTCTCGACAAAGGCTCCTGCCGAGACCGGCAAGGTCAAGGCGAGCGTGCTGGTATGTACAGGGGCTGACGACCCGCTCGCCCCTCCGGACCAGGTGGCCGCATTCGAAAACGAGATGCGCGCGGCAGATGTTCGAGACTGGCAGGTGATCAGTTACGGAAACACGCAGCACGCATTCACAAATCCGATTGCAGGACCCTCGACCATGAAGGGCACACTTTACAGCGCGCAGGCAGATCGGCGTTCCTGGGTTGCCGTCCAAAACTTCCTTGAAGAAATGCTCGACAACAGAGCCGAGAGACCATAACGGCACGCCTGCCGAATTTTTCGGGAACCTTTGCGCGCGCCGGTCATCCAACCCTTGAGACCGTCGGCAACGAATAAGGAATCCCGATGACCAGCAATGTGCACCCCTTCGAGCGCGCACAACATTCCCACGAGATCGATCGTCCCGATCGTGCCGAGGTGGAGGCCGCGGTGCGCACCATCATCCGCTGGGCCGGCGACGATCCCAAGCGCGACGGTCTCGTCGAGACGCCGTCGCGGGTGGCGCGCGCCTTCGAGGAGTTCTTTGCCGGCTATGCGCAGGACCCCGCCGAAATCCTGCAGAAGACTTTCGAGGAGATCGAGGGCTATGACGAAATTATCGCGCTGCGCGGCATCCCCTTCGAGAGCCATTGCGAGCACCACATGGCGCCGATCATCGGCCAGGCCTGGGTGGCCTACATTCCGAACGGCCGCGTGGTCGGCATCAGCAAGCTGGCGCGCGTCGTCGACGTGTTCGCCAAACGGCTGCAGATCCAGGAGAAGATGACGGCGCAGATCGCCAATGTGATCCAGGAGGTGCTCAAGCCGCAGGGCGTCGCCGTCGTCATCAAGGCGACGCATCATTGCATGTCGACGCGCGGCATCCACAAGTCGGGCACCGATCTCGTCACCAGCCGGATGCTCGGCGTCTTTCGCGAGAACGCGATCACGCGTCAGGAGTTCTTGGGACTGACCGCGTGAGCGCTACTGTCCCGCCGCGGGCATCAGCCCCGCTTTGGTCTTGACCGCGTCGGCCTCGGGCGAATTGAGGAAGCGCAGCAGCGCGGTCGCGGCCTCGGCGTTCTCCGCCGAGCGCGTCAGCACGCCAGCGAAGGTGAAGCCCGGCTGCAGCTCGGCGGGAATGGTGCCGACGTAGTCGGTGCCCGCCACATTCATGAGCTCGCTGACCTGCTGAAAGCCGATCTCGGCCTCGCCGCGCGCCACCACGGCCGCGACCGGCTCGCCCGAGGGTGGCCCGCGAATCCTGCGGTTCTTGGGGAGCACCCGATCGGCAATGCCGAGCTTCGCAAACAGCTCGGTCGACAGATAGGTGCCGCTACCGGAGTCCGAGCAGGCGATCGACTTCGCGGCGAGCAGCGTCGCCTTGAAGGCCTCGACGCTGCCGATGTCGGGTTTGGGCGCGCCCGCCTTGACCACCATGCCGATCAGCGAACGCGCGAGCGTCACCTTGCTGTCGGCGCGCAGCAGATTGGCGCTCGCGAGCTTGTCGGCCGCGCCACCATCGAGGATCACGACATCGGCGGCCTCGCCATGCGCCAGACGCGTGGGGATCAACTCCGGCGAGTCGCCCATCGACGGGCCTCGCGTCGTGATCAGGTGATGGCCGCTGGCGCGCTCAAAGGCGGGAGCGAGTTCCGAATAGACGTGATAGAATCCGGCCGAGATCATCACGCGGACATCGGCGGCAAAGGCCGCGTCGAGCGGCGCCATCGCGGCGGCCACAAACAGCAGCCGGGCCAGCCATCTCGTCCCCGTCACTCTCGCCTCCATCAGGCGCGGTAAGCGGTCTTGCCGGTGCCGCGATAGAGCACACGCACCTGCTCCTCGGTGACCGCCTTGTGGAACGCCAGCGCCTCGGGCTCGAGGTCGCGCTTGGGCACATGTTCCGGCTCGAAATGCCGATAGCTGTCGTTGCCGCGCACCAAGGTCGCCCAGTCGCGCTGCCCGACCGCCTGTTTCAGGCGGGTCGGAATGTAGCGGATGGCGAGACCGATGCGGCGGTCGTCGGAGCGATTGGGTTCCGACCCATGGAACAGCAGCACGTGATGCAGCGAGGCCTGGCCGGGTTTCAGCTCGACCAGGACCGCGTCGGACTCGTTGACCTCAACGGCGATCTCCTGACCTCGCGTCAGAAGGTTGTTCTGGTCAAAAGTGTCCTCATGCTTGACCTGCTGCCGGTGGGTGCCGGCGACGAACTTCATGCAGCCGGACACCTTGTTGGCCGGCGACATCGCGATCCAGGCGGTCGCCACGTCGGACGAGCTCAGCCCCCAATAGGTCGCATCCTGATGCCAGGATACGAAGCCGGGATCGCGCGGCTCCTTGATGAAGAAGCTGGTGTTCCAGCACAGGATGTCCGGGCCCAGAAGGTCTTCGATCGCATCGAGGATTTTGGGATGGCGGATCATGTCGTTGATCCAGGGAAACAGCACATGGCTGCGATGACGCATCTCGCCCTTGATCGGACCGCCGGTTCGCGCCTCGTAATCCTCGAGCTTGCCGCGAAAGTCGGCGACCTCGCCTTGGGTCAGCGCCTCGACGGGGAAATGGTAGCCGCGCTCGCGATAGTCAGCGACCTCGCGCTCGCTCAGGGATTTCGTCATCCGCGTCCTCCGTCTCCTGTTGCGATGCTAGCCCTTTGACGGCGACCAGCGATACGCCTTCGCGCACGCCCCGCCCATCAGCATCGCGCGCTCGCTCTCGGTGATGCGGTTGGTGGTGCGGAACGGTTCGACGCCCTGCTCGTAATTGACGACGGCAAACGCCCGCGTCCAGTCGGTGCCCCACAGGCAGCGGTCGATGCCCCAGGCATCGAACACGCGCGCCAACGGGTCCCAGATGTCGGGATAGGGATAGGGCTGCTTCGACAGCGTGCAGGCGCCGCTGATCTTGATCACCGCGTTCTTGCGCTTGGCAAGCTCGATCACCTTCGGCAGGTCGCGCCACGGCTCGGCGGGCGCCGGCGGCACGCGCGGCTGCAGGAGGCCGATGTGGTCGATGATGAAGCGCGTGTCGGGATTGCGGTCGACCAGCTTCGTGCCGCCGTCGAGATTGCCCCAGCAGTGCAGATTGACCGGAAGGTCGTGACGCACGGCTGCGCGCGCGATGCGGTTGAAGCCGGGATCGTCCGCGCCGCGGTCGGCTTCTGTCCAGAAGATGCGGATGCCGACCGCGCCGGGGGTCTTCTTCCACGCGGCAACCACGTCGTCGGTTGCGGGATCGTCGGGGTTGATCGGCTTGACGATGGCGAGCCGGCCGGGATGGGCGCGCTGCACCTCCACGGCATAGCTCGCGTCATATTTGTAGAGCGAAAACGCGGAGATGAAGATCGCGCCGTCGACGCCGACCTTGTCCATCGCCGCCACCATCTCGTCGCCGGTGACGTGCGGCGGCCAGTTCGGCACGTTGGCCCACGGCCGCTTCGGCGTGTTGGCCTCATAGGCATGAACCTGGGAATCGATGATGGCCATCGCGGACGCTCCTCCTGCTTTTTGCCGAGTTTGGCCGGTACGGGAGCGCTATGTCCAGAGGCGGGAGGAGATAGCGGGGCCTCAAAATCAAGAGGCCGCTGCCGGCCTCAGAGATCGTCGGGCCCCTTGACACCCGCACGCCTCAAATCGCGCAGCAGCTTGCGGACCAGCACGATGTTGGTGTTTTGCAGCTGGTGGTTGTTGCCGAATTTGAACATGTTCTTCTGCGACACGATCAGGCCCGACTTCTCCTCGGCGAGGATGCCCTTCTTCTTCAGGCGTGCGACCCGGCGGCGGATGGTTTCCAGCGGCAGGTTGAGAAACCGCGACAGCGTCGCGCGCGAAATGCCCTGCTTGATCTCGTCGGGTTCGACCGTGTTGATGCTGGCAAAGCGCTCATCGAGCGCCTGATCGCTCATGATGTTGATGACGTTGGCGTTGAGGACATTGTGAATGATCAGGAGATCGAGCGGGTCGAAATCCTCGTAGTGCCGGAACATTTCGCTGATCGCGCACAGCATGTAGGACAGCGTGTGCCGCGATACGGCGCGGATGAGGTCATCGGATTTGCGCATGACGAGCCGGGCGACGAGCGGAGAGTTGTCCTTCGATCCGACAATAGGCGGGACGGCGGCCCGTGCCTACCCAAAATGGGTAGCGATCAACTTGAAAATTGACCCTGCCAGTGCCGAAACTCGGACCATCCAGACACCACCGGGGCATCACGATGATTGCGGGCGCAGCGCAGGGGAAATTGCGGAGATCGAATTCGGCGATGGAGGACGCGCCGGAGGAAATCAGGTGTGCGGCCTGCGACGGCCGCGGCTGGCCGGCAGCGGCGAAACCTTCGCCGATGCGCCGGATCTATCCGGGTCCGTGCAAGAAATGCGGCGGCAAGGGCCGGATCAGGCAAGACTGAGCATGGCGGACAGCGCTTCGCCCGTCTGCATGGCCTGCGATCGCGAGAGGCTGTTCGTATCGGCCGAACCGGTGAAGCGAGGCTATGAGATCAAAAGCTTCAAATGTCCGGCTTGCGGATCGGTGCTGCGGCTTGCGCAAAGACGGCGCAAGGTGCGGCGGCCTAGTCCGCCGCCACGGGGGTGGGCGGCTCGGCCGGATCAATAGCCGGGTTTGATTTTACACCACCTTCATCCGGTAGTGGCTGACGCCCCACTCGCTGCCATCCGCGTAGCCGAACAGGCCCGCGGTCGCGAGAAAGAACCAGCGCCAGCGCCGCATCCACAAGTTCGTTTCGCTGCCATAGACCTCGCGCAGCACGGCCTCGACCTCGTCCGGGTGCGCATCGAACCGGGCGAGCCAGTCGAGCGCGGTGCGCTGATAATGCGTGCCGCTCCAGCGCCATTCCTTTTCGACCTCGAACAGGTCGGCATATTGCCGGATCAGATGATGGCTCGGCATCACGCCGCCCGTGAAGAAATGCTGCGCAATCCAGTCTTTGCGGTCGTTGCGGTCGAACAGATACGAGCCTGCGCGATGGGTGAAGATATGCATGAAAAAGCGCCCGTCGCCCTTCAGCCATGAACGCACGCGGGAGAGCAATTCGCGCCAGTTCATCATGTGCTCGAACATCTCGACCGAGACGACGCGGTCGAACTGCGCCGCCGGATCGAACACATTCATGTCCGCGGTGATCACCTGCAGGTTCGTCAACCCGCGCCTCGCCGCTTCGCCCATGATGTACGCGGCTTGCGAATTCGAGTTCGACACGGCAACGATTCTCGCGTTCGGAAACTGCCGCGCCGCGAACAGCGAGAGCGAACCCCAGCCGCAGCCGAGCTCGAGGATATCCTGTCCATCGGCAAGCTCGGCATGCTCGACGGTCTGGCGCAGCGCCTCTTCCTCCGCTTCCTGCAGGGTCGAGTGGTCGTCCCTGTAGAAGCAGGCCGAGTATTTGCGGTTCGGTCCGAGCACGTGAGCAAAGAAGGCGGCGGGCACTTCGTAGTGTTGCGCATTGGCGGCGTCGGCGTGTTCGGCAATCGCACGCGCGGCCATCTCGCGGGCGAAGGCGGCGTCGCGCACAGCACTGCCGTCGGTGAGCTTGACCGAGGAGCGCGAGCAAAGCCGGTGAATCGCGGCACGGATGATCACGTCCGGCAGCGGCACCCGTTCGGCTGACTTGATGACGGTGGAGACGAAGCTCATGCGACCCTCCCTTTGCTAGGCTTGCGGCGGCAGCGGAAAGAACTTGCTGGTGCGGGACTGGTACGCGCGATAGCGCTCGCCGCGCGAACGCAGCATCTGCTCTTCGAGCGGCGGGATGCCGGTGACGTAGACCAGGATCCAATACATGAAGACGGGTGCGAGCAAGGTAGCGAAGCCCCAGGGATAAGTGAGCGACAACCCGATCACCGGATAGGCCAACCAGCAGAACCATTCGAAGAAGTAATTTGGGTGGCGCGACCAGCGCCACAGGCCGGTGTCGCAGACGCGGCCTTTGTTGGCGGGCTGCTCGCGGAAGCGCTTGAGCTGGGCATCCGCCAGCGCCTCGCCGGCGATGCCGGTGAACAGGATCAGCGCCCCGAGGGCGTCCTGCCATCGCAGCATGTCATCGGGGAATCGCGCCGCAACAAAGATCGCAAACGCCAGCGGGATCGAACCCAGCGCCTGGTTCTGCAGGAAGATGAACATCCGCCGCGGCGCGTTGAGGCCCCACTCCTTCGCAAATGACGCATAGCGAGGGTCATCGGTGATTCCAGCCGTGCGCACCGCGATGTGCAGGCCGAGCCGCAGCGACCAGATCGCAACCAGCGCCGCCACCAGACATTGCCGCGCGTTTGGCGCCGCACCCGCGATCGGCCATAGCGCACTCCCCGCCCCGACCAGCCCGACCGCAAAAGTCCAGATCGTATCGACCCAGCCGGAATTGCCGGTGCGCTGCTGCACCATCCAGGCAAATGCCATCAGGACGCACAGCGATAGCGCGATCGCCAGCAGCGCCCAGAGGTACACGATGGTCATATGGAGTCCGCGCCCATTAACCGGGTAGGTTCCGGCCCAATGTACTACGCGCAAAGGCCCCATCCGGTTTCGCGTTAACCTCTCGCCGGAGGCCCCGAAACCACGCTTTTTTCCCGCCACCGCTGTGCCATAGTGTGGCTCCAGACCGGTCCCGGCCACGGATATCAGAATGCCCGCCTCCACCCGCTCCGCCATGGAAGTCGAACTGACCAAGTTGTCCTCGCCAAGAATCTTCCTGGTGCGGATGCTGGTGTTTCTCGTGGCCTGCGCGCTGGTCGCGGTCGTGCTGTACAAGCAGATCATCCAGGCTTTCTTCGCCAATCCTGGCCTCAATGCGCTGATCGGCGTGGTGCTGCTGATCGGCATCATCCTGACGTTCCGGCAGGTGATCCGGCTCTATCCGGAAGTCGCCTGGGTCAACAATTTCCGCATCGCCGATCCCGGCCTCGCAATCGCGCGGCATCCGACGTTGCTGGCGCCGATGGCGGCGATCCTCGGCGGCGAACGCACCGGGCGGATGAGCATCTCGCAGCAGACCATGCGGCATCTGCTCGACTCCATCGCCACCCGCCTCGACGAGGCGCGCGACATCTCCCGCTACATGACCGGGCTGCTGGTGTTCCTCGGCCTGCTCGGCACCTTCTGGGGCCTGATCGAGACGGTCGGCTCGGTCGGCAAGGTGATCGACGGGCTGAAGGTCGGCGGCGACGCCGGCGCGCTGTTCGAGACGCTGAAGGGCGGGCTCGCCGCGCCGCTCGGCGGCATGGGCATTTCGTTCTCGTCCTCGCTGTTCGGTCTCGCGGGCTCGCTGATCCTCGGCTTCCTCGACCTGCAATCGAGCCAGGCGCAGAACCGCTTCTACACCGACCTGGAAGACTGGCTCGCCACCACGGTGCGCGAATATGGCAGCGAGGGTGCGCCCACGGGCGACATGCAGGCCGCGGTCGATCGCCTGCGTGGCGCGGTCGAGGAAGGCGGCGGCGGCCGCGCCACCACCGCGGCGATGGCCAACCTCGCAGAAGCGATCCAGGGGCTGGTTGCGCACATGCGCACCGAGCAGCAGATGATCCGGGAATGGGCCGACGGCCAGGGCGAGCAGAATCGCGAGATCAAGAAACTGCTGGAGCGCCTCGCGCGCCAGCCGGAGAAGAGCTGACAGCGGAAAACTCCATGCTGGATCACGTAACCATCGGCGTTCGCGACGTTGAGCAGTCGAAGCGGTTCTACGACCGGGCGCTGGCCCCGCTCGGGATCGCGCGGCTTTACGCTGACGGCGCCCGATTTGCGGGATATGGCGTCAGTCCAAAAGCATTCTTCTGGATTGGAACACGGGACGCCCTTCAGACAGGAGCCCATGTCGCCTTTACGGCACCCGACCGCGCAACCGTGGAACGATTCCATGAAGCGGCGATCGCCGCGGGCGGCAAAGACAATGGACGACCCGGACTGCGACCGCACTACCACACCAATTACTACGGCGCCTTCGTCCTCGATCCCGATGGCCACAATATCGAGGCAGTCTGTCACGCGCCGCAGGCGTGACGGGCAGCGCAGAGACGTAAAGGATACTGAATGGCTCTTGCCCGTGCCCGCCGCAGCGAATCCGGATTCAACTACTGGCCGGGCTTCGTCGACGCACTGTCGACGCTGGTGCTGTCGATTGTGTTCCTGCTGTCGGTGTTCCTGGTCGTGCAGTTCTTCCTGTCGCAGGAGGTCACCGGCAAGGACAAGGCGCTGGAAGAACTTGCCGCCAAGATCGCGCAGCTCAATGATCTCTTGTCGGTGGAAAAGCTCGGCAAGCTCGATCTCGCCGATCAGCTTTTGCAAATGCGCGCAGGCCTTGCTTCCGCGGAAGGCGAGCGCGACCGCGTCAAGGGCCTGTATGAGGGGCTCGCCGGCGCGGGCAACGATGCTGCCGGCCGCGCCAACGAACTGAACAAGGCGCTGGATTCGGAGAAGTCGGTCTCGGCGCGCGCGCTGGCGATGATCGAGGTGCTGAACCAGCAGATCAGCGCGCTGCGCCGCCAGCTTGCCGCGCTGGAAGAAGCGCTCGACGCTTCCGAGAAGCGCGACAAGGAATCGCAGAACCGCATCGCCGATCTCGGCACAAGGCTCAACGTGGCGCTGGCGCAGCGAGTGCAGGAATTGTCACGCTATCGTTCCGAATTCTTCGGCCGCCTGCGCGCCATTCTCGGCAACCGGCCCGATATCCGCATCGTCGGCGACCGCTTCGTGTTCCAGTCCGAAGTGTTCTTCGACACCGGCCAGGCGACGCTGTTGCCGGAAGGCCGCGCCGAGCTCGATACGGTCGCAGCCGCGTTGACCGAGATCGACAAGAAGATTCCGAACGAGATCGCCTGGGTATTGCGCGTCGACGGCCACACCGACGTGCGGCCGCTCAGCGGTCTGACGTTCAAGTCGAACTGGGAATTGTCGTCGGCGCGCGCGATCTCGGTGGTGCAGTATCTGGTCTCGCTCGGTTTGCCGCCGCAGCGGCTGGTCGCGGCGGGCTTTGCGGAATTCCAGCCGCTCGATACCGCCAACACCGAAGAGGCCTACAAGCGCAACCGCCGCATCGAGCTGAAGCTGACGGAGCGGTAGCGCCGGGGTAAGCGACTACTCCGCCGCCTGCGGCCTCGTGTCATTGCGGCGCAAGTTTCGTCGCGCCCAGGCCGCGACCTCCTCCATCGTGCTCCGCGTTTCCGGCAGGAACGGGAAGATCGGATAGACGTGCACGGAATCCTCGACGAGGCGCAGCGTCACGTCGACGCCGGCCTCTCGCGCGCGTTCCGCCAGCCGTGTGGTGTCGCTGAGGAGCACCTCGCCCTGGCTCGCGGTGACGAATAGCGGCGGGAGGCCTGCGAGATCGCCGAACAACGGCGACACCAGCGGATCGGTCGGCTCGTGGCCCTGGAAGTAGGACGCGCCCATGAAGGTCAGGAGATCGCGATTGGCGGCGGGGTCGTCGCCGTTGAACGCCTTGACGCTCGGACCTGACAGGGTCAGATCGGCGAACGGCGCCGCGGCGAAGATCGCGGCCGGCAAGGGATCGCCGGCGTTGCGCAGCGCCAGCACCAGCGCGATCGCCAGCCCGCCTCCGGCGGATTCTCCGGAGACGAGGATCGAACTCGCGGGAATGCCACGCGCCAGCAGCGCGCGATAGGACGCCACCGCATCGTCGATCGCCGCCGGATAGGGATGTTCCGGCGCCAGCCGATAGTCGACCGTGTAACAGGTGCCGTCGACGGCGGCCGCGAGCCGGCTGGCATATTCAAGCGATCCCCGGGCAGAGCCGATCAGATAGCCGCCGCCATGGAAATGCAGCACGACATTGCCGCGCGGCGCATCCGGCGCCGACACACGCCACGCCCTGACGTCGCCAAGTTCATCCTCGACGGCGGCCACGCCGTCCGGCAGCGGGAAATTGGTGGTGAGGAAACGGTCATAGGCCTCGCGCAAGCCGTCATGGCCGCGCGCAACGTCTTCGGGCCGGAACGCATATTTCCAGAGATCGAAGGCGCGCTGGGACTCTACGCGCTGCAGCCGTTTGCCTTCGCGCAAGCCGGTGACATTGAGCACCTCGCCAGGCGGTCCCTCGACCGCCTTGACCACGTCATAGGCCCAGGCAAGTCCCCAACTCGTCTCGGCCATCGGATCGATCCGCGCCATGCCTTTCCAGCGGCCGTTACGGTCGCGCACGCGCTGGGCGTCCTGCTCATGCATCAGCTTCACGGCCGCACGCGCGCCGGCCTGGATGCGTGTGGTGCGCGGCAAACGCCGCCGCTGATATTCGAGCAGCGCGCCGGGGACGTCATCCCGCCGCCGCGACAGCACGCGGGCAAAGGTCCAGGCATCCTCGATGCTTTGTCCCGCGCCTGCGGCAAGGAAGGGCACCATCGGATGGGCGGCGTCGCCAAGCAGCGTGATGCGGCCGCTGGTCCAGTTGTCGATCGGGTCTCGATAGAACATGCCGGTGATGAAGACGCTCGGACACTGCTCGAGCATTTTTCGCGCGCGCGGCTCGGCGTCCTCGAACGAGCGCAGCATGTCGGAAATGTCGCCGTTGTCGTCCCAGGACTCGCGCTGCACCTCGTTCGCGGGCACCGAAGCCAGGACGCTGTAGAGCTTCTTCGGTCGTACCCAATAGGTGATCAGCGTGCGTCCCGGCCCAAACCAGTAGTTGCCGCATTCCGGGAGATCGAGGCTTTCGACCCGCTCGGCGGGGATCAGCGAGCGCCACATCAGAATGTTGGCGAAATGCTTCTGCTCCTCGCCGCGCAAATGACGGCGCACCGCCGAATGAATGCCGTCGCAACCGATCAGCACGTCGCCGCGCACGGCATCGCCGTTCTCCAGCATGACCTCGACGCCATCGCTGTCCTGCGACACCGCGGCGACGCGGGCGCCGAACCGCTTGGCCTCCGCCGGCACCGCGTCGGACAGGATCTGCACAAGGTCGGCGCGATGGATGTTGTACATCGGTGCGCCGTAGCGCTTGGCCGCCTCGTCGCCGAGTGGCGCCTGATAAAGCTTCCGGCCGGTGCGCAGGTCGCGATAGTCGTAGGATTGTGGTTTGACGCCGACGCTGCGGATCGCCGCCTCGAGGCCGAGCTCGCGCAGCACGATCGCCGCATTGGCGGCGATCTGGATGCCCGCACCGATCTCGGCCAGCTTGCCGACCTGCTCGAGCACCAGCGCCTCGATGCCGTGATGACGCAGCGCAATCGCAGTCGTCAGTCCGCCGATGCCGCCGCCCGCAATGAGTACGCGCATGCTTCGCCTCCGCCCGCGCGAATGTTAATGCCAGGGGGTGCGGACCAGCAAGACCGTGAGGCG
>CAWCGA010000040.1:0-16803 GCA_963794775.1 uncultured Alphaproteobacteria bacterium | reverse complement strand
GCAGGTGTCGACACCCCCAGCTCCGGCACAGCAACCACGCAGGGCATCGCTGGCTTATCCGGGAGCGGCGTCACCAGCTTCACCGTCCTGCCCCAGCACCGCGCCGCCAACCAGGAAGAGCGGCACATCCGACCCAACCTCCGCCGCCACACACGTGCGGTCTTTGGGCAAGCAGAGCGGCGCCGATTTGCCACTGCAAAGCCCCACCAGCGCCGCCACCGCGTTCGCCGAACCTGCCCCCAGTCCACCCTGCACCGGCAGCCGCTTCTCGATATGGATCGCCACCTCAGCCGAAACCTCCAGCGCCATCCAGGCCAGTTCCACCATCTTCCACGCGGTATTCCGCGAATCCGTAGGCACTCGCTCATCGTTCGAGGTCAACGATATCCGTTTCGCCGCCGCCCTCCGCGCCGTCACCGTCACAAGATCATGCAGCTCGCAGTCGTCTGATAGACGGTCATCAGCCCATGGTAACCGTCCGCCCGCACCGGCCAATCGCCAATCCCAGGTTGATCTTCGCAAACGAACGCAGCGTGACAGACATGCCTTCGCCATTCTAAAGACAGCCTCTAGCTGCTAGCTCCCAGCCTCCAGCTTTTAAGGCCGCGGGAAATCACGGCTGCTGGTCTTATCGCAATCGCAGCTACAAGCTAGGAGCTAGCAGCTAGAGGCTCTACACTCCTGCCATGACACGCAAGCTCTGCGCCTTCGCTCCCATCGCACTCCTCGTGTCTCTCGCCGCTACTCCCGCCCTCGCGCAGAACGAAACGCCCGTTACGGCTGACCACGCCATGGTCGTCAGCGTGCATCATCTTGCCACCGATGCCGGTGTGGACATTCTGAAGCAGGGCGGCAACGCCGTCGATGCGGCCGTCGCCACCGGATTCGCGCTCGCCGTCGTACACCCTGTCGCCGGCAACATCGGCGGCGGCGGATTCATGCTGGTCCACTCGCGAAGGGCGCAAAGGCACGACTCTTCATCGACTTCCGCGAAAAGGCGCCCGCCGCCGCCACCGCGCGATATGTACCTGGATGCGCAGGGCAACGTGATCCCCGACGCCAGCACGCTCGGCTATCGCTCCGTCGGCGTGCCCGGCTCGGTCGCAGGACTGACCTACGCGGAAAAGCAATACGGCAAGCTGGGCCTGAAGCGCAGTGATGGCGCCCGCCATCCAGCTGGCCGAGGACGGCTTCGCCCTCACCGCCGAGGAAGCCGAGGAGCTGCACGACTCAGACCTCGCGAAGTTCCCCGACTCACAGCGATCTTCCAGCGCGATGCGGCAGACTTCTATACGGATCGGCGAAACCTTTCGCCAGCCCGAACTGGCCGCACTCTGCAGCGCATCGCCGCCGATCCCGACGACTTCTACCACGGCGAAATGGCGCAGAAGCTCGCCGCGGACATGAAGGCCAACGGCGGCCTGATCACCGAAGCCGACCTCGCCCAATACAAGGTAGGGAGCGCGAGCCGGTCGACGGCACCTACCACGGTTACGAATCGTCAGCGCGCCGCCGCCCTCCTCCGGCGGCATCGTCCTGCTCGAGCCGCTGAACATCCTTGCGGGCTTACGATCTCGCGCAAGCTCGGCGACCGCACGCGCTCCGGAAGTCCACCTGATCACCGAAGCCTATCGCCGCGCCTACATGGATCGCGCCGACTATCTCGGCGACCCTGACTTCGCGACGATCCCGCAGGCCGCGCTGCTCAATCCAAGCATATGCCGACGCCTGGCGCAAGAGCATCGAGCCCGATCACGCCACGCCTTCAGGCGACCTGAAGCGGCCCGCTGGATTTCTGCCTCCGCCGCCCAGCGCGACCGGCCGCACCGGAATCCACCGACACCACCCATTACTCCGTCGTCGATGCGGAGGGCAACGCCGTCGCCGTGACCACCACGCTCAACGATGGCTTCGGCTCGCACGTCACCGCCACCGGTCTCGGCTTCCTGCTCAACGACGAGATGGACGACTTCGCCGCGAAGCAGGGCGTGCCCAACATGTACGGCCTGATCCAGGGCCCGGACAACGCCATCGCGCCCGGCAAACGCCCGCTCTCCGCCATGACGCCGACCATCGTGCTGAAGGACGGCAAGCTGCGCATGGTGCTCGGCTCTCCCGGCGGCCCGCGCATCATCACCACCGTGCCAACATCTTCCTCAGCAGCCGAAGGCGGCCTCAACATCCAGCAGGCCGTGGACGCGCCGCGCTTCCACCACCAGTACCTGCCGGACAACGCTCTACGTCGAAGCCGGCTTCCCCGCCGAAAGCGCCGCGAAGCTCACGCCGAGGGCTACACGCTCAAGCAAGGCGGCCACTGGTCCGATGGCGAGTGCATCGCGGTCGACCCGAAGACCGGGAAGCTGGAGCGGCCAGGACCACCGCCACCACTACGGCAAGGCCGCCGGCTACTAGGAACTGCGAGAAAGACAGCCTCTATTTTCAAAGGAGGCCGTCGAGCGATCAGATGTCGGCGTGGGCCATGTCTATTGGTGGGTCTGGATCAGGAGCCAGTCCTGCTCCATAAGTGGAAGGCTGCCATAGTTGCTTCTGTAGACCACCTTCCAAGCTCCGTCGCTGATTTTCTTTTCGATCAACTGGTCGAGATATCGCTGTGGAAGAGGCCGGTCTCCGTTGAAAAGGTGTTCGTGAAAGCTTAGGACCTCCGGCTGCCGCTGGTAGAAGATCCACTTTGGCGGCGCCTCTTGCAACTCTCCCGTCAAGGCATCGATGGTGCTTTTTTCGGTGGTGTCGTACCAGGTCTGCACATAGTCGTGCCAGGGAGGAACAGCACAGAAATAGTTCGCGAAGGAATAGGGCAGTGAAAGTAGTTCGCGATGCGATCCGTCAGGATCCAGATTTTTGCAAACTGGCTGTATGAATGTGAGCAGGTCTCGCTCGACGACCATCGGACCATAGACAGGATGCATGAACCATTCCCGGTTCACGAACATGGGTTGAGAGCGGAAACTCCACCAGCGGCAGGGCTCCACCACCCTGAAGCTGAATCCATAACACAGAAGAACCACCGCGGCCGCCAGTAGAAACGAGAGTCCACGCGGGTTCAACTTGATCGGCGAGGCAATCGGCAACAGAAGGAAGAGGGTCGCCATAGGCATGTATATCTCCCCGTGGCTCGCACCAGTCGATAGCGCCTCAGCCGCTAATTGTCCGAGAGGAATGAGAAGCAGAATTTCGAGACGGTTCCATTCTTTAAAGCGGCCGGGGGCGATCTCCCATGTCAGGAAACGAAGAAAGGCAAGTATTCCGAAGCCATAAAGAAGAAATGTCGCGATCGTCGACACGGAGAGCATGAAGCTACGTGCCAGACGCTTTCGACCACGGTGGGAAAGAGGGCATGGACCAGCGCGACGTTGACCATGATCACGAGCGAGACGACGATCACCGCCCGGACGCGGATCAGCTCGGTCCGCATGACCTCGCGCATCAGCATGTGTTCGAACTGCTTCGAAACCGGCTCATGCGGGCCAATCAGCGCACGCCAAAGTCCCGTGATTGCAGTCATGATCCTCTTCCCTTTGGGAGATATAGCCTCAATCGAGGGTACGGCGGAAGCGCGTCACGGCGATGGTCATCGCAAGCCCCATCAGCGCGATCAGCGCCAAGGTGTCATATTGCAGGTTCTGCAGCGTCGCGCCCTTCAACATGATGGCACGCACGATGCGCACATAATGAGTCAGCGGCAGTCCCTCGCCGATGTACTGTGCCCAGACCGGCATGCCGGCGAACGGGAACATGAACCCGGACAGCAGGATGCTCGGCAGGAAGAACATCATCGACATCTGCATCGCCTGCAGCTGGTTCTGCACGATGGTCGAGAAGGTGTAGCCGATCGAGAGATTGGCGGTGATGAACAGCGTCGTGAGCAACGCCAGCAGCGCCATGCTGCCGAGCACGGGCACGCCGAACAAGAGCACGCCGATGCCGAGGATCAGCACCGCCTGGATGAAACCGACCAGCACATAGGGGATGATTTTGCCAAACATCACCTCGACCGGCTTGATCGGCATCGACAGCAGGCTTTCCATGGTGCCGCGCTCGATCTCGCGGGTCACCGACAGCGCGGTGAAGATCAGCATGGTCATGGTCAGGATGGTGCCGACGAGGCCCGGCACGATGTTGAGTCGCGAGGAGGCCGCCGGATTGTAGCGTGCATGCGCCCTGATCTCGAAGGGCATCGACAGCGGATCGCCGGTGTGGAGATCGTGCTCCAGCGCGGTCTGCACGACCACCGAGAGCGACGACAGCGCCGCCGACGCCGCGACGGGATCGGTGGCATCGGCTGCGACCAGCAGCGCCGGCCGATCGCCACGCCGCACCGCACGTTCGAAGCCGCGCGGGATCTCGACCCCGAAAAGCACCTTGCCCGATTTGAGGAGATCGTCGAATTCCGCGACGTCATGGACCTTGCGGGTAAACTTGAAATAGGCGGTGTTCTCCAGCGCCTTCAGGATCGAGCGGCCGAGATCGCTGTCTTCCTGCAACAACACCGCGGCCGGCAGATTGCGCGGCGTGGTATTGATGGCGTAGCCGAACAGCAGGAGCTGCATCACCGGAATCATCACGATCATCGCAAACGAGACGCGGTCGCGGCGAAGCTGGATGAACTCCTTGATCACCATGGCAAAGCTGCGCCGCCAGAAGCCGAAGGCTGGATCCCTTGCCTCCTCATGCCGTTGGTTTGCCGCAACCGCCATGCTCATTGGAAGTTGTCCTTTGAGCGGCCCATCAATTCGATGAAGACGTCTTCGAGCGACGGCTCGGTGTGCTGCCAATGCAGACCTGCCTTGTCGCGCCAGGGCGCGATGGTGGCTTCCAGCGCCGCCTTGTCGCGGCCGGAAACATGCAGCGAGGTGCCGAACGGCGCTACCATGTCGATGCCGCGCTGGCTGGTGAGCTTCTCCGACAGCGATTGCAGATCGTCGCCGGTGACGGTGTAGGTGGTCAGCTTCGAATTTGCGATGACCTCGTCGACCGTACCGTGCGCGAGCAGATGGCCATAAGCGATGTAAGCGATCTCGTGGCAACGCTCGGCCTCGTCCATGTAGTGGGTCGAGACCAGCACGGTGAGCCCCTGCCCCGCCAGCGCATGAATCTCGTTCCAGAAGTCGCGCCTCGCCTTGGGATCGACGCCGGCGGTCGGCTCGTCCAGCAGCAGCAATTGCGGATTGGGCAGCGTGCAGGCACCGAGTGCCAGCCGCTGCTTCCAGCCGCCGGAGAGCTCGCCGGCGAGTTGTTCCTCGCGGCCGCTGAGGCCGAGGCGCTTGATCATCTCGCGCGCGGTGCCGCGCGCATCGCGCATGCCATAAAGCCGTGCAACGAATTCGAGGTTCTCGCGCACCGAAAGGTCCTGATAGAGCGAGAAGCGCTGCGTCATGTAGCCGACCTGCCGCTTGATCTTGTCGGCGTCGCGCTTGATGTCATAGCCGAGGCAGGTGCCCTCGCCGCTGTCGGGTGTCAGCAGCCCGCAGAGCATGCGTATGGTCGTGGTCTTGCCGGAGCCATTCGGGCCGAGAAAGCCGTAGATCGAGCCGCGCTTCACCTGCATCGACAGATCGTGCACGACCTCGCGGCTGCCGAAGGATTTCGACAGGCCCTTGACGTCGATTGCGATGGGAGAGCCGTTGCTCATCACTTTGACGCAACAGGTGTCTTGGGATTGAGAAAGACGCTGATCGGCTGGCCGACGCGCAGCGCATCGGGCCGCGAAGGCCGCGCCTGGATCAGATAGACGAGCTTGTTGCGCTCATCGAGGCTATAGATCACGGGCGGGCTGTACTCGGCCATGGTCGCGATGAAATAGATTTTCGCGGTGAGATCGGTAGCGCAATTGTCGCAGGTCACCTTGACCTCGTCACCAATCGCGAGCTTCGGTAGTTCGGCCTCGGGCACATAGAACCTGATCTTCATGTTGCCGGGCGGCATGATCGACAGCACCGGCCGCTGTGCCTGCACCATCTCGCCTTCGCGGAAGTAGATCTGCTGGATCGTGCCGTTGACCGGCGCAAAGCCCTGCCGCCGCGCCAGCCGCGTCTCCGAGGTCGCGACCCGCGCTTCTGCGACCCGCAGCGTCGACACGGCGGAGTCAAGGCTGGCCTGCGTGCCCGAACCGGTCTTGCTCAGCGAGGCCGCGCGGTCATAGGTCTGTTGCGCGTTGGCGAGCGTCGCCTTGTTCTGGTTGAGATCGGCCTGCTGCAGATCGTCGTCGACCGAATAAAGCTGCTCGCCCTTCTTGACCTCGTCGCCTTCGCGGACCTTGAGGCCGGTGACGCGTCCGGACTCGTCGGGACTGACAAAGATCATGTCGGCCTCGACCCAGCCCTGGAAACCGGGGTCGCGATGCTCGTTGCAGCCGGCGAGCAGCGTCGTCAACGCCAGCGCCGCCAGGAGCCTGGTGCAAATGAAGTTCATGGCGCCCTCCGTTCGCCAAAAATCAGATCGAGGTGGACGCGGAACATCTCGATCGCATCCAATGGCGCGTGCTTCTCAAACAGGCTCTTCCAGACCACCGCGACGATCGCGGGCGCGACCATGATATGCGGGAAGCGCGCCAGTTCGATGGAACGAATCTCCCCGCGTGCGACCGCAAGCTCGATCAGCGCGCGCATCCCCGCCAGCCCACGCGAGATCACCTCGCGGTAGTAGAAGTCGGCGATCGCGGGAAAGCGGGGGCCCTCGGCGATGATCAGCCGCACGATGTCGCCGCGCCGGGTGGTGGCGATCTCCTGGATGAAGACCCGCGCAAAGCCCTCCAGCGCATCGCGGATCGATGCGCCCGCCGCCGGCGGTCCGGTCAGCGTGCCGACCAGCGGCACGATTGCGGTGCGGATCAATTCCTCGAACATCGATTCCTTGTCCTTGAAGTGCAGGTAGATCGTGCCCTTGGCGACGCCGGCCCGTTTGGCAATGTCCTCGAGCCGGGTCGCTGCGAAACCGCGGGCCACGAACTCCTCCAACGCGGCCTCCACGATGGCTGCGCGCCGCTCGGCGGCGCGCTCGGCGCGGTTCGAGGGGGCCGTAACGGTCTTGCCGCTTGCCGCGCTGCTGCGGACTCCTCCGGCCGGGAATACTGGGTTGGGTGCCTTTGCCATAGCACATATATGACTGACTAGTCAGTCATATACAACGGCTGAAATAGAACCCTGCTCTCACATCGGCGTGAGAGACCGCTCCACCGGCCGGCTAGGTGTGGAATTTCAGGCCATCGACGATCTTATCGATCAGCTTGCGCTCGGCGCGCATGGCGATGCCGACCAGGTTGAGGTCGGCGCGGGCGACCGCCTTCACCACCTCGCGGTTGGCCGCGTCATGGGTGGTCCTGAACATGTCCTCAGTATAGAGGGCCGGTGTCACGTTGCGGGACAGCGCCCGCTCCAGCGCGCGCGTCAGCGCCGCCCGGTCGGCGCCATAGATCAGGATCGGCTGGCCGATCAGGGAGAGATATTTGGTACCGGAGCCGTCCTCGTAATGCGACCCGATGCATTCAGGGAATGTGGCGGCGATGCCGCCGGCGAGGAAGGCGGTGACATTGAGTTTCTGCCACGGCTCAAGGTCGGTCCGGACCACGACCGCGATCTTGGTGTCGAATTGCATGGAGAGAGACTAGCGCGGACGGAGGCGCGAGGTCACCCCTTGGCGTCGCAAGCCCAGGCGCGGATCACGCATTCCTTGCCGCCGAACTTGTAGCATTCGCGCGTGGCAGCATTGAGCGAGGACGAAATATGCGGCCGCACCGCATAGCCGTGAGGGCCGCAGGGATTTTTCATGTCGACCGCAAACGCCGCACAGGCGCGCTTCATGGTCACGGCCGTGCAGTCGCCCTTGCACTGCTTGATGGCGGCGGCACGGGCAGCGCCCTCGCCCGCATAGTCGTAGGCCTGGCCGTAGGCGCCGCATTTGCCAACCGCGAAGGCGCCGGCCGCCCATGACTGGGTGACGAAGCGCGTCCCCATCAGTGCGACGGTCAAGGCAAGCACAACAAGCGCGCGGCGTTGCGCAACAACGGTCGAAACGATCAAGAGAAACTCCCCCGAGCAGCGCTGGGGAATCTAGCCGCCGGACGGTTTCCACTTGGTGAACGGGAGGTGGAAGCTGAAGGATTTAACCCCGCCGCGCGGCGTCCAGCGCCTGCGGGGTATCGATGTCGAGGAAGGCGCCGTCACCCTCGACCGGCACTTCGGCGACCGCCGCACCATGTTTCGCGACCAGATGCCTCGCCCCGATGTCGCCGTCGAGCGTCATCAACTCGGCGAAGAAGCGCCGCGACCACAGCACGGGATTGCCGCGCCGCCCATCGGCGACAGGGACCACGATCAGGTTGCCACGGTCCGGTGCGAAGGTTTCGATCAGCCGGTCGATCAGACGGGCGTCGATCATGGGCATGTCGCCGAGACAGATCACCGCGCCGTCGGCGTTGGCCGAGACAGCAGCAATGCCGGCCTTCACGGAGCTCGCAAGCCCGCCGGCGAAATCGGGATTGCGCACGAATTTGACCATCAGCCCGGCGAGCGCCTGCTCGACCAGTTCGGCCTGATGGCCGGTGACCACGATGACCTCGGAAGCCTTCGAGGCGAGCGCCTGCTCGGCTGCGATCCGCACCAGCTTCTTGCCGGAGAGCTCGGCCAGCAACTTGTTTGGGCCGCCCATCCGGGTCGAACGGCCGGCTGCGAGGATGACGGCGGCAACGTTGCGGTTGTCTTCAATCTCGGGCTTCTCACGCGGCTGCGGCCTTGTCACGATCTCCATCAACAGGCCGCCGACGCCCATGCCCATCAGCTCGGCGCGGGTGACCTTGATGCCGGCGAGCAGCCGCATCAGCACCCAGTCGAACCCGTTCTCGACCGGCGAGCGTGCGCAGCCGGGCGCGCCCAGCACCGGTACGCCACCGGCGCTGCCGATCAAGAGCAGATTGCCCGGGTCGACCGGCATGCCGAAATGCTCGATGGCGCCGCCGACGCTGGCGATCGCCGCGGGGATCACGTCGCGGCGGTCGGCGATCGCGGACGCCCCGAACACGATGACCATCTCGGCGCCTGATGTCAGCAATTCCTTGACCGAGGCCGCAAGCGCCTTCTCCTCATGCGGCACGCGGCGTTCGGCGATGATGGTGGCGCCCGCAGGCGCCAACCGCTCGGCCGTGACGCGCAGGGTCTTGTCGATGACCTTGGGCGCGAGCCCCGGCAGGAAGGTCGAGACCACGCCGACGCGCTTGATCACATAGGGCGCGACGCGCAGGGCGCCCTTGCCCGCCGCCTGCACCGCGGCGTCGCGCAGCCTGCCTTCGACGCCGAACGGAATGAGCTTGACGGTCGCGATCATCTCGCCTTCGACGACCGGCTTGTAGGCCGATAACGTCGCAAGCGTGATCGCCTCATCGATCGCATTGATGCGATCGACCGCGGCGCGATCGATCACCAGCACGCCCGCGCGCGCAGCAAACAAATTCGCGCGACCGGTGAAGGCGCGCTCGACATGGATGCCCTCGCCGGTGACGGCCTGCGCGATTGAGGCCGCGGCGACGTCTTCGGAGACGTCACCCTGCTCGAGCCGCACCACGACGATGTCCTTGACGCCGGCCTTCTCGAGCGCGGCGACCTCGGCAGGGCCGATCGTGGTGCCCTTCTTCAGCACCAGCGGTCCCTGACGCAGGGTATGGACGGTGACCCCGCCAATCGCTTCCGCCGGACTGGCAGGACCGAACTTCATGCCGCCGCCTCTTTTTCCTTCGCCGGCAGGCGAAGCTGGGCGGTGATCTCGGCCATGATCGACACCGCGATCTCCGACGGCGACACCGCGCCGATCGGCAGACCGATTGGCGCATGAATGCGCGCGATGTCGGTTTCCCTGGCGCCCTGCGCCCGCAGCCGCTCCACGCGCTTGGCATGGGTCTTTCGCGAGCCGAGCGCACCGATATAGAAGCAGTCGCGCGCAAACGCGTGCAGCAGCGCCGGATCGTCGATCTTGGGATCGTGCGTCACCGCGACGAACGCGGTGTAATGATCGACATTGAGCGGCGGCAGCGCCTCATCGGGCAATTCTGCGATCAATGGCACATCGGGAAAGCGCTCGGGGCTGGCGAAGGCCGTGCGGGGATCGACGATGGTGACGTCGTAGCCGAGCGATTGCGCCATCCGTTTTGCGCTGCAGGTCGAAGCCATGCTGCTGCAAACCTGCGACCGCAGTGCGATGCTGCGCAACGCCGCCGACGTCACGCATCACTGGAGCGTCACCTTCTGGCAATGGATTGCCAGGGTTATCCTCGCTTGGAGTGCTCGCGCCGCATTGCGCTTGCGTCGCGGGGCGCGCTGAAGGGTTACCCGCCCGCCGATGGCATGCGCACGTAACCCGTGCGTAGTGCCCGATGCCAATCCAGCCTGCCTCGCTGCCGCGCGAGTTGCGAGGCCGCTTCCCAATCATAGGGAATCGCCACGAATTGCACCTCCCATCCGTCGCCTGTTTGCTCGGCGAACGCATAGCGTGCGTGCGGCGAGCCGATTTCGACCACATGCGGGCCGGGATGATGACCTTCGTAGGCTTGAATACCGACGCTGCCGGGATTGACTATGATCTGTCCGTTGGAGAGCTGCACCAGCTTGGGAATGTGCGAATGACCGCACCAGATCAACGCCGCATCGCACGCGCCGGTTCGTTCTTCGATGCTCCGTGGAGACGCCGGCCGAAGGTCGCCTTCGATAATATCCTCGAGGTAGCAGTCGACGTCGCTGTACGGCGTGGCGTGACATAGGAAAACGTCATCGGACAGGCGCAGTACCGGCGGCAGCGCGCCCAACCAGGCGCGGTGCACCCCGGTGATGGACTCAAAGGCATGGCGGTCGGACTCACCCATGCCGGCAGGGTCCATGGTGAGCACCTGGCGCTCGTGATTGCCGCTGATCGTCGGCAGACCGAGCGCCATGAGTCGATCCGCAGTTTCGGCGGGGAGCAATGGGCCGGAAAGAATGTCGCCTAAATTGACGATGAGGTCGGCGCCGCGACGCCGGATATCAGCCAGCACTGCATCGAGTGCATGGAGATTGCCATGGATATCGGAGATGGCTGCGATTTTCATGGCAGGGGATTATACGGCCTCACTGCCGCGTCTGTGTTCCGCGAGCCAACGCCTCCTTGAGAGTCAGGGCGTCCACGGGCTTGACCAGATGATCGTCGAAACCGGCGGCCTTGGTCCTATCATAATCTTCGGCCTTGCCATACCCGGTCAGCGCAATCAGGCGCATGCCGTGCAATTCGGGCATTGACCGGAACTTCTCGGCGAGCTCGTAGCCATTCATTCCCGGCAGGCCGATGTCCAGCAGCACCACCTGCGGCTTGAAGGATTGGGCTTGCTCGAGTGCTTGGGTGGCCAGATAGACCGCCTCTGCTTGATGTCCCTCCAGTTGCAACAGAAGCGCCAGCGTATCGGCGGCGTCGACATTGTCGTCGACCACCAAGATTCTTTGTGCGGCGACCTCGGGTACCGGCCGAGCGTCCCGAGCGATGCTCGCGCGCTGGACCAGAGGCAGGCGAATCTCGAACATGGCGCCGCAGCCCATTCCGCCGCTCTGCACTTCGACTTGGCCGCCATGCATTTCGATGAGGCGCTTGACCACGGACAGTCCGATGCCGAGGCCACCCTGCGACCGATCCAGAGTCCGTTCGCTCTGTACGAACAGATCGAAGATCCGCGGCAGCAAGTCCGGCGAGATGCCGCGCCGTTATCCGTGACCTCCATCACGGCGCTGTCGCTCTTGCGGAAATGGATCTGAATTTGAATCTCGCCACCGGGATCGGTGTACTTTGGCAGCATTCGTCAGCACATTGCCGATGCATTGCACCAGGCGGGCGTTGTCGCCGTTGCACGTGCAGCGTGCTAATAGCTCCGCTGACGATTGATACCCTGTGATGGCGCTCGCGAAACAGCGGCTCCACCGTCTCGACGGCCTGGGCGATGATGGCCGCGATTCCAGCGGCTTGCGCTTCAGCTCGATACGACCCTGTGTGATGCGCGACACATCCAGCAGATCATCGACCAGCCGTGTCAGCTGCGTGACCTGGCGATTTATGACCCCCACGCTGAACTGCGCACGAGGCTCATGCTGGGCGATGGCGCCAGCAGCTCGCTGGCATTTCGGATCGGCGCCAGTGGATTGCGCAGTTCGTGCGCCAGCATCGCCAGGAATTCGTCCTTCTGCCGGTCCGCGATCTCCAGCGCCCGCGGGCCTGAACGTGCGCCGAAATATCGCGGAAATAGCAGACCACCCCGTCACGGCCGTCGGGCAACGCGATGCGGCTGATCTGCCACTCGTACAATTCGGTCACGCCGCCCGATCGAGTCGCTGTTCGATGCGTTCCGGCGTGACGAAGGATTCACCGGTTTCCAGTGTGTGCCGAAAAGCCGCACGATTTCGTCCGCATAAGCTTGCGGCCACAGGACATGAATCACCTCGTCGAAGTCCTGGCCGATCAGATCCGGGATATCGCCGAACACGGACGGGCCGTCGGATTGACCTCGCGTGATCCGGAAATCCGCATCGACCACGTAGACGCCCAGCGGCGCTTCGTTGAGCAGCGTCTCGAATTGCGCAGTGCGCCGACGTAGCGCCTGCTTCCGCTCCGCGGCGCATGTGCTCCAGTTCCAACAGTGCCCCGACCCGCGCCACCAGTTCGCGCGCCGAAAACGGCTTGATCAGATAGTCATCGGCGCCTGCATCGAGTCCTTCGATCCTGGCCTCCTCGCCGGCGCGCGCCGACAGCAGGACCGTCGGCATGCCGCGCAGTGAGTCATCCTTGCGGATGCGCGCGAACAGACCGAATCCGTCGAGCTGCGGCATCATCACATCGGCAAGAATCAGATCCGGCCGTGTGCGCGCGTGCCGCTGCCAGCGCCTGCTCGCCGTCCGCGACGCGTTTCAACGGCGTAGGCGGGCGCGAGCAGCTCGCGTACGTAGGCTCGCATGTCGGCGTTGTCGTCGGCGACCAGGATGACGCGCGACCCAAAGGTGTCGGCGAAGCGCCGATCGGCGTGCGGAAGTCGACGTCTCGATCAACGCCGGCAACGTGCGAGGGTGCCGTCGAGCTTCTGCCTCCGGGCAGCCAGCGCAAGGCCTCCTGCACAAAGACCTGAGCACGCGGAGCGGCGGCGCTCGAGCTGAGCGCCGGCGCCGATCGACTCCGGCGGCAGATGCGCTGTCCCAAGGGGATGCGCACGCGAAGTCGTACCCCGCGCCGCGGTTCGCTGATCGACCTCGATGGTGCCGCCGTGCAGCTTGACCAGTTCCTGCACCAGGGCCAAGCCGATACCGGATCCCTCCTGGGTACGCGCCGCGGCTGCCCTCCACCCGATGAAAGCGCTCGAACAGTCGCGGCAGTTCGTGCTCGGGTATGCCGACCCCGGTATCGGCCACTTTCAGCACGGCGTGCGCGCTCCTCGCGGCGCAGCCGCACATTGATCCCGCCCTGCAGCGTGAATTTGAACGCGTTCGACAGCAGGTTGAGAACGATCTTCTCCCACATCTCCCGATCGACATAAACGGCTCGTCCAGCTCGTCGCACTGCACCTTGAAGCTCAATCCGGCGCGCTCGATGGCCGAGCGAAACGTGCTCGCCAGATCCCGCGTCAGCGACGGCGAGGTCGGTTGCCTCATAGGAGGCCTGCACCCGGCCGGCCTCGATGCGCGAGAAGTCCAGCAGCGAATTGACGAGCTTCAACAGCCGTGAGCGAATTGCGCTGCACGAGCTCGATGCGTTCGCGGACATCCTTGGGCAGCGCGGGCATCGCCGATGGTCTCCTCGACGGGGCCGAGCATGAGCGTCAGCGGAGTGCGGAATTCGTGGCTCACATTGGAGAAAAAGGCGGTCTTGGCGCGATCGATTTCGGCCAATGCCTCGGCCCGTCTGCCGCTGCGCTTCATAGGCCTGTGCATCGGCAATCGCAGATGGCGAGCTTGCCGGCGACCAGATGAGGAAGGATGCATACGCGTCATCGAACGGCCGGCGCGGACTGATCCCGGCGATGAGAAAGCCAACCAGTCCCTCGATTCCGGATCCGTTCAGCGGCAACAGCAACGGCCTGCTGCACGAGGTCTGGCCAGGGTCCGGCCGGAATTCGCGAATTCCCAGCGGTGCCAGCTCGATGAGTTCCTGCGGCGCCTCGGCCGCGCATCAATCGGGCAAGCGGCCATGCGGAATCGCCGGTCAGCGAGCGTCGCGGGCAGCACTTGTGCGGGTAAGCCGGTCTTGCGCGACTAGCATCGAACGCGTCCCGGCTGCCTCGTTCGACAGGTAGAGAGCGGCGAACGGCAGTATCCGAGGGGTACTGCTCCAGCACCTCGCACAGTCGCCCGCAACTCTCCTCGACCGACTTCCACACCCGCCAGTCCGCGCCGCCAAGTCCCGCAGCACGCGCAGCCGCCGCTCGCCGATGACCCGGTCGGTGACTTCGGTTACGACGCAGAGCATTCCCGCGATGCGGCTCTCGTCGTTATAAACCGGGCTGTAGGAGAAGGTGTGATAGGTTTCCTCGGGAAAGCCGCTGCGCTCCAGGAACAGCAGCAGCCCTTCATCCCAGGTGGCCTCCCCGAGTTCGAGCACGCGGGTAATGCGCGGGCCGATGTCAGGCCAGATTTCCTCCCACACCTTGTCGGATCGAGCACCGAGCACCCAATTGCCTTTGATGCCGACGGTAGGCAGATAGGCGTCATTGCAGAAGAAGGTAAATTCCGGCCCCCATAGCATCCACATGGCATAGCGTGAATCGAGCATCACACGCACGATGGTCTTGAGGGATTGAGGCCATTGCGCGGCATTCCCCAAGGTCGTCTTCGACCAATCGAGCGCCCTCATGCGGGCGCCCATCTCGCCGCCGCCGGTTAGAAAGTCCGTCGCTGCTCCGGCAGTATTGGCAAAATTCGGCGGTGGCGAATTGGACATTGGTATGCGGCTGTTAAATCAATGGTATACGATTACTATATAATGTCGATTCACGCCTTATGCCACGGCCACACTGATCTGGAAACTGCAGGTTCCAGCTGCGGTCGTCGTCATCGCCACGTCGCCTTGCAATTGCCGGACGCGGTGCAGAATCGACAACATCGCCACCGATGGCGGCTCTGCTCCCTGTTGTCGTGCAGTGCCGTCGGCTGAAAGCGTCATGTGCAGAGTCGCAGCGTCTACCGACACCGTTAGCGACAACATGCTGATCGACTCGCGTTGCAGCGCCATAGCGAATAATTCCTGAGCAATTCTGAACAGAGTAATGAGCCGGTGAGCATCCATGTCCGGCGCGGAGGCGGGGAAGGTTTCGGTGTACTTGATCCCTGCCTGCCGGCAGCCTTGCTTGAAGTGCCAGCTCAGCGCGGCAAACAGGCCCACCGAATCGAGCAGCGTCGGGCGCAATTCCTCGACGATCTTCCTGGTCAGATCGATGGCACCGCGCAAGCCGTCATTGATCCTCGCCAGGCGCATGACGGTATCGGGAGGCAGCTTCGATTCATGCTGCTCGATCCATGCGACATCCATCATCGCCCCGATTACACAACCGCCGAGATCGTCGTGCAGCTTGCGAGCTACGGAGCTGCTTCTGCGCTCGCTGTCGGCTTGCAGAAATGTCACCAGCGCGTCGAGTTCGGCGGCGGTAGGTGCTTTCATTGCCCATGGTGTTTGTCCTCATGATGAGATTGAACGCCCGCATCGGCGGCCAGCAGATGCCGCAGCGGCCTCCGCGCTGAGGCAGCATGCCGGGACCAGACCAGCGCGGCACTGACGAGCAGGAGAATTCGAGCCCTCGCCGACAGCGTTCGGCCTGCGGCGTTGCAAATGGTGTTTCCCTTTGTTCTATTTGACCGAGCCGGGCGTAATAGTGGGGAAGAGCGCCAGCTGTTTGCGCCGGAACGGACCGCGTGTGGCTGTAGGATCATTCCTGCGTAGGAATCGGTGACCATGAACCGGTGGCTCGCGGCTGCGTTCGTCCCCGCGGCCATCAGCCGCAGCAACCGACGTACGCGGTAAATTTTCGCCAACTCGGGAGCAGGGAAGACGTGACGCCGTCCTCAGCTTTGTGCCGCCAGCAGGCCGCCGAGGCGGCGGAGTTGTGCCGTGGCGCCGCCGAGGGTGAACTCGGCCCGCTTGGCCGCGGTGAAGTACCGGTGCACCACCGTTTAGAGCGCGTCGAGGCCCGCCCCGCCGTGTACGTGAACAGCGGTATGCGCGACCCGGTGGCCCGCGTCTGCGGCCCAGAACTTGGCGGTGGCGACCGCAGCGGCTCTCCTCGACGTCGTCATGCGGGCGCGATGGCGAGCAGCCAGGCGGCCTGCCACATCGTGAGCCAGACGGCCTCGACGTCGATGTAGGCGTCGGCAAGTGGCTGGGCCACCGCCTGGAACGACCCGATCGGCCGCCCGAACTGCTCACGGCGGCGCGCGTACTCCGCGGTCAGCTCCAGCGCCCGCCCGACCACGCCGGCCTGCGTAGCGCACAGTCCGACGGTGCCGCGTGCAACCAGCCAGCCTGCCACGTCCGCGCCCTGGGCCTGGCTCGCCCAGCACCCGGCTGTCGTCCACGAGGGACATCGTCGAGCACGAGGCGGCAGGCGTCCGCCCCCCTCCGCCGTTTTTTTTTCGGTCAGCTCCTGCGGCCGCTATGAGCGACTCCGTGATCTGACGGCCCGACAAGGAACAACAGCACCTTGTCGGCTCCACTCGCGCTCGTCCGTTTTGGTTACCGTTGCCGGCGCCGAGCACGAGATCGGCGCGCGGCAGGGCGGGCACCGCCGTCTTCGCGCCGGTGAGCCGC
>CAWCGA010000039.1:0-80330 GCA_963794775.1 uncultured Alphaproteobacteria bacterium | reverse complement strand
AAGTTTCTGCTGAAGACGACAGCGGCCGGCGCCTGCTCGCGGAAAGCTGGCCGCTCGATCGCACCGCCGATGCCTATCTGAAATTCATGAAGACGTTCGAGCCGCTGCGCAGCTTCATCGAACGCCGCGAAAAGCTTGGCGATGCCGACGCCTTCACCGCGCGCGTGCTGCTGATCCACCATTACCGCCGCGTGGTGCTGCGCGACCCCCTGTTGCCGATGGCGCTGCTGCCCCGGGATTGGCCGGGTAGGGCGGCCCGCGCGCTGTGCGGCGAGATTTATCGCGCGCTGTTGTCTCCATCAGAACAATGGCTTGACCGGCACGGCAGCAATGAAAACGGGCCGCTGCCGAAGGCTGCCGGGGAGCTGTCCCGGCGCTTTGGGGACTAACTCGATATGTTACAAAAATAACTTGCAATAATTATTTTCTGTTATATGTTTGATCCCAATCAATGCAAGGGAGGTCGGCATGTACACGCAGGCGCTCAACACGTCCGATGGCGATGACCGCCAGATCGAGGACGCAGGCCGCGCTGCCGCCTTTCAGGCGCGCGTCGACGCCGACGAACGCATCGAGCCGAATGACTGGATGCCGGCGGCCTATCGCAAGACGCTGACCCGGCAGATTTCCCAGCACGCCCATTCCGAAATCGTCGGTATGCTCCCTGAAGGCAACTGGATCACGCGTGCGCCGTCGTTGCGCCGCAAGGCCGCGCTGCTCGCCAAGGTGCAGGACGAGTGCGGCCATGGGCTTTATCTCTATGCCGCCGCCGAGACGCTCGGCACCTCGCGCGAAGAGCTGGTCGACGCCATGCTGGCCGGCAAGGCGAAGTATTCCTCGATCTTCAACTATCCGACGCTGACCTGGGCCGACATCGGCGCGATCGGCTGGCTGGTCGATGGCGCCGCGATCATGAACCAGATCCCGCTGTGCCGCTGCTCCTATGGTCCCTATGCCCGCGCGATGATCCGCGTCTGCAAGGAAGAGTTGTTCCATCAGCGTCAGGGCTTCGAGATCATGTTGACCTTGTGCCGCGGCAGCGAGGATCAGAAGGCGATGGCGCAGAATGCGCTGGACCGCTGGTGGTGGCCGGTGCTGATGATGTTCGGCCCGCCCGACAAGGCGAGCCAGCACAGCGACGCCTCGACCAAGTGGAAGATCAAGCGCTTCTCCAATGACGAGCTGCGCCAGAAATTCGTCGACGCCACCGTACCGCAGGCGCAGTTCCTCGGGCTGACCATTCCCGATCCCGGCATGACGCAGGATGCGGAAGGGCACTGGCGCTACAGCGCGATCGACTGGACCGAGTTCAATCAGGTGCTGGCCGGCAATGGCCCCTGCAATCGCGATCGGATTGCGGCGCGGCGCAAGGCGCACGACGAGGGCGCCTGGGTGCGCGAGGCTGCGGCCGCTTACGCCGAGAAGCGCAAGACACGCCAGCTCGCGCAGGCCGCGGAATAGGAGATCACGATGGCAACGCCGAACACGCCGCTCTGGGAAGTCTTCATCCGCAGCCGCAACGGGCTTGCGCACAAGCATTGCGGCTCGCTGCATGCGGCCGACGCCACGCTCGCGATCCAGGCCGCCCGCGACATCTACACCCGCCGCGGCGAGGGGCTTTCGATCTGGGTGGTGCCGTCGAATGCGATCATCGCCTCCGACCCGAGCGAGAAGGGCATGATGTTCGAGCCGGCGGAGTCGAAGATCTACCGGCACCCGACGTTTTACGACGTGCCTGACGAAGTCGGACATATGTGATGGCTGTCGCATCGATCCAGGTTTCCGAAACGCCGCTGGTGCTCTACGTGCTGCGCCGCGCCGACGATGCGCTGATCCTCGGCCATCGCCTGTCGGAATGGTGCGGACATGCGCCCGCGCTGGAAGAGGACATGGCGCTTGCCAATATGGGTCTCGACCTGCTCGGCCAGGCCCGCGAGCTATACAGTTACGCCGGCAAGGTCGAAGGCAAGGGCAACGACGAGAACAAGTTCGCTTACCTTCGCGACGTTAGGCAGTACCGCAATCTGCTTTTGATGGAGCAGCCGAACGGTGATTTTGCCCGCACCATGGTGCGGCAGTTCTTCTACTCGGCGTTCGCCGATCTCTATTGGCGCGCGATGATGAAATCCTCCGACGCGACTTTGGCCGCGATCGCCGCGAAGAGTGAGAAGGAAAGCGCCTATCATCTGCGCCATTCTTCGGAATGGATCGTCCGGCTCGGCGATGGCACCGAGGAAAGCCATGCCCGTGCGCAGGCTGCAATCGACGATCTCTGGGCCTTCACCGGCGAGATGTTCGCGGTCGATGACGCCGAGCGCGCGCTGATCGATGCCGGCATTGCCATCGATCCTGCAAGCCTGAAAACGCAATGGCTCAAAACGGTGACCGGCGTCATCAATGAGGCGACGCTGGCGCTGCCGAAGAGCGACTGGATGCAGCAGGGCGGCCGCGCCGGCCGCCACAGCGAGCATCTCGGCCATCTCCTGTCCGAATTGCAGTCGCTGCAGCGGACTTTCCCGGGGGCGACATGGTGACGGCTATCTTCAGCGATGCCGATCTGCGCCGGCGCGCCTGGGATGCGGCTGCGCGGGTGGTCGACCCGGAGATTCCGGTGTTGACCATTGCCGATCTCGGCGTGCTGCGCGAGGTCGAGGTCAGCGACGGCCATGTCGAGGTCGCGATCACGCCGACCTATTCCGGCTGTCCCGCGATGAACATGATCGCGCTCGAGATCGAGATCGAGCTGGAGCGTGAAGGTTTCGCCAAGCCGAAAATCCACACCGTGCTGTCGCCGGCCTGGACCACCGACTGGATGAGCGAGGACGGCCGCCGCAAGCTCCGCGACTACGGCATCGCGCCGCCGCAAGCGGCGAGCTCGCGCCGCGCGCTGTTCGGCGTGCAGGAGGTGGCATGCCCGCAATGCGGTTCTGACAATACCGAACTGCTGTCCGAATTCGGCTCGACGTCCTGCAAGGCGCTGTGGCGCTGCAAGTCCTGCCGCGAACCCTTCGACTATTTCAAGTGTCACTAGCCATGCCAGCCGCCGCACCGCGTTTCCATCGCCTTGCCGTCAACGATCTGCGTCGCGAAACAGCGGACGCGGTGTCGATGACCTTCAAGATTCCCAGCGATCTCGCTGATGATTACGCCTTCGCGCCCGGCCAGTATCTGACCTTGCGAACCACCATGGACGGCGAGGAAGTGCGCCGTTCCTATTCGATCTGCTCCGGCCCCGACGACGGCGAGCTGCGCATCGCCGTGAAGAAGGTCGATGGCGGCGCGTTCTCGTCCTGGGCCGCCGACGAGCTGAAATCCGGCGACGAGCTCGATGTGATGACGCCAACCGGCCGCTTCGGCATCGCGGCCGCGCCTGCGGAGGCGCGGACCTATGTCGGCTTTGCCGCCGGCAGCGGCATCACCCCGATCCTGTCGCTGGTGAAGGGCGTGCTGGCGCGCGAGCCGAACAGCCGCTTCTTCCTGTTCTACGGAAACCGCGCCACCGAGGGCGTGATGTTCCGCGAGGCGCTGGAGGAGTTGAAGGACCGCTTCCTGCAGCGCTTCTCGCTGTTTCATGTCATCTCGGGCGAGGAGCAGGACCTCCCGATCCTGCACGGCCGGCTCGATGGCGAGAAGGTGAGGGTGCTGCTGCGCTCGCTGGTGCCGGCCGCGGTCGTCGACCATGTTTTCGTCTGCGGTCCGACCGCCATGAGCGAGGACATCGAGGCGACCTGCCGCGAGATCGGCATCACTGAGGACCGTATCCATGTCGAGCGCTTCGTCTCCGGTCTTGGCGGCAAGCCGCGCCCCAAAGCCGTGGTCGCGCCGTCGGCGCCGCCGAAAGCGTTTGCGTCCTTGATCATCGACGGCAAGCGCCGCGAGGTCCCGGTTGCCGAAGGCGAAGCCATCCTCGACGCCGCGCTGCGCGCCGGCATGGACCTGCCGTTCGCCTGCAAGGGTGGCATGTGCTCGACCTGTCGCGCCAAGCTGGTTGAGGGCAGGGCCGAGATGGACGTGAACTATTCGCTGGAGCCGTGGGAATTGAAGGCAGGCTTTGTGCTGACTTGCCAGGCCAAGCCGGTTTCGGACAGGGTCGTGGTCGATTACGATCATGTGTGAAAGGGAATCGACGTGAACCTCAAGGCCACGCTATCCCCCGATGATCTCGCGCGCGCCTGCGCCGACGCGATGTGGAAAGGCGACGACGCCTCCTCCGGTCTCGGCATGACAATCGTCGACATCGGTGCGGGCCGGGCGACACTGACCATGATCGTGCGGCCGGATATGGTGAACGGTCAACGTATCGCGCATGGCGGCTTCATCTTTACGTTGGCCGACTCCGCCTTTGCCTTTGCCTGTAACAGCCACAACGACAAGTCGGTCGCGGCGCAGGGCAACATCACCTTCATCAGGCCGGGCAAGCTTGGCGATACACTGATTGCCACCGCGCGCGAAATCTCGCGCGGTGGACGTTCGGGCATCTACGACGTGCGGGTCACTGTCGGTGATGACGTGATCGCCGAGTT
The DNA here is from genome assembly GCA_963794775.1 of uncultured Alphaproteobacteria bacterium. Lineage (GTDB taxonomy): Bacteria > Pseudomonadota > Alphaproteobacteria > Rhizobiales > Xanthobacteraceae > Bradyrhizobium. The sequence goes on along the minus strand of CAWCGA010000039.1, from coordinate 75,807 downwards.
TCGCGGACATTCCCGCACCATCGGCGGCACATGGCTGCCGACCGGCGAGTCCGATGCCAATAAGAAATAAGATTTCAGGGAAACGCAGGATGGCCACGACAAATCTCAAGACGAAGGCAGGCGGCTACACGCCAGAACTCGACGACGCCGAGCGCGCTCCGCGCGACGCGATCATGGCGCTGCAGAAGACGCGGCTCGGCTGGTCGCTGAAGCATGCCTACGATAATGTAGCGCACTACAAGAAGGCCTTCGATGCGGCCGGCGTGCATCCCAGCGATTTTCGTGAGCTTTCCGACCTCGCCAAATTCCCGTTCACGGTGAAGACGGACCTGCGCGACAATTATCCCTTCAACATGTTCGCGGTTCCGCGCGAGAAACTGGTGCGCGTGCATGCCTCGTCAGGCACGACGGGAAAGCCGATCGTGGTCGGCTACACCCGCGCCGACATCGGCGTCTGGTCGGATGTGATGGCGCGCTCGATCCGCGCCGCCGGTGGCCGCACCGGCATGATCATCCACAACGCCTATGGCTACGGCCTGTTCACCGGCGGGCTCGGCGTGCACTACGGCGCCGAGCAGCTCGGCTGCACGGTGGTGCCGATCTCCGGCGGCATGACCGAGCGGCAGGTGCAGCTGATCAACGATTTCCGCCCCGACATCATCACGGTGACGCCGAGCTACATGCTGGCGATCCTCGACGAGTTCAAGAAACGGGGACTCGATCCGCGCAAATCGTCGCTGAAGTTCGGCATCTTCGGCGCCGAGCCGTGGACCAACGCGATGCGCGTCGAGATCGAGCAGACTTTTGATATGGACGCGACCGACATCTACGGTCTCTCCGAGGTGATCGGCCCCGGTGTCGCGCAGGAATGCGTGGAGACCAAGGACGGCCTGCACATCTGGGAGGACCATTTCTATCCCGAGGTGATCGACCCCGAGACCGGCAAGGTGCTGCCGGACGGCGAGAAGGGCGAATTGGTGTTCACTTCGCTGACCAAGGAAGCCTTCCCTGTGATCCGCTATCGTACCCGCGACCTGACGCGGCTGTTGCCGGGCACGGCGCGGCCGGGCATGCGGCGGATGGAGAAGGTCACCGGCCGTTCCGACGACATGATCATCCTGCGCGGCGTCAATGTGTTTCCGACCCAGATCGAGGAGGCGCTGCTCGCGACCGACTGGTGCGGCGGGCACTTCATCATCGAGCTGACCCGCGAGGGCCGCATGGACGAGATGGTCGTGCTTGCCGAAGCGCGGCACGAGCACTGGGACGGCAGCGGGCTCACCACGCATGCCGAGAAGGTTTCGGCCTTCATCAAGAACACGATCGGAATCAGCGCGGGCGTGCGGATCGTCGCGCCGGAAACCCTGGAACGCTCGCTCGGCAAGGCCAGGCGGGTTTACGACAAGCGCCCGAAGGGGTAACCACACCGACGGGAGTCGGGAATGCAGGTTGCCTCAAATTCGGAAGTTCGCTCGCGCACCGTCGACGCACGCTGCGTGCGTCTGAACGCGAAGACTGACAACGCAGACGCGCTCGCGCCTGCGGTCGAACGACGCTCGCTGACGCGCGCCGCGACCGAAGTGCTCATCGAGATCAAGGCTGCCGCGGTCAATCCGTCCGACGTCAAGGCCGCGACCGGGCTGATGCCCTATGCGGTTTTCCCGCGCACGCCGGGCCGCGACTATGCCGGCGTCATCGTCGACGGTCCGTCCGGTAGCATCGACCGCGAGGTGTTCGGCTCCTCCGGCGATCTCGGCATCCGCCGTGACGGCACCCATGCCACGCATCTTGCCGTCGAACTTGAAGCGACCGTCGAAAAGCCCAAGAGCATTTCGTGGGAGGAAGCGGCGGGCATCGGCGTGCCCTTTGTCACGGCGATGGAAGGTTTTCGCCGCGCCGGCGTGCCGAAGTCGGGCGAGACCGTGCTGGTGATGGGTGTCAATGGCAAGGTCGGGCAATCAGCGGTGCAGATCGCGACCTGGCATGGCGCGCGCGCCATCGGCGTGGTGCGCAAGAAGGAGCCTTACGAAGGCTACGCCAATGCTGCGGTCGACGTGATCGACGCCTCCGCGACCGATGTCGCCACGCGCGTACGCGAGTTGACCAACGGCAAGGGCGCCGACATCGTCTTCAACACGGTCGGCGATCCCTATTTCCAGGCCGCGCACAAATCGCTGGCCTTGCGCGGCCGCCAAATCCTGATCGCCGCGATCGACCGCATCGTGCAGTTCAACATCCTCGAATTCTATCGGGGCCAGCACAGCTATTTCGGCATCGACACGCTCGGCCTGTCGTCGGTTGCGACCGGCGATGTCCTGCGTGAACTCGCACCGGGCTTTGCCAACGGGCATTTAAAGCCGTTTCCGATCAACCCGGCGTCGGTGTTTTCGCTCGAAGACGCCAAGCGTGCCTTCGTCGCGGTGGCCGGCTCCTCGCGCGATCGCATCATTCTCAAACCCTAACCACCGTCATTGCGAGGAGCGAAGCGACGAAGCAATCCATCCCTCCGCGGAAAGAAAGAATGGATTGCTTCGCTTCGCTCGCATGACGAAGGAACAATGATGGACACCGCTCAAATCGCCGTGCTCTCCGGTCTGGTCATCGGCCTTATCTACGGCTCGATCGGCCTGCTCAGCGGCTTCTGCATGATGAGCGGCCTGCGCGGCTGGTGGGCCGAGGGCGACAGCCGGCTGGCGCGCACTTATGCGCTGGCGATCGGCGTTGCGATCGCCGCCTCGCAACTGCTGGCCGCGCGCGGCACCGTCGATCTCGGCAAATCGATCTACCTGCAGACATCATTCTCCGCGCCGGTCATGTTCCTCGGTGGCCTCTTGTTCGGCTACGGCATGGTGTTGTCGAACGGTTGCGGCTCGCGCGCGCTGGTACTGCTCGGCCGCGGCAATCTGCGCTCGTTCGTGGTGGTGATCGTGCTCGGCATCTTTTCCGAGATGACGCTGAAAGGTCTGATTGCTCCGGCGCGCATCGCCGGGGTGCAGCTTTCGCAAATCACGACCAAACTGGTGTCGATACCAGCGGCGCTGTCGAGCTTCGGCGTGCCTGAGTTTTTTGCGCGCATGTCGGCAACGTCAGTCATTGCTGCGGCCTTCATCATCTTCGCGTTTGCGCATGCGCCGTTCCGCCGCTCGCTAGGGCAGATCGCGGCTGGAATCGCGGTCGGCCTGCTGGTCGCGGCCGGCTGGTATGCGACCGGCTATCTCGGCAATGACGATTTCAATCCGGTGCCGGTGACCTCGCTCACCTTCATCGCGCCGATCGCGGATGGCCTGCAATATGTCATGCTGTCGACCGGCTCGACGCTCAATTTCGGCATCGCCACCGTCGGCGGCGTGTTCGCCGGCAGCCTGATCACGGCGCTCGCGACAGGCCGCTTCGAGCTCGAAGGCTACCGCTCGCCCCAGCATATGCTGCGCTCGGCGGGCGGTGCGGCGCTGATGGGCACAGGCGGCGTGATGGCGTTCGGCTGCTCGGTCGGGCAGGGGCTCACGGGATTATCAACGCTGTCGGTCGCATCCTTCATCGCGGTCGCCGGCATCGTGCTGGGCACCGCGATCGGCCTGCGCGGTGCGTTGCGGGTGCGGCCGTTGCCGGCGGCCTAGATCAATCGGCTGCTCTGGTCACGATGCGAATTTCCGACGTCAGCGTCCGGTGCACTGGACATTTGTCGGCGATTTCGAGAATCCGTTTGCGCTGATCGGCATCGAGCGGGCCTTCGAGGCCGATCGCGACCTCGATCTGATCGAGCATGCCGTCCTTGGTCTCGCACTCGGCACAATCCCTGGCATAGATCTTGGCGTGATTGAGCGTCACGGTGGCGCGCTCCAACGGGAACGATTTGCGGTCGGCATAAAGTCGCATGGTCATCGATGTGCAGGCGCCGAGGGCCGTGAGCAGGAAGTCATAAGGCCCCGGTCCGCTATCGTCGCCGCCGGCGGCGCGCGGTTCGTCGGCGACGAGGTGATGCGGGCCGATCGCCACCGCGTTCTGGAATTTGCCGTTGCGGGTTTCCTGCACCACGACTTGTCGCGGCTTGTCTTGCGCCTCGTCGGCGGGGGCCGCGGCAAGATCGACATAGCGCGTCGCCCACGCCGCGATCACATCAGCGACATAACTGGAATCGCGGCGCTGGCTCAACAGATGATCCGCCCCCGAGAGCGACACGAAGCTCTTCGGGTGTTTGGCAGCTACGAATATCCGGGTAGCGTTGTCGATGCCGACGGTCTCGTCGGTCGGCGATTGCATCACCAGCAGCGCTTTGTGCAAATTCTTGACCTGGTCGAGCAGGCGTTGCTCGGCGACATCATCGAGGAATTCGCGCTTGATGGTGAAGGGCCGGCCGGCCAGCGATACCTCGGCCTTGCCGTGCTCGCGGATACGATCGACATGATCCCTGAACAGCCCGGTGACATGGGCGGGGTCGGACGGCGCGGCGATGGTGACCACCGCCTTTGCTTCCGGAATTTTCTCGGCCGCTGCGAGGATCGCGGCGCCCCCAAGACTGTGGCCGATCAGGATCGCCGGTGCCTTGCGGACGCTACGCAGATGATCGGCGGCGCGGACGAGATCGGCGACATTGGAAGAGAACGTCGCATTGGCGAAATCGCCCTCGCTGGAGCCGAGCCCGGTGAAATCGAAGCGCAAGGTGGCAATGCCCTTCGCGCTGAGCGCGGTGGCGATACGCTTCGCCGCCAGCACATCCTTGCCGCAGGTGAAGCAATGCGCGAACAGCGCGTAAGCCGTGGGCTCGCCGTCCGGCAAGTCGAGCGCGGCGGCGAGCTGATGGCCGCCTTCGCCGGTGAATTGGAATTTTTCGGTGGGCATCGGTGCCTCCGTTCTTTGAAACGTTAATCCCCCGAATAGCGCTGCTCGGCCCAGGGATCGCCGCGATTGTGATAGCCGCGCACCTCCCAGAAGCCCGGCGCATCCGCGGTGACGAACTCGATCGCCTGCAGCCACTTCGCGCTCTTCCAGAAATAGAGATGCGGCACCACCAGCCGGACCGGGCCGCCATGCTCCGTGCTCAGCGGCTGGCCCGACCAGCTATGCGCGAGCAGCGCGTCCTCGGCGCCAAAATCCTCCAGCGCCAAATTCGTGGTGTAGCCGTCATAGCTGTGCAGCACGACAAAGCGCGCGTCGTCATGCGGCTGGCAAGCCTCGAGCAACTGCCGCGTCGGCAGGCCCATCCACTGATTGTCGTAGCGTGACCATGTCGTCACGCAATGGATGTCCGACACGAATTCCGTCTGCGCCTGCGCGAAGAATTGCGCAAAGTCCCAGAAGATCGGGTTCTCGATCGCGCCATAGACGTCGAGCCGCCATCGTTGCTTGGAAATCTCCGGCATCACGCCGAGATCGAGCGTCGGCCAGTCCCGCGTCAAATGCTGACCCGGCGGCAGCCGCGCTTCTTCGGCCCGCACGGTCTTTCCGGTGAGGAAACGGCCTTGCTCAGCCCAGCGCTGCTTGCTGCGCGTCAGCTTGGAATCCGCCGGCGGCTCCATGACAGGCTTCCCTTAACGGTCGGCCTGCTTTTATCTTTCGCGAATTCAGGCCGTCTTTCCGAATAGCACCGGAAGCGCGCGCGGTCCACGCACGGTGCCTTCGGACCACGTCACCTTGCCGGCCGGATCGAGCCGGAAATCCGGAATTCGCTTCAACCATTCCTCCAGCGCCACCGTCATCTCCATCCGCGCCAGGTTGGAGCCGACGCAGCGATGAATGCCGAGGCCGAACGCGGCGTGGCGGTTTTCCTTGCGGTCGAGCACCACCTTGTCGGCGTCCGCAAACATCGCGGGATCGCGGTTGGCGGCCGGGAAGGACAGCAGCACCATATTGCCCGGTTTCATCGGGCAGCCGCTGACGGTGGCTTCCTTCATCACCTCGCGCGCCATGGTGACGGGCGAATAGGCGCGCAACAGTTCCTCGACGGCGGATGGCATCAAGGAAGGCTCGCGCACCAGCCGCTCGCGATCGGCAGGAACTCTCGCAAGATGCCAGAGCGAAGCGCCGATCGCGCTCCAGGTGGTGTCGATGCCGGCGATCAGCAGCAGCCGCAGCGAGCCGCGCACATGCTCGTCGCTCAAGGGCCGGCCGTCCTTGGTCCGTGCGTTCATCATCGTCGAGATCAGATCGTCGGTCGGATGCGTCTTGCGATGCTCGATATGACCGGCGAAATAGGTATCCATCTCGGTCGCGGCTCTCACCAGGGCTTCCTGGCTCTTGATGCCGAGCTCGAGGATTTCGTGAATCCATTTGATGAAGAGGTCGCCGTCCTTTTCGGGAATGCCGAGCATGTGGGCGATGGCGCGGACCGGGATGTGCTTGGTGTAGCGCGCCGCCGCGTCGCACTTGCCGTCGGCGATGAATTCGTCGATCAGCTCGTTGCAGATCGCGCGCACCCGCGGCTCCAGCTTCTTCATCGCGTCCGGCGTGAACGGCGGCAGCAGCACCTGCTTGGCCGGCTTGTGCTCGGGCGGATCGGAGGTGATCGGTGGCGCCTTTGCCGTCTGCTCCGGGCGCACATCACGCACGATGATGCGTCGCGAGGAGAAATGCTCGCTGTCGTTGGCGATCGCGCGCACCGCCTCATAGGTGGTCGGCAGGTAACAGCCGAGAAAACGATCGGTGTGCACCACCGGCGAATGCGCGCGCAGCTGCTCCCAGATCGGGAATGGATCTTCCGTCCAGACCGGATCGGTGTGGTCGAAATCATTGATCCAGTCGGTGACGGGCGGATGTTCGGGCAGATAGCTCGCGGCGTCGGACATTGGTCAATCCCTTGAAAAATTCGTCGAACAGCTTGCAAAGCGCGCGCGTGCGCGCCTAGTCCTCGGTCACTTCGATCGCCATTTCCGGGCAGTTGGTTTGCGCGAGCCAGGCCTTGTCTTCGAGGCCCGCGGGCACCGTGCCGTCGCCGATCTCATGCGCATTGCCGTATTCGTCGAGCTCGAACAGCTCGGGCGCCAGCGACTTGCAGCGGGCATGCCCTTGGCACTTGTCCTGGTCGACGCGGATCTTCAGCTTTCCCATGAGCTGCTTCCCTTCATTTCGCGCGAGCAAAGGCCCGCGCGCTGCGTTCCCTGGTGATGCCGGCGCGAAATTTTGTTGGCAATTTCCTGAAGGCGCCGGTAAGTTATAGGCTATTACATTCGGACGCGGCCCGTCCGTCAAGCGAAAAGATCGTTACAAACAGATGCCGTCGCAACTGCAGCGCAAGCCGGTCAATACCTACCACCATGGCGATCTGCGCGAGGCCATGGTGCGGGCCGCACTTGCGGAAGCCGAGCGCGGCGGCCCGGAAGCCATCAGCATCAAGGCCTTGGCGAAGAAGCTCGGCGTCTCGCAGCCGGCGCCGTACCGGCATTTCGCCGACCGCGAGGCGCTGTTGCAGGCGGTCACCGCCGAGGCGTTCAGGCAATTCAATACCATCATGCGCACGGCGATCGACAGGCCGTCAAAGCGCTCGAAACTGTCGCGCTTTGCACAGGCCGCGCTGGATTTCGGGCTGCAGCGGACCGGAATTTACCGGCTGATGTTTGCGTCGCGCACCATGGCCTGTGCGGCTGATGACAGCGAACTGCACATCGCCGCGCATGAGACCTTCGTGCTGCTCGTCGAATCCTTCGAGGCGCCGAAGGTAGGGCTGTTGCGAGAACAACATGCGCTGCAGATCTGGGCATCGCTGCACGGCGTCGTGATGCTGGCGGAGCAGGGGCTGCTGACGGGTCAGCAGGCGAAGATCACGCGCGAACAAGTGCTCGACAACATCGTGGAGCAGACGCGGGCCGCGCTGTTGGCCGCGATCGGGCAGGCCTAACCTCATCCTGAGGAGCGCGAAGCGCGTCCCGAAGGATGAAGGCCCGACTGGGGCCTCATGGTTCGAGACGCGCTAACGCGCTCCTCACCATGAGGGACTACGACGGTGACTTCGGCACGCGCGGATCGATCGGCGTGGTGCCACGCACGCCCAGGATATCCTCGAGCACTTTGGCGCCGGCCAGCAGTTGCGCCTCGCCGCGCGGCGGGCCGATGATCTGCAAGCCCACCGGCAGCGCGGATTCGGTGAAGCCGCAGGGCAGCGACAGCGCCGGGCAGCAGGCCAGCGTGATCGCATAGACGATGCCGAGCCACTGCACGTAGTTGTCGAACTTGTGGCCGTCGCATTCGGCGACGTAGCGGTTCTCGATGGCGTAGGGCGGCACGATGGTCGCCGGGCACAGCAGCAGGTCGTATGTCTTGAAGAACTCCAGCGTGCGTTCCATCAGCGTGGTGCGCTGCGCCAACGCCCGCTGCAGCTGATCGACGGTGAGCTTCAGCCCTTCCTCGATGTTCCAGATCACTTCGGGCTTGAGCAGGTCGCGCTTGGTGCGCAACAGCTCCGCCTTGCTGATCGCAAAGTCAAAAGCGCGCAGCACGTGGAAGGACTCGTGCGCCTCGGAAAAATCCGGGTGCGCCTCCTCGACGATCGCACCGGCGTCGGCAAAGCGCTCCGCCGCACGTCGCGTGATCCGTGCTACCTCGGGATCGACAGGCGTGATGCCAAGGTCGTGCGAATAGGCGACGCGCTTCGGCCGCTTGCCTGACCAGGCCGCCGACAGGAACGAGGTCGGCAGCTTCGGCAGCGACAGCGGATCGCCCGGATGCTCGCCGCTCATGGCATCCAGCAGCAGCGCGAGGTCCCCGATATTGCGCGCCATCGGGCCCTGGACACCGAGATTGCGGTCGACCGCGAATTGCGGCGTGTGGGCGACGCGGCCAATGCTGGGCCGCAAGCCGACGATGCCGCAAAAGCTCGCGGGATTGCGCAGCGAGCCGCCCATGTCCGAGCCATGCGCGAGCCAGGCCATGCCGGTGGCGAGTGCGACCGCGGCGCCACCGGAAGAGCCGGCCGCGGATTTGGACGTGTCCCAGGGATTGCGGGTCGCGCCGAACACCTCGTTGAAGGTGTTGGCGCCGGCGCCGAACTCCGGCGTGTTCGACTTGGCGTAGATCACGCCGCCGTTTTCCTCGAGCCGCTCGACCAGGATGTCGGAGCGCTCGGGTACACGGTCTTTATAGATCGGCGAGCCCTGCGTGGTCCTGACCTTGGCCACATCGGTGAGGTCCTTGATCGGGATCGGCAGGCCGGCGAGCAGGCCGCGCTCGGTCGGCTTCTTTTGCATCAGCGCCTTGGCGTGATCGCGGGCGCGTTCGAAGCACAGGGTCGGCAGGGCGTTGACGGCGCCGTCGACCTCGCCGATGCGCTTTTCCAGCACGTCGAGCAGGTCGAGCGGCGTGATGTCGCCCTTCTTGAGCTTGCTGACGACCGCGTTGGCGGTCTCCCGCACCAGTTCCTGGCCAGCCAATGGAATATCCCCCGTCGGTATTTTGTTCTTGCCTGATGGTCTAGAACATTTCGCGCCGCAGTGGCAACGCAGGGATGAGGGGTTTGGCATGACGACGCCGTTTGACGCGCCGGACTGGCGCAAGTTGAGCCGGGCCGAACTCGACCGCGGGCTCAACAATGGCGAGGCGGTGGCCGGCAGCGGCGAGATCGTGGCCGGCTGGGAACGGCAGTCGGCCGATTTGCGCAAGCGCCACCCCGGCCATCTCGACCTGCGCTACGGGCCGCGCGAGCGCAACCGCATCGACTTTCTGAGGGTGCATGACGACGCGCCGACGCTGCTGTTCATCCATGGCGGCTACTGGCAGAACCGGGCCAAGGAGAATTTCACGATGTTTGCCGAGGGCCCGCTCGGCTATGGCATCAATGTCGCGCTGATCGGCTACACGCTCGCACCCGACGCGACGCTCGACGCGATCGTCGGCGAGATCCATGCCGGCATCGATTTCCTCGCGCGCGAATTGCCCGCGCTCGGCGGCGACGGCAAGGGCATCGTGGTGTCCGGCTGGTCAGCCGGCGGGCATCTCACGTCGATGGCGCTGTCGCATCCCTATGTGAAAGCGGGAATGGCGATCTCAGGCATCTACGATCTCGAGCCGATCCGGCAATCCTATCTCAACGTCAAGCTCGGGCTTGATGAGGCGATGTCGCGACGCAATTCGCCTGTCATGATGGCCGACGGTCCGATGAAGCCGCTGTCATTGGTGGTCGGCTCGGCGGAACTGCCGCTGCTGCGGAAGCAGACCGCGGACTTCGCCGCTCATCGCGCCAGGCATGGCTTGCCGGTGACCTATGAGGAGATTCCCGGCGCCGATCATTTCTCGATCATGAACGAGATGGCCTCGCCGATGGGCCGGATCACCACGCTGATCCGGCAGTTGTTTGCGAGGACATCGTAATCGTCATTGCGAGGAGCGTTAGCGACGAAGCAATCCATTCTTTCTTTTTTGCGGACAGATGGATTGCTTCGCTTCGCTCGCAATGACGAAAGGGCCTATCCCCATCCCGCCGCAATTCCCCCATCGACCGTAAAAATCACGCCCGAGGTATAGCCGGACCTCTCGGACGCCAGGAACGCCATCAGGTCGCCGATCTCGCGCGCGTGAGCAGGACGGCCGCGCGGCATGCCCTTCTGGAATTCCTTGTAGCGGTTCTCGTCGCCGAACTGATGTTTGGCGCGGGTTTTCAGCAGCGTGACATGGCGGTCGGTGCCGACCGGACCGGGATTGATGCCGACCACGCGGATGTTGTCGGCGAGGCTCTTGCCGCCGAGTGCGCGGGTAAAAGCCATCAGTGCGGCGTTGCCGGCGCTGCCGCAGATATAGTTGGCGTCGAATTTCTCGCCGGCCGCGCCGATGTCGTTGACGATCACGCCGCCGCCGCGCGCTTTCATCTGGGCGTAGATGGCGCGCGTGAGATTGATGTAGCCGAACACCTTCAGTTCCCAGGCGTGACGCCAGGTCGGCTCGTCGATCTTGTCGATCGAGCCGCCGGGAATGTCGCCGGCATTGTTGACGAGGATGTCGATGTCGGAGGCGTCCTTCACCAGCCGCTGGATGTCCTCGGGCTTCCGCAAATCGACGGCGTGCGCGGAGGCGTCGATCTGGTGCGCCGAGCGCAACCGCTCGGCCAGCGCCTTCAGCGCGTCGCCGCGAGCGCGCGGCGAGCCGCAGATGGCAGCCTTCCTCGGCAAAGGCTTCGGCCGCGGCGGCGCCGATACCTTTCGAGGCGCCGGTGATGAGAACGCGCTTGCCGCGCAGATGCAGGTCCATGGCAATACTCGCTGGCTGGAGAAAGGCGGGGAGGCGGATTGTTAGGCGGGAGGACTTATCGCGGTCAACACTGCACTGCAGCGTTGATCTCGACCCAAGTTTGGTTCATTGCAGGGCCATCAAACAAGGCCCGCAAAGGATCACAAGGACGTTCTCGATGAGCAAGAAACAATATCGCATCGCGGTCATTCCCGGCGACGGCATCGGCAAGGAAGTGATGCCGGAGGGCCTGCGCGTCATCGAGGCGGCGGCGAAGAAGCATGGCGTGAGCCTGTCCTTCGATCATTTCGACTTTGCGTCCTACGACTATTACGAGAAGCACGGCCAGATGATGCCGGACGACTGGAAGGGGCAAATCGGCAAGCACGACGCGATCTATTTCGGCGCGGTCGGCTGGCCCGCGAAGATCCCGGACCATATCTCGCTGTGGGGTTCGCTGATCAAATTCCGGCGGGAGTTCGACCAATATGTGAATTTGCGCCCGGTGCGGCTGATGCCGGGCGTGCCGTCGCCGCTCACCAATCGCAAGCCGGGCGACATCGATTTCTGGGTGGTGCGCGAGAACACCGAAGGCGAATATTCCAGTCCGTCGGCGGCCGCATGTTCCCGGACACCGACCGCGAATTCGTCACGCAGCAGACGGTGATGACGCGCGTCGGTGTCGATCGCATCCTGAAATTCGCGTTCGAGCTGGCGCAGTCGCGGCCGAAGAAGCATCTGACGTCCGCAACCAAGTCCAACGGCATCTCCATCACCATGCCCTATTGGGACGAGCGCGTGGAAGCGATGGCGAAGCAGTATCCGAAGGTGAAGTGGGACAAGTACCACATCGACATTCTCACCGCGAACTTCGTGCTGCATCCGGACTGGTTCGACGTCGTGGTCGGCTCCAATCTGTTCGGCGACATCCTGTCCGATCTCGGTCCGGCCTGCACCGGCACCATCGGCATTGCGCCGTCGGGCAACATCAATCCTCCCGGGCTTTTCCCCTCGGTGTTCGAGCCGGTGCACGGCTCGGCTCCCGATATCGCGGGGCAGGGCATCGCCAACCCGATCGGCATGATCTGGTCGGGCGCTATGATGCTGGAGCACCTCGGCGAGAAGGCCGCGGCGGAAGCCATCGTCGGCGCCATCGAGCGCACGCTCGGCGAACGCACGCTGCGGACGAAGGACCTCGGCGGCAACGCGGACACGGGCGCCTGCGGCAAGGCGGTGGCGGAGATGGTGGATTAGTGGTCCCTCATGGTGAGGAGGCGCGCCAGCGCCGTCTCGAACCATGAGGCCCGGCATCGGCCTCATCCTTCGAGACGCCGCGGAGTTTATCATCGGGCCGCGCTTTGCGCGGACCCGTTGGCGGCTCCTCAGGATGAGGGTTTGTCGATACGCCCCGCAGCGCTACGGCCCCGCGGCGGCAATTCGTTGCCGCACCGCGGGCAGGACCTTGCGGCCGAGAAGCTCGATGCTGGCGAGAATTTCGTTCTGGCCCATCCCCGGCCAGCTCACGCGCATCGAAAGGTGGTTGATGCCGCTGCGATGTTGAGCGACCAGCATATCGATGACGCTTGAGGGCGCGCCCACCGCGAACCTGTTCGACGCCAGCGCGCGAAACTGTTGCTCGGGGGTGGCGTTCGGATCGAGGGTCAGTCCTTCCAGGCCCCATGACACGTAGGATTTATACTTCTCCATGAGGAAAGGGGCGGAGTGGCGCATCGCGGTCTCGTCATCGGCCGCGCAGCCGACCTCGAGCAACCGGCAGAAATGCTCCGCCGGCGGCAGCTTTGCCGCCGAGCGCGCGGACTTGAACGCTGACACCTGAGCGTGAACCTTGTCGAGCGTGGTCGTTGACACCGAAAGCCAGCCGTCACCGATCCTGGCCGCCCTTGCGATGGCTGCGGGCACTTGCGCGCCAATAATGATGGGCGGGCGCGGCGTCTGCAGCGGGCGTGGTGCAATGGTGGCATCGCTGAATTGCCAGTGGCGTCCGGAATGCGTGACCCGATCTTCGCTCCACAGCCGCCGGACGATCTCGACGCCTTCGGTGAATCGGCTCAGGCGATCCGCCATGGGTACGCCGAATATCTGGAACTCCTCCGGCCGATAGCCGAGTCCGACGCCGAGCAGGAACCTGCCGCCCGTGATGATGTCCAGGAAGGCCCCATCTTCCGCCAACTCGACGGGATTGTGCAACGGCAGCAACGTGACGTTGGTTCCGATCCACAAGCCCTCGGCCTCGCCGGCGAGCCGATGCAGCAGCGGCAGCTGTGGAAAGAAATGAAAGCCTGGGGTGATGTGGTGCTCGCCGGCCCAGATCGAGTCGAAGCCGAGCGAGCGAATAAGGCGCACTTGCTCCAGAATTTCATCGAAACGACGGGCAGCATCGTCGCCTGCCGGGTGCTGCGAGTTCAGGTAGATACCAAGCTTCAATGCCGTGCTCCCTGTCATACGTTGTTCAGCAGCGACGGCGTTACCCCTTCATAACCCGCCGGCAATGCTCCCACGCCGCATGGATCAGGTTCTCGCTGGCCTCCGGCGTGCGGAACGCCGAATGCGCCGACAGCGTCACGTTGGGAATCTTCGTCAGCGGATGATCTTTCGGCATCGGTTCGATGTTGAACACGTCGAGCCCGGCATGGCGGATGTGGCCCGTCTTCAGCGCGTCGATCATCGCCACTTCATCGACGATGGCGCCGCGCGCGGTGTTGACCAGGATCACGCCCTTGCGCATGCCAGCAATTTTTTCGCGCGAAAGGAAACCCCGCGTCTCGTCATTGAGCAGCAGATGGATCGAGATCACGTGGCTTTCGGCCAGCAGCTTCTCCAGTGAAACGAACTCGACATTCGCCGCTTTCTTCGGCGTTCGGTTCCAGGCGATCACCTTGATGCCCGCGCCAGACGCGATGCGCGCGACCTCAGCGGCGATGCCGCCAAACCCGATCAGGCCGAGCGTCTTGCCGGTCAGTTGCATGCCGGCCTCGCGCAGCCAGTTGCCGGCGCGCATCTCGCGGTCCATTTCGGCGAGCGTGCGGGCCGAGGCCCACATCAGTGCGATGGCGCATTCGGCGACAGCCGTGTCGCCATAACCCTTGATCAGGTGCACCTCGATACCGAGTTCGGCGAGCTCGTCCGGGTTCATGTAGCTGCGCGCGCCGGTGCCGAGGAACACGACGTGCTTCAGCCCCTTGCATTGCTTCGCCACGTCGGTCGGCAACGCCGTGTGATCGACCACGCCGATCTCGGCGCCGCCGAGGATCGTCGGCCAGGCGTCCGCTTTGATATCGGGATCGAGATGCACCTTCACATCGGGATCGCCAGCCTTGCGCTGGCGTTCGAAAATCTCCGCGAGTGAATCATTGGCGTCGACGAAAACTCCGCGCACGAAAGCCTCCCTTTTTCTTGTCGTTACGACGCAACGCCGGCCAGCGCCAGCACCGTGTGCAGCAGCACATTGCCGCCGGCGGCGCAGTCCAGTTGCGTCGCATCTTCCAGCTCGTTGTGGCTGACGCCATCCTTGCAGGGCACGAACACCATCGCCGCCGGAACCACCGTCGCGAGATTGCAGGCGTCGTGACCCGCGCCGGAGGTGATGCGGCGATGGCTGTAGCCCAGCATCTTCGCCGATGCCTCGACGGCGTCGACCAACTTGGCATCGAAAATCGTCGGCGGCTTGTGCCAGATCGCTGTCAAATCGATCTGCGCCCTCCGCCGTGGCGCGATCGCTGCAATCGCCGCGCGCAAGTCAGCGTCGATCGCATCGAGCGTCGTCGACTCCGGGCTGCGCACATCGACGGTGAAGGCGATCTCGCCGGGAATGACATTGCGCGAGGGTGCCGCGATCACGGCCTCGCCGACCGTGCCGACCGCATGCGGCCCATGTTTCCTGGCGATGTTTTCGACCGCCAGCACGATCTCCGACAATGTCGCCAGCGCGTCGCGGCGCAGCGGCATCGGCGTGGTGCCGGCATGGCTCTCGAAGCCGACAATCTTGCCGTCATACCAGATGATACCCTGGCCGCGATCGACCACGCCGATGGTCTTGTTCTCGGCCTCCAGCAGCGGGCCCTGCTCGATATGCAGCTCGACGAAGGCGCCGAACTTGCGTTTACCCACGGGCTCGTCGCCGCGATAGCCGATGGCATCCAGCGCCTCGCCGACGCTCATGCCGGCCGCATCCGTGCGCGCGAGGATATTGTCGGTGGTGTATTCGCCGGCGTAAGCGGCGGACGCCATGGTTGCCGGCGCAAAGCGCGAGCCTTCCTCATTGGTCCAGTTGCAGATGCAGAGCGGCACCTCGGTCTCGATGCCGGCATCGTTGAGCGTGCGCACCACTTCCAGCGCGGCCAGAGTGCCGAGCACGCCGTCGAACTTGCCGCCGGTCGGTTGCGTATCGAGATGTGATCCCAAGCCGACCGGGGGCTTCGAGTTGTCGCGTCCCTTGCGCACGCCGAACATCGAGCCCAGCCCGTCGACATGAACCTCCAGCCCCGCCGCCTCGCAAGCTTTCCGGAACCAGTCGCGCACCTGCTTGTCCTCGGGCCCCAGCGTCAGCCGGCGTACGCCGCCCTTCGGTGTGTGGCCGAATTTCGCGGTTTCATGGATGGTGTCCCAGAGACGAGCGGAATCGATCTGCAGGTTGGATGCGTTTCTGGTCATTCAGGCGTCCGGAATTGCGTAGGCTTATGGCGGGCCGACATGGTAGAACCATCGAGTCTGTCGAGGCAAGGAGCGATCAGATGAATGTCGGTCTGAGCAGAGGCGAGCAGGGACAGGCGATCCTGCCGAGCCACCAGGCGCGGCTCGAATATCGCGCCGGCCTGGCGGAGACGACCTCGGGCGTGGCCAACGGCTATGTGCAGGGCAATCTCGTCGTCCTGCCGGAGAAATACGCCTCCGCCTTCCATCGCTTTTGCCAGCTCAATCCGAAACCGTGCCCGATCATCGGCATGTCCGACGTCGGCAATCCCATGATCCCCTCGCTCGGCGCCGATCTCGACATCCGCACCGACGTGCCGCGCTATCGCATCTGGCGCGACGGCGAGGTGACGGAGGAGCCGACCGACATCCTTGCACACTGGCGCGACGATCTCGTCGCCTTCGTGCTCGGCTGCTCGTTTTCCTTCGAGGAAGCGTTGATGGCCGAGGGGATTCCGCTCCGCCATGTCGAGCAGCGCGTGCGCGTGCCGATGTACCGCACCAATATCGCCTGCAGCCCGGCTGGTCCGTTCGCTGGTCCGATGGTGGTGTCGATGCGGCCGCTGAAGCCGGCGCAGGCGATCCGCGCGGTGCAGATCACCTCGCGCTTTCCGAGTGTGCATGGCGCGCCGGTGCATCTCGGTCATCCGCATTCGATCGGGATTGCCGACATCGGCAAGCCCGACTATGGCGATGCCGTGCCGATCGCGGCCGACGAGATCCCGGTGTTCTGGGCCTGCGGCGTCACGCCGCAATCGGTGATATCGGCGGCGAAGATCCCGTTCGCGATCACGCATGCGCCGGGGTTGATGCTGATCACGGACTTGCAGAATACGCAACTCGCCGTGTTGTAGACCTGTCGTGACCTCTCGCCGAAGGGAGCATCCGCATGTTCGATCTCAAGCAATTCAGCGCCGATTGCCGCGCCGCGCTCAAGCAGAACTCGTCGCATAAGTCGGTGCGAGAAGTGCTCGCCCGCGCGGTCGCCGACCCCGCCGGTATCCTCAAGACGCTGGGTGAGCCGAAGCGTCCCGAAATCCAAAAACTCTATCACGCGCCTGATCTCACCATCATCAACGTGATCTGGGGGCCGATGATGACGGTCATGCCGCATAATCATAACATGTGGGCGCTGATCGGCATCTATACGGGCCGCGAGGACAATGTGTTCTGGCGCCGTGTGCCCGACGGCAGCGGGCGCATCGAAGCCGCGGGCGCGCGGGCGCTCTCCGTCGGCGATGCCGAGCCGCTCGGCCACAACATCATTCATTCCGTGACCAATCCGATTCCGCGGCTGACCGGCGCTATCCACATCTATGGCGGCGATTTCTTCGCCGTTCACCGCAGCGAATGGGATGCGGAGGCGCTGACGGAAGGCCCGATGGACGGCAAGAAGGCGGCGCGCCGGTTCGATGAGGCGAACGAGATGTATCAGCGCTTCTATCGGCCGCAGGTGACGGCTTAGTTTTGTAGGGTGGGCAAAGGCGCGTTTGCGCCGTGCCCACCTTCAAGTGGTGTGCTCGCGAAGGTGGGCACGCTTCGCTTTGCCCACCCTACGAATGCCCGTGCTCCGGCAGCTCCACCCCAAACACCTTCACCAAATCCTTGATCTGTTCCGGCGACAGGAAGCGCGGATTGAGCCCGCGCAGCAGCAGATACAGCTTCGCTGTCTCCTCCAGCTCCTCCATCGCGAACACGGCGGCCTCCAGCGTGTCGCCCGAAACCACCGGGCCGTGATTGGCGAGCAGCACCGATGAATATTTCCCAGCCAGCCCCTTGATCGCGTCGGCCACGGCCGGGTCGCCCGGCCGATAATACGGCACCAGCGCAGTCGCGCCGCACTTCATCACGTAATACGCCGTCATCGGCGGCAGCGCCGCGCGCGGATCGATCTCTGGCAGCATCGACAGCGCGACCGAATGCGTGGAATGCAGATGCACGACCGCGCGCGCCGCTGTGCGCGTCTGATACAGCGCGCTGTGCAGCGGAACTTCCTTGGTTGGCGCGTCACCCGACACCAGCTTGCCGTCGGCCGAAAGCCGCGACAGCTTTGCGGGATCGAGGAAGCCGAGCGAGGCGTTGGTCGGCGTCACCAGCCAACCGCCATCGTCGAGCTTGACGCTGATATTGCCCGACGAGCCCGGCGTCAGCCCGCGTTCGAACAGCGAGCGCCCCAGCCGGCAAATCTCTTCGCGGAGTTTCGCTTCGGTCATAGCAGCCGCTTGTCTCACGCTTTGGCAGCGCGGCCAAGCCGTGATAGGCAAGGTAACAAAAGGGACAACAGGGAACAGGACACGCCGATGGCCGACACCGCAAAACCGAAGATGGCCGTCATCGGGCTCGGCTCGATGGGCTTTGGCATGGCGACCTCGCTCCATCGCAAAGGCTATGAGGTCACCGGCTGCGACGTGACGGCCGAAGCGGTACAGCGTTTTGTCAAGGATGGGGGCAAGGGCGCGGCGACGCCGGCGGAGGCCGCAAAAGGTGCCGACATCGTCATCTCTGTGGTGCTCAATGCCGCGCAGACAGAAACCATCCTGTTCGGCAAAGACGGCGTCGCCGAGACACTCGCCAAGGACGCGGTGTTCGTGTCGTCGGCGACCATGGACCCGGACGTGGCGCGGCGGCTTGCGAAACAACTGGAACCGACAGGCCGGCATTATCTGGATGCGCCGATCTCCGGCGGCGCGCAGCGCGCGGCGCAGGGCGAACTGACCATCCTCGCCTCCGGCAGCTCGGCGGCCTTTGCCAAGGCGCGGCCGGCGCTGGATGCGATGGCGGCAAAACTCTACGAGCTTGGAGATGAACCTGGGCAGGGCGCCGCCTTCAAGATGGTGAACCAGCTGCTGGCCGGCGTGCATATCGTAGCGGCGTCCGAAGCCATGGCGTTTGCCGCACGCCAAGGCCTTGACCTGCGCAAGGTCTATGACGTGATCACCGCGTCCGCCGGCAATTCCTGGATGTTCGAGAACCGCATGAAGCAGGTGCTCGAAGGCGATTACAAGCCACGCAGTGCGGTGGAGATTTTCGTCAAAGACCTCGGCATCGTGCAGGACATGGCTCGATCAGCGCGATTTCCGGCGCCGGTTGCTGCCGCCGCGCTGCAGATGTTCCTGGCCGCAGCAGGGAGCGGAATGGGCCGTGACGACGACGCCTCCGTGGCGCGGCTCTATGCGCGCATCAGCGGCACAAAAATTCCCGGCGAGCCCAAAACATAAAACAAGTAATCAAGAGGACACAACATGCCCCGTTTTGCCGCCAACCTGTCGATGATGTTCAACGAGGTGCCGTTCCTCGACCGCTTCGAGGCGGCTGCGAAGGCCGGCTTCACCGCGGTCGAGTTCCTGTTTCCCTACGAGCATTCGGCGGACGAGGTCGGCAAGCGGTTGCACGGCAACGGCCTGACCCAGGCGCTGTTCAATCTCTATCCGGGCGACTTCGGCGCGGGGGAGCGGGGCTTTGCCGCGCTGCCGGATCGCTTCGCCGACATGGAGAAGAGCCTGCACAAGGCGTTGCCCTACGCGCAGGCGACCGGCGTCAAGCGGCTGCATCTGATGGCGGGTCTCGCCGAACGCAGCGATCCCAAAGCGGTCGCGGCCTTCCGCAAGTCGGTGGTGACGGCGGCCGAGTTCTTCGCGCCGCACGGCCTCGACCTCGTGCTTGAGCCGATCAATCCGCGCAACGTGCCCGGCTACTTCCTCAACAACTTCTTCTTCGCGCGGGACCTGATCCGCGAATTGAAAATCCCGAACCTGAAGCTGCAGTTCGACATCTATCATTGTCAGATCATCCATGGCGACGTGACCATGCATCTGCGCGAAATGTTCCCGATCATCGGCCACATGCAGATCGCCAGCATTCCCTCGCGCAATGAGCCGGATGGTGAAGAGCTGAACTATCCGTTCGTGTTCGACGAGATCGACCGGCTCGGCTACAACGGCTTCGTTGGTTGCGAATATAATCCGCGCGGCAAGACTACGGACGGCCTCGGCTGGTTCAAGAAATACGCGGGGGCCAAATCGTGACGCTGAAGCTCGGCTGCATCGCCGACGACTACACCGGCGCATCCGACCTCGCCAACACGCTGACGCGCGCAGGATTGCGGACTGTACAGACTATCGGCGTGCCCGCCGACGATCTCAAGCTGCCTGAAGTCGACGCCGTCGTGGTCTCGCTGAAGAGCCGGTCGATCGAAGCAAGTATTGCCGTCGAGCGCTCGCTTGCGGCGGAGAAATGGATGCGGGGCCGCGGCGCCGCCCACGTGCTGTTCAAGATCTGCTCGACCTTCGATTCCACCGACAAGGGCAATATCGGCCCGGTCACCGATGCGCTGCGCGCGGCTAGCGGCGATGCCATCGTGCTGGTGACACCGGCATTTCCGGAAACCGGCCGCACCGTCTACAAGGGCAATCTGTTCGTCGGCGCGGTGCCCTTGAACGAGAGCCCGCTGAAAGATCATCCGCTGAATCCCATGTACGATTCCAATCTGGTGCGGGTGCTGGCGCGGCAGAGCAAAAGCAAGATCGGGCTGGTCGAGCTCGCCACGCTGTCGCGCGGCGCCGATGCGGTGCGCGCGCGCCTCGCCGATCTCGTGAAGCAAGGCGTCGGTGCCGCCGTCATCGACGCCGTGTTCGATCCCGATCTCGAAACCATCGGCAAGGTCGCGGTCTCGCATCGTCTCTCGGTCGGCGCCTCCGGCATCGGGCTTGGCCTCGCGCGCGCGCTGGCCGGCGCAGCCGCGCAGAGCGCGGCGGCTGCGATCTCGGAAAAGCCGGTCGGCGGTCCTGCGGCGTGCCTTGCCGGCAGCTGTTCGCAGGCAACCCTCGGCCAGATCGCCAGCGCTGAGAAGATCATGCCGGTGCTGCATCTCGATCCCGACGAGGTCATCAATGGCAGGGACGAGGCCCGCCGGGCGCTCGCTTGGGCGCGCGAACGGCTCGCCAGTCATCCGGTGTTGATCGCGAGCAGTGCGACGCCAGAGAAGGTCGCAGCGCTCCAGGCCCGGCACGGGCGCGATGCCGTCGGTCACGCCATCGAGCAGGCGATGGCCGACATTGCCGAAGGCCTGGTTGACGGCGGCGTACGGCGGCTGGTGGTCGCCGGCGGCGAGACCTCGGGCGCGGTGGTCGACCGTTTGGGCATCCCCGGCTTCCTCGTCGGTGCGGAAATTGCCGCCGGTGTGCCGGTGCTGCGCGCCGTCGGCGCCAGGCAGGGCGACATGCTGATTGCGCTGAAGTCCGGCAACTTTGGCGGACCGGAGTTCTTCTCCGACGCGCTCGCGCTCATGCGCTAATTGCACAGCTCGCGCTCTCCGTATGCAATCCGTTACGATTACGTAGTCTTACGGAGCGACACGTTAACGCACGCGTAGGTGTTGTTGCATTTCATGCGCACGCGGCATCCGTGTATCGCCTCGCCTCGCCGCGCCCTCGCGCAACGCGCTCCATCACTGAAGAGATTTTCCGACATGTTTTCCAGGCTTTCGATCCGCGCCAAGGTCACCTCTGTCGTGGCGTTCCTCCTCGTTGCAATGGCCGGGATGGGCCTGACCGCGATCCTGAAGATGCGGGCAATCAACGAGAACACCGTCCAGATCGCCACCAATTGGATGCCCAGCGTGCGCGTGCTCGGCGAGCTTCGCGCCGGCATCATCACCTACCGTGCCGCGCTTCGGGCGCATTTGTTGGCCGAGACCATCGAGGAGAAGAGAGCGGTCGAGAAGACCCTGGACGGAATCGTCGAGAAGAACACCGCGATCCGCAAGACCTACGAGCCCATGATCACGTCGCCTGAAGAGCACGCCCTGTACGACGATTGGTCGAGGCGCTGGCAGGAATACAAGGACGTTGCGGCGAAGATCATGGAGCTGTCGCGGCAGGAAGCGGGCAAGCTGCCCAAGCAGGCGATCGAGTTGAACAAGCAAGCCATGGCGATGGGCGGCGAAGCGGACGCCGTGCTGCTGAAGGATGTCGATCTCAACAACAAGGGTGCCGCTGACGAAACGCACAACGCCGCCGATTCCTACAATTCGGCTTCCTGGATCGTAGTCGGCATTCTCGGGATTGCGATGCTGGCCGGCGTCGCCGTCAGCTTCTTCGTGATCCGCGACGTCATCCACGGCATCGCCTCGATCGTGAAACCGATGCAGGCGCTCGGCGCCGGCGACCTCTCGGCGGAGGTCCCTCATCGCGGCGAGACAACCGAGATCGGCACCATGGCCGACGCGCTGCAGATCTTCAAGGAAGCGCTGGTCGCCAAGAAGGCCGCCGACGAGGCCGCCGGCCGCGACGCGGAGGCAAAGATCGAACGCGGCCGCCGCGTCGATGCCATCACCCGCGAGTTCGAGAGCATGATCGGCCAGGTCGTGCAGACCGTGTCCTCGGCTTCGACCCAACTTGAATCTTCGGCCACCACGTTGTCGTCCACCGCCGATCGTTCGCAGGAGCTTGCGACCGTGGTCGCGGCGGCTTCCGAAGAAGCCTCCGCCAATGTGCAGTCGGTGGCGTCAGCGACCGAGGAGCTGTCGTCTTCGGTCAACGAGATCAGCCGTCAGGTGCAGGAATCGGCGCGGATGGCGAGCGAAGCCGTCGGCCAGGCGCGCTCGACGACCGAGCGCGTGAGCGAGCTGTCGAAGGCTGCGACCCGGATCGGCGACGTCGTCGAGCTGATCAACACTATCGCCGGCCAGACCAACCTGCTTGCGCTCAACGCCACCATCGAGGCGGCGCGTGCCGGGGAGGCCGGCCGCGGCTTTGCGGTCGTTGCTTCAGAGGTGAAGGCGCTCGCCGAGCAGACCGCGAAGGCCACCGGCGAAATCGGGACGCAGATTGCCGGCATCCAGGCCGCGACACAGGAATCGGTCGGCGCGATCAAGGAGATTTCGGGCACTATCGAGCGGCTGTCGGAGATTTCGTCGACGATCGCCGCCGCCGTCGAAGAGCAAGGCGCGGCAACCCAGGAAATCTCCCGCAACGTGCAGCGGGCAGCCCAGGGAACCCAGCAGGTCTCCTCCAATATTACCGACGTGCAACGCGGCGCCACCGAAACCGGGTCGGCGTCCTCGCAGGTGCTGTCGGCAGCCAAATCGCTATCGTCGGACTCCGGCCGCCTCAAGGCCGAGGTGTCCAAATTCCTCACCGACGTCCGCGCGGCGTGATCTGAACGCAGGCCTTGTCCCTCCCCATACTCGCTACGCTCGTGGGGAGGGATTAACTCTCGGCCTTTTGATCGCACTCGATTAAGTCGCCCCAGCTACCGCGGAAGTGAAGGGGCGCGTTGCGCCCCTGCATTGGCTCATTGCCGGCGGTTCAGGTAAACAGCCCCCACCGGCAGCGGCGGGGTTTTTGTCTGTCCGGATTCCTGGGAAAGCCATGATCGCACTGGTGCGCATCGCGCTCAGCCGACCTTATACTTTCGTCGTGCTCGCGCTGTTGTTGATGCTGCTCGGCCCGCTCGCGGCACTGCGCACGCCGACCGACATCTTTCCCGACATCCGCATCCCCGTGATCGGCGTGGTCTGGCAGTACACCGGGCTGCCGCCGGACCAGATGGCCGGCCGCATCACGACGCCGTTCGAGCGTTCGCTGACCACTACCGTCAACGACATCGAGCATATCGTCGCCAACTCCTATAACGGCGTCGGCATCGTCAAGATATTCTTTCAGCCCAATGTCGACATCCGCACGGCGAATGCTCAGGTCACGGCGATCTCGCAAACGCTGTTGAAGCAGCTGCCTCCGGGTTCGACCCCGCCGCTGATCCTGAACTACAACGCCTCGACCGTTCCGATCATCCAGCTCGCGCTGTCGGGCGAGGGGCTGACCGAGCAGAACCTCGCCGACATGGGCATCAACCAGCTGCGCACGCCGCTCGTCACCGTGCCCGGCGCGGCCATTCCGTATCCGTTCGGCGGCAAGCAGCGTCAGATCCAGATTGATCTCGATCCGGCCGCGCTGCAGGCCCGCGGCCTGTCCGGCCAGGACGTCGCCAATACCCTGGCCGCCCAAAACCTGATCACGCCGGTCGGAACCCAGAAGATCGGCCTGTTCGAGTACAACATCCAGCTCAACAACTCGCCGCTCAAGATCCAGGAGCTCGGCGATCTCCCGATCAAGACCGTCAACGGCGCGATGGTCTATATTCGCGACGTTGCCAGCGTGCGCGACGGCAACCCGCCGCAGACCAACATCGTCCATGTCGACGGCAACCGCTCGGTGCTGATGATGGTGCTGAAGGCGGGCGCGATCTCGACGCTGGATATCATCGCCGGCATCAAGCAGAAGGTGATCGACATCAAGGATCAATTGCCGGAGACGCTGAAGATCGGCTTTGTCGGCGATCAAAGCGTGTTCGTGCGCGGCGCGGTCGGCGGCGTCGCCAATGAGGGCGTGATCGCAGCGTGCCTCACCAGCCTGATGATCCTTCTATTTCTCGGCAGCTGGCGTTCGACCGTCATCATCGCGATTTCGATCCCGCTCTCGATCATGGGCGCGATCGTCATGCTGTCGGCGATCGGCGAGACGCTCAACATCATGACGCTGGGCGGGCTGGCGCTCGCGGTCGGCATCCTCGTCGACGACGCCACGGTGACCATCGAGAACATCAATTACCATCTCGAGCAGGGCAAGCCGGTGACGCAGTCGATCCTCGACGGCGCCAACCAGATCGTGACGCCGGCCTTCGTGTCGCTGCTCTGCATCTGCATCGTGTTCGTGCCGATGTTCTTCCTGACGGGGGTGGCGCGCTTCCTGTTCGTGCCGATGGCGGAAGCGGTGATGTTCGCCATGATGTGGTCGTTCATCCTGTCGCGCACGCTGGTGCCGACCATGGCGAACTATTTGCTCAAGCCGCATGTCCATCATGAAGGCGGACCTCCGCCGACGCGCAACCCGCTGGTGATGTTCCAGCGCGGATTCGAGGCGAGGTTCGAGCGGTTGCGGCACGGCTATCGCGGCCTGCTCGCGCAGGCGCTCGCCAACCGGCCGGTTTTCGTCACCGGCTTCCTCGCCTTTGTCGCGGTCTCTTTCGTGCTTGTGCCGTTCCTCGGGCGTAACTTCTTCCCGGCGGTCGACGCCGGCAACATCCTGATGCATGTCCGCACCCAGGTCGGAACCCGCGTCGAGGAGACGGCCGGCCAGCTCGCCGACGTGCAGAAGGCGATCCGCAAGATCATCCCGCCGCACGAGATCGAGACGGTGACCGACAATATCGGCATGCCGATCTCCGGCATCAACATGACCTACAACAACACCGGCGTGATCGGTCCGCAGGACGGCGACATCCAGATCAAGCTGAAAGAGGATCACCGTCCGACCATCGAGCACGTCCAGGCCCTGCGTGAGCAGTTGCCGCGGCTGTTTCCGGGGATGACTTTCGCTTTCCTGCCCGCCGACATCGTCAGCCAGATCCTGAATTTCGGCGCGCCGGCGCCGATCGACCTGCAGGTGCGCGGCGCCAATCTCGACGCCAACTTCGCCTATGCCAACAAGCTGCTCGGCCGCATCCGCAAGATTCCCGGCGTTGCCGACGCGCGCATCCAGCAGTCGCCGAGCGCGCCGACCTTCAACATCGATGTCGACCGCACCCGCGCGCAATATGTCGGCCTGACCGAGCGCGACGTCACCAACAGCCTCGTCGTCAACCTCGCGGGCAGCGCGCAGGTCGCGCCGACCTACTATCTCAACCCCGACAACGGCGTGTCGTACGCAATCGTGATGCAGACGCCGCAATATCAGATCGATTCGTTGAGCGCGCTGCAGGGGCTGCCGATCACGGCGACCGGCAATCCGCAGACGCCGATCCTCGGCGGCATTGCCGACGTCAAGCGCACGACGTCGAGTGCCGTGGTCTCGCAATACGACATCCAGTCCATGGTGCAGATTTTCGCAACCCCGCAGGGACGCGACCTCGGCGCGGTCGCCGACGATATCAGGAAGCTGATGGCCGAGACCGCAAAGGATGTGCCGAAGGGCTCGTCGGTGGTGCTGCTCGGTCAGGTGCAGACCATGAACTCGGCATTTTCAGGCCTGCTGTTCGGGCTGCTCGCCGCCGCCGTGCTGATTTATCTCCTGATCGTCGTGAACTTCCAGTCATGGTCCGATCCCTTCGTGATCATCACCGCACTGCCGGCCGCACTCGCCGGCATCGTCTGGATGCTGTTCACGACCCAGACGACGTTGTCGGTGCCGGCGCTGACAGGCGCCATCATGTGCATGGGCGTAGCGACCGCCAACAGCGTGCTGATCATCTCTTTCGCCCGCGAGCGCTACGAAGAGCTCGGTGATCCCGTGCAGGCCGCGCTCGAAGCGGGCTTTGTCCGCTTCCGCCCCGTGCTGATGACGGCGCTTGCCATGATCATCGGCATGACGCCGATGGCGCTGGGTCTGGGCGAGGGCGGCGAGCAGAACGCGCCGCTCGGTCGCGCCGTGATCGGCGGCCTGATCTTCGCCACGGCTGCGACCTTGATGTTTGTTCCCGTCGTTTTCAGTATGGTACACAAGAAGCAAGGCGCCAAAGCAGTCGCCTCATCGGAGATGCCGCATGCCCACTGAACAAAGCCCGCCGGTGTCGCGCCGGAAACTGGGCCTTTTCGGCGGGCTCGCCGGCGTCGTGCTGATCGTGGTCGTGATCACCGGCATACGTTCGCGCGAGGCCGCCAACGCCCATTTGCGCGAATGGACCAACGAGCAGGCGGTTCCGACCGTGGCCGTCACGCTGCCGGACGCGAAGATCACCAATCCGACCATCGACCTGCCGGGACGGCTCGAGGCTTATCAGCGTGCGCCGATCTTCGCGCGCGTGCAGGGCTATCTGAAGAGCTGGAGCGCCGACATCGGCGCCCGCGTCAAGGCCGGCGACGTGATCGCCGAGATCGAGGCGCCCGATCTGGATCAGCAACTTTTGCAGGCGCGCGCCGACCTCGCGAGCCAGCAGGCCAGTGCGAAATTATCGGAAGCGACCCTGGGCCGGCGCAAGACGCTGGTCGCCTCGAATTTCGTCTCCGCGCAGGAAATCGACGAGCGCACCGCCGACCTCTCCAACAAGAACGGCGCGGTCAAGGCCGGACAGGCCAATGTCGAGCGGCTGGAAGCGCTGGCCGGCTACAAGAAGATCACCGTGCCGTTCGACGGCATCGTCACGTCGCGCGACACCGATGTCGGCGCGCTGATCAATGCCGGTGGCGGTACCGGGCCGGCGATGTTCACGGTCTCCGACATCCGCAAGCTTCGCGTCTATGTCAACGTGCCGCAGAACTATGTGCCCTCGATCAGGATCGGCGCCAAGGCCGTGATCACGGTGCCGGAATATCCGACCCGCACTTTCGATGCGACGGTCGAGGCCTCCGCGCAGTCGGTCGACGTCGGCTCTGGCACGACGCGGATGCAGCTTGGCCTCGATAACGCCAAAGGCGAACTAATGCCGGGCAGCTACGCCAATGTGAAGTTGACCCTGCAGCGCGACGGCGTGCCGCTCAGCATCCCGGCGAGCGCGCTGATCTTCAACCAGAACGGTTTGCGCGTCGCCACTGTCGGGCCCGACGACAAGATCCTGTTCAAGGCTGTGACGATCTCCCGCGATCTCGGCAAAACCATCGAGCTTTCATCGGGTCTTGCGCCCGATGATCGCGTCGTCGTCACGCCGCCTGACGGCATCGCCGATGGCGATGCTGTGCGCGTTGCAGGCGCGGCGGCGAAGGGGCAGCCCGCGAAGGTGTCCGAGAAGCAGGACGTGAAGGGGTAGCTTTTGTTTCACCTCTCCCCGCGTGCGGGGAGAGGTCGCGCCGAAGGCGCGGGTGAGGGGGAGTCTCAGCTTGCTCGCATCAGGCGAGAAGCCCCTCACCCCAGCCCTCTCCCCGTAAGAACGGGAGAGGGAGCACTGGCAGCGTGCCCAACCGAATTACCCCACCCGCCACACCGGCGCGTCATCCGCCATCGCGATCTCGCCGATCGTCCCGACCGGCGTTTGCTCCATGTCGCGCAGATGCGCCAGCGTCGCCGCATCGTCTGCGGGAATACGCGCCAGCGTGCGCCTTTCATCCTCGGTGCGCAGCATGACGACGCCATGCTCGACCTCGCCATTGCCGCGATAGATCACGGTAAAAGCCTCGACCTTGCCCTTGCCGCTGGCCTGATCGACGAACTCCGGCACCGCGCGCTTGTTGCTGTCAGCCACCGCCTGCACGCTCGTCTTCTGCCTGATCGCCTCGGGCGGGGCGTCGCGCGACAGCACCAGACCGTGATGCTTGGTGACGAAACCACCCTGGCCGTAGAGCAGGCCGAGCTTCGCGCCGTTTCTCATCTTGCGCACCATCGCGCAGGCCGCATGCGTCATATAGGTGTTGAGCGGTGCGCCGAAGAAGGTCAGCCCGCCCGTCACCGTCGGCTGCACGTCGCGCCCGAGGCCGAGTGTCCGTCGCGCCATCTTGGGCACGCAGGGAAAGCAGCTGTAGAGCTCGATCGCGTCGAATTTTTTGCCTCCGACCAGATCCATCACCGCGTTCAAGACCGCGTTCTGCGGGTGGCTTTCATAAAACTGGTCGCGCAGCAGATAGTCGCGCGGCTCTTCCGCCGAGGCGCCGCCGAGCGGATAAACCAGCTTGTCTTCGGGAACGCCGACTGCGCGCGCTTTCGCGAGGCTCGTCATCAGCACCGCGCCGCCCATGTTCACGCTGGGGTTGGCCACCATCAGCTTGGTGTAGGGCCAGGCGATCAGGCGATTGTCCGGCGAGGGCGTCGTGATCTGGTCTGGCGCAAAACGCTTCTTTGACCAGGCGTTGGGATTGTCCGAGGCGACGCCGGAGAAGGTCGACCACAGCTCGCCGGATTCGGCGAGCGCCTCGCGCGGGGTCTGGCCCCAATGGGCAGATGTGGCGGACTCATAGAGCGGATAGACCGTGATCGGGCGGAACACGCCGAGCTTGACCGCGAGTGGCTTCTGAAATACGGCGCCGCGCTTCGGCTCCTCGACGTCGGTTGCAAAGGGCGTCCACGGCGGTTTGACCCCGGCGCGTTCGGCCTTGGTCGCGGTCGATTGCGCCTCGGCGCCTGCGATCACAGCGACCTCGCATTCGCCGCGCGCGATGCGCTGCGCCGCTTCGTGCAGATAGCGAATCGGGCTCTCGCCGCCGACCGGGCCGTAATAGCAATGCGAGGGATTGGCACCGAGGCGCTGCGCCAGCTGCTTCTCGGGGTCGCGATAGCGCCAGCTCAGGAAGCTGACCACATCGAGCGAGCCGAGCTCGTGCAGCAGTTTTGCGCCGGAGTCCTCCTCGGCCCGCCTGCAGGCCTGTTCGA
Organism: uncultured Alphaproteobacteria bacterium; assembly: GCA_963794775.1. Classification (GTDB taxonomy): domain Bacteria; phylum Pseudomonadota; class Alphaproteobacteria; order Rhizobiales; family Xanthobacteraceae; genus Bradyrhizobium. The sequence continues at coordinate 46,657 of CAWCGA010000039.1, read as the reverse complement.
GCAGGTTCAGCGGCTCCAGACCGTCGGTGATTTCCTTCGGGCGATCGACGATCTCGCCGACGCCGACGATGACGGGGATGCGGTGGTCGGGTTGAGTTGCCATTTTCTTGTTTCACTCTTCGACATCTATTCGGACGTAGGGTGGGCAAAGGCGCACTTGCGCCGTGCCCACCATCAAGTCTCTCAGGCAAAAACGGTGGGCACGCTTCGCTTTGCCCACCCTACGAATTACTCCGCAACCAGCGCATTCATGTGCTCGACCGCCTCGATGAAGTCTTCCTTGAACTCCTGCACCACTGCGCCCGCCGACTTCACGCTGTCGATCAGCCCGACGCCCTGGCCGACGAAATAACTCACGAGATCGCGCGCCTTGGGGTTGCCGGCCGCCGCCGCGCGGTCGATCGAATTGAAGGCGTCGCGGCTGATGATGCTCTGCAAGGGCATCGGCAGCGCGCCGGGGCTGTCGGGACCGCGATCCCACGCGTCGGTCCAGACCGAGCGGAGCTGCCGCGCCGGCTTTCCGGTGCGGCCCTTGGAGCGCACCGCATCGCGCGAGGACGCCGCGATCATTTTCTCGCGGAAAATCTCCGATGTCTCCGACTCCACCGTGGCGAGCCACACCGAGCCGGTCCAGGCGCCAGCCGCGCCCATCGCCATGCAGGCCGCCATCTGCCGGCCCGTCATGATGCCGCCCGCAGCCAGCACCGGCACGTCGCGGATCGGCTTGATCGCCTTGATCACCTCAGGCACCAGCACCATGGTCGAGACCTCGCCGCAATGGCCGCCGGCCTCGGTGCCTTGCACCACCAGAATGTCGACGCCCGCCGCGACCTGGCGCAGCGCGTGCTCCTTGGCGCCGACCAGCGCTGCCACAGGCACGCCGTGTTTGCGGCCGCGCGCGATCATCTCCTTTGGCGGCACGCCGAGCGCGTTCGCGATCAGCCGGATCGGATGGCGAAACGACACCTCCAGCAGCTCCATCGCCGTCTCGGCATCGAACGGTTGCGGCTGGTTGTCGGCGACGTTCTTGCTCGTCAGCTCGATGTCGTACTTCTTCAGGAGATTGCGGGTGAAGTCGCGATGCTCTTGCGAGACGCGCGCCTCGAGACTCTTCCAGGTGACGTTCTTCTCGCCCGCGGTCGAGATATTCTCGGGGATCAGCACGTCGACGCCGTAAGGCTTGCCGTCGCAATGCGCGTCGATCCATTTCAATTCCTGCTCCAGCGTATCCGGCGAATGCGCGGTCGCCCCGAATACGCCGAAACCGCCGGCCCGGCTGACGGCGGCGACCACGTCGCGGCAATGGCTGAAGGCGAGCAAGGGAAATTCGATGCCCAGCATGTCGCAGATCGGCGATTTCATTGGGTGTCGCTCCCGGCAGGCGTTTGTTGTGCGTAAACGCTAACCCAACATGGGTCGCTGCGCAAAGCGCCTCGTGCGCAACTATCCAGGCTCGTCGTGCCCGGGCTTGACCCGGGCATCCACGTCTTGACGCGCGTGCGGTAGCAAAGTCGTGGATGGCCGGGACAAGCCCGGCCATGACGAAACCGAAAGATGATGCGGAATACCGCGGCTGCGGTTTTGCCACTTGTGCTTTGGCGCTGCGCGGAGAATCCTGCCGCCCAAATCAGGAATTTCCGGGAGCTCTCGTCCATGCCCACCCAACCCGTAAATGCCGCAAAAGGCGCTGAGGCCTACGATGTCGTCGTGGTCGGCGCGGGCTTTGCCGGCATGTACATGCTGCACCGGCTGCGCGGGCAGGGATTTTCGGTTCGCGTCTACGAGCAGGGCGATGGCGTCGGCGGCACCTGGTACTGGAACCGCTATCCCGGCGCGCGTTGCGACGTCGAGAGCATGCAGTATTCCTATTCCTTCTCCGACGAGCTGCAGCGGGAATGGGACTGGAGCGAACGCTACGCGCCGCAGCCGGAAATATTGCGCTACGCCAATCACGTCGCCGACCGTTTCAACCTGCGGCCCGATATCCAGTTCTCGATCCGGGTCGAGCGCGCTGTCTTCGACGAGGACGACAATCTCTGGCGCGTGACGACCTCCGACGGCAAGACCGTGACGGCGAAGTTCGTAGTGCTCGCGACCGGCTGTCTCTCCAACGCCCGCAAGCCGGACATTAAAGGCCTCGAAAGTTTTGCGGGCGCGGTCTATCACACCGGCAACTGGCCGCATCATCAGGTCGATTTCACCGGCCAGCGCGTCGGCATCATCGGTACCGGCTCCTCGGGCATTCAATCCGTGCCAGTGATCGCAGCCCAGGCAAAACATCTCACCGTGTTCCAGCGCACGCCGCAATTTTCTATACCGGCGCGCAACAAGCCGCTGACGACCGAAGAGCGCAAGGCATTTCGCGACAACTATCCTGACATCAGGCGCTATGCGCGTGAGGAGTCGAAGAACGGCATCTATGCCGAGATGCCCGACCGTGGCGCGCTCGATGACGGCGACAACGCGCGCCGCGCCAGATATGAGGCGCGCTGGCAGTATGGCGGACTGACCTTCATGTCGGTCTACAACAACCTGGCGCTGGACCAGGCCGCCAACGACACGGCGAGCGATTTCGTCCGCGAGAAGATCAACGAGATCGTAAAGGACCCGGAAAAGGCGCAGTTGCTGAAGCCCGCAAGTTATCCGATCGGCACCAAGCGCATCTGCATCGACACCGATTATTTCGAGACGTTCAACCGGCCGAATGTCACGCTGGTCGACATCAAGGCCAACCCGATCGAGGAAGTCACGGCGCATGCGGTGCGCGCGGGCGGCAAGACTTATGAGATCGACGCGCTGGTGCTCGCGACCGGTTTTGACGCCATGACCGGCTCGGTGGCGAAAATCGACATCGCCGGCCGCAGCGGCCTCACCTTGAACCAGAAATGGGCGGAGGGGCCGAAGACCTATCTCGGCCTCATGACCACGGGCTTCCCGAACCTCTTTGTCATCACCGGGCCCGGCAGCCCGTCGGTGCTCTCGAACATGATCGTCTCGATCGAGCAGCATGTCGATTGGATCACGGATGTCGTGAGCTATATGCGCGATCGCAAGCTCGAGACAATCGAAGCGGAGCAGGGCGCCGAGGACAAATGGGTCGCCCACGTCAACGAGGTCGCCTACGCCACGCTCTATCCGCAGGCCGATTCCTGGTACATGGGCGCGAACATTCCCGGCAAGCCGCGCATCTTCATGCCCTATATCGGGGGCGTCGGGCCGTACCGGCAGATTTGCAACGACGTCGCCGCCAGGGGTTATGCGGGATTTGTGATGACGCGCGCCGGGCAGCAGCAGAAGGCGGCGTCATAGTTGTCGTCCACGGGGGAGGCGATGCCCGGGTCTCGCGACCTCGGCCAATATCTGCGCGGCGCGGCCTTTGGTCTGGCCGCGGTCAGCATCTGGTCGGGCTGGATCGTGGTAGCGCGGCTTGGGCTGCGCAGCAGCAGTCTCACGCCGTGGGATATTGCCGCGCTGCGTTTCGGCGTCGCGGGTCTCGCGATGCTGCCGCTCGTGCTTGCGAAGGGCCTTGCGTTCGACCGGCTTGGTTGGGGCGGGTTAGCGGCGATCGTGCTCGGTGGTGCGGCGCCTGTGTTTCTTGCCAATTGGGGGCTGACGTTCGCGCCCGCGGCTCATGCCGGGGCGTTATTTCCGGGCGTCATGCCGTTGATGGTCGCGCTCATGGCGGCCGTTGTGCTGCGCGAGGAATTTACCCGGACCAAGATGCTCGGCTTTGCGCTGATCTTGCCCGGCGTGCTTGTAATCACCCTCGCGTCAGGCGGCGAGCTTGGCTCGGCCCAAAACCTCGGCCACGCGCTGTTCCTTTGCGCAGGCCTTGCGTGGGCATTCTACACCGTTGCGCTACGGGGTGCCCGGCTCGACGGCCTGCACGCCGCCGCCATTTCAGCCGTCGGCTCCGCGCTGCTGTATTTGCCGATCTACGCGGCCTCGCCGGGGACCGGCATTGCACACGCGCCCTGGTTCGACATCGCCCTGCAAGCCTTCGTGCAGGGCATCCTCACGGCCATCATCTCGCTGATGCTCTACGGCAAGGCCGTCAGCATCCTCGGCGCATCCAGCGGCGCGGCCTTTGCGGCCCTGTGTCCGGCCATGACGGCGCTGATGGCGATCCCCGTGCTCGGCGAATGGCCGCAAAAACCGGATTGGGTGGCCATTGTCTTGATCTCCGCAGGCGTCTACATCGTTAGCGGCGGGCCGCTCCCCCGGCGGCACCAAAGAACAACATAAGAAGGCAGGACCGTGCCCACGCGTTCTGCGGGAGCGAAACCCATGTCCGATGCACCTCCGGCCAACGCCTACGAACCCCCCAAAGTCTGGAGCTGGAACAAGGAAAGCGGCGGCCGCTTCGCCGCCATCAACCGTCCGATCGCCGGTCCCACCCATGACAAGGAATTGCCGGTCGGCAAGCACCCGTTCCAGCTCTACTCGCTGGCGACGCCGAACGGCGTCAAGGTCACCGTCATGTTCGAGGAGCTGCTCGCCGCCGGCCACAAGGGCGCCGAATACGACGCCTGGCTGATCCGGATCGACGGCAACCAGTTCGGCAGCGGCTTTGTCGGGGTCAATCCCAACTCGAAAATCCCGGCGCTGATGGATCGCAGCGGGGCGACGCCGATCCGCCTCTTCGAGTCCGGCGCAATCCTGATGCATCTGGCGGAAAAGTTCGGTGCGTTCATTCCTGATGGAGGGCAGGCCCGCGCGGAATGCCTGTCGTGGCTGTTCTGGCAGATGGGCAGCGCGCCATTCCTCGGCGGCGGCTTCGGCCATTTCTATGCCTATGCGCCGAGCAAGATCGAATACGCCATCGACCGCTACGCCATGGAGGTGAAGCGCCAGATGGACGTGCTCGACCGCCGGCTCGCGGACAACGAATATCTGGCAGGCTCTGAGTATACCATCGCCGACATGGCGACCTGGCCATGGTACGGCGCGCTGGCCAAGGGGCTCATTTACGGCGCGGGCGAATTTCTCGCCGTGCACGAATACAAGAATGTGCAGCGCTGGACCGACCAGCTTGCGAAACGCCCGGCCGTGAAGCGCGGCCGCATGGTCAATCGTGTCCAGGGCGATCCTGCAAGCCAGCTGCACGAGCGCCACGATGCCAGCGATTTCGAGACGAAGACGCAGGACAAGATCGGAGAACCGGCGAGGACATGATATCTCCCTCGTCATTCCGGGGCGCCGCGCAGCGGCGAGCCCGGAATCCATACTCCCGATAGTGGTTATGGATTCCGGGCCTGCGCCTTCGGCGCATCCCGGAATGACGAAGCTGGTACGGAAGGAGGAAACCCATGATCGATTCAACGAGACGCGAGGTACTGGCCACGGGTGTAGCCGCAACCGCAATGGCCGCAGCACCGAAAGTGCTGGCGCAAGCACAGGGAGGAGCCGCCATGAGCTTTTACGAAAGAGGTCCCGTTCGCATCCACTATGAGGAGAGGGGATCGGGCACGCCGTTGCTGGTGATCGCCGGCGGTGGCTTGAACTCGACCATCGCAGGCTTGGCGAGCGAGCAGTCGCCCTACAATCCGCTGACCGAGTTCAGCGGCGAATACCGCGTCATCGCCGCCGATTTGCGCAACGCCAACACCGGTCAGTCCTCGGGTCCACTCGAAGCCGACCGTCCCTGGGATTCCTACACCGACGACCATATCGGGTTGATGGATCATCTCGGCATCGACAAGTTCATGGTGCACGGCTTCTGCATCGGCGGGCCCTTCATCTGGAATCTGCTGAAGCGCGCCTCCAACCGCGTCGTCGCCGCGGTGCTGGCGCAGCCGAGCGGCTCCCGTCCGGAAGCGCGCGACCTGTTCTACGACAACAACATAAAGGGCTGGGGTCCGGAGCTAGTGAAGCGGCGGCCCGAGATCACCATGGAGCAGGTCGACAAGTTCCTGACTCGCATGTATCGCACCGACCCCGACTTCGTGTTCACGGTGAGCCGCGACTTCGTCAAGCAGTGCCAGACCCCGGTGCTGATCATGCCCGACGACATTCCCGCGCATCCTTATGCAGTCGCGATGGAAGCGGCGATGCTGGCGCCCAAGGCGGAGGTGAGCATGTTTCCGTGGAAGCAGCCGAAGGAACGGATTCCGCTGGCGCTGCGCCAGGTGCATTCGTTCCTGCGCGCCCACCGCCCGATGACGGCGTAGGTTCGTAGGGTGGGCAAAGGCGCGCTTGCGCCGTGCCCACCTTCCTTGCTCACCTGAAGTGGTGGGCACGCTCAGACTTTTTCCTTTGATCTCTGGCGTGCTCGTAAGTCGCTTTGCCCACCCTACAATTCATTCAACGTCGCGAGAGCAACACGCCATGCCGTTCTTTGAAAAAGGTCCCGTTCGCATCCAGTACGAGGAAGCCGGCAACGGCTTCCCGCTGCTCTTGATCGCCGGCGGCGGATTGAACTCGAACATCCAGAATATCACCGGCGCCTATCCGCCGTTCCATGCCATGAAGGAGTACGGCAACGAGTACCGCTGCGTCGCCTTCGACCTGCGCAACGCGCCGCCCGGCCAGTCCTCGGGCCCGCTCGAGGTCGACCGGCCCTGGGATTCGCACACCGACGATCAGCTCGCGCTGATGGATCATCTCGGCGCCGACAAGTTCATGGTGATGGGCTTCTGCATCGGCGGTCCGCTGATCTGGAATCTGATCAAGCGCGCGCCCGACCGCGTCGTCGCGGCCGTGCTCGCGATGCCCTCGGGCTCGCGTCCCGAGATGCGCGACCTGTTCTACGACAACAACATGAAGGGCTGGGCGCCGCAGCTCACCGCACGGCGGAGCGACATCACGATGGAGATGGCGGACAAGTACCTGACGCGGATGTACCGCACCGACCCGGATTTCGTGTTCACGGTGAGCCGCGATTTCGTGCGGGAGTGCCAGACGCCGGTGCTGATCCTGCCCGACGACGTGCCGGCGCATCCCTACGCGGTCGCGATGGAGAGCGCGATGCTGGCGCCGAATGCGGAGGTCAGCATGTTTCCATGGAAGGAGCCGAAGGATCGGGTGCCGCTCGCGGTGCGCCAGATCCGCTCGTTCCTGCGCGCGCACCGGCCGGCGATGGGGTGACGCGCATTTGTAGGGTGGGCAAAGGCGCACTTGCGCCGTGCCCACCTTCCGTATCCGTGCTCGTGAAGGTGGGCACGCTTCGCTTTGCCCACCCTACGACGTCGCAATGACGAGTGTGAACTACTGCTTCTTCCGCGTCGCATCGACATTGAGGCCGAGCATCTTCCAGACATGGTTGTTCTGGATGAAGCGCAACCGGTACTTCACCTCCATGTCGTCGGTCTTGAACACGCCGTTGAGCACCAGCGCGCCGTCTTTGTCGATCGTGGCTTTCTCATAGGAGTCATAGTCCGCCGTGACGACATCCTCGAAGAACAGCTCCTTGGCGCGGAACGTCTCGAACGCCGCCTGGACCTTGTCGGCGGTGAACTGCGACTGGAATTCCTTCGACGCCTTGGCGAGGAACACCGAATAATTGTTGGTCATGTTGGCGTCGTTGAACGTCATCAGCGTGGTGCGGATCAACACGTCCTGATCGTCGTCGTCGGGGATCGGGGTGGCGGCAAAGGCCGGGAAGGCGACGGCGATCGCCAGCAGCGCGACGGCGGCGGCGAGCCTGCCGGAGCGGAAAAACGCAATCAGACTATTCGAAATCGATGTCATGGAAGCCCCTGTCTCAAGCCGGCGGACAGAAACGTCCGCCCCCGATCATCGCCTAGCGGGAACCGGGCGATTTGCCAACGGGCGGCGGCGGGGATGGCTGGAAAATAACTGGGAAAAGCGTCGCGCCTTTATCTCCCGTCGTCATTCCGGGGCGACGCGAAGCGGCGAGCTATGGTGCGCAATCGCGCACTTGAGAATCCATATCCACCGGTTGTGGTTATGGATTCCGGCCTGCGTGCTTGCGCACGCATCCCGGAATGACGAATACCTACGACTTCACCGCCACCGCGCCCTCCGCCGTCGGAAAGATCACCCGGTCGTCGGTGCGGCAGTAGCGGTCGGCGAACATGCGGCCCATTGGATGGTAGCGGTCCATGTGCACGCGCATCGCGTCGGTGTCCCACAGCTCGTCGCGGATATAGAAGTGGATTCCTTCGCCCATGATCAGCACGCGGTCGCCGTTGACGTCGATCTCCTTCCAGACCTTGCACTCCATCGCCCAGGGCGTGTCGGCCAGCCGGGGGACCGCGACCTTGCGCGACGGCGCGAGCTTCAGCCCGAGATAATCGGGCTCGCTGATATCGGGCGGGAAGTCGCCGCTGCTTTCATGCATGGCGCGCGCCAGATTTTCGTCGGCAATGTTGACCACGAACTCTTGGGTAGCCTGGATGTTGATCAGCGTGTCCTTGAGCCGTCCATCGGCGCGGCGGTTGACCGCGAACATGCAGAGCGGCGGGTCTTCGCAGAACACGTTGAAGAAGCTGTAGGGCGCGGCGTTGACTACGCCTGATGGCCCCATGCAGGTGACCCAGGCGATCGGCCGTGGCAGCACGAAGGACGCCAGCAGTTTGTAGCGCTCACGGGGTGGCAGCTTGCTCGGATCATATTCCATGGGTGTTCCCTGTTTTTTGATTGCGCGAGACTAGGGAATGGGTGGCGCGTCGACAAGCGCCACTACCGCTGTCCGACGGGCAAAACACCGCAAATCCTGTCAAGCGCGGTATGCAAAAATATTTGGCTTTCCGAAAGACGTAAGTTATGATTTAACGAATCCATCCCGCCCGGACATGAGGGGCGTTACGGCCAATCGTCACGAAACGTCGCGCGGGATGCGATGGACGCAGGTGCACGCAGGCGATGCGTGTTGATGCGGACGGCGAAGGCGTGTGGTCCTGATCCCCCGACGCTGGGATCAAGTCCGTGAGCGATTTCACGGGCAACGGGGGCTAGCAAGCCCGGTACCCCGGGGAGAGCGCGCTATAAGCCGTAAACCATCGCGCAGGGAGTGCTGGATCGTTTCGGCAGACCTGTAGTGACTATGCTCGTTTGCTTGTTTTTGTTTTGCAAACGAGGCTGCGGGTGCGGCCAGCGCCCGGCATTCCCTGCGCCCTCTGTTTTATGAGGGACACCGATTGCAGCATCACTCGGGCGTATCTGCGCCGCGGGAATGCGAACGCTTGTCGCCGCGATCGTAGGGTGGGTTAGGCGCGAAGCGCCGTAACCCACCTCTGCTCTTACCGCGGATATAGAAGTGGTGGGTTACGCTTCGCTAACTGTGGAATCTCAACAGGTCGTCCCGCGGGAGAGCAAGGCGGCTGATGGGTGTTTTGGCTTGCAGGCTGCCATGTGGTCGATGCCAGTTGTAATGATGAAGCCAGATCGGCAGGTCTTTGGCACGCTGGTCTGAAGTTTCGTAAGCCCGAGCATAGGCCCACTCGCGTAAGACGGTTTGGATGAAGCGCTCGGCCTTGCCGTTTGTTTGTGGTCTGTAGGGCCTGGTGAAGATGTGTTTGAGGCCCAGCTTCCTGCACGCTTTGGCGAAGGCTTTGGCACGATAGCAGGAACCGTTGTCGGTCATGATGCCGGTGACCGTCATGCCGAGGCTGCGGTAGTAAGTGACGGCCTCGTTGAGGAAGGCGATAGCGCTCTCTTTCTTCTGATCGCGTCGGATCTGGGAGAAGGCCAGGCGCGAAGCATCGTCGATGGCGACGTGGACGAACTCGTGGCCTGCGCCGCGGCTTTCGCCCTTCTGTCGATCGCCGGTGATCCGGTGGCCGGGTCGTACAAACCTGCCGAGCTTCTTGATGTCGATATGGATGAGCTCGCCGGGATGTTCACGCTCGTAACGGCGCACCGGTACGGCCGGCTCGAGATATCGCATCCGGTTCAGGCCCAACCGGCACAGGACGCGGCTAACGGTCGCCGGCGAGACCTTCAGCTCGGCGGCAATACGCTTGCCGGTCAGACGCTGACGGCGCAACGCCTCAATCAGCGCACATGTGGCCGCCGGGGTTTGGCTTGGCGATGAATGGGGGCGTGAGGAGCGATCGCGCAATCCATCGACACCTTCCGCGCGGAACCGGCCAACCCATTTGGCGACCGTCTTCGCCGTCGTGTTGAAGCGAACCGCAGCCGCGGCGTTCGTCAAGCCGCCTTCCACCACGCTAAGCACCATCGCCTCTCGACCTTTTGGCGTCAGAGGCGCATTCTTGTGGGTGTCCATCTGGTCCCTCCGGTGATCACTGAAGCTTCGCAACCTCAGTTTCTTCGGTTCAGACCAGATGGACAACCTCCTGAAAGCTCAAAGCTAACCCACCCTACGCTTCTTCCCTGTTTGACATCCTGAATCCTAAAACGCCGTATACCCGCCGTCGATCACGAAAGTGTCCGCCGTGTGATAGGACGACGCCTTGCTCATCAGATACACGGCGATGCCGCCGAAATCGCTGGGCTCACCGAAGCGCCGCACCGGGATGCGCGGCATCACCGCGCCGACGAACTTCTCGTCAGCGAGTGCGCGCGCAGTCATGTCGCTCCTGATCCAGCCGGGCAGGATCGCATTGGAGGTGACGCCATAACGCGCCAGCTCGACCGCCAGCGCGCGGCACAGCGCGTTGATCGCGGCTTTGGTGCCGGCATAGTGCTCGTTCCGCGCCGTGCCGAACAGCGAGGCGAGCGAGGAGGTCGCCACCAGCCGCCCGAACGGGTCGCCTCCTTGCGCGCGCTCGGTCATGTGCCGCGCCGCGACTTGGAAGACGTGGAACACGCCGTCGAGATTGGTCGCGAACATCTTGCGCCAGTCCTCCTCGCTGCGGTCGATGAAGGCCTTGCGCCCGCCGCCGCCGATGCCGGCATTGGCAAAGCAGCCGTCGACACGCCCCAGCGCGTCGAGTGTCGCCTTCATTGCGTCCTTGACTGAGGCGGGATCGCTGACATCGCAAATGCGGGTATCGACCTTGCCCGGCCCCTTGGCCATGGTCGCGGCGGCCGCCTTGTTCTTGTCGGCATTGCGGCCCCAGATCGAGACGTTGCAGCCACTGGACGCAAGAGCCTGCGCGATGCCGAGCCCGATACCGCCATTGCCGCCGGTGATCACGGCCACGCGGCCGGAGAGATCGAAAATGTTCATGAGGCGTTTCCATTCTTTATGAGTTGCGCGAGCATGGACAAGACGGCCTCAAAAATCAAATATGGCGCCAACGCATAACGCCGCGCCAGGGCGGCCAAAGACAAACGAGGAAACGATGCAATTCAAGCACTGCACGCTCGAGATCGACGGGCCGGTTGGAGTCCTGAGACTCGACCATCAGGAGGTCATGAACGCGGTCTCGATGGATATGCTCGGGGGTCTTTCCGAAGCGCTCGACACCATCGACGAGAAACGCGACGAGGTGCGTTGCGTGGTCTTGACCGGTGCGGGCCGCGCGTTCTGCACCGGCGCGAATTTACAAGGCCGCAACGCGCCGACCGGCAAGCGCAGCAACGCCGGTGCGGCGCTGGAAACCGGTTTCCACCCGTTCCTGCGCAAGCTGCGCAACCTGCATTGCCCGCTGGTGACGGCGGTCAACGGTCCGGCGGCCGGCGCCGGCATGAGCTTCGCGCTGATGGGCGACATGATCCTCGCTGCGCGCTCGGCCTATTTCCTGCAGGCTTTCCGCCGCATTGGTCTCGTGCCGGATTGCGGCTCGACCTGGCTGCTGCCGCGGCTGGTCGGCAAGGCGCGATCGATCGAGCTGTCGCTGATGGGCGAGCGGCTGCCGGCGGAGAAGGCGCTGGAATGGGGCCTGATCAATCGCGTTTACGACGATGCTGCGCTGATGGGCGAGGCGATGAAGCTTGCGCATGAGTTGGCCAACGGGCCGACGGTTGCGCTGTCGCTGATCCGGCAGCTCTATTGGGAGAGCCCCGACAATTCCTTCGAGGAGCAGCTCAATCTCGAATTCGAGTTGCAACGCGTCGCGGGCGCCGCGGAGGATTTCCGCGAGGGCGTCACCGCCTTCCTGGAGAAACGGCCGGCGAAATTCAAAGGCAAATGATCGAGCAAGAGCTTTTTCGCTGCGTGGCATCGTTCGATCCCGCCGCAACCGGCGTGACCGGTGCCGCGAAACTTTCGGGTGGCGCGAGCCAGGAGACCTGGTCGTTCGATATCGTGCATCGGAACGGCTATGTCGGTGCGATCCTGCGCCGCTCGCCTGGAGGGTATGGCGCAGCGCCGACCCGCGCGGCCGGGCTCGATGCCGAAGCACGGCTGATGCAGCTCGCCTATGACGCCGGCCTGCCGTCGCCCCGGGTGATGTATGTGCTGCGGCCTGAGGACGATCTCGGCACCGGCTTCATCATGGCGCGGGTCGAGGGCGAGACCATCGCGCGCAAGATTTTGCGCGACGAGCAATTTGCCAGGGCGCGCCCGATCCTGGCGCGTCAGCTCGGTAAGGTCGCGGCCGGGATTCATGGCTTGCCGCGTGGGGAATTGCCGAAGCTGCGCGAGAGCTCATCGACCGCGGAGATCGCTGAGCTCGGACGCGAGTATCGCAGTTTTAACTGGCCACGGCCGGTATTCGAATTGGCACTGCGCTGGCTTGCCGACCACGATCCAGGGCCGTCGCGCGACGTCACGCTGGTGCATGGCGACTTCCGTCATGGCAATCTCATTATCGGCTCCGACGGCGTGCGCGCGGTGCTGGACTGGGAGCTCGCGCATCTCGGCGACCCCATGGAGGATCTGGGATGGATCTGCGTCAACTCCTGGCGGTTCGGCGAGATCGACAAGCCCGTCGGAGGCTTCGGCTCGCGCGAAGAACTATATGCGGGCTACGAGGAGGGCGGCCGCAAGGTCGAGCCTGATCGCGTGAAATTCTGGGAAGTGATGGGCACGCTGCGCTGGGGCGTGATGTGCTGCGGCATGATGCAGCGCTTCAGGATGGGTCCGGATCATTCGATGGAGCGCGCCATGATCGGCCGCCGCGCCTCAGAGACGGAGATTGATTTGCTGCGGTTACTCGCGCCCCGAGGAGATTAGGATGCAGGACGAACCGACGCCGATCGAGCTGACCAGGGTAGTCGCGGATTTCCTCCGCAGCGACATCACGCCGGCGATCTCCGGTCACAACGCCTTCAAGCTCCGCGTCGCCATCAACGCGCTCGACCTTATCGGGCGGCAATTGACGCTTGCGGAAGGAAGTGGCGCTGCGGAGGCCGCAAACCTGAAGACGCTGCTCGGAATCGATGGCGCGCTGCTCGATCTCAATCGCGCGCTGGCGGAGAAGGTCGCGAGCGGCGAGGTCGATCTGGCAACGCCGGGACTATCGGAGCATCTCTGGCAGACCACGATGGCCAAGCTCGCGGTCGATCAGCCTAATTATGGGTCGTACAAAAGGGAGTTGGAGTGGAAGTGAGATTGAGCTGCTTCAGCACCGGCTGTGCGCTCCCTCCCCCCTTGCGGGGGAGGGCTGGGGAGGGGGGTGAACCGCGAGCTCAGTGCGTGTGGTACCCCCACCCCCATCCCCTCCCCGCAAGGGGGAGGGGAGCCACACCGAGTGTGTCATCGCCCCAACCACTTCGGCGGGCGCTTCTCCGAGAACGCCTTCGGTCCCTCGATGTAATCCTGCGAGGCCGCCATCGCCTTCACCGCCGGATAGTCGCGCTGGTCGGTCATCGCCTTCTCCAGCGAGACCTCCATGCCCATACGGATCGCCTGCTTGGAGGCGCGGATCGACATCGGCGAATTCTTGGCGATGGTCTCAGCCCAGCGCTCGGCGGCGGCGAGCGCGCCGCCGGCCGGCGCGACCTCATTGACGAAGCCGAGCTCGAAACCTTCCTTGGCCGAGACATGGCGCGCGGTCAGGATCATGCCCATGGCGCGCTTCAGGCCGATCTGCCGCGGCAGACGCTGCAAGCCGCCGGCAAGCGCGGCGAGACCGACGCGCGGTTCGGGGAGGGCGAAGGTCGCATTCTCCGCGGCAATGATGAGGTCGCAGGCGAGCGCGACCTCGAAGCCGCCGCCCATCGCCACGCCGTTGACGGCGGCGATGATCGGCTTGTCGCAGTCGAACCGCGTGGTGAGCCCGCCGAAACCGCCCTTGTCCCAGCCGCGCTTACCGCCCGCCGCCTGCCATTTCAGATCATTGCCGGCGCAGAAGGCCTTGTCGCCGGCGCCCGTGACGATCGCGACCCACTGCTCGGGATCGGCGCAAAATTCGTCGAACACCTTGTTGAGCTCGAAATGCGCATCGATATGCAGCGCGTTGTACACTTCAGGCCGCGACAGCGTTACGATCGTGACCGGCCCCTTGCGCGTCACCTTGGAAAATTTCAGGTCCATCGTTCCTCCCGTGATTTTTTCTGCTGCGTGGAATGCTCGGCACACCATAGCCCGCTTCCACGCATCCGTGTCATTCCATTACGCAAGGGCGCCGCGCACGGCAAGCGGCGCTCGCTTGACTTGGCTTCGCGCGGCCACCTTAACTATCCGCAAACACGATAAACCTCGGGAGACGCGCCTTGGATTTCAACCTGCCGGCCGACCTGGTCGCCTACCTCGGAGAACTCGACCGCTTCATCGCAGCCGAGATCAAGCCGCTCGAGGAGACCGACGACAACATCCGCTTCTTCGATCACCGTCGCGAATGGGCGCGCACCGATTTCGACAATGGCGGCTTGCCGCGGCATGAATGGGAAGCGCTGCTGCGCAAGGCAAAAAATCTTGCCGACGATGCCGGTCATCTGCGCTTTGCGATTCCGAAGCGCTATGGCGGCAAGGACGGCTCCAATCTCTGGATGGCCGTGATCCGCGAGCATTTCGCCGCGAAAGGCCTTGGCCTGCACAACGATCTGCAGAACGAGCATTCGATCGTCGGCAACCTGCCGATCGTCACGATGCTCGACCGCTACGGCACCGACGAGCAGAAGGCGATGATCGACGGCTCGATCCGGGGCAAGTATCGCATCACCTTTGGCCTGACCGAGCCCGAGCACGGCTCGGATGCCACCCACATGGAGACAAAGGCGAAGCCGGCGACCCGCGACAACATCAAGGGCTGGCTGATCAATGGCGAGAAGATGTGGACCACGGGCATGCATGTCGCCACGCATTGCGCGCTGTTCGCGCGCACTTCGGGCAATGACGGCGATGCCCGCGGCATCACCTGTTTCCTGGTGCCGGCGAAAAGCGACGGCGTAAAGGTCGAGCAATATATGTGGACCTTCAACATGCCGACCGACCATCCCCGCGTCAGCTTCACCGATGTGTTCGTGCCCGAGGATGCGCTGTTCGGTGAGGTCGGCAAGGGGCTGTCGCTGGCGCAGTGCTTCGTGCACGAGAACCGCATTCGCCAGGCCGCAAGCTCGCTCGGCGCCGCGGTCTACTGCATCGACGAAAGCGTCAAATACGCGCGACAGCGAAAGCCGTTCGGCAAGGCGCTGGCGGAAAACCAGGCGATCCAGTGGCCGCTGGTGGAACTGGCCACGCAAGCCGAGATGTTGCGGCTCCTGATCCGCAAGACCGCGTGGGAAATGGACCAGCTCACCCAGGCGCAGGTCGAGCACACGCTGTCGGACAAGGTGTCGATGTGTAATTTCTGGGCTAACCGGCTCTGTTGCGAGGCCGCCGATCGCGCCATGCAGGTGCATGGCGGCATGGGCTATTCGCGCCACAAGCCGTTCGAGCACATCTATCGCCATCATCGCCGCTACCGCATCACCGAAGGCAGCGAGGAAATCCAGAAGCGCAAGGTCGCGGGATTCCTGTTCGGCTATATGGGCGCCGGGAAGCATTGAGGAGGGAACGATGGAAGGCGGATGCACCTGCGGAAACGTCCGCTATCGCCTCAACGGCAAGCCGCTGATCGTTCACGCCTGCCATTGCAGCTGGTGCCAGCGCGAGACCGGCACCGCGCATGCGTGGAATGCGGTGTATGAAGCCGATCGCGTCGTGCATCTGAAGGGCGAGCCGGAAATTGTCGATACGCCGTCGGCCAGCGGCAAGGGCCAGCGCATCGCGCGCTGCCCGAAATGCAGGGTCTCGGTGTGGAGTAATTATCCGCAGGCCGGGCCTGCCGTGCGCTTCCTGCGTGTCGGCACCATGGACGATCCGAGCCAGTGTCCGCCGGACATTCACATCTTTACCTCGTCGAAACAGCCCTGGGTGACCTTCGGGCCGAATGAGAGGGTGGTGGCCGAGTTCTACGATCTCGACGAGGTCTGGTCGGACGAGGCCAAGGCGCGGCGCAAGATCATGCGGGAGAAGGCGAAGGCGGCGAAGACGTGATCCGAAACATTTCGACCGTCATTGCGAGGAGCCAACGGGTCCGGCCCGCTTGGGCCGGCCCGATGATAAACTCCGCGACGAAGCAATCCATAGCGCCACAAGTGGTTAGATGGATTGCTTTGCGGAGCCTGTCATCGGGCCGGCCCAAGCGGGCCGGACCCGTTGGCTCGCAATGACGAGCTAATTCACTTGCCGATCTTTCCCCGCCCAATAGGGATCGCGAAGATTTCGCCTGAGAATCTTGCCCGACGGATTGCGCGGCAGCGCCGGAATGAAGTCGACCGTCTTCGGCGTCTTGAAGCCGGCGATGCGTTCGCGCGTAAAATTGACGATGTCGGTCGCGGTCGCCGACTTGCCCGGCTTCATCACCACGATCGCCTTGACGGCTTCGCCCCATTTGTCGTCGGGGATGCCGATCACGGCGGCTTCCGCCACGTCGGGATGATCGCAGATCGCGCTCTCGACCTCGGCCGGATAGATGTTCTCGCCGCCCGAGATGATCATGTCCTTGATGCGGTCGTGGATGTAGAGATAGCCGTCCTTGTCCATGTAGCCGGCATCGCCCGTGCGCAGCCAGCCGTCCTTGCCGAGCGTGCTCGCGGTGGCTTCAGGCAGGTTCCAGTAACCCGCCATGTTCGATCCCGAGCGCGTCGCGATCTCGCCGACCTCGCCCGGCGGCAAGCGTTTGCCGTCCGCGTCGAGGATCGCAAGTTCTACGCCGGCCAGCGCTTTGCCGGCCGAGCGCATGCGGTCCAGCCCCTCGATGTGATCTTCCGGCGGCAGCGCCACGATGGTGCCGGTGGTCTCGGTCATGCCGTACATCTGCACGAAGCCGCATTTGAAGACCTCGATGCATTCCTTCAAGAGCGCAGCCGGAATCGGCGAGGCGCCGTACAGCATGTATTTCAGCCGCGAGAAATCGATCTGCCGCGCGCGCGGCTGGCGCACCACGAACTGCATCGCGGCCGGCACCATGAACAATTTGGTGATACCGGACTGCTCGAAGAAATCGAGTACTTTTGTCGGATCGAACTCGCGGGCGATGACGCCGCGGGCGCCGTGATAAAGGCTCATCACGCCCCAGCCGGAGCCGCCGATATGGAAGATCGGCATCGCCACCAGCGAGACGTCGTCGTTGGTCCATTTGTTCCACTCGGGCTTTTCGGCCTCGTTACCCGATTGCACGAGGTTGAGCATGTTGCCATGCGCCAGCATCGCGCCCTTGGGCTTGCCGGTCGTGCCCGACGTGTAGAGCTGTATGCCGATATCGTTCCGGCTGATCGCAATGCCGGGATCGTCGGCACTTTGCGCGTCGCGCCAGGCGGCAAAGTCCTGCCACTCCGGCGCGCCGCCCTCGGTGGTGATGATGGCGCGCACGCCCGGCAGCCTGTCCTTGAGGCTGCGCGCCATGGTCACGAACTCTGGACCCACGAACAGCAACGGCGCCTTGCAGTCCTCGACGATGAAGGCGATCTCGGGGCCGGCGAGGCGCCAGTTCACCGGCGCCATCACCACGCCGGCCTTCATCGCGCCGAACAGCAGCTCGAAATAGATGTCGCTGTTCTTGCCGAGATAGGCGATGCGTTCGCCGTGCCTGACGCCGGCGGTTTTCAGCGCATTGGCGACACGGTTGGTGTGGCGATCGAATTGGGCGAAGGTGGTCTGGCGTCCCTCGAATTCGAAGACGATGGCATCGCCGCGGCTCTTCGCCTGCATGCGCACGGTTTCGGCGAGGTTGTTCGGCAGCTCGGACATGGTTCTCCCGGAATTAGTTTGAATCTCGTTTCTCAATCGCTCGTCATTGCGAGCGAAGCGAAGCAATCCACCTATCCGCTTGCGGAACTATGGATTGCTTCGTCGCTGTCGCTCCTCGCAATGACAGAATTACCCTCTCGCCGAGCGATCCTTCTCGTTTTGCTTGGCGATGGAGTCGCGGGCCTGCTTCCAGTCGGCATCCGACCAGTCGCGCAGCTCGTAGAAATTGCCGCCGGTGGCGAGCGCCTGCGCCCCATCCATGGCGATCGTCTCGCCGCTGATCCAGTCGCAGCCGCCGGAAATCAGGAACACCGCGAGGTTCTGCAATTCTTCCATCGAGCCGACCCGGCCCATCGGGTTGCGCGCAACCGTGCGTGCGCCGGGTTCGTCATTGGGATTGAGCCGCTTGCTCATGCCTTCGGTCGGAATTTCACCGGGTGCGATCGTATTGAGGCGGATGCCGTAGCGTCCCCATTCCGCCGCGAGCGACATCGTCATGGCGTGGATCGCCGACTTGCTCATCGCCGACGGCACCACGAACGGGCTGCCGTTGCGCACCCATGTCACCGTGATCGACACGACGTTGCCGCGATGGCCGCCGGCGATCCAGCGCCGGCCCACCGCGTGCGTGACGTAGAAGGTGCCGTGCATCACGATGTTCGCCACCGCGTCGAAACCGCGTGGCGACAAATCCTGCGTGCGCGAGACGAAATTACCGGCGGCGTTGTTGATGAGATCGGTGAGGGCACCGCCGGTCCAGATCTGCTCGATCATCTCGTCGACGGCCATCGCGTTGCGGATGTCGACGCCGTGGCTGACCACGCGTCCGCCATATTGATCCATCAATTCGGTTGCGGTCTCGTCGCAGACGATCTTGCGGCGGCCGCAGATATGAACCTCGGCGCCAAGCTCGAGGAAGCGCGCGGCCATCGATTTGCCGAGGCCGGTACCGCCGCCGGTCACGAGGATGCGCCGGCCCGCGAGAAGCTGATCCCTGAACATCGTTTCCACCCGGATTGTTTTGGTCGCTCGATTGACTAAAACCGCCCCAACCCGTCCTGTAAAGCTGCAAAGAAGAATAAGGTTTTGAGGAGAATTGCCATGGAGCAACGCGTCTCGATCACGATCACGGACGGCGTCGCCGATGTCCGGCTGGTGCGCGCGGACAAGATGAATGCGCTCGATGCCGCGATGTTCGACGCGCTGGTCGGCGCGACCGAACGGCTCGGCAAGGAGAAGGGCCTGCGGGCGGTAGTATTGTCCGGTGAGGGCCGCGCCTTCTGCGCCGGTCTCGACATGGGCCGCTTCGCCGCGATGAAGGAGAGCGGCGGCCATGGCGTGCCGGGCGCGGAAAGCCGCGATTTGACCAAACGGACGCATGGGCTGGCCAACTTCCCGCAACAGGCGGTGTGGGGCTGGCGGCAATTGCCGGTGCCGGTGATTGCGGCAATCCAGGGCGTCGCCTTCGGCGGCGGCTTCCAGCTCGCGCTCGGCGCAGATATCCGCCTGCTCGCGCCCGACGCGCGGATGTCGATCATGGAGATCAAATGGGGTCTGGTGCCTGACATGGCGGGAACGCCGATCCTGGCCTCACTGGTGCGTGACGACATCCTGCGCGAGCTGACCTACACGGGCCGGATCTTCTCGGCGCAGGAGGCGCTGTCCTACGGCCTCGCCACGCAAATTTGCGACGATCCCCGGACCGTGGCTTTGGCGATGGCGCGCGAGATCGCCAACAAGAGCCCGGATGCGATCCGCGCCGCCAAGCGCATGCTGAACAAGCTCTCGGTCGATCCTGGCCCGGCCCTGCTGGTCGAATCCGTCGAGCAGCAAAAACTGCTCGGCAGCACCAACCAATTGGAGGCGGTCCGGTCCAATATCGAAAAGCGCGCTCCGCGTTATGCAGATGCCGGTTAGTTGTCATTCCGGGGCGATGCGAAGCATCGAACTATGGTGCGCAATTGCGCACCTGAGAATCTCGAGATTCCGGGTCCGGTCCTTCGGACCGTCCCGGAATGACGGTGTGAAAGTTCGGTAGGCCGATGTCATCATCCCTCTTTCTCGGCATCGTCTCCGGCGACCGCCGGCGCACGCATGCCGAGGTCACCGATCGCGTCGCGCGCATCGCTGGTGGCCTGCACAAGCTCGGCGTCAAGCAGGGTAGTAGCGTCTGCATCCTGATGCGCAACGACATCGCCTTCATCGAGGCGGCTTATGCGGCGATGCGGTTAGGCGCCTACGGCGTGCCGGTCAACTGGCATTTCAAACCGGAGGAGATCAACTACATCCTGAAGGACTCGGCGACCGCGGTGCTGATCGCGCATGCCGACATGCTGCATCATCTGCGCGAGGCGATCCCCGCCGGCGTCACTGTGCTGAGCGTGCCGACGCCGCCGGAAATCCTCGGCAATTACGGGATCGATCGCGATCATCTGGGAACACCGGACTTCGCAACCGATTTCGAGCCCTGGCTGGCGCAGCAGACGCCTTACGACGGGCCGGTCGTGCCGCAGCCGTCGAACATGATCTACACCTCGGGAACGACAGGAAATCCCAAGGGCGTCCGCCGCGATGCGCCGACGGCGGAGCAAAGCGCTGCCGCCGAGCGGATGCGCGGCCTCATCTATGGGCTGAAGCCCGGCGCACGCACGTTGCTTCCGGGACCGCTTTATCACTCCGCGCCGAATTCCTTCGGCCTCCGCTCGGGCCGGCTCGGCGGCGTGCTGGTCATCATGCCGCGCTTCGAGCCGGAAGATTTCCTGCGCCTGATCGCGCGCGAGCGGATCGACACCATCTTCATGGTGCCGACCATGTTCATCCGCCTGATGCGGCTGCCCGAGGAGGTTCGCCGAAAATACGACATGTCGTCGCTGCGCCACATCATTCATGCCGCCGCCCCCTGTCCGCCCGATGTCAAGCGCGCCATGATCGAATGGTGGGGACCGGTGATCTACGAATTCTACGGCTCGACCGAGTTGGGCGCGGTGACCTTCGCCAATTCCGAGGATGCGCTGAAGAAACCCGGCACGGTCGGCAAAATCTCGCCCGGCGCCGAGCTGCGCTTCGTCGGCGATGACGGCCGGGTGCTGCCGCAGGGCGAGATCGGCGAAATCTATTCGCGAATATCGTCCAATCCGGACTTCACCTATCACAACAAGCCGGAGAAGCGCGTCGAGATCGAGCGCGACGGCTTCATCACCTCGGGCGACGTCGGCTATATCGATGCCGACGGCTATGTCTTCATCTGCGACCGCAAGCGCGACATGGTGATCTCGGGTGGGGTCAACATCTATCCTGCCGAGATCGAGTCTGTGCTGCAGGCTGTTCCCGGCGTCCATGATTGCGCGGTGTTCGGCATTCCCGACGCGGAGTTCGGCGAGGCGCTGTTGGCGGTGGTGGAACCGCAGCCGGGTGTGACGCTGGAAATCGCCGACATCCGTGCCAGGCTGAAAGCGTCACTCGCCGATTACAAGGTGCCAAAACACGTCGAAATCCAGTCCAACCTGCCGCGCGAGGATTCGGGCAAGATCTTCAAGCGCCGCCTGCGTGATCCCTATTGGGAACGGGCGGGACGGAGGATTTGAGGGAGGAACCGAGGACGCCTGCATCTTCATCTTGCGCTGCGGCAAAAAAGTTGCAGACTTGGCCTGCCGGGCATTTTCTGGAGAGCTGAACAATGTCCCCCCAGACCATGCCTTCCGATACCGAGCTGAGGCCGAACCGCGCCGACGATGTCCAGGCGCTGGAGGAGGACGCCCGGCTCAGGAACGACATCCGGCTGCTCGGGCGCATCCTCGGCGACACCGTGCGTGACCAGGAAGGCGCCGACGCCTTCGACCTGGTCGAGCGCATCCGGCAGACCTCGATCCGGTTCCATCGTGACGAGGACCGCGCGGCGCGAAGCGAGCTCGAGAAAATCCTCGACGGGATGTCGATCGCCGAGACCCTGCGCATCGTGCGCGCATTCAGCTATTTCTCTCACCTCGCCAATATCGCCGAGGACCAGAACACCATTCGCCAGATGCGCACGCGGAACGCGGGGAAGGGCGCCCCGCAGGCAGGAGCGCTGGCGGATACGCTCGCGATGGCTCAGGCCGCCGGTCTCAAACCTGCCGAACTGCGTCAGTTCTTCAAGACCGCGCTGGTCAGCCCCGTGCTGACAGCGCATCCGACCGAGGTCCGCCGCAAGAGCACGATGGACCGCGAGATGGAAATCGCGCAGTTGCTCGATCGCCGCGAGCGGATACAGTTGACGCCGGAAGAAGCGGAGGCCAGCGACGAGCAGTTGCGCCGCGCGGTGCTGACCTTGTGGCAGACCAACCTGTTGCGCCGGACCAAGCTCACCGTGCTCGACGAGGTCGCCAACGGACTGTCGTTCTACGACTACACTTTCCTGCAGGAAGTGCCGCGGCTCACTTGCGCGCTGGAAGACAAGCTCAATACCGGCGACGAGACGGCAGGCGAGGTCGCCTCGTTCTTCCGGATGGGAAGCTGGATCGGCGGCGACCGCGACGGCAATCCTTTCGTCACGGCCGATGTCATGCGCGGGACTTTGAAGCTGCAATCGAGCCGCGTGCTGCAATTCTACCTGGAAGAGCTGCACGCGCTCGGCGCGGAGCTGTCGATCGCCGCCCATCTCGCCGATGTCTCGGCCGAGCTGCGCGCGCTGGCCGAGCGCTCGCCGGACACCTCGCCGCATCGGAGTGGCGAGCCTTATCGTCTTGCGGTGTCCGGCATGTATGCCCGGCTCTCGGCCACGGCCAAGCAGCTCGACGTCCAGGTCGTGCGGCGGCCGGTGGGCGAGGTCGCGCCCTATGACAGCGTGACGGAATTCCAGGCCGATCTCGACGTGCTCGACCGCTCGCTGATCGCGAACAATGCGCGGGTGATCGCGCGCGGGCGGTTACGGCTGCTTCGCCGTGCGGTGGATTGCTTCGGCTTCCATCTCGCCCGGCTCGACATCCGCCAGAACTCCGCCGTGCATGAACGTACGGTTGCCGAGCTGCTCGATGCCGCCATGCCCGGCATGTCCTATTTGGCGCTCAACGAAGAAGCGCGGGTGGCGCTGCTGTCGAACGAGTTGCGCAACGCGCGGCCGTTGACCTCGAGCTTCGTCAAATACAGCGAGGAGACCACAGGCGAGCTCGCAATATTCCACGCCGCCGCCGAAGCCCACGCCCGGTTCGGCGCGGACGTCATTCCCCAATGCATCATCTCGATGTGCAAGGGCATGTCGGATATGCTCGAGGTCGCGCTGCTCCTGAAGGAGGTCGGCCTGGTTCACCCGTCGGGCCGCTGTGCCATCAACATCGTGCCGCTGTTCGAGACCATCGAGGATCTGCAGACCTGCAGCGCCATCATGGACCGCATGCTGTCGCTGCACGACTATCGCAAGCTGGTCGACAGCCGTGGCGGCGTGCAGGAGGTGATGCTCGGCTATTCCGACAGCAACAAAGATGGCGGCTTCATCACGTCGGGCTGGGAACTCTACAAGGCCGAGATCGGGCTGGTGCAGGTGTTCGAGCGCCACGGCGTGCGGTTGCGGCTGTTCCACGGCCGCGGCGGCTCGGTCGGCCGTGGCGGCGGACCGAGCTATGAGGCCATCATCGCGCAGCCGGGCGGCGCGGTGAACGGCCAGATTCGTATCACCGAGCAGGGCGAGATCATCTCGTCGAAATATTCCAATGCCGAGGTCGGTCGCAGCAATCTGGAAATCCTCGCCGCCGCCACGCTGGAAGCGAGCCTGCTGCATCCGCGTCAGGCCGCGCCAAAGCCGGAATATCTTGATGCGATGGACGAGTTGTCCGATCTCGCCTTCAAGGCCTATCGCGGCCTCGTCTACGAGACCGATGGCTTTGTCGACTATTTCTGGGGCTCGACCGTCATCAACGAGATCGCGACGCTCAATATCGGCAGCCGTCCGGCGTCGCGCAAGAAGACCCGCGCCATCGAGGATTTGCGCGCGATCCCCTGGGTGTTTTCATGGGCGCAGTGCCGGCTGATGCTGCCGGGCTGGTACGGCTTCGGCCATGCGGTCGAGACCTGGATCAAGGCGCATCCCGACAAGGGCATGCCGTTCCTGAAGGAGCTGTACCGCGAGTGGCCGTTCTTTCGCATGCTGCTGTCGAACATGGACATGGTGCTGGCGAAAAGCTCGATCGCGATCGCCTCGCGCTATGCCGAACTGGTGCCGGACGAGGCATTGCGCGAGCGCATCTTCGGCCGCATCCGGCGCGAATGGCATCTCGTGATCGAGACGCTGCTCGACATCATGGGACAGGACCGGCTGCTGCAGGGCAATCCGCTGCTGGAGCGTTCGGTGCGTCACCGCTTTCCCTATCTCGATCCGCTCAACCACGTGCAGGTCGAGCTGTTGAAAGAGCATCGCGCCGACAATCCCGACGAACAGGTGCTTCGCGGCATCCAGATCACCATCAACGGCATCTCGGCGGGGTTGCGGAATACGGGCTGATCGTCATTGCGAGCCAACGGGTCCGGCCCGTTTGGGCCGGCCCGATGACAGGCTCCGCGAAGCAATCCACCTGTCCGCTTGCGGTGCGATGGATTGCTTCGTCGCTTGCGCTCCTCGCAATGACGAGGCGTTTCTCTACGGCTTCATCGCGCCCTGTGCGCTGGTGTACACCGCATACAGCGAGGTCGAGCCGCAGATGTAGAGCCGGTTGCGCTGCTGGCCGCCGAAGCAGAGATTGGCGACCGTCTCGGGAATGTGGATCTTGCCGAGCAGCTCGCCTTCCGGCGTATAGCAGCGCACGCCGTCTTCGTTCGGATCGCCCCAGCCGACCGAACACCAGACCCGGCCCTCGCGGTCGCAACGCGCGCCGTCGGTGATGCTGGGCTTGGGCATTTCCGCGAACACCTTGCCGTTCGTCAGCGTGCCCTGCGAGAGGTTCACGTCGAACATGCGGATATGCGAGGGATTGTCGGGCCCGTCGGTGAAGCCGGTGTCGAGGATGTAGAGCCGCTTCTCGTCGGGCGAGAAGGTCAGCCCGTTCGGCTCGACGAAGTCGTCGATGACGACCTTGATGTCGCCCGACTTCGGATCGACCCGGTAGACATTGTGCTTGGCCTGCTCCTGATCGGCTTTGATGCCTTCGTAATAGCCACCGATGCCGTAGGCGGGATCGGTGAACCAGATCGAGCCGTCCGAGGCCACGACCACATCGTTCGGCGAGTTGAGCTTCTTGCCGTTGAACTTGTCGGCGATGATGGTGATCGAACCGTCGAGCTCGGTGCGGGTGACGCGTCGGCCGCTGTGCTCGCAGGTGAGCAAGCGTCCCTCGCGATCGATGGTGTTGCCGTTCGAGTTCATCGAGGGCTGCCGGTAGACGCTGGTATGGCCGTCATCCTCGCAGAAACGCATGATGCGGTTATTGGGGATGTCGGAGAACAGCACGTAGCGCCCGGCCGGGAAGTAGACCGGCCCTTCGGCCCAGCGAAAGCCGGTAGCCACGCGCTCGACCGCCATGGTGCCGGCAAACGCCGGGAAGCCATCCGGGCCGAATGTCGGCTTGCCGCCCTTCTTGGCAGATTCGAGATGAGAATCCGGATAGCGGCTGCCGGGCAATGGCCCGAGCGGCAACTTGTCGGTCGAGCGGGTCGGCGCGCCGGTCTGGCCGAGCGGTGCGACAGTTTCGGCCGACGCCGCGCTCGCCGTCACGGCGGTGGCCGCCAATGCGGCCGCGCCCTTGATCAGCTTGCGGCGATTGAAGGGAGCGTCAGGAAAGGTCAATGGAGTTGTCATGATTTCCTCCCATGATTTTTTGTCGGGAGGACATCATGCGCACGCAATCCGGCATAAAGCAGGCGGATTTTACGAAAACAACTTCCGCGCGAGCGAATAGCGAATGGAAATCCTGTCCCTATTCGCTACTCCCTGCTCGCTATTCGCCAATCAGATCGGGTCCCAGGTGAAGATGTCGCCCGAGCGGTCGAGCTTGTAGAGCGAATCCTTGAAGGCCGGCAGGCCGTGTTCGGCAATGCTTTGCGGCGTCCAGCCTTCGCTACTGTGCACCGAGCGCAGCGGGCGGTTCTGGCTGAACAGGAAAATCTCGTTCATGCGCACGCCGAAGATTTGCCCCGTTACGTCCTTGGCGAGATCGCTGAGCAGGAAGCCGCACATCGGCGCGATCTTCTCCGGGCCCATCTGCTTGATCTTCTCGACCCGCGCCTTCTGGGCTTCCGTTTCGACCGGGATGGTGCCGATCATGCGGGTCCAGGCAAACGGCGAAACGCAGTTGGAGCGCACGTTGAAGCGGCCCATGTCGAGCGCGATCGACTTCGACAGCCCGACGATGCCGAGCTTGGCGGCGGCATAGTTGGCCTGTCCAAAGTTGCCGATGAGCCCCGAGGTCGAGGTGAAGTGCACGAAGGCGCCGCTCTCCTGCTCGCGGAAGATGCGCGCGGCCGCGTGGCTGACATAGAACGAGCCCATCAGGTGCACCTTGATGACGGCTTCGAAGGCTTCCACGCTCATCTTGTGGAAGATCATGTCGCGCAGGATGCCGGCATTGTTCACGACGCCGTCGAGGCGGCCGAAATGATCGGTCGCCGTCTTGACGATCTTGCTCGCAGGGATGGCTTCCGCAACCGACTCGAAATTGGGAACGGCGATCCCGCCGCGCTTCTTGATCTCCGCGACCACTTCCTCGGCAGGCGCGGCCGACGATCCGGCGCCGTCTGAAGCGCCGCCGGGATCGTTGACCACGACTTTCGCGCCTTCAGCGGCGCAGAGCAGCGCGATCTCGCGCCCGATGCCACGGCCTGCGCCAGTGACGATGATAACCTTGTCCTGCAGCGATTTTGCCATGGTGTCTCCCGTTTGCTGTCATTCCGGGGCGATGCGCAGCATCGAACCCGGAATCTCGAAGATTCCGGGTCTGGTCCTTCGGACCATCCCGGAATGACGAAGTTGCTACTTCTCGTTGGTAAAAATGATCGTGCCCGACGCGGCGAACATGCCGCCGACGCCGTGACACACCGAAATCTTCGCATTCGGCACCTGCGCCGGCGCAATGCCGCGCATCTGCCGCACGCTCTCCTGTAGCGCGTACATGCCGTACATGCCCGAATGCATGTAACTCAAACCACCGCCGTTGGTGTTGAGCGGCAGTTTCCCGCCCGGCCGCGTGTGGCCGTCGGCGATGAACTTGCCGGTCTCCTCATGGGGCATGAAGCCGAGATCGCCGAGGCCGAACAGCGGCAGGTGCGCGAAGGCGTCGTAGATCATCAGATGGTCGACGTCCTTGTGGGCGATGCCGGCTTCCCTAAAGGCCAGCGGCCCCGCGACCTTGAAGGCGCGCGAGGAATTGAAAGTCTCCATCTGGCTGACCATCGGCGTCTCCACGCTCTCGCCGGTGCCGAGGATATAGACCGGCTTGCGGGGAAAATCTTTCGCACGATCGGCTGAGGTGAGGATCAGCGCGCCTCCGCCGTCGGTGACGAGGCAGCATTGCAGCAGGCGGAACGGATAGGCGATCATCCGCGAGTTCAAGACGTCGGCGACCGTGATCGGGTCCTTCATCGTGGCGCGTGGATTCTTTCCCGCCCATTCGCGTTGCACCACGGCGACCATGGCCAACTGCTCATGGGTGATGCCATAGGTCTTCATGAAGCGCAGCACCGGGATCGGGAACATGCTGGGCGGCCCGTAGACGCCGAACGGCGACTCGAACTGGCCGTTGAGACTATCGGGCGGCGTCGAGCGCGGCTGCTTGCCGATCATCGACTTGCCGCTTTCGGCATGGGTGATCAGCACGGTCTTGCAGAGGCCGGCTTCGATCGCGGCGGCCGCATGCCGAACGTGCAGCATGAAGGAGCAGCCGCCGACGGACGTGCCGTCCACCCAGGTCGGCGTGATGCCGAGATAGTGGGCGACCTGCTGCGGCGACTCGACCGCGGTGGCGAAGCCATCGATGTCGGAGAGCTTCAGTCCGGCATCCGCGATTGCATTCAGCGCCGCATCCGCATGCAGCTGTATCTGTGAGACGTTGGGAATGACGCCGAGCTCGGTGGTCTCGGCAGCGCCCACGACGGCAACGTGATTCCTGCGCATCGCTCTACCCCTTCGCCGGACGGAACAAGGGAAGGGTGATCTTGTCGTCGAGCGGCTCGAACTTGACCCCGACCTTCATGTCGAGTTCGAGCGCTTCCGGCGTTTGCGGACAATCGACGATATTGCTCATCATCCGCGGGCCTTCGTCGAGCTCGACGACGGCAATGGAGTAGGGTGGGGTGAAGCCGGGCGCGGCCGGGCGATGATTGATGACGTAGCTGTAGAGCTTGCCCTTGCCGCTCGCCTTGAACACGCTGACCTTGCGCGAGGCGCATTTGGGACAGAATGGCCGTGGCGGAAAATAGACGTTGGCGCAGGCGTCGCAGCGCTGCAGCCGCAACTCGCCGGCTTTGGTGCCGTCCCAGAAATGCTGGGTCTCCGGCGTCGGCTTCGGTTTGGCGCGCGCAGGTTCGGCCATTTTGTTCCTCCCGATATCGTTGCAAATCTTGATGCGACATCGGCCGTTGCGCGTCAACGGCTGAGCCGTCCCTGCACGCATGGCCCCATTCCGCACCGCGCACAATGGATGAGGTGGGAATGCTTGTGTCGCCCAAAACCCGCGCGTAGAAGGACCCCGAGAAATCAAGAAATCCGGGAGGATCATGATGTTCAAATTGACTGGCGCGGCGCTGGCCGCAAGCCTCGTATTGGCAACGCAGGCGATGGCCGCGGATGCACCATCCGAGATCAAGATCGGCACGCTTTACGCATCGTCGGGACGCTTCGCCTCGATTTCGATGCCGGTGCACAGCGCACTCAAACTCTGGGCCGACCAGAAGAACGCCGAGGGTGGCGTTTACGTCAAGGCATTCGACAAGAAGATTCCGGTCAAGCTCGTCGCCTATGACGACCAGAGCAACACCGCGACCGCATCCACGCTCTACAATCAGCTCATCACCCAGGACAAGGTCGACCTCCTCGTCGCCGATTCCGGCTCGGTGCTCACGGCGCCGGCCGTGGCGATTGCGCGCGACCACAAGATGTTCCTGTTCGATCAGACCGGCACCGGCGCGAGCTTCTTCTCCAAGGACAATCCCTATATCGCGCTGATGGCCGATCCGGTGTCGACGATCTGGCCGAAGCCGGTTGCGGATTTCGTCTCGCACGATGGACCCGGCCTCGGCATCGAGAAGATCGCGATCCTCTACTCGACCAACGAATTCACGGGTACGCAGGCCAACGCCTTCCGCAAGTTCGTCAAGGAGTCGGGCGCGCCGATCGAGATCGTCTACGATCAGGGCATCCCCACCGAGACCACGAACTACACGGTCATCATCAACAACATCAACAACACCAATCCCGACGCGGTGATTTATTTTGGTTATGCGCCGAACGATATTGCCTTCCTGCGCAACGTCCAGGACGTCGGCATCAAGTTCAAGATGTTGTTCTCGATCTATGCCGGTCTCGAAACCGAGCTGCTGGAGAAGAATGTCGGCGCCAAGGGACTTGAGCACATCTGGACCTATGTGCCGCCGTCCGAGCTCGACTATCCCGTCAATTTCGGCATGGACATGAAGGCCTACAAGGCGGCCTGGGACAAGAAATATCCCGACGGCAAGATCGAGTTCGGCTTCAACGCGGTGGCGGGCTACACCACCGGCCTCGTGCTGGAGAAGACGCTGTCGGTTGCGACCAGCCTCGACCAGATGGAGCTGCGCAAGGCGGTGTTCTCGCTGTCCGGCCAGCTCAAGACGCTGGACGGCACCTTTGCGCTCGACGACATGGGCGGGCAGATCGGCGAGTTGACGCCGCTCGGCCAGCTCGCGTTCGACGACCACGGCCATATCAAGTTCGTCTCGATCTATCCGCACGAGAGCGCCACCGGCAAGCCGGTCTATCCGGCTCCATGAGGCAGACAGGGCTGACACATAAGCAGGCGGCGAGGCGCGGATGCTGACTTACGCGCTCGTCGCCGGCGTGCTGTTCGGCCTCTATTTCAGCCTGGTCGGCATTGGGCTCAATCTCGTGTTCGGCGTCATGCGCATCGTCAACCTTGCGCATGGCGACACCTTGATGCTCGGGGCGTTCATCGCCTTCGGCGTGGTCGCGATCTTTGGCATCGATCCCTTGTTCGCAGTGCCGCTGGCTTTCGTCGTGTTCGTGCTGGCGGGCTTGCTGCTCTATTGGGTGCTGGTGCCGCGGCTGCAGGGCTCCAGCAATCCCGAGATGCTGTCGATCATCCTGTTCTTCGGCCTGTCGCAAGTGATCGAGGCCATTACCACGATCTTTGCCGGCACCAGCGAGCGCTCGATCCAGAGCCGTTTGCTGGGCACGGTTTTCACGACCATCAAGGTGAAGTGGTTCGGCGGCAAGCCGGGCGGCGCTGGTCCGATCCAGATCTTCGGGCAGAGCTTTCCGGCGCCATGGGTGATCGCGGCGGGCGCGAGCCTGATCGCGATCGGATTCGTCTATCTCTATCTCTATCGCACCCGGCTCGGCACCTTGACGCGTGCGGTGATGTCGCGCCGTGACGAGGCGCTGGCGACCGGCATCGATGTCGATCGCGTCTCGGCGGCTGCTTTCGGCATCGGGCTCGGACTTGCTGCGGTCGCCGGCGTGTTCGCGCCCTTCATGTTCGGATCGGTGACACCGGCCTTCGGCGCGGATGCGACCGTGACCTCATTCGCCATTGTCGTGCTTGGCTCGCTCGGCAATCCCTTGGGCACCGCGCTGGGCGGCATCGTCTATGGCGTCTGCTACATGCTGGTGCAGACCTATCTCAGCTCATGGGCTGATCTGTTGCCCTATGTGCTGTTGATCCTGATCCTGCTGTTGCGCCCGAGCGGCCTCCTCGGAAGGCGGGTGCGCGTTGCCTAGTTTTCTCAAACACATCCTGTTCATTCTTGTGCCGCTGGTCGTGGTGTTCGCGGTCGCGCCCGGCGTCTACCAGAACCATCTGCTGTTGTTCAATTTCGTGATCTTCCTGATCCTCGCGCAGGGCGTCAACATTATCTACGGCTTCACCGGCTATCTGCCATTTGGTTACGTCGGCTTCTTCGGCGCCGGCGCCTACGGCTTTGCCATCATGGTGATGCATCTGCACTCGCCGGCGCTCATTGCGGTGCTGGCTGGAGGCCTCGTCGGCGTGGCGCTGGGATTACTGCTGACGCCGCTGCTGCGGCTGTCCGGCGCCTATTTCGCGATCGCCAACCTCGCGGCTTCGCTCGCGGTGCTGCACTTCGTCGCCAACCCCGCGCTGGAAGGCATCACCAAGGGTCCGTACGGCGTTTCCTTGACCGGCATCTTCAATCCGGACGATGCCTACACGACCGCGCTGCTCGTGATGGCGCTGACGGTGGGAGCAGTAATTTATCTGAAGAACTCCAGCTTCGGCCTCGCACTGCAAGCAGTGCGTGAGGACGCTGTCTCCGCCTCAATGGCCGGCGTCAACGTGGTGAAGATGCGTGTGATCGCGTGGCTTGCATCCGCGCTGGTCGCCGGCCTCGCCGGCGGTATCTATGCCTGGTACGTCTCGGTGTTCTATCCCGACAACGTGTTCTCGGGCGAGTTCTCGATCTTCGCCATCGTGTTCGCGCTGTTCGGCGGCGTGGCTACCATCACCGGACCAATCGTCGGCGTCATCATCCTCTACGGCATCTACAATCTGATCGGCTTCACCACGCCGCAATATTTCCAGTTGATCTATGGTCTCCTGATCATGGGGCTGGTGCTGTTCCTGCCGGCGGGCCTGGTGTCGCTGGCAACGCGGAGGGGATGGCATGTCCCCTGACGCCAAACCGATCCTCAATGTGAGCAAGCTGGTGAAACGCTTCGGCGGCTTCCATGCCCTCGACGGCCTGAGCTTCCACGTCGTATCCGGTGAGATATTGGGGCTGGTCGGTCCCAACGGCTCCGGCAAAACCACCGCGATCAACGTCATCTCCGGCCTCTATCCGCCTGACGGCGGCGAGGTCGTCTTCGACGGGACCTCGATCGGCGGCACGGCCTCGCATCGGTTGGTTCATTCCGGTATCAACCGCACCTTCCAAATTCCGAAACCGTTCCTGTCGCTCACCGTGCGCGAGAACATCCGTGTCGCGCTGGCTTACGGCCGCGCCTCCGTCGCGCCGCCGACGGTCGATGAGTTGCTGGAGGAATATCACCTCACCGGTGTCGCCGATCGTCCGGCGGCCGACCTCAACAGCGCCCAGCAGAAGATGCTCGATCTGACCCGCGCGCTCGCCACGCGGCCGCGGCTGTTGCTGCTCGATGAGCTCGCAGCCGGCCTCAACCCGACCGAGCTCGACTGGATCGCAGGGCGCATCAAGGCGCTCGCCGCGACCGGCATGGCGATCATCGTGGTCGAGCACCTCATGGGCTTCATCGAGCAGATCACCGATCGCGTCATCGTGCTCAATGCCGGCCGCGAGATTTTCGAAGGCAAGCTCGCCGCCGCGGTGCGCGAGCCGCAGGTGATCGAGGTGTTTCTGGGAGGCGAGCATGCCGCCTGAGGCCGCATCGCTGCTCACCGCCCAGGGCGTCGACGCCGGGTATGGCACCATGCAGGTGCTGTGGGGCGTCGATCTCGACGTCCGCCCCGGCGAAACCGTGCTGCTGTTAGGCGCCAACGGCGCGGGCAAGACCACCTTTCTGAAATCGCTGGTTGGCCTGGTCGAGGCGCGCCACGGCTCGATCAGGTTGGGCGGGACCGAGCTGACGAAAATGCGCTCCGCCGACCGCATGAAGCTCGGCATGACCTATATGTCGGAGCTTGCGGTGTTTCCCGATCTCTCGATCGAGGAGAACATCCGCGTCGGCGCGCAGGCGCTTGGTCACGCCAACCCCGGCGGGCGTGCCGACGAGCTCTACGCCCTTTTCCCGATATTGCGCGAAAAACGACGGGACGCGGCCTCCAGCCTGTCCGGCGGCCAACGCAAGATGCTCGGCATTGCCAAGGCGCTCGCGGCCGAACCGAAGCTGCTTGTCATGGACGAGCCGTCGGCCGGCCTGTCGCCGTTATTCGTCAAAGAAGTGATCCGCATCCTGTCGGGCTTGCAGGGCCATGGCATTGCGCTCTTGATTGCCGAGCAGAATATCGGTTTCCTCGAGGTCGCAACGCGCGTATTCGTGTTGGAAGGCGGGCGCATCCGGTTCTCCGGCACGGTTGCCGAGATGAGCGGCAATGAAGAGCTGCACCGCGCCTATTTCGGGCTGAAATGATGCGGTCGATCAGGATCGGTTCAGGCGCAGGCTATTCGGGCGATCGCATCGAGCCCGCGGTCGAACTCGCCGAGAAGGGCGAGATCGACTATCTCGTGTTCGAATGTCTCGGCGAGCGCACGGTGGCGCTGGCGCAGCAGGCGCGGATGAAAAATCCAGACAGCGGTTACGATCCGCTGCTGGAGGAGCGCATGCGCGCGGTGCTGCCGCTCTGCGCCGCCAGGGGCATCAAGATCGTCACCAATATGGGCGCGGCCAATCCGGAAGCGGCGGCGAAGAAGACCGCCGAGATCGCGCGTTCGCTCGGCCTTTCGCGGTTGAAGGTCGCGGCCATCGTCGGCGACGACGTGCTCGACGCCTGCAAGAGCAATGACCTCGCCCTCATGGAGTTCGAAGGCACAATCAAGCAGCTCGGCAACAAGCTGCTGTCGGCCAATGCCTATCTCGGCGCCGAGCCGATGGCGGAGGCGCTGCGGGGCGGCGCCGATGTCGTCATCACCGGCCGCGCCTCCGATCCGGCGCTGTTCCTGGCGCCGATGATCCATGCCTTCGGCTGGGCGATGGACGACTGGAATCTGCTGGGGCAGGGCACCGTCGCAGGCCATCTGCTGGAATGCGCGGGCCAGATCACTGGCGGATATTTCGCCGACCCCGGCTACAAGGACATTCCCGATCTTGCCCGGCTTGGCTTCCCCATCGGCGAGGTCGGTGAAGACGGCTCGCTTGTGATCACCAAGGTGCCGGGCTCGGGCGGTGCGGTGACCGCGCAGACCTGCAAGGAGCAGCTGCTCTACGAGGTGCACAACCCCACGCAGTATTTCCAGCCGGATGTGGTCGCGGACTTCTCGCAAGTCTCGGTCGAGGAGATCGCGCCCGATCGCGTGCGCGTCTCCGGCGGGCGTGGCACGAAGCGTACCGGCACGCTGAAAGTTTCAGTCGGCTATGTCGACAGTTTCATCGGTGAGGGACAGATTTCCTATGCCGGACCGGGTGCGCTGGCGCGCGGCCGATTGGCGCTCGAAATCGTGCGCGAACGGCTGAAGCTGACCGGCGTTTCCACCAGCGAATTGCGTTTCGACCTGATCGGTGTCGATGCGCTGCATGGATCGCAGGTGTCCGCACAGGCTAACGAGCCCTACGAGGTGCGCGTGCGCGTCACGGGCCGCACCGAGAATTTTCGCGAAGCCGTGCGCGTCGGCAACGAGGTCGAGACGCTCTACACCAACGGCCCCGCCGGTGGTGGCGGCGCGTGGAAGTCGGCGCGCGATGTCGTGGCGGTGGCATCCGTGCTGCTGCCGCGCGAGCTGGCCAAACCCCGCGTGCATTTTGTCGAGGCATAAGGCGATGAAGCTGCGCGAGATCGCCCATTCCCGCACAGGCGACAAGGGCAACACCTCCAACATCTCCGTCATCGCCTATGATGCGAAGCATTATCCGCTGCTGAAGGAGCAGGTTACGGCTGATCGGGTGAAGGCGCACTTCGCCGGCGTTGTCGAGGGCGAGGTGGTGCGTTATGAGTTGCCGAACGTTGCGGCGCTGAACTTCGTCATGAGCAACACGCTGGGTGGCGGGGTAACGCGCTCGCTGGCGCTCGATGCCCACGGCAAATCGCTCAGCTCGGCGCTGCTCGATCTCGAGATTTTCGAACTCCAAATAGCCAGGCGACACCATCATGCCAAATCCGACCCTTGCCGCGCTCGCCGACGATCTCGATGCGGGCCGCACCTCCGCCCGCAAGCTGGTCGAGGACTGCATCGCGCGGATCGCCGATCCCGCGGGCGAGGGCCAGCGCGTCTTCATCCATGTCGACAAGGATGCCGCGCTTGAGGCGGCTGACGCGATGGACCGCCTGCGCAAGGCGCATGCCGCGCCGTCGCGCTTTGCCGGCATTCCCGTCTCGATCAAGGACCTCTTCGACATCGAGGGTCAGGTGACCCGCGCCGGCTCGCGGGCGCTGGAAGATTCCGCGCCGGCTGCTGCCGATGCACCCGTCGTGGCGCGGTTGCGGCGCGCCGGTTTTGTCGTGATCGGTCGCACCAACATGACCGAGTTCGCCTATTCGGGCATCGGCATCAATCCGCATTACGGCACGCCGAAGAGCGCGTGGCAGCGCAATGTCGGTCACGTGCCCGGCGGCTCGTCCTCGGGCGCGGCGGTCTCGATCGTAGACCGAATGGCCTATGGCGCGCTCGGCACCGACACCGGCGGCTCCTGCCGTATTCCGGCGGCCTATAACGGCATTGTCGGCTACAAGCCGACGCAGCGGCGTGTGCCGCTTGACGGCGGCGTGCCGCTGTCGTTCACGCTCGATAGCTTTGGACCGCTCGCCAATTCCACGCAATGCTGCGCCACCCTCGATGCGGTGCTCGCCGGCGAGCCGCAGGCGGCGTTCACGCCGCGGCCGATCAAGGGCATGCGGCTGGCCGTTCCCATGACGGTCGCGCTCGACGATCTCGATGAGACTGTTGCGAATACGTTCGAGCGTGCGTTGGAAACCCTATCCCGCGCGGGCGCGCTGATCGAGCATATCGAGGTACCTGAGTTCCTCGATGTCGGCGTGATGAACGCCAAAGGCGGATTCGCTGCGGCGGAAAGCTACGCCTGGCATCGCTATCTCCTGACCAGCAAGGGCGATGTCTACGATCCCAGGGTATCCTTGCGCATCCTGCGCGGCGAGGGCATCAACGCCGCCGACTATATCGACCTCTTGAGCGCCCGCCGCTCGCTGATCGCGCGCATCGACCTGCGGCTGGCGCCCTATGATGCGCTCGTCATGCCGACCACGGCGAACACGCCACCGCGCATCGCCGATCTCGCCGACGACAAGGCGTTCACGGTGCAGAACCTCCGTGCGCTCCGTAACCCGACGCTGATCAACATGATCGACGGCTGCGCGATCTCGCTGCCGGCGCATCGCGAGGGCGAAGTGCCGGTCGGGTTGATGCTGGCAGCAGCCGGTGGATCGGACCGCCGCATCTTCGAACTTGCCGCGGGAATGGAGGGCGCCATCCGTGTTTGATTTGACCTTCACCGTCGACGATCGCGGCGCGGCAACGCCGCTGACCATGCCGATCGACCAGGTCGTGATCGCCGGCTGGACCGGCCGCGACCCCGTTGCGCGCGACAAGCACATCGTCGAACTGGAAGCGCTCGGTATCGCGCGGCCCGCCTCGACGCCGATCTATTACCGCTGCTCGGCGCGGCGGCTCACTTTCGAGGATTCGATCGAGGTCTGCGGCACCGATTCCAGCGGCGAGGTCGAGTTCTTCCTGGTCGGTTGGCAGGGCCGCACCTTCGTCGGCCTCGGTTCCGACCACACCGACCGCAAGGTCGAGAGTTACAGCGTCACCGTCTCCAAGCAGATGTGCGACAAGCCGATTGCTTCCGAGCTGTGGGAGCTCGAGGACGTCGCCGGTCACTGGGACAGACTGATCCTGCGCTCCTGGGCCACGATCAACGGCCAACGCGAACTCTACCAGGAGGGCGCGCTGGATGCGATCTTGCCCGTCGCGGAACTGCTCAATCGCGGCTTCGAGGGCGGCAAGCTGCCGGATGGCTGCCTGATGTTCGGCGGCACCTTTGCCGCGAAAGGCGGCATTCGGCCTGCGGATCGTTTTGAGTACGAGTTCGAAGATCCGGTGCTGAAGCGCAGCATCCGCAACGCCTATGATGTGATCCCGCTGCCGGTCAGGGGGTAGTCGGGCAGCGTAGGGTGGGCAAAGCGAAGCGTGCCCACCTTCGCGAACACGGCGCTCGATGGTGGGCACGGCGCTTCGCGCCTTTGCCCACCCTACGATCGAACAATCCTTTCGGGAATCGGGTGGCAGCAGGCGACCCGAACCGCCACATTGGCCGCATGACGGCAAAAGCAATACTTCGCGAAGTTCCCGCCACCAACAGCGCCGCCCGCGTCGATGCCGTCGACTGGACGCAAGCCGAACGCGACCTCGACGCGCAGGGCTGCGCGGTCCTGAAAAACCTGCTGACGCCGGATGAATGCCGCGGGCTCGCCGCGCTCTATCCCGACGATGCGCGCTTCCGCAGCCGCATCGTGATGGGCCGGCACGGCTTTGGCCGTGGCGAATACAAATATTTCAGCTATCCGCTACCCGATCTGATCGCGACCTTAAGGCCCGTGCTGTATGCGCGGCTGAAAGGCATCGCCAATCGCTGGAACGAGGCGATGGGGATCGATATCCGCTATCCCGACCGGCACGAGGCCTTCCTGAAGCGTTGCCATGACGCCGGCCAGACCCGGCCGACACCGCTGCTGCTGCAATATGAAGCCGGCGATTACAACTGCCTGCATCAGGATCTCTATGGCGAGCACGTGTTTCCGCTGCAGGTCGCGATCCTGCTGTCGGAACCCGGCCGCGATTTCGAGGGCGGCGAGTTCGTGCTGACCGAACAGCGGCCGCGCATGCAGTCGCGCGCCGAAGTGGTCGGCTTGAAACAGGGCGACGCGGTCGCCTTTGCTGTGCATCACCGCCCGGTGCAGGGGACGCGCGGCACCTATCGGGTTAATCTGCGCCATGGCGTGAGCCGGTTGCGTTCCGGCAAGCGCCACACCGTCGGCGTGATCTTCCACGATGCGAAATGACTGCGGATTTATTTGACAGCGTCAGCGACGTACTACCGTCGCGCGAAGCGATGGCCGACGGCGCCGTGATGATGCGCGGCGTAGCGCGGCCGGTCGAGCATGAGCTGCTGCGGGCGCTTGACGATATCACGGCGCAGGCGCCGTTCCGTCACATGTCGACGCCCGGCGGCTTCGAGATGTCGGTTGCGATGACCAACTGCGGCCATTGCGGCTGGATCACCGACCGTGGCGGCTATCGCTACGGCGCCGACGATCCCGTCAGCGGCAAGCCGTGGCCGGCGATGCCTCCCGTGTTTCGCGAGCTGGCGGAGCAGGCAGCGGCGCAAGGCGGTTTTGCCGGCTTCGCGCCGGATGCGTGTCTGATCAATCGCTACGCGCCGGGCGCGCGCATGTCGTTGCATCAGGACCGCGACGAGACGGACTTCGCGGCGCCGATCGTCTCGGTGTCGCTGGGTTTGCCGGCGATCTTCATGTTCGGCGGGCTGAAGCGCTCTGACAAGCCGGCGCGCTACCGGTTGGAGCACGGCGATGTCGTGGTCTGGGGCGGCCCATCGCGGCTGTTCTTCCATGGCATCGCGCCGCTTGCCGACGGCGAACACGCGCTGCTCGGCCGCAAGCGCATCAACCTGACCTTCCGGAAGGCGAGATAGCCGCATTTCCCAAAACGCCCGCCTGCATTATGCTGGCGGCATGACCACCACCGAGATCACCGCCGACACCAGTGCCACCGGCAACCGCGCCGGGCTTTATCTCGCGTTCCTGCAACTGGTGTTCACGCTGGGCTGGACCACCTATGTGATCTACCTGCCCAAGCTCGCGGCCGAGGTCGGTATCGCCCCGGCGGCTGTCATCTGGCTGTTGATGATGGATCAGGCCATCTTCACCATCACCGATACAGCGATGGGCGTCGCCGCCGACCGCATCGCCCGCCTTGTCGGCCGGCTCGGCATCTATGTCGGCGTGCTGACGGCGCTGTCCTGCGCCGCCTTCGTGGCGCTGCCCTTCATCGCCGGCGCTGGCCACGGCGCGCAGCCGCTCTTCATCGCGGCGATCGTGGTCTGGTCCATCACCTCGTCGGCGTTGCGCGCGCCGCCGCTGGTCCTGCTCGGCAAATATCGCGCGAAGCCCGAAATTCCCTTCCTTTCCGCCCTCGTCATGCTCGGCTACGGCATCGCCGGCGCGGTGTCGCCTTATCTCGGGGTGGTGCTGCGCGATGTCGATGCGCGGCTGCCTTTTGTGATCTCCAGCGTCGTGCTCCTGATCACGACGCTTGCGCTGTCGAAGGTTGAGCGCGCGGTCGCGGAAGAGGCGCCTGCGAAACCGGCCGTGGCGGCAAAGCCGTTCGGCACCATGCCGGTGATCTTCATCGCCGCCATGGTGATCCTTGCGCTCGGCTATCAGCTGCATTTCTCCATCAACAGCGCGCCGTTCTATCTGCGCTTCGCCAAACCGGCCGAATTGCAATGGCTGATGCCGGTGTTCTGGATCGGCTTCAATCTCGCGATGTTTCCGGCCTGCCTGATCGTCAAGCATCGCGGCGGGTTGATCGTGATGGGCGCGGCCGGCCTGTTCGGCGCGGTCGCGGTGCTGGCCACCGAGCTTGCCGGGGGACTCAACACGCTGATTGCAGCGCAGTTCATCGCGGGTGCGGCCTGGGGCTGCATGCTCATGAGCGCGATCTCGGCCGCGCTTGCGATCGGAGAGACCGGCGCGGAAGGCAAGGTCACCGGGCTGGTCTTCTCGGCGCTGGCGCTCGCGACTTTCGCGCGGATGGCCGCTGTTGCCGGTGGCCTGCAGAAGCTGCCGGACTATGCGCCGCTCCTGCATTGGGCGCCGGTCGCCTGCTGGTCGGTCGCGGGCGCGGGGCTACTCGTGATCGCGGCGGCGAAATTGCAGGCGCGCCGCGTCTAGTTCCGCGCCGGATGGATGAACGTCCAGGGCGTGACTTCTGAATCGCGCGGCACCTCGACCGCGATCAGCGAAGGCCCGCGGTTTGCCAGAGCCTTTTCCAGCGCCGGCTTGAAATGATCGGGCGCTGTGACGCGGCTCGCCGCGACGCCGAACGATTCCGCGAGCTTGACGAAATCCGGGTTGACCAGGTCGGCCGCGACCACGCGGCCGTCGAAACGGTTACGCTGGTCGCGTCGCACATTGCCGAAGGAATTGTTGTTGAACACCAGCGTGACCACGCCGATGTTGTACTGCACAGCGGTGGACAGCTCCTGCACGCCAAACATGAAACCACCATCGCCGGTGATCGCAACCACGGGCTTGTCCGGATTGGCGACCTTGGCGCCGAGCGCGGTCGGGAAACCCGAACCCAGCGTCCCCTGATAGCCCGATGTGATGAAGGTGCGCGGCTGATAGATCGGAAAGCCGTACCAGGACGCGAAGCCGACCTGCGACAGCTCGTCGGTGACGATGGCGTCATGCGGCAGCACCTCGCGCAGGATGTTGAGATACGCCATCTGCGGCTGCACTTGCTGGATTTCAGCCTGCGCCGTCGCCGTGGCCTCGCGGATTTCCGCCCGCCGGCCGCTCGACTTGCTGTAGCCGGCTTTCCTCACGGCCGCAGCCAGTTCGCGCGTGCCGCTCTTGCTATCGGAGACCACGGAAACGTCCGAGACGTAGCGCCGCATCTCGACGGGATCGATGTCGATGCGAATGCTCTTCAGGCCCTCGGGTCGATAGGGCCAGCGCGACATGGTCGCGAGTTCCAGCCGAGTGCCGATGCCGATCATCAGGTCTGTGGTGGGCCACAGCCGGTAGCCCGCAGCCATGGTGATGCCGAGTTCATGCGCGTTGGAGACGATGCCGCGGCCGCTGCGAAACGCCACCACGGGTGCGTCGATCATCTCGGCGAGCTCGAGGATCTCCGCGGCCGCATGAATCGCGCCCGAGCCGACCAGGATCATCGGCCGCTTGGCGGCCCTGATCAGCGCGGCGGCGTCCTTGATGCGATCCGCATCGGGCTGCGGCGCGGGGAAGGGATCGAACACCTTGGACGCGCCGACCTCGGCGCGCTGGGTGAACACATCCCAGGGCATTTCAAGCGCCACCGGCCCGCGGCGTCCTGACATCATTTCCTGGAACGCGCGCGACACCATCGACGGCGCGATGTCAGGGTATTCGATGCGGTCGGCCCATTTCACGAAGGTGCGGAGGGTCGCCAGCTGATCCGGCATCTCGTGCAGATGGCCGCGGCCCTTGCCGAGGAATTGCGTCGGCACCTGGCCGGTGAGGCACAGCACCGGCTCGTTGCCGCCAAATGCGGTGAGCAGCGCCGCCCCCGCGTTGAGCACGCCGGGGCCGGGCACCACGCTGAACACGCCGGGCTTGCCGGAGGAACGCGCGTAGCCATACGCCATGTAGCCGCAGGCCTGCTCATGCCGCGCGCCGATCACTTTCAGCTGCGCCTGATGGAAGGCGTCGAACAGGCCGTAGACCTGCGCGCCGGGCAGGCCGAACACAGTGTTGACGCCGTGCGCGACAAGGCCGCTGACAATCGCTTCGCCGCCGGTCATTGCAGTCATGTTGTTGTCCGTTCGTTATTGTTCGTCGACCACGCCATTGCGAAGCGTGCCGAGCCCTTCGGCCTCGACCTCGATGACGTCGCCGGGCTTGAGCCAGCGCGGCGGATCGAACCGCGCGCCGGCACCAGTCGGCGTGCCCGTGACGATGACGTCGCCGGGCACCAGCGTGGCAAAGGTCGAGATGTAGTTGATGAGGTAGCGGAAGCCGAAGATCAGCCGCGAGGTGCGATCTTCCTGCCGTAGCTCGCCATTGACCGTCGTCGTCAACCGGATATCGGCGATCTGGGATTCGCTCGTGTATGGCACGAGCCACGGCCCGAGGCTGCCGGTGGAATCGAAATTCTTGCCCTGCGTCACATTGAACTTCGCATGCCGCAGCCAGTCGCGGATGGTGCCCTCGTTGCAGAGCGTGACCGCGCCGATGTGATCGAGCGCGCTTGCCTCGGGGATGTGCCGCCCGGGTTTGCCGATAATGATGACGACCTCGCCTTCATAGTCGAGCTGCGGCGAAGCATGCGGCCGAACGATCGGCGTATTGTGGCCGACAAAGGAGCGCGGCGTGCGCATGAACATCGAAGGATATTTCGGCGCGTCCGAGTTGTCCTTGTATTCGGCATTGCGGTCGGGATAGTTGACGCCGATGCAGATGATTTTCTCCGGCGCGGGGATCGGCGGCAGCCAGGTGATGGCGTCGAGCGAATGATCCGGCGCGCGTTTGATGCCGTCGTCGGCAAGCTTGCCCAACGCATCGGCTGCGATCACCTCGCGCAAGGTCGGATAATCCTTGCCGAAACGCGCAGAGAGATCGACGACGCCCTTGTCTGTGACATAGCCGTAGGCGGTCTTGCCGCCGGCCGAATAGGTCGCGATGCGATGATTGGTCATGAAAATCCTTCAGCCCGGCGTCATGCCGGCGGCCTTGATGGCGGCGATGGCGGCCGGCGTCTTGAGGAAGTCGATCAGCGCCTTGGCCGCGGCCGGCTCCTTCGCGTCGGTGGCGACCGCCGCCGGAAAGACCAGCTCCTGCTGCAGATCGGCGGGGAAGGGGCCGGCGAGTTCGATGCCGGGCGCGTTGAAGACATTGGTCAGGAAGATGCCAAGTTCGGCGTCGCCCTTGGCGACCGCAGGTGCAATCGCGGTCGGCAGCGGCTCGGCTTTGGTTTTGGCTTTCATCTCATCTAATATGCCGAGGCGCTCATAGACCTTGGCGATGTAAGCGCCGGCTGCGCTCGACGGCGTTGACGAGACCGAGGCGGCGGCGAGCAGCGACTTCTTGAAGGCATCCGGTGTAGAGAGATCGGGCTTTGCCGCACCGGCGCGCACGATTACGCCATAGCCGACGCGCGCGATGTTCACCGTGGGCTCGGCGAGATGGCTCTTTGCTGTGGCATCTTTGAAGACATCGATGGGCACCACGACCGCATCGAACGGCGTGCCTTCGTTAACGCGTTTGATGATGTTGGGTGTGGAGTCGAAATGAATCGAGAGCGTGTGCCCACTTGCCTTATCGAATTGCGGGCCGATCTCCCTAAACAGGGGCGCGAGTGAGCCGCCGGCGATGAGCTTGAGTTCAGAAGCGCTGCTTGCGGTCATGGTGGCCATCATCAATCCCAGTGCGATCGTGATCCGTTTCATTGGCGCCTCCTAGTCCGCAACCGTGACCTGGGCGGCGAAGGCAGGCTCGCGCACCTTGCTTCCCGAGAAGGACGAGCCCTGCTCGAACCACGAGCGCGGCGCAGGCGCGCCCCACAGCGTCTGCCGGCGTGGGTCGTTGAGCGACCAGCGCAGCGGCTCGTGGTCGTGATCGCCGGTAAAATAATCGCTGGTATATAGCTCGAGGCGATGGCCGTCGGGGTCGCGCACATAAAGGAAGAACGCGTTCGAGATGCCGTGCCGGCCAGGGCCGCGTTCGAGGTTCTTCAGGAAGCCGCTCGCCGCCATCACGTCGCAAAGATGCAGCACGTTCATCGCGGTCGGCACCCAGTAGCAGAAATGGTGCAGGCGAGGGCCCTTGCCGTTGGTGATGGCGAGATCGTGCACATTGCCCTTGCGATGCAGCCACGCTGCCGCGATGCGCCCGTTCGGTCCATCTTCCTCGGCATATTCGGTCAGGCGGAAGCCGAGCCGCGCGTAGAAGTCCATGGTGTCCTGCACCTCGGCGGCGAAGATGTTGAAATGATCGAGCCGCTGCGGATGGCAACCGCGATAGAGATCGTAGCGCCGCAGCAGATGCGGGCGCTTCTCCATGGTGGCGTAGAGCTCGATCTGGAAACCGAAGGGGTCGGTGAATTGCAGGGTGCGGCCCTGGAACGGTTGCTCGGCGAATTTGTACTGCACGCCGTTCTCGGAAAAGAACGCCGCCGCCTTGTCGAGATCGCCGTCATTGCCGACCTTGAAGCCGAGCCGGTTGCAGGCGGCCTCTTTCGCCTTGCGCAGCACCAGCGAGTGATGCTGTTGCTCCTCGCTGCCGCGCATGTAGACCGCACTCGAGTCGGCATCCTCGACATAAAGGCCGACGGTGGTCTCATAGAAATCGCGACTCGCCTTCAGATCGGTCACGTCGAGCACGACGTGACTCGAGCGGATGATGTTGAAGGGCGGATCGAAGACGTGTTTCGGAACGGGCATGTTTTCCTCTTGTCATTCCGGGGCGGTCCGCAGGACCGAACCCGGAATCTCGAAGGTTCCGGGTTCGTCGCTGTCGCGACGCCCCGGAACGACGATTCAAATCCCCAATTTCTGAATCTTGTGCGTGCCCCGCGCCAGCGAGACGTGTTTGGTTTCCATGTAGAAGTCGAACGAGTAA
Organism: uncultured Alphaproteobacteria bacterium; assembly: GCA_963794775.1. Lineage (GTDB taxonomy): Bacteria > Pseudomonadota > Alphaproteobacteria > Rhizobiales > Xanthobacteraceae > Bradyrhizobium. The sequence continues at coordinate 2,494 of CAWCGA010000039.1, read as the reverse complement.
TCGCCGCCGTCTCGGCCGATGCCGGACGCCTTCATGCCGCCGAACGGGGTGGGCAGGTGGCGCACGTTCTCCGAATTGAGCCAGATCATGCCGGCCTCCAGCGCGTCGGCGACGCGGAGTGCGCGGCCCATGTCGCCGGTCCAGACATAACCGGTCAGGCCGTAATTGACGTCGTTGGCGATATCGATCGCATCTTTTTCGTCACGGAACGGGATCACGGTCAGGAACGGCCCGAACACCTCTTCCTGCGCGACGCGCATTTTGCGATCGGCGCCGGTAACCAGCGTCGGCTGGATATAATGTCCGCCGCCGGGACCGTTATGCGGCTTTCCGCCGACCGCGATAATAGCGCCGTCCTTTTTCGCCACGTCGAAATAGCTGCAAACCTTGGCGAGATGCCGCTCGTGGATCAATGGCCCGATCTCCGTTGAGGGATCGAGGGGATGACCGACCTTCAGCGCCTTCACCCGTGTGGTGAGCTTCTCGGTGAACTTGTCGGCGATGGACTGCTGGACCAGCAGCCGGCTCGACGAGGTGCAGCGCTCGCCGTTCAGCGAGTAGATCATGAACACGACCGCATCGAGTGCGCGATCGAGATCGGCGTCGTCGAACACGATCACCGGATTCTTGCCGCCAAGCTCGAAATGCACGCGCTTCAGCGTCTTGGAGCCTTGCGCCATGATCGCCGAACCCGTCGCGCTCTCGCCGACAAAGCCGATCGCCTTGATCGCGGGATGCTCGGTCAGCGCCTTGCCGGCCTCCTCGCCGATACCGTGTACGGTGTTGAGCACGCCGTCAGGCACGCCGGCCTCTTTCACGAGCTTCGCCAGCATGTCGGCCGTGACCGGCGACCATTCGGCCGGCTTGTGCACGACCGTGCAGCCGGCGGCCAGTGCCGGCGCGATCTTCCAGGTTGACAGCATGAACGGCGTATTCCACGGCGTGATCACGCCGACCGGGCCGATCGGTACGCGCGTCGAGATGTTCCAGTGCTCCTCGCTCGGCGTGTTGAGGCCGTCGCGGGCCTCGGCGCATTTGTCGGCAAAAAAGCGGAAATTTTCGGCGGCGCGGATCGCGGCCTTGGCCATGAAACGGTGCGCCTGTCCGGTGTCGATGCATTCAAGCACGGCGATATCGTCGGCCCGGTCCTCGATCGCCTCGGCCACGCGATGCAGCAGTTTCTTGCGCATAGATCCCGACATGTCGCGCCAGGATTTGAACGCGAGCGAGGCGGCTGTGGCGGCGCGGTCGATATCCTCGGCGTTGCCGCGGGCCACCGTGGCCAGCACGGCGCCATCGACAGGCGATTTGGTCTCGAAGGTCTCGCCCGAGATCGAGGGAACGGTCTTGCCGTCAATCATGTGACCGATGCCGTCGGCGCGGAGCTGTTTCAACAGCGGCGCGGCGCGGTCGAGATTGGCTTTGTAGATGTCAGCCTTGGGAGTGACCTTATCCATGCGCGGCCTCTTTCAACGCTTCGTGAATGTTGTTGCGCTTCCAGCTCGTCTCCTTGTCGTTGATCTGCATGTCGAACGACAGCGCGAACTTGCTCTGCGCAAACACGGGGTCGAGATAGGCCGACAGCGCCTTGAAGACATGCTCGCCGGCCTTCTTGCGGGTGGCGAGATCGCGGCCTTCGCCGAGCCGCAGCACCATGTCGAGAAAGCCCAGATTCGGATTGCCGTCGGCGATCGCGTAATGCTCGCACCTGAGTGTGCGGACGCGGATGCCGCCGAGCGGGAATATCTCGGTCTCGACCGCGGCCTTGCGCACGACCTCGACGAGTTTGGCCATGTCGACGCATTTGTCGAGGTTGGCGGAATATTCGATGGTGAAATGCGGCATGGGATCGCTCCTGTCTGTCAGGCGAAATAGCAGCTCACCGAGCCGTAAGCGCCATAATCGGCCTGGATTGTGTCGCCCTTGCGGGTCTCGATCGGGCGGATGAATGAGCCTGACAGCACGACCTGGCCCGGCTCGAGCGCGAGACCATGCGGCGCGATCTTGTTGGCGAGCCAGGCCACCGCGGTGGCGGGATGATTGAGCACGCCGGCGGCTAGGCCAGTCTCTTCAAGCTGGCCGTTGCGGAAGCACAGCGCGCCGATCCAGCGCAGGTCAGCCTCCAGCGGCCGGATCGGCCGGCCGCCGAGCACGATGCCGGCATTGGCGGCGTTATCGGCGATGGTGTCGTAGATCTTGCGCGTCGCCTTGGTGATGGCGTCGACGCGCTCGACCCGCGTGTCGAGGATTTCCAGCGCCGGCACCACGAAGTCGGTGGCGTTCAGCACGTCGAACATCGTGCAGTCGGGGCCAGAGAGCCGCTTCGCCATCACGAAAGCGAGCTCGGCTTCCACGCGTGTCGCGATGAAGCGGTCGGACGGCACCAGCCCGCCATCGGCAAAGAACATGTCGTCGAACAGGATGCCGGAGTCAGGCTCATCGATATTGAGCGCGCTCTGCATCGCCTTCGAGGTCAGGCCGATCTTGTGGCCCT
>CAWCGA010000038.1:0-65615 GCA_963794775.1 uncultured Alphaproteobacteria bacterium | reverse complement strand
TGATGATCCGGCCCTCGGCGACCTTGATCTCGATCCACGCCTTCTGGATCGCATAGGCATCGTCCAGCGTGATCGAAGGGTAGGTGATCGAGAGCTGCCTCACCTGCGTGCGCGTTTGCTCGGCCCGATGCAGGCTTTCGGCGGCGACGCGGATGTCTTCTCTGGAAACGGCCATGCGGGGTACGCAAAAAGGATCGACGGCGAGATGATTAACATGTTAAATGGTTCAAGGAAACCCCCTTAGACCTTGCTGCAATGCAACCCCGGAACGACATGGCGCGCAGGAAATCGGCTCAGGGATCGGCGGGAAGGGCGGCGCATCGCGTTCCCATGCGCGAGTTTTCCCGCTCGCTGCCGATGTCGCTGCTCCGGGCGCGCGAGGCGGTGATGCGGCAATTCCGCCCGTCGCTGCGGCGGCATGACCTGACCGAGCAGCAATGGCGCATCCTGCGTGCGCTTGCGGCGATCGACGCCATCGAGGTGACGGAACTGGCGCGCACGGCGTTCCTGCTCGGCCCCAGCCTGTCACGCATCCTGCGCGATCTCGAGGCGCGCAAGCTGATCGAGCGCAAGACGGCGAAGACCGATCTGCGCCGCGGCGTGGTCTCGATCTCGGACAAGGGCGTGAAACTGATGGAGGTCGTCGCGCCCTCATCGGAAGCGATCTACGCGGACATCACCCGCCGCTTTGGCGCGAAGAAGCTCGCCGAACTGCAGGACATGCTGGGTGCGCTGGAGGCGAGCCTTGGAGGGCTCAGAGGCGCCGATGACGGCGACGAGTAAGCACAATTTTGCATGATGCCATTTGGGCATAAGCCATGGACATGAACTTGATTTTTCGCTCAAAGTGCCACGAGCAAGCATTCCAACAAACGACAAGAGGAAACGCGATCAATGCCAAACAAAGTCAAGCAAATCTGGGCTTCGGGCAAAGCGGTGGTGAACGCCTGGCTTGCGATCCCCTCCGGCTTTTCCGCCGAGATGATCGCGCAGTGTGGCTTCGACAGCGTCACCGTCGACATGCAGCACGGCGTGCAGGATTACCTCTCGATGGTGCAATGCTTCCAGTCGATGGATAAGCATCCCGTGACGCCCATGGTTCGTGTGCCCTGGAACGAGCCGGGCATCGTCGGCAAGGTGCTCGACGGCGGCGCCTATGGCGTGATCTGCCCGATGATCAATACGCCGCAAGAAGCCAAGAACCTCGTCGCTTATTCCAAATATCCGCCGCAGGGCGTGCGCTCCAACGGTCCGATCCGCGCGGGGATGTATGGCACCGCCGGCTCCTATCAGAAGACCGCGAACGACGAGATCGTGCTGCTGCCGATGATGGAGACCAAAACTGCGATCGAGAACATGGAATTGATCCTCGACGTGCAGGGCATCGACGGCGTCTATGTCGGCCCGTCCGATCTCGGTTTCTCCTATGGCCTCGTGCCGAAGCTCGATCGCGACGAGCCGGAGATTCTGAAAATCTACGAGAAGATCGTGAAGGAGTGCGACAAGCGCAAGCTCAACCCCGGCATCCACTGCAGCGGCGCCGCAGGCGCCACGCGCGCGATCAACATGGGCTTCAAGCTTGTGACTTTGTCGAACGAGGTCGGCTTGATGTCGACCTACGCCAAGATGCAGGTCAACGAGACCCGCAAGGAATCCGGCGGGAAGGCGTAAGTCTGTCCTCTCCCTCTCCCCGTTCTTACGGGGAGAGGGTTGGGGTGAGGGGCTTCTATCCGCGAGCACTTCGCGTGTTGTTGACGACGTGCCTTGCCCCTCACCCGGATCGCTAACGCGATCCGACCTCTCCCCGCAAAGGACGGGGAGAGGTGAAGCGAACCGAAGGAGACCACCATGGCCCCGGCACCCGTCATCCGCCTGCATCCCGACGACGGCGTGCTGATCGCGCGCTCGAGCCTGCCGCCGGGCATGGTGGTGGCTGATGGCGTCACGACGGCCGAGCGTATTCCTGCGGGCCACAAGGTCGCGATCAAACCGATCGCCACAGGCGAGGCGATCCGCCGCTACGGCCAGATCATCGGCTTTGCCACGCAAGCCATCTCGCCCGGCCAGCACGTGCACACGCAAAATTGCGGCATGGGCGATTTCGACAAGGACTATGCCTATGGCGTCGACGTCAAGCCGCTGCCGAATTACGATCTGCCCGCATTCTTCGACGGCATCCGCCGCCCCGACGGCCGCGTCGCCACCCGCAACTATATCGGCATCCTCACCTCGGTGAATTGCAGCGCGCATGTCGCGGGCCTCGTCGCCGATGTCTTCAAGAAGAACCCGTTCACCGGCGATAATCCGCTCGCCGATTTTCCCAATGTCGACGGCGTGGTGGCGCTGACCCACAAGACCGGCTGCGGCATGACCCAGGACGAGCCGCTGGCGCTGCTTCGCCGCACGCTCGGCGGCTTCGCGCGGCATGCGAATTTCTCCGCCGTCATCGTGTTGGGCCTCGGCTGCGAGGTCAACCAGATCGGCGGCCTCATGCAGGAGCAGAAACTCGCGGGACGTCTCCGCGCGATGGACATCCAGGAGGTCGGCGGTACCCGCAAGACGGTGGAAGCCGGCGTCGCCTTCGTGAAGGAGGCGCTGATCGACGCCAACAAGGTCAGGCGTGAGCCGGTGCCGGCGAGCGAACTGACGGTCGCGCTCCAGTGCGGCGGCTCCGACGGCTATTCCGGTGTCTCCGCCAATCCCGCGCTCGGCGCGGCCAGCGATCTGCTGGTGCGGCATGGCGGCACGGTCATTCTCTCGGAGACGCCGGAGACCTATGGCGCCGAGCATCTGCTCACCCGACGCGCAGTCAGCCGCGAGGTCGGCGAGAAGCTGGTCGGCCTGATGCGCTGGTGGGAGGACTACACCAGGCGCGAAGGTGCGGAGATGAACGCCAATCCCAGTCCCGGCAACAAGGCGGGCGGACTGACGACGATCCTCGAAAAATCGTTGGGCGCGATGGCGAAGGCCGGAAGCACCAACCTGGTCGACGTGCTCAATTATGCCGAGCCCGTCACCAAGAAGGGTTTCGTGTTCATGGACACGCCCGGCTACGACCCCGTCGCGGCGACCGGGCAGGTGGCCGGCGGCGCCAATCTCGTCTGCTTCACCACCGGACGCGGCAGCGTGTTCGGCTGCAAGCCTGCGCCCTCGATCAAGCTTGCGACCAACACGCCGATGTACAAGCGCATGGAAGACGACATGGACGTCAATTGCGGCACCATCCTCGACGGCGAGGAGAGCGTGCAGGACTGCGGCCAGCGCATTTTCGATCTCATGCTCAAGACCGCCTCGGGCCAGCCGACCAAGAGCGAGAGCTTCGATTTCGGCGGCGCCGAGTTCGCGCCCTGGGTGCTCGGCGCCACGATGTGACGTCCCTCGAGCGCTGCCAACCGAACTGTTGCTGCGCCCCCGGGGTTGCGCGATAGGTCATTACTATTGACCGGTTTCCAACCGAAGGTCTTTCGCCTAAAGACTACGACCTAAAGACCAATGCGTGCTGCTCTCATTCACGCGCTATCGTCCTGCAAACAAGAAAATCCAATGGGTGAGGCAAATCCTCATCGGATTTTGCCTCATCCGCTCATCGAACGGAGGAGGAATCGACATGAGCGTTCGCAGGCTTTCGCGCGTCTCACGCCGCCGCTTCTTGAAACAAACGGGAGCAACCCTTGTTGCCGCCGGCTCAGTGCCGGTGCTCTCTGCCCCCTTTGTGTCAAGCGCGCTGGCCGACACCAAGGCGTTGTCGATTGTACAGTGGAGTCACTTCGTCCCCGCTTACGACAAGTGGTTCGATGCGTTTGCCAAGGACTGGGGCGACAAGAACAAGATCGCCGTCACCGTCGACCACATCCCGGTCGCAAACGTGGCCGCGCGCGCGGCGGCCGAGGCCTCGGCCGGATCGGGCCACGACCTATTCGGGTGGAATGGCGCCGGCGGCGCGCATCTGTACCGCAAGTTCCTGATCGATGTGGGCGATCTCGTCAAATCGGTCGAGAAAAAATACGGCAAGGTCAGCACGATCGGCCGGCAGCTCGGCTACAATCAGGACGACGGGACATGGTCCGCCTTTCCCGATTACTACATCAATTTCCCGAGCATGTACCGCAAGAGCCTGTGGGACGAGATCGGGATGAAGCCGGATACGTGGGATAATCTGCGGATCGGGGGCGCCAAGCTGAAAGCGAAGGGCCACCCGGTGGGGATTTCGCTCGGTCACAGCAACGATCCGAACACGACCTGGCGTGGCCTGTTGTGGAGCTATGGCGGCGCGGTACAGGACGAGGCCGGCAAGAAGGTCGTCCTCAACAGCAAGGAAACGATCGAGGCCGTCAAGTACGCCGCCGCTCTCTACAAGGAAGCGATGACGACCGACGTCCTTTCGTGGAACGACGCCAGCAACAACCAGTATATCGCTTCGGGGGTGGGCTCCTACATTGTCAACCCGATCTCGGCGTATCGGACTGCGCAGACGCTCAACAAGACAATAGCCGACGACATTTTCGTCATGGAGCCGCCGAAAGGTCCGGTGCGCCAGATGATGGGCGGCGCCTCGGAGTTCTACGGAATCTGGAAGTTTGCCAAGAACAAGGAGACGGCGCTCGAATTCCTTAAATATTACACCGACAACTGGCCCGAGGCTTTCAAGGCGAGCGAAGGCTACAACAATCCGTGCTTTGCCAATCTTGTGCCCAAGCCGATGCCGATCCTGTCGGACGATCCGACATCTACGCCGCGCGACAAGCTGGCGCTCCTGCAGGATTCGGAACGGTGGTCCGCCATTCCCGGCTATCCGGGGCCGGCTTCGCCCGCCATTGACGAAATCTACAATAACTTCACAATCCCCGACATGTTGGCGAAGACGGCGACGGGTGCGATGAGCGCCGAAGATTCGGTCAAGTGGGCCACGCAACAATGCGAGGCCGTGTTCAAGAAGTGGGCGGCGGCCTGATCGCTGGCGACGGGACCGCGTGCGTTCTCACGCGCGGTCCGGGTTATGCCCGGCGCTACGGGACGCCAGCCAAATTGAGCAGAGACGATTGATGTGCCGCCGAGAGCGATCGGGCGGGGTGGGTGTGTTGTATTCCGGGGGGACCTGATGGCTTCGGTATTGACCAGGGATATCGTCAAGAAATTTGATGAAGTTCCTGCTGTGAACGGCATCAGCCTGACTGTGCCGGACGGAGAGTTCATGGTGCTGCTGGGACCGTCGGGCTGTGGCAAGACGACGTTCCTGCGCATCATCTGCGGGCTCGAAAAGCAGACCAGTGGCGACCTCCTGATCGGCGGCGACGTCGTCAACGATATTCCGCCGCGCGCCCGCGGCGTAGCGATGATGTTTCAGAGTTACGGCCTCTATCCGCACTACAGCGTGCGCAAGAATATCGCCTTTCCGTTGCGTACGCAGCGCGTTCCAAACGGCGAGGTGGAAAAGAAAGTCGAGTGGGCGTCGCAATTGCTCGGCATTGGGCATCTGCTCGATCGGCGGCCGCGTCAGCTCTCCGGCGGCGAACGTCAGCGCGTCGCACTCGCGCGCGCGCTCGTGCGCGAGCCGACCGCGCTGCTGCTCGACGAACCGCTCTCGAACCTCGACGCCAAATTGCGCGCCTCGGCGCGCCTGGAGATCAAGCAATTCCAGCAGCGGGTCGGCGTCACCACCATTTATGTGACACACGATCAGGTCGAGGCCATGGGCATGGGGGATCGCATTGCCGTCATCGACCATGGGCGGATATGTCAGGTGGGAACGCCGACTGAGATCTACGACGATCCGGCGGACCGCTTCGTCGCGACCTTCGTCGGCACGCCGCCGATGAACCTGCTCGCGCGCAACGACGGGTTTCTCGGCTTCCGCCCGGAAAACTTCCTGCCAAAGGATATGATCGACGACAGCACCTTCACCGAATTTTCGTTCCGCGTCGATCGTTCTGAGTATCTCGGCTCCGAGCGGATCGTTTATGGTGCGATCGAAGGTTTCGATCCAAACCAGGTGGTTACCGCGAAACTGCCGCCGGCGCACGTTGCCGAGGAAAGCATCAGGCCCGGCGAGTGGCATCCCTACGCCGTGCGCAACAGCGCGCTCCGTCATTTCGACAAGGATGGCAAGCGGTCCAGCCGTCACTGAAACGAGTTTTCACCCATGGCCTCAATTGCGGAACCAATTGCCAAGCCGGCCTCGCGTTTTCGGTTTATCCTGGACCGGCGCGACGTGCTCGGCGCAGTCTTCGTCGCACCGGCGATCCTTTACGTGCTGCTGCTGGTTGGCGTGCCGTTATTGCTCTCGATATATTACTCGGTCAGCGCCTACACGATCTACAATCCCTCATGGCGCTTCGTCGGCCTGGCGAACTTCGCGCAGATCGTGGAGAACCCTGACTTTCTCCGAACGTTGGGCAACACCTTTATCTTCACCTTTGGATCACAATTCCTCGGGCTCGTCCTCGGCAAGTTCGGCGCGCTGTTGCTGTTGCGGCCTTTTCCGGGGCGCAAGATCGTCAGGGCGCTGATCATATTGCCGTGGGCGGTGCCGATCGCGCTCGCCACCGTTGCCTGGCAATGGATGTTCGATTCGCTTTACAGCGTGATCAACTGGACGATGATCGCACTCGGTGTCATCGACCGCTCTGATGCGCCGAACTGGCTCGGCAACCCGTATTTGGCGATGTTGTGCGTGATCGTCGTCAACGCCTGGCGCTTCTTCCCGTTTGCGATCGTGATCTTCCTCGCCGGCATCACCGCGGTGCCGCAGGACGTGATCGATGCCGCGACCGTCGACGGCGCCGGATTCTGGCGCCGCAACTACCAGATCATCGTGCCGATGATCCTGCCGATTGTGACGATCGGTCTGATTTTCGGCATCGTGTTTACGTTTACCGATCTTTCCATCGTCTTTCTTATGACCATGGGTGGTCCGGTGGGCGCAACCTCGGTGCTGGGCTTTGACGGTTTCCAGGTCGGCATCCTGTCCGGCGACGTGTCCCATGGCGCCGCCATCTCGCTGTTCATGCTGCCGGTGCTGTTTGTCGTCGTGATCTTCATGCTGCGCTTCATCAAGCGACGGGAGATCTGACATGCAGCGTGTCATCACCAGGGTTGCCGGAGAGGTCGCGTTTTACGCCGGGGTTGCGTTCTTCGTCATTCTTGCCACGTTCCCGTTCTACTGGATGGTGATCACCTCGTTCAAAACCAACAGCGATCTTTACAACGTCACCAACATCCCGTTCTGGTTCAACGACCCACCGACGCTCGAGCATTTCCGCTATCTGTTCCATGAGACCCTGTTCACGACCTGGCTGTTGAACTCGCTGATCATCGGCGTTTGCGTCGTCGTGATCACCCTCGTCACCGCGTTGCCGGCCGCCTACAGCCTGGCGCGGATGACCGGGCGCAACGGCGAAACCATGGGCATCGGCATTTTCCTCACTTATCTGGTGCCGCCGACGTTGCTGTTCCTGCCGCTGGCGCGAGTCGTCGCCAATCTTGGGCTGCAGAATTCGATGTGGTCGCTGGTGCTGGTCTACCCGACCTTCACGATCCCGTTCTGCACCTGGCTGTTGATGGGGTTTTTCAAGGCGCTGCCACCGGAGATCGAGGAGGCGGCGATCGTCGACGGCTGCAGCCTGTTCGGCGCTTTCATCAAGATGGCGCTGCCGCTGTCCCTGCCGGGGATTCTGACGGTGGTGATCTTCACCTTCACCCTGACCTTGCAGGAATTCGTCTACGCGTTGACCTTCATTTCTTCAACCGACCAAAAGCCGATCACGCTGGGCGTGGCCACCGACCTCGTTCGCGGCGACATCTTCTACTGGGGAGAGATCATGGCCGGCGCCTTGATCGCGAGCATCCCGGTGGCGATCGCCTACAATCTGTTCCTCGATCGCTTCATCTCAGGGATCACCGGCGGCGCGGTGAAATAGGCCTTCAGGCTTGGAAGCGTCGCGGCAGGGCTTGCCGAAGCGGCGCGAACTCCCGACAATCCCCGCCCGAATCCAGGGTAGGGCGGGGACGTGTCCATCTTCTTGCATCGCCTCGATCGCGCGATCGGTTGGCTGGTGGCCTCAGTCAAATGGCTGGCGCTGCCGCTGATTGCGGCGCTATTCCTGCAATGGCCGTTGCGCGACATCCTGCGCGGCTGGTCGCGCGAGGCCAACGACCTCGGCCAGATCGCCTTTGCGCTGTTCGTCGCGGTCAGCGTCACGGCGGCGACGCGCGCGCATACGCACCTCGCCGCCGATCTCGTGGCGCAGCGTTATTCGGAGCGCACGCGCGCGTGGCTGGCACGGGCAGGGGCCGCGCTCGGGCTGTTGCCATGGGCCGCCTTCGTGCTGATCGCGAGCCGGACCTCCGTCCTCTCGAGCGTGCGTGTCCACGAGTCGTTCCAGGATTCGGGCAACCCCGGCTATTTCCTGATCAAGCTCGCGCTCTGGCTGATGGCGGCGGCGGTGATCGGCCAGACGCTGGTCGACATCTTCCGCGGAGATCGGCGCTGATGGAGTGGGTCGGGCTTGCGCTGTTGGGGCTGGTCGGCGCGGGCATCATCCTGACCGGGCTGCCCGCCGCGGTGGTGCTGCTCGCGGTCGCTACCCTCGGCGCGATCATCGGTATCGCATCAGGCGCCATCGAGTTTGCCACGCTCGGGGCGCTGCCGACCCGGCTGATCAACCTGTTCGAGAACGATCTGTTGCAGGCACTGCCGCTCTACGTGACCATGGGCCTGCTGCTGGACCGGCTTCCGGTCGCCGACGCGCTCTATCGCACGTCCAACGCCATCCTGCCGCGCAAGCCCGCGGCGCCCCTGGTGTCGGGCATGCTGCTCGGCGCGCTACTCGGGCCGATGAACGGCTCGGTCGGTGCCAGTGTGCTCGGCCTGTCGCGCGTCGTCGCGCCGCGGCTTGCCGGCGAAGGCATTCCCGCGGCGAACCGGCATGCGCTGGTGGCGGTCGCGAGTACGCTCGGCGTGCTGGTGCCGCCGTCGCTGGTGCTGATCCTGCTCAGCGACGCCATGCTGTCGGCGCACACCATCGCGGTGACGGCGACCGGCCGCAACGACCGCGTCATCAACACGCAAGACATCTTCCATGCCGCGCTGCTGCCCGGCGGCATTTTCCTCGCGCTGTGTTTGGCATTGTCATGGATCGCGGGACGCAGCGCCGTGCAATTGCCAAAGCGCGAGCCGCTGACATTAGGACAGGGCCTGCTCGCGGCGGTCCCGCTGGCGCTGTTGATCCTGCTGCTCGGCGGCGTCACGACGGGCTATTTCTACGCGGTCGAGGCCGCCGCGATGGGCGCCTTCGCGCTGCTGGTGACCGGCCTCGGCTCGGGCCGGCTGCATCTTGACGCGCTCAACAAGCTGCTGGCCGATGCCATCGCGCTGACCGGCGCGCTGTTTGCGCTGCTGCTCGCCGCCACCACCTTCACCATGATGTTGCGGCTGCTCGGTACTGCCGATCTTGTCGGCCGCATCGTTGCGGCGATTCCGGGCGGCGAGATCACCGCGGTTGCGGTCGTGCTCGCCTTGATCGGTCTCTCCGCCTTCGTACTCGACGCCTTCGAGATCATTTTCGTGATCGTGCCGATCGTGATCCCGCCGCTGCTGATCCGCGTTGCGGACGCGCGCTGGGTCGCAGTGCTGGTGCTCCTGACCTTGCAGGCGAGTTTCCTGCTGCCGCCGTTCGGCTATGCCCTGATGATGGTGCGTGGTGTGTTGAAGGAGCCGGTCGCCTTCCGCGCGCTGCTAAAGGCGTTGGCGCCGTTCTTGGCGGCGCAATGGCTGTTGCTCGTGGTGGTGCTGGCGTTTCCGCAACTGACCCACACCGGACAGTCGGCTGCGGACTCGACGCGCGCACCGGTGACGCCGATGTCGGATGTCGAGTTCCAGAAGCGCTTGCAGGAAATGATCCAGATTCCGGAGCCGCCGGATCTGGAGGAGCAGAACCGGAAATAAGATCCCGATCTTCTCGATCGCCTAGGTGGGTTCGGTCATGAGCTGGACGGAAATAGGGATGGCCGTACCACTGCGCTTGTCGGGATCGGCCATTACCTCTTCGAGCGACGACGCCTCAGGAATCGCCTCGCCATCTTCGGCCATGCCTTCGATGTGAAGCGCGAGCGCCTCCTGCGCCATTGCGCGGGCGTCTTCAGGCGTGGCGCCTGCGGTGACGACGCCGAGAAAGTCCGGAAAGGAGACGCCGAAGTCGCTGCTCGCGTCTTTATGGATTAAAGCGATGTAGTTCTTAGGCGCAGGACTTAGATGGGCCATGCGGCAAAGGCTAACACTGTTCGCAAAGCAAGTGAACGCAATCTTGGATGCGTTAAGCGCTCTTGCGCGTCTCGGCCGCCCCGCCGCGCAGATTGTGGAAGAATTTTTCCACCTCGCGCGACAGCGTCTCCGCCATGGCGTTGAGCTCGTTGGAAGCCGACAGCACGGAGCCTGCCGCGGTGTTGGTCTCGCCGATGGCGTCGCGCAGCGAGACGATGTTGGAGACCAGCGTCTCGTTGCCTTGCGCGGCCGACTGCGCGTTGACCGATATCTCGCGGGTCGCGGCATCCTGCTGGCCGACGGCGCCGGCAATTGCGGAAGTGATGTCGTTGATCTCGCGCACGGCGGTGCCGATCTCGCGCACGGCCTCAACGGCGCCCTTGGTCGAGGACTGGATCAGGCTGACATTCTGGCCGATCTCTTCGGTGGCTTTCGCGGTCTGCCCTGCGAGCGCTTTCACTTCATGCGCCACCACGGCAAAGCCGCGGCCGGCATCGCCCGCGCGCGCGGCCTCGATGGTGGCATTCAGCGCCAGCAAATTGGTCTGCTCGGCAATGGCCTGGATCAGCTGCAACACCCCGTCGATGCGCTGGGTCGCCGCGGCGAGGCTCTCGATCTCGGAGATCGATCTCTCGGTGCGCTGGCCAGTCTGCTCGACCGCGTTCGCCGATTGGCGAACCTGGCGGCCGATCTCCTGAACCGAGGCCGACAGCTCTTCGGCCGCGCCCGCCACTGCCGAGACGTTGCCCGCGGCCTGACTGGTCGCGCCGGTCGCATCGCTCGCGCGGTCGCTCGCATCGGACGTGACGCGGGTGATACTCTCCGCGGTCTGCCGCATCGCGGAGGCATTCTGGTGCACCGAGTTCAGCACCGCGCCGATCGCCTGGCGGAATTCCTCGACGGAAGCCTCGATATGCCGGCTGCGCTCCTCGCGTGACGCCGAATCCGCCGTCACCTGCGAGGTGAGATTGCGGTTGCGCGCCATCGCCTCCTGGAAAATCCTGATCGCGCGCGCCAGCGCACCGATCTCGTCAGCTCGCGCGGTGTGCGGCACCTCGACGTTGTCAGCACCTTCGGCGACCTGCTTGATGGTCGCGGTGATGACCGAGAGCGGTCGCGCAATCGAGCGCGCGATGATGACGATGCCGGCGACGACCAGCAGCAGCGCGAGGCCGCCGAGGCAGGTCAGCACCAGCGAGAGCTGGCGGTCGACCTCGTTCTGTGCCGCGATGCGCTTGGCGCGCTCGGTATAGACCCTGGACAGCGCCTCGAGATCCTTGTTCAGCGCCGAGCGCACCGAGCGGTTGGCGTCGTTGTCGCCCCATTCGCGGCCGGCCGCCGGGCTGATCTCGTTGGCGCGCCGCACCAGCTCTGCGCGGAACTCGACGAACTGCGCGATGCGCTTCCTGAAGACTGCGAATTGCTCGGCGTCGTCGGCCTGGACGATCGCCTCCCAGCGCTTCACGACACCGAGAATGTTGTCGTTGAACTTCAAAAGCCCTTCGCCGTATTTCTTCACCACCGCCGGATCGGTCGACATGTAGACGCCGCGCGACTCCATCACGACGGCGTAGACCAGCGAGTTGACGCGCTCGACATTGAGCGCGGCCGTGTTGGCGGTCTCGATGGCGTGGATCAGCTCCGCGCCCCGGCGCGAGTTGTAGTCGGACAGAACGGTGATGGCAGCGGTCAAAAGCGCAAACAGCGCGAAGATCGAGTACAGCTTTGCCGCCAGCGAGAGCCTGGATGCCATGATTTAAGAACCAGCCTTTTTGGAAATCACTACGCAAAGGTAAACGCGTCGCATCGAGTGCCCCGGACCCGTCAACCGTCTAAAAATCATGCAGAATTTTCATGGATAAAGGATTAATGGCGGTAGCCCGTAACTCCCGCAATTGACGCGTGATTTCCTTGTTCGCTCAGGCCCTTGTGGCAGGCTGGCGCACAGCCTTCATCGGACCATGAACGGTATTTGGATATGGATGTCGAAGCGTCATCGCTCCGACCCGGCGAGGTGGTAGATTCTCAGGTCCATGGCCTATCGCCACACCATCGATGCCACCTCCTACGTCTTCGCCGACCTGCGCGAGCTGATGGCCAAGGCGACGCCGCCGCGATCCGGCGACCGGCTGGCTGGAATTGCCGCCGGCAGTGCCGAGGAGATGATCGCAGCGCGCATGGCGCTGGCCGACGTGCCGCTCACCCGGTTCCTGCAAGAGACCGTCATCCCCTATGAAGACGACGAGGTTACCCGCCTGATCATCGACAGCCATGACGGGCGCGCCTTTGCGCCGATCGCCTCACAAACGGTCGGCAGTTTCCGGGATTTCCTGCTCTCGGATGCCGCGACCTGCGACGTTCTGAAGCAGCTGGCGCCTGCCATCACAGCCGAGATGGCGGCCGCCGTCTGCAAGCTGATGCGCAACCAGGACCTGATCCTGGCCGCCAAGAAATGCCAGGTGACATCGGCCTTCCGCAACACCATCGGCCTTTCCTGCCGCATGAGCGCGCGGCTGCAGCCCAACCATCCCTTCGACGATGCCAGGGGCATCACCGCCTCGATCCTCGATGGATTGCTGCTTGGCTCGGGCGATGCCTGCATCGGCATCAATCCGGCGAGCGACGATCCCGCAATGATTGGCGGGCTCTTGCGATTGCTCGACGACATCATCGTGCGATTGCAAATTCCCACGCAAGGCTGCGTGCTGACCCATGTCACCACGACGTTGAAACTGATCGGCGAGGGCCTGCCGGTCGATCTCGTATTCCAGTCGATTGCGGGCACGGAGGCCGCCAACCGCAGCTTTGGCGTCGATCTCGCGCTGCTGCGCGAGGCGCATGATGCGGGACGTGCGCTCAAGCGCGGCACTGTCGGCGAGAACGTGATGTATTTCGAGACCGGGCAGGGCTCCGCGCTGTCGGCCAATGCGCATGGCGGCGTCGACCAGCAGACCTGCGAGGCGCGTGCCTATGCCGTAGCCCGCGCCTACCAGCCGTTGCTGGTCAACAGCGTCGTCGGCTTTATCGGCCCGGAGTATCTCTACGACGGCAAGGAGATCATTCGCGCCGGCTTGGAGGACCATTTCTGCGGCAAGCTGCTCGGCCTGCCGCTCGGCGTCGACGTCTGCTACACCAACCATGCCGAGGCCGATCAGGACGACATGGACAATCTGCTGACGCTGCTGGCGGCCGCCGGCGTCACCTTCATCATGGGGGTGCCCGGCGCCGACGACGTCATGCTGAACTACCAGTCTACCTCGTTTCACGACGCGCTCTATGTCCGCGACCTCTTCGGCTTGAGGCGGGCGCCCGAATTCGACGACTGGCTGGTGCGCATGGGGCTCGCGGATTCCGCCTTCCGGCTTGCTGGAAATGCAGGGCTATTGCCCGATTTTGCGTCGCGGCTGATCGAAGGCACTGGCAAGATCGAACCAGAGCAACCAATTGGACGTCCAATGGGTTAGGTGTGTTGCCACAATGCGGAACAAATTCTGGCCCAGCATTGTGGCGCGTGCTTAAATTGGGCGTAGTGAAGTGCAGGATGTCGCAGAGGAAGCTAGATGAGAGTTGAGGGCATCGAGGCGGTTCGCCGCGTTCTATGCGTCTTTCCGCGATATACGTCGTCATTCGGCACGTTCGAATACGCATATCCCCTGACCGACGGCCAGAAAGCCTTCATGCCGCCGCAGGGGCTGCTGGTGCTCGCGGCCTATCTGCCCGCGCAATGGCAGGTCCGCTTCGTCGACGAGAACCTGACGTCGGCGACAGACGCGGATTTCGAATGGGCGGAGGTCGTGTTCGTCAGCGGCATGCACATCCAGCGCAAGCAGATGAACGACATCTGCCGCCGCGCCCATGAGCTCGATCTCCCCGTCGCGATCGGCGGTCCCTCGGTCAGCGCCTGCCCGGACTATTATCCCTCGTTCGACTATCTGCATGTCGGCGAGCTTGGCGACGCCACTGACGCGCTGCTTCGTCGTCTCGCCGAGGATGTGACGCGGCCGGAACGCCAGGTCGTGTTCACGACCAAGGATCGCGTTGAGATGAGCGACTTCCCGATCCCCGCCTATGAGCTCGCCGACATCCGCCGCTACATGCTCGGCAGCCTGCAATATTCGTCGGGCTGTCCCTACGAGTGCGAGTTCTGCGACATCCCCGGCCTCTACGGCCGCAATCCGCGGCTGAAGACGCCGCAGCAGATCACCGCCGAGCTCGACAAGATGCGCGAACTCGGCATCGCCGACACTGTCTATTTCGTCGACGACAATTTCATCGGCAACCGCAAGGCCGCGCTCACCCTGCTGCCGCATCTGATCGAGTGGCAGAAGAGGACGCTTTTCGCGACGCGGTTCGCCTGCGAGGCCACCCTCAACATCGCCAAGCGCCCGGAAATCCTGGAGAAGATGCGCGAGGCCTCCTTCATCACCATCTTCTGCGGCATCGAGACGCCGGATCCCGAAGCGCTGAAAGCGATGCACAAGGACCACAACATGATGGTCCCGATCCTCGAGGGCGTGAAGACCATCAACTCCTACGGCATGGAGGTGGTGTCCGGCATCATCATGGGGCTCGACACCGACAAGCCGGGCACGGCGGATGCGCTGTCGTCGTTCGTCGACGACTCGAAGATTCCGCTCTTGACCATCAACCTGCTGCAGGCGCTGCCCAAGACGCCGCTGTGGGACAGGCTCGCGCGCGAGAAGCGGCTGGTGCTCGACGACGACACGCGCGATTCCAACGTCGACTTCCTGTTGCCCTATGACGACGTCGTGCGCAGCTGGAAGCGCGCCATGGAGCTGGCCTATGAGCCGGCAAAGCTGTTCGCGCGCTACACCTATCAGTGCGAGTACACCTATGCGAACCGGCTGAAAGTGCCTGTCAGCCCGGAAATGAAATCCTGGAGGAACATCAGGCGCGGCCTGATCATGCTCCGCAACATCTTCTGGCAGGTCGGCGTGCTCGGCCCGTACAAGAGGGTGTTCTGGAAGTTCGCATATGAGCGGCTGCGCCGGGGCGATATCGAGGGCTTCATTGGATCGGTGCTGATCGGCCATCACCTGATCATGTTCGCGCGCGCGGCCTCGTCGGGCCAGCAGAACGCGTCGAACTATTCGCTACGGCTGCGCGAGGCCTCCGTTCCTGCCGAATGACATCCAGCCACCTCGCTTGATGCGCGATCTTCGGACGCTGACTCCCGCCCGCGTCGCGCTCGGCCGCGCGGGCGTGAGCCTGCCGACAAGCGCGCTGCTCGACTTCACGCTGGATCACGCGCGGGCACGCGACGCCGTTCATGCCGCTTTCGATGCGAGCGCGCTGGTCACCCAGCTTGCCGACCTCGGCATCGCTGCAAGCCAGGTGCACAGCCGCGCCGGTAACCGCCGCGACTATTTGCGGCGTCCCGATCTCGGACGGCGGTTGGATGAAACTTCTGCCGAGCAACTCGCAAGTGGCGCGGGAAACCCCGGCAAACTCGCGATCGTGATCGGTGACGGGCTGTCCGCCGCTGCCGTGCATTCGCATGCGGCGGAGTTGATGCGCCATCTATTGCCGCGTCTCGTCGCCGCGCGGATCGCGCCCGGACCGGTCGTGATCGCCACCGGCGCGCGGGTCGCGCTGGGCGACGAGATCGGCGCCATCCTCAAGGCCGATATGGTTCTCGTGCTGATCGGCGAGCGGCCCGGTCTGTCGGCGCCCGACAGCCTCGGGGCTTACCTGACATTCGCCCCCGCGATCGGCCGCACCGACGCCGACCGCAACTGCGTCTCCAACATCCATCGCGAGGGGCTTAACTACGACCAGGCCGCCTTCAGGATCGCCTGGCTGGTCCGGGAAGGCCTCGAGCGACGGGTCACCGGCGTCGCCCTGAAGGACGAGAGTGGCGACGGAACGTCGCACCTCTCGAACCCCCTGAGCAACTCGGTGTGACAAATCCGCGACAGCCGGAATCAGCGCAATAGTTAAGAATTTCGGCAGAGGGCCGCGCTTGCGAGAGGGGAGTGGGACCTGCTAAACCGGCGCTTGCTATTTTCTTCATGTTTTCAAGGGTTAGCACCGATCAAAGATAGTCGGCGCGGCTGCTTTCGCGCTCTCGCGACCTAAGCTATTCAGAAATAAGCCGAGGATTGGACAAGCCGCATGCTCGAAAAGACCCGCGAGAACGAAATCCACGTCGAGATGGTGGAGGAGCCGCCGGCGAAGAGCATCGCGTTCGGGCTGGAAAGGCTCGGCCTGATCCCGATGAAGGCGCCGATCCTGTCCTGCATCATCCTCGCGATCCTGATGGTGGGCGCCGTCTTCGGCATCGACCGCATCAAGATCGATGACTCCTTGAGCCAGCTGTTCCGGTCCAACACCAAGGAATTCCATCAATACGAAGAGGTGACGAAGAAATTCCCGGCGGAGGAATTCGACGTCCTGGTCGTGGTCGAGGGCAAGACCCTGCTGGCGCGGGACAATCTGGAGAAGCTGCGCGACTTCGTCACCGATCTGCAACTCGTCGACGGCACGCGCGGCCTGGTCTCGCTGTTCTCCGCGCGGCAGTCGCCCGCGCCCGGCAGATTGCCGGCGGCATTGTTCCCGTCTGAATTGCCGGAGGGCGCCGCCTACGACAAGTTCATCGAAACCGTCAAAGCCAACGAGATCATCCGCGGCAAGCTGTTGTCGGAAGACGGCACGCTGGCGCTGATCGTGCTCTCGCTGGAGCCGGAAGTGGTGGCTTCCAACAAGCTCACAAAAACCATCGGCGACATCCGCAAGCTGATGAAGGACGACCTCGGGACTACTGGCCTCAGCGTGCAGCTGTCCGGCGTGCCTGTCATGCAGCTCGAAATCCGCAACGCGGTCGAGCGCGACGGCCTGACCTACAACATCCTCGGCATCCTCGCCGGCTGCGTCATCGCCATCATCTTCTTCCGCAAGATCTCCTTCATGATCGTGGCGGCGTTCCCGCCGATGATCGCGATCATGCTGGCGCTCGGCGGGCTCGGTTGGGCCAACTTCAATCTCAACATGTTCCTGAACGTGATGACGCCGCTCATCATGGTGATCAGCTTCTCGGACTCGATGCAGCTGACATTTGCCGCGCGCGACCGGCTGATCGCGGGCCAGGACAAGTTCACCGCGTTCAAGAACGCGGTGCTGGTGGTGGGACCGGCTTGCGTGCTGACCCATGGCACCGCCGGCATTTCCTTCATCGCGCTGCAATTCTCCAATTCCGAGCTGATCCGCAAGTTCGGCGAGGCGGGACTGGCCGCCACCATCATCGCACTGGTCGCGGTGCTGTCGCTGGTGCCGGTGTTCGGCATACTGCTCGTTCGCAACGAAAAGGTCATGGCGGTCAAATTCCAGGGCGCCGACGCCGGCGTGCAGGCGCTGCGCAATTTCTGCTACTGGATCGCGGTGCGCATGGTGAGCCGGCCGGGCCTGTTCAGCCTGATCGCGGTCGTCTTCGTTGCCGGGCTCGGAATCATCTACGCCCATCTGGAGCCGCGTTATCGGCTTGCCGATCAGGTGCCGGACAAGCGCCAGGCGGTCGCCGCCAGCAACCGTCTCGACGCCAAGCTGACCGGCGCCAATCCGGTCAACGTGCTGATCACCTTCCCCAAGGGCGAATCGCTGTATTCGCCGGAGACGCTGCAGACCATCGCCGACGTGCATGCGACGGTGGAGCACGAAGCGGGCGTCGGCAACGTCTGGTCGCTGGAAAGCTTGCGCCGGTGGCTCGCCGAAAAGGCCGGCACCAACGACGTCGCGACGCTGAAGGAATACGTCAGTGTCATCCCCGAGCATTTGATACGGCGCTTCATCGACGAAAAGCAGGACGCGGTGGTGATCGCGGGCCGCGTGCCCGATATCGATTCCAGCCAGCTGCTGCCGATCGTCGACAAGCTCGATAACCAGTTGGACGCGATCCGCCAGAAGCATCCCGGCTACGAGATCGCCGTCACCGGCCTTGCCGCCATCGCCGCGCGCAACTCGTCCGGCATGATCGAGAAGCTCAATCGCGGGCTCACCGTGGAATTCGCACTGGTCGCGATCTTCATCGGGCTCGCATTCCGCTCCTGGGTCGTGATGTTGGCCTGCATCCTGCCCGGCATTTTCCCGGTGGTGATGTCGGGCACGCTGCTTTACCTCCTGAAAGAGGGATTGCAGTTCGCAAGCGTGGTCGCGCTGACGGTATCGTTCGGCCTCGGGCTTTCCGCCACCATCCACTTCCTCAACCGCCTGCGGCTGGAGAGCAAGCCGGGCGTCACCTCCGATATCGCGGTCGAACGCGCCACGGTGCTGGTCGGCCCCGCGCTGATCCTGACCACATTGGTGCTGGCCAGCGGACTTGTCGTCACCGTGTTCTCCGACCTGCCGTCGCTGCGGCTGTTCGGTTGGCTCAGCGCCTTCTCGATGGTGGCAGCGCTCGTCGCCGACCTCTTCATCCTGCGGCCGACCGCAATGTGGCTGATCAATCTCAGGGAGAAGCTGAACGGCGGCAAAAGCGGCAACGCGCTGGGGTAGGCTCGGCTGATGACTGTAGCGCAATCATCGCTTGACCCGGGAAATTCGACCTTCCCGACCGGAAGCGGCGAAGGTTACGAGTTGCAGATGGGGCGTCACAGCCGGTCGCTGGCCCCGCTGCTCATCGCATTCGCTGCGCCTCATGCAGCCGGAAAGGTTCTCGATGTCGGTTGCGGCACCGGCAACCTCGCCATGGAGCTTGCAAAGAACCCGCGCCTGACGTCGATCGAGGCGTTCGACTTTTCGCCCCCCTATATCGTTTACGCAAAGGCGCGAGGAGCGGACCATCGCATCAATTTTCAGACCGCCGACGCCTGCGCGATTCCGTTCGCAGACGGCACATTCGACCTCACACTGTCGATGCTGGTGCTTGCGTTCATCCCGGAGCCGCAACGCGCCGTGCGCGAGCTGGTGCGCGTGACGAAGCCGGGTGGGACGGTGGCCGCGTGTATGTGGGATTTGCGCGGCGGTCTGGTGTTCGGCCGCATGTTCTGGGATACGGCGGCCGCGCTCGATCCGAAGGCTGTAGAGGCGCGCCGCCAGACCATGTCCCGGCCGATCACCCGCCAGGGAGGCATTGCCGGCGAGTTCAAGACGGCCGGTCTTCAAAATGTGCAGGAGACCGTCCTCACGATCCCCATGAGCTTCACCGACTTCGAGGATTTCTGGGCGCCGTTCGAGGGCCGCGAGAGTGCTTTTGCCGTCTATGTCTCCGGCCTCGAAGCCGCGCAAAAGGACAAGTTCAAGAGCGCGTTGCGGCTTGCCTATCTCGACGGTTCGCCGAACGGGCCTCGTACCTATTTCGCCAACGCCTGGGCTGCGCGAGGCGTGCGGGAAGGCTAGATCGAACTCCGCGAGCAACCGGTTCCGGGCCCGGCACGCTGTTGCTTTCATCGCTGCCGCGCTTCAGATTGATCCGACACAACTGACTCGTTGCAGGAGGCCGTGTGCAGTCACGCGCGCTGACAATCCGGCTGATCCGGTTGGCGATGGCGGCGGCACTGATTTTTCCGCTGGTTCTCTTCCTGTTTGCCTCATGGTCGTCGTACCGCAGCATCTCGGCACTCGCCGACGAACGCCTGACGCGGTCGCTCGACATCCAGCAGGAGGAGGCCGCGAAGGATTTCGAACTGGTCGGCCTCATCATGCGCCGCGCGGCCGAACTGGTCGCCGGCATGGACACGAACGGCTTGCTCGCCAACGAGGAGCGGATCCACGACGGCTTCGCCGACCTGACGAACGCGGTGGCAGCCGTGCAATCCATCTGGGTCTACGCTCCCGATGGCCGCCCGCTTGCAACTTCGTCGAGGCATCCGCCACCGGAGGAAAGCTTCGCCGACCGCGACTTCATGACGGGAACGCTGCAAAGTGGCGGCAGCATCTATTATGGGCGGGTCTATCCTTCGTCATTCGGCGCCGAACCGTTCTTCACGATGAGCCGGCCGCTGGTCGTCAACGGAGCGTTGGTGGGGGTCCTCGAAGTCTCGGTGCTTCCCAGCAATTTCTTCCAGTTCTACTCGACGCTCGCCTACACGCAGGGCCTGCAATATGCGCTGATCAGAAGCGATGGCGCCTTCCTCGCGCGCTATCCGAAGGTCCCCACTGGGGCGCCCGACAAACTGGACGCGAATACGAACTTTCACCGCGTGATCGCAGTACATCCCGAGGGCGGAGCCTACCGCTCGTTGTCTCCGATCGACCAGATCGAACGCCGCTATATCGTTCGGCGCCTCGAAGGAACCTCGCTCTACCTCAGCGCCGGCATCGAGGATGCAACGTTGCGCCGGGAGTGGATTGTGGGTTTGGCCTATCATCTGATCTTCGGCCTGCCGGCCACGCTCCTGATGTTCGCCATGCTGTTCTTCATCCTTCGGCGGACGCAGACGCTCTATGCCGAGGTCGATGCCCGCACCAAGGCCGAGCAGGCGTTGCGGCAATCGCAGCGGCTCGACGCCATCGGCCAACTGACCGGCGGCGTCGCCCACGATTTCAACAATTTGCTCACCATCATCCTCGGCAATCTCGAGGGATTGCAGCGTCAGCTCCGCGACGCCGATGCCGGCATCAAGCGCCGCATCGACAACGCCATCCATGGCGGACAACGCGCCGTCACGCTGATCAAGCGGTTGCTGGCGTTTTCGCGGCAGCAGCCGCTGAGCCCTGCGCCGGTCAACGTCAACCAGCTGATGCAAGGCCTGTCGGATTTCTTGCGGCGCGCGCTCGGCGAACAGGTGGAACTGGAAGTGGTCGGTGGCGGCGGGTTGTGGCTGGTCGAGGTCGATCCGGCGGAGCTGGAGTCGGCGCTTCTCAACCTCGCGGTCAACGCGCGCGACGCGATGCCGACCGGCGGCAAGCTCACCATCGAGGCGAGCAATTGCTTCCTCGATGAGGCCTATTGTCACGACAAGGCCGACATCCAGCCGGGACAATATGTGATGATCTCGGTCTCCGACACCGGCTCAGGCATGACTGATGACGTCATGGCGCGCGCCTTCGAGCCGTTCTTCACTACCAAGCCGGCCGGGCAGGGCACCGGCCTCGGCTTGAGCCAGGTCTACGGCTTCGTCAAGCAATCGGGCGGCCATGTCAGCATCTACAGCGAGACCGGCGAGGGCACGACGGTGAAGCTCTATCTGCGGCGTTATTACGGTGCGATGACCGATCACGATGTGGGCGCGAGCGCGCCGCCCGCCCGCGGCCATGAATGTGTGCTGGTGGTGGAAGATGACGATGACGTGCGCGCCTATATCGCGGAGACATTGAGCTCGCTTGGCTACAAGGCGCTGCAGGCGGGCGATGGCGATGCCGCGCTACGCCTGCTGCGCGATCATCCCGACGTCAGGCTGCTGCTCACTGACGTGGTCATGCCCGGCATGAACGGCCGCCAACTGGCGGAAGCCGCACTTGCCGCGATGCCGCGGCTGAAGGTGCTCTACATGACCGGTTATTCGCGCAACGCGATCGTGCATCAGGGCCGGCTCGACCCTGGCGTCGAGTTGATCCAGAAACCGGTGGCCGCCGAGCGGCTCGGCGCCATGGTGCGGAAGCTATTGGACGCGTGAGCGCTGATGTTCCGCGCAGGTAAGCAAAAGCCCCGGCGCGAGGCCGGGGCTTGAAGCTTTACCTTAACTTCAGCGTTCGGGCCTCAGCCCTTGGTCATCGTGATGCTCACACCGCGGATCTCGCCCTTGGACGAGATCTGCACGGTCTGCTTGGTGCCGGTGGTGTGCAGCGTCAAATTAGCGGCAAAGCCGTTGGCCTCGACGAACACCTCGATGGTGCCGCCGCCGGCGGTACCCTGCAGGTTGCCGAAGATGTTGCGGCTCTTCTCCGCCCAGTTGCCGGAGATGCGATCGCCGTTGGAGGTGACGTCGCTGGTGAGGTCGAACTTGTAGCTGTCGCTGGCGCAGTCCAGCGTCTGCTTCAGGCTCATGCCATTCGGATTGACCTTGTAATTGGCCCTGCACTTGATGTGCTCGGTTGTGCCGCTGGCCAGCGAGACCGTTCCAGTGCCGGACCATTCACCGTCGAAGCCGGCAAACGGGCCGCCCGACTGGGCACGACCAGCCGCCACCGAGAGCATCAGCGCAGCGCCGACGCCCGCAGCCGTGATTGCCTGTCCAGAAAGACTGAAGCCAAACAATTTCATGTCGAGTTTTCCCGTTCAAAAATGACGTCCTCAGCCGAGGTACGTCTCGCCACATCGATGGTTTAGTGTTGCCGTTAAACTGTTAGGTTCAAAGGAACTTGTAGCGGGCCCGTGCAGGCTTGCAACAGCCGAAGGCGAAAATCGCTAATGGCCAAATTAGCGCCTAGTATCAGGCGTTTATATGTGCCAATCAACGCGCGGTCGAAGCACCGCCCCACGCAATCGCGAGCCATCGTAAATTTGGCCGCATTTCCCGGTGTTTCTTAAGTCGTCCGCGCGGTTCGCGGGCCTCCATCCCAAACCATCTGCCGGCGCAGGCCTCCGGCATAACCGGGGCTGAAATCATCCCTGTTGTCAGAATGAAGGAACACGATGCGTAAATTTCTCCTCGCCATCACCCTGTCGTCGCTTGCGCTGTCCACCGCCGCCTCCGCTCAGGGGTCGATGGGCACGCCGCAGGAGCAAGCGGCATGCTCGCGTGATGCGCAGCGCTTCTGCCGCAACGTGATCTCCCAGGGTGACCTCGCAGTGCTGGCGTGCTTCCAGCAGAACCGCCCCAGGATCAGCGCCGCTTGCGACGCGGTGCTCAGGAGCCACGGGCAGTAGGAAGGCGAGGGCAGGCCTTTTCGGCGCCGCTAAAACATTGGTTTTGGCGGCGTCTTCGCCTATATGGGGAACTCCGAACCCGACGCGAGTTTCCAGTTCCCCGATGACCACTGCGAGCGAATTACGATCCGGCAAAACACACCGGGACGAGAATTTTCCGGTGGCGTCGTGGCTGATCCAGCCGCGCCACCGCGTGCTGATCCTCGCATTTTATAATTTCGTCCGCACCGCCGACGACATCGCCGATCATGCCACGCTCGATGCGGCCGAGAAGCTGCGCTATCTCGATCTGCTCGAGGCCGAGCTGTTGGGTGAGGGCGACACCGAGACGGAAGCGGTGAGCTTGCGGACCGCGCTTGCCGAGCGGTCGATGCCGCCGCGCCACGCGCTCGACCTGCTCACCGCATTCCGCATGGACGTGACCAAGCTGCGCTACGAGAACTGGGACGAGGTGATCCACTATTGCCGTTATTCGGCGATGCCGGTCGGACGCTTCGTGCTCGACGTCCATGGCGAGAGCACCTCCACCTGGGCCGCCTCGGACGCGATCTGCGCGGGCCTGCAGGTCAACAATCATCTGCAGGACTGCGGCAAGGATTTCAAAGATCTCAACCGCGTCTACCTGCCGCGCGACGCGCTGGCAGCTGCCGGCGCCTCGGTCGAGATGCTGGGACTGGTGCAGGCGCCGCCCGCGCTGCTGCAATGCCTGCATGTGCTGGCCGGCAAGACCGAGCAATTGCTGAACGAAGGAAGGCCGCTTGCCTCACAGGTCAGGGACTTCCGGCTTGGGCTCGAGATCGCCGTGATCCAGTCGTTCGCCGACCGGATCGTGCGCATGTTGAAGGCGCGCGATCCCCTGAGCGAGCGCGTGCATCTCGGCAAGGGCGAGCTGCTTGCCTTCACGCTGGCTGCGGTCGCGGCCGAGACCGCGCGCCGCGCGGCCGGCCAGCATCCCGTCTCCAATTCGGTTGCCGGCGCATGACGCTGGAAGCCACCGCCAGTCCCGATCACGGCACGACTGCGTCCGGCAGCTCGTTCTACGCCGCGATGCGCATCCTGCCCGCCGAGCAGCGGCAGGCGATGTTCCAGATCTACAGCTTTTGCCGCCACGTCGACGACATCGCCGATTCCGACGGGCCGCGCGACGAACGGCTCGCAGCGCTGCAGCAATGGCGCGACGACATCGATGCGCTCTATCGCGGCGCGCCGCCGGCGCGGCTTGCCGATTACGTGACATCGGTCAAGCGTTTCGACCTGCAGCGCGCCGATTTCCTCGCCATCGTCGACGGCATGGAAATGGACGTGCCGCAGGACATCCGCGCGCCCGATCTTGCGATGCTCGATCTCTATTGCGATCGGGTGGCGAGCGCCGTCGGCCGGCTGTCGGTGCGCGTGTTCGGCCTGCGTGAGGACGACGGCATCGAGCTCGCGCATCATCTCGGCCGCGCGCTGCAGCTCACCAACATCCTGCGTGACATCGACGAGGACGCCGGTCTCGGCCGGCTCTATCTGCCGCGCGAATTGCTCCATGAGGCTGACATCACCGAGACCAATCCACTCGATGTTGCCGACGATCCTCGCCTGCCTGATGTCTGCGCGCCGCTGGTCGAGCGTGCGCGCATGCACTTTGCCAGGTCCGACGACATCATGGCGCGCAGCCCGCGACGCATCGTGCGCGCCCCGCGCATCATGTCGAAGTACTACAGCTCGATCCTGCAATTGCTGATCGCGCGCGGATTTGCGCCGCCGCGCGATCCCGTCCGCGTGAGTAAAATCACAAAGCTCGCCATCGTCCTTCGTTACGCATTCATCTGATGCCCAAAACCGTCCACATCATCGGCGCCGGAATCTCGGGCCTGTCCGCAGCCGTCCGGCTCACCAATGCCGGCCATCGCGTGCACGTCCACGAGGCCACGCAACAGGCGGGCGGCCGCTGCCGCTCCTATTTCGACGCCGCGACCAATCTCACCATCGACAACGGCAATCATCTGCTGTTGTCCGGCAACCGTCACGCGCTTGCTTATGCGAAGTCGATCGGCACCGAGGCCGGCCTGATCGGACCGAAGTCTGCGCAGTTTCCCTTTGTCGATCTCGCGACCGGCCAGCGCTGGCTGCTCGATCTCGGCGACTCCAGATTGCCGCTCTGGGTGTTCGACGAGAGCCGCCGCGTGCCCGACACCGGCGTGCTGGATTATCTCGGCCTCGCGCCGCTGGTCTGGGCGCCCGTCAGCAAGACGGTCGGCGACACCATCCGCTGCGAAGGCACATTGTATCAGCGGCTGGTGCAGCCGCTGCTGCTCGCAGCACTCAATGTCGATCCGCCGATCGGGTCGGCAGGGCTTGCCGGCGCCATCGTGCGCGAGACGCTGCTTGCAGGCGGTCAGGCTTGCCGGCCCCTGATCGCGCGCGACGGCCTGTCCGCCATCCTGATCGAGCCCGCAGTGAAGCTATTGCAGGACAGGGGTGCGAGCGTTTCGCTCGGTCACGAATTGCGCGAGCTTGCAACAGGCGGTGATCGCATCACCGGCTTGAAGTTCGGCAGCGACGAGGTCGCGCTCGGTGCCGACGACGCCATCGTGATGGCGGTGCCGCCGCGCGCCGCCGCCACTTTGTTGCCGGGATTGCCGACGCCGACCAAATTCCGCGCCATCGTCAACGCGCATTTCCGCTTCGACCCGCCGCGCGATGCGCCGCCGATTCTGGGCGTGGTCGGCGGCCTCGTCGAATGGCTGTTCGCATTTCCTGGGCGCTTCTCGGTGACCATCAGCGCAGGCGACCGCCTCGTCGACCTGCCGCGCGAGGAACTGGCGGAGGCGATCTGGTACGACGTCTGCAAAGGGGCCGGCGTTGCCGGCGAGCTGCCGCCCTGGCAGATCGTGCGCGAGCGCCGCGCCACATTTGAGGCGACGCCGGAACAGAACGCGCTGCGCCCGAAGGCCGCGACCGCGTTCAAAAATCTTTTCCTCGCGGGCGACTGGACTGATACCGGGTTGCCTGCGACCATCGAGGGGTCGGTGCGGTCCGGCGACCGCGCCGCCGATCTCGTCCTCGCGATGCGTTGAGTTCTTGTCGATGTCGATTCAAGCAGCAGACCAGGCGACGGCCACGGCAAGCAGCGCTCTAAACAAGAGCATTGCGTCGGCTGCCGACGCGCTGCTCGGACTCCAGCAGGCCGACGGCCATTGGGTGTTCGAACTCGAGGCCGACGACACCATCTCGGCGGAATATGTGCTGCTGCGCCACCATCTCGGCGAACCGGTCGACGCGGTGCTGGAAGCCAAGATCGCAAACTACATCATGCGCCGGCAGGGCCCCCATGGCGGCTGGTCACTGATCGAAGGCGGGCCGTTCGACATAAGCGCCAGCGTGAAAGCCTATTTCGCGCTCAAGATGATCGGCCATCCGGTCGACGCGCCGCATATGGCGCGCGCCCGCGAGGCGATCCGCTCCCGCGGCGGCGCGATTAATGCCAATGTCTTCACGCGCTTCACACTCGCGATGTACGGCGTCACGACCTGGCGTAGCGTGCCGGTGCTGCCGATCGAGATCATGCTGCTGCCGATGTGGTCGCCGTTCCACCTCAACAAGATCTCCTACTGGGCGCGCACCACCATCGTTCCCTTGATGATTTTGGCGGT
Organism: uncultured Alphaproteobacteria bacterium; assembly: GCA_963794775.1. GTDB lineage: Bacteria > Pseudomonadota > Alphaproteobacteria > Rhizobiales > Xanthobacteraceae > Bradyrhizobium. Next base: position 38,956 of record CAWCGA010000038.1, on the reverse strand, counting down.
GCTGAAGCCGCTTGCGCGCAACGCCAAAGGCGTCGGCATCGACGAATTGTTCCTGCAGGATCCGAAGACCATCGGCACCTCGGCAAAGGCGCCGCATCAGAGCTGGGCCTGGTTCACGTTGTTCAGCGCGTTCGACCGTGCCTTGCGCGTCCTCGAACCGCTGTTCCCGAAGAGGCTGCGCGCCCGCGCCATCGAGAAAGCGCTCGCTTTCATCGAGGAGCGGCTCAACGGCGAAGACGGCATGGGCGCGATCTATCCGCCGATGGCCAATAACGTGATGGTCTATGACGCGCTCGGCAAGGGAGAGGATTATCCGCCGCGCGCAATCACGCGGCGCGGCATCGACAAGCTCCTGGTGATCCACGACAACGAGGCCTATTGCCAGCCCTGCGTCTCACCCGTGTGGGACACCACGCTGAGCTGCCAAGCCATGATGGAGGCCGGCGGAGAGACCGCCGAGCTGGCTGCCAAGCGCGGCCTGGATTGGCTGGTGCCGAAACAGGTGCTCGACCTCAAGGGCGACTGGGCGGTGAAACGGCCCGACGTGCGGCCGGGGGGCTGGGCCTTCCAGTACAACAACGCGCATTATCCCGATCTCGACGACACCGCCGTCGTCGTCATGTCGATGGACCGGATGCGGCGCGCCACCGGCACCAAGGAGTATGACGAGGCGATCGTGCGCGGCGTCGAGTGGATCGAGGGCATGCAGAGCCGCGACGGCGGCTGGGCTGCCTTCGATGTCGACAATCTCGAATATTATCTCAACAACATTCCCTTCTCCGACCATGGCGCGCTGCTCGATCCGCCGACCGAGGACGTCACTGCGCGCTGCGTCTCGATGCTGGCGCAGCTCGGCGAGACCGCGGCCAGCAACAGCCAGATGGCCGCGGCGATCGACTATCTGCGGCGCACCCAGCATCCGGAAGGGTCCTGGTACGGCCGCTGGGGCATGAATTTCATCTACGGAACCTGGTCGGTGCTGTGCGCACTGAATGTTGCCGGCGTCGATCGTCAGGACCCTATGATACGAAAGGCGGTGGCCTGGCTGGTCTCGGTGCAGAACCAGGATGGCGGTTGGGGTGAAGATGCGATCAGCTATCGGCTCGATTACAACGGGTTAGAGCGCGCTCCCACTACCGCATCGCAAACGGCATGGGCTTTGCTTGCACTGATGGCGGTGGGCGAGGTTGAAAACCCCGCAGTTCTCCGGGGTATCGAGTGCCTAATTACAACACAGACCGAAAAAGGGCTGTGGGATGAGCAGCGCTACACGGCAACAGGGTTTCCTCGCGTGTTTTACCTACGCTATCATGGCTATCCAAAGTTCTTTCCGCTTTGGGCTCTGGCGCGGTATCGGAATCTGAAAAACACCAACAGCAGGGTGGCAGGGGTCGGGATGTGAGGTTGGGGGCGAGGGACGGCGCGGCCGGGGGTAGGGTGGACCCGCGGCCGATCTTGATTGTGACCGGTCTTGTTCAGGAGGCCCGCATTGCGGCTGGGCCCGGCATGGCCGTCATTTGCTCGTCCAGCGATCCCAACCAGTTGCGCGCGTTGCTGACCACGCTCGATCCGACCTCGATCCGCGGCGTGATCTCGTTCGGTGTGGCCGGCGGTCTCGATCCCTCCCTGAAATCCGGCGACATCGTGGTCGCGACCGAAGTGATGGCGGGCGACACCCGCTGGCTTGCCGGTCTTTCGCTCACGGAAGACCAGATCGCGAGCATTGCGCTGGGCCGCCGCCGGGTGGTCAGGGGCCTGCTCGCCGGGGTCGAAGAGGTCGTGGCGGCGAGCGCTTGCAAGGCCGCGCTGCACTCCGAGACCGGCGCCGCCGCGGTCGACATGGAGAGCCATATCGCCGCAGCCTATGCCGCCGAAGCCTCTATCCCCTTTGCCGCGCTGCGGGTGATCTCTGATCCCGCCCACCGCGCGCTGCCAGTAGTCGCGCGCAAGGCGATCAAGCCGAACGGCGACCTCGATCTGGTCCGGATCATGGGCAGCGTGGTGCGCAATCCGCGCAGCTTGCGGGCGCTGGTCTCGACGGGGATCGATTTCAACCGCGCGCTACGCTCGCTACGCGGCTGTCGAGGCTTTCTGCCGGGCGGCGAGGGCCTCGTCGCGGCGAATGTCTGAAAGCTTCTTCTGCACCTGCTCGGCGAAGATGTACTGCGCCGGCCGTTGCTTTGAGAGATCGATCTCGGGCGCCATCTCCCCTTCGGTCCTGACGCCGCGCAGCGCCACCTTCATCGCCTTCAAGGGATGCGCCACCGCATCCAGTGCGGCGGTCGGCTCGTAACCGCAATGCGCCATGCAGTTGGCGCACTTTTCATATTTGCCGGTGCCGTAGGAATCCCAATCCGTGGTCTCCATCAGCTCATTGAAGGTTTTCGCGTAGCCTTCGCCGAGCAGATAGCACGGCTTCTGCCAGCCGAAGATGTTGCGCGCGGGCATGCCCCACGGCGTGCATTCGTATTCTTCGTTACCGGCAAGGAAATCCAGGAACAGGCCGGAATGCATGAAGTTCCACTTCTTGCCCTTGCCCATCGTAAAGACGTCACGGAACAGCTTCTTGGTCTTGGTGCGGTTGAGGAAGTGCTCCTGGTCGGGCGCGCGCTCATAGGCATAGCCCGGCGACATCGATACGCCGACCCCGAGTTCGGTCGTGAAGTCGAGGAATTTTGCGATCTCTTCGGCAGGATGACCGTCGAAGATGGTGGCATTGACGTTGACAGTGAAGCCGCGCGCTTTCGCCGCCTTGATCGCGGAGACTGCGCGGTCGAACACGCCCTTCTGTGACACCGCCTTGTCGTGGTGGTCCTTCAGGCCGTCGAGATGCACCGAGAAGAACAGATAGGGCGACGGCTCGAACAGGTCGAGCTTCTTCTCCAGCAGCATCGCGTTGGTGCAGAGCGAGACGAACTTCTTGCGCGCCACGAGGCCACGCACGATCTCGCCGATCTCCTTGTGGATCAGCGGCTCGCCGCCGGGGATCGCTACCATCGGTGCGCCGCATTCATCGGCCGCGTCCCAGCATTCCTGCGCGCTCATGCGGCGATTGAGGATCGCGTCGGGATAGTCGATCTTGCCGCAGCCGACGCAGGCCAGATTGCAGCGAAACAACGGTTCCAGCATCAGAACGAGCGGGTAGCGCTTGCGGCCAAGCAGTCTCTGCTTGATCATATAACCGCCGATGCGCAGTTCCTTGAAGTAGGGGATTGCCATTACATACTTTCTTTTTGGTTGGATCAGCCCGCTGCAAGCTCTGCCGGCAGCCGGAACTCGATGTTCTCTTCCCGTCCGGGAAGCACCGATACCGACACCGGCCTGATGCGCTTGAGCGCCGCTATGACGTCGTCGACCAGAACTTCGGGCGCAGAAGCGCCGGCAGTGATGCCGACAGTTCTGGCGTCCGTGAGCCAGTCCGGGTTGAGCTCGCTGCCATCTGCGATGAGATAACTCGCGACGCCGGCTTCGGTGCCGATTTCGCGCAGACGGTTGGAATTGGAACTATTGGCGGCGCCCACCACCAGGATCACATCTACCAGCTTGCTCAGGTCCCTGACCGCCGACTGGCGGTTCTGGGTCGCATAGCAGATATCGCGGATGTCCGGTCCCTGAATGTCTGTAAAACGCGCGTGAAGAGCCGCGATGATGTCCTTGGTGTCGTCTACGCTCAGCGTGGTCTGGGTGATATAGGCGACCGGGGTCTCCGCGGGCAGTGAAAGTTCCGCGACCTCGTCGACGTTCTGCACCAGCAGGACGGGGCCGGGAACCTGGCCCATGGTTCCCTCGACCTCGGGATGGCCGGCATGGCCGATCAGAATCAGGGCGCGGCCCTTGGACATATAGCGTTTGCCCTGATTGTGAACCTTCGTGACCAGCGGACAGGTGGCATTCAGCACAGGCAAGCCCCGTGCCGCGGCTTCTTCCTCGACGCTGCGCGCCACGCCATGCGCGGAAAACACCGTCACCGCTTTCGGGGGAACTTCCGAGAGATCCTCGACGAAGATCGCGCCTTTGTTCTTCAGGCTCTCGACGACGTATTTGTTGTGCACGATCTCGTGGCGAACGTAGACCGGCGGACCGTATTTCTCGAGCGCCCGCTCGACGATCTCGATGGCGCGCACCACGCCCGCGCAAAAGCCGCGCGGCTGCGCCAGATACACGTCGATGGCCTGTCCATTACGCAAGATCGCTCACTCGTCCCTTTTTCGTTGGCGCCGCTATGGATTGTTCCATATCCGCAACCACCCTGTCGCTGATCCCATTGGGGAAGGGATGGAAGCGCAGGGCTTTGTGTCAAAAATACATCAGTTGGAAAAGGCGTAGGCCGCAAGCGACCGCGCAGAGGGTAAACGCCTGAATGGTATTTAGATACATTACAATAAAACGAGCTGGATTAAGCTCTTGATCCCTCACTCGTTCGTCACTTTACCGGCAACGAAGGCAGCTATATCAGCCTCGCCAACGGTTCCACCCCATTTCCCTGGATCTGACAGAGTCCCCGAGGCCGGAATTGGCCCTACCTCAAGGTTAGCTTGCCTGACGGAACTCCGCTAGACAGCGGGCGTTTCCGGCAGGCTGATCACATTAGAAAGAATTGAAGTGCTGACAAGCATCGTCGTCTGGATCGTCAGAACGTGCACCCGCTTTGCCACCCTGACGCTCCTGGTCGGTCTCGGCTTGGCGATCGCGGGGGGCTATTACACCGCAAACCACTTCGCCATCAACACCGACATCAACACCCTGATTTCGGAACGGATGGACTGGCGCCAGCGCGACGTTCAGTTCGACAAGGCGTTCGATCGCGACAGCACCATTTTGGCCGTGGTCGAAGCGGCCACCCCTGAGCTGACCAGTTCCGCTGCCGCAGCGCTCGAGGCAAAGCTCAAGGACGACAAGAAGAACTTCATCTCGCTGCAGCCGCTCGGTTCGGGCGAGTTCTTCGAGAAGAACGGCCTGTTGTTCCTGCCCAAGGAAGAGGTCGCCCAAATCACCGACCAGTTCGAGCAGGCTGCACCGCTGATCGAGATCATGGCCGGCGATCCCTCGATCCGCGGGTTGACCGGCGCGCTGGAGACGGGACTTGCCGGCGTCAAGCGCGGCGAGGTCAAGCTCGACAATACCGCGCGGCCCTTCAACCTGATCGCCAAGACCGTCGAGGACGTCAACACCAAGGGAACCGGGACGTTCTCCTGGCGGGAATTGACGAGCAAAGACGGGTTGACCGATTCCGACAAGCGCGCCTTCATCGAGTTCAAGCCGATCATGGACTACGCCGCGCTCGAGCCTGGCAAGGATGCGACCGACGCGATCCGCAAGGCCGCCGCCGATCTGGATTTCGCCGGCAAGTACCAGGCGCGGGTGCGGCTGACCGGACCGGTTCCGATCGCCAACGAGGAATATGCGACCGTCCAGGACGGCGCGATCGTCAACGGGGTCGGCACGGTGCTGGTCGTGCTGGTCATCCTCTGGATGGCGCTGCATTCGGGCAAGATCATCTTCGCGGTGTTCGCCAATCTCTTCATTGGACTCTCGATCACGACCGCGGTCGGATTGATGCTGGTGGGATCGCTGAACCTGCTGTCGATTGCGTTTGCCGTGCTGTTCGTCGGTCTCGGCGTCGACTTCGGCATCCAGTTCTCGGTGCGCTACCGCTCCGAGCGCTTCAAGAACGACAATCTGGTCGAAGCGTTGATAGAGGGCGCGCGTCGCGCCGCTGTGCCGCTGTCGCTGGCTGCGATGGCGACCGCCGCCGGCTTCCTGTGCTTCATTCCGACCGACTACAAGGGCATTTCCGAGCTCGGCCAGATCGCCGGCGCCGGCATGCTGATCGCGTTCCTGTCCTCGATCACGGTGCTGCCTGCGATCCTGAAGCTGATCAATCCGCCCGGCGAGAGCGAGCCGGTGGGCTATGCCTTCCTCGCGCCGGTCGATCGTTTCCTGGAGGATCATCGCTACGCGGTCGTCGGCAGTACCATTGCGGTGGCGCTCGCAGGCCTGCCGCTGCTCTATTTTCTACACTTCGACTTCAATCCGATGAACCTGCGCAATCCCAAGGCCGAGTTGATTGCGACCTTCCTCGACCTGCGCAAGGATCCCAACACCGGCGCCAATGCCATCAATGTTATGACGCGCTCGGACGACGACGCGAAGAAGATCGACGAGAAGCTCTCGAAGCTTCCGGAAGTGCTGCGCGTGCAGCGGCTCGAGAGTTTCGTACCCGAGGACCAGCCGGCCAAGCTGAAACTGATCGCGCAGGGCGCGCGCGTGCTCGGCCCGGCGCTCAATCCGGACTCGGTCGACGATCCGCCGACCGATCAGGAAAACCTGGACTCACTCAAGAGTTCAGTGAACGCGCTGCGCAACACCGCGGGCGAGGACAAGGGACCGGGCGCGGTCGCCTCGCGCCGACTTGCCGACGCGCTGGAGAAGCTTGCCAATTCCGATGAAGCCGCGCGCAACAAGGCACAGGCGATCTTCGTCGATCCTCTGAAGATCGTCCTCGGTCAGTTGAAGAACTTCCTGCAGGCGCAGCCGGTCACGCTGGAGAATTTGCCGCCGGATATCGTCAATTCCTGGAAAACCAAGGACGGGTTGATGCGGGTTGAGGCGCTGCCGAAGGGCGACCCCAATGACAACGACAATCTGCGCCGGTTCGCTACCGCCGTGCTCGTTGCCGAGCCGACCGCGATCGGCGGACCGGTGTCGATCCTGAAGTCCGGCGACACCGTGGTCGAGGCCTTCGTCCATGCCGGCATCTACGCGTTGCTTGTGATCAGCATCATCCTCTGGATCACATTGCGGCGCATCACCGACGTGCTGATGACCCTGATCCCGCTGCTGGTGGCGGGCGCGGTGACGATGGAAATCTGTGTGCTGATCAAGCTGCCGCTCAACTTCGCCAACATCGTCGCACTTCCGCTCCTGCTCGGCATCGGCGTCGCCTTCAAGATTTATTATATCGTGGCTTGGCGCTCGGGCAGGACGAACCTGCTGCAGTCGAGCCTCACGCGCGCGATCTTTTTCAGCGCGCTGACGACTGCGACCGCGTTCGGCAGCCTGTGGCTGTCGAGCCATCCCGGCACGTCGAGCATGGGCAAGCTGCTGGCGCTGTCACTGGTGACGACGCTCTGTGCGGTGCTGCTGTTCCAGCCCGCGCTAATGGGCAAGCCGCGCGACGTCTCCGAGTAGGCAGATATCGCCGACCGCATCGCCTGGCTTCTTCGCCGCGCCGATCGAGCCGGTGATTTGCGACGCGGCTGCCGTCTTCGCATTGGATTTGGTGCCCTTCGCCATGCTGTTGACGGGGCTTGACGGGATCGGCGGAGCGACGCGCGCCCAGGTCTCGCCGCCGCAGAGGAAGCCGAGCACGCAGCCGCGGATTTCGAGATGATCCGCGTCAACAGGCGTGATTGAAGAAGAGTAAGTCTGGCCGTCCTTGGCGTTGTAGACTTGGCCTTCCCAGCTATCGGCGCCGGCCTTCTTCTTCATGTCGAGCAGGATCGGCATGCCCAATGTCGGCCTGCTCCTTTTTGACGCATCGGGATTGTTGCCGTCGCGCCCGCCCGGCTGCTTCTCCCAGGCCACCACGCCCCACATGTTGCCGCCGCATTGCGCGACACGGATATTGGCGACGCCGTCGGCCACCCGCCAGTCGCCGGTGGGATCGGCGGCTTGGGCGGCGCCGGACGCCAGTAGGACTACGGAGGCGGTGAGCGCGGTCATCAGAACGTTTCGGGGGCGGTGCAACATGAGTTCAAACCTGTGCTTGCTTTGGGGCTGCGAATGAGGGCAAAACGACGCATTGTTCGTTTCCAGTTGACGGAACAACCATCAACCGACGTATGTAGTTGAATGCCGAGTTCAAATTTGGACATTTCCGGGTTGTTCATGGAACGCGAAGCGCAACGCAGTTCCATGCATGCGCGTCATCTCAATGAACAGCTCGTTCGTATCCTCAAAACGATCGGCTACGACGTTGGTTTCCAGAAGGGGCAGGGTGCATACCTCTATGATCGCGACGGCGTTCGTTATCTCGATCTACTGAGCGGATTTGGCGTTTTTGCGGTCGGGCGGAACCATCCTTCGCTGCGCGCGGCCCTGAAGAACGTGCTCGATGCCGATCTGCCGAATCTCGTGCAACTCGACGTCTCGACGCTTGCGGGCATCCTGGCGGAACGCCTGCTCAAATACATGCCGTATCTCGACAAGGCGTTCTTCGCCAATTCCGGCGCGGAAGCGGTCGAGGCCGCCATCAAATTCGCGCGCGGCGCCACCGGCCGGCCCGGCATCGTGCACTGCCATCACTCGTTCCACGGCCTGTCCTATGGCGCGCTGTCGCTGACCGATGATTCCAATTTTCGCAGCGGTTTCGAGCCGCTGCTGCCGGGATGCATTGCGATCCCGTTCAACGATCTCGCCGCGCTCGAAAAGGCGCTGTCATCGCGCGAGGTCGCCGCCTTCATCGTCGAGCCGATCCAGGGCAAGGGCGTCAACATTCCCTCAGACGATTTCCTGCCGGGCGCGGCGGCGCTGTGCAAGAAATACGGCACGCTGTTGATTGCCGACGAAATCCAGACCGGGCTCGGCCGCACCGGCCGCTTCCTCGCCATCGAGCACTGGAATGTCGAGCCAGACATGGTGCTGTTGGCCAAAGCGCTGTCCGGCGGGCACGTGCCGATCGGCGCGCTGCTGACGCGCAAGAGCATCTTCGACAAGATCTTCAACCAGATGGATCGCGCGGTCGTGCACGGCTCGACCTTCGGCAAGAACGATCTGGCGATGGCGGCCGGCATCGCCACGCTCGAAGTGATGGAGGCCGAGAAGCTGGTCGAGGCCGCTGCCAGGCGCGGCGCGGCGCTGCAGCTCGCTTTGAAGCAGATGGTGCCGGGTTACGAGCTGATGAAGGAAGTGCGCGGCAAGGGACTGATGATCGGCGTCGAATTCGGCCCGCCGAAATCGCTGCGGCTGAAAGCGTCGTGGACCATGCTGGAGACCGCCAACAAGGGGCTGTTCGTCCAGCTCATCACCGTGCCGCTGTTCAAGGATCACAAGATCCTCACCCAGGTCGCTGGCCACGGCAGCCATACCGTGAAGCTGCTGCCGCCGCTGGTCATCAGCGATGACGACTGCAAGTGGATCGAGACCGCGTTCGACAGCGTGATCGCAGGCAGTCACAAGGTGCCCGGCGCGATCTGGTCGCTCGGCAAGACGCTGGTCGACAACGCGGTGCGCAAGTCGGCTTAGTATTCTCCTTCGTCATTGCGAGGAGCGCAGCGACGAAGCAATCCATCTCTCAACAAGCGGTAGAATGGATTGCTTCGCTTCGCTCGCAATGACGATGCGGAGAGAGTTACCCTTCTTTATTATTCGCCGCGGCAACTTCGAACTTCTCGCCGAACTCCGCCAGCTCGTCGGCGCCGAGATCGCTGATGGCCCAGTAGTTCAGGCCGCGGTCGCTCCAGCTGCGGACGTTGTAGCCCTGGATGGTCTCGGTCTTCGCAGGCTTATGCTGCATGTTCGAGGTCTGCGCCACGAACAGGTTGATGACATGCGCGCGGCGCTTGTAGACGACGGCGCCGATGGCGCGCGCGTCGAGGTAATCGAGCCGGCCGCCAATCAGGGTAAAACCCTGCGCGGTGAGGTCGATCACCGGCGGCGAGACGTCGAGCTTGCCGGCAAACCACGGTTTCACCGTGTGCTGGTCGGTCGAGATCACGTCGGTCAAATGGCCGGCCTGCAGCGAGCGCAGATGCGCCGAGACGATCTCCGCCTCGATGCGGCTCTGGTCGTCGTTACGTAGCACGACCGCAAACAATCCAGTCGCGGCGATCGCGGAGGCCGCGGAGCCCATCGCAAAACCACGCAGCACGCCGCGCCGGGTCGGCATCGGCTGTACGTTTGACGGCAGCTCCTTTGGCAGCGACGCCTCGATGCGCGCGCGCAACGCGGCGGACGCGGTGTAGCGCAAATCACTCGCGGCGACTGCGCCGCTCATCTGCCGGTAGGCGGCCAGTGTCGCCGTGCAGCGCGGGCAGGTCGCAACATGCTGTTCGACCTCGCGCGCATGTCCGGCGTCGAGTTCGCCGTCAATCAGCGCGTTGAGCAGGACCTCTGCTTCGTCGCAAGTCATGGTCTACTCCTGTTCCGCCAGCCATGCCGTTCGCAGCATGGCGCGGGCGCGCGCGAGCCGTGACATCACGGTGCCGACGGGGGCGCCCACCGCCTCGGCTATCTCGCGATAAGACAGATTGTTGATTTCACGTAGCACGAAGGTCTCCTTGAAGGGTTCGGCGAGCGCATCGACGAGTTTGCGGACCGTGGTCGCGTCGCGGTCTTTCAGGACCGCGGCCTCCGGCGTCTGCTGTTCTTCATGCCAGATCGGCGTCTGCTCGGCGCTCTCCGGCGTGTCGTCGAGCGTGGTCACCGGCGCGGAGGAGCGGCGCGCATATTCGGCACGGCAGACATTGCGCAGGATCGCGAACAGCCAGGGTTTCATCGCCGGGCCGCGATAGGTGTGAAAATGTTTCAGCGCGCGCAGATAGCATTCCTGCACGGCATCGTCGGCGTCGGTCGGACTGCGCAACAGATAGCGCGCCAGCGTATAGACGTCGTCGAGATAGGGCAGCGCGGCCTCGCGAAAGCGCCGCGCCTTGTCAGGGTCTTCGTTGGAGGTGCTCACCGGCCTTGCCTCTTGCCCCGTATGTGCAGACAGCGTGTGAGCCCGGCCGGCGGGAGGAAGCCGGCCGGGCATCACCGTGACCGCTGTGATGCCTTGGATTTGGGCGTTACTCAACCTTGATCATCCCGGTCATGTGCGGGTGCAGCGAACAAAAATACTTGTAGTCGCCCGCGGAGGTGAAGGTGAACGAGAAGGTGCCGTCGGTATCCGTGGCCTTGGACCTGAACTTGCCGGCCGACACCACGGTGTGCGGGATGTCGTCGTGATTGGTCCAGGTCACTGTATCGCCGACCTTCACTTTGAGTTCAGCCGGCGTGAAGGTGAAGTTGTCGATGGTCACCTTGAGCTCCTCGGCGCTCGCAGACGCGATGCCGAGGAGGAGGGTTGCAGCCACGGCGAGGCCGAGGCTGCGCAATGCAGCGAAAGTCATTTCCGTCGTCCTTGTTTTTCTTGTTTTTCAGCCCGCCAGCGGCGTGTCGATGATCGCGAGGCGTTGATCGCCCTGCTTGAAGTTGACGCTGGCGATGCCGAGCACGCTGCGCAGCTTGGCGTCCTCGACCTTCATCGGTCCGGGCGAGGGCGCCGTGCCGGGTGCGGGCTGCGGGAAGGCGGTGGAACGCGCGGTGTGGAAGGTGACGTTGCCCTCGACCTTCTGCATTACCTGGTGGATGTGGCCGTTGAGCACGGTCACGGAGCCGAAGCCCTTCATGTAGTCCAGTGCGCGGGCGCCGTCCTCGGTGCCCCAGCCCCACTGCGGATACACCGTCCAGAGCGGAATATGGGCGAACACCACGACGGGCGTCGATTTCGAGCGGCCCTTGAGGTCTTTCTCGAGCCATTCCAGTTGTTCATTGCCGAGATTGCCGAGACCGCCGGCCTTGAGGTCGACCACGTTGACGAGGCCGACGAAGTGCGCGCCGCCGGCATCGAAGGAGTAGTAGCCGGGACCCGTGGTGCCCTTGCCGTAGCGGTCCTTGTAGAACTTGATCTCCTCGTCGAGGAAATCGTGCTCGCCCGGCACGTAGTGCACGTCGAGCTTGGCCTGCGAGATGATCTTCTCGGCATTGTCGAACTCGGCCGCCTTCGACAGATGGGTGATGTCGCCGGTGTGGATCATGAAGGATGGCTTCTTCGGCATCGCATTGATCTTGCCGATTGCCTCTTCCAGCGTGCCGGCGGCGTTCGGATTGGCCGGCTTGTCGAAGCCGACATGGCTGTCCGAAATCTGCAGGAAGGTGAGTCCCGCGGGCTCGGCCGCATTGGCGGCGTCGACCAGACCGAGCGAACGCGGCACGCCGCCCGTAATGGTCCAGAGCACGCCGGTGCCGGCCCAGGTCATGCATTCCAGCACCTTGCGCCGGCTGACGCCGGGCTCGTCGTCATGGTGATCGTGATGGCTCATCGCGCTCTCTCCGTGGGCCCATGATTGGGCTTTCGGGGGCTTGATTGGGGAGGGCGCGGCTTTATTCCCGGGAACCCGGTCGGCGGATGACGATTTCGTGAGGGCGCCATTCGCAGGCGCCACAAACCTGTCTTGTGCCCGTCAGCAAAGTGTCAGCCGATTCACGTAACGCTTGCAGACTTTTAATCGCCAAACCGGGAGAGCGACATGAGCGAGCACAAGGGTGTCGACCATCATCACAAGGCAGCCGAACATCACGAGCATGCCGCGAAGCATCATCGCGAGGCCGCAAAACATTACGAGGGCGGCGATCATGAGAAGGCCGCGCATCATGCCCATTCCGCGCATGGCCATGCCAGCCATGCCGAGCATCACCATCACGAGGCGAGCCGTCACCACGCAGAGCATCACGGCCAGCACTGAGTCCCGCCGCTCGCGACTAACTGCAAAACGGCTGTCTTTGCGCGCTGGGACGGCCGTTCCTTTTTTGCGTTACGCCATCAGACCAGTTTCGCTGCCAGCTCGATCAGGCGCGCGCATTGCTCTTCGGTGCCGATCGTGATGCGCAGGAAGTCCGCGATCCGCGGCTTGGCAAAATGCCGGACGATGACGCCGTGCTGGCGCAGCCGGGCCGCGAGGTCTGCGCCGCTGTGCCTGGGATGGCGGGCGAACACGAAATTCGCGGCCGACGGCAGAACCTCGAAGCCGAGGCCGGTGAGATCGCGCGTCAGTTTCTCACGGCTCGCGATGATGCGCCCGCGCGTCTCGGCAAACCAGGCCTCGTCCTTGATCGCCGCGACCGCGCCGGCCTGGGCAAGCATGCCGAGCGGATAGGAATTGAAGCTGTCCTTTACGCGCTCCAGCGCCTCGATCAAAGGCCGCTGACCGATCGCGAAGCCGACACGCAAGCCGGCCAGCGCCCGCGACTTGGAGAGGGTCTGGACGACAAGCAGATTGTCGTGGCGCTTGACCAGCGGCACCGCGCTTTCGGCGCCAAAGTCGACATAGGCCTCGTCGACGACAACCAGTTGGTCCGGATGCGCGGCCACAAGCCGCGCGATCGTATCGCGCGGCAGCGCGATGCCGGTCGGCGCATTCGGATTGGGCAGGATGATCGCGCCGCATGGACGCCGGTAGTCGGTGATCTCTACCCGCATCGCGGCGTCGAGGGGCACCTGCTCATGGCGGATACCGTAGAGCTGGCTCCAGACCGGAAAGAAGCTGTAGGTGATATCGGGGAATAGCAGCGGCGCATCGTGCTTGAGCAGGCCGAAGAAGATGTGGGCCAGCACCTCGTCCGAGCCGTTGCCGGCGAACACCTCTTCGGGCGCAACATTATAATATGTCGCGATGGTCTCGCGCAGGCTGGCGGCGCCGGGATCGGGATAGAGGTGTAGCCGATCGCTCGCCGCCGATATCGCAGCCAACACACGGGGCGAGGGCGGGTAGGGGTTCTCGTTGGTGTTGAGCTTGACCAGGTTGTCGAGCTTCGGCTGCTCGCCCGGCACGTAGGGCGAGAGATCATGGACGACCGGGCTCCAGAAGCGGCTCACGTGCGTGCATCCTCAAGGATCATCGCCGCGCCTTTCTCGGCGATCATCGCGGTCGGGGTGTTGGTATTGCCCGAGGTAATGGTCGGCATGACAGAGGCGTCCGCAATGCGCAAGCCGGCGATGCCATAGAACCGCAGCCGCTCGTCGACCACGGCATTGGCGTCATTGGGGGTGCCCATCTTGGCGGTGCCGACGGGGTGGAAGATCGTGGTGCCGATGTCGCCCGCAGCTTTCGCCAGCGAGGCGTCGTCGTCGCCGACCGATGGCCCCGGCAAAAATTCAACCGGAGTGTATTTCTCCAGCGCCTTCTGCTTCATCAACCGCCGCGTGGTGCGGATCGCATCGGCCGCGACCTGGCGGTCTTCACTGGTCGACAGGTAATTCGGCGCGATTGACGGCGCTTCTTCCACCTTGCCCGAGCGGATGCGCACGGTGCCGCGCGAGGTCGGCTGCAGATTGCAGGCGCTGACGGTGATCGCGGAGAAGCGATGCAGGGGATCGCCGAATTTGTCGAGCGACAGCGGCTGCACATGGAACTGGATGTTGGCGCGCGAGCGGCGCGGGTCGGAGCGGGTGAAGATGCCGAGTTGCGACGGCGCCATGGTCAGGGGCCCGCGGCGGCGCACGGCATAGTCCAGCCCCATCAGCCCTCGGCCGACAAGCGAATAATACGTCTCGTTCAGCGTCTTCACGCCGGACACCTTGTAGATCGCGCGCTGCTGCAGATGGTCCTGCAGATTGCGCCCGACGCCGGCGCGATCCAGCACCATGTCGATGCCGAGCGGCGACAGCCACTCGCCGGGTCCGATGCCGGAGCGATGCAGAATCTGGATCGATCCGATCGCGCCGGCAGAGAGGATCACCTCACCTCTGGCACGCGCTTCGATCACCTCGCCGTTCTGGATGAAGCGCACGCCGGCCGCGCGGCCGCGCTCGATGATCAGGCGATCGACGTGTACATGGGTTTCCAGCCGCAGGTTCGGTCGGCTCAAGGCGGGCTTGAGGAAGCCGCGCGCCGACGACCAGCGCCGTCCGCGTTTCTGGTTGACGTGGAAATAGCTGACGCCTTCGTTGTCGCCGGTGTTGAAGTCGGGGATTTTCTTTACCCCCATTTCCTGCGCGGCTTCGCCGACCGCATCGAGGATTTCCCACGACAGCCGCGGCGCCTCGATGCGCCAGCCGCCGCCCGCGCCGTGATGCTCGCTGTCCCCGAGGAAATGGTCTTCGAGCCGCCGGAACACCGGCAGCACATCGTCATAGGCCCAGCCCTTCAGCCCAAGCTGGCGCCAGTAATTGTAATCGGCGGCTTGTCCGCGCATCGAGATCATGGCGTTGATCGCCGAAGAGCCGCCGATCACCTTGCCTCGGGGGTAGGCGAGCGCGCGCCCGTTGAGGCCCGGCTCGCTCTCGGTCTTGAACATCCAGTCCGAGCGCGGATTGCCGATCGCGAAGAGATAGCCGACCGGGATGTGAAACCAGATCCAGTTGTCCTTGCCGCCGGCTTCCAGAATTAACACACGTTTAGTTGGATCGGCCGACAGGCGGTTGGCGAGAATGCACCCGGCCGTGCCCGCGCCAACGACGATGTAGTCGAAATCACCTTCAAGCCTGCGTGGCATCATATAAAATTCCGGCAATTGGGGCCGTTTTATTAGTCGGTTGCAGAGGGTATGAACAGGGCCGCTTTTTGGGCTGTTGGGTCGCACGCGTTTGGGTGCTAGAGAGGCTCAGCATTCAACCCACGAGAACCCCATGCCCATCGTCAACCGCGTCGCCGATCTGCATTCCGATATCACCGCCTGGCGCCGCGAGATTCACGAGCATCCGGAATTGCTGTACGACGTGCACCGCACCGCAGCATTCGTCGCGGATCGCTTGAGGGAATTCGGTTGCGACGAGGTCGTGACCGGCATGGGCAAGACCGGTGTGGTCGGCGTGATCAAGGGCAAGAAGCCGGCCGGCAATGGCGACATCAAGGTGATCGGCATGCGCGCCGACATGGACGCGCTGCCGATCCTCGAGGCGACCGACCTGCCTTATGCCTCGAAGACGCCCGGCAAGATGCACGCTTGCGGCCATGACGGCCACACCGCGATGTTGCTCGGCGCGGCCCGCTATCTCGCCGAGACGCGCAACTTCGCCGGCGATGCCGTGGTGATCTTCCAGCCCGCGGAAGAGGGCGGCGCCGGCGCCAAGGCGATGATCAAGGACGGGCTGATGGACCGCTTCAAGATCGAGCAGGTCTACGGCATGCACAACGGCCCCGGCATTCCGATCGGCTCGTTTGCGATCAGGCCGGGCCCGATCATGGCGTCAACCGCGTCGATCGACATCAGGATCGAGGGCCATGGCGGCCACGCCGCGCGTCCGCACAAATGCATCGACTCCGTCATGGTCGGCGTCCAGCTGATCCAGGCGCTGCAGCAGATCGTGTCGCGCAATGTCGATCCGCTCGACTCCGCCGTGATCTCGATTTGCGAATTCCATGCCGGCGACGCACGCAACGTGATCCCGCAGACCGCGCATCTGGCTGGCACCGTGCGCACGCTGACGCCTGAGGTGAGCGAACTGATCGAGAAACGCGTGCGCGAAGTCTGCGGCGGCATGGCGCAGATCACCGGTGCCGACATCGCGCTCACTTACGAGCATGGCTATCCCGTCACCGTCAATCATGCAGCCCAAACCGACACCGCGATCCGGATCGCCACCGACGTGGCCGGCGACGGCCATGTCCACGAGACGCCGCCGCTGATGGGCGCGGAAGACTTCTCCTATATGCTGGAGGCGCGGCCGGGCGCATTCATCTTCTGCGGCAATGGCGATAGCGCCGGCTTGCATCACCCCGCCTATAATTTCAACGACGATGCGATCCTCTACGGCACATCGTTCTGGATCAAGCTGGTGGAGAATCAGCTCGCGGCGTAATTGCGCCCTACCAAAGTTAGGCGGGGGAACCCAACGAAACGGTCGCGCTGATATCGCAAGCTGATAGTTTGCGCGGCAAATGAATCGCCGAAAGTTCCTGACACTATCCGCCGCCCTCGGACTGCTCCCAGTCGTCGCCCGCGCACAAGGTCGCCGTCGTACCATCGGTGTGCTGATGGCGGGGAACGAAGGCTCGGCTGAAAATGCGCCACGCATTGCGGCATTCCGCATGGCCCTGACCGAGTTGGGCTGGCGCGAGGGCGATAACGTCGACATCGCCTACCGCTGGTCGGCCGGCAAGAACGAGCTGAATTCAGCAGTATGCCAGGGAGCTGGTGGCGAGCTCGCCCGATGTGATCGTCGCAAACGGCACGAGCGTGATTGCCGCCTTCAAGGGCAGGACCGAATCCATCCCCGTGGTATTTGCGTTGTCGATGGATCCGGTCGGTCTCGGTCACGTCAAGAGCCTGTCGCGTCCAGGAGAAAACTTTACCGGTTTCACCTTCATCGATCCGGAGCTGATCGGAAAATGGATGGAGCTGCTCAGCGACGTCGCTCCCGGGCTGACTCAAGCCGGCATTCTGTTCAATCCGGATACCATGAACCCTTATCCGAACTTCGTCCGTGAAGTTCAGGAGACGCAAAAAAGCAAGGTCGACCCAAAACTGATTCCCGTCAGGACGACGGAGGACGTGGCGTCTGCTGTCAGGGAGTTCGCCGGATCGGCGGGCCGGGGCCTGATCATCGGGCCCGATCCGTTCAACCAGGTACACCTGAAGCAACTCGCCGACCTCACGACCAGCCTGCGACTGCCGACGATCTCGGTCTACCGGTCGTATACCAGCGATGGCGGCCTGATGGCCTATGGGCCGGATACCGCCGACGTGTTTCGCAGGTCTGCCGCCTATGTCGACCGCATACTCAAGGGCGAAAAGCCCGCCGATCTTCCGGTGCAGCAGCCCAACAAGTTCGAGTTCGTCATCAACCTCAAGACCGCGAAAGCGCTCGGGCTCACTGTTTCGCCGACCCTGCTGGCGACGGCTGACGAGACCATCGAGTGACGCGCCGATTTTTCTGGTAAAACGGTCCTGAACATTCTTCAGGGTCCCGCAATGAAAAAAATCAAAGTCGGTCTGGTCGGTTGCGGCTTCGTCGCCGAGCTGCATATGTATGCCTACGCCCGCGTCTACGGCGTCGATGTCGAGGTTGCGGCGGTAGCGGCGCGCGGCGACCATGTCATCGAATTTGCGCGCAAGCATCAAATTCCGGCAACGTATCGCAGCTTCGATGAAGTTATCGCCGACCGCGCCATCGACGTCGTCGACATCTGCACGCCGCCCAATCTTCACGCCTCCATGATCGTGGCGGCGATGCGCGCCGGCAAGCATGTGATCTGCGAAAAGCCGTTCGCCGGCTATTTCGGCCGCGACGGCGATCAGGCGCCGATCGGCAAGCATGTGGCGAAGGCGCTGATGTATGAGCGCGTCTGCGCGGAGATGGATGCGACTTGCGCGGCAATCAAATCTACCGGCAAGCTCTTCATGTATGCGGAGGACTGGATCTACGCGCCGGCGATATCAAAGACCGCGGAGATGTTGCGGGCGACAAAGGACAAGATCCTGTTCATGAAGGGCGAGGAGAGCCATTCGGGCTCGCATGCGGCACATGCCGCAGAATGGGCGATGACCGGCGGTGGCTCGCTGATCCGCATGGGCTGCCATCCGCTCTCGGCGGTGCTCTATCTCAAGCAGGTCGAAGCGCGCGCGCGAGGCGAGAGCATTCGCCCCGAGAGCGTGACCTGCGACGTCGGCAATGTCGCGGCCTGTCTCAAACCGGACGAGCGCGCCTTCATCAAGGCCAATCCGGTCGACGTCGAGGATTGGGGCACGCTCACGATCACTTTCTCCGACGGCACCAAGGCCACCGTGTTCTCCGGCGACATGATCATGGGCGGCGTGCGCAACCTGATCGAGACCTATACCAGCGGCGGCTCGCTGTTCGCCAACATCACGCCGAACAATCACATGATGAGCTACCAGACGAGCGAGGAGAAGCTCGCGAACGTCTACATCACCGAGAAGGTCGACCGCAAAACCGGCTGGCAATTCGTCTGCCTCGAGGAGGAATGGACGCGCGGGTACTTGCAGGAAATCCAGGACTTCATGGAATGCGCCGCGACCGGCCGGCAGCCGCTCGCCGATCTCGCGCTGGCGCAGGAGACCATCAAGGTGAATTACGCCGGCTATTGGGCGGCGGAAGAGGGCAGGCGGGTGGTGTTGTAATTCCTGTTTCCACCGCTGGTCCGCCAAAGATACACTTGGTGTCGAGGTATCATGCCTTCGCTTTGGACCATGCAAAAATGGGAATTCGTGCTGCGCTAGCTATATGGCTTTCTGTCGTCACGTTCTTGTTCGTGGGGTTGGGGATCACGGAGCAAGCGGATGGACAAGGGTCGATCGCGACGGCCCTAACGGCGTATCCATTGCGCTGGATCGACGAAGACCGAATATTGGCAGGTCAAGCCAATACCGTATATCTCTACGATTTCAGGGATAGATCCCAGAGGGAGTTATACAAAGTTCCCGTCGATGGAGCTACGACGAAGTTCGAGTCATCATGTTTTACGCCGCATGATTGGTCGCTCTTCGTGATGGCCGGTTCGCATACGCCGATTGGCAATGCATGGGTTGTCAAGTGGACTGAACCACAAGCCTTCTCCGAAGAAACGATGGGCGTGGGTGCTGAGATCAATCCGATCGATTGTCGCCCCCAAACGCGCAAACTTACGCCAGAAACCGTAACGGTGCAGGGCAAGGAGTGGACGCAAGTGGGCTCCATTTATGGATCCGCACAATTTTATGTTCATCATGGCCTTGCCAACCAGATTGGCCTCTACAGGAGTGGAGACGAATTGTTGGCTGCGGTTTTTAAAGGGAACGAGGTGAAGCCCATTCAGCTTGGCGAGCGTTCCCATCGCGATCAGGCGATTGCATCCTACTACCCCAAGATGGCGTCGGCCTACGACAGTCAAGCGGACCGCTATCTATGGTACATTTCTACGAAGAACTTTGACCCGAGGTGGAACAACAAGGATTGGCCGCTAAAGGCTTGGTGGGTTGGGCGCGACCTGTCGCTCGAATCGTCGATCGAATTGCCAGCCGGTCCATGGGTTGGGGAGTACGGCTTCTCCAAGATCAGCAGCTGCTTTTCTTGCGGTTGTGCTTGCTACTCCAATTTTACCGTATACCCGATCAAAGGCAGAATCTTTGCATTGGTCTGGGGTCGGGGTGTCATGGACGGACAAACTGGAATTTATGAACTCATCGGACCGTCCCCGACGTCTCGCTGGCAGAAGTTATTGACAGACAATGTCGATGGGAACGCTTCCGCGACCCTGGTTTTCTCACCAAGTGGATGCAAGCTGGCATATTCCTTCGGCAAGGGCACGAAGCTGCTCGACGTATGCGATGCCGACGCAATCGGGCGGGTGCGACTGCGTTAAGTTCGATGTCGCTTGTTGGTCCTCAACGGTCGTCGGCGGCCTCCGGTGTTGTGTCAGCTTCTGTGGCGGCTATCCCGCTCCGCCCCTCCCATAGGCACGTCATGCCCGTTGTTAGTGCTTGATCCGTAGTCAGACCGGTGTTCTGCTCAAAAAAGCATCCGGAGTAGCCTGTCCCGTGTCGATCTACGTCGCACTACATCACGTCACGCATTACAAATACGACCGTGCGATCGACCTCGGCCCTCAGACCATTCGGCTGCGCCCGGCGCCGCACACCCGCACGCCGGTCCTGAGCTATTCGCTCAAGGTCAGTCCCGCCAACCATTTCGTGAACTGGCAGCAGGACCCGCAGGGCAACTGGCTGGCGCGCTATGTCTTTCCGGAGAAGGCGACCGAGCTGAAAATCGAGGTCGACTTCACGGCGCAGATGACCGTGGTCAATCCGTTCGACTTCTTTGTCGAGCCCTATGCCTATGCGTTTCCGTTCGGGTATCCCGATGGGCTGAAGGCGGAGCTTGCGCCTTATCTCGAGACCACGGCGCCCGGGCCGCTGCTCGCGTCTTACATGAAGGACATTCCGCGCGAGGCGGACTCGACGGTCAATTTCCTCGTCGAACTCAACGCCAACCTGCAGAAAAAGATTCGCTATATCATCCGCATGGAGCCCGGTGTTCAGGCGCCGGAACAGACGCTGGCGGCTTCCGCGGGCTCGTGCCGCGACTCGGCCTGGTTGCTCATCCAGATTCTGAGGCATCTTGGGCTGGCTGCGCGTTTCGTGTCCGGTTACCTCATTCAACTTCGCCCCGACATCGATCCGGTCGAAGGACCGCGCGAGGTCGAGAACGATTTTACCGATCTGCACGCCTGGGCCGAGGTCTACCTCCCGGGGGCGGGGTGGATCGGCTTCGACGTCACCTCGGGCATGATGACCGGCGAGGGGCACATTCCAGTGGCCGCCACGCCGCATTACCGCTCGGCAGCGCCGATCTCGGGCACGGCCGGCGCGGCCAATACCGACTTCGCCTTCGAGATGAACGTGAGGCGCATCCGCGAAGCGCCTCGGATCACGCGGCCTTTCTCCGACGAGTCCTGGCAAAGGCTCGATGCGCTCGGCGAACAGGTCGATGCCGACCTGAAAGCGCATGACGTGCGGCTCACCATGGGCGGCGAGCCGACCTTCATCTCGATCGACGACATGGAGTCGCCGGAATGGAATGTCGCCGCGGTCGGTCCGACCAAGCGCGGACTTGCCGACGAGTTGATCCGTCGGCTGCATGCGCGATTTGCGCCGGGCGGCCTGCTGCATTACGGGCAGGGCAAATGGTATCCCGGCGAAAGCCTGCCGCGCTGGGCGTTTGGACTGTACTGGCGCAAGGACGGCGTGCCGATCTGGAAGAATCCGGAGCTGATTGCCAGGATCGAAAACCCGAAGACGGCAGATATCGCCGACGCCGAGCGCTTTGCGGAAGCGACCGCCAGCAGGCTCGGTCTCGACAGCGATTACGTGCTGCCGGCGTTCGAGGACCCCGGACATTGGCTGCAGAAGGAAGCGGCGCTGCCGGCCAACGTCGATCCCGGCGACAGCAAGCTTGCCGATCCCGAGGAGCGCGCGCGGATGGCGCGGGTGTTCGACGCAGGTCTCAATACGCCGCGCGGTTTCGTGTTGCCGATCCAGCGCTGGAACGCGCAAGCGCCGCGCTGGCGAAGCGAACGCTGGCAGCTCCGCCGCGGCAGCCTGTTCCTGATGCCCGGCGACTCTCCGCTCGGCCTGCGGTTGCCGATCTCCTCGCTGCCCTACATTCCGCCTGAGGATTATCCCTACATCAACGAGCAGGACCCGCTCGCACCGCGCGAGGATCTGCCGGTGTTCGACCAGGCCGCGGCTGCGCCCGGCGCACCGCCTCAAGCCGTACAGGAGCAGCAGACGCGGGGGAGCGGCGGCGTGCGCACGGCGCTATCGATCGAAATCCGTGACGGCATGCTCTGCGCCTTCATGCCGCCTGCGGAAAAACTCGAGGATTATCTCGAGTTGGTCAGCGCCGTTGAAGCGACGGCCGAAGAGATGCAGATGCAGGTGCACATCGAGGGCTACGCGCCGCCCTACGATCCCCGCGTCGAGGTGATCAAGGTGACGCCCGATCCCGGCGTGATCGAAATCAACGTGCAGCCGGCGAGGTCCTGGCGCGAGGCGGTCGACATCACGTTCGGCCTTTACGAGGACTCCGCCAAGACCCGGCTCGGCGCCAACAAGTTCCTGATCGACGGCCGCCATACCGGCACCGGCGGCGGCAACCATGTCGTGGTTGGTGGCGAGACGCCGCAGGACTCGCCGTTCCTGCGCCGGCCAGACCTTTTGAAGAGCCTCGTGCTGTATTGGCAGCGGCATCCGTCGCTGTCCTACTTCTTCTCCGGCATGTTCATCGGCCCGACCAGCCAGGCGCCGCGCATCGACGAGGCGCGGCACGACGGCCTCTATGAGCTCGAAATCGCGCTCGCCCATGTGCCGCCGCCCGGCGGCGAAATTCCGCTGTGGCTGGTCGACCGGCTGTTCCGGCACATCCTGGTCGACATCACAGGCAATACCCATCGCGCCGAAATCTGCATCGACAAGTTGTTCTCGCCGGACAGCCCGACCGGCCGGCTCGGCCTTGTCGAATTCCGCGCGCTCGAAATGCCGCCCGATCCGCGCATGTCGCTGGCGCAGCAGTTGCTCGTCCGCGCATTGATCGCAAAGCTCTGGCGGGAGCCGCAGGATGGCAAGTTCGTGCGCTGGGGCACGGCGCTGCACGACCGTTTCATGTTGCCGCACTTCATCTGGCAGGATTTTCTTGACGTGTTGGATGAGTTGAAGACCTCAGGCTATGCGTTCGCGCCGGAGTGGTACTTGGCGCAGCTCGAATTCCGCTTTCCGGCGTTCGGCCGCGTCCACCACGGCGGCGTCACGCTGGAATTGCGGCAGGCGCTGGAGCCCTGGCACGTGCTGGGCGAGGAGGGCGCCGGCGGCGGCACCGTGCGCTATGTGGATTCCTCGCTGGAGCGCTTGCAGGTCAAGGCCGAAGGCTTTGTCGAGGGACGTCATGTCGTCACCTGCAACGGCAGGCAGCTGCCGATGACCGCTACCGGGCGCTCGGGCGAGGCGGTGGCCGGTGTCCGCTTCAAGGCGTGGCAGCCGGCCTCCGGCTTGCACCCGACAATTCCGGTCCACGCGCCCCTGACCTTCGACATCATCGATAGCTGGAACGGCCGGTCGCTCGGCGGCTGCGTCTATCACGTCACCCATCCCGGCGGTCGTAATTATGAAACAAAGCCGGTCAATTCTTACGAGGCGGAAGCCCGCCGTCTGGCGCGGTTTCAGGACCACGGCCACACGCCCGGCAGGATCGACCCGCCGCGCGAGGAGCGCAGCCTCGAATTTCCTTTGACTCTCGACTTGAGGACGCCGCTGCCGCATTGAACAATGGGCCTTTGAGGGGGCGAGTCGATGGCGGACATCACGGGTCAGGATGGCGGGGCGGCGGCGAGAGCCCGCCCGGCACATCGCCGGGTGGCGCAATGGACGCGCGACTATGCCCGCCTGCCGGGCATTCCCGACGAATATATCGGTGAGGATGGCCCGCGGCCGGTCTGGACCCGCTTCTTCGACGCTTTCGCCGGCCTTTCGCCGGCCGAGATCGAGCGCCGCTTCGGCGCCGCCGACCGGCATTTGCGCGAGGCCGGCGTTACCTATCGCGCGCCCGGCGAGAGCGCCGACCGGCTGTGGCCGCTGTCGCATCTGCCGCTCCTGATCGGCGAGGCCGACTGGCAGCAACTCTCCGCCGGCATCGCGCAGCGCGCCGAACTGTTCGAACGCGTGCTGCGCGACCTCTATGGCGAAGGACGCCTGGTCGCCGACGGCGCGATCCCGGCAGCCGCAATCGCGGGCTCGAACGAATACCTGCGGCCGGTCTGTGGCATCAAGCCGCCGGGCGGCCGTTATCTCAATCTGTACGCCGCCGACGTTGGCCGCGGCCCCGACGGACGATGGTGGGTGCTCGGCGATCGCACGCAGGCGCCGTCGGGTGCGGGCTATGCGCTGGAAAATCGCCTGGTGCTGTCGCGTGCCTTCGCCTCACTTTACAAGTCGATGAATGTCGAGCGCGTCGCGCCGTTTTTCGAGGCGTTTCGTGACGCTTTGCGTGACAGCGCCGACCGCGACGAGCCGCGCATCGGGTTGCTCACTCCCGGCGCATTCAGCGAAACCTATTTCGAGCACGCGACGCTGGCGCGCTATCTCGGCTTCCTCCTGGTCGAGGGCGACGATCTCGCGGTGTCCGGCGACCGCATCCATATCCGCACCGTTGCCGGGTTGAAGCGGCTCGACGTGCTGCTCCGCCGGGTCAACTCCAACTCGCTCGATCCGCTCGAACTCGATGCCGCCTCGCATCTCGGCGTGCCCGGGCTCATCGATGTCCTTCGTAAAGACGGCGTCGTGGTCGCCAACATGCCGGGCTCGGGCGTGCTGGAGGCGCGCGCGCTGCTCGGTTTCCTGCAGCCGCTCGCCCGCCGGCTGCTCGGCGAGGACCTGAAGATGCCGCATATCGCGACCTGGTGGTGCGGGCAGAAGGCGGCGCGCGACGAGGTGCTGTCGCGGCTCGACGATGTCGCGATCGAAAGCGCGTACGGCCGCGGCGTACCCGCTTTCGACGGCAGCGGCCCGGTGCTCGCAAGCGAGCTTCCGGCGAAAGAGCGCGAGCGGCTGGTCGGCGCCATCAACGAGCGCGGCATCGACTTCGTCGGCCAGGAACTGGTGCGGCTGTCGACCACGCCGGTGTGGGACAATGGCCGTCTTGTGCCGCGCCCGTTCGTGCTGCGGGTGTTCGCCGCCGCGACGCCCCAAGGCTGGACCGTGATGCCCGGCGGGTTCTGCCGGATCGCCGCCGATCTCGATGCGCGGGCGGTCTCGATGGGCAACGGCGCCCGCGCTGCCGACGTCTGGGTCGTCTCCGACAAGGCGGTGTCGACGCGCACGCTTTTGCCGGGCAACTCCGTTCGCATCCGGCGCATCGCCGGCGTGCTGCCGAGCCGCGCTGCCGACAATCTGTTCTGGCTCGGCCGCTATCTCGAGCGCGCCGAAGCCACCTTGCGGCTGGTGCGCACGCTGATCACCCAGCAACGCGATCCCGGCAAGGGCGCGGTCGGCGCGCAGCATGCGGCCGAGCGTATCCAGCGCATGCTGGTCACCTGGGGCGCGGTGACGCAAGTGTCGCGCGCGCAGCCTGCGAAGGTCGCCGTCGAGGCGCTGCAATCCGAGCAACGTTTCGGCTCCTGTCTGTCGCTGCTGGGATCGGCCCAGCGCACCGCGACGTCGCTGCGCGAGCGGCTGTCGCCCGACGCCTGGCAGGTCATCACCGAGATGACCGCGCGGCTGGCGGAGGAGGTCGATGATGACGACGGCGTGGTGCGCGCCGCCGAGCTGACCTTGCAGGAGCTCGCAAGCTTCGCCGGCCTCGCCCAGGAGAACATGAACCGCGCCGCCGGCTGGCGCTTCCTCGAGATGGGCCGCCGCGCCGAGCGCGCCGTCAACACCGTGCGCTTCGCGCGTCAGTTCGGCTATGACGAAGCGACCGACGAGGATCTCGACGTGCTGCTGACGCTGGTCGATTGCCAGATCACCTACCGCTCGCGCTACCTGGTGGCGCCGCTGCTGGCGCCGGTGCGCGATCTCGCGGTGCTCGATCCCTATAATCCGCGCTCGGTCGCCTTCCAGGTCGAGGCGCTCAACGACCACATCGCCAGCATTCCGGCCCTGCGCGAGAGCGGCCTGATCGAGCGGCCGCAGCGGCTCGCGGTGTCCGTGCGCTCGACCTTGGCCACCGCCGAAGCGGCCGCCCTCGACACCAAGACGCTGTTTGCGCTGGAGCAGGAGCTGCTCAATCTCGCCGACGCCATCGGCTTGCATTATTTCCCGCACGGACCGAACGCCAGCCGGCCCGAGAAGTTGACGGGCCTTGCGTGATCTACGACATCCGTCACGTCACTACCTACGCCTACGATACGCCGGTCAGCTTCGCCCGCTGCTCGCTGCGGCTGGAGCCGCAGAATGGCGGTGGGCAGCAGCTGATCTCGCACAGCGTCGAGATTCGCCCGCGGCCCGCGGAGCGTACCTCGCGGCGCGACTTCTTCGGCACCTTGACGGAAAGCGTGGTGATCGAGGCGTCGCACCGCAATCTGCGCATCGACTCGCGTTCGCGCGTCAATGTCGCGCGCCATGCGCCGGCGCGCACCGCCGCAAGCCAACCTTGGGAGGGCGTGCGCGACCTTGCCTTTGCCGCAAATAGCCTGCGGTCGGACTCGCCGGTCGGCTTCGTGTTCGCAAGCGCGCTGGTGCCGGTGCTGTCGCCGGTCACGGCCTATGCGGCCGAGAGTTTTGCGCCGGGCAGCGGCGTGCTCGCCGGCGCGGTCGACCTGATGCATCGCATCAGGAGCAGCTTCAAATACGACCCGAAGGCAACCGTGATCTCGACGCCGCTGCGCGAAGTCTTCGACAAGCGCCACGGCGTCTGCCAGGACTTTGCCCATGTGATGATCGCAGGCTTGCGCGGCCTCGGCCTGCCGGCCGCTTACGTCAGCGGCTATCTGCGCACGATTCCGCCGCCGGGCAAGCCGCGGCTACAGGGCGCGGATGCGACGCACGCCTGGGTGTCGCTGTGGTGCGGCGGCGAGATGGGGTGGATCGGGTTCGATCCGACCAACGATCTCCTGGTCGAGAGCGATCACATCATCCTCGGCGTCGGCCGCGACTTTGCCGACGTCTCGCCGGTCGACGGCATCATCGTCGGCTCGCCCAAGCAGAAGCTCGGCGTCGCCGTCGATGTGATCGCGGTGGAGTAGAACCGACCGCTAACTCACGTGGAAATCATGCTGGGCAAGCCATGCCTTGTCGACGACTGCCACACCGCCCAGCCCGAATTCGCTCTGTGGTGCGGCCTCCGGTCCATTTCCGGCAGAATTGCCCAGGAGTTCCTGCACCGCAGCCGCCTGCGCCTTGAGGACGTCCTGCAGCTCGCTCGGTGGCGTTTGCAGCGTTGGGCCCGGCGCGAGGTTGAACACGAACAAATCCTGGCCCGGCGCCCCGCCAATCGGAGGATTGCCGGAGGCCGCCGGACCGGCGGACGAAGCCGGAGGATCGTACACGGTCGTGCCGCCTGCGTTGTCGCTGACGAATTTGAAATTCGCCGCCGTGTAACTTCCGGTGAAATGCAGGTTCGCGGTGTGGATGCCGTCACTGACGGTCAGGACGTCGGTCGTCTGGTTGAAGCTGTGGGAGAACGAGGCCGAACTGAAGTTGACGTCCTTCAGGTCGATCTTGTCCGACGTGGACGGGGTGCCCGCACCGGTGAAACCCGATATCTGGCCGCTGAACAGGTTCGAAAAGTCGAGGGTCAGCGTCCCCGTCGAGCCCTGGAATTGAACGGACGGCGAGTTGCCGCCGGACAATTCCAGCGATCCGGCCGACGGAATTGCGATCAGGTTGTCGCCGTTGAGGTCTTGCTGGAAGGTCGGCTCCAACGATTGCACGGTGCCCGACAGACCAGTGATGACGTTGCCGCTCGCGTCGACGCTCCAGAACGCGTAGGAGCCGGCGTAAGTGAGCGCGACGTCG
Source organism: uncultured Alphaproteobacteria bacterium (assembly GCA_963794775.1). Taxonomy (GTDB): domain Bacteria; phylum Pseudomonadota; class Alphaproteobacteria; order Rhizobiales; family Xanthobacteraceae; genus Bradyrhizobium. Next base: position 11,251 of record CAWCGA010000038.1, on the reverse strand, counting down.
TAGCCGCTGGAAGTCTGCTCCGCGGCGAACGGCGTCCAGACGAACTGGCCCACGGTCAGCGCCGCGCCGCCATACATAATCTCCGGGCCGGATCCGGTGCTGTTGCTCTCCAGATAATAATGGTTGCCGACCTGAACGAGGCTGGTCGCTCCCAGCGACTCGATCAACGTGCTGCCAGAGGGGAGGCCGACGACGCCGTCGTTATTCATATCCTGATGCAGCGTGTTCTCGTGCGATTCCAGCAACGGGCTGGCGCCCGACATCCATCCGCCGGGGAGGTTGGAGACATAGTTGCCGTTGCTGTCGGTGCTCCAGAACAGAAATTTGCTGTTGCTCGTGTCTCTCCAGGCGACCTCATACCCCGTCGCGGTCTGCTCGACGCCGACCGGCGCGATAGTGTTGCTGAACTGGTTCACTGTAACGTTGGCGCCCGCGTCTTTCAGCTCGGGGCCGGCCCCTGTGCTGTTGTTGTCGAGGAAATAATTGCTGCCGACCTGGACGAGGCTGGTCGATCCCGACTGCTCGATCACGGTGCTGTTGGCGGCCAGGCCGATGATGCCGTCGCCATTCAGGTCCTGCTGGAAGCTCAACTCGATCGTCTGCACCAGCGGGGTCGCGCTGTAAGCGATGCTGGCGTTCGTATCGGTGTACCAGACGGCAAGGGAGCTGCCATTCCTGATGGCGATCTCGTAGCCGGTCGAGGTCTGCTCGGCGGCGATGGGCGTCCAGGCGAACTCGCCCACGGTTAGCGGCGCGCTGCCATACATCACCTCGGGACCGGCGCCGGTGGTGTTGTTGATCAGATAGTAGTTGTTGCCGACTTGGACCAGGCTGGTCGCGCCGAACAACTCGATGAACGTCGTGTTGGCGGGGAGGCCGACGGTGCCGTCGCCGTTCAGATCCTGATGGAACGTGTTCTCCAGCGATTCCAGCAACGGGCTGGTGCCCGACGTCGTCGCCAGCGCGGTCGTCGTGATGTTGCCGCTGCTGTCGGTATTCCAGACCGTGAACGTGCCGGTCCCCATCTTCCAGGCAACCTCGTAGCCGTTCGCGGTCGCTTCCGTGCCGATCGGCGTCCAGCCGCTCCACTGACCTGCCGTAAAGGCCGCGCCGCCATATTTCAGCTCGGGCCCCGCACCCGTGCTGTTGCTGTCGAGGAAATAGTTGCTGCCGATCTTCACCAGGCTGGTCGATCCCAGCGACTCGATCAGCGTCGTGCCGGCGGGCAGGCCGATGATGCCATCGCCATTCACATCCTGATGCAGGATGCTCTCCTGGGCCTCCACAAGCGGGCTCGCGCCCGAGACCCAGACGTTGCCGATGGCATTGGACACGAAGTTGCCGCTGCTATCGACGTTGGAGTACGTATAGGTGTGATGGAAGCTGTCGTACCACGCCGCTTCGTATCCACTGGCGGTCTGCTCGACGCCGACAAGTGTGATCTCAGCGCCGAACTGGGCTGCAGCGTAGGCCGTGCCCTGATACTTGAACTCGGGACCGGTCCCGGTGCTGTTGTCGTCGAAATAATAGTTGCTGCCCACCTGCACCAGGCTGGTCGATCCCAGCGACTCGATCAGAGTCGTGCCGGCGGGAAGGCCGATGATGCCGTCGCCGTTCAGATCCTGCTGGAAGCTCGACTCGATCGCTTCCAGCAGCGGGCTCGTGCCCGCGACGTTGGCGATCGGCGAGTAGCTGACATAGCCGTTGGTGTCGGTGTACCAGACGGAATAAAGGCCGTTGCTTATATTCTTCAGCGCGACCTCATAGCCGCCCGAAATCTGCTCCGCGCCGATCTCCGTCACGCCAAACTGACCCACTGTCACCGGCGTTGTGCCGTACATCAGCTCGGGCCCGGCCCCGGTGGTGTTGCTGAAAAGGAAATAGTCGTTGTTGGCCTGGACCAGGCTGGTCGCCCCGGACAACTCGATCGCGGTGCCGTTGATGCCGATGATGCCGTCGCCGTTCAGATCCTGCTGGAAGCTCAGCTCGATCGCTTCCAGCAGCGGGCTCGCTGCCGTGACGCCGGCGATCGGCGCGGAGTCGATGTTGCCGTTGGTGAGCACGGACCAGACCGTATAGAGGCCGTTACCCGTATTCTTCACGGCGACCTCGTAACCGGTCGAGGTTTGCTCCGCACCGAGCTCCGTCGCCCCGAACTGCCCCACCGTCACCGGCGTGCCGCCATTCATGAGTTCGGGACCAGCCCCGGTCGTGGGGTTGAGCAGGTAATAGTTGTTGCCGACCTGAAGGAGGTCCGTCGATCCGGACAACTCGATGACGGTGCTGTTCGGAATGCCGATGGTTCCGTCGTTGTTGAAATCCTGCTGGAAGATAGTCTCCTGGAATTCCAGCGCGACGCTGCTGGGGGACACCCAGACGCCGTTGCCGAGCACGTTGGAGACGTAGTTGCCGCTGCTGTCGAGGTTGGCGAACGCGTAGGTGTGATGGATGCTGTCATACGAGGCGAGCTCGTATCCGCCGAAGGTTTGCTCAGCGCCGACGAGCGTGATCTCGCCACCGAACTGGCCGGTCACATAGGCCGCGCCCTGATATTTGTACTCGGCGCCGGTCCCGGTGCTGCCGCCGAGGTAATAGTTGTTGTTGTACTGGACCAGGCGGGTCGATCCCGCCGTCTCGATCAGTGTCGGATTGGGGAAGCCCGCCGAGATATTGAGCTTCGAGCCGTCGTCGAAGATCAGCCACTCGATCCGGTCCAGCGGATCGCTCCAGTTCTGGATCGTGATCTTGTCGGCGAGCTGGTCGATGGTCTGGCCCGGATGCGCGGGATCCCTGATGCCGATGATCAAATTGCTGCCTGACATTTGGACCATGAGGTCCGCCAGCGCGATGCCTTGCCCGAAGGCGATCATGTCGCTGCCGCCGTTGACATGGCCGGCCGCCGTCACCGCGTGATCGTAGAAAGTATCCTGCCCGTCGCCGCGCAAGAAGATATAGGTGTCGTCGCCGCCACCGCCCGCGACGAAGTCGTTGCCGGTGCCGCCGTGCAGGATGTCGTTGCCGATATCGCTGACGATGTTGTCGTCGCCGGCGCCGCCGTCGATGAAGTTGGCGCCGTGGCCGCCCTCGATGTTGTCGTTGAGCGCGCCGCCCTTCAGCACGTCGTTGCTCATCGCGGCCTGGCTGTCGACATAGGTGTTCGGCGCGTCGTCATGGCCGAACCAGATATTGTTGCCGGCCGAGGCCGTGTAGTTCCAGCGGCCGTTGGCGAAAGTCCCCGTCGCGGTTTGGAAGCCGCCTGCCACAAGCCCGTCGGAGAACGTGAGCTGGACGTCCGTACCGGTGGCGTCTTCGAACAGGTTGGTCTGGCTCGCGAATACGGCCAGCGCGCCGGGAATGTCGACGCCATAGGGGACGTGAATGTGCATCGTCACGCTGCCGTCGCCGGCCTTGCTGAACGACACGTCGGCGGGATTGAGGTTCAGTCCGACCTTGCGGATCGAATCGAAATAGCCGGTCACCATGCCGCCGTAGAAATCGCTCGCGCCATAAGTGTTGAGCCCGAGGTCCTGGACGCGTGCGAAGGTGGCAAGCCAGCCTTCCGTGAACGCCGAGTTCGGATTGGCCGCCATCAGCGCGTTGATGACGAAGCGATTGTTGAGATAGTGCTCGTAGTCGTTAGCGATCTGCAGGTCGCCGCTCAGCGTCATGATGTCGGAATATTGCGAGTGCACATGGGCGCGCTTGAGCAGCAAGTCGCCGCCGACCACCTCGGTGTTGTGCAGCAGGAAGTTCGCCGCGTCTTGAACGGCGTCGAGTGCCTTGGCGTAGTCGTACATATTGGCCGGCAACGGCACGCCTGGATTGTTTGGGTCGTCCAGGATGATGCTGAGATCGCGGTCGGACCAGAAGTACAGGTCGGTGCCGCTGCCGTGATAGCCGACCGTGGCGGTCGCGGAATGATCGATCGCGACGCCGTTGACTGCGTTCAGGTACGAGTTGACGATGGCCTTGACGCCATCGCCCATGGCGTTCGAGACCGATGCGTTTGCATTGATCGCGAAACGAAGGTGATCCGAGTAGAGCAGCGGATTCGCCGACATGTCGACGATGGTCTCGGCGAGTGGCTGGGCTTGCTGGCCGATGGCGTCGCCGATGATGGTTCCGAGAATGGTGCCGATGAACGATCCGATGCCCGGCAGAACGAGGCTCAGCGCGAAGGTGAGCCCCTGCGACAGCGCAACGCCGACGATGCTGCCGACCGCGCCCATCAATTGACCGCCGTAGGCGCCGTCCTGGGTGTGCGCCGTCACGATCTCGTGCGCGAGCGTCGAGCCGACCAACGAGGCGACCGAGACCTCGGTGGTCTGCAGCGCGCTCGTCCAGCTGACGGCGGCGATGGTAGGGTCAAGGGCGTGCTGCACGACCTGGTTGAGGACGCTGCCGGCATAGGTGCCGACGGTGGCGTTGAACAGCTGCGCGCCGAAGCCGGTCAGTCCCAGCGCGGTGCCGAGCTCGGCGGTCAGGAACGAGGCGACCGAGCCGGCCGCGGCGCCGGATATCCCGACGCCGAAATGATCGAAGGCCTGCGAAAAATTGAGCAATCCAGCGTTGGTCTGCAGGTTGATCGCGATTTGCGTTCCGAGCTGCTGGCCGACATAGCCGCCGAACGTGCCGGCCGCGAGCTGCGCAAACTGGTTGTTGGGCGCAAGCGCGCGCCCGATCGCCGAGCCGAACACCTGGCCGATCGAGCCGCCGGCCTGGACGAGAGCCGGATTGAGGGTGACTTGGGCGGCGGTGACCTTGCCGGTGGCATCCTCCGAGAGATCGAGTTCCTTCCAGGCGTGCTGGCCTGAATCAAACTCCTTAAGTTGCAGAGCAAGGGAGTCGAAAACCTCCTGCTCGCTTCGAATATTTCCATCAACGTCGGTAATCGTACTCTGGGACAGCCAAGGTTGGGTGTTGTCATGATCGAAATCTGTGACGGTCTTCGTTCCGTCGGTGTCGATTACCTCTGCCCGCGCTACGCGGAAGTTAGCATCAAAGGTCAGCGCTGTAGTTGTTATGCTCCCGTCGTCGCCAACGTCGGCAAATTTTACAACCCTGTTTCCGTCAGAATCCTCTTCGATTTGGCTGAAGCGCACATTTTGCCACGCTGGATCTTCATTTTTTTCGAGTTGAATCTCGTAGCGTTGGTTTAGCTCGTCGATTTTCGCTTGGTCAGTGATTTCATCGCCACCGCCTAGACGCCAACCAATGGGATGCTCATTTGCATCGAGAATCGGGACGTATCCATCGATATTGAGTGGGTTGCCTGCAAAGGTTTGGGATTCCCCAGTCAGCACTTCGTATGCTCGCGCAACAATTGCCCCCTTAACATCGGAGGGCACCTGCGCATTGAAGGAAGCAACGATCTGCTCCGGCAGAGTCGTCCCACCTTGCTTGATGATCGTATCAACAAGCGCCTGTGCATTGATCGCTATGAACTTCTCATACTCTGCGGGACTAGCTAATATCGCTTCACCAACCGTTGTTACGGGTTGTCCGGGCACGGTGAATTTCGTATCCCAATAGTAAAATGCTCCCGCCCATCCTCCTACCGTTTGATCGTGGAAGGTAACGGCAAGGCTGGCATCGTTCTGAATGATGGTATCGAGTTGAGGGATGCCATTATCGCGGTTTATCTGTTGGACAATATTTTTAGCGATGTCGTCAGATATGGCCTGGATTTGAATCTCCCGATCCTCGGGATTTGACGCCAGTTTTCCATCCCAAGCGAGGCCTGCTTCGGTTACTCCGCGTATGTAGATATTGGAATCAGTACCTAGATTAGCGTTGACTTGGGCGGCGCCTGAAAAGAAGAATTTGGTGTAAGCGTCGACGTTCGGACTGTCATCGATCAATTCAGAAATATAGCGATATCCGGCCGGGAAATTGGTTGTCCCGTTTTCGGTGATTTGATTTAGCTTCGCGATCTGGTCGGGCGACAGGTCAAGCTGGTTTGGCACGGTCATCTCCAAGGCATCAAATGGCGTTTAGGTACACCGCCGCTCTCGATTAAGGGGGTTGCTTCCATGAGTTATAGAGATCTCGCGCAGCGAGTATGATGTCTCGCCAGTGCGGCAGCTCTTCCTGGGGAAAGACGACGAATAGCGCCAGGTCCTCCGAGGCGAGATGCACGCGTCCTGCGCAATACGGATTAATCCCGAAGCGAGTCGGAGGTACGCAGTCCAGTAGGATCTGCGGATCGGAGCCATTCTTGTGGCGATATTCAGTTCGCCCGTCTGCTCTTGGCGCTCTTCCTGGCCAAAACTGAACCAGGTCGAATTCCTCATCATGAAAGGAAAATGCAGACTCCCCCGACGGGTAATTGTTCCGAATTTGATTTTGGAATGCTTGTTCCGGTGAGACGTACCCGGGTTCGTTTAGGGCTACCGGTCGCAGGTCCCAAACTCTCACGATGTAGGTGTTCTCCGTGGGCTCTTCGTGTCCTGGCTCCCGTGGCCGAAAACTTGCGTTGGAAATCGGGCTGATCTCGAGATAACGCCGATCCGGCATCCAGAACTCAAACCGCAGGGATCCCATTTCGTGGACGCGATCTCTGTCCTGGGCGCGGGGCCAGGGTGATAGGTATGCCGCAGGGATGTGAAGGATTGCGCCATTGAGTTTGACGGCAATGGGTTCGTTCAACGCAAGCACGCCATCTGTTGTCGTTCGAGGCGAGCGCCCTATTGCGCTTCGAGGCGATAGTTGTTTCGCCGTATCGAGCGGATTCTCCAATTGAGGGTTGGGTCGATCAGCCGCGACTCGAATTTCACCTGCGAACAGCGGCTTGCTCGCCGTCAACAGCAGCAACACAACGGTCGATACTAACCCCGGATACTTCCAACGGTGACCGGTCATTGACGTTATGTCTCAACTTGCGAGATACGAAGCTTTTTTGATGACCTAGCTCATTTGTCCGCGCATCTCCGCCTCGCCGCCGAACGGCGCGACCACGTCGACGATGCGCATCTGCGTTCCACTCTTCCATTCGGCCGCCGTCAGCCGCGTGTTGCCGGCATCGATGCGTTTGGCCACGATGTCGTCGGCGAGCGCCCACAGCACGACGCCGACCGGCTGCTCGCCCTTGTAGAAGATGCGAAACTGCTGAAGCAGGACCGCCGGCATTACCAGCCATTCGAGATCGGCCAGGGTCAGCGCCTTGTGACGCGGGCTCTGCGTCATCAGCCAGGTGATTTCGCCGAGCACTTGCGACACGGTTTTCGGTGCGCCCTGCGTTGCAGCCGCGCCGGTGTGGTGGCCGTTGCCGGCGTGTTTGGCTGCGCCTGTCCCGGTGTCGTCCGCCGTTGCGGCTGTTCCCGTCGCACCCATTCGCTTACTCCCCGCCTTCTTGTTTTTTCGTCCGGTGTCCGCCATTGGCCTGTTCTCCTCTGAGATTGGCCAATACTAGAGCACCGCCCTGATCGTGCACAGCACGAGGCGTTCTGCGCGCCGTGAGGCGAACAGTCTTTATTTTGTGTCGGGTGAGCCTTCGCGCCGGACCCCGTCGCTACCCCGCGACATCCGGCGTTCGGAACGGAAGGGACGAACGCCACCACCTGAGGTCGAATGCTACCGACCGGGTAGAGTGAATTGCAAGCCCCGATTGCAATGGAACTTTTGTTCGCCCCCGGCCATTTTGTCGCACCCCCTGTCGCACCATTGTCACGCGGGTGGCGCGTCATTTCGTGCAGAGGTTGTCGATTCCGTATCTACCCCCACCGCGCAGTCGACGAGAAAACATCGAATCCGGCGATGTCGCAGCAGCTTGCAATACCTCTTATACCGTCGCCATCGACTGTTGCCATTTTAGCGCGACGGGCAAAACACTTCGGCTATTCATAAATGAGAGCGAATGTCCAGCCCTTCGCGCAAAAATATTCGTCTTTCCGAAATAGAGAAGTTATGATTTAACGAACCCGTCCCGCCCACCTGAGGGGCGAAACGCGTCGTCACGATTCGTTGGGCGGGATGCGATGGACGCGGTCGTGCCGCAAGGCGTGCGGTGCGTCGCGTACGGTCAAGCCGTGTGGTCCTGTCACCTCGACGCTGGTGTCAAGTCTTGTCGATGATGATCGATGAGGCGACGGGGGCTAACAAGCCCGATACCCCGGGGAGAGCACGGAGTAAGCCGTAAAGCCATTGCGCAGGGAATGTCCGAGTGTTTCGGCAATACCTGTGGTGACTATGCTTGTGGGCCTTCTACCCCTTTCTGCCCACGAGGCTGCGGGTGCGTTGAGCGCCCGGCATTCCCTGCGCCCTCTCCTCGAGAGGGACAACGAAGATGCAAGACCCGGACGCGAAATCGCGCCGCGGGAATGTGGAGACTTGTCCGAGACTGTAGGGTGGGCAAAGCGACTCCGGCGCTCCAATCCTTCAACATGCGAAGCCGGAAGCGTGCCCACCACACGCGGCGTGCAAGCGAAGGTGGGCACGGCGCACGCGACAACGCTACGCGTTGCGCGGAGAGCGCCTTTGCCCACCCTACGCGTTCTCGCAATGACGATCGCTGTTTGACAGATGAATCAGAACACCTACGCCCCGTAGACCGAGGATTTCGGCAGCGGCAGCACCGGATCCTGCGTGCGGATGTTGGTCGGCCACACCACCGTGATGCGCTCGCCCGCGTTCTGCATCACCACCGGCGTCGAACGCTCGTTCTGCCCGGCCATCGGCGTATCCGGCGGGAAGAATTTCACGCCATAGCCCTGGATCGTCCCGCCGGGCGGGATGTCGACGTCGAGCGCGGCCTTGCGCACGGCTTCCGGATCGAAGCCGCCATATTTGTCCTTGGCGATCGGCAGCACGTTGTTGAGCAGCACCCAGGTCTGGTTGAAGCCCATCGAGCAGTGCGGCGGCACTTCCTTCTCGCCGGTCTTGGCCTTGTAGCGCTCGACCATGATCTTGATGAGATCGCCGAGGCCGGGCGCGAGCTTTGCGGGATCGAGCAGTTGCGCGGGCACCGGATCGATGTTGCAGAAATTGTCGATGTCGGCGCCGAAACTTGCGCGCAGCTTGTCGAGCTGGCTGTAGCCGGCGCCGGCGCCGAACAGCATCTTGAACTTCAGCCCGCCTTCGCGCGCCTGACGCAGGAACAACGTGATGTCGGGGTTGTAACCGGCGTGCGAGATCACGTCGACGCCGGCGCGCTTGAGCTTGGTCACGAGCACGGAGAGGTCGGGCGCGGAGGCCGAGTAGCCTTCCTTCAGCACGACGTTCAGCCCGGCTTCCTTTGCGTAGGCCTGGTCCGCGGCCGCCACGCCGACGCCGTAAGGCCCGTCCTCGTGGATCAGGGCAATCTTGACGTCCTTTGGCTCGAGGCCGAGCTTGCCCTTGGCGTGCTCGGCGAGGATGCCCGCAAAGGCCTGACCGTATTGATCGCTGTGAATCTGGCCACGGAAGACGTAGCGCAGGTTCTTGTCCTTGAACACGGCCGTCGAAACCGCCGTCGTGATCCAGAGGATCCTCTTGTTCTGCTCGACCCTGGCCGCGAGCGGCACGGCCTGCGCGCTGGCGAAAACGCCCAGCAAGATGTCGACCTTCTCCTGGTTGATCAGGCGCTCGCCCTCATTGATGGCGACATCCGGCTTGCTCTGGGAGTCGACGTTGACGGGGGCGATCTTGTACTTGCCGCCGACGCCGCCCTTTTCATTGACGAGATCGATCGCGATCTGTGTGCCGATGGAGGAAGCAACCGAGCCGCCCGCTGCGAACGGGCCGGTGATGTCGTACATGACGCCGATACGGACGGCGTCGGCCTGCGCCTGCGCGCGCGTCCAGTCCAGCGACAATACGGCCGCGGCGGCCGCGGTGCTCTTCAAGAGGGTTCGGCGTGACGTCGGCATTGAGCGTTCCTCCCATGGGGTCGATCGCAGTCGCGATCGATTTCATTGTTGGGTCAAGTATTTGAAGGACGGAGGTGAAAGTCAACACGGGGAACCCGTGCCTAGCCAAAGGTCGGGTGCGCCAAAGGCCGCGTCTTCAGGGGTCGATCAGCACGCCTGGATTGAGCATGCCGTGCGGGTCGAGCTCGCGCTTGGCAGCGCGCAGTGCAGTCGCGAACAGCTCCGGCCGCTGCCGGTCGTACCAGGGGCGGTGGTCGCGGCCGACGGCATGGTGATGGGTGATGGTGCCGCCAGCCTCGATCAGCGCGTCGCTCGCGGCGTTCTTGATCGCTTGCCATTGCGCGAGCAGCGCGCCGTGGCGGCCAAGCCCGTGGAAGGTGAAGTAGGGCGCGGGCCCGTCCGGATAGACATGGGTGAAGCGGCAGGTGACCTCGCCCTTTTTGCCGGTGGCGTCGAGGATGGCGCGCTCGGTCGCGGCTTTGACCTTGTCGTGGAAGTCCTCGAACCGGTCCCAGGTGATCGCCGTCTCGAAGGTGTCGTTGATGATGGCAGCCGGCGTGAGGAATTCGCGCGCGTAGGGCATGCGGATGAAGGCGTTGCGCCAGATGCCGGCCGCGCCTTCGAGATGCGCGTCGCCTTTTGCTTCCTCCGGCGTGCCCTTGTTGTCGCGCACGCATTCCAGCGCGCGCGCCATCCAGGCCTCGGTCGGATGATCGCCGGACTCGAAGCCGAGCACCATGATGGCGACGCTGCCGTCGGCAGCTCCCGTGTTGTAGGCTTCGTGCGCATCGAGGATGCGGCAGTTCGAGGGGTACAGTCCGGCCTGCGCGACGGCGCGCACCGCGCGCGCCGCATCGAAGAAGTTTTCAAAGCGCACCGAGGCGCCGCTGCGGAATTTCGGCCGCGGCTGCAGCCGCATCCAGGCGCGCGAGATCACGCCGAGGATGCCTTCGGAGCCGATGAACATCCGGTCGGGGCTGGGGCCGGCGCCCGAGCCCGGCAATCGCCGGCTCTCGACCACGCCGCGCGGTGTCACCACGCGGAGGTTTTCGACGAAGTCGTCGATATGGGTATAGAGGCTCGCAAAATGCCCGCCCGATCGCGTCGCGATCCAGCCGCCCAGCGTCGAGAACTCGAAGCTTTGCGGGAAGTGCCGCAACGTGACGCCGTGGGCTTTAAGCTGGTTCTCCAGATCGGGCCCATACGTGCCGCCTTCGATCAGCGCCGCGCGCGAGGATTGGTCGACCTCGACCACTTTGTTGAGGTTGCGCAGGTCGAGCGTCACCGCCGCCTTGTATTTTGTGCCGTCGGCGATCGGTGTGATGCCGCCGCAGACGCTGGAGCCGCCGCCGAATGGCGTCAGCGACGCGCCCACGCTGCCGGCCCAGTCCATCACCGCGGAGATA
>CAWCGA010000037.1:0-157248 GCA_963794775.1 uncultured Alphaproteobacteria bacterium | reverse complement strand
GTTATCTCCGTGGCGGCAAGGGCGGCACAGCGGTCGAGGTGCGCGCCAACAAGGAAGTGATCCTGTCCGGCGGTGCCTACAATTCACCGCAGGTGCTGCAACTGTCCGGCGTCGGCTCGCCGGACCTGCTTCAATCGCACGGCATCGAGGTGCGTCACGCGCTGCCCGGCGTCGGCGAAGGCCTGCAGGATCACTACGCGCCGCGTTCTGTGGCGCGGGTCAAGAACATCAGGACCATCAACGAGCTTCGCCAGGGCTGGCGTCTCTGGGTCGAGGCCATGAAATGGGCGACGACGCGGCGCGGCCTGCTGTCGCTGTCGCCGACCATGGTCTACTGCTTCTGGCACTCCGGCGAGACGGCCGAGAGTTCGGACTTGCAGATCACCTTCACGCCCGCGAGCTACAAGGAGGGCGTGCAAGGCGCGCTCGAGGATGAGCCCGGGATGACGTGCACGTCGTGGCAGCAGCGCCCGGAGAGTCGCGGCTATGTGCGCATCCGCTCCAGCGATCCGTTCGTGCAACCGATCATCCAGACCAACTACCTCACCGCCGAACTCGATCGCCGCGTGGTCGTTGCCGGCATGAAGCTGGCGCGGCGGCTGCTCGCATCCGAGCCGCTTGCGCAATACTACGACTACGAGGATTTCCCCGGACCGAAGGTGCAGAGCGACGAGGAACTGCTCGCCGCCGCCACTCAGCGCGGCACCACCACCTTCCATCCCGGCTGCACCTGCCGCATGGGCCCGGCCGACAACCCCACCTCCGTAGTCGACGACCAGCTTCGTGTGCATGGCATGCAGGGCCTGCGCGTGATCGATGCCTCGGTCATGCCGCGCATGATCTCGGCCAACCTCAACGCATCGACCCTGATGATCGCCGACAAGGCGAGCGATTTGATCCGCGGCAAGAACGCGCCGGAAGCGGTCAGGCTGGCGAGTTAGGATTTGGCGAGGGCCGCTTGAAAGTGACTTACGGTTGCTGTCGCTTCTGCAGCATTGCTTCGTATTGTGACTTAACCGCGGGTTCCGTGCTTTCTCCCAGCACCTCGTTTGCTTGAGCTTCCGCAGTGCCATCCAGTCCTGGAATGGCGGCGACCCGAACGGCGAGGTTCTCGTAACTTATGGCCTCGCCAACGAACGGCTTGAGATAATTGTCCAAGATGCCCTTGCCTGGAGTTTCGATCTCTCGCGTCAATGCGTCGAGATAGGCGGATTTGTCGGTCTTCTCCCAGTTGACGTTGAATCCGGCGTGTTGCGCCATGATTGAATGCACCGTCATGATTGTCCGGCCATTGCCATCCAGAAACGGATGGGCAAACGCCAAATATCCCATGACCTCGCCTGGCTTCGCACGCATGGTTTTCTTGTTTCGCCCGAGCTGCAAGCCGTATTCAGCGGCACGGCGGATTTCGGGAGGATTTGCAAAGATCAGGTGACCCTTCTTGATAGTTAGCCGCGGCGCGGTTTGCGTGCGGTCCTGTCCGGCCCAAGGATAGACCGTGTCAAAGAGCACCTTATGTGTTTGCAAAATGTCCGTGTAGCCGAGCTCACTGCGCTTCGCCATTTCCAGGAACACGTCATTGATGCCGGTCAGGAAGGCGGCGTGCTCCAGCCGCCTGACGATCCAAGGTTCTTCTCGTTGGCGACGTTGCGCAGATAGCCCCGCGTCTCGAAGTCGCCGAACGGATCGAATGTCACGTCTGAGTTTCACGCAGATAGCGCGCTTGCATTTGCACAAGCTGGGCTCTGGAAATGTGACCTGCCCGCTGTAAGGCAATCAGCAACTGCTCGATTTCGTCGAGTTCAACAACGTCGCCGGACAGCCGCGTAATCTGGTTCGCAAGCCGATCGGATTCACTCGGGAGATAGCTGACTTGATGCTGCGCCGCCATCGCTCTGATGAGGGCGGCGGTCGAGCCAGTAGTTAGGGTCTCATCCTGCGCGGGCATGAAATGCTCCTGCGCCAGAATATAGCGCTTCCGCGCTGAAAATCCATCGATCTCGGCCGACAAGCTTGTCGGAAAGTCCGAGAATCCCAGTGGCTTATGGAAGCCCCTCAGACTTCTCTTCGGCTCAGAAACGCCAGCCGCTCGAACAGGTGCACGTCCTGCTCGTTCTTGAGCAGCGCGCCGTGCAGCGGCGGGATCAGCTTGCGCGGGTCGCGTTCGCGTAACATCTCCGGCGTGATGTCCTCGTTGAGCAGCAGCTTCAGCCAGTCGAGCAGCTCGGAGGTCGACGGCTTCTTCTTCAGGCCGGGCACCTCGCGCACCTCGAAGAAGATGCGCAGCGCCTCCTCGACCAGGCGCTTCTTGATGTTCGGGAAGTGCACGTCGACGATCCGGTTCATGGTGTCGACGTCGGGAAACTTGATGTAGTGGAAGAAGCAGCGGCGCAGGAATGCGTCGGGCAATTCCTTCTCGTTATTGGAGGTAATCATAACGATGGGCCGTAGCTTCGCCTTGATGTTCTCGCCGGTCTCGTAGACGAAGAACTCCATGCGATCGAGTTCGAGCAACAGGTCGTTCGGAAACTCGATGTCGGCCTTGTCGATCTCGTCGATCAGCAGCACCGGGCGCTGCTCCGAGGTGAAGGCGTCCCACAATTTGCCGCGCTTGATGTAGTTCGAAATGTCCGACACCCGCGCGTCGCCGAGCTGGCTGTCGCGCAGCCGCGACACCGCGTCGTATTCGTAGAGGCCCTGCTGCGCCTTGGTGGTCGACTTGATGTGCCAGGTGAGTAGCGGCGCCTTGATCGCCTTCGCCACTTCCTCGGCTAGCACGGTCTTGCCGGTGCCGGGCTCGCCCTTGATCAGGAGCGGACGCTCCAGCACGATCGAGGCGTTGACGGCGACCTTGAGGTCCTCGGTCGCGACGTAGTCCTTGGTACCGGTGAATTTCATCGAGCCTTTGCCTTGATGTTTTGAGCGCAGGAATTGCCGTCCGCCTTAGCAGGAAATGGCGGCCAGTACAGCCTTCGCTGCGGGAATGGGGTGATGCGATAAATGCCCTGTCGGCCATCATACTAGTGGAAAAAGCATGCCGGTCCAGTGCCGCCGCCCCCTTGACCTTGGCAGGTGGCCGGGCGATCTAAGTCCCATGTTTCTGCAATTCTTCACCTCGCTGCGCGACGCGCAGGTCCCCGTGACCCTGCGCGAATATCTGACGCTGATGGAGGCGCTGGACGCCGACCTCGCCGACCAGACCGTGGAGAATTTCTACTACCTGTCACGCGCGGCGCTGGTGAAGGACGAGCGCAACCTCGACAAATTCGACCGCGTGTTCGGCAGCGTGTTCAAGGGGCTCGAGAGCCTGCTCGACGCCATGGACAAGGCCGAAATCCCCGAGGAGTGGCTGAAGAAGCTCGCCGAGAAATATCTCACAGAGGAAGAGAAGAAGCAGATCGAGGCTATGGGCTGGGACAAGCTCATGGAGACCTTGCGCAAACGCCTCGAGGAGCAGAAGGGCCGCCACCAGGGCGGCAGCAAATGGATCGGCACCGCAGGCACCTCGCCGTTCGGCGCGCACGGCTACAATCCGGAAGGCGTGCGCATCGGCCAGGAGAAGAACCGCAACAATCGCGCGGTGAAGGTCTGGGATCGCCGCGAGTTTAAGGATCTCGACGGCAATGTCGAGCTCGGCATCCGCAACATCAAGATCGCACTACGGCGCCTGCGCAAGTTTGCGCGTACCGGCGCGCCCGACGAACTCGACCTCGATTCCACGATCAAGGAGACGGCCAACCACGGCTATCTCGACGTGATCATGCGGCCCGAGCGGCGCAACGCGGTCAAGGTGCTCGTGTTCTTCGACATCGGCGGCTCGATGGATTCCCACATCGAGCAGGTCGAGGAGCTGTTCTCGGCGGCCAAGACCGAGTTCAAGCACATGGAATATTTCTACTTCCACAACTGCCTCTATGAAGGCGTGTGGAAACAGAACAAGCGGCGCTTCACCGACCGCACGCCGACTTGGGACGTGCTGCACAAATATCCGCACGACTACAAGGTCGTATTCGTCGGCGACGCCTCGATGTCGCCTTACGAGATCATGGTGCCCGGCGGCTCGGTCGAGCATGTCAACGAGGAGGCCGGCTCGGTCTGGCTCGATCGCATCATTCGCACCTATCCGCATTCGGTGTGGCTCAACCCGGTGGCGCAGAAGCACTGGGACTATTCGGAATCGACCACGATCGTCCGCCGCATTTTCTCGCAGCGCATGTTTCCGATCACCATCGAGGGCCTCGAAGGCGCGATGAGGGAATTGGTGCGCTAAGGAAGACCCTCATGGCGAGGAGCGCGAAGCGCATCTCGAACCATGAGGCCACAGACGGGCCTGCATCCTTCGAGACGCCGCTTCGCGGCTCCTCAGGATGAGGAGGAGGACTGACCATGCCCCAAAAGATTCATCGCGGCATCAAGGCGATGATGGATGAAGCCAACGCCGAGATCGAAACGCTGAGCGCCGCCGATGCAATCAACGCGGCGAAAAGCGGCGACGTCGTGATCGTCGACATCCGCGACCCCCGCGAGATCGAACGCGACGGAAAAATTCCGGGCGCCTTCGCCTGCACGCGTGGCATGCTGGAGTTCTGGATCGATCCGGCCTCGCCCTACGCCAAGCCGATCTTCCAGGAAGACAAGAAATTCGTCTTCCACTGCGCCGGCGGCTTGCGCTCGGCTCTCGCCGCCAAGACCGCGCAGGACATGGGCTTGAAGCCGGTCGCGCATATCGGCGGCGGCTATGCCGCCTGGCGCGACGCCGGCGGGCCGACCGAAAAATGGGAACCGAAGAAGAAGGGCTAATATGACTGATCCCCTCGTTTCCACCGAATGGCTGGCGGCGCATATCAACGACGCCAATGTGAAAGTCGTCGACGCCACCTTCAAATTGCCGGGCATGCTGCCGCTGCCGAAGGACGATTATCTCGCGGCGCATATCCCGTCTGCGGTGTATTTCGACGTCGACGCGGTGTCGGATCATTCGAATCCGCTGCCGCATATGTTTCCAAGCGCCGAGCAGTTCGGCCGCGACGTCGGCAATCTCGGCATCGGCAATGCCGACACGGTCGTGGTCTACGATTCCGGCAGCTGGGTCGCCGCACCCCGCGCTTGGTGGATGTTCCTGTCCTACGGTCACGACAAGATTCGTGTGCTCAACGGCGGCCTGAAGAAATGGCGCGCCGAGGGCCGCCCCGTGCAGAGCGGCGAGATCAAGGCAAAGCCTGCAAGCTTCAAAGCGACCTTCGACGGCAAGCGCGTGCGCAGCATGCAGCAAATGATCGACAATGTCGCAAGCAAGGCCGAGCAGGTGATCGACGCGCGCGCCGCCGAGCGTTTCGAGGGACGCGCGGTTGAGCCACGGCCGGGCATCCGCTCGGGCCACATCCCCGGCAGCCGCAATGTGCCCTACAATCAGCTGTTCGATGCCGCGACCGGTGCGATGAAGCCGCTCGACGATCTGCGCAAGGCGTTCGCGGGCGCCGGCGTCAGGCTCGATGCGCCGATCGTGACAAGTTGCGGCTCCGGCGTGTCGGCCGGCGTGCTGACGCTCGCGCTCTATCGGCTGGGCGTGGAGAAATCCGCGCTCTATGACGGTTCGTGGTCGGAGTGGGGACAGGCCAGCGGGCCGCCGATCGCGACCGGACCGGCCTGAGCGATCTCTTCTGAAAACTAGGGCGCGCGCGCCGGCTGCATTCTGGCTGAAGGGATCGGCGGCGCGCTGGGTCGCGGCCTGCCGTGTGGCACGCGCACGCTGTGCTGCGAGCTGACGGCGCGCCTTGGCCTTCTTCTCCGCGCGCGCTTTCGCCTTCTCGTCGGCACGCTCGGCCGCCTTCCTCGCCTCGGCTTTGGTCGGTGACGGCTCCTCGACCTTTACGGCCGGTGCATCGAGTTTGGCGATCTTTGTTGGCGCGGCCTCTGGCGGAGGCGTCGCGATCGCTTGTTCGGGCTTTGCAGCCTCAGTCGATGCGGCTTCAGGCATTGCGACGTCCGGCTTGGGCGGTTCTGAACTGGCGACGTCAGGTTTGACCGGGTCGGGTGTGGCTGGCGCAACTTCGCTCGTCTTCAGCGGCGTGTCGTTCGCCTCGGTCGCCGCAACTTTCGCTTCTTGCGCAGCGTCCGGCTTGTTCGCTTGATCGGGTGGAGGCGAAGCTTCGCTCGCAGTGGCCGCGGACGACGGATCGCTCGACGGTGAGGAGAGCGATGGCGGAGTTCCCGGCGAAATCGCCGCCACCTGTTCGCCCGGCACCGCAGCCGGTGCCGGCGCACTTGTCTCCGGCACGACGCTGACAGCCTCATCGGCAGGCCTGGCGGCTGGGCGCCGGCGTGTCCACCCGCAACAAGGCGAGCGTCGGCATGTCGTTCTGTTGTGCAAACCGCGTCTCCGGCGCGATGCGCCACGACGGATTGGAGGCGAAGTCCTCATGCGCCGCGCGCAGCAACGCCGCCGCGCCCAGCCCAAACACGACGATCGATGTCGACAGCAGGACGGCGGCGAGCAGAAAGCGGATGCCGGGGAGCATTGCGGGGACGATTCCGCCATCGCAGGCAGGCTGCGAGGGCCTCGAGCCAAATGGAACGCGGTGACGTACTGGGATAGCCGGGTGAGCCGCGTTCGCCGCCGCGAATCAGGCTTTCAGATGAGGATACCGCAAGCGCTGAGTCCCGACTCCTTAAATTGGCCGTCGCGGGCGCTGCGATCGCGCCCGGATGCGCGTTTTCCCGCGGCTGCGGCATCGCTGCCACGGCGCGCTCGGGCGATCACTCGGGGGGATCACAATGTACTGAAATTAGGCACGAATCGGCCGGAATTGTCTTGAATGCGCCGCGATCTTCGGCCAAGCCCCGTTAACGGTCCGGTGTCGCTTGGGGACTATACAAGACCAATGATGATCAAACACATTTTGACGGCTTTCACGGCCGCGATGGCCGGTGTGGCAGCGGTCTCGCTCGCGCATGCCCAACAGGGCTATCCGGTTCAGCAAGCCCCGGTTTATTCGCAAGCGCCGGGTGCGTACCCGCCTGGTGTTTATCCGCCGGACTACCGCCGTCGCGCGCCCAATTTCGACCAGCTCGAGGATGATGAGGCCGACGCGACTGCGCTGCCGCCGCCCGGTGCGGCCCGTGCGCCGGGTCCGATCCTCTCGCCCGACGATCCCCGCTATGCCAATTCGGTTCCGAGCGGTTCGGTCCCGACCGGTCCGGTGATGTCGCCGGACGACCCGCGCTACGGCCGCCTGCCCGGCCCGCCGCCTGTGATCTATGGCGATCGCTCGCCCGGCGCGCCGCCGCCCGGTTATCCCGTTGATCGTGGTTACGATCCGAATGCGCCGCGTCCGCCTGGCGCGATCGCCGCCGAGCCTCCGCAAGGCGCGCCGCCGCCCGGTGTCACCGGCTCGGTACAGCCGCCACAGGCTGGCCCCGATGGCCGGCCGATGACGATTGCTTCGCTGCCGCCGGAAGAGCAGCCGGATGCCGCGCCCGCGCAGCTGCCGCCGAATCTGCGCCGCCAGGAAGTTTCGTTCGTCACCAAGGAACCGGCAGGCACCATCGTCGTCGACACGCCGAACACCTATCTCTATTACGTGCTCGGAGGCGGCCGCGCGGTCCGCTACGGCGTGCGCGTCGGCCGCGAAGGTTTCACCTGGACCGGCGTTCAGAAGATCACCAAGAAGACCGAGTGGCCGGACTGGTTCCCGCCAACCGAGATGATCGAGCGCCAGCCCTATCTGCCGCGCTTCATGGCCGGCGGCCCCGGCAATCCGCTCGGCGCGCGCGCGATGTATCTCGGCTCGACCGTCTATCGCATCCACGGCACCAACCAGCCCTCGACCATCGGCAAGTTCGTCTCGTCGGGCTGCATCGGCATGCTGAACGACGACGTCTCCGATCTGTTCGAGCGCACCAAGGTCGGCACCCGCGTCGTGGTGATGCCCGGTGGCGCACCTCCCGGTACCTCGACGGCTTCCGCCGCGCCCGCTCAGCCGATGCCGGGACAACTCGTTGGCCAGGCCGCGCCGCCGCAGCAACAGATGTCGGCTGCGCCTCCGCCCATGCCGCCGGCCGCGGTGCCGCCGCTGCCCGCGCCGGTCACGGTGCGCTGAGTTCGCTAGGTTCCGGAATTTCAAATCGCCCTTCTCGCAAGAGAGGGGCGATTTTCTTTTACGCCAATCTCCGCACCGGCTCGCCCTTGAACCAGGCGTCGATGCCCTCGACCATCTGGACGTAGTGGCCGCGGAACACCTCCTCGGTGGCGTAGCCGAGATGAGGCGTGATCACCATGTTGTCGAGCTTGCGGAACGGATGGTCGACCGGCAGCGGTTCGACCGAGAACACATCGATACCGGCGCCGGCGATCTTCTTCTGTTGCAGCACTTCGAGCAGCGCCGCTTCGTCGATGATTGGCCCGCGCGCGGTGTTGACGATGTAGGCCGTCGGTTTCATGCGCAGGAGATCCTCGCGCCCGACCACGCCGCGCGAGCGCGGGCCCAGCACCACATGGACGGTGATGACGTCGGCGTTCTTGAACAACTCCTCCTTGGTGGCGTAGGTCACGCCGGCTTCCTTGCATTTCTCCGGCGTGAGGTTCGGGCTCCACGCGATCACGTTCATGCCGAACGCCTGCGCGAGCTTCGCCACCTTGGCGCCGAGCTTGCCGAGCCCGACCACGCCCAAGGTGCGGCCCTCGATCTCGATGCCGAGATGCGTTTGCCACGGTTCGCCCGCATGCATGCGCGCGCTCTCGCGCCCGATGTTGCGCGTGACCTCCAGGATCAGTCCCATCGCCAGCGGCGCGGTCGGATCGCGCGCGAAATTGGTGCCGCACAGCACGACGTTGTGGGCTTTCGCCGCCTCGAAATCGATCGCGGCATTGCGCATGCCCGAGGTGATCATTAGCTTCAGGTTCGGCAGCGCCGCGAACATCGATTTCGGAAAGGCGGTGCGCTCGCGCATCGCCAGGATGATCGGGAAATCCTTCAGCGCGGAGGCAGCCTCGGCCTCGGACTTAAAGGGCTTTTCGAACACGGTGAGATCGACCCGGTCGGTGATCTTGGACCAGTCGGCGGAGGTCAGCGATAGCTTGAAATAGTCGTCGAGAATTGCACAGCGCAGCCGCGTCATTTGCATGCCCATCATGGCGAGAGGGACAGCGAGAGTTCGCCGTCGGGGAGATCGCCATGGTCGCGCGCAAAAGGGATGCGTGCAAGCGCCTCGGGGCTTCAAAAGCGCGTTGGAGAGAGCCTTAAAAGTCCGACTTCAGGCGGAAGGCGGCCTGATCGCCATACTTGGCGCGCCAGGCAGGGCCGGGACCGCGCATATAATGCTGTTCGGGCCGGTAGGGATGGAACGCCGTGGCGAAGAAATTCCGCCAGAACGCCTTGAGACCCGACAAGCCGGACTGTCCGGCGCCGCCGGGGGCCGGGGAGGACAGGGAGGTTGAAACCATCGTCGCCATGACGCGAACTCGCTGTTTTCGATCGCGGCTTTGACCGCGTTTGCATGCGCTTTTGTGCGCTGAGAACGAGTTTTGGCTTCATTTATTAAAAGATGGTTTCAATTGTCGTGATCTGGCGCACACAGGGCCGCACAGGGTGTAGGACCCGTATTCCTTCGTGGTGAACGGATCGAAAACGAGACTGCACCCGTTGCCCTTTCGGGCCCACGCCGCTACATGAGCGCCAGCAAATTTTCCGCAAATCCAAGGGTTTTCAGGCAACGCAATGGCACGTCAGTTCGTCTATTTCATGCAGGGTCTGACCAAGAGCTATCCGACCCGCAAGGTGCTCGATAACATCCATCTGTCGTTCTACCCGGACGCCAAGATCGGCGTGCTCGGCGTCAACGGCTCGGGCAAGTCGACCCTGCTCAAGATCATGGCCGGCCTCGACAAGGAATATAACGGCGAGGCCTGGGTCGCCGAGGGCGCCCGCGTCGGCTATCTCGAGCAGGAACCGCAGCTCGATGCCACGCTCAACGTGCGTGACAACGTCATGCTGGGCGTCGCCAAGCAGAAGGCGATCCTCGACCGCTACAACGAGCTCGCCGCCAACTATTCGGACGAGACCGCGGACGAGATGACCAAATTGCAGGACGAGATCGAGGCGCAGGGCCTCTGGGATCTCGACAGCAAGGTCGACCAGGCGATGGACGCGCTGCGCTGTCCACCGGACGATGCCGATGTCACGAAACTCTCCGGCGGCGAGCGCCGCCGCGTCGCGCTGTGCAAATTGCTGCTCGACCAGCCCGAGCTGTTGCTGCTGGACGAGCCAACCAACCATCTCGACGCCGAGTCGGTGTCATGGCTGGAAAGCCATCTGCGCAACTATCCCGGCGCGATCCTGATCGTCACCCACGACCGCTACTTCCTCGACAATGTCACGGGCTGGATCCTCGAGCTCGACCGCGGCAAGGGCATTCCCTACGAAGGCAACTATTCCGCCTGGCTGGTGCAGAAGCAGAAGCGGCTGGAGCAGGAGGGCCGCGAGGACGCCGCGCATCAGAAGACGCTGGCGCGCGAGCAGGAATGGATCGCGTCATCGCCGCGCGCGCGGCAGGCCAAGTCCAAGGCGCGCTATCAGCGCTACGAGGATCTGCTGAAGCAGGCGAGCGAGAAGACGAGCACGACCGCGCAGATTACTATTCCCGTCGCCGAGCGGCTTGGCGCCAATGTCGTCGACTTCGAGGGCCTGAGCAAAGGCTATGGCGATCGCGAGCTGATCGACGATCTCACCTTCAACCTGCCGCCCGGCGGCATCGTCGGCATCATCGGCGCCAACGGGGCCGGCAAGACCACGCTGTTCCGCATGATCACCGGCCAGGAGAAGCCCGACAAGGGCAGCATCACCGTCGGCGAGACCGTGCATCTCGGCTATGTCGACCAGTCGCGCGACGATCTCGACGGCAAGAAGTCGGTGTGGGAGGAGATTTCCGGCGGCAACGAGCAGATCCTGCTCGGCAGGCGCGAGGTCAATTCGCGCGGCTATTGCTCGTCGTTCAATTTCAAGGGCGCCGACCAGCAGAAGAAGGTCGGCGCGCTCTCGGGCGGCGAGCGCAACCGCGTGCATCTCGCCAAGATGCTCAAATCCGGTGCCAACGTGCTGCTGCTCGACGAGCCGACCAACGATCTCGATGTCGATACCTTGCGCGCGCTGGAAGAGGCGCTGGAGGATTTCGCCGGCTGCGCCGTCATCATCAGCCACGATCGCTGGTTCCTCGACCGCATCGCCACCCACATCCTCGCCTTCGAGGGCGACAGCCATGTCGAATGGTTCGAAGGCAACTTCCAGGACTACGAGAAGGACAAGATGCGCCGGCTCGGTCAGGACTCGATCATCCCCCACCGGGTGAAGTACAAAAAGCTGACGAGGTAGGGCATGATCCGGAAAAGCGTGAAGCGGTTTTCCCCGCGACAAACGCGTAGCGTTTGCGCGGAGATCATGCCCAAATAAGGCATAGTTCGAGAATGGCGGACTGGAGCGCAGAGCAGTATCTCAAATTCGAGGACGAGCGCACGCGCCCGCCACGCGATCTGCTGGCTCAGGTCCCGCTGACCGATGCCCGCAAGATCGTCGACATCGGTTGTGGTCCCGGCAACTCGACCGAGCTGCTGGTCAAGCGGTGGCCCAATGCGACCGTGATCGGCATCGACACATCCTCCGGCATGCTGCGCCAGGCGCGCGAACGGCTGCCGAAGCAGACCTTCATCGAAGCCAATGTCGCGCATTGGGTGCCGCCCGACGGTACCGATCTGTTGTTCGCCAACGCGGTCTTCCAATGGGTGCCGGGTCATCTGAAACATCTGCAGCGGCTGCTCGGCAGGCTGCCCGAAGGCGGAGTGCTGGCGGCGCAGATTCCGGACAGCCTCGAAGAACCTGCGCATCTGTTGATGCGCGAGGTGGCGCGCGAAGGCCCATGGAGCAAACAGCTCGCCGAGAAAGCGCGGCTGCGCGACGAGGTTCCGGAGCCCGGCGGCTACTATGATGCGCTGAGCCCGCACTGCCGGCGGCTCGACATCTGGCATACGATCTACAATCACCCGCTGGCGGACGCGACGGGGATCGTGGAGTGGGTCAAGGGCACCGGCTTGCGGCCGATCATGGAGATGCTGGAGACGAGCGAGCGCAAGCAATACCTCACCGAATACACCGCGCGCGTCGCCGCCGCCTACAAGCCGCAGGCCGACGGCAAGGTGCTGTTCCGCTTTCCCCGGATATTCATCGTGGCGGTGAAATGAGAATTGGCCCTCGCTTTTATTTGGATTCCATCGCGCTTGTTTTGAGCGTTGCGCTGTTCACACCGACACCCGCCCATGCCGCCGACGCCGCCTTCACCCAATTCATCGCTTCGTTGTGGCCGGAGGCGCAGGCCGCAGGCGTCTCGCGCGCGACTTTCGATCGCGAGACTGCAGGGCTCGAGCCTGACACCAAACTCCCCGACCTGATCCTGCCCGGGCGTCCCGCGACCGGTAACCCGGCGCAGGCCGAGTTCGTGCAGGTGCCGGCCGACTACATCAAGGAGGCGTCGATCGCGCGGCTTGCCGGCGATGGGTCGAAGCTGCTCGCGCAATATCGGCCGGCGCTCGACAAGATCGAATCTCGTTTCGGTGTGCCCGCCACCATCGTGCTCGCGATCTGGGGCCGCGAGAGCGATTACGGTCGCTCGCCTGAGCCCTATGACGCCGTTCGCGTGCTGGCCACACAGGCCTGGGTCGGCCGGCGCAAGGACAGCTACCGCAACGAGTTCATCATGGCGCTGAAAATGCTCGGCGACGGCGCGGTGTCGCGCAAGGACTTCCGCGCCTCGTGGGGTGGCGCGGTTGGGCTCACGCAGTTCCTGCCGTCGGAGTACTACAAGCACGGTGTTGATCTCGACGGCGACGGCAAGATCGATCTCTTTCACTCGGTGCCGGATGCGCTGGCGTCAGCCGCATCACAACTCGCCGACAAGGGCTGGCAGCGCGGCTTGCGCTGGGCCTACGAGGTGGCAGCGCCTGCCAACGTCGATTGCACGATGGGCGTGCCCGAGGTGACACGTCCGATCGGCGAATGGCTGCGTGCGGGATTCGTGCCGGTGCGCGGCGCCAAGCTCAGCGCGGCCGAGCAGGCCCAAGGCGCGTCGCTTCTGCAGCCCGAAGGCATCTACGGTCCGTCGTTCCTGACCACGAAGAACTACTTCGTCATCAAGGAATACAATTTCTCGGATCTCTACGTGCTGTATGTCGGCCATCTCAGTGATCGCATGACCAGCCCCTTGCCGTTCGCGACGCCATGGTCGGCCTCCAAGCAGCTGCGCACCGCCGATGTCGAGGCGATGCAGAATGGACTGACGCGCGTCGGGCTCTACAAGGACAAGGTCGATGGCAAGGCCGGCATGCTGACCCGCTCCGCGCTCGGGGCCTATCAGAAGAAGGCCGGGCTGAAGGTGGATTGCTGGCCCAGCGATGCGGTGCTGCGCTCGATCAATGCAGCGAAATGAAAAAGCCCGGCCGAAGCCGGACTTTCGCGCATTCGATACGCCGAACTTTTTACTAGCAAACCTGCACGGGACGAACGGCCCAGCCATAGCCGTCCCAATAACGCTGGTTCTGCCAGACGCAGGTCGGGCCGGCCGGTGCCGGCGCGCCGACATAGGCCGGTCCATAGGCCGGCGGCGGGCCGTAGTAATAGGGATACGGGCGGCTCGATGCGATCGCTCCACCGACAATCGCACCACCAATCAGGCCGGCGGCAACGCCGGCACCCCAGCCGCGCTGCGCCTGCGCGGGCGTCACGGTGAGCGAACCGGCGACGGTCGCGACCGCAAGCAACGCGGTAATGGTCTTCTTCATCTCAATCTCCTGTCGAATGGCGCGCCCTTCGGCGGCGCCGGGTTTGGATCTCGAACTGGAATTGGCCGTACGCATCAAGAAAGCGCTAAAGGGTCAACCCGCGGTAAACGCGCGCGGCATCGCATCCTGAAAATCAGGACATCACGCCGGATTTAATGAAGCTGAACGGTTACCCGCAGACGCGGACGTTGCGCGCCCGCCAGCCATAGCCGTCCCAGAACCGCTGGCGCTGCCAGTAGCAGGGACCATACGGGCCGCCGGCATAGCCGGGACCGTAATAGCCGTAGCCCGGGCCGTAGTAGCCGCCGTAGGGGTAGTAGGAGTTGGCGATCGCGCCGCCGACAATGGCGCCGCCGAGCAGCCCGAGGCCGATGCCCGGGCCCCAGCCGCCGCGCCACCAGGCATGCGCCGGTGTCGCCGTCGACACGGCGAGCGTCGCGACCGCAACCAGCGCCATCAACGTCTTCTTCATGGCAGTCCCTTTCTTTGCGAATGCCAGGACGGGAATTTTGACAGTGGCAAGTTCTCACAATTCCCTTGAATGGCCGATGAACGTGTCAGCCATATTTGGCGACCAATTATGGCGAAACCGGTCGCTTGTGCCCCGCACAATCGATCGTGTTATTTGGCAGGAGCTCCGCCGTGCAGACGGTCTACTTTATTCTCGCGGTCACCGCGGTCTCGACCGTCATTTTCATGCTGATGATGCGCGTGGACAGGATCAATCGGCGCCGCGGGTTATCCGACGGCGGCTCGTCCGATAGCTCGGTCAACGATAGCGCGGTCAGAAGCTGGTTCGGCCCGTATGGCGGCGGCAGAAACGACTGGTAACAGCCAGCCGAGGACCGTTCTTTTCCACAAGACCCGGGAATATCCGGGGTCACTTTGGAATACCTTCAAAACACCGGTTTTCCCTTTGCATCCCTGCGTGCCCTCAAATATTTGATGGGAACGCATCACGGAAGGCTTGCTGCCCTAATGATTGTTTGTTCCTGCCATGTCCTCAGCGATCACGACGTCCGCGACGCCGTGAGCTCGGCAGACATTCTTCCGCGCAACGCCAAGCAGCTCTATGGCTGCCTCGGCTGCAGCGCCGAATGCGGCCGTTGCGCCCGCACCATCAAGGGCATCATCGACGAGGCGCTCGGCGCCTGTACCCAGGCCTGCCAGGCCGGCTGCCCGCATGCCCACGCCGAGCCGGAAGCTGGTTTCGCCCTCGCGGCCTCCTGAAACTCCCCTGAATTGACCGGGTTAATACGCCCTGTGGTTTCCCGCCGCAGAGGCTTGCTTGCCCCTGTCATCTTCCTTAGAAACATTCTAAATTGATCTGATAGGGCCGGTTCGGCCAAACCTCCCGGAGTGCACCATGCAGGGCGACGCCAAAGTCATCGACTACCTCAACAAGGGGCTGCGCAGCGAACTGACCGCGATCAACCAGTACTGGCTGCATTACCGGCTGCTGAACAATTGGGGCCTCTTGGAGATGGCCAAGGTCTGGCGCAAGGAATCCATCGAGGAGATGGAGCACGCCGACAAATTCACCGACCGCATCCTGTTCCTCGACGGCTTCCCGAACATGCAGGTGCTCGATCCCCTGCGCATCGGCCAGAACGTCAAGGAGATCATCGAGTGCGATCTGGCCTCCGAGATCGCGGCGCGCGCGCTCTATCAGGAAGCGGCGACCTATTGCCACGGCGTCAAGGACTACGTCTCGCGTGACTTGTTCGAGAAGCTGATGAAGGACGAGGAAGAGCATATCGACTTCCTCGAGACGCAGCTCGATCTGATCAAGCGCATCGGGCTCGAGCTCTACACGCAGAAGCATGTCGGTGGGTTGGAAAAGGAAGACTGATGTCGGTCTTGTAGGGTGGGCAAAGGCGCGAACGCGCCGTGCCCACCTTCAGGTGCCCTGCTCGCGAAGGTGGGCACGCTTGCGCTTTGCCCACCCTACGATTCCTCGCCTTTACAGCTGCGTCTTGTAGCGCGCCTCGACCGCGGCCTGCGGCTCGGGCTCGCCGAGCGAAGTCTGCTCGTGGATCACTTCGGCGATGCTCGGAAAAGTCTTGCGCTCGACCTTCGCCGCCGACCACAGCTTAGAGCGCATCAGCGCCTTGCCGCAGTGGAAATAGGCTTCGCTGACATCGATCCTCAGCACCGCGCGCGGCAGCTTGCCGAACTCTTCCGTGGCGGCGAGCAGCACCGGGTCGGCCGACAGCGTGCCCTTGCCGCCGACGCGCAAGGTCTCGTCGATCCCTGGGACGAAGAAGATCAGTTGAAGGAAGCCCGAGCCTTCGACGATGTTTCGAAAGCTGTCGATGCGGTTGTTGCCGGAGCGGTCCGGCATCAGCAGCTTGTTCGGTCCCTCGACATGAACGAAGCCGGGGTTGCCGCCGCGCGGCGAGGCGTCGACGGCGCCATCGGAGCCCGAGGTCGCCAGCACGCAAAACGGCGACATCTCGATGAACTTTTTCGCATGCGCGTCGATCGAAGGCCGCGCCTTGGCGATCACGCGCGGCGTCGGTTGCGGATAGATCGTGGTGAGGTCGCTAGCGGCAATGTCGGTCACGGCTGATCTCCTGAAGAGTTGGCTCAAAATATCATCGCCGGGCGCCGGCGGCCACCCTCATCGAGGCCGCCGCCACGGCCAATCGATCACGTCAGCGCCGTAAAGCGCCCACCAGACGATGACGGGCTGAAACGCCAGCCGGGGACCGTGATACCACCAGCTGTTGCTGATGTGCGGGAGATCGATGCCGTCGAGCGCATGCTTGAAATTCGCGGGCCAGACGCAAATCGCGTAGGCCGCCAGCGCCACGCCGGCCCACCAGCGCAGCGGCCGTGTGACCAGCGCGAGCGCGCCGGCCAGTTCGCAGAGGCCGGTGACGAAGATGACCTGCGACGGAAACGGCACCCAGGATGGCGTGATGGCCAGCAATGTGTCGGGGGCGAGCAGATGGGCGAGGCCGGCGGCCGCAAAGAACGCGGCCAATATCCAGCGCATGACAGCGCGCATGCGGTCATCGTTCACGACGCCCGCGCCTACATCGTCTTCTGCGGCGCGGTTGCGAGAAGCTCTTTCACCTGCTCGGCATAGAACTTCGCATCGCCGGTGGTGGAATGCCCGCGCGTCTGCGTGCTCGCCGGGATCAGATAGATCTTGCCGTTCTTGATCCGCCTGACCGCAGCTTCGGTGACGCCGGTCTCCGGCGGATTGCGTTCGTCATCGGCGGCGTTGATCGCAAGCACCGCCGCCTCGATCTTCTCCATGCCGGGAGCGGGATCGTAATCGTGCGAGGAGCCCCATTGATAGATGTAGTCGTTGGCATCCGCCGTGACCGGCAGCGCCAGCTGGTCGTCGACCATCTTGTCCGCCTTGGCCGAGGTCGGCGCCAGCGTCTGGTAGCCGAGCGTGCCGCCGGCGCTGGCGAAGCGATAGGCCGCGATCGCATATTTCATCATGCGCGGCTGGCTGGTGTAATTGCCGTTGTTGTAATCAGGGTCGTTGCGGATGGTTTCGATCATGCTCCGCCGCAAAATCCAGTTGCGCGCGGCCATTGCGGTCGGCTGCGAGGCCATCGGCACCAGCGCATCCATCATCTGCGGATAGCGCTCGCCCCAGATCCAGCTGTGCATTCCGCCCATCGAGTTGCCGATCACGAGCCGCAGATGCTTGACGCCGAGCGCTTCCGTGACGAGGCGATACTGCGCATCGACCATGTCGGCGTAGTCATATTTAGGGAAGGCGGTCTTCAGCCCGTCGGATGGTTTCAGCGATTTGCCGTGGCCGATGCCATCGGGAATGATGATGTAGTATTTGCTGGCATCGAGCGGCTGGCCGGGGCCGAACATCTCGCCGGCAAAGCCCGGCGTCAGCATTGAGGCGGCCGAGCCGCCGGAGCCGTGCAGCACCAACACCGGCTGGCCGGTCGGCGCACCCAATGTGGTGTAGTGCAGCTTCAGCTCCGGCATGGTCTCGCCGGTGTGGAACTTGAAGTTTGTCGCGACCCAGTCGCCTTCTTTCGGCGCGGGATAATCCGCCGCCAGCGCCGTCGTCGCTACCAGTGTGATGGCGGCCATCAGCGCCGCGCCCAAAGCCTTCATGTGTTTCTCCCGGCTGCGGCCTCCGCCGCATTGACGCAAAACTAACACACGCCGTGGGGGCGTGCGCGGCTGCGAAGCTCATTCTTATTGATGACGGTCCCGCAGCACGTTCAGTGCGGAAGATTTGGCATTGCGAAGTGTTATGGGCTGTCCTCGACACCGGTGTCCGGGCGGTCGCTGCCGGCGGCGGTCTCGGTGTGCCATTTGCCGTCGGCGGTCTCATACATGATGACCTCGGTTCGCCCCGGCGTGCGCTGCTCGGCCGCAGCGCGCCTGGCGGCCGCGAGCGCGGAGCCATGGGTGATGTAGGTTTCCGAAAACACGCCGTCGAACGTATAGGCCCAGCCGCCATCGTGCTGGACGACCTTGTATGTCACCTGTGTCATCGGGAACCTCGCATGGGTAATGGGCCGACTGGCGAAGCAGGCTTAGTCTAGAACAAAATGCGTTTGCAATGTAGGAGTTTGGCTGACGCCGACGTCCTTGTTACAGCGGTTCCGAAGGAGACAGGCCATGTGCCGCAACATCAAGACGCTGTTCAATTTCGAGCCGCCGGCGACCGAGGACGAGATCCGCGCCTCGGCGCTGCAATTCGTACGGAAACTCTCCGGATTCGGCCGCCCGTCGCAGGCCAACGAGGCCGCGTTCAACCTCGCGGTCGAAGACGTGTCGGAAGCGGCGCGGCGGCTGCTCGTTTCGCTGCATACCAGCGCGCCGGCGAGGGATCGCGAGATCGAGGCCGAGAAGGCGCGCGAACGTTCGCGGGTGAGGTTCGGTTGACGCGTCTCACGCGTCCCACTTGACCCTGAGATTGAGCAAGCCCCGGAATGCCCAGCCGCCGATCTTTGCCGGCTCCGACGCATCCAGCCGCAGCCCTTTCAGACGCGCGAACAGCGAGGGCAGGGCGACATCGGCGACCATCGCGCGCGAGGCGAAGGCGCCGGCGCAATAATGCGGACCGGCGCCGAAGGCGATGCTCTTGGAGGTGTCGCGCGTGATGTCGAAAATATCCGGATCGGAAAAGCAGGCCTCGTCGCGATTGGCCGAGCCGAACATGAAGAACACGCGGTCTTCCGGCTCGAAATCGACGCCGCGAAAACTCCACGGTTTCGCCACGCGGCGCGGCGACATGCCGATCGGCGCGATCCAGCGCGCATATTCCTCGAACACGTCGATCCACTTTGCCTTGCCGTCACGCACCAGCGCGAGCTGATCGGGATGAGTCAGCAGCGCCCACACGGCACCTGCGATCGCATCGCGCGGCTCGTTCTGTCCGCCGGAGATCGCAAGCTTGACGTTGGCGCGGATGCTCTCCATCGGCTGGCCGGCGGCAAGTAGTACGCTCAAAATTGAAGAGTTGGGATGTTTCGACACCACCGGAAGCATGTCGTCGATCGCGGCATCGATGCCTGCGGTCGCCGCATGGCAGCGTGCCTCGACGTCCTTGTTTCCGGTGTAATTGGCGATGCCGTCGATCATCGCCTGCGACCAGGCGTCCATGTCCGCAAAGCGCATGTTGGTGAGCCCGGTGATATCCTTCAGGCACTCCGCCGACAGCGGCAGCGCGAACGCCTTCACCAGATCGGCCGCGCCTTGCGGCGCGAGTTGTTCGAGGATGCGGTCGGCATGCGCCTGGAATTGCGCCCGCCAGGTGTCCTTGACGACGCGCGGCGAGACCGCCGGAAACATCTGGGCGCGTTCGCTCATATGCGCATCGCCGTCCTTGCGCATCATGTTGTGGCCCATCAAGCGGTTCATCAGCCCGGCCGGCTGGTGCGAGGAGAACACGTCGATGCGCTTCTCCTGGCTGAAAATGTCGTCGCGGCGTGTGAGCACGGTCGAGCCGAGCTGCGGCACGAAGGCGATCGGCGCCTCCTTCCGCATCCGCGCGAGGTCGGGGTAGGGGTCGGCCCAGAACGCGCCGACGTCGATATTGTAATGTGGGGCGTTGGACATGGATCGCTAGCCGCAGTCTTCGAACGGCTTGCGCCACTTCTTCGCATTGTTGGGCGGCAACATATAGCTGTCCTTTCCGGCGGAAATCGAGAGCGGCTGTCCAGTGTCGAGGAGATCAAGAAGGCGATTGCGGACGACGTCCCATTTCTTGCCGTAAAGATCGGGATCTTGCCGAGCGTATCCGAGGTCCCATTGCAGGAAAGTCGTTGCCATGTCTTCGAACGGTTCGCTGAATTGTCCGTTGAAGGTCATGCTCGATTTGCCGCTCGTGATCGCAATGCTTGCCGGCTTCTCGTTCTCACCGGGTGTGCCCGGATATTTGAGATGAAGTCCGAAGGCGTGACCGCACCCGATATAGAACGTGGTCTTGCCGTCTTCGATGTATCGCAATTCCGGATGGCCGCGCGCCTCTCTCTGGAATTTCCAGGCTCCGGCAAGGGCGGGAGTAGCCAAAGCGAACAAGCTCGCAACCAACGCTCCTGCGACGATGCCGAATGACACTCTCATGCCGTCCTCCCGTTTCTCCCGCTATGATCCATGAACCGCGCACAGGATCAAGCGCGGGCAGGCGCGGCCTCAAATCGTCCGGTAGCCGCCGTCCGCCATCACGATGGTGCCGGTGACATAGGCCGCCAGATCGGAGGCGAGGAAGATCGCGGGACCGACGATATCCTCCGGCTTGCCGGCGCGGCCGAGCGGCGTGTGGTCCATGAAGATCTTCACAAGCTCCGGACTGTTGGCGCGGACCTGCGCGTTCAGCGGAGTCTCGATCAACCCAGGACCAATTGCATTGACGCGCACGCCATACTTGCCGAGCTCGGCAGCGAGCGCCCGGGTGAAGCCGAGCACCGCGTGCTTGGAGGTGGTGTAGGCCGGCGAGTTCGGCGTGCGCACATGCACAAAGGACTGGATCGAGCCGATATTGACGATGCGGCCCTTGCTGGCGCGCAGCGGCTCGAGGAAAGCGTGCGTGACATTGAACACGCCGTTGACGTTGATCGCCATGATGTCCTGCCAGTCCTTCAGCACGGCAGCGGCGTCGGCGGTGAAGGCGTTGCGGCGGTTGATGCCGGCGTTGTTGACGAGGATCGAGACCTGCCCGACCTTACCTGCGATCTCCTTTGCGACGGCGATGCAATCCTCGCGCCTGGTGACATCGAGCTTGAAACTCTCGGCCTTACCTCCGGCGCTGCCGATTTCCTTCGCGGCCTCCGCCGCCGCGCTCTCATCGATGTCGAGCAGGACCACGCGCGCGCCTTCCTTCGCATACCCGGCCGCGATAGCGCGGCCGATGCCGGAGCCGGCCCCGGTGACGACGGCGATGTGATTGGCAAGCAGCGGCATGGCGTTTCCTCTTATTGTTTTTAGATTGCAGGCCGGAGTTTAGCGCGCCGGACAGGCAAAGCGAGCCCCCAGAACTTCTCCTTAAGGCTTCTTGCCGATGCAGCTCGGATAGGGCGAGGCCTCACCCGCAACGATGGTGCAGAGCGCGATCGGCTGCAGCGCCCGCAGCCGATCCGTCCATCTGACATCTTCGACCGCCGGCGCCGGCCCGGCCGCGCCGCGTTCGGCCCATTGGAAGGTGTAGTAGTCGGCGACGCCTTTCACGACCACGATCAGCACGGTCTCGCTGCGATTTTCGACCGTGCCGCAGCCGGCCACGGCGACGAAGGCGTCCGCGCCGCTGAACTTTGCCGCACCCAGGCCTTTCGCGGCAAAGCTGTCGGGACAGAGCCGCTTGAACCCGGCGGCCATCCCGCCTGCGAATTTTTCCGGCGTGACGTTGGCATTTGCGGCGAGCCCCTTGGCGCCGGTCACGGTGATCATCTGCGTCCAGCGTTCGACCGTCTCGCCCTTCGGTACGGCCTCGCGGGTATATTGCGTGCCCCTGGTGTTCTCGTACACGACGGTGAAACTGAGCGGCATCTGGAATTTGACGAGCTGGCCGAAGATCGGCGAGATCACCGTCGCATCCTTGGGCGCAGGGGCTTGCGCGGACGCCGGCGCCGACAGCGCGGCCATCAGGATGGCGGCCGATATCGCGGCTTTCATTCTCATCGGCGCACCATCTCATGAATCGCGCGGCAGTGCCGCACGATATTGTCATGCGCTATCACGAACTGCTTCAGCGGCGTGTCGATGTCGTAGAAATAGATGTTGCCGATGAAACCATAGAGCCCGGCATCGATGCCGGTGGGTTTGTCGCCGTGCACATAGCCGCGCGCCGGAATCAGCTCCGCGATCGCGGCGAGGTCGTCGAGCCCGCGCGCCATCGCCGCGTCCGGGTCGTAACGACCGATGCCAGCGTAGTAGTAGCGTTGGGCGTTGAACTCCTTGGCCTTCATTAGTCCTTCGTCGGAGAGTTGCGGATGCTCGCGCTTCAGCGCGGCGCGGAACATCGGCCAGTAGCGCTCGTCCTTCCAGCGCGAATAGGACATCACCCAATAGAGGTCGTCGAGCATCCGCGTCGTCAGCAGGTCCTGCGTGCGTTGCGCCGGCGTCAGCGCGGCATCGATGGTCAGTCGATATTTGCGGGTGAGATAATCGAGGATCGCGCCACTGTCGCCGACAGTCTCGCCGTCGTCTACGATGTAGGGCAACTGCCCGCGCGGCGCCTTTGAGGCGTCGAAGATGTGCTCATGGGTGAACGGCACCCCCGCGAGCTTGAGGAAGGCATAGACCTTCAAGCCATAGCCGTTGTTGTCGGCGACGCCGAACAGCGGCGGATAGGAATACAGCGTGAGCATGCGCATACCCGCAAAAAAAGGAGGCCGATGAGCGTCGCCCATCGGCCTTGTCGGAGGCAAGGAGGAATTTACTTGCTTAGAGCTTGCAGACGCCCCGCTTCATCAAGCCGCTCTTGACGGCGACCGCAGCGTCGAAACTCGGGACCGGTTTGCTCACGACCCGATAGTCGGAGGGGAACGGCTTGGTCGGCACGCTCTCGTCCCAGACCTGGCAAATGCCGGTGCCGCTCCACTTGATCAGATGGAAGGCAGCCTGGGCGGGGCTCGCAACGGGAAAGGCCGCGGCCGCGATGCAGGCAGCCGCGCAAAGTGTCATCAGACGCATGAAATATCTCCTGTTGGGAAAAACCGTGCCGGCCCGCAGCATGACTCGTGCAGGGACGGTGCCCGCGCTGGCGGACAGCTATTGAGTCCATCGAAAGCGTAATTGGTTCAATCGGCCCTTACAGCGCGCATTCGCGGGTCCAGAGCAACCCGTTCTTGACATGGAGCGCGTCGAAGAAGGTCGGCAGGGTCGTGCTGACCACGGTGTAATTGGCCGGCCAGGGCTGGGTCGGAATGCCGTCATCCCAGATCTGGCAGAAGCCAGTGTCCGTCCAGCGGATCAGGTGAAACGGATCGGCCTTGGCGGGGGCGCTGGCGGCGAGGGTGGATACGGCAATAGCCGCGGCGGCGAGCGAGAAACGACGCATGAAATAGCCCCTAGAATAAGCCCGACGCTCTCCTGAAATGGGGAGGTGCGCCAATGGTCCCGGATATGAGTTATCGAAGGGGGTGGAAAGGTTCAGCCCGATCACCGTGGCGTTATCGGACGCCGAAGCGAATTGAATGCAACTTAAAATAGCCATAGTGTCGATATGCCCTTCGTCGTTCGGGCAGTTGTCGAAAAAGGAGTTTGTCATGGCTGATTTGGAAAGTGAATTGAAGGCGTTCGAAGCGTTGCCGCCGTCCACGTCTTGCCGGGTGATCAATTTTACCAAGGCGGAAGTCGTGCCCGGCATCGTCAACAATACGTGGTTTCTGGTCGTCTCGGGTACCAAATCGCTGGCGGTGAAGGTTGAGCTGCATGCTCTCATATATATCCGGCAACCGGAATACTGGGGCATCGAGGTGGTCGGTTGCCAAAGCGGCGGTATTCACCCGCCGCTCGAGGTGCCGTATACCGTTTCGCTCAACGTGTCTCACCTTCGTGGCACCAAGGGTATCGAGGTGATCGGAGCGAATTCCCGTAAGAAGATCGACATCCACTGACAGCGGATTGCCAGCTACATGCGAAGAGGGTGAGCTGACGCTCACCCTCTTCGTTCTTCGCGCATCATCTCTCGGCCGCGGCCCAAGCTTTATCGCGCCAGGCTCGCCACCGCCTCGATCTCGATCAGCATCTTCGGGTCGGGCAGCGCCACCACCACGCAGGTGGTGCGGGCGGGGTAGGGCGCCGGTCCGAAGGCGCCGGCATAGAGCGCGTTCATCGCGGCGACGTCGGAGGCGCGGGTCAACAGCACGTTGACCTTGACCAGGTCGCGGAAGGTGCCGCCGGCCTCGTCCAGCACGCGCTTGATGTTGACGACGACGTTCCTGAACTGCGCTTCGAAGGAGTCGGGCAGCTCGCGCTTCTCGTCGAAGCCGGGAATGCCGGAGATGTAGAGCAGGTCGCCGGTCCGCGCGGCAAAGGACAGCGGCGGCGACTTGACGCCGGGCGGGGGAGGGAAGTGTTTGATGGGCATGGGTCACCGTTGGCGATTTGTAGCCGCATGAGCGTAGCGATACGCGGGACCGACGCCAAGGCCGGATATCTCACACGCGCGCGATCCACTCCGCGAGTTCGCGCCACGGCTGCAACGTCCAGTGACCCGACGCCGCGCCTGACGGCGACGACAGCACGAAGACGTCGGGAAAGCCGCTCGCCGGCGGCTGCCGGCCGAGCGCGATCGCGCGCGTCGGTCGATGGTAAAACAGGCTCGCGGCTTTCTTGCTGGTGAAGGCGATGGTCTTCGGGCGATGAGCCTCGATCTTGGCGCGGAAGGCGTCGGCGTCGAAAGATTGCCGCGCGATCCGGTGATCCATTCCGGCGCCTGATTTCGACAGATCGGTGAAACCGATGCCGAGTTCGAGCAACGCGGCGAACTCGCTCGGTTGATAGCGCTGCGGCGTGATGCCGGCCTCATGCAACGCGCGCCAGAAGCGATTGCCGGGATGTGCGTAATAGTGCCCGAGGTCGGCTGACCGTGTACTTGCGGCGGTGCCGACGAAGACGAGGCGAAGGTTGGCGCGGAGCTGGTCGGGGAGGCGGTCAGGTGTCATCGGCTAGCGCACGGGCTCCGTGCTCCGTTGTTCGGTCACGTTCGCCTGCGCAGTCCTGGTCGCGCGGACCATCAGGAAGGCGCCGGAATCGCTGGTGCCGATGATACTCCAGCGTCCATGGATTTCCGTTGCCTCGGCATTGACCGAGCCCGCATAAACAACGGTGTCATAGCCGTAGCCCGGCGGTTCATAGCGTTTGACGAAGGAGACCGCGCTGCCGGAGCGATGACCCGCAATGGAAGAATGATGCGTGCTCACGGGACAAGTTGGCATCATGCAGGGTTCGGTCACGCTGCCTCCCAGCGCGCCGCCGGAGTCGATCAACGTCGCCAGAAACGTGTTCATGCCGGCACCCGGCTGAACATAGCTGCCGTCCCAGACGCCGGTGAGATTGTCGGTCATTGCGATCCGAAATCTTGTATTGGAATTATTCGAATCGCCCTGCTCATCTCCTTTTCGTAGATGCCGTTCGCGCAATGACCTGTCAAAAGGTCGAGACGGAACGGCACCCCTGCGTCGGACAGAGAGAGTGCTTCGCCCAGAAGTTCGGTGCCACGGATTTCGATATTGCGAAACCCGTCCCAGGAAATCCGGTCGCTGCGCCATCCGGAATCGTCAGCTTTTATGGCCCGAAAATCGACCAGGCCTTGCAGCACGACCAGATCGAATGCAGGCACTGAAAAGACGCCCCAGACGCTCGCAAACTGCTTGCGAACCTTTCGGGCATTGGGGTCGACGATGTAGCCTTCGCCTTTGGCAATAACGATCACATCCCGCTTGTTTGGATGCTCGAGCACGCGATTGCAGGTCGGCCCTCCGGCGGGACCAACAAAATTGCCGACCCACGAATCGCCGTGAGCTGGAAAGAACCGAACCACGACGCCCTCGCGATGCTCGCGAGGGCCTAGATGCGTGAATGATATTGCCGGCGAATCATAAGGTGGGAGGCCGGGCAATATCTCGAATCGCGACACAGTAGTGCTGCCGATCGGAAGATCCTCACAACACCCTGTTGCTCTCCTTCACCTTGTCCGCATCGAGATATAGGCTCTCGCCCATCTCCTTGAACTTGGCGCTCATCTGAGCCATTCCGTCTTCGATGGTGCCGCTGATGCTCATCCCCACATTCGCGGGGTCGTTCAGCGTCGCGGCGTAGTCGCGCACGTCCTGTGTGATCTTCATCGAACAGAATTTCGGGCCGCACATCGAGCAGAAATGCGCGACCTTGTGCGCCTCCTTCGGCAAGGTCTCGTCGTGGAAGTTCTTCGCGGTGTCAGGATCAAGCCCGAGGTTGAACTGGTCCTCCCAGCGGAAGTCGAAGCGCGCGCGGCTCAATGCATCGTCGCGAAGCTGCGCCGCCGGGTGGCCCTTGGCGAGATCGGAGGCATGCGCCGCGATCTTGTAGGTGATGACGCCCACCTTGACGTCGTTGCGGTCGGGCAGGCCGAGATGCTCCTTCGGCGTGACATAGCAGAGCATAGCGCAGCCGAACCAGCCGATCATGGCAGCACCGATGCCTGACGTGATGTGGTCATAGCCCGGCGCGATGTCTGTCGTCAGCGGGCCCAAGGTGTAGAACGGCGCCTCGCCGCACTCTTTGAGCTGCTTGTCCATGTTGATCTTGATCTTGTGCATCGGCACATGGCCGGGGCCCTCAATCATGACCTGGCAACCCCGGTCCCACGCGATCTTGGTGAGCTCGCCCAGCGTCTCCAGCTCGGCGAACTGCGCGCGGTCGTTGGCGTCCGCGATCGAGCCCGGACGCAGGCCGTCGCCGAGCGAGAAGGAGACATCGTACTTCCGCATCAAATCGCAAATTTCCTCGAAATGCGTGTACAGAAAACTCTCCTTGTGATGCGCCAGGCACCACTTCGCCATGATCGAGCCGCCGCGCGACACGATGCCGGTGACGCGGTTGGCGGTGAGGTGGATGTAGGGCAGCCGCACGCCGGCATGAATGGTGAAATAGTCGACGCCCTGTTCGCACTGCTCGACCAGCGTATCCCTGTAGAGTTCCCAGGTCAGTTTCACGGGATCGCCGTCGCACTTCTCCAGCGCCTGGTAGATCGGCACGGTGCCGATCGGCACCGGCGAGTTGCGCAAAATCCATTCGCGCGTGGTATGGATGTTGCGCCCCGTGGAGAGGTCCATCACGGTGTCGGCGCCCCAGCGGATCGCCCACACCATCTTGTCGACTTCCTCCTCGACCGACGAGGTCACGGCAGAGTTGCCGATATTGGCATTGATCTTGGTCAGGAAGTTGCGGCCGATGATCATCGGCTCCAGTTCGGCATGATTGATGTTGGAGGGAATGATGGCCCGTCCCCGCGCGATCTCGGAGCGAACGAACTCCGGCGTGATGAAGGCGGGGACCTCCGCGCCGAAGCTTTCGCCGTCGGCAAGTGCGGCTTCGGCGCGCTCGAGCTGTTGCTTGCGGCCGAGATTCTCGCGCTCGGCGACATAGATCATCTCCTTGGTGATGATGCCGGCGCGGGCGAATTCGAGCTGCGTGATCTTGTGACCGTCGAGACCGCGGAGCGGCTTGTGATGCGCGGTGAAGGCCTTCGCGGCATGGGTGGCGCCGACATTGCCGTTATCCTCGGCCTTGATCGCGCGTCCTTCATACTCCTCGACGCCGCCGCGCTCCCTGACCCATGCGATACGATTGCGCTGCAGGCCGGAATTGACGTCGATGGTCACGGTCGGATCGGTGTAGGGACCCGACGTGTCGTAGACCGGCAGGTTCGGCTCGCCTGCGTTTTCGCTGAGCATGATCTCGCGCAAGGGCACCTTCAGATCAGGCGCAGCATCGGGGTTCGCGAAAATCTTGCGCGAAGAAGGCAGCGGTCCCGTGGTAACGGCGGGAAGGGTGGTGTCCGGATTGGAGCGAATGTTCATGGGGATCCTCCGTTCAGATTCTAGTTTTCGTCATTGCGAGGAGCGAAGCGACGAAGCAATCCATGGTGCCGCAAGCGGACAGATGGATTGCTTCGCTTCGCTCGCAATGACGGTGGTGGGTATTGGCTTTCATCTCATGCAGCCTTTGCACTCGAGCCAAGCCATTGTTTGACCCGTGCATCGGGGTCGGCGTTCTGGGTGACGTCGGAAACGACGGCGATGGAATCGGCGCCGGCGGCGAAGATGGCGGCTGATTGCTCGAACTTGATGCCGCCGATCGCAACCAGCGGGATGTTGCCGACGCGCTTCTTCCATTCGCTGATTTTGGGAATGCCCTGCGGCGCGAAGCGCATCGACTTCAGCGTGGTCGGGTAGATCGGCCCGAGCGCGACATAGTCGGGCTTCGCCGCGAGACCTTTTGCCAGCTCGTCATCGTCATGGGTGGAGACGCCGAGCGTCAGGCCGGCGGCGCGGATCGCCCTGAGGTCGGCGTCGGCAAGGTCCGCGAGATCCTCCTGGCCGAGATGCAGATGCTGCGCCTTGGCCTCGATCGCCGCGCGCCAGTAATCGTTGACCACGAGCTTGGTGCCCGTACCCTTCGTGACGGCCAGCGCCTCGCGCACGATCGCGAGCGCGTCGGCGTCGCCAAGATTCTTGGCGCGCAGCTGAATCGTGCCGACGCCGAGCCGCGTCAGGCGCGCGACCCATGCGACGCTGTCGACGACGGGATAGAAGCGATCAGGATACGGCATGCCAGAACGGGGTCCCTACGACAGGGGTTGACGGAGAAGCGAAATCGCGGGCCTGCATCAGGCCTGCTTCATAAGCGGCGCGGCCGGCCTCGACGCCGAGGCGGAACGCATTCGCCATCGCAACGGGATCGGCGGCCTTTGCAATCGCGGTGTTGAGCAGCACGGCGTCATAGCCGAGTTCGAGCGCTTCGGCCGCGTGCGACGGCGCGCCGATACCGGCATCGACGACAAGCGTGATATCGGGCAGGCGGTCGCGCAGCAGCTTCAAGGCGTCGCGATTGATGATGCCCTTTGCGCTGCCGATCGGCGCGGCCCAGGGCATCACGACCTTGCAGCCGGCGTCGACCAGCCGCGTCGCCACCGACAGATCCTCGGTGCAGTAGGGGAACACCTCGAAACCGTCCTTCACCAGGATCGTAGCGGCTTCGACCAGGCCGACCACATCGGGCTGCAGTGTGTCGTTGTCGGCGATCACCTCCAGCTTGATCCAGTTGGTCGCAAACAGCTCGCGCGCCAGCTTCGCGGTGGTCACGGCTTCGCGCACGCTGCGGCAGCCGGCGGTGTTCGGCAGCACGGTGACGCCGAGTTCGCGGATCAGCTTCCAGAACGCGTCGCCGGTCTTGCCGCCGGCGGCCTCGCGGCGCAGCGACACGGTGACGATCCGCGCGCCCGAGGCGCGGATCGCGCTCTGCATGATCGCAGGCGAGGGATACAGCGCGCTGCCGATCAGGAGGCGGGAGGCGAAGGATTTGGTGTAGAAGTTCAGCATCGATGTATCCGCTTGCTCGCTGCGCTCCCTCCCCCCTTGCGGGGAAGGGTTGGGGAGGGGGGTCCAAACAAACAGCTGTGAGTTGGGCTACCCCCACCCCCGACCCCTCCCCGCAAGGGGGAGGGGAGAAGAGCGTCGCGCGTGGAGAGAGCAATCATCTCACCCTCCCTGCCGCGGCGTGATGATCTCGATCTCGTCGCCGGCCTTGAGCTGCGTCTCGGCCCAGCGGGTCTTCGGCACCACGTCGTAATTCAGCGCGATCGCGAAATGCGTGCCCGCATAGTCGAGCTCGCCGAGCAGCGCGTCGACGCTTGCGGACGATATTTCGCGCTGCTCGCCGTTGACGGTCACGCGCATCGCATCACCTCATTGTCGATCACGCCGCGCGCGACATAACCGAGCGTCAGCTCCGCCAGCGCCGGCGCCAGCAGGAAGCCGTGACGATAAAGCCCGTTGACCGCGATGCGTTGCTGTTCGATGGAGATCCGCGGCAGATTGTCGGGATAGGCGGGCCGCAGGCCCGAGCCGAACTCGACGATGCGCGCTTCGGCAAAGGCGGGATGCACGGCATAGGCTGCACCTAACAGCTCCAGCGCCGA
Source organism: uncultured Alphaproteobacteria bacterium (assembly GCA_963794775.1). GTDB lineage: Bacteria > Pseudomonadota > Alphaproteobacteria > Rhizobiales > Xanthobacteraceae > Bradyrhizobium. Next base: position 127,303 of record CAWCGA010000037.1, on the reverse strand, counting down.
GCGCACGGATACGCCGGTGTCGTCGCTTTCGATCGAGGTCGCGCCCAGCATGAAACGGCCATCGCCGCGCGGGATCACATACAGCGGAAAGCGGGGATGGATCAGCCGCACCGGCCGCGCCAGCGCGACCTCCGAGGTTTCGACCACGATCATTTCGCCCTTGACGCCGCGCAGCTCGCGTTGCGTGTCGCGCGCGGTCAGTCCACGGCAATCGATCACGATGCCGTCGAGATCGTCCGCATCCACGCCGCTGTTGAACTCGATCCTGCCGCCGGCCTGCGCGATCCCTGCATGCAATTCGGGCAGCACGCGGCGCGGCTCGACATGGCCTTCATCGGGATAGAACAGGGCGTCGCGAAAGCCTTCCAGCGCGGGCTCGAGCTCGCGCAACGCGCTTGCATCGAGGCGGCGGTGATTGGTCGTCAGTTTCGCAAAGCGCTCGAAATCGGCGCGGTCGCGCGCATGGGCGACGACGAGCGAGCCGTTGAACGGTGTATCCGGGAAATGCTGCCGCCATAGATCGAGCGAACGCAGGCCGAGCCGGCCGATCACCGGTTCGGAGGATTCCGCCTCGCACCACGGCGCCAGCATGCCGCCGGCCCAATGGCTCGTGGATTCCGTCATCTGCGCGTCACTGCGCTCGTGCACGGTGACGGCGTGACCGGCTTGCGCGAACAGCAGCGCATGCCAGCTGCCGGCGATGCCTGCGCCGATGACGGAAACGGGAGATTCCCCGCGTGGGCTCTTGACCTGATACATCCCTGTCCCTTCGCCGGCATGACCCGGATCAGGTTCAAAGGGTCACCGCATAGACGCGCGGTTTCTCAGCTCCATCTGGAGCTCCCCTCGGAACGCCTCTAATGTAGGCCGATGATCCCGCGTGTCAACGCGGTTTGGCGGCGTTTGCACTGCTGGGAATGGTGGCCGGGGGACGTGGAACCTGGCCTTCCCTGACGTCGGCGAGCTTCTTCTTCGCAGCTTTGGGCTTGGCGCTGGCGTGTGCGGGCTTGGTGGCGATGGGCGCGAGTTTCACCGGCGCTTCCGCTGGCTTGGCGTCGGTCGTTTCCGCTGGCTTGGCGTCGTCCGCAGGAGCGGCTTCCTCAGCAGGCGACGGCTTCTCCTCGACCTTTGCGATCTTTGGCGGTGCAGCGTTGAAGTCAGGTTTGGCCTGCTTCAGACGCTCCAGCCGCTGTTGCTTGGCGACATAATAATAGCCGCCGGCAAAGTAGCGGATCGACTTATCGTAATCGCCGCCCGCAGCGCGATAGGCGCCGGCGAGATATTTGACGCCATAAGTCAAATTGATTTCGGGATCGCGCAGGCCCTCGGCGTCGCCGGTGTAGCCGACGCCTTTGGCGGTCGCGAACTTGATCTGCATCAGCCCGATGGTGCCGCCGTGCCCGATCAGCTCGGGGTTATATTTGCTCTCGCGCACGATCAGCCGATGCACCAGTGCCTCCGGCACCAGATTGGCCTTGGCGTGCTTCGCGATCATCTTCTCGTAGCGCGCGCGGTCCTGCGCTTGCGCTTGCCCTGCAAGCGCGAGCGCCAACATGGCGCAAGCCGACAACAGCAATCGCTTCACAGGGAGCCCCGATCCCGCGCCATCAGCGCTTTTATCCTTTATGAGAAGGTAATGGTGGGCAGATGTGGCCAAATCCGGGCATATCCGCGGCCGCCAGTTTACGCATAATTATGCGCACGTGTGGTTCGATCGGGCCGAATCCGGACGCATCCCATGACCGTCACCGTGACCCATACCGAGGCTGCCGCGCCGCATGCGCGCGCACTGCTGCCGCTATGGGTCGGCATCGGGACCTACGCGCTGTTCCTGCTCGCCGGCAACCGGCTGCTGATCGATCCCGATACGCTGTGGCAGATCACGGTCGGGCAGTGGATCATCGACCACCAGACTGTGCCGACCGTTGACGTCTATTCCTTCACCATGCGCGGCCAGCCGTGGATCTCGACGCAATGGCTGGCGCAGGTGATGTTCGCGAAAAGCTACGCGCTGTTCGGCTGGAGCGGACCGGTGGTGCTGGCATCATCGGCGATATCAGCGACCTTTGCGCTGCTGGCGAAATTCCTCAGCCGGCGTCTCGCCGACAGCACCACGCTGGTGTTCGTCGCCGCAGCCCTGGCGCTGACCGTGCCGCATCTGTTGGCGCGCCCGCATGTGCTGGCGCTGCCGGTGATGGTGGCCTGGGTCGGCGGGCTGATATCAGCTGCCGAAAAGCGTGAAGCTCCGTCATTCTGGCTTTTGCCGCTGATCGCGCTGTGGGCCAATCTTCACGGCGGTTTCGTGTTCGGAATCATGATTGTCGCGCCGATCGCGCTGGATTGCGTGCTCGCCGCGAATGCGTCGGCGCGCAAAACGCTGCTGCTGCGCTGGGCTATGTTCGGTATCGCTGCGCTCGGGGCGTCCTGCTGCACGCCCTATGGCTGGGATTCATTGCTGGCATCGCGAAAGATCCTCGAACTCGGCGGCGCGCTGCCGTTGATCCTGGAATGGAAGCCGGCCGATTTCGGCAGCGTCGGTCCGTTCGAAATCTGCATGCTGCTCGGCTTCGGCCTCGTGCTGTATCGCGGCATGACCTTGCCGCCGATGCGCATCGTGCTGTTGCTTGGCCTGTTGCACATGGCGCTGTCCCAGGGCCGCGCCGCGGAAATCCTGGCGCTGGTCGGCCCGCTCGTTCTCGCTGCTCCCTTGGCAAAGCAGATCGGCGGCGCCGAGCCGGCACATGCCCATGCGCTGCGCGTGCCTGTCCTGGCGGGCATCGCCGTCACGCTGGTTGCGGGAACGATCGCCTGGGCCAGCGTGCATCTCTTTGCGCCGCATATGCGGGGCTCGCCGGTTGCCGCCGTCGCCGAGCTGAAGAGGCTCAATGTGGCCCGCGTCTTCAACGATTATGATTTCGGCGGCTTCCTGATCGCCAACGGCGTCGCGCCTTTCATCGATGGGCGTACCGAGCTCTATGGCGAGAAATTCTTCGTCGACCACAACGCGGCCTCCGGCCTGATGGAGCCGGAGAACCTGTTCCGCCTGCTCGACGACTACAAGATCGAGGCGACCCTGATGCGAACGCAGAGTGCTGCGACCAAACTGCTCGACCACATCGACGGCTGGCAGAAAATCTACTCCGACGACATCGCCACCATCCATCTTCGTAAGTCGGGTGCGGTGCACACGCGCGAGCCCGCGGTCGACGCAAAGCCGAAAAATTGAATCAAAAAATCATTGCCGGCAATTTGTCGCGTAGCGCGACAGGCCGTTGTCGTGTAAAAGACTCAAAGCGCGTGTGTCCTGTCGGTTGAGAGCGTTGCGGCAGCAATCCTGACTCATTCACGCAAACAGCAAGCAAGAAGCTCGAGAAGCATAAGGGAGAGTGCCATGGCTCGTACCGAGTCGTATTTGCCCAAGCGAAATCCCTGCGCCCAGTGCGGCAAGCCGATCGCGATGCCGGAATGGATCGAGCCCGGCAGTGGCCGCACCGCCTATCTCTGGCATTGCTGGTCCTGCGACTACCGCTTCGAGGCGGTCGCGATCTTCGATGAGCGCGACATCGAGCGGGAAGCGCTCGCGGCCTGATTGTTTTGGTGCGTTGAAACCCACCGCGGGTTCCCGGAACCCGCCGGTTCCTGCCGCTTTGCAAAAGCGAAATCGCAGGCATGCGGCGGAACGCGCGCGTTCAACGAAAGTTGCTCTCTCATCAATTATGATCAGGGAGCGAACCCATGTTAGCAAAATACGTCACGGCCGGCATCGCCGGTTCCCTTCTGCTTGCCAGCGCCGCCTTTGCGGCCGAAGACAACGCGACGACCACAATGTCACCGCCGGCTGCGGCAACGCAAAGCAGCGCCTCAAGCACCTCCTTCACCGGCGACTGGCGCGCCTCGAAGGTGGTTGGCCTCAACGTCTATAACGAGAAGAACGAGAACGTCGGCTCGATCAACGACCTCTTGATGGACAAGAGCGGTGGCATCAAAGCTGCCGTGATCAGCGTCGGCGGCTTCCTCGGCATGGGCGCGCGCCTCGTTGCGGTGCCCTTTGACAAGATCAAGTTCTCGACCGAGCCGGTCGCCTATACCGGTATGGCCGGCGCCCCGAATGCGGGTGGCACCCGTCCGCAGAACACGACCGTTGGCTCGACCGCGCCGCAACCGGCGAAGGCCAATCCCTGGTATCCGGATCACGCCATGATCAACGGCACCGCGGAAGAGCTGAAGGCGATGACGGAGTTCAAATACGAGTAAGGACGAGCCATATCGTCACAGGAATGGCCGGATGGTGAAAGCTATCCGGCCATTGTTTTGTGCCGATGTCCTTACCAAGCTACCCCAACGCCACGCATCGCTCCCCGGCCTTCCATGCTAGGCTCGCAACCGGCAGGAGCATCCTGCCTGCTTTAAAACCGAATGGGAGGACGTCATGCCTGACAGCGTCTACAAGGTCATCGAACTGGTCGGTACGAGCAAGGAATCCTGGGAAAAGGCCGCGGCCGTCGCGGTCACGCGCGCTTCGAAGTCGCTGCGCGACCTTCGCGTCGCCGAAGTCGTCAAGCTCGACCTGCAGCTCGACGCCAAGGGCAAGATCGAGGCCTACCGCGCCAAGCTCAACGTGTCCTTCAAGTTCGAAGGGTCGTGACGCGCGTCACAGCCAACGCGGCAAACACAAACGCGCCCGGGATCGCCGGGCGCGTTTTTTATTCTTCGTCATTGCGAAGAACGAAGCACGGGATTGTAGGGTGGGTTAGCTGTGGAATCTCAACAGGTCGTCCCGCGGGAGAGCAAGGCGGCTGATGGGTGTTTTGGCTTGCAGGCTGCCATGTGGTCGATGCCAGTTGTAATGATGAAGCCAGATCGGCAGGTCTTTGGCACGCTGGTCTGAAGTTTCGTAAGCCCGAGCATAGGCCCACTCGCGTAAGACGGTTTGGATGAAGCGCTCGGCCTTGCCGTTTGTTTGTGGTCTGTAGGGCCTGGTGAAGATGTGTTTGAGGCCCAGCTTCCTGCACGCTTTGGCGAAGGCTTTGGCACGATAGCAGGAACCGTTGTCGGTCATGATGCCGGTGACCGTCATGCCGAGGCTGCGGTAGTAAGTGACGGCCTCGTTGAGGAAGGCGATAGCGCTCTCTTTCTTCTGATCGCGTCGGATCTGGGAGAAGGCCAGGCGCGAAGCATCGTCGATGGCGACGTGGACGAACTCGTGGCCTGCGCCGCGGCTTTCGCCCTTCTGTCGATCGCCGGTGATCCGGTGGCCGGGTCGTACAAACCTGCCGAGCTTCTTGATGTCGATATGGATGAGCTCGCCGGGATGTTCACGCTCGTAACGGCGCACCGGTACGGCCGGCTCGAGATATCGCATCCGGTTCAGGCCCAACCGGCACAGGACGCGGCTAACGGTCGCCGGCGAGACCTTCAGCTCGGCGGCAATACGCTTGCCGGTCAGACGCTGACGGCGCAACGCCTCAATCAGCGCACATGTGGCCGCCGGGGTTTGGCTTGGCGATGAATGGGGGCGTGAGGAGCGATCGCGCAATCCATCGACACCTTCCGCGCCGGAACCGGCCAACCCATTTGGCGACCGTCTTCGCCGTCGTGTTGAAGCGAACCGCAGCCGCGGCGTTCGTCAAGCCGCCTTCCACCACGCTAAGCACCATCGCCTCTCGACCTTTTGGCGTCAGAGGCGCATTCTTGTGGGTGTCCATCTGGTCCCTCCGGTGATCACTGAAGCTTCGCAACCTCAGTTTCTTCGGTTCAGACCAGATGGACAACCTCCTGAAAGCTCAAAGTTAGCGAAGCGTAACCCACCACTTCTCTATCCGCGGCAGCAGAAGAGGTGGGTTACGCCCTTCGGGCTAACCCACCCTACAATGCCAGCGCCTCAATTCGTCTTCACCAGCGGACAACCGCCCTTGTCGAGCGGACGGAACGCCTCATCGCCGGGCACGGTGGCGATCAGGTTATAGAGGTCCCATTCGTTCTTGGACTGCTCGGGCTTCTTGACCTCGAACAGATACATGTCGTGCACCATACGGCCGTCGATGCGTATTTTGCCATTTTTGGCGAAGAAGTCGTTGATCGGCGTGGCGCGCATCTGCGCCATCACTTTTGGCGCTTCGTCGGTGCCGATGGCCTCGATCGCCTTCAGATAGTGCATGGTCGCCGAATAGAGCCCGGCCTGGATCATGGTCGGCATGCGGCCGATCTTGTCCATGAATTTCTTCGAGAACGCGCGGGTCTCGTCGTTCATGTCCCAGTAGAAGCCGTCGGTGACGATCAGGCCTTGTGTGGCCTTGATGCCCAGCGAATGCGTGTCGGTGATTTCCATCAGCAGCGCGATCATCTTCTGGCCGCCCTGCACGATGCCGAACTCGGAAGCCTGCTTCAGCGCGTTCTGGGTGTCGCCGCCGGCGTTCGCCAGCCCGATCACCTTGGCCTTGGAGGCCTGCGCCTGCAGCAGGAAGGAGGAGAAGTCCGACGAGTTCAACGGCGCGCGGACGTCGCCGAGCACCTTGCCGCCGTTCTCCTTGACGACATTGGCGGCATCGCGCTCCAGCGCCATGCCGAAAGCGTAGTCGGCGGTGACGAAGAACCAGGTGTCCTCGCCGCGCTTGACCATTGCCTTGCCGGCGACGTTGGAGAGCGCATAAGTGTCGTAGGTGTAGTGCACGGTGTTCGGCGAGCAGGCCGGCCCGGTGATGTCGGATGAGCCGCCGCCGGAATTGATGTTGATCTTGTTCTTCTCCCTGGTCAGCGCCGAAATCGGCAGTGCGACGGAAGACGTCGGCACGTCCATGATCGCGTCGACCTTCTCGTTGTCATACCAGTTGCGGGCGATAGAGACGCCGACGTCGGGCTTGTTCTGGTGATCGGCGGAGATCACTTCGACCGGCTTGCCCTTGACCTTGCCGCCGTAATCGGCGACCGCCATTTCGACCGCGGTCAGCGAGCCCTTGCCGGTGGCGTCGGCATAGAGGCTCGACATGTCCGTCAGCACGCCGATCTTGACCACGTCGTCGGAGATCTGGGCGTGGGCGGCGCCCGTGAGCGCGGCGAGCGCGATGCCGGCCGCAAGCGTCGTTGCGATTGATTTCAAGGTTTCTTCTCCCTGGCTTCTTGTTGAGGGTTTTCGGTTTTCCGGGGGCGTTCTAGCCGCAATCCGGAGGGGCGCATAGGCCCGAGGCCTTCGTGGAACTCATCCCGGGATGACCAAACGCAGGGGGTATCGGGTGAAGCTTGCTCTTTTCTTATCCCTCCCCCGCGAGCGAAGCGAGTGTGGGGAGGGTGGCTCATCGCGAGCGCCAGCGAGTGATGAGACGGGTGGGGTGTCTCAAATCGCACGTGCGGATTGACCCCCACCCGCCTCGCTTTCGCTCGGCACCCTCCCCACGCTCGCAAGTGCTCGCGGGAGAGGGATGAAGAGAGAGCTCGCTACAAATCCGGCAGCTTGCTCACGGCGACATTCATCGCGCCCGTCGCTTCGACGATCACCCGCAGCGTCTTCGAATCGAAGGCGACCTCGGACAAGCCGACATTGTCGATGTTGGCATCGACCCGGACGCCGCTGTCGTTCTTCTGGAACTCGGCGATTGCTTCCGCGATCTTCTTCTGCGCATTGGCCGCAAACGGCTTTAAATCGATCGTCGCCTTCTCCATCAGCGCGCGCTGCAGATGCGGCACCGCCGCGCGCGCCGCGGCGCCAAGCAGTCCGAAGGCTGCTTCCGACTCGACCGCGAGTTCCAAATCGTTCAGCCGCACGGTCTGGTTCTTCTGGTCGAGCACCGGCCGGCCCCAGATGTGAACAGTGGCATCTGCCCCGAAACCGAACCAGCTCTTCTTCTCCTTGCCATGCACCAAGAGCGAGATCAGCAGCCGGTCGCCGGCTGCGGCAACGGTGGCTTTCTTGACGGTGACGTCGACCGAGCCGGAGCCATCCTCGGGGAAGGTACGTCCGGCCAGCTGCGCCCCGAGGATTTTGTCGAGCTCGGTGAAGGGCAGGTCGATCGGCACCCCGATGCCCACCCCCGCCGCGGTCGGCGGCACGATCGAGAGCTTGTCGGGGAACGGGCAGTTTGGCTTGGTCTCGGCCGGCGTGATCCGCGTCTCGGCTTCGATGCCGACGGCAACCGTCACTGCGGTGGCGTTGACGGTCGGCTGCGCGGCGACGGCGCGGGTCGGCTTGAGCTCGAGCCACAACGGGGGCAGCGAGGCCGTTGCGCCGGTGCCCTGCAGTGGCAGCGAGCGGCAGGCCTTGGCCCATTGCTCCCGCGCCGTGCGCTCCAGCGACTTGTCATTGCGGATGCGCTCGCTGACCGCATTGAGCTGCTCGCCGACCGTCTTGTCGATGACGGGCTTGACCTGGGTGGGCACGTTGACCTTGGCGCCCGCCAGCACGATGTTGGTGTCGCCGAGAATGACCTGCGCGCCGAAATTCGGTTCGACGTGCCAGGTTTGCGCCAGCCTCGGCCGCATGGTGATGACGACGTTGCCGCGGATTTCGGCGCTGGCACTGATCGCCTTGATGTTGATGCTGCCGATGCGCTTGCCGGCGTCGGCGCCGAGCAGGCCGCCGATGGCGTCGCCGACCGCGCCGGTCGCCTTCGAGGTCAGCGAGCCCGTGACGTTGAGTTTGCCGTTGATCGGCGTCGTCAGCGACAGCACGTCCTGCGTGCCGGTCGCAAGGATCGGTCCGCGCGTGGCGGTCCAGCCGATATCGGCATCCTGCAGCAGCTGCGACACCGGATTGTCGGCCTTGCCGGCGAAATTCTTGGGCGCGGCGCGCTCCGCCGCCTCGCGAATGGCGGTCAACGAAATGGAAATCGGCGCGATCACCACCGAGCTGCGCGGCGCCGATGGCAGCGGCGGCAATTGCGCAAGCTGCGGGCTTGCCAGCCTGGCGCGCGGCGACAGCCAGTCCATCGCTTTGAGGCTGACGAAAAACGAGACGGCGACCACGACGACCCCGAGCAGGATCGTTCGCGGCCGCACCGGCAGTTCCGGCAACTTCACTGGCAGTTCCGGTAATTTCATCGTCCCCCGGACTTAATCGATGCCGCGAGTCTACAGGGCAGGGTGGGGCGATACTAGGTACGGGAACCTTAAAACGAAATGGCTCCGGACCATGCCGGAGCCATTTGCTTTCTTAAGAGAAGTTAATGTCAGCGAACGATGGTCGCGAGATCCGCGCGGCGCTCGCTCATCGGCAACACGACGACCTTGGTGCCCACCTTGACGCGCGAGTAGAGGTCGCTGACGTCCTCATTGACGAGACGGATGCAGCCGGAGGACACATGCGTGCCGATCGTCTGCGGCGCGTTGGTGCCGTGAATGCGATACACGGTGCCGCCGAGATACATGGCGCGGGCGCCGAGCGGATTGCCGGGGCCGCCCGCCATCTGGCGCGGCAGATAAGGCTGGCGCTGGATCATCTCCGGCGGAGGGGTCCAATCCGGCCACTCGGCCTTCTTGGTGATCGACTGGACGCCGGACCAGGTGAAGCCGTCGCGGCCGACGCCGATGCCGTAGCGCATCGCCTGGCCGTTGCCGAGCACGAGATAGAGATAGGTGTTCGGCGTGTCGATGATGATGGTGCCGGGCGCTTCGCGGGTCGCATAGCTCACGACCTGGCGGCGAAGGCGAGCGGGCAGTTCGAAGGTGCCGCTCTCATCCTCGGAGGGCGCTGCGACAGAGGGCGCGACCACGGCCGGCGGCGGCGCATATTGGGTCTGCGGCGCGACGAAGAACGGGAAGAGCTGGGTGGGGGGTGCGGCCTGTGCCGAGCCGGAGAAAGCGAAGGTGCCGAGCGCGAGCGCGCCCACGGCAATAGCTGTGCGAAGCTTGAACATCTGTCGTCCCCTGTATTGAGCGCTTTTTCGATTGGCTGTTGTCCCAGCCAATTCGCCGATCCACGGGGATTTGATTAACGATGAAAGGTTTCGGGACGTTTGCTTCAAAGGCCTAAAACGGTTTCATCGGGGTAAGGAATTGTTTCATGACGGTTTCGTGGCCCGATTGGCCGCAAGCCGCCAAAGAAAGATTCTGCAACAAATTCATGATGTCACACGCCTGATACAGACATGCCCGATTTTGGGTAGCCGAGAATCATTCGAACGCTCGGACTTCTCAAATGCGGATTTTGATCGCGACCGACGCCTGGCATCCGCAGGTCAATGGCGTGGTGCGCACGCTCACCTCGCTGGCCCGCGCGGCGCTCGAGTTTGGGCGCCGACGTCGCGTTCCTGACCCCCGACGGCTTCCCGTCCGTGCAGGTGCCGACCTATCCGGGCTTGCGGGTGGCGCTGCCGCATGGCGCCGAGATCGCCCGGCGCATCGAGGCCGCCGCCCCCGAAGCGATCCATATCGCGACCGAAGGGCCGATCGGCTGGTGGGTGCGCGCCTATTGCCGCCGCCGTGGGCTCGCCTTCACCACCTCCTACACCACGCGTTTCCCGGAATATGTGTCGGTTCGATCGGGCATCCCCGAGAGCTGGGGCTATGCCGTGATGCGGCACTTCCATAACGCCGCCGCGGTGACCATGGTCGCGACGCCTTCGCTGCGGCAGGAGCTGGCCGGACGCGGCTTCACCAGGCTTGGCGCCTGGACCCGTGGCGTCGACACCAAACTGTTTCATCCCGACAATCCGGCGACGCTGGATTTCCCGCGCCCGATCTTCATGACGGTCGGCCGCGTCGCGGTGGAGAAGAATCTCGAGGCGTTCCTGTCGCTCGACTTGCCCGGCACCAAAATCGTCATCGGCGAGGGGCCGCAGAAGGCGGAACTGAATCGGCGCTTTCCAGCCGCGAAATTCCTCGGCGAGAAAAAGGGCGAGGATCTGACCTCGCTGATTGCTGCCGCCGACGTGTTCGTCTTCCCGAGCCTGACCGACACGTTCGGCGTAGTGCAGCTCGAGGCGCTGGCCTGCGGCACGCCGGTTGCGGCTTTTCCGGTGACGGGCCCGATCGATGTCATCGCCGATCATCCGATCGGCGTGCTCGACCGCGAGCTGGACGTCGGCTGCGTTACGCGCACTCACCATGTCGCGCGAGAAATGCCGCAGCTTTGCGCTGGAGCGTTCCTGGGAAAATTGCGCGCGGCAGTTCATCGGTCATCTGGCCGTGCTGCAGCCGGCGCGTCACCCGCACTCCACGCCTGCGCTTGCGGGCGTGCGCGGCTGATCCATTCATTCAACGAGAGCGAAAGAGACAATGGCACAAATCATGAAGCTGGACGGCGCGGAGCTGGATTTCGATCGCGAGTCGGTCGAGCAAGCCTATGACCGCTGGGCGCCGATCTACGATCTCGTGTTCGGCAACGTATTCAGCAAAGGCCGCGACGCTGCCATCCAGGCCACCAACAAGCTCAGCGGCCGCGTGCTCGAGGTCGGCATCGGCACCGGCATCTCGCTGCCGCTCTATGCGCCGCATCTGCGTATCTTCGGTACCGACATTTCGGAAGCGATGCTGAACAAGGCCAAACGCCGCGCCGCCGAGCTGAAGCTCGGGAATGTCGAGGGGCTCGCGGTGATGGACGCCGAGAAGCTCGAATTTCCCGACAACGCCTTCGATGTGGTGATGGCGCAATATGTCGTGACCGTGGTGCCGAACCCGGAAGCCGCGCTCGACGAATTCGCGCGCGTCCTGCGGCCGGGCGGCGAGCTGATCATCCTCACCCGCGTCAGCGCCGACGATGGCATGCGCCGCGTCATCGAGCAGACGCTGCAGCCGGTCGTGACACGTCTCGGCTTCCGCACCGCGGAGTTCGCCTGGTCGCGCTACACGAAGTGGCTTGCTGGCGCCGACGGCATCGAACTCGCCGAGCGCCGATTGATTCCGCCGCTCGGACATTTCTCGCTGGTACGCTTCCGCAAGGTCGAGATCGCGGCTGCGGCGTGAGCTGCGTGCGTGAACTGTCATATATGACAGTTCGATGACATCTTGATGATGTCACACACGGGACACTGAAATCCTGTACAACGAATCGACTCTACCTTCCTGGGGAAGACCATGATCGAGAATTTCCGCGAGCAGTTGCGTGTCCAGCGCTGGGACGACCATCGCTTCTATCATCACAGCCGGATCAACCAGAGCCTGCACTTCGTCAGCGCGGTTAGCTTCATGATCGGGTATATCATGATGTTCTTCGATCCCATGATGTCGGCGCTAATCGGCTGGCTGGTCTCGATGACCTCGCGCCAGGCCGGCCACTTCTTCTTCGAGCCGCGCGATTACGATCACCTCAACCACGCCACCCACGAGCACAAGGAAGAGATCAAGATCGGCTACAATCTGCGCCGCAAGGTGGTGCTGATGACGATCTGGGCGGCCTCGCCCCTGGTGCTCTATGTCGATCCGACCCTGTTCGGCCTGTTCACGCCGTGGGCGACGCCCATCGACTTCATGCGGCAGGTCGCCAAGATCTGGCTCTTCGTCGGCATTGGTGGCCTGCTGTTCCGCACCGTGCACCTGTTCTTCATCTACAATGTCGAAACGGGTCTGGTGTGGATGACCAAGATCCTCACCGACCCCTTCAACGACTTCAAGCTCTACAAGGGCGCGCCGCTGGCGCTGCTGCGCGGTGAGCTGATCGATCCGGGCCTGGACATCATCGAGCACAACGAGCTGCAAGAGAAGCTCGCCTGATCGATTGACTTCGTCATTGCGAGGAGCGAAGCGACGAAGCAATCCAGCTTTCTTTTCGTGGAGAAATGGATTGCTTCGCTTCGCTCGCAATGACGAACTAGCGTCGAAACTTTCTCGCCAGTATCTCTTTCAAAATCTGCCGGCGGATCGCCTTGTTGGTGAGGCCGGGCGATTGCCACCACCAGCCGTCCGCCTTCATCTTCGCCGCCGCCGCCACGAAACGCTTCGCGACCTCGGCGAAATCGGAATCGTTGTAGTTCAGGCTGAAGATCAGCCGGCCCGTACCGACCCAGCTCAGCGCGATGCCCTCGGCGCGCAAATAATATTGCAGCATCCAGTTGTAGCGGGACGGCTCAGTATAGCTCACCGTCCAGATCGAGGACAGATTGTCCACCCGCACCGGCAAGTCCGCGGCGGCTGAGCATCTCGTTGAGCTCGCACGCGCGGCCATTCCAGAGCTCGTCGATGCCGTTATAGACGGCGCGGAAATTGGGGCTGGCGAGCCGGCTCAGGAATTCATCCATCGCCGTCATGACATAGGGATGCGCGTTGAAGGTGCCGCGCGCAAAGCAGATGTCGGCGGGCGCGTCGTCGCGAAAGCGGCGCATCAATTCTTTCTTGCCGCAGACCACACCGATCGGCAGGCCGCCGGCGAGACTCTTGCCATAGGTCACCATGTCGGCCTTGACGCCAAAATATTCCTGCGCGCCGCCGGGGGCGAGCCGAAAGCCGACGAACACCTCGTCGAAGATCAGCACGATGCCGCATTCGGTACAGACGTCGCGCAGTTTCTTCAGCCACTCGGCGTACGCCGCGCGATCGAAATGCGCAGCGCGCGAAGAATCCACCAGCGCGGAATTGCCCGGAGCGTTGCTGTTCGGATGCAGCGCCTGCAGCGGATTGACCAGCACGCAGGCGATGTCGCGCCGCGTGCGCAGTACGTGCAGCGTTCGCTCCGACATTTCCGCCAGCGTATAGGTCTCGTGCGGCGACACGGGATTGCCGACACCGGGCTGCACGTCGCCCCACCAGCCGTGGTAGCTGCCGGCAAAGCGCACCAGATGCGTGCGGCCGGTGTGATAGCGCGCAAGCCGCACCGCCTGCATCACGGCCTCGGTGCCGGACATGTGGAAGGACACTTCGTCGAGGCCGGAAATCTCGCAAAGCCGCTTTACGTTGTCGGCGACGACGGGATGGTAGGCGCCAAGCACCGGACCGAGCGCGTGCGCGCGCTTCTCGGAGATCTCGATGCACTCCTTGTAGAAGTCGTTGCCGAAGATGTTGACGCCGTAGGAGCCGGTGAGGTCGTAGAAGGCGTTGCCGTCGATGTCGGTGACGGTGACGCCGGTCGACGAGGCCATGAAGGCGCCGATGCCGAGGTTCTCGCGCACCAGCCGGCTGTACTGGAACGGCACGCGATAGGCGCGGGTGAATTGCAGGTCGGAGATCTGCTCGGCCGCCTCCGCCGTCAACTCGCGGCCCTTGGCGAAGCGCTGCTTGTACAAAGCGGCAAGCGCGAAGAAGCCGTCCCGGCGCGTGGCCGCCACATCATCAGGCGCACCGTCGGAGCGGAAGAACGCGTCGATGTCGAATTCGTAGAACGGGATCAGCCGCGCCAGGCGGCGCGACATCTTCGAGTGTCCGGTCAGCGACCGGTGCTTCGCCCGCGACAGCTCGATCCTGGCCTTGACCTTCGGAGCCACCGCTGCGGTCGCCGCCATCGCGCCGGCGGCCAGCGAGAGAATCGGAAGAGACGAATCCATGACCACAGCGCTAACCAGTCCTCCTGACAGATTCATGACAGTCAAAAGCCTGATCGCCAGTTTCACCCAGCAGGAAGACCTCAACTTCCTGCTGACCAACCGCATCCCGCGCGCGGCGCTGACCCGGTTCATGGGTTGGTTCAGCAAGATCGAGAACCCGATTGTCCGGGACCTCTCGATCGGATGCTGGAAGCTGTTCTCCGACCTCGATTTGTCGGAGGCGAAGCAGACGCACTTCAAAAGCCTGCACGACTGCTTCACCCGGGAGCTGAAGCCGGGCCTGCGGCCGTTCGACCCGGATGAGAACGTGGTTGCCAGCCCGTCGGACGCCATCGTCGGCGCCCACGGCACCATCAGCGACGGCGAGCTCTACCAGATCAAGGGCGCGCCCTATTCATTGCTCGATCTCGTCAACGATCCCGTTTTGGTCGCGCAACACCGCAACGGCAAGTTCGTCACGCTTCGCCTGACGTCGAGCATGTATCACCGCTTCCATGCGCCGCAGGACTGCCACATCGAGCGCGTTACGCTGATCCATGGCGACACCTGGAACGTCAATCCGGTCGCGCTGAAGCGGATCGAGCGGCTGTTCTGCAAGAATGAACGCGCGGTGATCCGCACCCGGCTGAAGAGCGGCGAGGCGTTTACGCTGGTGCCGGTCGCGGCGATTCTCGTCGCCAGCATCCGGCTGCATTTCCTCGATCTCCTGCTCAACGCTCGCGCGCAGGGGCCCACCGAGTTTCCTTGCGGCGTCGATGTGCAGAAGGGCGACGAACTCGGCTGGTTCGAGCACGGCTCGACCATCATCCTGCTCGCGCCCGCGCATTTCGAGTTCTGCGACAATGTGAAAGAAGGCGGCCGGATTCGCGCGGGCCAACCTTTGCTGAGGAACGTTTGAGCCTCTTCTCGATTCCACCTTGACGCGCGGTGGCGGAATCCCGATTTAGATTCGAGCACCTAAGGATTCGCGATGGCGAAAGTATCGATGCTGGCGGCAGGCGGTATCGTGTTGCGGCGGGAGCAACCGCCGCGCATCGCGGTGGTGCGCCTGCGCAAGCGCGACGAGTGGGTGCTGCCCAAGGGCAAGCTGGATCAAGGGGAGACCCCGCGCACGGCTGCAAGGCGCGAGGTGCTGGAGGAGACCGGGCACGACGTGACCGTGCACGAATTCCTGGGCACGCTGGTCCATGACTCCGGCGGCCGCTCAAGGGTGGTGCATTACTGGCGCATGGAAGCAGGCGCCGTGCAGGTGCGCGCCTTGATGCGCGATATCCGCGCGGTGGAATGGCTGCCGCTGGACGCCGCGGTGGCGCGCCTGTCGCGCGGCTACGAGCGGGTGTTCCTTGGGAATGTCGGACCGATCGCGATCAACATGATGGCGCGGCAATGGAAGGAAAAGGTGTCGGCGGCCGCGAAGCGCCGCGAGGCCGCCGCTGAACCGCAGCTTCCGCTGGCCGAACCGGTACCGCCCGCGCCAGCGTTGGAGCAGGAGGTCATGTCGTCTTCGCGCGATGCGGAGGAGGTTTTGCAGGCGGGCGACGGCGAAGCCATGCCGCCGCGGCATCAGCGCGCCAGCTTTGCCGAGCGCGTGCGCAACTGGCTCGGCGGGGATGCGTGAGCGCGACACGCTCTAATCACATCGACCCGAGTTTCAGCGCTTCTTTTTGTTCGGCGGCGGCTTGCCTTTCGGCAATCCGGGAAGCCGCGGCCCGCCGGGCCGCGCGACTCCGGGCGGAGTGCCTGGCGCCGCACCGGTGCGCGGTCCGACAACGCCGGGTGAGGCCGGAGCGCCAGTCGCCGGCGTGCCAGGTGCTGATGGCGCACCCGTGCGCGGCAGCGTGTTGGGTTGCCCGGTGCCTGACGGAGCCGTGCCTGCCGGCGATTGTCCCTGCCGCACGGGAGCCTGTTGCGGTGCGCCCGGCGCTTGCTGCTGGCCTTGACGATTGACGCCGGCCGGCTGCTGCGGATTGCCGGGAGTCTGCTGCTGGCCCTGCCGGTTCGGCGCGCCCTGTTGCGGTTGGCCGGGACGGTTGTTCGGCGTGCCGGGCTGACCCGGGCGGTTGTTGGGAGTCGTGCCCGGCTGACCCGGACGATTCTGGCCGGGCTGCTGCACGGGCCGCGCGGGATTGCGATACTGCGGATTGGCGCGACGGAACTCGTGCTGCTGGCTGACGATCTGGCGGCCGACCGTTTGCGTTGCGTGAAGCTGGCGCAGGAATCCCTGATCGCGGGTGGCTTGCTGCGGCGAGATCGTAAGCGGCACCGCGGCGAAACGCGCGCCACCCGGACCGCCGCGGATCGCAAAGCCGCTCGCGCCCTGCGTCAGCGCGCCGAGCCGGCGTCCCTGCCGGTCATTGACCTCGATCTGCCCGACCCGCCCGTCGGCATCGGGATAGAGCTTGATGTTGTTGGCGGTCGCAGCGGCAGTGCCGCCTTCAGGCACCTCAACCAGACCGGTGGTGCCGCGAATGCCGAGTGCGGCGGTCGGTGTCGTGATCTGCATGTTGCCGGTCTTGGCGACTGCGGCGGCGGCAAAGGCGACCGTGCCCTTGGCGATGTCGAAAACACCTGAATTGCTCTTGCCGTTGTCCTCATAGACGTAGTTGTCGATGGTGACCTGCGCGTTGGCCTTCAGCGTGAAGGTGGTGGCGTCGTTGAAGGTGATGCCGAGCGAGGAGGTCGCAGCGGTCGCGACAACGTCGTTGAGATAGATGTCGTCCTTCAGCTTGAGCGGCGTTGCGGCATTGTTGCGAGTGACCGTGGCAGTGCCGGTGAGAGTGGCCACATTGCCGATCGGCTCGTCCGCCTGTTGATCGGTGGGCGCGGCCGCGGCCGGGGCTTGTTGCGCGGGAGCCTGCTGCGCCTGCGCAAATGCGCTTGAACCAAGGACAAAGAGCAGCGGAAGCGCCAGTGCGAGCCGGTACGATGTCACGATGTGGCGTCCCAGAGGAGAGAACAGGCAGGGTGGCGGATTTCAGCGCCGCGTCGCTGAACGCGGAATGAACGGGGACCTATCTTGCCCGCGCCGCGAATCGATGTCGATGCTTGAAAAAAGAAACGCCACATCCCGGATCAGCGGGACGCGGTGTTTCGATGAGACGAGATCGAAAATCAGCCCTTCTTCAGGTTCGGCTTGATGTTGAGCGGCTTCGAAGGCTTGGCCGGCGCGTAACTCACGGGTGCAGCCGGCGCGGCGGGAGGAGCGTCGAACACCGATTTGCAGCCATCGCTGAGCTGCAAATATCGCTCGGCCATGCAGGCGGTGATGCGGTCGACGTCGGGAATGTATTGGCCGCACAGCCGCATCGCATCACCCGTGCAGAGCCGTTCCTGCTCGCCGGAGTAAGCGAACGAAGCCGTCGTCAACATGGTGAAAGCGAACGCGGTGGCCGCCAGCAATTTGCCGGCGTGAACAGCTGTGCGTGACATGATGATCTCCACTTGCGCACGAATGGCGCGTCGTTGCGTGCGAGAGATGGGAGCCGTCCGTTTCCGGTCATCTTCGCGGGCGGGGTAATCAGGTTTCGTCAAATGTGACGAATGTTTCGCGGCAAAGCGATACCGCGAAAAAAAGCGCCTCACGGAGAACCGTGAGGCGCGTCAAGTCTGGGGAGGAGACGCCTGGTCGAAAACTTGAAATTCAGCTGATGCGCTTCCAGGTCTGGCCGCCGCAGAACATGCCGCCGAAGGCGCAACCCTGAACCTTGAGAATGTTCGATCCCTTCATCGCGATGGTGGAGTCGTAATCCTTGCCGCTGTCGGGGTCGTGGATGCGGCCGGTCCACTTCGACCCTTCCGACTTCATATTGATCAGGATGCGCTCGCCGCTGTTGACGGCATAGCCGCAGAGATTGGCGCCGCACTGTTCGACGCGAACGTTGCCCTTGTTCTCTTCGGTCTGCCACACGCCGAGCGGCGAGTTCGCGACCTGCACCGGTGCTGCGGCAGGAGCAGCCGCGACAGGTGCGGGCGCAGGCGCTGCGACAACAGGAGCGGCGGCGGGCGGAGCCGGCGGCAATGGCGCGGTCGCGGTCAGCCGTTCCGGCTGCGGCGCGGGGGAAGTCACAGCGGGAGCAACCGGCGCGACGGGCGCGGTGCTCGCAACCGGTGCAGGCGCTGCTGCTGCAGGCGCGGCCAAGGCCGGCGCAACGAGCGCGGGGGCGGACGCAGCGACATCGTCGTCGTTCTTCTTCGAACCGAAGCCTTTCATGTTGAAGTTGGAGCCGTTGGCGCCGGTGATCTTGATGCAGTCCAGCGACGAGCAGTTCTTTGCCGCGTCGATGTGGATCTTCTGTCCGTCGATCACAAAGGACATGCCGCTGCCGGCATGGGCGGCGGTAGTTGCCATCAACAAGGCGGCGGCGAGATAAAGCGTTTTCATCGGTGTCTCCATCGGCAGGCTTGTTTGCGTTGCCGATGACCGTACGCGAGCCGCGTTTGAGTCTCTGTGACCAACGTCACGTCATCATGACCCTCACGTTCGCGTGACTCAAATCACAGTCAGGCCAGCCAATAAGAGCGAGTTTTGTGGGACACGCGGGGAGGATCCCATGAAGCGAATTTCAGTTGCCCTTTTGCTGATGCTGCTCAGCTCGACCGCGCATGCACGCGGATATTCATTCTCGATCGGCGGACATTTCATTCAAGTCGAAGCCGGGCGGCATTGCCGCTCGCTGTCCTGCGTCTCCTGGTCGGATTCGCGATCGCGCCGCTCGCATCGCGACGATGATGACACGGTCGCGCCCGCGCCGGTCACACCCGCGCCGGCCACGCCGGTTGCCGTTGCGCCCGCCTGTCCGCCGGTTGCGGCTCCAACTCCTGCAGCGGCTCCGCCCGCTGCACCGGTAGCACCCTTGTCCGCGCCGGCTCCGGTCACGCCACCGCCAATTCCGGCTCCTCCGCCCGCACCGGTCCGCGCGCAGATCGCGCCTGCGCCCGTAACGCCCGCGCCGGCGCCGATCGTACAGCCCGCGCCGGTCCCGGTTCCGGTGCCGGTGAAGCCCGCGCCCGTGGTGCAAGCGCAAGCGCCGTCCACCATCGGGCTCGCCGCGGCGAACACGCAGCCGGTGGTGAAGCCCGACATCGCCGTCGGCAAGCCGAAGGAAAAGGCGACCGTGGAAGCAACCGTCACCGACAAGCCGGTCGAGACGCCGGATTGGGCAAAGGACTGGTCGCCGCCGCCGCAAAAGGACGCGCTCGCAGCGAAGCCGGCGAAGGCCGTCGTGCATGAGGATGATTCCCCGGTCGGCGACTGGCAGACCGAGGGCAAGAAGGGCCTGGTGCGAATCGAGAAATGCGGCGCGGCGCTGTGCGGCTATCTGCTCAACGAAACCACCAATACGACGGCCGAGACCGTGCTCTCTAACATGAAGCTGAAGACTGGCACGCAATGGGCCGGCGACATCTATAGCCGCGCCAGCGGCAACACCTATTATGCGAAGATGACCTTCAGGCATCCGGACACGTTGCGTGTCGAGGCCTGCGCGATCGGCCGCTTCTTCTGCTCCGGCAACGACTGGACGCGCGTGCCGCGGTCGGACGAAATGGTGACCTCGCGCAATCTGCCGGCGCCGCCGAAGTCGTAACGATTGACGCGCACTGTCGAAGTTTGCCATGACAGGTTTGTCCTGGCCGCGGCCGGCAATGCCGGGTTCGCGGCCAGGAGGAACCGAAACGGCAT
Source organism: uncultured Alphaproteobacteria bacterium (assembly GCA_963794775.1). Taxonomy (GTDB): domain Bacteria; phylum Pseudomonadota; class Alphaproteobacteria; order Rhizobiales; family Xanthobacteraceae; genus Bradyrhizobium. The sequence continues at coordinate 107,221 of CAWCGA010000037.1, read as the reverse complement.
TCGAGAACACTGGTGGACGCCAAGGATTCGCTGACCCTCAGATTCCGCTGCCCTGCGGAGCTGGAGGGCGTGCTGCCGCCGCCGGTGCCGGCCTCGTCAGGGCTTCCCGGCTGGCTGAAGTCCATGCCGCCGCAGGCCTTCAACGCCCTCAATGGGCGCGACGAAAACACCGTCAAGCGCTGTCCGCCGTTCGTCGACGCGATGACCCACGGCTTCCTGATTCCGCTGATGTGCGATCTCAGGTTCGACAAGGGTGACGTCACCTGGGACAACGAGCTGCCGCCGGGCGGGACGCTGAGCTTCGTGCGTTCGCCGGTCGGATTCCACGAGTTCGAGCCAGGTGATCGGCTCGCCGCTGTTCGAACCCGACCGCTTCCTGATCAAGTTTCACAATCTCTGGACCATTGAGGCCCCCGAAGGCTATTCCGTGCTGTTCACGCATCCGGTGAACCGGTTCGATCTGCCGTTCACCACCATCACGGGCCTGGTCGATTGCGACAGCTATCGCGACAACTGGGTGCATTTCCCCGCCCATTGGCACGACGCCGATTTTTGCGGCGTGCTGCCGAAGGGTACGCCGATCGCGCAGGTCGTTCCGGTCAGGCGCGAAAGCTGGAGCGTCGAGGTCGCGCCGTTCACGGCGGAAGAGACGCAGCGCGTGCACGACCTGACCAACGCCATCGAGCGCAAGTCCGGTCTCTACCGGCGCGAATATCGGAGCTAACTCCCCAGGAATTTCGCCGCCGCGCTCGGCCGCATGAAGAAGCGGCCATGCGAGGAGACCACCATCGACGAGACGGCGCGGCCGAACAATTGCGGGCTCTCCCGCACCACCTCGCGCAATTGCGCCTCCGCGGCGTCGCGCTGGTTCAGCTCGAGCAGGCACAGCGCGAAATTCGCGCGCGTCATCGCGTCCGGCCGCACCGCAAGCACGCGGCGATAGGCGTCGGCGGCTTCCGCATACTCGCCGTCGAGCACCATGAGGCGGGCCAACTCGGCGAGGATTTCGGGATGTCCGGGTGCGGCGGCCTGTGCCTCGACCAGCAATGTGCGGCCACGGGCGCGCGCGTTGCTCAAGACCAGCAGCCGCGCGAGTTCGAGTTTCAGCTCGAACACATGGGGCAGCAGCGCGAGCCCGGCCTCCGCGGCCGCAATCGCGTCGTCCAGTTTCATCGCCCGTCCAAGCTGGCGCGCATATTCGATGAAGGCCGGTGGGTAAGCGGGCCGTCGCGTGACGGCCTGTTGTAGCCGATCGAGCGCCTCCTGGATTCGTCCCGAGGCGGCCAATGCGCTTGCGAGCAAAGTCTCGATGCCGGCATCTTCGGTTCGTCGCGCGGCGCGCTCCAGCGGCGCCACGGCCTCGCCAGCGCGGCCGGTCGCGAGCAGCGTCTGGCCGAGCAGCACGGCGGCGGCCGCATTGCCGCGCTCGGCCTTCAGCACATCGCCGGCAAGCCGCTCAGCCACGGCAAAATCGCGCATGCGCAACGCCAGGGCGGCGCGATCGAGATTCTGCTGATGGGGAGAGGGGGCTTTCGGCATTTGCGCCGCGCAACTGACAATACAAGCGGGCTTGCGAGAAGTTCTCCGGCCGCATGCCCCCATGACAAATCATGAAAATGACAAATCATGAAAAAGCCCGGCGGTGGTGAACCGCCGGGCGGACTTCTCGGGATCAAGGAGTGTCAGCCGAAGACGCCAAGCACGATGGCGCCGACGAAGGCAAACGCGACGTACGCGGTCACGACACTCAGCCTGCTGACGGTCATGGGAAGCTCCCTCTTCACGTCACTGCCCGCATCTAACGCCGATATTTACCAAGCGGTTCCGGGGCGAAAAAGTAAGACTCGCTGTCCGTGCACCGCGAAACGGGTTCCCCAACGTGGTTAAAGTTTCGTGAAATCAACAGGTTGAAGATTCTTTTAAGGTAATTCGCCGAACGTGCGCGGATGGCGCGTGGAGTTCGTTTGTATCTCGTCGGCTCCGTCGTCCTCGTCTCGTTGGCGGGCTGCGGCCGCGGATTCATGCAATCCGCCGAGCGCGAACCGTGGCGGGCCGAGGCCGAGATCGCATGCATGAAATCCGGCACGGTGAAGGAGACTGCGGAGGTCGTCCGCATTGAGCCGATCGCCGGTCCCGGCATGTGCGGCGCCGAATATCCGTTGAAGGTCGCAGCGCTCGGCGAGAGTTCGTCGATGTACGGTTTCGCCGATGATGATCTGCGGCCGCCGGCGCCGATCGGCAACCAGCCGCGCTGGCCGATCCAGCCGCCGCCGCCGCCGAGCTATCCGCGCTCCTATCCGGAGACGGCGGTGCGCCAGCCCAATTACAATGCACCGTCGGGTCCGATCTCGCTCGCGCCGCCCGGTGTCGCGCCCGGTGCGGATGACGAGATCGCGCTGCCGTCGGAAGGCGCGCCGTCGCGTGGCGCGATCACGCGCGCGCCCTATCCCGCGCCATCGGCCTATCCCGAGCGGGGATATCCGCAATCGCCGTATCAGCAGCGCGACAGCGCGCCTTACTCGCCGCGGTCGGATGTTCCGCCGGGCACGCCACAGCGGCTCGGTCCCGGACCGGTGCAGGGCAATCCCGTCAGCGCGTTCGGTTCGGTGACGCTGAAGCCGACCGCGACGCTCGCCTGTCCAATCGTCTCGGCGCTCGACAGCTGGATATCGGGTTCGGTGCAGCCATCGGCACAGCGCTGGTTCGGCGCGCGCGTGGTCGAGATCAAGCAGATCTCCGCCTATTCCTGCCGCGGCATGAACGGCAATCCGAACGCGCACATCTCCGAGCATGCCTTCGGCAACGCGCTCGACATTGCCGCCTTTACGCTTTCGGACGGCCGCCGCATCACGGTGAAAGACGGCTGGCACGGTTTGCCCGAGGAGCAGGGTTTTCTGCGCGACGTGCAGGGCGCGGCCTGCCAGCAGTTCAACACCGTGCTGGCGCCGGGCTCGAACCAGTATCACTACGATCACATCCACGTCGATTTGATGCGCCGCGCCAGTCGCCGCATCATCTGCGAGCCATCGGCCGTCTCCGGCGAGCAGATCGCCGCGCGCGCGGGAGGCCGCAACCCTTATGCCTCGTCGCGCGAGCCCTATGTCACGGGTTCGCTCGGCGGCAAAGCGCACAAGCACAAAAACTCGGCCGCGAAGGTCAACGAGGAAGACGAGTTCGAGGACGATTAGTGTCGAGAAGGCTTTCCTGCCACTGGCTCGCGATGTGCCTCTTGTTCCTGGAAGCGGACATCGATGCCGCCTTCCAGCATGTCCGCTAAGGGGCCAGAAGCAGAAGTGGCCTATTCAATCACCTCGTCGGCGCCGGCGAGCAGGGACGTCGGCACGGTGAGGCCCAGCCCCTTTGCGGTCTTCATGTTGATAACCAGTTCGAATTTTGTCGGTTGCATCACTGGCAGTTCGCTCGGGTTGGCACCGTGCAGGATTTTCCCAGCATAAACACCAGTCTGGCGAAACAGTTCGTCTCTATTGGCGCCGTAGCTTATCAATCCGCCGATCTCGGCGAATTGGCGCGGACCATAAATGGTAGGAATCGCATGATGCGCCGCCAAACCTACAGTCAATGCGCGCTCCAACGTCAAATAGGCCTCCTGCCAAACGAGGAGACCACCCGCCCGTCGGCGAACGATCGCTTCGAACGCGGCCTCGATTTCGCCTCTGCTGCTCGCTGTGACCACGATTAATTCGCGACCAAATGCCTGCGTAGCGGCCTGCGTGTCCCGGATGCCCTTTGCGATAGTCGGATTCGTCGCGTTGGCAAGGAAGGCGAAAGGAAGGGCCGGCGGAACCAGATCATTCAGCAGTTCCACGCGCTTGGCAGTCAATTCCTCGGAAAGAAAAACAATCCCGGTCGCATTCGCGCCAGGCCGGTTGTAGCTTTCGACCAAACCAAGCTGAACGGGATCAGTGCCTATCAAGAATACGATTGGAATTGTCGATGTGGCCTTCTTGGCAGCCAGCGCCGCTGGCGAACTGGGAGATACAACAATCAGGAAGGGGCGCAAAGATACGAGCTCTGCCGCGAGCTCGCTCAGTCGGTCATAGTTGCCATCAGCCTGGCGATATTGGATCGATATATTGCGGCCTTCCAGAAAGCCCGTCTCGGAAAGGCCCCGTCGAAAGGCGGCGGCACCTTCCAGCGAAATGCTGCTGAGAAAAGCGATGCTTGGCATCGCCGACGCTTGCGCTCGCACTGCGAGCGGCCACATTGCCACGCTGCCGAGCAGGGTGACAAAATCGCGGCGTTTCATCGCGCTCCCCAAATCCCAAGACTCGCGAAGTATAGCAGATCATGGCCGCGCATCGAAGCAAGAGCGGCCCGATCATGTCCGTTTTGGGTCAAAAGGCGATGTCGCCAACCGTCTCGGCTTACGTCCGCCTCAGACCATCAGCGCCGCCAGCGCCAGCAGCAGCGCCGGGATCATCACGATCCAACCCAGCTTCAAGAACTGCCACGCGCTGACGTGAATCTCTTCGCGGCGCAGCGCGACCAACCAGAGAATTGTTGCCAGCGAGCCGGTCACCGATAAATTCGGCCCGAGATCGACGCCGATTAGGATCGCCGCGGTGACCTGTTGCGGCAGGTGATCGCTGGCTGCGACCGATCCAGCGAGCAACCCCACGGGAAGATTGTTCGCGACATTGTCGGCGATTGCGGTGGCGATGCCGACCAGCCACATCGCTTGCGTCGGTGACTGCGCGACCGCCTGATGCAGCAGCGCGCTCAACTCTGCGATCACGCCGGTCTTCACCAGCGCCTCCACCATCACGAACAGGCCGGCGACCAGCGGCAGCACGCCCCAGGCGACGTCTTTCAAGAGCGGCACGGGCGATTGCCGCGCCAGCGCCAGCACCGCACCCGCGGTGATGACGCCGCACAGAAACGTCGGTAGTCCCAGCGGCATATCCAGCGCCGAGGCGGTGACCAGCACCACGCCGATCGCAACAATGCCCCATGCGGTGAGCTTGCCGCCGAAGCTCAACGCCGGCCGCGCCACTTCGCGCGCGAGATGCTCCTGGCTGAGCGCGCGGTGCAACGCCACGCGCAGCACGATGTAAGTGACGGCGACGGACGCCACCGACGGCAGCGCGAATTGCCGCAGCCAGTCGAGAAGATGCGGCATGTGCGCGCCATAAACCACGAGATTGGCGGGATTGGAGATCGGCAGCACGAAGCTCGCCGCGTTCGCAATGAAGGCGCAGACGAACAGATAGGGCAGGGGCGTTGCGCCCGCGGCACGCGTTGCGGCATAGACTGCGGGGGTCAGCACGATCGCGGTGGCGTCGTTGGAGAGGAAGGCGGTCACCAGCGTGCCGACGCCGTACACTAGCAGGAACAGCCGCTGCGGCGAGCCGCGCGCGTGCTCGACCGCGAGCGCGGCCAGCCAGTCGAAAAAGCCCTCGCGCCGCGCCAGCTCCGCGATCAGCATCATGCCGGTCAGGAACAGATAGACGTCGACGCCCTTGCGCATGCCATTGAGCGCGTCGCCGACCGGCAGCAAACCAAGCACGACCAGCAGCACCGCGCCCGCCACCGCCCAGATCGCCTCGGACAGACGAAAGGGGCGCGCGATCACGCAAAGCGTAGCGAGGATGATGATGGCCCAGGCCAGCACATGGTCGGTTGGCAACGTGCCCATGGAAAATGTCATTCGGCCGCGATCGAGTCATGCGGCAGGTGGCGGGAGCGGCGCGGCGCCTGCGCCGATGCGGGGAAGGCGAGACCAAACACGATAAAGCCCACCGCCGCAACCGCACCAAGCGCGAGAAAGGCGGCGCTGTAACCCGCCTTCACCACGACGATGCCCGCGAGCGCGGTGGAAAGCGCAGCGCCGATGCCTTGGGCGGTAGCGACCGCGCCCTGCGCGACATTGAAGCGCCCGGTGTTGCGCATGAGGTCGGCGACGATCACCGGAAGAATCGCGCCATAGATGCCGGCGCCGATGCCGTCGAGCAGCTGCACGCCGACCAGCCAGGCCGGGTTGTCGGAGAACGTGTAGAGCGCGCCGCGCAGCGGCAGGATTGCGAGTGCGGCAAGAAAGAAGCGCTTGTGGCCCCAGCTGTCGGCCTTGGCGCCCGTGAGCATCGCCACCGGCACCATCACACCCTGCGCCGCCACGATGCAGGCCGACATCAGGCTGGTGCCGAGATTCTTGTCCTGCAGCGCCAGCTTTTGGCCGACCAGCGGCAGCATCGCCGCATTCGACAAATGAAACAGCATCGCGCACAGCGCGAACACCAGCAGCGGCCGGCAGCTCATGAGCACGCCGAGACCCGACGGCTGCGCACGCGCCTTGTCGGCATCGTCAGCATCATGCAGGCCGCGGGCGAGATCGTGGTCGATGGTCGCTTCGGGAATCCAAAGCACGCTCACGACACTCGCAAGCGACATCGCCGCCAGCAGATAGAACACGACTGATGGCCCGAACAGGTAGGCGCTGCCGCCCGCGATCATCGCGGCCGTGGCGTTGCCGGCATGGTTGAAGGTCTCGTTGCGGCCGATCCGCCGCGTGAACGCGCGATGGCCGGCGATACCGAGCGATACCGCCGCCAGCGCCGGCGGGAAGATCGCGCCGGCGGCATGGGCAAGTCCTTGCGTGATCGCGACCGGCCAGAAATCCGGAAACAGCGGCAGCGCTAGCGAGGCGAGCGTGACCAGGATCGCGGCGGCGGCCATCACCAGCCGTTTCGCCCTTGTGACATCGACCAGCGCACCGGCCGGGGTCTGTGCCGCGATGCCGGCAAAGGCGGCGACCGCCATCACCATGCCGATCCGCGCCTCGTCCCAGTGCTGTTCGGTCAGAAGGTAAATGGCGAGATAGGGCCCGAGCCCGTCGCGGACATCGGCGAGGGTGAAATTGGCGGCGTCGAGCGCGCGGTTCGCCCGCGCTTTGAGATTGCCGCGCTGCGGCATCGGTATCCCGTCGCTGATGAATGCCGACGAGAAGCATCGCCTACCCGATTTGGTTCCATTGGGGCTTGCCCGGACCGGTCAATACGCTATTAGTTCAACCCCGGTGCTTCCGCTGGGGGAAAAAGTGGCAAAACCCGAGTATTGGCTGCGGTTGAAGCCGTGGTCGTTGGCGGCGTTGTTGGTTGCGGTGGCAGCATTGGCCACGGCCATCGTCTTGCGTGTCGTGTTCGCCGAACTCGGTTTGTCGCTCTATTTCGCCACCTTCCTTCCCGCCATTCTCATTACTGCGCTGCTCGCGGGTGTGCCCGCCGCCGCATTCACCGGCGTCTCCGCCGTCGTCATCGTGTGGTGGGCATTCATTCCGCCGGTGTTCGAGTTCAGTGTGCTGACGCGCGCCGAGCTTCACGCCGTCACGCTGTTCCTGCTGTCGACGGCGCTGCTGATCTGGTTCGGCCATCTCTTCCGCACGGGATTGCGGATACGGAAAGAGAAGACGGCCTGAGAAATCAGGGAGTTCCGGCGCGGAACTTCTGTGGAACTTTTTTGCGCCGCACGCGTTATCTGTTCATGACAGAAGATTTTTCGGTTCGCCCCACCAAGCCGCTCACCACCGAGCAACGCAAGGCTCGCGACGCCCAGCGCCGTGTTGATGCCGAACAGGCCATGCGCGAGCATGAGGTTGCGCAAAAGAAATTCTATGCCAACAAGGAGCGGCTGAAAGCGCAGCGGCTCGCGCGCGAGCGCGCCGGGCAGCAGGCCGGCGACGAAAAGTCGGCGGCCGGGTCACGTTAGGCGGACGCACTACCGATCCTCCTCATCCGGATGCACCCAGAGATAAGGCGTGATCTCGCGCCTTTCGGTCAGCTTGATCATGTGCACCGGCGGCGCGTGACGACCCTTGCGGCAGGAGCGGCATTTCAATGACGCCTCCAACTCCCACAGCGGCGTGTCACGCGGACGGTGGATCGCATCGAGCGGCAGGCTCGCGCGCGTCTTGCAGCGATTGCATTCGACTTCGAGCCAGCCCAGTCCGCCATTGAGGCATTGGCCGATGCTCGGCGACGGCTGCGCCGGCCCGCCATAACCTTCCATGCGGATCGACCAGGCTCGGCCTCGGCGCGATCGGCGGCGCGGATCGCCGCTGTGGCCGCCTCGCGCGCGCTCGCGGCGCGGATCGTCGCGCCGATCAGCCGCCCCTTGAAGATGGAATGCCGCGATCGCGAGCCCATGGCCGGCGATTACAATCGTGCACGAGCGGGAGCGCAACGCCACTAGGTTTGGCGTGACCGGAGCGCTCCGCCACACAACCGCTGCGGCTCTGTGGAGAAGTCGTGGCGCCTGCGCGACGAGTCGCAGGCAGAGCGCGGATGGATCGCGTTCGTTGCTTTGGCAACTTCGGCGTGCTGTGCGATCGCGTTAAGACTCCACTCACCGCGTTCGCCGTGTTCACCTGGCGAGCACAGCACCGCCACAGTCCCGAGGAACAAGGTGCCACCGGATGTATTCGTCTTGCGCTGGGACAGGAAATCACATGACCGCCTATCGCATCACCAAGCGCGACGCGCGCTTCATCGTCGGCACCGAGCAGGAGGCGGTCCTGATTTGCCGCAGCCTCGACGTCGCGCATCAGGCGGTGGCCGATGCGGAACTGCTGGAGACGATTCCTGCGAAGCTGATTTTTTCGCGGCGTGTGGAGCGCGAAGCGGAATCGTAAGGGGCGGACGCGCTCACCGCTTGCCGTAAACGGTGAACACGTAGTCCTTGGCCTTGACCCTGGTATGGCAGGCGTAGCCGCAAGCGCTGCCGGTGCCGAGCGGCCTGAAGGTCTCGGACTCCGCGTCCCAGTTGAACTGCGCGTAGCCCCATGCGCCGGTGTTGGGGAAGCGCTTGCTGTCGCGCACCATGAAGTCGATGTCGTGCAACGCGCCCGGCACCGTGGTCGGGTCCGGCGCTTCCTTGCTCTGTTCCGCCATCCAGTGAATCTTCGCCATTTTGGCGCCGTCGGGGAACGGGCCGTTGCCGGGAGCGCCGGCGAGATAGGCCTCGATCATCGCAGGATTGGCGAGGATCACTTCGATCTTGTTGCCGGACTGGCTGACGGCGACGGTGGTCCATGTCTCGAATCCCCTGAACTCGGCGAAGGCAAGCCCTTCCGGGACTGCCACTGTGTACTTGTCCTGCGCGGAGATCGCGCGTCCCTCGGTCAAACCGAACACGATCGCGATGGTGACGCCGGCAATCGCGATGCTGGCCGCGGCCGAACGAAGCAGGCGCCTGTGGCGATCGATGAAGCCGGGGATCAGTTGCATACGCATGTGAATCTCCCTTGTTTTCATTTTGGCTGTACGTCCCGTATCTGGCGCGGACGCAATTCTCGTACCCGTCGAATGTGACACCGGCCGCAGCGAGCGGCAAAGAATCGGCATGGCCGATCCGAATATCTGTCGTGCGTTTTCGGAAGCGATCGGGTGTTTGCGTGGGCATCGCGCGCGGCAACAGTGTTGCCGCAACGACACGACGGGCAAAACACTTCCGCCATTCAGAAATAAAGCGACTTGTCCACCCCTTCGCGCAAAAATAATCTTCTTTCCGAAAGGCGGAAGTTATGATTTAACGAAGCCGTCCTGTCCCAACACGAGGGACGTTCGGCCAATCGTCACGATACGTTGGGTGGGATGCGATGGACGCGGCCGGCGTGCAGACGATGCGCGCAGGTTGCGGATGGTCAAGTCGCGTGGTCGTGGTCCCCCGACGCTGGGATCAAGCCTGTCGAGCGATTCGACGGGCGACGGAGGCTAACAAGCCCGGTACTCCGGCGAGAGCGCGAAGTAAGCCGTAAACCATCGTGCAGGGAATGCCGGATCGTGTCGGCGACCTGTGGTGACTATGCTTGTGGGCTCTCTACCCTTTTCTGCCCACGAGGCTGCGGGTGCGGCTGGCGCCCGGCATTCCCTGCGCCCTCTTTTCGAAAGAGGACACGAGAATGATGCATCACCCGGACGCATCTGCGCCGCGGGAATGCTGACGCTCGTCATTGCGAGGAGCGCAGAGCGTAGCCCGGGTGAGCCAACGGGTCCGGCCCGCTTGGGCCGGCCCGATGATAAACTCCGCGATACCCGGGTGACCCGCATGTCGCTTCGCTCATGCGGGCTACGGTTTGAGAGATCGATGACGAGAGCGAGGCGAGATTACCTCTTCCCATACGCTGCCAGAAACATCCGCACGGCGCTGGCGATCACCTCAGAGACGCGCTCGGGCGAGGGCGGCGGTGCGGCCTGGAAGATGAAGGGAAGGAACAGCGAGGCCTGGCACATCAGCAAGAATTGCGACGCTGCCAGCTCGCGATCGTCGATCACGAGTTCGCCCGCCTTCTGGTGAACCCCGAGATGGCCGGCCAGACGATCGATGGTCTTCTGCAACACGCGCTCGTAATAGCGGCGGCCGACCTCCGGCATGCGCTCGGCGATCGCCATCACGGTGCGGATCGCTGATCCGCCGTCGGGACGCAGGATCATGCCGATATAGGCCGCGCCGAACTCCGACAGCGTGGTCGCGGCGTCGTCCGCCGGACCGGAGTTGAAGGCGATCTCGCCCTGTTCGAGCGCCGTCTCCTCGACGATGGCTTCGAACAGGCGGTTCTTGTCGGCGAAATAAACGTAGAGCGTGCCCTTGGAGACCCCGGCCGAGCGCGCGATCTCGCCCATGCTGGCGCCGTCAAAACCCAAATCCATGAATACCTTACGGGCGCCGTCCAGAATCTGACGGCGCTTCGAGGTGTCTTCCTCGCCGACAATTCGCAAAGAGGTGGAATTGGACGCAACCATTGGTTTAGGGTCTCGCGAAAGAATCCAGGATCGGAAAGGGACCGGAGAGGGTCACCGGTTTAACTTACGTTATTGACCATACCTTGACCGAACCGTTCGGTCAATGGTACTAAGGGGGCAAGCGATACGAGACGGGCCCGGGATCGGCGCCTCGCGTGTCGCGTCAATCTGTGTGGGGAGGCCTTGATGGCTTCAACGAGAGACCAGGCCGCGCGTATCGTCCGTTCCGAGCCTGATCAGGCCGACGGCGAAGCCTCGGCCGAGGCAGCGGCAGCGCTGGCCGATCAGCTGCGCACCCACGTTGCCGAAGAATCCCGTCGCCGTCCCGGCGACGCGCCTGCGGTCGAGAAACCTGCGCCATCAGCTCCGCCGGCCGCCGTCGCGCCCCAGGCCGCTGCCGCGGCAAGGCCCGGCCGGAAGCGTTTCATCTTCATCGGCTTCCTCGCGCTGCTGGCGCTCGCCGGCGCCGGTTACGCCGTCTACTACACGCTGGTCGGGCGCTTCTATATTTCTACCGACGACGCCTATGTCCGCGCCAACAACACCATGCTTGGCGCGCGCGTCGCTGGCCACATCGCCGCGATCATGCCGCGCGACAATGCGCTGGTGCATGGCGGCGACGTGATCTTCCGGATCGACGACGGCGATTACAAAATTGCAGTGGATGCCGCCCGCACCCGGATCGCGACACAACAGGCGACCATCGATCGCATCGGCCGCCAGATCGCGGCGCAGGAGGCCGCGGTCGAGCAGGCGCAGGCCAACCTCGCCTCAGCCGAAGCCGGCCTGAAGCGGGCCAGCCTCGACTATGAGCGCCAGCACTCGCTGAGCAACAAGGGTTTTGCCTCGCAAGCCACCTTCGAGCAGTCGGAAGCCGCGCGCGACCAGGGCGTCGCCGGCGTCAAGGCGGCGCAGGCGGCCTCTGACACCGCCAAGAGCAATGTCGATGTGACGCGCGCACAACAGGTGGAAGCCCAGGCGCAGCTGGCCGAGCTGAAGACCAATCTCGCGAAGGCCGAGCGCGATCTCGATTTCGCCTCGGTGCGCACGCCGGTCGACGGCCTGTTCTCCAACCGCCTGGTCAACACCGGCGACTTCGTCGCGGTCGGCCAGCGGCTGGGCAATGTCGTGCCGCTCGACGAGGTCTATATCGACGCGAATTACAAGGAGACGCAGCTCAAGCGCATCCGGCCCGGCCAGCCCGTCACCATCAAGGTCGACGCCTACGGCTTCCGCAAGTTCAAGGGTACGGTCGAGAGCATCTCGCCCGCGGCAGGCTCGGTGTTCACGCTGCTGCCGCCCGACAACGCGACCGGCAATTTCACCAAGATCGTGCAACGGGTGACGGTGCGTATCCGCGTGCCGAAGGACGTCGCGCAGCAGAACCTGCTTCGTGCCGGCATGTCGGTTTACGCCATCGTCGACACCAACAAGGGCGCCGAAGACGCCGACAACGAGACGGATCTCGACGCGCACCCGCAGTAAATCGCGCGGCTGCGCGATCCGATGAGCTGAACCTGCCATGGCCGACGCCACCACAGCCAATCCCGCAATGATGGGCGCCGCTCCGATCGAGTCCGATCGGGTCGAGCCGCGACGGGTGGTCGCGTTCCTCATCATGGTGTTCGGGATGTTCATGTCGATCCTCGACATCCAGATCGTCTCGGCGTCGCTGTCGGACATCCAGGCCGGCCTGTCGGCGAGCTCGACCGAAGTGTCATGGGTGCAGACCGCCTATCTGATCGCGGAAGTGATCGCTATACCGCTGTCCGGCTTCCTGTCGCGCGCGTTCGGCACGCGGAATTTGTTTGCGATGTCGGCTGCCGGCTTCACCTTCGCGAGCCTGCTCTGCGGTTTTGCCTCCTCGAGCGAGGAGATGATCCTGTGGCGGGCGATCCAGGGTTTTCTCGGCGCCGGCATGATCCCGACCGTGTTCGCCTCCGCCTACACGGTGTTTCCGCGCTCGAAATTCTACATCGTCGGCCCGATCATCGGGCTGGTCGCGACCCTGGCGCCGACCATCGGACCGACCGTCGGCGGCATGATCACCGACCTGATGTCGTGGCACTGGCTGTTCTTCATCAATATCATTCCCGGAATCATCATCACCTTCGGCGTGCTGGCGCTGGTCGATTTCGACGAGCCGAACTACGCACTGTTGCGACACTTCGACTGGTGGGGCCTGATCTTCATGGCCGGCTTCCTCGGCGCGCTCGAATATGTGCTGGAGGAAGGCCCGCAATATGAGTGGCTGCAGGACACTTCGGTCGCGGTCTGCGCCGCCGTCTCCCTCCTGTCGGCGATCGCCTTCTTCTGGCGCGCTTTCACCGCCAAGGTGCCGATCGTCGACCTCAGAACCTTCAGCGACCGCAATTTCTCGATCGGCTGCCTGCTCCAGCTCTGCGTCGGCGTCGGCCTCTACGGCCTGACTTACGTCTATCCGCGCTATCTCGCCGAGGTGCGCGGCTACAGCGCGATGATGATCGGCGAGACCATGTTCGTCTCCGGCGCCACCCAGTTCCTGATGGCGTTTGTGATCGGCCGCCTGATGCTGCGCTTCGACATGCGCTACATCATCGCCTTCGGGCTGGTGACCTTCGCGATGGGCACCTGGCAGATGACCTGGATGACGCGCGACTATGATTTCTACGAGCTGTTGCTGCCGCAGATACTGCGCGGCATCGGCATGATGTGCGCGATGGTGCCGACCAACAATATCGCGCTCGGCACGCTGCCGGCAGACCGTGTCAAGAACGCCTCGGGCCTGTTCAACCTGATGCGCAATCTCGGCGGCGCGATCGGGCTCGCGCTCATCAACCAGATACTGAACGAACGTACCGACCTGCACATCGTCCGCCTGCAGGACCGTGTGACCTGGGGCAACACCACGGCGGTGGAAACCCTCAACATGCTGACGCAGCGCGCGCAGGGCATGGGCGACTCGGCGCTGATGGCAATGAAGCAGTTGTCGCAGATCGTGCATCGCCAGGCCGCGGTGATGAGCTATAGCGACGCCTTTTTCGCGATGACGGTGTTCTTTTGCGGCCTGAGCCTGCTCGCCTTCCTGCTGAACAAGCCGTCGGCGGCGTCGATCGGCGGCGACGATGCCCATTGAGACCGGCGGCGGTGTTCGACACTATCGCGACCTGCTAATATCGCGGCGTGGGCAGGGCTGAAAATTCAGGGATGAGCGAAACCGTTCGAAAGGAGGCCGATGCCTCCTTGCTTTCAAGCATTTTGTCGGCGTGGCGCGATCCGGCCGCGCGCATCCGCACCGTCGATCTGTTGACGGTCCTGATCGCGGCGCTGCTGCCCTGGACCACCACCGGCGTGTCGATCGGCGCGGGGCTGTGGCTGATCGCATTCGTTTTCACTGTCGATCTGCGGGATTTCCTGGCCTCGCTCAGGCGGCCCGCCAGCGCGCTGCCGCTCGCCTTCGTCGTGCTGGTGCTGCTGGGCCTGTTGTGGTCGGAAGGGCCGCAGCCGGACCGCATGCGTCAGCTGAGCCAAGTGGCTAAATTGCTGGTGCTGCCACTGCTGATCTATCATTTCACCCGCTCGCAGCGGGGCACATGGGTCTTGACTGCCTTCCTGGTCTCCTGCGCCGTGCTGTCGCTCGTGTCCTGTCTGGTCGCACTCGATCCGACGCTGTCGGTCAAGGCTTATTTCTCGCGCGGAGCGTTCACTCCGACCAGCGGCATCTTCGTCCGCGACTATATCGACCAGGGCCAGGAGTTCTCGCTGTGCGCGGTGGCGCTGGCCTATCCCGCGGTGACGGCGTGGCAGGCAGGGCGCACCGGCAAGGCACTGGGGCTCGCCGCGCTCGGGCTGTGGTTCGTCATCAACCTGCTGTTCGTCATCACCTCGCGCACCGCGCTGGTGACGATGCCGATCATGCTTGTGGTGTTCGCGCTGATGCATCTGCGCTGGCGGGTGGCGCTGGCGCTGTTATGCGGCCTGTTGCTGCTTGCCGTTGCCGCCTGGTCGACTTCGCACCAGTTGCAGGAGACGGTCGGCAAGTTCTTCACCGACTATCGCTACACGACGGTGCAGAAGAACGAGAGCGGCATCGGCTCGCGGCTGATCTACTGGCAGAAATCGCTCCGCTTCTTCGCGACCGCACCCGTGATCGGGCACGGCACCGGCGCGACGCGCACCCTGTTCGAGCAGGTTGCGGAGGAGCGGGTCGGGACCAGCACGATGGTCACCGTGGTCAGCAATCCGCATAACCAGACGCTGAACGTTGCGGTGCAGTGGGGCCTTGTCGGCGTCGCGCTGTTGTGGGCGATGTGGCTGGCTCACCTGCTGTTGTTTCGCGGAGAGGGCCTCGTCGCCTGGATCGGGCTTCTGGTCGTCGTGCAGAACATATTGACCTCTTTGGCCAACTCGCACCTGTTCGATTTCACCGAGGGCTGGATTTATGTGCTCGGCGTCGGCGTCGCCGCGGGCGTGACGCTGGCGCAGCGCGTCAGCCTTCAATCGCCGGCGCCGGCCGGCTCCGCGTCCGTGTCGAGATCGCGACCGTGACCAGGACGGCGGCGGCAAACAGCAGGATCTGCGGCGTGATGGTCTCGCCGATGAAGATCGCGGCGAGCGCGAAAGTGATGAAAGGCTGTAGCAATTGCATCTGCGACACCCGCGCGATCCCGCCCATGGCGAGCCCCGCATTCCAGGCGAAGAATCCGATCCATTGCGGGAACAGCGCGACATAGAGCAGCGCCAACCAGGGCTTCAACGCGACGTCGCCGAGGTCCTGGGGCAGCGTGAACACGGCAACCGGCAGCGAGAGCGGCAGCGCGATCACCAGCGCCCAGCTGATGACCTCCCAGCCGGGCATGCTGGCGGTGAGCTTGCCGGAAAAGGCATATCCGGTCGCGGACGCCGCGACCGCTGCAAACAGCAGCAGGTCGCCGGTAGAGAGCGTGCCACCGCCCTGGCGCAGCGCAAAGGCGACGACGATCACCGCGCCTGCAATCGAGGCGATCCAGAACAGCGGCTTCGGCCGCTCATGGGTGATCAGCACCGCGACCAGAGCTGTTGCGATCGGCAGCGCGCCCATCACCACGCCGCCATGCGAGGCGTCGACGGTCTGTACCGCCAGCGCCATCAGGAACGGAAACAAGATCACCACGCAGAGCGAGGCGACCGCGAGCTGCAGCCACAGATGCCGCGGCGGAAATTTTCGGCGCAACACCATGACAAGGGCCAGCGAGCAGATGCCGGCAATCGCGGTGCGCATCGCCGTCAGCGCGACCGGATCGATCGCGGATACCGCGATCCGGGTCGCCGGCAGCGTTCCGCCGAAAATCGCCATGCCGACAAAGCCGAGCAGCAGGCCGAGCCGCTCGCGCGATATCGTGGCTTGCTGATGCTGGCTGGAAAGGGTGGACATGGGGCGCGAGACGTAGCCGCTTTGGACACGCAGGTACAGCACGCAGGACATTCGCATGGCCGCCATGCGCACCTTGAATTAATGCAGGCTATTCCAGACCAGAGTGGCGCCGGACAGGATCAGCATCCCGAGCACGATGTCGCGGAAATTGCGGTCGCTCAGCGTGTGATAGAGCCGCGCGCCGATCCAGCTGCCGAGCACCGTCCCCGGGAAGGCGAGCGCCGTAAGCCAGATCATCTCGCGCCCGACCATGCCGCTTGCGGTCTGCAGGCACAATGCGGCAAGGAGCACCGTCCAGTTGAAGGTCTGGAACACGCCGCGACGCTCGTCCTTGCCCCAGCCGCGGATGCTCGCCCACAGGATCGGCGGCGGACCGGACAATCCGGCAAGCCCGCCGAGAATGCCGCCGATGAAGCCGACGATTCCGTCGGCGATCTTGCCGCCGAAGTCGAACGCCATCGGCGCGCTGAAATAGAGCGCGGTCGGAAACACCAGCAGCAGGATGCCGACAGTCAGTTTGAAGACGTTGGGATCGGCATGTGCGACCAGCATCGTGCCGATCGGCACGCCGAGCAGTCCGCCGATCAGGAACGGCCACACCAGTGTGAGATCGAAACTCTTCCACATCGACGGAAAGGTCGCGGTCTGTGCCACCACCGAGCAGATCAGCACCAGCGGCACTGCGGCCGAAGGCGGGAGCACGTAGAGCCAGATGCCGAGCGCCATCAGCGCGGTGCCGAAGCCTGCGAGGCCCGACACGAAGCCGCCCGCGAGCGCACCGACGAACAGCAGGATGGTGCCGATTGCGCTCATCGCTATTCCTGGCCGGCGGTGAAGGAAATTGGCGACATTTCGCAGGACAAGGCGGGCTCACCGGGTACAATGCGGATCAATACGCGAGGGAGGAACATGAGGCGACGCAGATTCGTCACCGGCCTGCTTAGCATATCCGCGCTGGCGCTGGGCTTGCCTGCCTTGCGCGCGCAGCAGCCATCCCGTCTGCGGCGGGTTGCGGTGCTGATGCTCTATGCCGAGAAGGATCCGGAAGGACAAGCACGCGCCCGCGCCTTTCGCGCGGGTCTCGAGAAATTGGGCTGGGTCCTGGGCAAGACCATTGCGGTTGATTTCCTCTGGGGTGTGTTCGATGCCGACTGGACGCGTCTGGTGACCGGCCAGCTGCAACAGCTTGCACCGGATGTGATCGTCGTGAACAGCGGCACAGGCCTTCGCGCGATCGAAAAAGGCGTCGGCACCACGCCGATCGTTTTCATCGGCGTAAGCGAACCGGTCGCGGTAGGATTCGTCGCGAGTCTCGCGCATCCCGGCGGCAATCTCACCGGCTTCTCCAACCTCGAACCGACGCTCGGCGCGAAATGGGTCGACCTGCTCCGCGAGACCGTTCCCGCGGCGAAGCGGATCGCGTTCATCTACAATCTGGATAGTCCGGGATCGAAGACCGCGCTGCAATCGGCGCAGGTCGCTGCCAACAATTTCTCGCTCACGTTTCTGGACAGGCCCGTGACTGGGCTTGCCGATATCGAGGGCGCCGTCGCCGAACTGGGTCGTGAACCGAACGGCGCGTTGATCCTGCCGCCGGAGCCGCTCGTCGCCGCGCATCGCAAACGGATTGTCGAGCTGGCGATGGCGCAGAAGCTCCCTATCGTTGCTGCGCTCCGCTCCTTTGCGGAGGAGGGAGGCTTGATTTCTTATGGCGTTGATATTCCGGGACTGTTTCGGCAGTCCACAGAATATGTCGATCGCATCCTGAAAGGCGAGAAGCCCGCCGACATGCCGGTGCAGCAGCCGACCAAGTTCGAGATGATTGTGAACCTCAAGAGCGCCAAGGCGCTCGATATCGTCGTGCCGCCAGCGATTCTCGCGCGCGCCGACGAGGTGATGGAATGATTTTTGGGAAGGACATGCGATGAGCGCGAAACAAAAGACGTTCCTGCTTTGCCACGGCGCCTGGGGCGGCGGCTGGAGCTGGAAGAAGGTGCATCCCCTGATGCAGGCCGCCGGTCATCGTCTGCTGACGCCGACCTATACCGGTCTTGGCGAGCGCGCGCATCTCGCCAAACCCGATGTCGATCTGGAGACGCACATCCAGGACATTCTCAACGTCATCAAATATGAGGACCTGAAGGACTTCATCCTGCTCGGACATTCCTATGGCGGCATGGTCGCAACGGGGGTTGCCGACCGCGCACGCGATCTCATCAACCAGGTGATCTATCTCGACGCATTCGTGCCGCGCGACGGACAGTCGCTGTTCGATCTCAATGAGCCGGGACGACAGCCGATGAACAACGCTGCCAAAGCCGGCGACGGCTGGCGCATTCCGCCAAATCCGTCGCCGCCGGATATGTCGCAGGCCGACCTCGACTGGCAGGCGCCACGCCGGGCCAACATGCCGATCAAGTGCTTCGAGAGCAGACTCAAGCTGCAGCACGGCGAGACCACCCTGCCACGCAGCTACATCTATTGCAGCCGCAAGCAGGCCGGCGGCGATCCGTTCGCGCAGTTTGCAGCGCGCCTGAAGAAGGATCCGGCCTGGCGTTATTTCGAGATGGACGCCAGCCACTCGCCGAATGTCACCGCGCCGAAGGAGTTGATGGCGCTTCTGGAGAAGATCATTGCGTGACGGGCTGCCAGCACCTCAGGAGCTTGGCCGAACCTTCGCGAGGAAAATCGTTTCGTGCTGGATACAATGGCCTCTCTGGATAAATGGCGTCGCCTTTGGCGAGCGCATGAAGCCGCGCACTCGCGAACGCGCCGTCATCTTGCCTCGTCGGGATGTCGATCGGCCATGTATGAACATGACGTAAGGCTGGCCGTCTTGTTGCGCCTTTCGAAGCATTCTTTCGACCAACTCGGTGACTTCCGCCATGGCCTGCTCGAATGATTTCGCCTGCCGGTCCCGCGGGCCGAAATGCAGATCGACCTCGCGGCAGTTCGGCCTGCGATAGCGCTTCCAATCACCCCAGCCCTTCTGAAATGCCTTGGACATGGCGGACCGCCTCGAATAAATGGCGAGGGGTCCGGCGTATCAGCGCCGAACCCCTCATTTGAACATATCAGCCGGCCTGTAAGCCGGGTTCTGTAGGGCACCGCCGCACTTGCGCACGACGATACGTGACGGCCATTCCTCTGGGACAATGTTCGCACATTGCCTCGAGCAACCTACCCGGACGGCGAGCCTGACATCGCTCCCGCGGCGTTATCGCTTGCGCGAACGTTCCGCGTTTGCCGTCCCTATTCGGTCTTGCTCCCGGTGGGGTTTGCCATGCCGTCGCCGTTGCCGGAAACGCGGTGCGCTCTTACCGCACCTTTTCACCCTTGCTCGCCGAAGCGGGCGGTTCGTTCTCTGTGGCACTTTCCCTGGGGTCGCCCCCGCCGGATGTTATCCGGCACCGCATGTCGATGGAGCCCGGACTTTCCTCTTCCGCCGCCTTTCGGCGATTGCGGGAGCGGCCGTCCGGCCGACTGACGCCCTAGCCATGGGGGCTGAAAGCGCTCGCGTCAACCCCGATAAGGTCAGCTTTTGTTGCCCAAATAATTTATCCTGAACATGTCGTGTGGCGAGTTGGCCGTTCGACTGGATGTGACGGCGATCCAGCCGAACAATGAGGAGTGAGACTATGCAGTATTTGCTGATGATCTATCGGAGCGAAGCCGAAATGGCGAAAATGGACCCTGCCGCGCGCCAGAAAATGGCGGCGGACTACGGCGAATTTACCCGCTCCATCATCCAGAGCGGCCATTTCAAGGCGGGCGACGGCTTGCAGCCGTCAACGACCGCGACCACCGTGCGTGTTCGCGACGGCAAGATGCTGACCACGGATGGTCCGTTCGCGGAGACGCGCGAACAACTCGGCGGTTATTATCTGGTCGAGGCCAAGGATCTCGATACCGCGCTCGGCATTGCCGCGCGGATTCCGGGCGCCAAGGACGGCTCCATCGAAGTCCGGCCGGTCATGATCTATGAGCCGGAGATGGTTCAAGCGAGGGCCGGCCGGGGATGATCTGCAAGTGACGGCGATCGCTGTGCGAAAATGACTCCCGGCCAGATCGACAAAATCTTCCGCGACGAGGCGGGCCGCGCGTTGGCCACGCTGATCCGCCTCGTCGGCGATTTCGATCTCGCCGAGGACGTGCTGCAGGAGGCCTTCGCTGTGGCGCTCGAACGGTGGCCCAACGACGCGCCCGCCAATCCGCGGGCATGGCTGGTCAATGTCGCCCGCAACAAGGCGGTCGACCGCGTCCGGCGGCAGGTCGCCTTTCGCGGCAGGGAGCAACAACTCGCGCATCAGATCGAGCTCAACGCGTCGGATGCGAACGACGTCGTCGACACCTCGGTGTTCGACGACGACATGCTGCGGCTGATCTTCACCTGCTGTCATCCCGCCTTTGCCGTCGAGGTGCAGGTTGCGCTCACTTTGCGCACGGTGTGCGGCCTGACCACAGCGCAGGTGGCGCGCGCGTTTCTCGTAAGCGAAGAGGCGATGGCGCAGCGGCTCGTCCGCGCCAAGCAGAAGATTCGTCTGGCCGGCATTCCCTATGAGGTGCCGGAGCGCGAGGCGCTGGCGCCGCGCGTCGACGGCGTGCTTGCCGTGATCTATCTCGTCTTCACCGAAGGCTATGCGGCGACATCGGGCGATGACCTGATGCGGCCTGACCTCGCGCGCGAAGCGATCAGGCTCTGTCGGCTGCTCGACACGCTGATGCCGGGTCGGGGCGCGATCAAGGGATTGCTCGCGCTGATGCTGCTGCACGACGCGCGCCGCGCCGGACGCGCGACCGCCGCCGGCGACATCGTGCTGCTGGAAGAGCAGGACCGATCGCTCTGGGACTGGCAACAGATCGGTGAAGGGCTTGCGCTGGTCGAAGAGGCGCTGCGCCAGCCCGGTCCGCCGCAATCCTACGCGGTGCAGGCTGCGATCGCCGCCCTTCATGCGCGCGCGCCGAACTATGCGGACACCGACTGGAAGCAGATCGCCGGCCTCTATGAAGTGCTGCTGCGCATTGCGCCGTCGCCGGTGATCGAGCTCAATCATGCTGCCGTGATGTCGATGGTGGATGGCCCGGCGCGCGCGCTCGACCTGATCGATGCGCTGGCGGCGCGCGGTGGGCTCGGCGGCTATGACCTGTTGCCCGCGGTGCGCGCCGATCTGCTGCGCCGGCTCGGCCGCCGTGATGCGGCCCACGCGGCCTATCTCGCGGCAACCGCGGCGACGAAGCTCGAGCCGTTGCGCCGGCTTTATGCGCGGCGGATCGCCGAGCTGGAGCAAGGCGAGGACAGCAAGGTATCCCCCGTTTAGGGGAGGCTCGCTGCGATTGTTCAGCAGATCGCGCGGCCTATGCTCGCTCCATTGATTTGGGGGATTTCAAAATGAGTGACGAAAGCAAGCTTGCACCGCACGACACGTTTTCCTTGACCGAGAGCTCGCTGGCAACGACGGCCATGGCCAACGCCGCGTCGAAGATGACCGGTTGGCAGCGCAAGCTGATGAATGTCTTCATCGGCATTATCACGGTCGTGAGCCTCATCGGCCTCGTGACGACGATCGCGTCGTGGGGCTCGATCCCCGACTGCGATGCGCAGCAGACCCGTGACACGCTCTCCGACCTCAACAAGGCGAACAAGTTCGACGCGACCAAGTACAATTTCATCAAGCAGGTCGCGACATCCGACAGCGAGACCAAATGCGTGGCCAATCTCGCGCTGAAAGGCGGCAGCTCGGTTGAGTACGACTATCGCATCTTCAAGGATAACGGGACCATCAAGGTCCAGATCACCGACGTCAGGCGGTAGCCTTCGGCGTCGTCACGGCGTCGGCTGGCAGCGTCGAGAGCAGCGCGTGCAGCGTGGCAAGCGTCGAGTGATCGGCAATCCCGTCGACGCGCGCCGGGCGGAAGTGGCGCTGGAACGCGGTCACCACTTCCATGGTCGGCCCGTCATACTTGCCGGTGAGCGGCACGCCGTAGCCGTATCGCGCCAGCGCCTGTTGCAGGTCGCGGACTTCCTCGCTGATGATGCCGAGCTTGAGCGTGTCGCCGCGCACGATCGGCGAGGGATGCACCCAGTGCCCGACGCCGGAATTGGCGAGCGAATGCCAAGGGAATTTCTCGCCGGGGTCCTTCTTCCGCGCGGGTGCTACGTCGGAATGCGCCAGCACGCGATGTGACGGCACGTTGCGGCGGAGCATGATGCCGCGGCACAGCGCGATCACGGCCGCGATCTGGCGCAACGGAAAATCCGGATAGCCCCAGTCATGGCCGCGATTGACGATCTCGACGCCGATCGAGCAGGTGTTGACGTCTTCCTCGCCGGCCCAGGAGGAGACGCCGGCGTGCCAGGCGCGCTTGGCCTCGGGCACGCATTGCACGATGCGGCCGTCCTCCAGCACGATGTAGTGGGCGGACACCTCGGTGCCGGCGGTGCAGAGACGGGCGATCGCGCCCTCCACATCCGGCATGCCGGTGTAGTGCAGCAGGATCATGTCAGGCGCGCGGCCCTTATTCCGCTCGCCGCAGTTCGGCGACGGGATCACGTCGGAAGCGATCGAGGAATCCGGGCTGAATGTCTTCATGTTCGCGTTGTCCCGGGGCGCCGGGAGCGCGCGGTGGCGCTTCGAATCAACTCTTTCGGAGGTCAACGACATGGGACAGTTCAAAACCGACTGGCAAGCAACAATACGAAGTTGAACGATCACTATCCCTTCATGCCCGGGCCCGCGCAATCACACGGCGGGCCTCTGCCACAATTTTGCCGGGGTGTGTGCCGGGCGCATCACTCCGGTTTGGACCGCCGGGCACGGCTTGGCCGGCGGCGAAATGGTACAATGCCATCAACGCTTTCTTAACGCTGCTGGCCGTTACTGAGTGGTGAAGTGCCGAACCAGCTTTTGGGGGCGGCCGGCCACCTTTTTCACGCTCGAAAGCCCGATGGCAGCCCAGCAAATTGCACGCGCAGACCAGGGTTTGTCCCGGGGCGCGCGTGGGATCGGCGCTCCGAGGCTCGTCCGAGAGGCAAACGACCGGGATTTGAGGCGCAATGGGTTCGTTCGCGTCCAGTTTCCTCATGCTTCGCCAACCCGTGAGGGCAGGCGCATGAGTCCGGCTGGCCCACGTCATGTTCCCGTACTTGGCCGCGAGGCGGTCGAGGCGCTCAGCCCCCGCGCGGGCGGAACCTATGTCGATGCGACCTTCGGCGCCGGCGGCTACAGCCGCGCCATCTTGGCGATCGCCGGTACCCGGGTGATCGGCATCGATCGGGACCGCACGGCGATTGCAGGCGGCTTCGATCTGGTCGATCGCTCCGAGGGACGGCTGACCCTGGTCGAGGACCGCTTCTCCAATCTGGCTAGAATCTGCATGGGAGAGGGCGTCCCTGCCGTCGACGGCGTGGTGATGGATGTCGGTGTTTCTTCCATGCAGCTCGACCAGGCCGGGCGCGGATTCTCCTTCCGTCTCGACGGTCCGCTCGACATGCGGATGGGGCAGGCCGGTCCGACCGCGGCCGACGTGGTTGCGAAAGCCTCCGAAGCCGAGCTCGCCGACATCATCTACATTTTTGGCGAGGAGCGTCATTCGCGCGGCGTTGCGCGCGCCATCGTTGCCGCGCGCAAGGAAGCGCCGATCGCGACCACGCGCGCGCTCGCCGATATCGTCGCGCGTGTGGTGCGCGGAAAGCCCGGCGAGATTCATCCGGCGACACGGACGTTTCAGGGCCTGCGCATTTTCGTCAATGAAGAGCTCGACGAGTTGCAGACCGCGCTCGAAGCCGCCGAGCGGGTGCTGAAACCGGGCGGGCGGCTCGCGGTGGTGTCGTTCCACTCGCTGGAAGACCGCATCGTCAAGAATTTCTTCGCAGCGCGCGCCAGGACCATTGGCGGTTCGCGGCATTTGCCGGAAGTGAGACAGGCCGCGCCGAGCTTTCGCCTCTTGACGCGAAAGCCGGTGACGCCTGATGACGACGAAATGATCGCCAACCCACGCGCGCGCTCGGCCAAGCTGCGCGCTGCCGAGCGTACCGACGCGCTCGCGCATGCGCGTGCGGCTGCGTCGTCCTGGCCAAGACTCTCCGAAATGATGCGGGGAGGCTGACCATGCGTCTCATCCATCTCCTCGTGATCGGCGCCCTGGTATTCGCGGCGGCCTATGTCTACCGCATCAAGATGGATTCGACCGTGCGCACCGAGCGCGTGCTGAAGCTGCATGCCGAAATCCGCGAGCAGCGCGACGCGATCGCGGTGCTGCGTTCGGAATGGGCCAAGCTCGATTCGCCGCAGCGGCTGCAAGGGCTGACCGAGCGCCATCTCGCGCTGAAGCCGCTCAATGCCAATCAATACGACTCCTTGAAGAACCTGCCGGAGCGGCCGCAAACCTTTGCCAAGCCCGGCAGCCCCGACCCAATCGGCTCGATGATCGACACCATCGAGGCCGTGGCCGATGCGCCCAGTGTCACCGGTTCGGTGCCGCAGCCCGAGGGCAGGCAATGACCGGCACAGCGCTCACCAACAGGCCGGCGGAATCCTGGCGGCAGCGCTTCGTGCGCAGCCTGCTCTACGGGCGCAACGTCGATCGCAACGCCAAGGCGCGCGCCCGCGTCGGGCTTGCGATCCTCGCCTTTGCCGCGGTCTATGCCGTGATCGGCGGCCGGCTGGTGATGTTTGCGATCGGCGCCGACAGCCACAGTGCACGCCGCGCCGCGGCGCAGGACGCGATCGCGACCGCGCGGCCCGACATCGTCGACCGCAACGGCGAGATCCTCGCGACCGACGTCAAGGCGCCCAGCCTGTTCGGCGAGCCGCGCCGCATCATCGACAAGGACGAGGCGATCGAGCTGCTCACGGGCACGCTGCCCGATCTCGACGAGGGCGAGGTGCGTGAACGCCTGATGTCGCGCAAGGGTTTCGTGTGGCTGAAGCGCGAGATCACGGCAAAGCAGCAGCAGGACATCCATCGGCTCGGCATTCCCGGGATCGGGTTCCTGCGGGAGAACAAGCGGGTCTATCCGACCGGCAACGAGGTCGCGCATTTGATCGGCCTCGTCAACATCGATAACCAGGGCATCGCCGGCATGGAGAAATGGCTCGACAGCAACGGGCTCGCCGACCTGCATCGCGCCGGCTTCGCCACCGATCGTTTGCAACGGCCGATCGAATTGTCGGTCGATTTGCGCGTCGAGCACGCGCTACGCGACGAATTGCTCAAGGCCAAGGAGAAGTTTCATGCCAAGGCCGCGTCGGGTCTCGTCGTCAACGTCAATACCGGCGAGGTCATTGCGATGGTCTCGGTGCCGGATTTCGATCCCAACAATCCGAAGGAAGCGCACGATCCCGACCGTATCAATCGCCTGACCACCGGCGTCTACGAAATGGGTTCGACCTTCAAGGCGTTTACGCTGGCGATGGCGCTCGACAGCGGCAAATACGATCTCAACTCGCTGTGGGATGCACGGGGGCCGCTGCATTACGGCAAGTTCACCATTCACGACGACGAGCCGAAAGGCCGCTTCCTCAACATGAGGGAGGTCTTCACCTTCTCCTCCAACGTCGGCGCGGCGCGGATCGCCCTGTCGCAGGGTGTGGAGGCGCACAAGGCCTTTCTGCGCAAGATGGGCCAGCTCGACCGGTTGCGCACCGAATTGCCGGAGAGCGCCGCGCCGCTGGTGCCGAAGCGCTGGAGCGAACTCAACACCATCACCATCGCTTTCGGCCACGGCATGGCGGTCGCACCGCTGCAGGCGGTGATGGGCGTCAGCGCGCTGGCGAATGGCGGGCTGCTGATTCCGCCGACCTTCCTGAAGCGGACCGAGGAAGAGGCGAAAGCAATCGCAAAACGGGTGATCAAGCCGGAGACATCGGAAAAGATGCGCTTCTTGCTGCGGCTCAACGCCGAAATCGGCACCGCGCGCAAGGCCAATGTCGACGGCTACTATATCGGCGGCAAGACCGGCACGGCCGAGAAGGTCGTCAACGGCCGCTACGCCAAGAAGCGCGTGCTCACCGCCTTCACCGCCATCATCCCTGCCGACAAGCCGCGCTACCAGCTCCTGGTCATGCTGGATGAGCCGCAGCCGCTGAAGGAAACCTACGGCTTCATCACCTCGGGCTGGAACGCGGTGCCGACCGCCGGCAATGTCATTACCCGCATCGGCCCGCTGCTCGACATCGCGCCGCGATTCGATCTGCCGCCGTCCGACCGCCTTATTCTTGCGGCATCGAAGACAACGCAGTAAAGCCTGAGCGGCCGCTCTCGATTTGAGTCTCCGCAAGCGGCTTCGCAGGGTTTTCTGCAGTCCGTCCGACCGGAAGATGATGAAGCTTCGCGACCTCTTCAGCGACGAGATCAAAATCGACAAGCAAGCCGCGGCGATCGACGTCTCGGGCCTTGCCATGGACAGCCGCGTGGTCGGGCCGGGCGATGTTTTCTTCGCGCTTTCAGGCAGCAAGACAGACGGCGCGCGGTTCATCGATGCGGCAATCGCGTCGGGCGCCGTTGCGGTTGCCGGCAAGCACGCTCCGCAACGGCTCTCGGTACCGTTCGTCACGACGACCAATCCGCGCCGCGCGCTGGCGCTGGCCGCCGCCAAGTTTTATCCGAAGCAGCCCGCGACCATCGCCGCCGTCACCGGCACCAGCGGCAAGACTTCTGTCGCCGCCTTCACCCGCCAGATCTGGCAGCGGCTCGGCCATGCATCGGCCAGCATCGGCACCATCGGGTTGGTATCGCCAAAGCGCACGGTCTACGGCTCGCTGACCACGCCAGATCCGATCGTGCTGCATCGGCAACTCGACGAAATCGCGCGCGACGGCGTCACGCATCTCGCCTTTGAGGCGTCGTCGCATGGTCTCGACCAATATCGTCTCGACGGCGTACACGTCGCGGCGGGCGGCTTCACCAATCTGTCGCGCGACCACATGGATTACCATCCTGACGTCGCGCATTACCTCAATGCCAAGCTTCGCCTGTTCCGCGATCTCGTTCCGCCCGGTGGCGCGGCCGTGATCTCGGCCGATCATGATTGCTCGGGCGAGGTGATCGATGCGGCGCGCAAGCGCTGCTTACGATTGATGACGGTCGGATCAAAAGGCGACGGAGGCGATGGCATTCGTCTGGTCGATGTTAGCGTCGACGGCTTCGCGCAGACGCTCGCGCTCGAACATCGCGGCAAGCGGACATCGGTTCGGCTGCCGCTGGTCGGCGGCTTCCAGATCGAGAATGCGCTGGTGTCTACGGGTCTTGCGATCGCTACCGGCAGCGAGGCGGATGCGGTCTTCGCCAGCCTCGAACATCTCGAAGGTGCGAAAGGGCGGCTGGAGCGGGTCGGCGAGCGCAACGGCGCGCCGATCTTCGTCGATTACGCGCACAAGCCCGACGCGCTCGCCAAGGCGCTGCAAGCGCTGCGACCCTATGCGAAGCGCAAGCTTATCGTTGTGTTCGGTGCCGGCGGCGACCGCGATGCCGGCAAACGTCCGCTGATGGGCGCGATTGCGAGCGAGAACGCCGATCATGTCATCGTCACCGACGACAACCCGCGCAGCGAGAAGCCGGAAGCAATCCGCGCCGCAATCCTCGATGCTGCGAAAGGCGCCAAGGAAATCGGCGATCGCGCGCATGCAATCCGCACCGCGATCGAGGCGTTGCAGCCGGGCGATGCGCTGCTGATCGCCGGCAAGGGCCACGAGACCGGGCAAATCGTCGGTGACAAGATTTTGGATTTCAGCGATCACGAGGCGGTGGCGTCTGTACTTGCGGCGAGGGTTGCATGAGCCCGATCTTGCTCTGGACATCGCAAGCGATGATGGAGGCGATGGGCGCCGCGAGCAATGGCACGCTGCCGGACGGCATCATCGGGCTCTCCATCGACAGCCGCACCATCCAGCCGGGCGAGGCTTACTTCGCCATCAAGGGCGACGTGCATGACGGCCACGATTTCGTCGCTGCCGCGCTGAAGGCCGGCGCGGGTCTCGCCGTGGTCGAGCGCGCCCAGCGCGACAAGTTCGCAGGCAACGCGCCGCTCCTGATCGTCGACGACGTGCTCGAAGGCCTTCGCGATCTGGCGCGCGCCTCGCGGGCGCGGCTGAAGGCGCAGGTGATTGCCGTCACCGGGTCGGTCGGCAAGACCTCCACCAAGGAGGCGCTGCGCCGCGTGCTGTCGCCGCAGGGCGAGACCCATGCCTCGGCCGCGTCCTTCAACAATCATTGGGGCGTGCCGCTGTCGCTGGCGCGCTGCCCGGCGAGCGTGCGCTTCGCCATTTTCGAGATCGGCATGAACCATGCCGGCGAGATCGAGCCGCTGGTGAAGATGGTGCGGCCGTATATCTCCATCATCACCACGGTCGAGCCGGTTCATCTGGAATTTTTCGCCGGCATCGAGGCGATCGCCGACGCCAAGGCCGAGATCTTCGCCGGCGTCGAACCTGGCGGCGCGGGGGTGCTCAACCGCGACAATTCGCAGTTCGCGCGGCTGATGGCGAGCGCGGAGAAGCAGGGCGTCGCGCGCATCGTCTCCTTCGGCAGCGACGTACAGGCGGATGCGCGGTTGCTGGACCTGTCGCTGCATGCGACCTCGTCCGCGGTGCATGCCAGCATTCTCGGCCACGATGTGAGCTACAAGGTCGGCATGCCCGGGCGCCACATCGCCATGAACTCGCTGGCGGTGCTGACCGCCGCTTCGCTGGCCGGCGCCGATCTGGCGCTGGCGGCGCTCGCGATGTCGCAGGTTGAGGCCGCCGTCGGCCGCGGCGTGCGGCGCGTGCTCGACATCGGCAGCGGCGATGCCACGCTGATCGACGAGAGTTACAACGCCAATCCGGCCTCGATGGCCGCCGCGATCAACGTGCTCGGCCAGGCCGCGATCGGCCCGCGCGGACGGCGCATCGCGGTGCTCGGCGACATGCTCGAGCTCGGGCCGACCGGTCCGTCCCTGCATGGCGGCCTCGCGGAAGCGGTGAAGGCCAACGGTATCGATCTGGTTTATTGTTGCGGCCCGTTGATGCGTAACTTGTGGGATGCGCTGTCGGCGGGTAAACGGGGCGGCTATGCGGACAGCTCGGCCGACCTGGAATCGCAGGTCGTGTCGGCGGTGCGCGCAGGCGACGCGATCATGATCAAGGGGTCGCTCGGCTCGAAGATGAAAGTCATTGTGAACGCGCTCGAAAAGCGCTTTCCCGGCAAGCCGGCGCTGGATGAAGCCGCGACTTAGGGCGGATATTATATGTTCTACTGGTTGATTGAGCTTTCCAGCGCGTTTCCGCCCGGCCTCGGCTGGCTTCGCGCGGCCCTCAACGTGTTCCGCTACATCACCTTCCGCACCGGCGGCGCGGTCGCGACCGCTGCGCTGTTCGTGTTCCTGTTCGGCCCCTGGATCATCGACCATCTGCGCCTGCGTCAGGGCAAGGGCCAGCCGATCCGCGAGGACGGGCCGCAATCTCACATCGTCGCCAAGCGCGGCACGCCGACCATGGGCGGGTTGATGATCCTGTCCGGCCTCGTGGTCTCGACCTTGCTGTGGACCAATTTGCTCAACCCCTATGTCTGGATCGTGCTGGCAGTGACGCTCGGCTTCGGTTTCGTCGGCTTTTATGACGATTACTTGAAGGTCACCAAGCAAACCTCCGGCGGATTCGCCGGTCGCATCCGTCTGCTGCTGGAAGGGATCATCGCACTGGTGGCCTGCTATGCGCTCACCAAGCTCGGCCGTGACGCCGCCTCGACCTCGCTGGCGATTCCCTTCCTGAAGGACGTCATCATCAATTTCGGCTGGTGGTTCGTGATCTTCGGCGCTTTCGTGATCGTCGGCGCCGGCAACGCCGTTAATCTGACCGATGGCCTCGATGGGCTGGCCATTGTGCCGGTCATGATCGCCTCGGCAAGCTTCGGCCTGATCGCCTATCTCGCGGGCAACGCTGTGTTCTCCGACTACCTGCAGATCAATTATGTCGCGGGCACAGGCGAGCTTGCGGTGCTGGCTGGTGCGGTGCTCGGCGCCGGCCTCGGTTTTCTCTGGTTCAATGCGCCACCGGCGTCGATCTTCATGGGCGATACCGGCTCGCTCGCACTCGGCGGCATGCTCGGCTCGATCGCGGTCGCGGTGAAGCACGAGATCGTGCTCGCCGTGATCGGCGGCCTGTTCGTGCTGGAGGCAGTCTCCGTGATCGTGCAGGTCGCCTCCTTCAAGCTGACGGGCAAGCGTATCTTTCGGATGGCGCCGATCCATCATCATTTCGAACAGCTGGGCTGGACCGAGCCGCAGATCGTGATCCGCTTCTGGATCATCTCGGTGATGCTAGCGCTTGCCGGCCTCTCCACGCTGAAGCTGCGCTGATCGAGTGGCATGATTCCCGTCACCTCCTTTGCAGGCAAGACGGTCGCGGTGTTCGGCCTTGGCGGCTCGGGCCTTGCGAGCTGTCACGCGCTGAAAGCCGGTGGCGCCGAGGTGATCGCCGCTGACGACAGTTCCGACAATGTCGCCAAGGCCGTGCAGGCTGGTTTCGTCACCGCCGATCTGCGCAAAGTATCCTGGCAAAATTTCGCCGCGTTGATCCTCACCCCCGGGGCGCCGCTGACCCATCCGGCGCCGCACTGGAGTGTGCTGATGGCACGCGAGGCCGGGGTCGAGGTGATCGGCGACATCGAGCTGTTCTGTCGTGAGCGGCGGCGCTTTGCGCCGGATGCGCCGTTCGTGGCAATCACCGGCACCAACGGCAAGTCGACCACGACGGCGCTGATCGCGCATCTGATGAAGGTCGCGGGCTACGACACCCAGATGGGCGGCAATATCGGCACCGCGATCCTGTCGCTGGAGCCGCCGCGCAAGGGCCGCGTGCATGTGATCGAGATGTCGTCCTACCAGATCGACCTCACACCTTCGCTCGATCCGACCGTCGGCATCCTCATCAACATCAGCGAGGATCATATCGACCGTCACGGTACGCTGGCGCATTACGCCGCGGTGAAGGAGCGGCTGGTCGCGGGCGTGCAAGGCAGTGCGATCGTCGGCGTGGACGACACCTGGTGCCGCAACGCCGCCGACCGCATCGACCGCTCAGGGAAACGCGTGGTGCGCATCTCCGTGAAGAATCCGCTGGCTGACGGCATTTATGTCGAGCGCGAGACAATCCTGCGCGCGTCGGGCGGTGCACGCGAGGAGATCGCGCGGATCGGCGGCATCGGCTCGCTGCGCGGCTCGCACAATGCGCAGAATGCGGCCTGCGCCTCGGCCTGCGCGCTGGCGCTCGGCGTCGGCAAGGACACCTTGCAGAACGGCCTGCGCAGCTTTCCGGGCCTCGCGCACCGGATGGAGCAGGTGGGCCGGCGCGGCAACGTGCTGTTCGTCAACGACTCCAAGGGCACCAATGCGGACGCCGCCGCGCATGCGCTGTCTTCCTTTGCCGATATCTTCTGGATTGCCGGCGGCAAGCCCAAAGCTGGCGGCATCACCGGCCTGTCGGAATATTTCCCGCGCATCCGCAAGGCCTATCTGATCGGCGAGGCGGCGGCTGAATTTGCCGGCACCCTCGGCAACCACGTGCCGCATGAGATGTCGGGCACGCTCGAGGTCGCCGTCGCAAGCGCTGCACGCGATGCTGAGGCGTCATGCCTTGTCGATCCGGTGGTGCTGCTGTCGCCGGCCTGCGCGTCGTTCGACCAGTACCGCAACTTCGAGATCCGCGGCGCCAGGTTCCGCGACCTCGTCAACGCGCTGCCTGGCGTCAAGCCGGTGGTGTGACTGCATTGGCGTAGGATGGGTTGAGCGCCAGCGAAACCCATCGCTTCCCGAGCCGAACATCGATGGGTATCGCTTCGCTCCACCCATCCTACGAACGTTTTCTCGGCACCATTAACCCCTTGGAAACCACCATCAGCCACCAATGGGACAGACCTCTGCCCCTGGGACCGCCCATGCTCTCCCGCGAAGAACGCAACCCGCTGTCCGACTGGTGGTGGACCGTCGATCGCCCGATGCTGGGCGCGATCCTCGCGCTGATGCTGAGCGGCATCGTGCTGTCGCTGGCGGCGAGCCCGCCGGTCGCGGTCCGCATCGGGCTCGATCCCTTCCACTTCTTCAGCCATCACGTGATGTTCCTGCTGCCGTCCCTCGTTGTGATGCTGGCGGTGTCCTTCATGTCGCCGCAGCACATCCGCCGCGCCGCGCTGATCGTGTTCGCGGTCTCCGTGGTGTTGATCGTGGCAACGCTGTTGCTCGGCCCTGAAGTGAAGGGGTCGCGGCGCTGGATCACCTTGCTCGGCCTCAACATCCAGGCCTCGGAATCCGCCAAGCCCGCCTTCGTCGTCGTCGCAGCGTGGCTGTTCGCGGAATCGGCGCGGCGTCCGGAAATGCCGGCGACCTCGATGGCGCTGATGCTGTTGTTGATGCTGGTGTCGCTGCTCGTCATGGAGCCCGACTTCGGTCAGACCATGCTGATCCTGATGGTATGGGGCACGCTGTTCTTCATCGCCGGCATGCGCATGATCTGGGTTGCGGGCCTGGCGGGCGCCGCGGCCGCCGGACTCTTTGGCGCCTACATGTTCGTGCCGCACGTCGCAGGCCGCATCAAACGCTTCATGAATCCGGCCTCCGGCGACACCTTCCAGGTCGATACCGCGATGGAAGCTTTCTACAACGGCGGCTGGTTCGGCCTCGGTCCGGGCGAGGGCGTCGCCAAGCGCAGTCTGCCGGACAGCCACACGGATTTCGTGTTCGCCGTCGCGGCCGAAGAGTTCGGCATCATTCTGTGTCTTGTGCTGCTGGCGCTGTTCGCCTTCATCGTGATCCGCGCCCTGATGCGGGCCTACAAGACCGAGGACATGTTCGCGCGCTTCGCGGCCTCGGGGCTGGCGATCATGTTCGGCGTGCAGGCCGCCATCAACATGTCGGTCAATCTGCAGCTGATCCCCGCCAAGGGCATGACCTTGCCGTTCATTTCCTATGGCGGCTCATCCATCGTCTCGCTCGCCTATGGCGTCGGCATGCTGCTGGCGCTGACGCGGCTGCGGTCGAAGACCGAGGTCGAGATCGCGAGCGGTATGAGCACGGCGAACAGCTACGCGTGACGCAGGCCATTGCATGGGTTATTGAAAGCCCATGGACACTAAGCCTCTCATCCTCCTGGCTGCCGGCGGCACCGGCGGCCATCTGTTTCCGGCCGAAGCGCTCGGCGTCGAGCTGATCAAGCGCGGCTATCGCGTGCGTCTCGTCACCGACGATCGCGCGCTACGCTACAGCGGGCTGTTCACGCGCGACATGATCGACGTGGTGGCGAGCGAGACCGCGCGCGGCCGCAACCCACTGCAGCTTGCCTATGCGACGCTCACGCTTGCCGCAGGCGCGCTCAGCGCATTCAACCTGATCCGCCGCGAAAAGCCCGTCGCGGTGATCGGCTTCGGCGGTTATCCGACCCTGCCGCCGCTGATCGCCGCGCGCTTCGCGGGCGTGCCCGGCATCATCCACGATGCCAACGCGGTGCTCGGCCGCGCCAACCGGTTCCTGTCGCGTCATGTCCGCGCCATTGCGACCTCGTTGCCCGGCGTGCTCGATCGCGACCCGGCGTTGTCCGCCAAGACCACCACTGTCGGCACCCCGATGCGCCCCGCGGTGCTTGCCGCTGCGGCAACAAGCTACACACCGCCGGAAGCGGCCGGACCGTTTCGCCTTCTCGTGGTCGGTGGCAGCCAGGGCGCGCGCATCATGAGCGATATCGTGCCGGCGGCGATTGAAAAGCTGGAGCCGTCGCTGTGGGGCCGTCTGGTGCTGACGCAGCAGGTGCGTGACGAGGACATGGCGCGGGTGCGCGCGGTCTATGATCGGCTCAAGATCAAGTGCGAGCTTGCGCCGTTCTTCACCGATTTGCCGGCGCGGCTCGCCTCTAACCATCTGGTGATCTCGCGCTCCGGCGCGGGCACGGTGGCCGAACTCGCCGCGATCGGCCGGCCCTCGATCCTGGTGCCGTTGCCCGGCGCGATCGACCAGGACCAGTTTGCCAATGCCGGCGTGCTGTCGCAGGTCGGCGGCGCGTTGCGGATCGCGCAAGCCGAGTTCACGCCGGACCGTCTTGCCACTGAAATCTCCGCGCTGGCTGCCGAGCCCGCACGACTGGCGGCGATGGCGTCCGCCGCGCGCGGCGCGGGCCGGCTCGATGCCGCCGAGCGGCTCGCCGATCTCGTGGTGAAAGTGGCGGGAATCTAGCATCCGACGCAGTCGACGACTGCCGCACGTCCGTGATTTTTGTCACAAATCCGGTGATCTCACCGTTGTGCTATGGGACAGTCGAAATGGCGGGACCGGGCTCCGGTCGCGGGCGTACTGGAGAGGGACTCGATGCGCGCAGGATATTTTGCCGTTGCCGTTGTCGCGACGGTGCTCGCCGGGCCTGCGCTGGCGTCGGATCGAAGGGATTTCCAGGATTGCGCCCAGAAATCCGACGTCGACCTGAAAATCAGGGGGTGCACGGGAGTCCTGGCATCCAAAAACCTGACCGCACGCGATCGTGCGATCGCCTACAACAACCGCGGGGTCGCCTACGACAATAAGGGTGACCAGGATCGCGCGATCGCCGATTTCAGCGCGGCGCTGCGGATCGATCCGAGAATGCATACGGCTTTTTTCAATCGCGCGATCTCTTTCAAGAAGAGAGACGACTATGATCGCGCGATCGCCGATTACAGTGAGGCGTTGCGGATCGACCCCAACAACACGTTCTACCTCGTGACTCGCGCACTCGTTTACAGGGACAAGGGAGACATCGATCGCGCCATCGCCGACTGCGACGAAGCGCTGCGGATTCGCAAATTCCCGCTCGCATATCTGCGTCGTGGCAATTTCTATTACCAGAAAAGAGATTTCGATCACGCGATTGTGGACTATGACGAGGGTCTCCGTATCAATTCGAAAAATTCGGAGGCTCGCAGCTCTCTCTACCTCGGCCGCAGCAATGTCTGGATGGAGAAAGGCGACTACGACCACGCCTTGTCCGATCTGGATGCGGCGATCCAAATCGATCCGGGCTCATCGAAGCAATACGCCTTGCGCGGGACGGTTTGGCGTTTCAAGGGCGACCTCGATCGCGCCCTTGCTGATCAAAACAAGGCGGTCGCGCTGGACCCGAAGGGCATTCTTATCTACATCGAACGCGGCGATACGTTTCGATACATCGGCGCATTCGATCGGGCGATCGCCGACTACAAGCAGGCGCTGGTCAATGAACCTGATTTCATTCCTGCGTTGACCGGACTCGGTTTGACCTTCGAAAAAATGGGCGACCTCGTCAACGCCCGCATCAAATTCGCCGAAGCCTCGGCGTCTCGAAGTTCGATGCGCGACCGGTTTTATTCGAAATCGGCACTGGAGACGGCGCGCGCGCGGCTTGCTGCGCTGGACTCCGGTGTTGCGCCGCCGGCTATGCCGATCTCGTTGTCCAAGGCTGCGTCGGCCACGTCGATTCCGACACCGTCCATTTCCACCACCACGGTCTCGCCCGCGATCAAGGCCGCCGTTGCCAAACAGGGCCGGCGCGTTGCGCTTGTGATCGGCAATTCCGCCTACAAGAACGTTCCCGTTCTTGCCAATCCGCAAAAAGATGCCGACGCGATCGCGTCTTCCTTGCGCAATATCGGATTTGAGAGCGTGACGCTCGCCGACAACGCCACACGCGAAAAACTGATCGACAGCCTGCGCACCTTCGCCGACGAGGCGGAGAAGGCCGACTGGGCGATGGTCTACTATGCCGGCCATGGCATGGAGGTCGGCGGCACCAACTACCTCGTGCCAATCGACGCGAAACTCGCGGTCGACCGCGACATCCAGTTCGAGGCGGTGCCGCTGGACCAGGTGCTGGCCGCGGTCGAGAGCGCGAAAAAGCTGAAACTGGTCGTGCTGGATGCCTGTCGCGACAATCCGTTTTCGCCACGCAAGACGGAGGCTCCGGCCAGTGCTGCGGCCGCGCCCACCGCCGGGGCCAAAATAACTTCGCGCTCGATCGGCCGCGGGCTCGCGGAGGTGAAGACGGCGGGTGGAACGCTCGTGGTGTTCGCCGCCAAGAACGGCCAGGTCGCGCTCGACGGCGATGGTGACAACTCGCCGTTCGCGGTGGCCATGCTGCAGCGGATTGCCACGCCGGGTGTTGAAATCAACAAGCTGTTCCGGCTGGTGCGCGACGACGTGATGGAAGCGACCGCCGGCCGGCAGGAGCCCTACACCTATGGTTCGCTGCCCGGCCGGGAAGACTTTTTCTTCGTCGAGAAATAGGCGGCCTTTATCCAGCCCTTGAATGGATAAGCTCCGCCGGGATCGGTCGGCAGCGGTCGTTGCATTGGCGCAAAAAACCCTTGTCATGCCCAGCGAAAGCGGGGCATCCAGTACGCGCAATGACAGGAACCGCCGCATGAGACTGCCGCGCGAGATCGGACCCATCCACTTCGTCGGGATCGGCGGCATCGGCATGAGCGGCATCGCCGAAGTGCTGGTCAATCTCGGCTATACCGTGCAGGGCTCGGACGCCTCCGACGGCAGCAATGTCGCCCGGCTGCGCGAGAAAGGTGTCAAGGTCTCGGTCGGCCACAAGGCCGACAATATCGACGGCGCCGACGTGGTGGTGGTGTCGACCGCGATCAAGCGCGATAACCCCGAACTCGCGGCGGCGCGCGCGAAGCGCATTCCCGTGGTGCGCCGCGCCGAGATGCTCGCCGAATTGATGCGGCTGAAAAGCTGTGTCGCGATTGCCGGCACCCATGGCAAGACCACCACGACCACGATGGTGGCGACCCTGCTCGATGCCGGCGGCCTCGATCCGACCGTGATCAACGGCGGCATCATCAACGCCTATGGCTCCAACGCGCGGCTCGGCGCCGGGGACTGGATGGTGGTCGAGGCTGACGAGAGCGACGGTACTTTCCTGAAGCTGCCGTCCGATATCGTGATCGTCACCAATGTCGACCCCGAGCATCTCGATCACTTCAAGACCTTCGAGGCGATCCAGGAGGCGTTCCGGAATTTCATCGAGAACGTGCCGTTCTACGGTTTTGCCGTGATGTGCACGGACCATCCCGTGGTGCAGAGCCTCGCCGGCAAGATCGAGGATCGCCGTATCATCACCTATGGCGTCAATATGGAGGCCGACGCGCGGCTGATCGATCTCACGCCGATGGGCGGCGGCTCGAAATTTTCGGTCGCGATCCGCGATCGCAAGACCGGTGCGGCGCACGTGATCAAGGACATCACGCTGCCGATGCCGGGACGGCACAACGCGTCGAATGCGACAGCGGCGATCGCGGTTGCACACGAGCTTGGCGTATCCGACGATACTATCCGCAAGGCCCTCGCCGGCTTCGGCGGCGTCAAGCGTCGCTTCACCCGTACCGGCGAAACAAATGGCGTCACCGTGATCGACGATTACGGCCATCATCCGGTCGAGATCGCGGCGGTGCTGAAGGCCGCGCGCGAATCCTCCAACGGCAAGATCATCGCCGTGGTGCAGCCGCATCGCTATACGCGTTTGCAATCGCTGTTTGAGGAGTTCTGCTCCTGCTTCGACGATGCCGATGCGGTCGTTGTCGCCGACGTCTATCCGGCCGGCGAGGCGCCGATTTCGGGCATCGACCGCGATCATTTCGTTGCCGGCTTGCGCAAACACGGTCAACGCGAGGTGATTCCGCTTGCGAAATCGTCCGACCTTGCCGGCATCGTGAAGAAGCTCGCGAACAAGGGCGATCTCGTCGTCTGCCTCGGCGCCGGCAGCATCACGCAATGGGCCTACGCGCTGCCTGCCGAATTGAAGGCGCTGGGGTGAGCGTGGCCTTTCCCGACATCACGAGCGAGCTGAGAGCCGCGATGCCGGACTTACGCGGTCGGCTGCTCGCCAACCAATCGCTGGCGGAATTGACCTGGTTTCGCGTCGGCGGTCCGGCGCAGGTGCTGTTCACGCCGGGGGATGAAAGCGATCTCGCTTATTTCCTGAAGCATCTTCCCGAAATTCCCGTCACTGTCGTCGGCGTCGGTTCCAACCTGATCGTGCGCGACGGCGGTATTGCCGGCGTGGTGATTCGCCTCAGCCCGCGCGCTTTCGGTGAAACCAATGTCGACGGCGACATCGTCACGGCGGGCGCAGCCGCGCTCGACAAGCGCGTGGCGGAAACCGCGGCGGCGGCCAACCTCGCCGGGCTCGAATTCTATTTCGGCATTCCCGGCACCATCGGCGGCGCGCTGCGCATGAACGCCGGCGCCAATGGCGCCGAGACCAAGGACGTGCTGTTTGAGGCCACCGGCATCGACCGCAAGGGTAACCTGCACAGCTTCACCAACGCCGACATGAAATTCGTCTACCGCAACTCCGGCGTCGATCCCTCCATCACCTTCACCTCGGCGCGCTTCCGCGGCGCGTCGGCCGCGCCGGAAGCGATTCGCGCGCGGATGAACGAGGTGCAGACCCATCGCGAGACCGCGCAGCCGATTCGCGAAAAGACCGGCGGTTCGACCTTCCAGAACCCGCCTGGCAACAGCGCCTGGAAGCTGATCGACGCCGCCGGCTGCCGGGGATTGCGGGTTGGCGGCGCGCAGGTCTCGGACATGCATTGCAACTTCTTGATCAACACCGGCAGCGCTTCGGCCCATGACATCGAAACGCTGGGCGAGACCGTGCGCGAACGCGTCAAAAAAATAACGGGAATCGAGTTACATTGGGAAATCAAGCGGATTGGGATCGAGAAGACATAATGCGAAGTCACAATCTTATTCGGCGGGACCAACAAGGAGCGGCTGGTGTCGGTCGCGACCTCGCAGGCGCTGGCCGAGGCGCTGCCTGAGGCCGATCTCTGGTTCTGGGCTCCCGATGACAGCGTGCACGAGACGAACGCCAAAACCCTGACCGGACATGCGCGTCCCTTCGAGGTCGACTTCGTCCCCGGCGGCCGAAAGGTCGGCGGGAGCATCGAGCAGGCGCTGGATCGCGCGCGCGCCGACGGCCGCGTGCTGGTGCTGGGACTGCATGGCGGGCGCGCGGAAAATGGCGAGTTGCAGGCGGCTTGTGAACTGCGCGGCGTTCCCTACACGGGATCGGATTCCACCTCTTCGCATCTCGCCTTCGACAAGGTCGCTGCCAAGCGCTTTGCCGCCATTGCTGGCGTCGAGGTTCCGGAAAATATTGCGCTCGAAGAGATCGACGAAGCCTTGGCCGAATATGGCAAGCTGATCGCCAAGCCGACCCAAGACGGCTCGAGCTACGGGCTGATCTTCGTCAATGCGAAGCAGGATCTGGTCGCGGTCCGCAACGCCGCGAAGACCGAGCACTATCTGATCGAGCCACGTATTGCCGGCGTCGAAGGCACCTGCGCCGTGCTCGAGCAGTCCGGCGGCGAGGTGCTCGCGCTGCCGCCGATCGAGATCGTGCCGGGCGAGGGGACTTTCGACTACACCGCCAAATATCTGCTGAAGTCGACCCAGGAGATTTGTCCGGGCCGCTTCTCCGCCGAGGTGACGGCTGCGATCAAGGACAACGCGATGCGCGCCCACAAGGCGCTGTCGTGTTCCGGCTATTCGCGCACCGATTTCATCATCTCGGACAAGGGCCCGATCTATCTGGAAACCAACACCCTGCCGGGCCTGACCAAGGCCTCGCTTTACCCCAAGGCGCTCAAGGCCCACGGCATCGACTTCGCCGATTTTCTGAGGGACCAGATCGTGCTGGCGGAGCGGCGCGTCCGTAAATAAGCGGGCTGGCTCGGAACCGGGGCGCTGGGCTCGGTAAAATCCTGAAGATCTGGTGCAAATGCCTCACAGGACGGATCAAATTCCGCTCTGCCCACCCTGATTTTACCTTTTGTTTACCAGGAAGTCCGAAGGTTAACGCGGCGGCGCATGTGCGCTTGGCTGCCGGGGCGTGAGCTGTTGCGGATTTCCGCTTCGAGGATCGCCCCTTCGGGGAATTGGGGGCGTTTTGCCTTCAACACCCTGTCGGCATCCGAGAGTTCGTTCGCGAGCCACAACGATTGACGAGCTCGTGCAATGGATGGTGCAGGACGCCTCGCTGATACCCAGAGGCCGCAAGCTGACCTGAAGTCGGCCGCCATTGGCGCGGTCGTGCTGCTGCGCGCGTCCCTGGGTTTCGGCCGCTCGCGCGGAAGGGTCGCGATTGACCGCGGGCGCCCGTCGCGCCTCGCGCTGTTCGTCGAGCGCTATGTGCCGCGCCGCGCCGGTCTCTTTGCGACCTTGCTGCTCATCGCTGCCAGCGCCGGCTTCGGCGTCGTCAAGGGCGGTCATCTCGAGGCGTTCACCACGGCGCTGAGCGACACCCGCAACGCGCTCGCAAATTCCTTCGGCTTCCGCATCACGGCGGTCGCGATCAACGGCCGCAAGCAGCTCAGCCAGGACGAGGTGCTCGCGATCGGCGGCGTCAATGGCCGCTCCTCGCTGCTGTTCCTCGACGCATCAGCGGTGCGCGACCAGCTCAAGGCCAATCCGTGGATCGCGGACGCCACCGTGCTGAAATTCTATCCGAACCAGCTGCAGATCGACATCGTCGAACGCTCGGCCTTCGCGCTGTGGCAGTCCAACGGCAAGCTCTCCGTCATCGCCGAGGACGGCGCCGTGCTCGAGCCCTATGTGGCGCGCCGCTTCCTCGGTTTGCCGCTCGTGGTCGGCAAGGGCGCGGAAACCCGCGCGCGCGATTTCCTGGCGCTGCTGGCGCGCTATCCGCAGGTCAACTCCGTGACGAAGGCGGCAATCTTCGTCGGCGAGCGGCGCTGGAATCTGCGCACCAAAGACGGCCTCGACATTCGCCTGCCCGAGAACGACGTCGGCAATGCGCTTGCCGCGCTGAGCAAGCTCGACAAGGACGATCATCTGTTCTCGCGCGACATTGTCGCCATCGACATGCGCCTGCCGGACAGGTTGACGGTGCAATTGTCCGATGATGCGGCAAAGGCGCGCGAAGATCTGTTCAAGAAGCAGAAGAAAAAGCCCGGTGAGGCCGCATGACCGGGACCAGCCGCTTCCATACGCCGAAGGCGAAACCGATGCCGCACAAGCGCTCCGCGCTCGTGGCCTCGCTCGATATCGGCACCAGCAAGATCGCCTGCATGATCGCGCGGCTGAAACCGTGCCCGCCCAACGATGCCTTGCGCGGCCGCAGCCATGCCGCCGAGCTGATCGGCTACAGCCAGATTCAGTCGCGCGGCGTCAAGGCCGGGGCCGTCGTCGATCTTGCCGAATGCGAGCAGGCGGTGCGGCAGGCTGTCGCGCTTGCCGAGCGCATGGCCAAGGTTCGCGTCGAGTTGGTGCTGCTGTCGGTGTCCGGCGGCCGGGTGCAGGGACAATTGATCGAAGCCGCCGCCGATCTGCGCGGCGGCGCGGTGACTGCTGCCGATGTCAGCCGGGTCACCTCGACCGGCATGCGCCACGCCACCGGGGAGGGGCGCAGCGTGCTGCACACCCTGCCGGTCGGCTACCGGATCGATGGCGTCAAGGGCATCCGCGACGCCCGCGGCATGGTCGCCCGCGAGTTCGGCGTCGACCTCAATGTCGTCAATGTCGACGCGACGGTCGCGCGCAATCTGATGCTGGTGGTCGAGCGCTGCCATCTCAATGTCGAGGCCCTGGTGGCGGCCCCGTATGCGGCCGGCCTGGCCGTCCTGACCGACGATGAGGCCGACATCGCGGCCGCCGTGGTCGAGATGGGGGCAGGTTCGACAACCATTGCGACCTATTCCGCCGGCCGCTTCGTCCATGCCTCCGGCTTTGCCGTCGGCGGCCATCACATCACCATGGACCTTGCGCGGGGCCTATCCGCGTGCATTGCGGATGCCGAGCGAATCAAGACGTTATATGGCACGGTGCTGACGGGCGGGTCAGACGCGCGTGAGTTGATGTCGGTTCCGACCGCCGGCGACAACGACCAGGACGTGCCGCAGATCGTGTCCCGAGCCACGATTGCGAACATCGTCCGGCACCGCGCTGAGGAGATTTTCGAGATGGTCCGGGATCGCTTGAAGGATTCGCCCTTCGCGGCTGAGCCGAAGGGACGGGTCGTTTTGAGCGGCGGCGCCTCGCAGCTCTCCGGCATGCCCGAACTCGCCACCCAGATTCTCGGCCGGCCCGTGCGCATCGGCCGCCCGCTCGGCTTCGGCCGGCTGCCCGCGGAAGCCAAGACCGCGTCGTTCGCGGTGCCCGCTGGCCTCCTGGTCTACCCCCAATACGCTCACCTCGAGCATGTCGAACCGCGGCATACGCGGCACGTCAGGACAGGGACTGACGGTTATTTCGGAAAGGTCGGACGATGGCTTCGCGAGGGCTTCTGATGACCGCTTTCCGCACTTCGAGAATTTCACCCACTCCCGCGCCGGATGGGCGGGGCAACCCAACGCGCGCGTAATCGACGAGAGGCAATCATGGCAGTCAATATTTCTCCCCCTGACATCAGCGAGCTGAAGCCACGCATCACCGTGTTCGGCGTCGGCGGCGCGGGCGGCAATGCCGTCAACAACATGATCACCGCCGGATTGCAGGGCGTCGATTTCGTCGTTGCCAACACCGACGCCCAGGCGCTGACGATGTCGAAGGCGCCGCGCATCATCCAGATGGGCACGCAGGTCACCCAAGGCCTCGGCGCGGGCTCGCAGCCCGATGTCGGCGCCGCC
Source organism: uncultured Alphaproteobacteria bacterium (assembly GCA_963794775.1). Classification (GTDB taxonomy): domain Bacteria; phylum Pseudomonadota; class Alphaproteobacteria; order Rhizobiales; family Xanthobacteraceae; genus Bradyrhizobium. The sequence goes on along the minus strand of CAWCGA010000037.1, from coordinate 64,441 downwards.
GCCGCGCAGGAGGTGATCGACGAAATCCGCGATCATCTCACCGGCGCCAACATGGTGTTCGTCACCGCCGGCATGGGCGGCGGCACCGGCACCGGGGCAGCGCCCGTCATCGCCAAGACCGCGCGCGAGCAGGGCATCCTCACCGTCGGCGTCGTGACCAAGCCGTTCCACTTCGAAGGCCAGCGCCGCATGCGCACTGCCGAAGCCGGCATCGCCGAGCTGCACAAGGTGGTCGATACGCTGTTGATCATCCCGAACCAGAATCTGTTCAGGGTGGCGAATGAAAAGACCACCTTCGCCGACGCTTTCGCGATGGCCGACCAGGTGCTGTATTCGGGCGTGGCCTGCATCACCGACCTGATGGTGAAGGAAGGTCTGATCAATCTCGACTTCGCCGACGTCCGCGCCGTGATGCGTGAGATGGGCAAGGCGATGATGGGCACCGGCGAGGCAACCGGCGACAAGCGGGCGCTGACCGCGGCCGAGGCCGCAATCGCTAACCCCTTGATCGACGACTCATCGATGAAGGGCGCCCGCGGGCTGTTGATCTCGATCACCGGCGGCAGGGACCTGACGCTGTTCGAGGTCGACGAGGCCGCAACGCGCATCCGTGAGGAAGTCGACCAGGACGCCAACATCATCGTCGGCGCCACCTTCGACGAGAACCTGGACGGCGTGATCCGCGTCTCCGTGGTCGCGACCGGCATCGAGACCAACGGCATGGTGCGCACCGCGACGACGCCGATGGCGGCTCCCGCCCCGGCCGTCTCCGCCCAGCCGGAGAACCGGCTCGCCGATCTGACCGCGCGCCTGCGCGCCGACAATGCGCGGCTCGCCGAGCGTGCTACCAAGCTGGAAACGGCGCCGGCGCCGCAGCGCACGGCCAGCAATGTCGAGCGCGCCGCGCTCGCAGCGATTGCCGCGGCGGTTGCCCCCGATGCGCCGGCTACGGCTCCGGCCCAGACCACCTATGGCGACGTCACCGTGCGCCCGATCGCGCAGAAGCCGTCGCTGTTCCCCGATCCCGAGGTCAAGCGCGCGGAGGCTGAAGAGGCCATCATGCCCGAGACCTTCATTCCGCAGCCGGCCGAGCGGCCGACCAACCGCACTCAGCGGATGCCGAAATTCGAGGACCTGCCGATGCCCGCGCAGGCCGAGATTCGTCAGGCCCGTGGCGAGGCGGCGGAAGAGGAGCATCCGCAGAAGGCTCGCCTGTCGCTGCTGCAGCGCCTCGCCAATGTCGGCCTCGGCCGCCGCGACGAGGAGAGCGAGCCGCCGATCGCGGCCCGCGCGTCCGGTCCGTCCATGCCGCCGTTGCCGGAGCGCAAGCCCGCCAAGCGTTCGGTGGCCGAGCAGATCGCGGCAAACGAGCCGGTATCGGAATATGCCCGCCGTCCGGCCCCGCAAGGACTGGACAGCCATGGTCGTCCGGCGCCTGTTGCACCTGCACCACAGGGCGACGACCATCTCGATATTCCGGCATTCCTGCGCCGGCAGGCCAACTGAATTTGTTACAATTCTGGCGGTGGATAAGGTCCCGGCGAGCAATCGCCGGGACCTTTGCTTTTAGACCGGCACGAATTGTCACAGTCCCGTCAACTAACTGATTTTAAATACTTAATTATGCTCTCGGTGATCTGATAGGGGCCCGGAATTCACAGTTTCCACAGGGCCAAATTTGGTCAAGCCTTGGCGTCAATGCGGCACGGATGGGGTAACAATCGGTAAAAAAGCGTGAGTTGGCGCTGTTTAGGGCAGTGATTATGGTGGCCGCGACTTGGGGATGCATCGTGTGTGAGTTGGCGCCGTATCGTGTCGGTCTTGCTCCGTGTGAGTCGTAGTGGGCGGGTCTTCGAATGAAATTTAGCCGGCAAACGACGCTTCGTTCGCAAGCAACCGTGACAGGCGTCGGCGTACACTCCGGACTTCCCGTCAATCTGACCATCGGACCTGCATCTGTCGATGCAGGTTTTATTTTTGTCCGCAGCGGTCTTCAGGGCGGCGACCGCGAGGTTCGCGCCACTCCCGATGCCGTGATCGCCACCGAGTTTCAGACCGTGCTGGGCGACGCCGAAGGCCCGTTGGTCTCCACCGCCGAGCATGTGCTTGCCGCGCTGCGAGGCATGGGCGTCGACAATGCCACGATCGAGGTCGACGGACCGGAAGTGCCGATCATGGACGGCAGCGCCGCGCCATTCGTCACCGCGATCGAGCAGGCCGGCATCGTCACCCAATCCGCGCCGCGCCGTTTCATCCAAGTGCTGAAGCCGGTCCAGGTCGCGATCGGCGACAGTTTTGGCGAGTTGCGCCCCTACGCCAACGGCTTCCGCGTCGAGGTCGAGATCGATTTCACCAATCCGGTGATCGGTCAGCAAGAATTCTCGCTCGAGCTCAGCGCGGAAGGCTTCCGCCGCGAGGTCGCGCGTGCCCGCACTTTCGGCTGCATGAACGACGTGGCACGGCTCTGGAGCGCCGGCTTCGCGCTGGGCGCCTCCTTCGAGAACTCGGTCGTGTTCGACGAGGAGCGGCTGCTCAATCCGGAAGGCCTGCGCTTTGCCGATGAATGCGCCCGCCACAAGGTTCTGGACGTGATCGGCGATCTCGCGCTTGCGGGGCTACCGCTGCTCGGCGCGTTCCGTTCGGTGCGCGGCGGCCACAAGGTCAACCACGCCGTGCTGACCGCGCTGATGGCCGACCGCACCGCCTGGCGGATCGTCGAGGGTGAGACCGCGCGCCGTAGCCGCCCCGCTCTGGAGGCCGGAAGCCGGATGGTCGGCGGCATGATCGCTCCCGCCTACGGCCCCGACCTGTCCTGACCGGTTCCGGTCCAGCCTGAACAATTGAACGGAAACCGGCTTTCTGGCCGTCCGTAGCTCGTTTTAGGCGCTTAACCACGATTGGTAACGATGCCCTTGGAGCGCCTTAATCCGGGCGGAATGCCTGCCTATGCGGTTGGTTAATGGGGTTTTTTCGGATACACAGGCCTTGGTTGCATGGCAGGCGCCAACGGCACGGAAGCGTCGGCGTCGCAAGGCGGCGTGACGGGAAGGGGCCGCATCAACTGCAATTCGGGGCGTCAGGTTCTTGAGATCATGTCGGTACAGCGTATAGCGCGCGCAGGACGCAGGATCACGGCCGACGCCCGACGGCTCCGTCAGGCGGCAATGCTGATCGTGCTCGCCATTCCCCTGAGCGGCTGCGGCACCGGCGCGCTGTGGGACAAGTTCGCCAAAAAGGACGACACCTTCGTCGATGAGCCCGCGGACAAGCTCTACAATGAGGGCTTGTACCTGATGAACCAGCGCCACGATAACAAGGCAGCGGGCAAGAAATTCGAGGAAGTCGACCGCCAGCATCCCTATTCGGACTGGGCGCGCAAGTCGCTCTTGATGTCGGCTTACGCCTATTACAACCAGGCCGACTATGACAGCTGCATTGGTGCAGCGACCCGCTATGTGACGCTGCATCCCGGCAGCCCCGACGCGGCCTACGCGCAGTACCTGATCGCGGCCTCGCATTACGACCAGATCCCGGACATTTCCCGCGATCAGGCCCGTACCGAGAAGGCCATCAACGCGCTGCAGGAAGTGATCCGCAAATATCCGACCTCGGAATACGCCGTCAGTGCCAAGGCCAAGATGGAAGGCGCCCGGGACCAGCTCGCCGGCAAGGAGATGGATGTCGGCCGCTACAATCTGGAGAAGCGCAACTTCACCGGCGCGATCAACCGTTTCAAGACCGTGGTCACCCAGTACCAGACCACGCGCCATGTCGAGGAGGCGTTGGCGCGCCTGACCGAGGCCTATATGGCGATCGGCATCGTCGGCGAGGCGCAGACCGCCGCCGCCGTGCTCGGGCATAATTTTCCCGACAGCCCCTGGTACAAGGACGCCTATAAGCTAGTAAAATCCGGCGGTGTTGAACCGAACGAGGATCAGGGGTCCTGGATGAGCCGGGCCTTCAAGAAGGTCGGTCTCGCTCGGAACTAGGAATTTTTGTTCCATGCTGGCGCGCCTCTCGATCCGCGACATCGTCCTGATCGAACGTCTCGATATCGAATTCTCCCGCGGGCTTGCGGTGTTGACCGGTGAAACCGGCGCCGGCAAATCGATCCTGCTCGATGCCTTTGCGCTGGCGCTCGGCGGCCGCGGCGATGCCACCCTGGTGCGCAACGGCGCGGAGCAGGGCCAGGTCACCGCCATGTTCGACGTGCCCAAGGGGCACCCGGCGGCGGCGATCCTCTCCGACAACGGCCTGGAAGATACCGGTGAGATGATCCTGCGCCGCGTGCAGCTCGCCGACGGCCGCACCCGCGCTTTCATCAACGATCAGGCGATCTCGGTGCAGACGTTGAAGGCCGTCGGTTCGGCGCTGGTCGAGATCCACGGCCAGCATGACGAGCGTGCGCTGGTCGACGCGTCCACCCATCGCCGCCTGCTCGACGCCTTCGGCGGACAGGAAAAGGACGTCGGTTTGCTCGAAGTGCTGTGGGACGCACGGCGCGCGGCCAATGCTGCATTGGACGAACATCGTGCCGGCATGGAGCGCGCCGCGCGTGAGGCCGATTATCTGCGCCACGCCTCCGACGAGTTGAAGGCGCTGGCGCCGAAAGACGGCGAGGAGACCGCGCTCGCCGAGCGGCGCACCGTGATGATGCAGGGCGAGAAGATCGCCGCCGATCTGCGCGAGGCGCAGGATGCGGTCAGTGGCGATCATTCGCCTGTCGCAGCGCTGTCAGCCGCCGTGCGGCGGCTGGAGCGCCGCGCCGCCAATTCGCCGGCCCTCGTCGAACCCGCCGTGAAGGCGATCGATATCGCGATCAACGCGCTGGAGGAGGCGGACCAGCATCTCACGGCTGCGCTGCGCGCCGCCGATTTCGATCCGGCCGAGCTGGAGCGCATCGAGGAGCGGCTGTTTGCGCTGCGCGCTGCCTCGCGCAAATATTCCACGCCGGTCGACAAGCTCGCGGCGCTATCAGCGCAATATGCCACCGATGTCGCGTTGATCGATGCCGGCGCCGAGCAGCTGAAGAAGCTGGAAACAGCGGCAGCGGGGGCCGACGAGCGCTATGTGGCTGCGGCAAAAAAGCTGTCTGCTGCGCGCGAGAAGGCTGCGCGAAAACTCGACAAGGCGGTCATCGCCGAGCTCGCGCCGCTCAAGCTCGAGCGCGCGACTTTCACCACGCAGATCGAGACCGATCCGGATTCGCCGGGACCGCAGGGGTTCGATCGCGTCGAGTTCTGGGTGCAGACCAATCCGGGCACGCGGCCGGGGCCGCTGATGAAGGTCGCCTCCGGCGGGGAGCTGTCGCGCTTCCTGCTCGCGCTGAAAGTGGTGCTGGCCGATCGCGGCTCGGCGCCGACCTTGGTGTTCGACGAGATCGACACCGGGGTGGGCGGCGCGGTCGCGGACGCCATCGGCACGCGGCTGGCGCGTCTCGCGTCGAAAGTGCAGGTGATGGCGGTGACGCATGCGCCGCAGGTCGCCGCACGCGCCGGGCAGCATCTGCTGATTTCCAAGGATGCGCTGGACAAGGGCAAGCGCGTCGCCACCCGCGTCAATACGCTCGCGGCCGACCACCGCCGCGAGGAGATCGCGCGCATGCTGGCCGGCGCCGAGATCACCGCGGAGGCGAGGGCGGCCGCTGAACAGCTGCTGAAGGCGGCGTCCTGATTAGCTGTCATTCCGGGGCGCGGCAGCCTTTTCTCGCACCGCGCTTCATCGTATTCAACGTCATGGCCAAAGCCGCAAAGACAAGAACACTTCCCGACGTCGCCGGCCTGACGAAGCCGCAAGCCAGGACCGAGCACATGCGCCTGGCGCTGGAGCTCGAAGGCCACGACAAGCGCTACTATCAGGACGACGCGCCCTCGGTTACTGACGCCGAATACGACGCGCTGCGGGCGCGCTTCAACGCCATCGAGAAGCGCTTTCCCGAATTGGTCAGCGCGGAGTTGCCGTCACAGAAGGTCGGCGCCGCGCCGAGCGGGCGCTTCAGGAAAGTGCGCCACGCGCTGCCGATGCTGTCGCTCGACAACGCCTTCGCGGAGGAGGACGTCACCGATTTCGTCGGCCGCATCGAGCGCTTCCTGAAATTGCCCGACAACAAGATCGATTTCTCCGCCGAGCCAAAGATCGACGGCCTGTCGATGTCGCTGCGCTATGAGGGCGGCGAGCTTGTCACTGCCGCCACGCGCGGCGACGGCGCCGAAGGCGAGGACGTCACCGCCAATATCAGGACACTCGAAGACGTCCCGCAGAAACTGAAGGGCCGCGGTATTCCTGATGTCTGCGAGGTGCGCGGCGAAGTCTACATGACCAAGAAAGGCTTTCTGGCGCTGAACGAGCGGCAGAAGGCGGCCGGCGACACCATCTTCGTCAATCCGCGCAATTCGGCCGCCGGCTCGCTGCGCCAAAAGGATCCCTCGATCACCGCGTCTCGGCCGCTCGGCTTCTTCGCCTACGCCTGGGGCGAGATGAGCGCGATGCCGGAGGACACCCAGACCGGCATGATCGGCTGGTTCGAGCGCTGCGGCTTCAAGACCAATCCACTGACGAAGCTCTGTCCCTCCATCGAACAGCTGATCGCTTTCCATCGCAAGATCGAGGAGCAGCGCGCCGGGCTCGACTACGACATCGACGGCGTGGTCTACAAGGTCGACCGCATCGACTGGCAGGAGCGGCTCGGCTTCGTCTCGCGCACGCCGCGCTGGGCGATCGCGCACAAATTCCCGGCCGAGCGCGCCATGACCGTGCTGCGCGACATCGAGATCCAGGTCGGCCGCACCGGCTCGTTCACGCCGGTCGGCAAGCTCGAACCGGTCGGTGTCGGCGGCGTCATCGTGCAGAACGTCACGCTGCACAACGAGGATTACATCAGGGGTATCGGCGGCGACGGCGAGCAGCTACGGGAAGGCCGCGACATCCGCATCGGCGACACCGTGGTGATCCAGCGCGCCGGCGACGTGATCCCGCAGGTGGTCGACGTCGTGATCGACAAGCGGCCGAGAGGCGCGAAGGAATATCATTTCCCGAAGAAATGTCCGTGCCCGCTGCACACCGACGTGGTGCGGGGGGAGACCGCGGCAGGCGAGGAGGAATCACGCGCACGCTGCACCGGCGAGTTCGCCTGTCCGTTCCAGAAGGTCGAGCATCTGCGGCTGTTCGTGTCGCGCCGCGCCTTCGACATCGACGGGCTCGGCGAGAAGCAGCTGCAGTATTTCTTCGACGAAGGTTTTGTGAAGGAGCCCGCCGACATTTTCACGCTGGCGAAGCGCAATAACAAACTCAAGCTCGAAGAGATCGAGGGTTACGGCGAGACCTCGGTGCGCAACCTGTTTTCCTCGATCGAGGCGCGGCGCAAAATTTCGCTGGAACGCTTCATCTATGCGCTCGGCATGCGTCATGTTGGCGAGACCACGGCGCTGGCGCTGGCGCGCGGCTATGGCTCCTGGCAGGCCTTCCATGACGCCGGCTTGAAAGTCGCCAAGGGCGACGAAGAGGCGATTGCCGAGATGGATGCGCTGGACCAGATCGGCGACACCGTGATCCAGAGCGTTGGGGCCTATTTCGGCGAGAGCCACAATCGCGGCATCGTCGACCGTCTGGTGAAAGAGCTCGACGAGATCCTTGACGCCGAGAAGCCGAAGAGCAATTCGGCTGTCGCCGGCAAGACCGTGGTGTTCACGGGCGCGCTGGAGAAGATGACCCGCGACGAGGCCAAGGCGATGGCCGAGCGGCTAGGAGCCAAGGCCGCAGGTTCGGTCTCGAAGAAGACTGACTATGTGGTCGCCGGGCCCGGCGCCGGCTCGAAGCTGGCGGAAGCGCAGAAGCACGGCGTCACCGTGCTGACCGAGGACGAGTGGCTGAAGCTCGTGGGTGGTTAGGCTTCGCCGTCGCCGCGTCGTCTCGCAAAGCGACGATCTGGTTTACCCAAATCGGGAACAAGACGCGGTGTGAGCCATCTCACAGCGATCCCGCCAGCTCCGGATGCATAATCACGATGCGAGTTCCAGCTCGGCGGATGGAACCGGTTCACTCAAGCAAACAATGCACCGGAGAAACATCATGCTGTTACCTACCTCAGTCAAACTGTCTTCCATCTATTGCCGCGACGAAGCCGACGGCATCGGCGATGCCGAGCCGTATCTCTGGACCATCTTCTTCAAGATCGACGGCGAGACCATCAAGCAGAATCTTGCGAGCCTGACCGGAAATGCCGTGTTCCATTTCGGTCCGGGCAGCCACGGCAACCTCGGCACGACGGACGTCGACGCCGGCCAGACCGTGCAGATTCCCGCAGGGATCGGCGAGTGGCATACGCAGCTGCAGCCGATCGTCCTCACCCAGGGCAGCACCACGATTCCGGTCCCCGGCATCGTGGGCGTGATCACCGTCCTGATGGAGCAGGACGACGTCTCCGACAGCGGCGCGGAGCAGGGCCATCAGGCGCTGAACAATTTCGTGCAGACCGAGATCAACAACTTCATCCACGGCATCAACCTGCTCGACTTCATCGGTGTCCAGAACCCGCAGGACAAGCTCAACGAGCTGATCGACGCGATGAAGAAGAAGATCAAGGACGGCGCCTCCGGCGCGGTCAGTGATGCGATCAGAAAGGCCCAGGGATTCTGGTCGAACCTGTGGTCGTTCCTCAACGCGGACGACACGATCGGCTCGGCCGTCTGGACCTTCAGCCAGCAGGACATCGTCCAGCAGCACTATGCGATCGCGCTGGACCAGCGCTGGCGCAATGAAGGCGATTGGGAACTGTTTGGCGCCATCACCGCGCCCAACCCGTGCCAGGGTCAGCTCGTGGCGGTCAACCAGCAGAAGGTGAAGATCGACGGCGTCGAGGCCCAGATCAGAACCGTCCAGACGCAAATGGCGCGTGCCCCGGTGGCACAGAAGGCGGCGTTCCGGGCCGAGATCGCCGAGCTGCAGGCTCAGCTCGCGCCGATGCAGGCCGAGTTGAAGCGGCTGCAGGGCCTGCTGAACCGCTGCTACATGCTGCAGAACGTGGTCGCCGTGCCTGTCGGAGGCGGCGTGCTCACCCACGCCTGATTGGAAACATGTGAGGGGGCGGGCAGCCGCCCCTTCACAGCGTCCGATATGCTCGCGCGAAAGGCCGCGTTTCGTCATGCGGCTATTCGTTTTCTGGGAGTTGCTGTTGATTGCGTCATTCCCGGACGCCGCGAAAGATGCGTAGGGTGGGCAAAGCGGCTCACATCGATGGTGGTCCAACGACCGAAACTGCGAGCGTGCCCACCATTCCCGGTGTGCTCGCGAAGGTGGGCACGCTTCGCTTTGCCCACCCTACGATTCCGCGCGTGCTTTCACACTGGCGCCGTCGCCGCATCCAGCCACGCTTTGTCGGCGTCGTCGAGATGCGCGCGCACATCCTTGCGCACTCGTGCGTGATACGCATTGAGCCACTCGATTTCCGCAAGCGCCAACATTTGCGTCTCGATCAGGCGCCGGTCGATCGGCGCGAAGGTCAGCGTCTCGAACGCGTTCATCGGCTTCTCGCTGCCGGCGACATCGGTCGCGGTCACCAGCTCCAGATTCTCGATCCGGATACCGTAAGCGCCGGTCTTGTAGTAGCCGGGCTCATTGGAAAGGATCATGCCGCGCTTCAGCGGTGCGGTGCCGAGTTTCGAGATCCGCGCTGGACCTTCGTGCACGCTGAGGTAACTGCCCACGCCATGGCCGGTGCCATGCTCGAAATCGACGCCGGCCTGCCAGAGATATTGCCGCGCCAGGGTGTCGAGCTGCGCGCCTGTGGTGCCGTCGGGAAATACCGCGCGGGCGATCGCCATGTGCCCGCGCAGCACGCGGGTGAAGCGGTCGCGCATCTCTGCTGTCGGCGTGCCGATCGCGATGGTGCGGGTTACGTCGGTGGTGCCGTCCTCGTATTGCGCGCCGGAATCGATCAACAGCAAATCGCCTGGTGCGATTCGCCGATTGCTCTTGCGGGTGACGCGGTAATGCACGATGGCGCCGTTCGGCCCGGTGCCGGCAATCGTCGGGAACGACACATCCTTCAGTGCGCCGGTGTCGCGGCGAAACGTCTCCAGCGCCTCCACCGTATCGATCTCGGTGAGCGCGCCCTTGGGTGCTTCGCGATCGATCCAGGCGAGGAAGCGCGCCAGCGCCACCGCGTCACGCTGATGCGCGGTGCGCGTGCCTGCGATCTCGGTGGTGTTCTTCACGGCTTTCAGCAGCGTGACGGGATCGTTGCCGCGCACCGGCTTGCCGCCGGCCGACGTGATCAGCCGCGACAGCGCGTCGGCGGCAGTCGCGCTGTCCAGCGCAATCGATGCGCCGGATTTGGCCAGCGCAGTGAGTTGCGGTGCGAGCTGATCCGGCTCGCGCACATCGGCGGATTGTTCCAGATGATCGCGGGTCGAATTCGACAGCTTGCGGTGATCGATGAACACCGTCGGCCGGCCGTGCTTCGGCACCAGCGCGTAGGACAGCGGCAACGGCGTATGGGCGACATCGGCGCCGCGGATGTTGAAGGTCCAGGCGACCGCGTGGCTATCCGACAGCACCAGTGCGTCCGCGCCTGATTTGCCGATCTCCTCGCGAATGCGATCGAGCTTTTTGGCCTCGGCCTCGCCCGCGAAACGCGCCCCATGTACGGCGACCGGCGCCACCGGAGGCGGGGGCCGCTCGGTCCAGACCGAATCGATGGGGTTGCTTTCGACCGCGACCAGCTCGGCGCCGGCCTTGGCGCAGGCCGCCGCCATCCGCTCGGCTGCCGCAGTTGTGTGCAGCCACGGGTCAAATCCGAGGCGGTCGCCGGCCTTGAGGTGTTTCGCCAGCCAGGTTTCCGGCGGCGGGTCGACCAGCGATTCGATCGTCCAGGCCTTGCCGTCGACCTGCTTGGCCGCCTGCAGGGTGTAGCGCCCGTCGACGAACAGCGCGGCCTCGGCGGTCAGCACGGCCGCGAGCCCCGCCGAGCCGGTAAAACCGGTCAGCCAGGCCAGCCGCTCCTCCGAGGGCGCAACATATTCGTTTTGCTGCTGATCGGCGCGGGGCACGACAAAGCCGGCCAGCTTGCGCCGCTTCAGCTCGTCGCGCAGGGCCGACAGCCGCGCTGTCAGCGCGACGCCGTGCTCCGGTTCCTCGAAGGTCTGGAATCGTGCTTCAAACATGAGCACCACATTAGGATTGCGGGGGAAAGTCCGCAATGTTACCTGTTTTGGCACAGAACATGCTTCGAAAGTTCCGGTTGCGTTGGCGTTAGGTCAAATTCATCCGGTGACGGGGGAAATGTCAGGGGTGCTCCGACTCAACGACGAGAGGAGTTTCGATGCCTGCCTTTACCTTTGAGAAGATTTCGCCGCCGCGCCGCGGACCCATCGCACCCATCGTGAAAAAGCAGCGCGGCCTCGTGGTCGCGATCCTGGACCGCTTCGTCGAAGCCCGGGTCAAGCGCGACGAAAAGCGGGTCACCCGCAAGCCGAAGACTTAATCCAAAGATCGCAGCAGCAGGCTGCTCCAGCCTTCGATCTTGAGATGCCGCAGCGGCACCAGCCCGCGTGCGCGATAAGCGGCGACCACGCTCTCCGCCTGATGGTTCAACAATCCTGACAGGATCACGAAAGCCTTCGGCGCCAGATGTTTCGACATCGGCCCCGCCAGCTGCCGCAGCGGATTGGCGAGGATGTTCGCCAGCACCAGGTCGAAGGGACCTGCTTGCGCGAACTCCGGGGCCGCAAAGCCGGTGGCGCAAACCGCCTGCACGAAATTGCCGACACCGTTCAGCCGCGCGTTTTCGCGCGCGACTTTCACCGAGGGCATATCGATATCGCTGGCCAGCACCGCGCGTTTGCGCGCCTTGGCGGCCGCAATCGCCAGCACGCCGGTGCCGGTGCCGAGATCGAGCACGCGCTTCGGTTTGCGGAATTTGAGGACGTGATCGAGCAGCAGCAAACAGCCGCGCGTGGTGCCGTGATGGCCGGTGCCGAAGGCCAGTGCCGCCTCGATCTCGATGCCGAGCCTATTCGGCGGAATGCGCGCGCGGTCGTGCGCGCCGTGCACGACGAAGCGCCCCGCCGGCACCGGCACGAGGTCGTCGAGGCTGGCCTTGACCCAGTCCTTTGCTTCGACGGTGTCGAAGGCGAGCGTGGCGGCGACATCCGCTCCGGCGCTGTCGGTCACGAGCTGCCGCACCAGCGCCTGATCCGGCGCGTCGGCAAAATGCACTGACACATCCCAGCGCCCGTCCGGCCGCTCGAAGGCAGCGACCGCCGCATCGCCCTCGAAGTAGATCTCGGTGAGGACGTCGACGGCTGTTTTCGCGGCTTGCTCGTCGGGGAGGGTGAAACTGGCGCGATGGGTGGCAGGCGTAAGGGACAAGGTTTTCACGTCCGGGTGATGCGCCTTCTTGGGCTGCTTCCGCCGCCGCCGCAAGCCCGGCGGCCATGCTATGCTGGTGGCAACTCGGAGGACCTTTGCAATGGCCAAGCCGCAACTGCTGCCCTTTCCATCTCCGTTTCCGAAGAGCCGCTATTCGCTGTCGCCCGACGAGGTCGCCGAACTGCGCAGCCTCTATGAGGAGCTGCCTTATGCCGCGATGCGCGCTGCCGAAGCGCTGCGCGTCGACGGCAAATATATGACCACCGACGACCTGCTGCCGTTCTGGCGCGCCGACAATGCGGTGGCCGAGATCATCGCGCGCATCAACGAGATCCTCGAATAGGTTTGCAATGACGATGGCCATCCTCAAGCTCGCGCTGCTTGCGGCGCTGGTGATCCTCACCATCGGCGTTTTCCCAAATCGCCGGTTTGGCGCCGCATTTGCCATCGGCATCTGCGTTGCCGGCGCGGTGATCCTGCATTTCGTCGCGCCGTGATGTCCGCAGGCGCCGGAAGGTAGTTTTTCAGTTGAGCGGTAAGCTTCGCAAGGGAGGGGCGCAGCAATGAAACGAGTTGCGATCGCCGCCGCCGTGCTGATATTTGGTGCCATCTTCGCTTTGAAGCTGACAGCTAACAAACCTGACGCGAAGTTTGACGCTCATTTCGGAGAGGCTTGGAGCACCTGCAAAGGAATATATCCCGAGGCCAAAGGAAAAGATTTTGCTGATTGTGTGAGCCGGTTGGTTGCGTCCTATGCGCTTTTTCCAGATCGCAAGTGACAATGAAATTTCAAACTGACGCACTACCAACTCGTCCCGCGCTTGTTCGGTAGTGTCTCAGTTTGAATTTTCCACTGCTTCGCGTTTTTTGTAAGGCCCGCGCACTTGTGCCGGGATAGCGGCGTCGATCAGCGCCACGGCATCTTCCATTTTCAAAATCCGGTCAGTCACGCCAGCGGCCATCGCCGGGGTAGCGCCAAGCGTCTTATGGACGCGGCAGAAGTTGTAGAAAAAGAAATATAGCGCGAGGGCATGGCAATGGTTCTCAAACTTCTTGCTGAACGCATTGGTCAGGCGGGTGAACCGTCGCATTGACATACGCATGGTGAGGTTCTGCCGCTCCACATACGACGTGCTGATATGGTTGGGATCAGGGTTGCCCATGATCGCTTCCTTAACCGCACCGATGCACTTGGGCGGGCTGTAGCGACCAGCGCCTTCGTAATCGGTTGCGAAAATCTTTTGCAGCATCGCGTAGTCGGCATCGAAGTCCACGGCGGCAACGGCGGACAGATAAGCCTTGTGACCGTCCGTCGTTAGCTGAACCTTGTTCGCCAACCGCGCCTTGAGATCGCCCATGAAGGAAATGCCCGTGTGCTGGCTACGGTCGCCAACGTGCCAAGAGACGATCAGCTTGGAGTCAGCATCAATGGCCGTCCACGTCCAAACGTCGCCAGCAGCCTCCGGAGCGGCCTTGGCGAACTTGACGTTCTTTTGCTTGGCATAGCTGAACGACCAGATTTCATCGCACTGGACGCGCTGCGCAGGGACGTCGCGCACAACCTGGTCGTGAAAGACTGCGCAAGCGTTGCCCGCATCAATCAGCAACTTGGAAACGGTATTGATCGAAACGCCGGTCACTCGCGAGACAGAACGCATCGACGAACCCTCACAGAGCATTGTGAGGATTTGAACGCGGGTTTGCAGGGGCAATTTGTTCATACCCCTACTATCTGAACTTTTATGCTTAGCGTCAAGCATTTTCTTTAATAAGCCAATAAGGCTCTGTTTCCGCGCAAGTTTTTTGCGCAGAACTAGAATCTTGCCACGAATTCAAAGAGATAGTATAAAATGGGCGTGACACGGCCCCGATGGGCTAGATCGGGACCGCGCCACGCCTACTTCATGGTGGTTGCACAACAACCTCCTATTTTCACCGGGGCTTACCGGCCCGCCCACGGGACGCGCTGCAAGATTGCTACTCGGGCTCGCACCCTTTCGCTGCCCTCTGCATCAGGGACCGGCCTCATGCAGACGGTAGTTCAGACGGCGGCTTCGGCCGCCGTTTTTATTTCACGGCTCTTCGCTCCTCCGATTCGCCATCGTCGTGGTCTTGCGCATTGTTCTTGATGCGCGAGCGGCTATCCGAATTTCGTACATTCTCGGGCACGCCGCAGGCCGATGCGCAGATGCGCCACCAGCGGCGAAACTCGGTCGCTTCCCAAGGCAGGCCATCGTATTCCGATTTTATGATTGGACCGGAACGCGGAAGCTGATTGCGCGGGCTTCGATCAATAGTGAAATCATACTGGCGCTTCAGTTCGTCCAACACCATGGGCGCATTGCGTAGATCGAACTCGATATTGTCCTGCCAACCCTCACTCTTGTGTCGAAGGACCATATCGTCTTCGATTTCATTCCAACGGATGCCACGCACCCATTTTGTAGAATTGGCTGTAATATCGGACGGTTTTGTCTGCTCCTCTAACGGCACCCAAGCGCCGATAACGTCCTTCTGAAGCATGCCGGTATCTGACTGAAACGCCTGCGCGAGCGCAACGGAGGGTCGGCCCATCTCGCGAGCCTTTGCGCGAATCAGATTTGCCTGCACCTTTGTAAGTCGCTCGTTTCGCGCCTTCGGAGGCGCAAATTTAAGTTTGCAGAGAATCCCAAATAGGCGCTCGCATTCGCGGTCATGAAGCACTTCAGTGCCAAAGCCAAAAATGATGCGTACCATTTTGATTTTGGAATATGCGGTAGCGAGTTTGCCGCCCTCACTCCAACGGCGATGCAGTTCCTCAAAGCTTGAGGCAGTCAAATCTGCGATTAAATCAGGCCCGGCGGACCGCTCAACATATCCAAGCATCGTATCGTAATGAGTCTGCGATACGTGGCTTAGCTCCTGGTAGGGAGATGTCGGCAGGCTTTTATAGATCGAGATCAGATCTGAAATTGTCTTGGGTGTGGGCAAGTCGGGCGTAGCCGCAGGAGTAACGTTCATCTTATATTTGGCGGCCAATTCAATGAGCTGTTTGACCTCAGCCTCCTTACGCTCAAGCGCCTCCGTTTCCTGCCGAATGCGGGCTTTCTCGCGCTCAATCTGTTTGAGGATATCGGCCGGGTCTGTTGTCATTCTGCGCCAGAAGTACCCTAAAATGGATTGCAGGGCAATCTTTTAGGGCCCGTTAAAGCAAATAGCGCCGTTAAAGGAGGAATTTCAGGTATAAAGACACCTATCATTCGTGCGCAATGCGCGTTTTTATGTGTATTTTCGAGGTTTTGGGTTTTGCATACGGACTGTTAGTGGGCCGTAAGCCATTGATTGTTAACTTGATTTTTGGAACAGACAGCTTAGATTCTGCGTCTTAGGATTATGAAAGACGCAAGGTTCCGGCACGTGACAAAGAAGGACACATATATCGTCGGCAATAGCCGAACGGGTTCTTCTCTGAAGCTGCCCGGCGGCCAGCGCGTTCATACCCTAGATCGGAGCCTATTCGATCGCGCCGTGACAGCGGCCGAAAAGTATATAGGTACTAAAAAAAGTGACGACCGAGTCGTCCCTCCCCCTAGGCCAGTCCAAAAGCAGGCGTGAGCGCTATTGACGAGGATGCGCCGGAAAAGCCGGACGCCCCAAACGTAGTTGCGGCTGTAGCCGCAACTACAGGACACGCAAATATATACCCCCAACTTGTATTAGATGACAACGATCTCGTCGGACTCGTGGCTTACGGGCTCTACAAGCGCCGTAAACGCGCTTGGATTTTTGCTTTTCACGAACAGCATCAAAAGTACCCGACCCCGCAAGAGTGCGACGGTTTCTCCTTCGGATACAGGAAAGACGCGCTCGCAGCGCTGAGAAACGAGGCGGAAGGGGCAATGGCGACGTTTGCAGAGCAAGTTGTAGAAAACAATATTGAAAAAATGCGGTTGGAGGCTTGGGATACAAAGACGCAGTCAATGTTGTCCGACATCAACGGTAAGCTTCATCATTTGGGCAGCTATCGACATCATGTCGTTGGGCACCTCCTGGGGTTCATTATCCTTGTCGGCATAGTCGCCCTCGGCACCTTTATTGTGCGTTTCGAGCCCAGCATTGAGGGGGCTTATAATTGGGTTTTCCGCACGTCTGCACACTCCCACGAACCCAAACCGCCACCACCTGCTACTTCCCCCAACGGCTCTTAGCGGCCTTCTTAGCGATCTCTGACCGCTTCTTCGCGGATAGCCCCTCAGCCCTAGCTTTCCCGCCCATGCGGCCTAGCGCCACCGCAGCGGCGTTCTTGCCGTCCTCTGTGGTCAAGTCGTCTATTTCGCCGGTGGCGATCTTGCCGACCATGACGGCCGCGCCGATCACGTCGCCGGGGCGTTTCTCGCCCTTTGGTCCTCTAGGCATGTAGCCACCATCCTGCGAGTAGCGCTACCAAGGCCGCAGCCATGAAAACGAGGAACGTGAAAGCATCTTGCTTGAAGCTTTCCCATCCCCGCCGAATCTCGCTTACCTGATGCACGGCATCGGCAATGTGATAGGCCGCTTTGAGATCGTCAAATTGCGTGCGCTTTTTCCGCATCCAGTTATGCTAATGCTTAGCGGTAAGCTTCGCAAGGAGACGGGAATGGGCAGGGCGATAATTCTGGGAATTGCGCTGGTGCTGGCAAGTATATTGAACGGAGGAATCTACAACGCCGTTTCGGGCGGTCAGGCGACCACCGTTATATTAAATCGCTTCACGGGTGCGTCGTGGTATTGCGCCGCGGCCAATTGCGTCCGCCTAACGTTGCGAGATCAAATTTCAAACTGAGACACTACCGCTTGTTCACCGCCTTCCCACAGGCATTCGGCTCAAATTTGAACAGCAATTGCGACTGACTTTCCCCGCGCATTGCGGGTTCCCGATTCACGCAAGTTTAGATGTGGTTCCGCAATCTGGCAGGGGCAGAGGGACTTCGGTCGCTCGCATGAGTGACGGTGGCCCGACGGCGTTCGCTTTCTCAGGGCAGGGTCAGGGTTATCCGCCAACAGGCTCCGCGCGGCGACGGTTTCGTCGCGCGGACCAGTTTTCCCCACCGATGTCCACAGCCTATCCACACTTTGATGGGCATGATCTTGTCGGAAAACCGCTGCACACTTTTCCGGATCATGCCGTTGTAAACAGCGCGCGGTGATCCCCCAGGATCGCCTTGGCCGCGTTATGGCCGGGCGCGCCGGTGACGCCGCCACCGGGATGGGCGCCGGAGCCGCAGTGGTAGAGACCCCGCAAGGGCCCGCGATAGTCGGCATGCCCGAGCATCGGCCGCGCCGAGAACAGTTGGTTCAGGGTCAGCGCGCCATGGAAGATGTCGCCACCCAGCAAGCCAAACTCGCGTTCGAGATCGAGCGGCGAGAGCACTTGCCGGCCGACCACGCTGGCGGCAAAGCCGGGCGCGTATCTGTCGACGGTCGCGATCATGAGGTCGGCAACCTCATCGCGATGATCGTCCCAGGATTGACCATCCGGCAATTCTGGGGCGACATGCTGGCAGAACAGGCTCGCGACATGCGCGTCTTTCGGTGCGAGTGAATCATCCAACGTCGAAGGGATCAGCACTTCGACGATCGGCTCGCGGCTCCAGCCATGATCGCGGGCGTCCTGCCAGGCGCGGTCCATGTAGCCAAGGCTCGGCGCGAGGATGATGCCGGCCGTGAGATGATCCCCGTCGCCGGGCAGCGCCGTGAACGAGGGTAGGGCGCTCAGCGCCACATTCATGCGGAACGTGCCGGAGCCGTTGCGCCAGCGGGCGATGCGCGCGAGGAATTCCTGCGGCAACGCCTTTGCCGGAATCAATCGCGTATAGAGCAGCTTTGGATTGACGCTGGATGCGACATAGGTCGCGCGGATGGTGTCGCCATTGTCGAGGGTCAGGCCTGTGGCGCGGCCCTTCTCCACGATCACCTCGCGCACGCCGGCCTCAGTCACGATCTCCGCGCCGGCAGCACGCGCCGCGCGGGCCATCGCCTGTGTGATGGCGCCCATACCGCCGATGGCATGGCCCCACACGCCCTTTTTGCCGTTCACCTCGCCGAACGCATGATGCAGCATCACATAGGCGGAGCCGGCAGCGTAGGGACTGGCATAATTGCCGACGATGGCGTCGAAGCCGTAGAGCGCCTTGACCAGATCGTGTTCGAAGCGCTCGTCCAGCATCTCGCCGGCCGAGCGCGTGAACAGGTCGAGCAGGTCGCGCTGTTGCTCCAGCGACAGGCCGCGCAGGATGTTGGCGGTGCCAAGCGCATTGAAAGCCTCGCGGATCGCGCCGGCGCCAAAGCCGTCGACCAGATTTGGCGGCGCGCGCAGCACCAAGCTGCGCAGCACGTCGGCGATGGCTTCGAGTTCGCTCGAAAAATCCAGGATCGCCTCGGCATCATGCGCACTGAGTTTCGCGACCGAATCCAGCGTGCGGCCTTCGCCGGTGACGAGATAGCTGCCGTCCGGCGAGGGCAGGAAGTTCTGCGCGCGGCGTTCGACGATGCGCAGGCCGTGATCGGCCAGCCGCAAATCGGTGATCACCTTGGGATTGAGCAGGCTGACCGTATAGGCCGCGACCGAGTTGCGGAAGCCCGGGCAGAATTCCTCGGTCACCGCGGCGCCGCCAACGCTCTTGCGCCGCTCGACCACGGTCACGCGCAGCCCGGCCATCGCCAGATAGGCCGCGCAGGTGAGGCCGTTATGGCCCGCGCCGATGATGACGACGTCGGTCTCGTTCATCTGGCCTTCAAGAAGGTTTGATCCATCCGCCGCTTCTTAGCGAAGCCGGGGCAAGCCGCACAGCAGTTTTGCAATGGTCAACGCATTGCCCGCGGCGGTTTCGTATGCTCTTTTGCGGCGTTCCGGCGCCCGCCGGGGGCTCCTTTGTCTGACGCGTTTTCTTAACGCGAACCGGTTCCCACTTCGCTCGAAAACGCTATGTCGGAGTTTTCATGACCGTATCCGCCCCGTCGGCTGTCACCGAATCGTCCGCTGCTGCCCAGCCGAGCGATGCGCGGAACCGGCTGGTGCTGGTGGTCTACACCGCGGCGATCTTCGTCAGCGCGCTTTTGCTCTTCTCGGTGCAGCCGCTGTTCACCAAGATGGTGCTGCCGCGGCTCGGCGGCTCGCCCGCGGTGTGGTCGGTGGCGATGGTGTTCTTCCAGTCGCTGCTGCTCGCCGGCTATGCCTATGCGCATCTCCTGATGCAGATCAGGAATCGCGCCATTCCGGTCGCGGTGCATCTGGTGCTGCTGGTGATCGCGCTGGCGACCTTGCCGCTGTCGATCGCGGGCGGTTTCGGCGAGCCGCCGTCCTCAGGCTACGCGTTCTGGCTGCTGGCGCTGTTTCTGGTCTCGATCGGCCTGCCGTTCTTCGCGCTCGCCGCCAACAACCCGATGCTGCAGGCGTGGTTCGTGCGCACCGGTCATCCCGCCGGGCCCGATCCTTATTTTCTCTATGCATCGTCCAACATCGGCAGCTTCCTCGCGCTGCTGTCCTATCCGGTGCTGCTGGAGCCGATGTTCACCCTCCGCACCCAGAACCTGATCTGGACCGCCGGCTATGGCCTGCTGATCGTCCTGATCGCAAGTTGCGGCATGCTGCTGCTGCGCTCGTCTGCGCTCGCCGCCGCCGATCTGGAGGTCGAGGAGACCGACGCACCCGCGCCGACATGGACGCAGCGCGCGCGCTGGATCTTCCTCGCCGCGGTACCGTCCGGCCTGCTCATCGCGGTGACCGCGCATATCTCGACCGATGTCGCGGCCGCGCCGCTGCTCTGGGTGCTGCCGTTGTCGCTCTATCTGCTGACCTGGGTGCTGGTGTTCCAGTCGCGGCCGCTGCTGCCGCACTCCTGGGTGCTGCTGTTGCAGCCGCTGGCGATCGCCGGCGTGGTGGTGTTGCTCGCGGTCGGCGGCGAGCAGAATTTGCTGCTGACACTTGGGGGGCACCAGCTCTGCTTCTTCGTCATCGCGATGGGCTGCCATGGCGAGCTCGCGCGGACGCGGCCGCCCGCCAAATATCTCACGGGATTCTATGTCGCACTGTCGTTTGGCGGCATGGTCGGCGGTCTGTTTGCCGGCCTGATTGCGCCGTTCTTGTTCTCCTGGGTCGCGGAATATCCGATCCTGGTGGCGCTGGCGGCGCTGTGCCGTCCGGAAACCGAAGAGCGCTGGCCGGGCCTCACGCGCTGGTATTGGCCGCTGATCGCAGCGGTCACGGTCGCGCTGGTCGCGCCGAGCTTCTCACTTGGCAAGGTCGCGACATGGCTCGAGGACAACCGCGTCTGGGTCGCCGGCGGCGTCGGCGCGCTCGCCGGCTTCGTCGCGGTCGCGCTCAATGCCGACAGGTGGAAGATCTTCGCGACGGTGGTGACTGCGCTGGTGCTGATCCGCATCTACCCCGCCGATGACGGCCGCGTCGAGACCGTGCGCAGCTTCTTCGGTGTGCACAAGATCGTGGTGACGCCGCACGGCCAGTACCACGTGCTGATGCACGGTACGACCATTCACGGCGCGCAGAAATTCCAGAACAATGACGGCACGCCGGTCACCGGCCGGCCCGAGCCGATCACCTATTATCACAAGGACGGCGGCATCGGTCAGGCTGTCGGCGCGATCCGCGCGCGCAAGGGCGCGCCGCTCAAGGTCGCCGTGATCGGCGTCGGCTCGGGCACCTTGACCTGCGCCGCCGATCCGGGCGAGAACTGGAAATTCTTCGAGATCGACCAGACCATGGTCGATACCGCGAGCGATCCCAAGTATTTCTCCTACATCAAAAATTGCGCGCCGGATTTCAAACCTGTGATCGGCGACGCGCGGCTGACCTTCGCGCGCGAGCCGGACGGGATTTACGACCTCATCATCGTCGATGCCTATTCGTCGGACGCGATTCCGATTCATCTGGCGACAAAAGAAGCGATGGCGATCTACAAGGCCAAGCTGGCGCCGCAGGGCGCCGTGGTGATGCACGTCTCCAACCGGCATCTGGAGCTTGAAAGCGTCGTGGTCGGTATCGCCGATGCCAACGATCTCAAGAGCTGGGTCTATGACGAGGATTCGGGCCGTGACGACGAATACATCTTCTCGACCGACGTGGTCGTCAGCGCGCGTGAGGAGGCCGATGTCGGCAGCCTCGCGTCGTCGGACAAATGGGACGAGCGGCAGCCGACCGAGGGCCAGCGGGTCTGGACCGACGACTATTCCAACATTTTGGGCGCGGTGTGGCGCCGGCTCAAATTCGGGGAGCCGTAGTGGGTTCACCTCTCCGCGCGCTTGCGGGAAGAGGTGAGGAGCCTCAATTCTTCCCCAACCGCGCCGCGCGTCAGCGCGGCAGGCCTTTGTTGCAGCCCGAGTAGGTGCGTGCGCAGTTCTGCATGCATTGAGCGATCAGCGACGGACTGGTCGGCGTCGCCGAGTTGCAATTCCGCTTGCAGGTACAGTTGCCATCGGAAATCGCGCCGTCTTGTCGGTCCATGCGGACCAGACCCTCTGGATTCGGCGGCGGCTTTTGCACCGGCGGGCCTGCTCGGCTTGGCGCCGACCGGCGCTGCTCCTCTCGCGCGGCGGGCTTGGCTCGAGGGGTTGATCTTTCGGGTTCCGCCGATTGCTGAATGTCGCGCGTGCCCGATACGGACTTGTCGTCATTGCCGATAGAGCCGCCGGTGCTCCCGGACTGCGCGAAGGCGATGCCCGGCAGGAGGATCAGCAGAGCGATGGACGGAATCAGCACTCTTCGCAAGACGGCGTTCATCATCGATGGCATTCCGGATTGATCGAGATCAGCGGCCGGAGCCGTCTGCGCATACGGCCCCGATAATGCGGCAAGCTTTGCCAGCCTTGCCGCATTCGTCAAGGGCGGCGTCGCGGGCGCGCTGCACGGTGTCGCGTTGCATCAACGACCATGAATTGTCCGAGAGCGCAAAAGCGCCGCAGCTTTTGCCGTAGAAGCTGAGTTCAAGGGGACATTTCGCGCTCCCGCAGCTGGCTCGCGCGTCGCCGACCGCGGCCCGCCGCGAGGCGTGGTTCCAGGACATGCCCCATTTTTTCCCGTCGGGTCCGAATACAATCGTGCCCCACGGCTTCAGGTCGTCCAACCTCCGCATACGCATCAGGAAGCCTTCGGTCGCCTCTCCAGTCGGCGCCATCGCCATCTTCTGCTGGAGCCGGGTGATGACGCGTGTCATGTCGTCACGTCCGTCAGCCGTTGTCGGATCGAAATTGTGCTCATACAGCCGCTCGCTCAATTCGCTGAGCAGCGCCGGATCCTTGAGCGGAACGCGATCGGGATCGGCACGCAGACCCGGTGCCGTGTCGGCTGGCGCCGCTGCGGCCGTTTGCGGGCCATTCTCTGGCGGGCGGAAGTAGAAGGCGCCGTCAATCGGCGAAGACGACACCCAGGGCTGCTGCGCCCCCGCGGTCGTGCGCTTCACGGCCAATCCCACTTCGTTGAAGGTCTGGAAGACGTCGAGGCCGGCGCGCTTCATGGTGATGGAAAGTGCTTTCGTGTAGGGGCTGTGGCCGTCGTCGCCGTCCTGCGCCACATTCCCGGGCTGGGTCGCGTAGGAGATCAACGTGCCCTCGGGAGCGCGAAGCTGCGCAAGGCCGCCGTCGGCCGAGCGAAGCCCGCGGCCGCCGAACGGATTGTTGCGGCAGGCATCCAGGATCACGAGGTTCAGCCGCGTGCCCGAGCCGTTCATCTGGTTGAGAACGAGGTTCACGTCGACCATCTGGAAATCGACGTCGGCCTCGCGCGTCGGATTGGCGCTGACGGGAACGAGGTAGTTGGAGCCGCGCACCTGCACGCCGTGGCCGGCGTAGTAGAACATGGCGACGTCCGCGCCCTGAATCTGCTTGCCGAAATCCTGAATCGCCTGGTCGAGACCGGCCTTGTCGAGGTCCATCCGCGCGCCGTCGCCGATGAGCTGGAAGTCTAGCCCGCGCAGGGTGTCGGCCATGAGCGCGGCGTCCTTGGTCGGATTGTCCAGCGGCGTCACGTTGCGGTAAGCCGAATTGCCGATCACCAGCGCGACGCGCTTCTCGGCGCTCGCCGGCGCGGCGCACAGCGTGAGGGCGCCAAGCGCCAATACAATCCGTCTCACGAAAAACACGATCGACTCGCCGCGCACCGCATCCCCCGTGCAGGAACCAGGGGATCAATCTAACAGTGAGGACATGTGACGGAAAGCGGCGGCTTTGCGAGGCCCTGCCAAATCGACCGGGCGCGCCCTAATTCTTGCCGGAGGCAGCCGCCGAATCCGGCGGCGCAGCCGCGGTCAGCAGCGGAATCGACGAGCCCGTGCCTTCATCCTCGTCCAGAAACGCCTGTAACCTCGTCTGGATCGAGTCCTTGACGTGATCCGGACCGCGGTCGCTCAGCCAGTTGTGCTGGAACTCGGTCTGCACCACCGTGATGCCCGCTTTCGCGCAGGTCGCATCGTCGGGCACCACGCCGGGATCGGGCTTGAACACCGGGTCCTTGGAGCGGAACGACAAAATCTTGACCTTGCCGTCGATCAGGAATGGCACCCGCAGATTGTCCAAGGTCACGACCTTCCTGACCATGTCAGGATGCAGCTTGGCGAAATACATAGAGATGTCGCCGCCATTGGAATGCCCGATCAGTGTCAGGTGCTTGTAGTCCGCGTTCGGATAGGCCTTCTTCAAATTGTCGATTGCGAACATGATGTTGAAGATGCCGCGATTGTACTGCATGCGGCGGCCGACATATTCCTCGCCGGCCTTCGTCACCATCGGGTCGTCGGTGTCGAGATCGTGCTGGATGCTCACCACCATGTAGCCGCGCGCGGCGAACAGATTGGTCAGGAACGAATATTCGGTGTGCTTGACCGTGTTGCCGTGGCTCAGGATCGCCACCGGCAGCTCGATCATGTCGGCGAGCGCCTCCATCTCTCGGTCGCGTCGGACGGCGACCTCGACGGTAACGGTGCGGTCGCTGCGCAGCGTGTCGGAGAAGGCGAGGGTGGAATGATGGATCGCCCATTTGGTGGCGGTGAGATAAGCGACACACAGTAATGAACAAACGCCGAGAACGATAAAACTCCGTTTCATACGACCCTCCCGCGCGCTTTAAACCAGCGGCCTTGGGACCGTTATCGACGGCTTTTTTTACAGTCAGATGACTGTCATATTTCCCTGACATCACGAACCGTCGAGCGATTGAAATCGCGATGAAAATTCATTGGGGAGGAGCGAGGCGATGCGAAGGCTCTGGCCATGCATGGTGCTTGCGATCGCGATGACAGGCCAGCCTGTACTTGCCGAAGATTTCCTCAGGGGCGACCGGCTCTATGCCGATGTCGCGCGTTACGCCGCGTTCGGCATGCATCGCTTTGGGTCAGCCGGAGACAAGGCGACCGCCGACTGGATCGCCGCTGAATTAAAGGCTGCCGGCTTCCGCGTCGAATTTCAGCCGGTGGTGCTGGGCCGGCAATATGTCGTCGAGCGCGCCACCGCCGAGGCCGGCGGCACCACGGTCGAGGCGACGCCGTTCTGGTGGCCGCCCGAAGACAAGGCCACGTTCCGCCTCTCCGCGCCGCTGGTGCGCGACGGCGATGCCGCCGGCAAGATTTTATGGGTCGAGCTGCCCTATGACCGCGGCGCCTATCTCGGCGCGGCGCACCGTGCGGCGATCGCGCAGGCCGCGGCCAAGGCACCGGCCGCGATCCTCTTGACGATCGGCAATCCCGCCGACGACCGCTTCGCCTACAATGTCACGCAGGAGGACAGCCCGTGGCCGGTACCGGTGATCGTGGTCGGGGCCAAGGATCGCGCGGTCTTCGAGCGCGCGGTTACCTCCGGCGCACCCGTCACCTTCGATGTCACCGGTCATTACGAACGCAATGTCGGCGGACGCAACGTCATCGCGCGGTTCGGCGGCAAAGGGCCTGTTATCATGGTGTCGACGCCGATGACCGGCTGGTACACATGTGTCTGCGAGCGCGGCCCCGGCATCGCCAATTTTCTCGGGCTCGCGCGGACGGTGGCTGCGGAAAAATGGCCGGCAAATTTCATCTTCATCGCCACCGCCGGTCACGAGATCGGCCATGGCGGCATGGAGCTGTTCCTAAAGGACGGCGCGCCTGCCCCAAAGGACACGCTGGCGTGGGTGCATTTCGGCTCGTCGAACGCCTGCTATGCCTTTGACGGGGGACCGCAAGCACCGACGCGGACCAGCGCGCCCGATGCGGCGCGCGTGCTGGTGCTGAGCAAGTCAGCCGTCGCTTTGGCCGGCGAGACGCTTGCGTCGATCAAGGTCACGCCCGCCGTCGCGGAAAAGGAAGCCGTTGGCGAGCTGCGCGACGTGCACGCCGCAGGCTATCCGAATTTCCTGGGGATTGCCGGCCGTCATCGTTTCTTTCACACGCCTGCTGACGATTTGTCGTCGACGGGGCCGGACATCCTGGAGCCTGTCGCGCGCGCTTTCACCGACGCCGTGCGCAAAATCGTCGCGCGCGGCCAGGGCGCGTTCAGGTAAAGGCTATTGGTCCTGCGTGTAATAACCGCGCGGCTGATAATATTGCTGCCGCGGCTGGTAGTAGCCCTGCTGCGGCTGCGCATAGGACGGATTGTCGTAACCACCCTGATACTGCTGCTGCGGATATGGCTGCTGCTGCTGCTGATAAGCCTGCGCGCCGAACAGACGGCGGATGGGCGGCGCTGGATAGCGCTGGTCGGTCGCGCTGCCGTCGGCCGGATAGATGTAGCCGTCATCGGGGCGCTGCTGCGCATAGGGACGCTGGCCGTATTGCTGGCCATATGGCTGCCCCTGCGGCGTGATATCGACGGGCTGCCCGCCCGAGGCATATTGCTGCTGCTCTTCGGGCTGGGCCTGCTGCTGGCCGTAGGGCTGTTGCGCGTTCGGATCGCGGCGCGCCACCTGCGTGGCCGGACGCGGATTGCGCGCCAGCGCGACCGCGGCGGAGCCGGTCAGGGTCACCGAGGTGTTGAGCACGCCCTGTTCCTGCACCAGCGCGTAGAGCGTGGTGGCGTTGGCACGCGAAATCCGCACGCAGCCATGCGAAGCGGGGGTGCCGAGCCGCCCCTCCGACATGGTGCCGTGGATCGCATGCCCGATCTTGGTGAAGAAGATCGAGTGCGGCATTGGCGCGTCGTCGAATTCCTTCGAATAGTGGTCCGCTTCCATCCGGAAGGCCTTGAAGCTGCCGTTCGGCGTCTCGCGCGAGGGAATGCCGGTCGAGACCGGCCAGCGATATTTGGTCACGCCGTCGACGGCCACCGTCATGATCTGGCTGTCCTTGTTGACGGTGATGTCAACCTTGGCCAGGGCAGGGGAGCCAGCGAGGATCAGGCCGGCAATGGCGACGAGGAAGGTACGCATCAGACTTTCGGCCTCCGGGCCTCATTTTAAGCCGCGAACTCTCCGTCCCCGGCATCCACTATGTCCGGGATAGGCCATTGGTTCCAGCAGCCTAAGCGGACAAGGTTAAAGCGCGCATCAAACATTGGTCTGCCAAACAAGGCGGAGGTTTGATCGGCCCGCTGACATTTTCGCGAGGCGCCGCGGGCACGGCCGTTCATGTTGATGACTGGTCAGACTTTCAGCCGGTACCCGGTCTTGAAAATCCACCAGACGATGGCGAGACAAATCGCCAGGAACGCCACGGTCATCGCCACGCTGATGCCGACCGGGACGTCGGCGATCTCGTAAAAACTCCAGCGGAAGCAGGAGATCAAATAGACCACCGGATTGAACAGGGCGATGGTGCGCCAGGGCGGCGGCAACATGTTGACCGAATAGAAGCTGCCGCCGAGAAAGGTCAGCGGCGTCACGATCAGCATCGGGATCATCTGCAGCTTCTCGAAGCCGTCGGCCCAGATGCCGATGATGAAGCCGAACAGGCTGAAGGTCACCGCGGTCAGCACCAGGAACAGCACCATCCAGACCGGATGCGCGATGTGCAGCGGCACGAACAAGCCGGCGGTGGCCAGGATGATCAGCCCGAGCACGATCGACTTGGTGGCGGCGGCGCCGACATAGCCGAGCACGATCTCGACATAGGAGACCGGCGCGGACAGGATTTCGTAGATGGTGCCGATGAATTTCGGGAAGTAGATGCCGAACGAGGCGTTCATGATGCTCTGGGTCAGCACCGACAGCATGATAAGTCCCGGCACGATGAAGGTGCCGTAGCTGACGCCCTCGACCTGGCTGATGCGCGAGCCGATCGCGGCGCCGAACACCACGAAATAGAGCGAGGTCGACACCACGGGCGAGACGATGCTCTGCCCGATGGTGCGCCAGGTGCGCCCCATCTCGAATTTGAAAATCGCGCGGACGGCACGGAAGTTCATGGCGTCCTCACCAAACTCACGAAGATGTCCTCCAGCGACGATTGCGTGGTCTCCAGATCGGCGAAGCGGATGCCGGCGTCGCGGAGATCGCCGAGCAGCGAGGTGATGCCGGTGCGCTCGCCTTTGGTGTCATAGTCGTAGACCAGCTCGCGACCGCTATCGGCGATCGCAAGTTTGTACGCCGCAAGCGACTCCGGGATCGCGTCGAGCTTGCCCTGCAGGTGCAGGGTCAGCCGCTTGCGGCCGAGCTTCGCCATCAACTTGGCCTTGTCCTCGACCAGGATGATCTCGCCCTTGTTGATGACGCCGACGCGGTCGGCCATCTCCTCGGCTTCCTCGATGTAATGCGTGGTCAGGATGATGGTGACGCCGGAGGCCTGCAGGCTGCGCACCACCTCCCACATGCCCTTGCGCAGCTCGACGTCGACGCCCGCGGTCGGCTCGTCGAGGAACAGGATCTGCGGTTCGTGCGACAGCGCTTTCGCGATCATCACGCGCCGCTTCATGCCGCCGGACAGCGTCACGATCTTGCTGTCCTTCTTGTCCCACAGCGACAGGTCCTTCAGCACCTTCTCGATATGCGCGGGGTTCTTCGGCTTGTTGAACAGGCCGCGGCTGAAGCTCACGGTGCCCCACACCGAGGTGAAGGCGTCGGTGTGCAGTTCCTGCGGCACCAGCCCGATCAGCGAACGCGCGGCGCGATAATCGTGCGCGATGTCATGGCCGTCGACGGTGATGCGGCCTGCGCTTGCGTTGACGATGCCGCAGATGATGCCGATCAGCGTGGTCTTGCCGGCGCCGTTCGGTCCGAGCAGGGCGAAAATCTCGCCCTTGTTGATGTCGAGATTGATATCCCGCAGCGCCGTGAAGCCGGTGCCATAGGTCTTCGACAGATTGGCGACAGAGATGATGGGCAGCATGCAAAATGACGGTTGAGCCGGGGGCGGGGGCGGGACGCGGCACTTTGGACCGCTTTGAGGCAGGAAAATGGCGGGTGTGCTGAGATAGGAAGCAAAAGATACTTCCGCAATCGGCCTGCGGGGCGACTTTATTCTGCCGCGTGCGCGCGTTCGGGCAATTCGATAAGAGCGACCATGTGCGTCCTGAGGTCTTCGACGACTTCCGGATCAGCCCTCAGCTCCGTCAGCGTTCGCGGACGCGGCAATGGCTTACCGCGGCTCTCGGCATAGAGCTCCAGCGCTTCCGGCGCATTCCGCATGGCCTCGTCGATATCGTCGCCTCCGGACGTGCAGCCGGGCAGGTCCGGAAACCAGACGCCGATGGCGTGGTCCGGTCCAGCGTCTTCGATAATGGCGACGTAGTGGGTCATTGCTAACCTCAATCGGGCTTCCAGCCCGCACCCTTATAGATGGCACGGACGAGGCCCTTCCCCAAGTCCTTCTTGGGATGCGGCACGACCAACGTCTGGTCGGAAGCAGCGTTTTTAAAGACGTGGTGAGAACCCGTGACCCGAACGAGGGTCCATCCCTCACGTTCCAGGCGTCGAATGATATCGCGGCTGTTCGTCAGCACGGGGCGATTATTTCTTCTTCTTCGCGCCCTTCTTGGCAGCAGCTGGCGCGGCCGGCGTCGCGGGCGCTTCCGTCTCCGGCACCTTGCCGATCGTGATGATCTGGATCTGCTGGTTGACCGCGGAGGTGGGACGCGCCTGGTCGATGAACTGCTCCTCGCCGACGCCAAGCGACATCAGCCGCTTCGACGAAATCTTGAACGTATTGGCCAGCACGTCGCGGATCGCGTCGGCGCGGCGCTGGCTCAGGATCACGTTGGCCGGGCGATTGCCGTTGGACTCAGTGTGGCCGACGATCAGGAACGTGTATTGCAGCATCGGCGCGTTCACCATCGCATCCGCGATGCGCCCGACCGTCTCGTAGGATTCCGGCAGGATGATCGGCGTGTCGACGTCGAAGGCGATCGCGACGTTGAAGGTCCCCGGCAGGTTCATGATATCAGGGACGATCGGCGGCCGCTTGTTTGCTTCGGGCTCCTTCTTCGACCGGACTTTCGAGCGGTCGGAAATGGCCTTCTTCAGCGCGGGGATATCGAGCTCGGGCGCGGTGTCGAACTTGTCGAGCGCCTTGACGATGTCGTCGCGCGCGGGCGCGGCCTGCCCCGGCGTCTGACCGCGCGAGGGCGGCGTGGCAAGGGCGAGAAGGCAGGTCAACAGCAGGCCAAGGCGGGCAGGGCGCATCAGCGGTACCCCGCATCGACGGTCGCCTGGGTGCAGTTACGGCTGACGCCCTTGGCGGTCAGCAGGCAGGGCACCGACTTGCTGGTCTCCTTGGTCGAGCCGTGGCACAGCTTGATGATTTCCAGCCGGCAGGACTGCGCGACCAGCACCCGCGCGTTGATCCGCTTCTGGATCTGGTCGAACGGCACCAGGTAATTCGCCTTGCAGTCCGGCGACATCACGTCCTGATTGCGGGACAGGCACTCCTTGAGCGGTTTCGAATCGAGATTGACCCCGCGGCAATTGGCCCTGATCTCGGCGCCGCAGGCTTTTGCGAGCAGCGCGGTCGATTCCGAGAATGTCATGATGTTATCGGCGCGCGCCAATGACGGCGCGACAAGCGCGAGCAGCAAAAGGATCGTCCGGCCCCGAACCATGGCCGCATCTCATACGATGCGGTGCGCCGCGGTCAAGAGGTACGACGGGGATACCACTGGCATAATGCCGCGTAGCCTCACGCCCGCTCCACAAAACTGTCGACCACCTTCTTCTCGCCGGCCTTGTCGAAGGCGATGGTGAGCTTGTTGCCGTCGATCTTGACGACATGGCCGTAGCCGAATTTCTGGTGGAACACGCGGTCGTCGAGATTGAATTCCGACACCGTACCGGTGGATTTCGCCACCAGCTCGCCCTCGATGGTCATCGGCGCGCGTTTCTTGTTGCGGGCGAAGCCGAAATCGGCGCCGTCGCGTCCTGAGACATCGCGATGCGAGCCCGAAAACGGCGACTGCTCCTCGTCGAAACCGCCGCGCGCCTGGCCTTGTCCTCCTGCGCCATTGCGGCCCCCGCCACCGCCGCGGCGGGCCTGCGCGCGCTGCCAGCCCGGCGTGCCGTAGCTGGAGCCGAAGGATTCCACATTGTCGAAGCGCGACGGGCCGTAGCCGCCGGACCCGCCCCAGGCTGTGCCGCCTTTTGACTCCGTGATCTCGACACTTGCGACCGGCAGTTCGTCGAGAAAGCGCGAGGGGATCGTGGTCGACCAGGTGCCGTGGATGCGGCGGTTGGTGGCGAAATAGAGTTTGGCGCGACGCCGGGCGCGGGTCAGCCCGACATGAGCGAGGCGGCGCTCCTCTTCGAGGCCGGCGCGGCCTTGTTCATCGAGGGTGCGCTGGCTCGGAAACAGCCCTTCCTCCCAGCCCGGCAGGAACACGTTGTCGAATTCGAGCCCCTTGGCGGAATGCAGGGTCATCAGCGACACCGCATCGTCATCAGCGTTGCCGTCGCGGTCCATCACCAGCGCGATGTGTTCGAGAAAACCCTGCAGGTTTTCAAACTCCTCCATCGAGCGCACGAGTTCTTTCAGATTGTCGAGCCGGCCGGCGGCGTCGGCCGAACGGTCCTTCTGCCACATCTCGGTATAGCCGCTCTCGTCGAGCACGATCTCGGCCAGCTCGGTATGAGAGGTAACCTCTTTCTGCGCGCGCCAGCGGTCGAACTGCGCGACCACTCCGCGCAACGAGCCGCGCGCCTTCGGCTTCAGCTCGTCGGTCTCGACCACCGCGCGCGCCGCCTCGAACAGCGGAATACGTCGCTTGCGGGCGTGGTCGTGCAACAGCTGCACCGTGGCGTCGCCCAGCCCGCGCTTCGGCACATTGACGATGCGCTCGAAGGCGAGGTCGTCGGCGGGCGAGTTGATCACGCGCAGATACGCCAGCGCGTCGCGGATTTCGGCGCGCTCATAGAATCTGGGACCGCCGATCACGCGATAGGGCAGGCCGAGCGTGACGAAACGATCTTCGAACTCGCGCATCTGGTAGGAGGCGCGCACGAGGATGGCGATGTCGTTGAGCTTCTCGCCCTTGCGCTGGATCTCCTCGATCTCCTCGCCGATCGCGCGCGCTTCTTCCTCGGAATCCCAGGCGCCGGTCACCGTGACCTTCTCGCCGTCGACGTCCTCGGTGCGCAAAGTCTTGCCGAGCCGGCCTTCATTGTGCGCGATCAGATAGGACGCGGCGGCGAGGATGTGACCGGTCGAGCGGTAGTTGCGCTCGAGGCGAATGACTTTCGCGCCGGGGAAGTCGTGATCGAAGCGCAGGATGTTGTCGACCTCCGCGCCACGCCAGCCATAGATCGACTGGTCGTCGTCGCCGACGCAGCAGATGTTTTTGGGGGGAGCACTGGCAGCCGCAGCGGCGCTCTGCTCCCTCTCCCCGCGTGCGGGGAGAGGGTGGGGGTGAGGGGGGCTTTCCAAGAGCTCGGTCTGCGGAGAATCCCCCTCACCCGCATCGCTTCGCGATGCGACCTCTCCCCGCACGCGGGGAGAGGTATAACTCGGCGCCTGCGACAGCAGCCGCAGCCAGAGATACTGCGCGACGTTGGTGTCCTGATATTCGTCGACCAGGATGAACCTGAAGCGCTGCTGGTATTGCCGCAGCACATCGGGGTGCTCGCGGAAAATGCGGATGTTTTCCAACAGCAGATCGCCGAAGTCGGCGGCGTTGAGCACCTTCAGCCGCTCCTGATAGCTCGCATAGAGCTTGCCGCCCTTGCCATTGGCGAACACCGAGGCTTCGCCCGCCGGCACCTGCGACGGCGTCAGGCCGCGGTTCTTCCAGCCGTCGATCAGGCCGGCCAGCATCCGCGCCGGCCAGCGCTTGTCGTCGATGTCCTCGGCCTGCAGCAATTGCTTCAGCAACCGCACCTGGTCGTCGACGTCGAGCACGGTGAAATTGGATTTCAGCTGCGCCATCTCGGCATGGAAGCGCAGGATGCGCCCGCCGATGGAGTGGAAGGTGCCGAGCCACGGCATGCCTTCGACGGCCTGGCCCAGCATCTGGCCGAGCCGCAGCTTCATCTCGCGCGCGGCCTTGTTGGTGAAGGTCACCGACAGGATTTCGTTCGGACGCGCGCGGCCGAGGCTGATGATGTGCGCGACGCGCGTGGTCAGCACGCGGGTCTTGCCGGTGCCGGCGCCGGCCAGCACCAGCACGGGACCGTCGAGCGTCTCCACCGCCTCGCGCTGCTCGGGATTGAGGCCGTCGAGATAGCGCGCACCGCCGGTTGCCGCCGCACGCGCACGCGCGGCGATGCCGCCGGCAGCCGGCTGGTGATCGGGGGCACTGGAAAACGGCAGTTTATTCGGCTCAGTCATCGCGAATCGGTCTTGCCCTACGATGGCACCGTGGGGCCGTGAAAGGGAGCTTTCTTAGCAGGGATTACGGATGATATGGGGCCGCGGTGGCCCGTTTTACAGAGTTATCCTGATGGTCCTGGCGGCTGATGTCAGGGCAGTGGCCCGATTTTCGTTCCGCGCTCACGGCAATTTTTTGCGGTTTCCATCTCCGGAACCTTCAGTTCCCCGAGCGATTATTTTTGCAAGCGGCGCCGAAGTCGGCGCGCAAACGCAAACAGAGGTTTCGTCATGTTTGGCTGGGTTGTCACTTTTCTGATCGTTGCATTGATCGCCGGCATGCTCGGTTTTGGCGGCGTCGCGGGCGCCTCCATCGAAATCGCCAAGATCATCTTCTTCATCGCCGTCGTGCTGTTCCTGGTCTCCGCCCTGGTTGGCGTGGCCCGCGGGCGGACGCGGATATAGCTCGCTCAATTCGTCATGCCCGGCTCAAGGCCGGGCATGACGAGCTGAGTTAGTCGGGTCGTTTGCGTCTTTACTTCCGCGGCATCGCGACTTTCCGCCCGATGCCCTCGGGCCGCGCGATTCCAGCGTGGCTCGCAAGCACATCGGCGATGCGGGCGCGGATGTCGGGTGGAAACGCCGCGGTCTTCCGCGTCGTCATGTCGATATGCATGGTCATGTTCTCCGAGGTCGCCGACGTCCAGCCCTCCTTGGCGTGACGCAACTCCTCGAACGTATGCAGCCGCTTCTCGTCGGCCCCCAGCAGCCACACCGCGACCTGCACGGGATCGCCGAGATGGATCTCGCGCAAATACCGCACATGGCATTCCACGGTGAAGGTCGAGCCGTGGCGCTCCTTCATGTAGGTCGGCCCGATGCCGAGCTGCAGCCAGAGCTCGTCGATGGCGCGGTCCATCATCACATTGTAATAGGCCATGTTGAGATGGCCGTTGTAGTCGATCCATTGCGGCTCGATCTGCATCACCGAGGACAGGAACGGCGCCGGCGGTAACGGCATATCCTTTAGCGCACTGGCACTCGTCATTCTCGCATTCCCTTTGGTCAGAACGGCTCTCTTGACCCCTTATATATCCTTTGCCACGGTCGCCAAAAATCCGGAGGACACGCCGTGGCCGCGCTCACCAATCATAATCTGAAACGACCGGAGCCGCAGGCGCTGGCGGGCACGCTGGAAAAGCTCGCCGCGCGGTTCGGCAACCGGCTGATCACCTCGCTAGCCGTGCGCGAGCAGCATGGCCATACCACCACGTGGCTGCCCAATCAGCCGCCGGACGCGGTGGTGATGGCGCAGGAGACACCGGACATCCAGGACGCGGTGCGGATTTGCGCTAATCACGGCGTGCCCGTGATCGCCTTTGGCACCGGCACCTCGCTGGAGGGCCACATCAATGCACCGGCTGGCGGCGTCTGCATCGATCTGCGCGACATGAACCGCGTGCTGGAGGTGCATGCCGACGACCTCGACTGCGTGATCGAGCCCGGCGTCACCCGCAAGGCGCTGAACGAGCATCTGCGCGACCAGGGCGTGTTCTTCCCGATCGATCCCGGCGCCGACGCGTCGCTCGGCGGCATGGCCTCGACCCGCGCGTCGGGCACCAACGCGGTGCGTTACGGCACCATGCGCGAGAACGTGCTGGCGCTTGAAGGTCGTGCGCGGCGACGGCGAGATCATCACGACCGGCACGCGCGCCAAGAAATCTTCCGCTGGCTACGACCTAACGCATCTCTTTGTTGGCGCCGAGGGGAC
This sequence comes from uncultured Alphaproteobacteria bacterium, assembly GCA_963794775.1. Lineage (GTDB taxonomy): Bacteria > Pseudomonadota > Alphaproteobacteria > Rhizobiales > Xanthobacteraceae > Bradyrhizobium. Next base: position 29,647 of record CAWCGA010000037.1, on the reverse strand, counting down.
GCTCGGCATCATCAGCGAACTCACCATCAAGCTGCGCGGCATCCCTGAGACGATCGCGGCGGCATCCTGTTCGTTCGAGACGGTGCGCGGCGCCTGCCAGGCCACCATCATGGCGATCCAGACCGGCATCCCGCTGGCGCGCATCGAGTTGCTCAACGCCGAGCAGGTGCGCTGCTGCAATAATTACTCAAAACTGTCGCTGCCGGAGACGCCGCTGCTGCTGCTCGAGTTCCACGGCAGCGAGGCCGAGGTCGCCGAACAGTCCCGGAATTTTGCCGAGATCGCCAAGGAATGCGGCGGCGGCGATTTCAGCTGGACCACGCGGCCGGAGGATCGCACCAAGCTGTGGCAAGCGCGGCATGACGGCTATTGGGCGGTGAAGGCGCTGCGTCCCGGCGCCGGCGTGGTCGCGACCGACGTCTGCGTGCCGATCTCGCGGCTCGCCGATTGCGTCACCGAGACCGAGGACGATCTGAAGCGGCTCGGTCTGATGTCGCCGATCATCGGTCATGTCGGCGACGGCAATTTCCACTGCTCGCTGCTTTGCGACGTCGACGACAAGGAGGAGATGGCGCGCGGCGAGGATTTCATGCATCGCCTGGTCGAGCGCGCGCAATCGATGGGCGGCACCTGCACCGGCGAGCATGGCGTCGGCCAGGGCAAGCAGAAATATCTGAAAGCCGAACTCGGATCCGAAGCATTGGACGCGATGCGTGCGCTGAAAAAAGCGCTCGACCCGCAGAATATCTTCAACCCCGGCAAGATCGTGCCGGCGGCTTAAGGGATTACGCTGTATCCCCTCACCATGAGGGTTATCTGCCGCCCCAATAATACCCGGAACTTTCGGTTCCATCCGGCGTTTCTCGTCTTGCGGACCACTCCGCGGCACAGGAGGGCGCCATGTCACGCGTGGCGACTGCCTTTCTCGGACTATCCTTTGTTTTGGCAACCGCGCTGCCGGGCGCGGTCGAGGCGAGGGGTTGCGCATCGGCATCGGCGGCCCGATCGGCATGGTGCGCTCCGTCGCTTCGATCATCGCGCTCCGCCACATGCATGGCCGCCACGCCGCGCGCATCCGCATGGCCAATGGCCGAATGTCGACCGATCAGGCGGCCCGTTCGATGCCATCAGTCGACATGACCCGCGGTCCCGACTGGATCGCGCGGCCGGTTGCGAGGGTGCAGATCGCGGCCGGCGCCGCGCTGGCCGGCTGGCACGCTCAACGCGGCGCCAAGGGGTGGTGGGCGCATGGCGACGGCTCCTATGGCTGGGTCGGCCCGCTGTTCTGGCCGTTCGCGTATTACGACGTCGTCGACTACACGCTCTGGGGCGACGGCATGGGTTTCTGGGGCTACGGCTATCGCGACATCTACGCCGCCATCTTCACGCCCTATGACGAGGACGAACTCTCTCGCTACATGACGCCTGCGCGCCATCGCAGGCCGGGCAGGGTGCCATCGCTGGCGCAGATTTGCGGCGACGATTTCAGCGAGCTGGCCCGGCTGCCGATCGAGCAGATCAGGCAGTCGATTTCCTCCAGCGAGGAGCAGCGCACCGCGCTCGATGAACTCGCCAACGCGTCCAGCGAGGCGGCCCAGGCCGTGAGCGCGAGTTGCCCGAGCGAGGCCGCCACGACGGCCCCGGCGCGATTGAAAGCGATGCAGGCGCGGCTGGAAGCAATGAAAGCTGCAATCGCGCGCCTGCGTGACCCCTTCGAGAATTTCTGGGAGACGCTGGACGACGATCAGAAGGCGCAGCTCGTGGAGGCCGGCAAGCAGCGTGCGCAATTTTCTCCCAAGGTTCCTTTCGCGCAAAGCTGCACGCCGCCGGGCGCGCTGCCTTGGCCTGCAAAGGAAATCGAGGCGCGGCTGCATCTGAACGACGGCCAGCGCGTGGATCTCGCCGTGCTCGAACACATGAGCGATCTCGCCAGCAACACCGTGAATTTCGCCTGCCAGCCGGACGAGAATCTCGCTCCCTCGGACCGCCTTGCGACCGCAGAGACCCGGATCGATGCCATGCTGGACGCGATCAGGCAGGTTGCCCCTGCGCTTGACGATTTCCTGGGCTCGCTCAGCGACGAGCAGAAGGCCCAGTTCGAGAGCATCGGGGCCAAGCGCACCAGTTGAGTCGCTGCTTGCCACAATCAAGCCGCTTGCATTCGCGCCGCTCCCAAATGACCATGGGCACGGTAGAGGGCGGAGTGCGGGGCGGGGCGTGATGTGGCGTTTTGGCAAGGACAAGCCGGGAGAGGTCTGGGACGAGCCGCTCGACGGCCCGCTCGGCGACATCGAGGCCGCCGAGCGCGTCCGCGCCATCTGCCGCTCCGCCACCGACAGCGCGGAGCAGGCCGCTCACCTCGCCGACAACGGCAAGCGGTCGGCGCAGAGGAAACAGCAGCTCGAAAGCGACCGCTATGAGCGCGCGGCCAGGACGGCGATGGAAATCGCGATGAAGATGTCGGACGCGTTGATGCGCGACGCCGCCGTGCGCGAGATCGTCGACCTTTGTCTGACAGCCAACAACACCAAAACTGCGCAGATCCTGTTCCGCGCCATCCAGGCGCCGGCCATTCGCGACATGGTGATGCGCGATCATCCCGAGTTGGAGCGGTAGACTGAAGCGGACTTCACGCCCATCGCACCCCCGCATGTACTCCCATGCCGCGGCGTTTTAGCGCGGCCAGCATGCAAACCGCATGCGGGTACAATCGCCGGTCCCTGTCGAAGCGCTCACTCGGGCGTTAAGATCAGATAATCGGGTAGGGACGGGCATGCGTCGGCGCAAATTTATCTCATTGATGGGTGGCACCGTGGCTTTGCTGCCCGCTCTCGCACGCGCGCAGCAGCCTGCGATGCCCGTGATCGGCTTTCTCGGCAGCGAAACGTCGGCATCCTGGGCTGACCGCGTGGCGGCGTTTCGGCAAGGCCTCGGCGAGACGGGCTATGTGGAAGGTCGCAATGTCGCGATCGAGTATAGGTGGGCGGAGGGGCACAATGAGCGATTGCCCACGCTCGCAACCGAACTGGTGCGGCAGCAGGTGTCGATACTGGTCGTGCTCGGCGGTACGGCCTCCGTCCTCGCTGCAAAAGCCGCGACGACGACGGTGCCCGTCGTGTTCCGGATAGCAGTCGATCCGGTGGAAGCAGGAATCGTCGCCAGCATGAACCGGCCCGGCGGCAATCTCACTGGCGTGACGACGATGGGTGCCGATCTCGGACCAAAGCAGCTGGGGCTGCTGCATGAGCTGGCTCCTGCGGCATCCATCATTGCGCTTCTGATCAATCCGACCAATCCGGCAATCGCGCGAGTCCAGTCAAGAAACGTTCCCGCAGCTGCCCTCAAGCTCGGGCTTGACCTTCAGGTGCTGAACGCAAGCGAGGAGCGTGACTTTGAAGCGATCTTCTCGACGATGAAAGAGCGCCGGACGGGCGGGCTTGTCATTGGAGCCGATACGTTTCTGAACGCACGGAGCGACAAGTTGGCCGCGCTGGCTGTACGCGATGCGATACCAACCATCTCTCCATATCAGGAGTTCGCACGCGCCGGCGGCCTCATGAGCTACGGGGCAAGCATCAACGGCGCATCACGGCAGGCTGGTGTCTATGTCGGCCGAATCCTGAAGGGAGAAAAGCCCGCGGACCTGCCGGTCGAACAGCCCACGATGTTCGAGCTCGTCATCAACCTGAAGGCGGCGAAAGCTCTCGGCCTGGCGGTTGCGCCGACGCTGCTTTCACGCGCCGACGAAGTGATCGAGTAACAAAGGGTTTAGCGCCGGCATCTGTGCCCGCTCCGCCAGCGTGTTATTCTCGATCGACCGGGCTCCCGTCGCTTGACGCATCCGGTTGGACCCTTGCACGGGGAACGCTCATGAAAGCTGCTGCCAATCTGACTGAGAAACTCGCGACCTTCACCGACCGCTTCTCGCCGCGCACGGTCGCGACCTACAACGGCAACGACATCATGGTCGCCAAGCTGGAAGGACCGTTCCACTGGCACAAACACGACGACACCGACGATTTCTTTCTCGTGCTCAAGGGCACGCTCGACATCGAACTGCGCGACCGCACGGTCACGCTCAATCCCGGCGAGGTGTTTGTGGTGCCCAAGGGCGTCGAGCATCGCCCCGTCGCGCGCGGCGAGGTGCATATCCTGCTGATCGAGCCGACCGGCACGCCGAACACCGGCGATGCGGCGACCGCCGCGCCGCGCATCGTGGCGTAACGTATCGTCATTGCGAGGAGCGACTTGTCCGCCGTAGCCCGCAGGGCGAAGGCGGAAGCGACGCAGCAATCCATCTATCCACGAACGCGGCGAGATGGATTGCTTCGTGGAGCCCGTCATCGGGCCGGCCCAAGAGGGCCGGACCCGTTGGCTCGCAATGACGAGAGGACAGTTATTTCCCCAGCTTCCGCACCGCCTCGTCCACGCTGTGGAAGACGTGGTCGCGCGGCAGCGCCTCGTAGATTCCGAACCGCTCGAAGGCGTCCTGCGCGCGCACCGACTCCAGCCGCGCCAGCGCGACCGTCACGCCCTGATCATTGCAGTCCCGGAACAGCTCGATCAGCACCTGCGCCGCGGTGAAGTCGATCTCGACCATGCCGCTGGCCTCCAGCACCAATAGCTTTGGCTTCTCGTCGTTGACGACTTTCATGACCTCGCTGCGAAACGTCGGCGCGTTGAGAAAGGATAGCGGCGCCTGCTGGCCGACCACGGCGACGCCGGGCAGCCGTTCGCCCTTCATCTCGAGATGCGGCGGCGAGGCCGGCCACCAGATCGTGGTATCAGGCACGCGCTCGAATGTGGTGAGCTTTGCGCGCATCGTGCTCCAGATGCCGTGAATCAGCGACAGGATGATGCCGAGCGCCGCGCCCTGCTGGATCGGCAGCGCGATGATGCAGGCCGCGGTCGCAAGGATCAGCGCGAATTCCCAGATCGACTGGCGATAGATCAAGGCGATCTGTTTCACCCGGATGATGCGCAGCGCGACGAACAGCAGAATGCCGCCGAGCGCGGCATCGGGCACGTGCTTGAGCAGCCCGGTGCCGAAGGCGAGCAGCGCCAGCACGATCGCCGCGGCGGCGAGGCCGGCGAGTTGCGAATGCCCGCCGGTCTCGGCGACGATGCCGGTGCGCGGCGGGCTGGCATTCACCGGAAACGCGCCAAAGATGCCCGCAAGCACACTGCCGGCGCCGGCGCCGAGGAAGTCGCGGTCGACGTCGGCGGGCTTTTTCGGATCTGACAGGAACGAGCGCGTCGTCGCCGCGGTCTGCACCATCACCACGATCGCGATCACGAAGGCGAGCGGCACCAGCCGCAGCCAGCGGTCCGGCGAAAGCTCCGGCAGCGTCGGCATCGGCAAGGTCGCCGGCACCGTGCCGACCACCTTGACGCCCTTGCTCTCGAGTCCGGCGCCGATCACCGCCAGCGTTGCGGCCACCAGGCCGATCAGCGCGCCCGGAATTTTCGCGCTGACCATCTCGGAGACGACCACCGCGGCGAGCACGCCGAGGCCGATCAGGATGGTGACGGGGTTGGACCCGCCGAGTTCGCCCGCGATCGCGCCGATGCGATCGAGCGTCGAGCCCGATGGCGAGGGAAGACCGAGCACGCCCGGCAATTGCGACACCATGATGTGCACGGAGATGCCGAGCAGGAATCCGACGGTGACCGGCACCGACAGCAGGTTGGCGATGCCGCCGAGCCTGAACAGGCCGCCGGCCATAAGCATCACGCCTACGATCAGCGCCAGCGCGATCGCCAGCGTCTGATAGTCGGCCGAACCGGTCGCAGCGAGCGCGGCGAGTCCGCCGGCGAAAATCGGCGTGATGGTGGAGTTGGCGCCGCAGGACAAAAAGCGGTTGCCGCCGAGCATGGCGAAGCCGACGCTGCCGGCGATGAAGGCGAAGAAGCCGATCTGCGGTTCGAACCCGCCGAGTCGCGCGGTTGCCATCTGCTCGGGGATCGCGATCGCGGCCAATGTCAGGCCTGCAATGAGATCGCCGGGCAGGTCGGTTGCCCGCCACGATGCGAGCGAGCGAAACAGCGGCCAGGATTTTTCGCTTTGCTGCGCCATCGCTTCACGTCCCCGAGTTCGTCGATGGGCAGATTACAGCATTTCCAGCGCCGATGAGATCAATCCGCGGCGCAGAAAAAAAGCCGCCTCGCGAGAGGCGGCTTTGAAGGTGACCTTGCGTCAGCAGACGACCAAGCCTGTGTACCGCCGTTACCTTGTTTGCGGCCATACACCTCGTCTCATATCCGACCGGTGCCGATTCGACTGTGACTGCTGCAACACAGCGCGATGCAATAGATGACGTGTGCGGCGCACGCGTGCGCTGCGGAAGCGTAGGGTGGGCAAAGGCGCTCCGCGCGACGCGAAGCGTCGTCGCGAATGCGCCGTGCCCACCTTCACAGGCACACTGGGAATGGTGGGCACGCTTATGCCGCCCCGGGTTGAAGGACCGTCAACGGTAGTCGCTTTGCCCACCCTACGGACCGCAGCAGCGGGCAACTGGACTCTCAGAAATTCCGTTGCGCCCGCAGCTGCAGCAGGAACGTATCCTGATCCCTGAACTCGTACACCGTCGTCGGCTTTGGCGCGGTCGCCGCCAGGGTCGCGGTGCCTGCGAATTTCTGGTCGAGATGCAGCCATTGCGCTTCGGCCGTGAATGTTAGTCCCTTGACCGGCGTCCAGCGAATGTTGCCGCCGAGTTGCGACACGTTGAAATCCGGATTGCAGACATAGTCGGCGCTGACCGCCTTGGCGGGCGTGGTGTAGTTCGCGCAGATGAACAGCTTGGCGGTGGCGTCGTAACGCACCGCCGAATAGGTGCCGAACACGCTGGTCGCCCAGTGCGCATCCCAATTGTGGTTGAACGCGCCGCGCATGCCCCAGGATTCGGTGAGATGCAGCGCGCCGTCGCCGCCGAACGCCGTCGGCAGATAGACCGCGTCGGTGGTGGCGCCGAAGCCGATACTTTGATAGGCGCGCGACGAGCCGCCGTACATGGCGAAGCTCGGCGAGGTGGCATCGGTCCCGATGATGTACTTGGTGGCGCCCCTGGCGTAGCTCGCATCCATCTTGATGTCGTCGCCGGTCCCGGTCGGCAGGTTCTTGATATTCAGCGAGGCCATCACGGCGCCGCCCCATTTGGTGTCGGGATGACCGGAGATTTCCGACAGCGTGTTCGGCGCGCCCCCGGGCGGCGCTAGCGAACCGGCGGGCACCGCGGCCGTGCCGGTCGGGTTCAGGATGTTGTAGGAGCCGTTGACTTCATGTCCGGCGGCTGAAATCTGGAACAGGCCCCAATCCTGGTCGACACGGATGTTGCCGACGATTTCGGGCGCGTGCACGCCGGCATAAGCGTTGCTGGTGTTGAGCGTCGCATTCAGCGGCAGCGACAGATTGTAGACGGCGGTACGATCCCACGCGACGGGATCATCGAGGCCGATCGTAGCCGTCACGCCGTTGCCGAATGACGCCGTGTACTGGATGTTGCTGGGTCCAGAGTTGTCGTTCTGGTGGCCGCCCAGCAGGAACGCCGTGATGTTGCCGGGCGTGCCCTGCCAGGGGTTTGCATAGGCGGACGCCGACTTGCCGAAGGTGAAGCCTGCGAACTGCACGAAGAGATCCGTGACGGCGACATAGCCTTCACCCGGCTGGTTCTCCAGCCCGCTGGTGCCGGCGACCGGCAGCGACGTGCTGAACGAGTTCGGGTTGACCGTGCCGGCGCCCTGGGTGGTGAACTGGAACTTGGCCGCGCCGTAGGTGCGGACCAGGCCATATTCCGTGGCGGTCCTCGTATCGATGTTCAGCATCATGCGCGAACGGTCGACGAAATAGTTGTGATAGCGGTTCTGCTCCCCGGCGTCGCCGTTCCACGCCGGCTGGCCATGGGCGCCGGCGGCATTGAAGGTGACGTCGGCGCGCAAATAGCCGCCCAGCTTGATGCAGGTGTCGGTGCCGGGGATGTAGAAGAATCCCGCGCCGTATTGCGAGCAGATCCTGACGTACTCGATCGCCTTGGCCTTGAGCGGCAGGTCCGCGGCCTGCGCGCCGCCGATCGCCGCCAGCAACGCCGCCGTCCCCAAAAGGAGGTGCTTGGTCCCCATCTCTTCGTCCCGTCCCCGGATTCGAGATTCGGCTCAAGCTTACGCCACTATGACGCGCGCGAGTGTTACCGCGGCGACACGGCGCGCAAACAGTTGCGCCTGCGCGATCGAGTTCCCCTGCGACATTTTGACTCGCTTGGTTGCGTGATGATTTTGTCACAACTCCCGGAAGTTTGCGGCCGCACGTTGCGTACCCCGCAATTCAGGCGGACTGTTCGTCTCTGATTTCCCGGCCGCGCAAACAATCCGAACAGGAGGGCGCATGGCGAGAGGTCGACGCGCTAGCTATGTTCTCGCCGCTGCTGTCGCTGCAGTCATGTGGCTCGCACCCTCGCTCGCCCGCGCCGACGCCGGCGGCGTGGGCTTCTGGCTGCCGGGATCGATGGGCAGTCTTTCCGCCGTGCCGGGGCAGGCCGGCTGGAGCTTTACGAGCATCTATCTCCATCTCGAAGCGAACGCAGGCAGCGGCCAGGCACTGCAAAACAATGCCTCGATCGTCGCCGGCCTGCATGCGCGCGCCGACGCGTTGGGCTTCCTGCCGGCCTACACCTTCGAAACGCCGGTGCTGGGCGGGCAATTGACCGTTGGCGCCGCCGGAGTGCCCGGCAATGTCGGCATCGGCATCGGCGCCACGCTGACCGGGCCACGCGGCAATACGATTTCCGGAAACGTTCATGACGAGCGGACGACGTTTGCCGACGTCTATTATCTCGCCACGCTGAAGTGGAATCAGGGCGTCAACAATTACATGTGGTACGTGCTCGGCAACATCCCGAGCGGCACCTATGATCCCACGCGGCTCGCCAATCTCAGTCCCGGCTATACCGCCGTCGATAGCGGCGTCGGCTACACCTATCTCAATCCGAAGACCGGTAACGAGCTGTCGATGGTCGCCGGCCTCACCTACAACGGCATCAACGACGCGTTGCAATACCGCAACGGCGTCGACTTTCATTTCGACTGGGCCGCCTCGCACTTCGTCAGCAAGAGCGTTCATGTCGGCGTCGTCGGCTATGTCTACGATCAGATCACCGACGACAGCGGCGCCGGCGCCAAGCTCGGTGATTTCAAGGGCCACTCGGTCGGCATCGGCCCGCAGATCGGCATCTTCTTCCCCGCCTGGCAAGGCTACACGGGCTATTTGAACGTTCGCGGCTATTGGGACGTCGTGACCGAGAACCGGCCGACCACGCAGACCTTCATGGCCACGCTGACGTTTGCGCCGTCGGCGCCGGAGAAACCGAAGATGCCAGTCAAGGCGCGGTACTAGAACGGATTGACGTAATTCAGGATCGCGATCTGGCGCAGCAGCACGCGCCGGATGAAGTGCGCGAACTGGACATCGTCGGTGTAGATCGCCGCCGTGCCTGCGCTGCCGGCCGGAAGTCGTGTGGCGAGGGCCCCGTCATCGAGCTTGACGCGCACCACGAACGGTGCGGCCTCGATTGCCTTTGGTGCGACCGCAGTGCCCGAAGTCTGCGTCTGCCCGGTCGCGATCGCCTGCAGCACGCTCTCGACCTTGCCTGTGTAGACGTGGCCTGGCGCGAACTTGAAGGTGATCTCGACCTCTTGTCCTGTGACCACATAGCGCGCGTCGTTCTGGGCGATCTCGACGACGATAATGGTGCTCGATGTGTCTATGAAGGCCATCACCGGCGACAGCGGCAGGTTCCCGACCCGCGCGCCCTTGCGCAGCGCGAGGTTGGTGACGTAGCCGTCGCCAGGCGCCTTGACGACTGTCTTGTCCAGATTCCACTGCGCGCCCTCGAGCTGGCCGGAGAGCTGATCGACCTCGGACTGCCGCTGCTCGACGTCGAAGCCGCGGCCGGAATCGCGCTCGAACAGTTGCGTCATCTGCGCTAGGCGCGTCTTCGACAGCTTGAGCTGCGCCTCGATCGCTTTGACCTGCGCCGCGTAGGGCGTGGGATCGATCCTGAACAGCAGATCGCCGGCCTTCAGCGGCGTGTTGGCGGCGACCGGCACCTCGGTCACTTCGCCCGCGACGTCGGGCACGATGGCGACCGAGTTGCGTCCCACCAGCGCCGAGCCCTGCGGTGCGCCCCAGCCCATTGGAATGAAGAGCAGGAGATTGAGCAGCAGCAGCACGATGAAGGGCGAGGCTTTCCAGAACAGGTTGAAGCTGACGATGCCGAGCCGCACGATGACGAACAGCAGCATCAGATAGACGGCCATGATCGCGATCATCATGGCCGCGTCTCCGCTTCACGCCGGGGAACATCGACATAGGCCCAGATCAACGCGACCGGCCACAGCGCAAAGCCGCAGATCAGGGTGATCCAGCCCGCCACCGTCACTGCCTCGGCCCAAGGGTGGTTGCGTGTTTTGGCGACATGCCCGGGCAGCCAGCCCGCGATGCAGAACAATGCGACGACGCTCGCGGCGAGGATGACGAGCACGATCCAGGCGAAGATGTCGAGGCCGGTCATCAATTCAGCTCGCGGGTTTCGGCTCCGGGAATTTCCACTTGCCGCTCAGGATTTCCGCGCGCGGGCGATAGAGCCGCACAGTGTAGTTCCAGCCCGGCACGATCGGCAGGCAATTCATCGCCTTGCCGTCGCAGCCGCCGAACTGGACGGTCATCGATCCGTCCGCATTCTTCTTGCCGGTGATGTTGTTGATCGAATAGGCGTTGGCGTCGTTCTTCTGGAAATAGCCTTCGGCGTTGTAGAGGCTGATCGACCAGAAACCGTCGACCGGCACGTCCTTTACGTCGAGCTTGTAGACCGTCTTGCCGTCATTCTTGCTCGGGGTGATGTTCAAATAGGTGGCTTCCTTGTCGGGATTGCCGCCCCAGCCGACCGCCGATCCGATCAGGTGCCGGATAGGATCGACCTGGCCCTTGGCGCCGAACGCGCTCTTGAAATCGGGAATGGTCGAACCGAGCGCCAGCAGCGCGTCTCGCACCTTCTTCTGGCTGGCCGGATCCCAGTTCGGGACCTCCCATTTGCCGGCGTTCCTCTGGCTGACCTTGGTGGCGTCCTGCAGCGCGTGGACCTGGTCCACATCCTTCGAGTCGTTTGGATCGACCAGCGTCCGCAAGGCAATCAACACATAGCGCGTCCCGACTTTCGCCTTGTCGAATGTGTAGGTGCCTGGCCGGTATTCCACAGTGCCGACGACGTAGTGATCCTCATTGATTACCTGCATCGAGCGGAACCGCTTGCCGGCATCCGGGAGCGTAATCGTGACCGGGCCCGCGTCGAGGTCGAACACCGCCGGAGAATACAGGGTGTCGCGATTGGGGCGGATGACAGTTTGCTTGTCGATCTGCATCGGCTCGCGATGATGATACATTTTGCCGACGCCACCGGCGTCCTTCACGGCGTTGCCGAAATAGAGATCGGTCTCCGCTCGCGCAAAGTTGTCGGCGGTGACGGGAACGCTGGTTTGTGCGCGAGCCGCAGAAGCCAGACATATCAGTGCGACAGTCGCGATCGTCAAAGCCTTCATTTCCGTTCTCCGGATGTTTGCGCGTCGGCCTTCACCAGGTCCGGCAGCGCCCATGTCTTTTCGAACAGCGGCTTGGTCGGCGCATAAAGGCGAAACAGCAGCTCGAAGCGCTCGCCTTGTTTTGTCGGCACCCAATTGCTGTCCTTGCCCGCAAGAGCTTGCGGCCCAAAGGTGATGTCCACCGACCCGTCGGCATTCTTGCTGAGATCGGCGACCTGCGAAGATCGGCTGGCGCGCGGCACGTCCTTGATCAACGCATGCGTATCGCGGCTATAGGCCGTCACGGACCAGTATTGCCCGACCGGCGGATTCGGTGGAACGGTCAGACGGTAGCTCTTGCCGCCGTCGAGGCCGTCGCCGTCCTTGTCGGTTGTGGTCATCAGATAAAATTGGCCGGCGCCGAGGCGCTTGATGCCGACATAACCCATCGAATAGGTGACGGCGCGCGCGTCGATCGGATAGATATCCGGATCGGCGTAACCGTTCGATCCCGCCTTCACCAAATCCGGTGAAGCGGGGACCACCCAGTGGGTGCCTGCGAAATAGGGCTCGAACGCTGTATCTGCATGATACAGCCACGCGTGCGCCTGACGAATGCCCTCATTGAGGGCCGCAACCGTCTTGTTGTCCGGCGCGAACGGCTTGCCCTTTTCGATGCCCAGCGACCGCAGGGGATCGATCATTGCCTTGTCGCGCTCGAGCCACGGCTCGTTCTGGATGATCCGGTGCAGCGATTCGAAAAAGCGCATGTCATAGGGAATCGTCGAATCGAAGAGAACATCGGCAGCGTCGGTGAATTTGGTCGGCGGCGGGTTTGCCGCGTCCTTGAGCGGATACACCTTGAGTCGCTTGCCATAGGCGACCGCTTTTGCCACATCGGCATCGGCGTGACTCCGCAGTGTGGACCGGATCAGCGCGTAGCCGCTCATGGTGCGCATCGGCAGCGCGATATATCCCGTTGGGACGCTGCCGGCATATCCGGGCGGAAGCAGCAGATATTTTCCGCCGGCGCCCTTGTCGGCACCCGACGGGCCGGCGTCTTCCAGCGCCATTTGCCAGATGTCGTCGATATTGCCGGTGAAAGAGCCGTCGTCGCCGGCCGGCGGAATATCGATCACGACAGGTCCGTCCTTCGTATTGAAGAACGTCATCAGATAGATCGCGTCGGGGTTCGGCGTCAGCGTCTGGTTGCGCCAATCGGGCGGCCGGGACCAGTATACGATCTCGTTCTCTTTCGCGCCCGCCTTCAACGCAGCCTGCAGCATCAGGTCGGTGTTGACCGCGGGCATGGCCCAGATCACGGCTTCGGCAGCGCGGCCTTGCAGCAGGCGATCTTCCGGCGATTGTGTCTGTGCCGTTGCGGAACTGCAAAGGAAGGAAAGTGCCATGGCGGCAAAAATAGCTTTCTTCACCGAGATTGCTCCAACTCTTGCTCTCATTCGATCACCTCATCAGCGCGGCCGAGCAACGGCAGCGGTACCGTGATCCCCATCGCCTTGGCCGTCTTCAAGTTGACGATCAGTGTCGTCCTCGTCGATAGCTGCACCGGAATATCCGCCGGCTTCTCGCCTTTCAGGATGCGGCCCGCGTAGCGGCCCACGACCTGGTGAGGTTCGTCCTGATCGGCCGCGTAGCTGATCAGTCCTCCCGCCTTCACGGGAACGTCGTCGACATAGATGACAGGCAGCCGGTAACGCTCCGCGACAGCCGCCAATGTCGTGGCATTGCCGCCGGCGAACAGGGCGTCAGCGCCGATGACCATGCCGCCTGCGCCCTCGCGAATGGCGGCCTCGAATGCGGCGCCAAACTCGTCCGGATCGTGCGCATAGACATAGGATATTCCAACGCCAAGCGCGTTCGCCGCGGTCTGAACCTGCTGCATTTGAAGCTTGCCGAAGGTCGTGTTGCCCGGGTCCGCGAGGAAGGCGAACTTCGCCACGGCGGGGACCAGCTCGTGGAGCACCTCGAGCCGCTTGCCCGATAGCATGATGCCAAGACTGTAAATGCCGGTCATGTTGCCGCCGGGCTTGTTCAGGCTTGCGACAAAGCCGTTTTCGACAGGGTCCGATCCGATCGAAAAAACCACGGGGATGGATTGCGTCACTGCCTTGGCGTTCTGCAGCCCCATGGTCGAGACCACGATGATCAGCGTGACTTTCTGCTCGACCAGCTGCCGGTACAGCGTCGGCATGCGGTCATTCTGAAAATCGGTCTCCAGGATTTCGAACCTGTAATTTTGGCCCTCGACATATCCATATTCCGCAAGTCCCTTGCGAACATTGTCCAGAAATCTTGCAGAATGCTTCATCGTGGTCGTAACGAAGCCGATCGCGGGCATGGCGGGCTGCTCGGCCTGCGCCGCCAGTGGCCACGCGGCCGCAGCGCTACTGACCAACTTGATGAATTCGCGTCGCTTCATGACCGGTCACTTTCGTCAGCGCGCGCAGAAGTTATCGGGTACACCAAGGCAGCGGCAGCCGGCATAGTGCCGGCCGCCGGCTGCGGCTATTTCTCGATGCCACGGTCCTTGAAAGATTTGTCGATGGCCTTGTCGACCTGCTTGCGAACGCCCTCGACATTGAAACTCGCGGGGCGCTGGCTTGGCGGGTACTCCGCGAAGGTCTGAAGGAAGGCTGCGGCTTTCAATTGTCCCTTCACCGCGATGTAATCGTTCTTGGCGAAGAAGTCGTAGTACTGGTCGGAGACGACGTCGGCGCGCTCATACGGGTCCATGCGGAGATTGAAGATCTTCGGCACGCGTAGCGTCGTGAAGGGATTGGCCCAGACCACCAATCCTCCGGGTCTGCGCTGCTCGGCAAAGACGATCTTCCAGTCGTCAAAGCGCATCGCGACCAGATCGCCATCGTCGTTGAAATAGTAAAAGTCGGAGCGCGCGCTCTTCGGCGACTTGCCGGTCAGGTAATCGAGCTGGTTATAGCCGTCGAGGTGGTTCTTGAAGGTGGTCGAATTGCCGGCCGGCTGCCAGCCTTTGAGCAGCCGGTCCTTGACATCTGCGTCGCCGGCCGCCGCAAGCAGCGTCGGAAACCAGTCGAGACCCGAGACGATTCCGTTGGAGACCTCTCCCGCCTTGATCTTGCCGGGCCAGCGGACCATTGCCGGCACACGGAACGCGCCTTCCCAGTTGGTATCCTTCTCGCTGCGAAACGGCGTCGTTGCGGCGTCGGGCCACGACCATTGGTTGGGACCGTTGTCGGTGGTGTAGACGACGATGGTGTTGTCGGCGATGCCGAGGTCGTCGAGCGCCTTCAGGAGCTTGCCGACGTCGCCGTCATGCTCGACCATGCCGTCGGCGTATTCATTACCGACCATGCCGCTCTGTCCGCGCATCGACTCGCGGACATGCGTGAAGGCATGCATGCGCGTCGTATTCATCCAGGTGAAGAACGGTTTGTTGGCCTGTACCTGGCGTTTGATGAAGTCGATCGCAGCGGCCGTGGTTTCGTCGTCGATCGTCTCCATCCGCTTTCTGTTCAGCGGCCCGGTGTCCTCGATCTTGCCGCCGGCAAAGCTGCGGATGACGCCGCGCGGATGATAGGCCTTGAGGAACTCCGGATCGTTCTTCGGCCAGTAGGGTTGCTCGGGTTCTTCCTCGGCGTTGAGATGATAGAGATTGCCGAAGAACTCGTCGAAGCCGTGATTGGTCGGCAGATATTCATCGCGATCGCCGAGATGGTTCTTGCCGAACTGTCCCGTCGCGTAGCCCAGCGGCTTGAGCGCTTGCGCAATGGTGATATCCCCCGGCTGAAGGCCGACCGGTGCGCCGGGTGCGCCGACCTTGGAAAGACCGGTGCGCAGGCACGACTGGCCCGTGATGAATGTCGAGCGGCCCGCCGTGCAACTGTTCTCCGCGTAATAGTCGGTGAACATCATGCCTTCCTTGGCGATGCGATCGATGTTCGGCGTCTTGTGGCCGACCACGCCGAACGAGTAAGCGCTGATGTTGGTCTGGCCGATATCGTCGCCAAAGATGACGAGGATGTTCGGTGGGCGCCCGGACGTCGCGGCGGTAGTGGGGGCTGCAGCCGGAGCTGCCTTCTGAGCCTGCGCCAGCGCGCCGGAGGTCATTGTCGCCGCGGCCACCAGCGCCGACGAACCGAGCAGGATGTTGCGGCGGCTGGGTGCACGGTCTTCCCTTTCGTTCGATGGCGCCTCGTGTCGGCCTTGCTCCCTGGTGTCGTCGGGCATGTTTGGCTCCTTCTTCACTCTGATGACTGACGATTCTTTATCCCGCGCCCGGTGTCCTCTTCACGCAGCGGAATCCGACGTGGCTCGTTGACGTATCGACCGGCTCGGCATGGCGCGCGGCGGGACGGTAACGGCGGCAATAATTCGGCGCGCAAAGGTGCGAACCGCCCTTCAGAACTTTTCGGGGAATACGGATGTTGGGTTGATTTGGATCAAGGCTGGCGGCCTCGGGGCCGCCACGCGGATTTGAGGGAATGCAGCAGGCCTTCGCCGCATCGCCCTCGTGCCGGTCGGACCACCAGTCGCTGGTCCATTCCCAGACATTGCCGATCATGTCGCTGACGCCGTAGCCGTTCGGCGGAAAAGCACTCACTGGCGAGGTGCGCTCAAATCCGTCTTCGCAGAGGTTCTGTGTCGGGAAATTTCCCTGCCATGTGTTGGCCATCTGCGCTCCGCCGGGGCTGAGCGCGTTGCCCCAGGCGAACTCCTCGCCGTCCAGCCCGCCGCGCGCGGCGAACTCCCATTCGGCTTCGGTCGGCAGATCCTTGCCGGCCCATTGGGCGTAGGCTAGGGCGTCGTCGTAGGAGACGTGCACGACGGGATGGTTGTCGAGCACATTGATGTTGCTACGGGGCCCATCCGGATGCCGCCAATCGGCGCCCTTCATGAAGGTCCACCACTGGCTCCAATCCCTGAGGTTAGTCACGCGCGGCGGCGGCGCGAACACCAGCGATCCCGCATAGATCATCTCGGGGAGGGCGCCGGGATAGTCCTTCGGGTCCGGCGGGACCTGCGCCGTGGTGACGTAGCCGGTCGCCTTGACGAACGCCTTGAAGTCCCGGTTCGTGACCGGCGTGCGGTCGATCCAGAAGCCGTCGACGGTCACGCGATGGCTGGGGGCCTCTTCCGGATAATGATGGTCGGAGCCCATGCGGAAAGTTCCGCCGGCAACCCAAATCATGTCGCCGGTGTTCTCACCCGGTCTGTTGTCGCTGCGCTCGAGTTCGGGCTGCAGCATTCCAAATCCCCTTGCGCGTACGCTTCAACTCGTCTTCTTGTCGTTTGTTGATCCACCTGACGCAACAATACGCTAGGTTAAATCAGGCGCGCAGGCAAGTTCTCAGTCGGTGTGGCATAGCGTCACGAAGTCACTGAAAAATTGCACTAAATATAGGTCAAATGTGCTGCCCCATGCGCGGAAATACCCTCAACCCGTAGTAGCAGTGATCGAAGCAGCTGCGATGTTCTGACGCGGCGCCGGCGCGAGTGTTGCCGCCGCGACACGACGGGCAAAACACCAAAGTGCGCCGCCTGTTTTGCCCGACGAGTCAAGCGCCTCGCACAAAAATAAATAGCTTTCCGAAATACAGTATTTATGTTTTAACGAAGCCATCTCGCCTCGACACGAGGGACGTGATGGCCATTCGTCACCAGACGTGAGGCGGGATGCGATGGACACATTGGGTCGCAAGACGTGCGGCGCAACGCGTACGGTCAAGCCGTGTGGTCCTGTCCCCTCGACGCTGGGGTCAAGTCCGCGGGTGATGATCCCGCGGACGACGGAGGCTAACAAGCCCGAGACTCCGGGGAGAGCACGGAGCAGCCGTTAAAACCATTTCGCGTGCGGGAATGCCGGGTGTTTCCGGTGAACCTGTAGTGACTATGCTCGTGTGCTTTTTTCATTTTGCACGCGAGGCTGCGGGTGCGGCCAGCGCCCGGCATTCCCTGCGCCCTCTGTTTTATGGGGGACACCGACGATGCCTCACCCGGACGCGTCAGCGCCGCGGGAATGCGAAGGCTCGTCCTCGCAATCGTAGGGTGGGTTAGCCAAATCACGTGCTCGGTGATTCCACGAGCGACAGCAGAAGGCGTAACCCACCTCTTCTGTTGCCGCGGATGGAGAAGTGGTGGGTTACGCGGAGCCTGTCATCGGGCGCGCGTTTGCGCGACCCGTTGGCTAACCCACCCTTGTAATAGCGCGATTGGGATATTGTGAGGGTGTTCCGAAAGGAATGCTCTGCCGCGGACGGCCATCCGCGGCAGAGCGTCTGGCGATCGGATCGAACCCACCCTGAGCAGTTTGTTGCTGCCCCGTAGCGTGATCGTCGTCAGAACTTCATCGGACCCGGATGGTTGCCGGAACAATTTGGTTCGCTTCACAAGGCAGGGATCGACGAAGATGACGAAGACTAACACGGCAGTGGCCGGCATTGATACGGCCAAGGACAAGCTGGATATCGCAGTACACGGCCAGAACTTGCATTGGCGTGTAGAGAATGCCTTGCGAGGCTGGAAGCATTTGCGCTCGGAGCTGGCGAAGGCCGGGATCGAGCGTGTGGGGATCGAGGCGACGGGAGGCTATGAACGCGGAGTCGTCAGGCATCTGCAGGAAGCCGGCTTTACGGTCCTGATCCTGCAACCGCTCCAGGTGCGCGCCTTCGCGCGCGTTCATCTTCAGCGGGCCAAGAACGATACGCTCGACGCGGCTCTGATTGCAGCTTGCACGGCTGTCATGGAGAAGCCCCGGATCGAGCCCGATCAGCGCTTGGCCAGCCTTGCGGACCATCTGACCTTCCTCGAGCAGATCGAGGAGGACATGGCCCGTTTCAAGGTCCGGCTCGAACATATCAACGACCCCGGATTGCGACACACCGTCCTTGGCGACATCGCGCGGTTGAAGGCACGACGGCTTACCCAGATCCGCTTCATTGCCAGGCAACTACGTGCTCACCGCGATCTCGCTGCTCGCCTTGATCTCGTGCTGAGCGTTCCCGGTATCGGCGAGCGCACCGGGCTCGCGCTCATCATCCGCATGCCCGAGCTCGGCCGCGTCAATCGCGAAGAGGCGGCTGCACTCGCCGGCCTTGCTCCCTTCGACGACGAGAGCGGCAAACACAAAGGCCAAAGGCACATTGCCGGCGGACGCGGCCGCCTCCGGCGCTCTCTCTTCGCAGCCGCGCTTCCCGCCGCCTTCCGATGGAATAAAGCCCTGATCGACCTCTACACGCGGCTCAAAGCCAAGGGGAAGGCTCACAACGCCGCCCTCGTCGCTTGCGCCAGGAAGCTCCTGATCTACGCCAACACCGTTGTAGCCCGTGGAACACCTTGGACTGACACCCACGCCGTCAGTTAATGGTTGCTACGCGTTCTTCGCAATTGCTCCACCTTGCCCACCCCAGCCCTTTCCCCCTACAGTCTCGCCAACGCGCGGCATCGATCGCGCCGGCAAAACACTTCGGGGGAGAACGCTCATGACGCCCGCGCCAGTCAGCCGCCGCCGCTTCATCCAGTCATCGACGGCAGCGGCCAGCCTCCTGATCGCCTCGCCCGCGATCATCGGCCGCGCCGAGGCCGCGACCTTGAAGCTGAAATGCTCCTCGTCGCTGCCCGACGACCCCAAATACGCCAACGGCCGCGTCTACTACGACAACCTCGTCAAGAACATCAAAGGCAACGGGCTCGGCGACCAGATCGACGTCACGTTTTTTCCCAACAACCAGCTCGGCCAAGAGATCGACGTCATCAATTCGGTCAAGCTCGGCGTCATCGACATGATGGTGTCGGGCTCGTCGATCTCGGCCAATCTGGTGCCGCTCGTCGGCACTTTCGACCTCGGCTATCTCTTCACCAGCTACCAGCAGCAGACCAAGGCGTTCGACGGCGGCGCGGCCAAGCCGATCGAGGATGCGCTGCTCAAGGGCGCCAACATCCGCATCATCGCCTGGTGCTATAATTTCGGTGCGCGCAGCGTGCTGTCGAAGAAGCCGGTGAAGACGCCGGAGGATCTGGCGGGCTTGAAGATCAGGACCTTGCCGAACCCGATCATCACCGAATGCCTGCGGCTGATGGGCGCGGCGGCAACACCGTTGGCGTTCGGTGAAATCTACACCGCGCTGCAGGCCGGCGTGCTCGACGGGCTCGAGCACGATCCGCCGACTATTCTGGCCAGCAAGTTCTACGAAACCGCGAAGAACTATGCGCTGACCCAGCACATCTTCTCGCCGCTTTCGATCTATTTCAGCGAGGCCACGTTCCAACGCATGGACCCGAAGCTGCGCGAGGGTTTTGTCGATGCGGCGAAAAAGGCCGCCGCCGACAGCCGCGCGCACGGGTTGTCCGTTGAGAAGGAGGCGCTGGCTGCCATCGTCGAGAAGGGCGTCACCGTGGTCGAGGTCGACCGCGAGGCGTTCCGCAAGCGCGTGTTGCCGCAGACCGACAATTTCATCAAGGCGCATCCCGAAGCCAAGGCGGTCGTCGACGCGATCCGCGCGACCCAGGCGTAATATGGAAGTTACGTCAGGCGCTGCGCCTCACGCGCGCCAGCCGATCATTGCGGCGCTGCTCGCGATCAGCGATGCGGTCGCAGCAACCTTGCTCGCAGCCGATCTGCTGGTCGTCTGTGTGTCGGTGCTGTTGCGCTTTCTGCTCAATGCGCCGGTCGAATGGTCCGACGACGTTGCGCGCGGCCTAATGGTCGGCTCGAGCTTCTTCGGCGCGGCAAGCGCGCTCGCCCGCGGCGACAATCCCGGCGTCGCCTTCTTCGTCGACCGGTTGCCGACAAGAATCCGCGCCGTGCTCGAGTCCGTCGCAGTCGTGCTGATGGTGGTGATCTCAGGCTATGTCGCCTTCAACGCGCTGAAGATGGGCACGCTGACCGTGGGCCAGACCACCGGCTCGGGCCTGCCGCTGGAATTGACCTTCTACCCCATGGGCGTCGGCGCGGCCTTCATGACGATCTTCGCGCTCGACTTGTTCCGCTCCCGGCCGCTGCGCGACATGACCTCGGGGGTAATTGTCACGGCTGTCATCGCCGGCCTTTATCTGGCATGGGACGCTCTCGCACCGAATACGGTTCCGTCGTCGGGCACGCTGATGCTGGTCGGCTTCTTCGTCACGCTGTTCTGCGGGCTGCCGATCGGCTTTGCGCTGGCGCTGGCTGCGCTGACCTTCATCTGGGTCGAGGGCACGCTGCCCGGCGTGATCTTCGCCCAGCAGATGGCGCGCGGCATCGACAATTTCGTGCTGCTCGCGGTGCCCTTCTTCATCCTGGTCGGCTACCTCATGGAAGCCAACGGCATGTCGGTGCGGCTGATCGAGCTGCTGCAGCGCGGGGTCGGTCAGATGCGCGGCGGCCTGAATGTGGTGATGGTCACCGCGATGGTGCTGTTTTCAGGCATCTCCGGCTCCAAGATGGCCGATGTCGCCGCCGTCGGTTCGGTGCTGATCCCGGCCGCGCGGCGTACAAAGCAGAATCCAGGCAGCGCGGTGGCGCTGCTGGCGGCCTCCGCCGTGATGGCCGAAACCATTCCGCCCTGCATCAACCTGATCATCCTCGGCTTCGTCGCCAATCTCTCGATTGGCGGACTGTTCGTCGCCGGCGTGCTGCCGGCCGGCCTGATGGCGCTGGCGCTGATCGCGGTGTCCGTGATCTTCGGCCGCAAGGCGGTGGTGGATGCGAGCGAGCCGCGAACGGAGATTTCGGGCCTGTGGACCGGCGCGATCGCCTCGTTCGGGCTGATCTTCATGATCTTCTTCGGCTTCAAGAGCGGATTCGCCACCGCCACCGAAATCTCCGCCTTCGCCGCGCTCTATGCGATTGTGGTCGGCGCGGTGATCTTCCGCGAGTTGGGCTGGAAATCCGCTGCGCAAAGTTTTGTGCACGCCGCAACCCGCTCGGGTCTGGTCCTGTTCATCGTTGCCGCGGCGCAATCGCTCGCCTTCATCCTGACGCTCCAGCAAGTACCGCATATGGTCGGCGACATGATGCTGGCGCTGTCCAAGACCAATGGCGTCTGGCTGTTCATGCTGCTGTCGATCGCGGTCCTGATCGTGATGGGCTCGGTGCTAGAAGGGGCGGCAGCGCTGATCATCTTCGGGCCGCTGCTGCTGCCAGTTGCCGTCAAACTTGGTGTCGATCCCCTGCATTTCGGCGTGGTTCTCGTGATCGCGATGGGCATAGGCTTGTTTGCGCCGCCACTGGGCCTGGGGCTTTACGGCGCATGCCTGATCGGCAATGTGCCGATCGAGCAGACCGTGAAGCCGATCCTGGGCTATCTTGGCTTGCTGTTCCTGTGCCTGCTGGTGGTCGCCTTCGTGCCCGGCATCAGCACTTACCTGCCGCGCGCATTCGGATATTGATCTTGAAAATCCTGTTGACCCCCACACCCGACTTCCGGCGGCAATATTACGGCGAACGCGCGTTGAGTGGCTTGCAGGCCATCGCCGATGTCAGGCTGCACGAGGGCGCTGAGCCGCTCGATGCCGCCGGCCTCGCCGCGGCCGCGCAAGACGTCGACATCATTGTCGCCGACCGCGTCACCGAGGGCAGGGGAGAGATTTTTCCGCAACTCCCGAAGTTGCGCGCGATGGTCCGCTGCGCCGTCGACATCCGTAACATCGACGTTGCGGCGGCTTCAAGCGTTGGTGTGCTGGTGACGCGGGCCTCGCCCGGCTTTGTGCCGGCGGTGGCCGAGCTTGCGCTCGGCTTCATGGTCGATCTTTCGCGAGGCGTGTCGCGCGCGTCAGCCGACTATCACGCCGGCCGCAAGCCGGACGTAGCGATGGGGCGGCAGCTCGCGGGCAGCCGCATCGGCATCATCGGCTACGGCAGCATCGGCCGCTATCTCGCGCCGCTCGCGAAAGCGCTCGGTATGGAGGTGCTGGTCGCCGATCCCTTCGCGATTCCGAACGATCTCACGATCCGGCACGTGCCGCTCGCCGAACTCATGGCGGAAGCCGACTATGTCGTCTGCCTCGCCATCGCCAATGAGCAGACCGAGAACCTGATTAACGCGACCGCGCTGGCCAGGATGCAGAGGCACGCAATCTTTATCAATCTGTCGCGCGGCAATCTCGTCGACGAGGCGGCGCTCGCGTCTGCCTTGCGCGAGAACCGGATTGCGGGCGCGGCAATGGATGTCGGCCGCGCGCCGGACCAGATGCCTTCGCCTGAGCTGGCCAAGCTGCCCAATGTCGTCGCGACGCCGCATGTCGGTGGGCTGACGCCGCAAGCGATCGAGCATCAGGCGCTGGAGACGGTGCGGCAGGTCGCTGCGATCATCAAGGGCGAGGCGCCCGCCGGGGCCGTCAACACCGAGCACTGGACACGCCGGCCATGAAGGGCAAACCGCTGCCGTTCTTCTACGGCTGGATCATCGTCGCCGTGGTCTTCGTCACCATGGCGATCGGTGTCAACGCGCGCACCGCCTTTTCGCTGTTCTACCCACCCATCCTGTCCGAGTTCGGCTGGGAGCGCGGCGTCACCGCGGGCGCATTCTCCTTCGGCTTTGTTGCCTCCGCGATCATGAGTTCCCTGATCGGACGTCTGATGGACCGGGCCGGACCGCGCGCGGTGATGTTGGTCGGCGTCGTACTGATGGGCGGTGGCCTCTTGCTCGCGCCGCTGACGCGCGAGCCCTGGCATCTCTATCTCACCATCGGCGTCATGGTCGGCTCGGGCAGCGTCTGTCTCGGCTATTCCGGCCAATCGCTGTTCCTGCCGAACTGGTTCGTGCGCAGCCGCGGGCTTGCGATCGGCATCGCCTTTGCCGGCGTCGGCATCGGTTCGGTGACGCTGTTGCCCTGGGTGCAATATGCGATCGAGCAGAGCGGCTGGCGCACCGCATGCACCACGATGGGATTGATGGTGCTGATCGTGCTGGCGCCGATCAACCTGCTTCTGCGCAAGCGACCCGAGGATATCGGCCTGCAGCCGGACGGCGACGCCGCGCCGCATGCATCGAGCGCAAAACCCGTCTCCAACATCGTCGATCCCGTCTGGGTCGCGACCGACTGGACCCTTGCACGCGCTTTGCGTACCGCGCGGTTCTGGTGGATCTGTCTCGGCTATTTCTGCGGGCTGTACATCTGGTACGCGGTGCAGGTGCACCAGACCAAATTCCTGCTCGACATCGGCTTCTCGCCGAGCGTCGGCGTCTGGTCGCTCGGAATCGTCAGTCTGCTCGGCATTCCTGGCCAGATCGTGCTTGGACATCTCTCCGATCGCATCGGCCGCGAGGCGATCTGGGCGATTTCAGCGCTTGGCTTTGCGATCTGTTTCGCCGCGCTGATCGCGCTGAAATATGAACCCAGCCTGTGGCTGATCTATCTCATGGTGTTCACGCAAGGCGCGCTCGGCTACGGCTTGACCTCGATCATGGGCGCGGTGGTGCTTGAGATTTTTCAAGGAGCTCATTACGGCAGCATTTTCGGCAGCATCATGCTGGCGGCGCTGGCCGGCGGCGCGGCCGGACCGTGGGTCACCGGCGCGCTGCATGATGCGACGGGCACCTACACGATTGCGTTTGCGATCGGGATCGCCGTGAGCTTCCTGTCGGCCTTCGCGATCTGGCGCGCTTCGCCCGGCAAGGTCCGTAGCGTTGCAGGAAAATCAGGATGACGACATGCCGATCGCCCGTTGCAGATCGCCGATTGCGCGAAGGAAGCTGTCGGCCGGCGTGGTCTCCGGATCGATCAGGCGATGCAAGCGGAAGCCGTCTTCCATTGCCAGAACGACCGCGCCCGCCCATGCCGGGCTCAGAATACCGTTCCGGCCGCTGTCCTTTGCCGTGGTCGCGACGATATCTGCGATCAGCTTGCGCCGGGCGCGCAGGCGTTTTGCGAGTTCGGGCCGGCGCTTCTCGGCGCGCGACACGAACAGGATCATTTCCATATGGAGCAGGGGAGAGCGCCCGAGCGGATCCTGCTGGCTGCGGTCCATGGTCTTCAGCGCATCGATGAAATCCGCGAGATTTTTATGCCTGGCGAGGAGTTCGTGCATGCGTCGAATGGATTGTTCGACATGATTCTCGATCATGGCGATGATCAGCTCGTCCTTGCTGGCGAAGTTCGAATAGAACGCGCCGCGGGTGAAGCCGGCGGCCAGCGCGATCGCCTCGATGCTGGCGCCGCCGATGCCCTGCTCCTCGAAGACGCGCGCGGCGGCCTCGAACAGTTTGTCGCGGGTATCGTCCCGCGTCGGCCTGGTTCTCACCCTTGACATCGGCGCAATTTAGGGCAGAATGCAACTCGATACAAGAGTGTATCGAGTTGCAGGCAAAGGTTCAGAGGCGGAAGCAAGCGAGGTCATCATGAACGAGCATGTAGCGACTGCGACGTCCGAGCCGCTGTTCAATCCGCTGGCGCCGGAGTTCATCCGCAATCCCTATCCGCACTATGCGCGGTTGCGGACCATGGACCCTGTGCACCTCAATGCGCATGGCGCCTACGTCTGCAGCCGCCATGCCGAGGCGAGCCTCGTGCTGCGCGACAAGCGTTTCGGCAAGGAATATGTCGAGCGTACCATTCGTCGTTATGGCCCCAAGGCCATGGAAGAACCGGTGTTTCGCGGCTTCGCGCTGACGATGCTGCAGCAAGATCCTCCTGATCACACCCGCTTGCGCGGGCTGGTGGTGAAGGCGTTCACGGCGCGCCGGGTCGATGACATGCGCCCCCGCATTCAGGCAATCGTCGACGAGAACCTCGATCGCATCATCCCGCAGGGCAAGATGGACCTGATCGAGGATTTCGCGTTCCGTCTGCCGGTCACCGTCATCTGCGACATGCTCGGGATTCCCGATGAGCATCGCGAGATGTTCTACACCGGCGCGCGCGGCAGCGGGCGAATTCTCGAGCCGGTGCCGATGACGCCGGAAGACGTCAAGCAGGCCAATGCCGGCCAGGCAATGCAGAAGATGTATTTCGACCATCTGTTCGATCTGCGGCGCAAGGACCCGAGTGACGATCTGACCACGCAGCTGCTGCAAGCCGAGGAAGAGGGCAGCAAGCTCAGCAATGAAGAGCTCCATGCCAACATTGTCCTGTTGTTCGGCGCCGGTCACGAGACCACGGTCAATCTGATCGGCAACGGCCTGTTGGCGCTGTTCCGTAACCCGGACCAGCTCGCGCTGCTCAAGGCGAAACCGGAGCTGATCGGCAACGCCATCGAGGAATTCCTGCGTTACGACTCGTCGGTGCAGATGACCGGCCGCGTGGCGCTGGAGGACATCGCGGACCTCGGCGGCAAACGCATTCCGAAAGGCGAGAGCGTGCTGTGCCTGCTCGGCTCGGCCAACCACGATCCCGCTGTTTATCCCGACCATCCGGAGCGGCTGGATATCACCCGGCCCAACGTCAGGCCGCTGTCGTTCGGCGGGGGCATCCATTTCTGCCTCGGCGCCCAGCTTGCCCGGATCGAGGCAGAGATCGCGATCTCGACCCTGCTGCGGCGGCTTCCCGATCTGCGGCTGGATGACGCGGAAAATCCGGAATGGCGGCCGACATTCGTGCTGCGCGGCCTGAAGTGCCTGCCGGCCAGCTGGTAGGCGCCACGCCGAAAGTGTCACGCTAGCTTGCTGTGACATCGCCACACTTGTCTCTATATATTGGGTCGTCCCGGCGGTGAGGATGGGCCGCCTCCGCCGGAGCCCAAGGGAGACCCCGTGCAGACGACACTGCTCGGATTGGCGATTGCCTTCATTCTCGCGCTGATCGCTGCGCTGGTCGGGCCGTTCTTTATCGACTGGAACAAGTTCAGGCCGCAGTTCGAGGCCGAGGCCTCGAAAATCATCGGCGCGCCGGTGCGCGTCGGCGGCGGCCTCGACGCGCGGCTGTTGCCGACGCCGTCCCTGCGTTTGCGCTCGGTGGTGGTCGGCGGCCCCAACGATCTCGGCAAGGTGCGTGCCGACAAGCTCGACATCGAGTTTTCGCTCGGCGACCTCATGCGCGGCGAGTGGCGCGCCAACGAGCTCACCATCAACGGCGTAGCGCTCGATCTTGGCCTCGATCGTGACGGCAAGATCGACTGGCCGGCCTCGAACGGCACATTCGATTTCGCCTCGCTGTCGATCGACCGCCTCAATCTCACCGGCCGCATCGCGCTGCATGACGCCGCAAGCCGCGCCAATCTCGAGCTGAGCGACATCGCCTTTTCCGGCGACGTGCGTTCGCTGGCAGGCTCGGTCCGCGGCGGCGGCAATTTCACGCTTTACGGCACGCGCTATCCGTTTCGCGTGTCATCGGGGCAGGGCGGCGACGGCAGCGGCAACCGCGTGCATCTGTCGATCGATCCCGGCGATCGCCCGCTCGCCGCCGACCTCGAGGGCGTGCTCTCGTTTCAGTCGCGCGTGCCGCGCTTCGAGGGTATGGCGATGCTGGCCTCTCCGCCGGCGAAGAAGGGCAGCGAGACCGCGGCAACGCCATGGAAGATCACGGCCAAGGTCAAGGCCAATTACGCGGCCGCGCAGCTCGACCAGATCGAACTCAGCTATGGCAATGAGGATCGCGCTCTGAAGTTCGTCGGCACGGGCGACGCCCGCTTCGGCACCTCGCCGCTGCTGCACGCGGCGATGTCGGCGCGCCAGCTCGATGCCGACAAATTCATGGCGCGCGACGACACGGACGCCGCCGCACCGGCGCGTGTACTGCCCGGTATACGCGCCGCGCTCGCCGCCCTGCCGCGCTTGCCGATGGCCTCGCAGATCGATTTCGGCGCCGAACAGATCATGCTGGGCGGCCGTCCCTTGCAAAACCTGTCCGGCGGCCTGCATGGCGACGCCGCGCTGTGGGCGATCGACCGGCTCGATCTGCGTGCGCCCGGCTCGACGCGGGTTGCCTTCAACGCCGCGCGCGGACCGGTCGGCGCAACCGGCAATTTCTCCGGCGTGCTCGACATCGACTCCTCCGATCCGGACGTGCTGTTCGCCTGGCTGCAGGGCCGCGGCGACGTCGCCTATCGGTCCCAGAAGCTGCTGCGGTTGCATGGCGACGTCAGCGTTGCCGCCGACCGCATTTCCATCGAAGCGTTGAAGGCGGAGATCAATGGCGGCGCGGTCGAGGGCCGCGTTTCGCTCGCGACGCTGTCGGGCGGCGGCTCGCGGCTCGAGGCGGCGCTGAAGGCCGATAATCTCGATCTCGATGGGGCCGGCGGATTCGTGCGTTCGCTGCAGGCGGAATGGCCGGAGGAAGCGTCGATCTCGCTCGACATCGGCCGTGCGCTGTCGGCCGGCCAAGAACTGAAGCCGCTGACCGCGCATCTGGCCTATACACCAAAAGACATCATCCTCGATCGCGTCAGGATCGGCTCGTCCGACAATGTCCAGCTGGAAGGCCGCGGCGAATTCGACCGCGTCCACGCGACCGGCAAACTCACGCTCGGTGCGACCTCGGCGTCGATGGTCCAGTTGGCCGGAATGATCACGCCGATCGCACCGCAAGTCGCCGCGCGGCTCACCGCGGGGAATACGCCGCCGGGACCGGTGCGCGCCAATCTGTCGCTCGAGCTAGGGACCGGCAAGGCCGCGGGCGATCGCATCGCGGCGGCGGCTGACCTCGATCTCGACGCGCCGCAGCTCAAGGGGCACGTCTCCGCAACGACTTCGCCGCTGGCGTCATCGATCCGCGCGATCGATCTTGATGCCCTCAGTCGCAGCGAAGTGAGCCTCCGTTCGAAATTTTCGGCGGAACGCGGCGATGCCTTGCTTGCGCTGCTCGGGCTCGATCATGCCGTCGCCGCCGACGGCAACTTGCAATTCGAGGGATCGGCGAGCGGGGTATTTCGTCAGCCGCTGCGGTTCAGCGCAAAGATGTGGGGCGCCAATATCGATGCCGAGGCGCAAGGCACCACCGAGCCCTGGTCGCAAAAGGCGAATCTCAATCTGAAAGTCCGCAGCGTCAATCTGGCGCCGCTGTTCTCGCTGAAGCCGTCGGACAGCGCGGTGCAGAACGTGCGGCTGTTCGCCAACGTCTCGCTCGCCGGCAACAAGCTCGGTTTCGACGATCTCGACAGTGTCGCGGCGGGTTCGCGGCTGCGAGGTCATCTCGCGTTGACGCTGGACGAGCCGCGCGAAATCGACGGCGAACTCGGCGTCGATGCACTTGCGCTTGCGCCGGCCGTAGCGCTTGCGATCGGCGCCGCCGGGCATGAGGCGGCCGATCCGCTCGGTGCGGGTTTCTTGAAAGGATGGCGCGGGCATGTCGGCTTCGAAGCGCTGAACGCGACCCTTCCCGGAGGCATCGAGTTGCGGCCGCTCAGCGGCACCGTGAAGAGCGATGGCCAGTCGCTGCAGCTGGAGGCGCTCAAGGGCAAGATCGGCGGCGGTGACGTGAGCGGAAGTCTCGACGCGCGGACAAGTGCTAACGGCATCACGCTCAGTGGTCGCATCGAACTTGCCGGTGTCGACGGTGCCACGTTGCACTATCGCGGCCTGAAGATGCCGACGGGACGCACCTCCGCGCAGATGACCCTGATGAGCCAGGGTCGCAGCGTGGAAGCGTTGATCGGCGCGCTGTCGGGCAATGGCACCGTCAAGCTCGCATCCGCCGCCGTGGCCGGCCTCGACCCACGTGCGCTCGATGTCGCGATCCGCGCCAGCGACCTGAACCAGGCGCCGGACGAGACCAGGTTGCGGCAGGTCGTCGATTCCGCGCTGTCGGCGGCCGGCTTCCCCGTCGCCTCGGCGGAATTTCCCGTCATCATCCGCGACGGCCGGCTTCGCGTCGACACCACGACGCTGGAGACGCAAGGCGCGCGCGCCGTCGTGTCGGGCGGTTACGACATTCCCGCGGATCAGGCCGACATTCGTGCAAGCCTCGCATCGACCGTGATCGGCTCGGCCACAAGCCGTCCGGAGATCCAGCTGTTCGCGGCGGGACCGCCCGATACGATCAGCCACACGGTCGATGTGACCGCGTTGTCGTCATGGCTTGCGGTGCGCAAGATCGATCGCGAGACGCGCAGGCTGGATGCGATCGAACGTGGCGAGCCGCCGCCCGTCGAACCACCGTTGCCGCCGCCAGCCACCGCAGCATTGCCTTTACCTGCCGTGCCCGAAATCGTGCCGCCCAGTCCGCCTCTGGT
>CAWCGA010000036.1:0-36216 GCA_963794775.1 uncultured Alphaproteobacteria bacterium | reverse complement strand
ATCTACACCCATGTGGTGGAGGAGCGCCTGAAAAGCCTGGTGCGCGACCTGCATCCGCTCGCCGAGAAATAGCCTCCTTGACTTCCCCGCGATCTCCCGCAAAACAGCCCCGACGCTCCAGATCAGCCTGCCGAGGCGCTCCGGATGACGCACTAAGCCCTTGAAGCCGCGCGTTTTCCGCTTCTTCCCCGAAACCGCTTCGCTCATTCGCAAGTTGTTACCTATATTGCCCCGATGCCGGATCAGATACGTTCCTATCTCGATTTCGAAAAGCCGTCGCCGACTCGACGCCAAGGTCGACGAGCTGCGCACGATGGCGACTGGCGGCACCGACATTCATGATGAAATCGCAGTCATCGAACAAAGGCAGCCCAGGCGCTGACCGATCTCTATGCCAATCTGACGCCGTGGCAGAAGACGCTGTCGCTCGACATCCGCAGCGCCCGCACTTCACCGATTTCATCAATGCGCTGATCACCGAGTTCACGCCGCTCGCCGGCGACCGCAAGTTCGGCGAGGACGAGGCGCTGATGGGCGGCTTCGGCGCTTCCGCGGCGAAGCATCTGCGTGATCGGCCAGGAGAAGGGCGCCTCCACGGAGTCGCGCATCAAGCACAATTTCGGCATGGCGCGCCCCGAAGGCTATCGCAAGGCGGTGCGGCTGATGGAGATGGCCGAGCGTTTCGGCATTCCCGTGCTGTCGATCGTGGATTCCGCCGGCGCCTATCCCGGCATCGGCGCCGAAGAGCGCGGCCAGGCCGAGGCGATCGCGCGCTCGACCGATGCGTGCCTCTCGCTCGGCGTGCCCAATGTCGCACTCGTCACCGGCGAGGGCATGTCGGGCGGCGCGATCGCGATCACGACAGCCAACCGCGTGCTGATGTTCGAGCATGCGATCTACAGCGTGATCTCGCCGGAGGCGGCGTCCTCGATCCTGTGGCGCGACGGCACCAAGGCCCAGGAAGCCGCCAACAGCATGAAGATCACCGCCCAAGACATGCTGCGATTCGGCGTGGTCGATTTCATCCTGAAAGAGCCGGTCGGCGGCGCCCATCGCGACCCCACCGCCATGATCGCAGCCACCGGCGAGGCGATCGAACAGGCCTTCATTGAGCTCAGGAATCTCGACGCCGAGGGGATCCGCAGGCAGCGGCGGCAGAAGTTCCTCGATATCGGCCGCAAACTGGGCTGAAACGGCGCATTTTTCCCCGAAATTCCGACCGAAAATGGCACACTTGCGCGCTTTTTGGGCGAGCCCGGCCCGCCCGCCAATTTCGGCCGCAATTCGGCCGCGACCTCGTAATTTAAGGCTTGTTGACCATGGCGATTTCGCCTGCCCTTTCGGTGCTCGCTTCGGGTTGCCGGGACGGGGGTCAAAGGGTACAATTTTAGTCAATGGCTTCAGGGCATTCGCCGCGAGTTGGGGTTGGCGAAAACGGCCCGGAGGGTGTGGAGCTCTAGCATTGATCGATCGCACGCTGGTTCGCGCGCTCATCACCTCGGCGGCACTTGCCGCC
Organism: uncultured Alphaproteobacteria bacterium; assembly: GCA_963794775.1. Classification (GTDB taxonomy): domain Bacteria; phylum Pseudomonadota; class Alphaproteobacteria; order Rhizobiales; family Xanthobacteraceae; genus Bradyrhizobium. Next base: position 34,700 of record CAWCGA010000036.1, on the reverse strand, counting down.
GCGGGCGCTTTCCTGTCGGGCTGCGACACCGATGAAATCTCACTCGCCACCAACGCCAAGGCCAATCAGCCGGTCCCGCCGAAGCTGATCCAGGCGATGGTCGAGAAGGACATGGATCTGCAGTCGCCGATCCTGATCCGCCTGTTCAAATCTGAAGCCGAGGTCGAGGTCTGGAAGCAGAACCGCTCCGGCCAATTCGCGCTCTTGAAGACCTATCCGATCTGCCGCTGGTCCGGTGATCTCGGACCGAAGGTCAGGGAGGGCGACCGCCAGGCGCCGGAAGGTTTCTATCCGATCACGCCCGGCCTGATGAACCCGACGTCGGCCTACTATCTCTCCTTCAACACCGGCTATCCCAACACCTATGACGCGGCGCTCGGCCACACCGGCTCGCAGCTGATGGTGCATGGCGACTGTTCTTCGCGCGGCTGTTACGCGATGACCGACGAGCAGATCGCGGAAATCTATTCGCTCGGCCGCGAGTCCTTCTTCGGCGGACAGAAGTCGTTCCAGTTCCAGGCTTACCCGTTCCGGATGACGCCGCTCAACATGGCGAAGCATCGCAACAATCCAAACATGCCGTTCTGGAAGATGATCAAGGTCGGCTACGATCATTTCGAGCTCACGCGTCAGGAGCCGAAGGTCTCTTACTGCGAGAAGAAATACGTGTTCGACCCGATCCGCGCGCCGAACGCGAAAAGCGATCCGGTGTTCAACGTCAACGCCAAGTGCCCGCCTTATGCGATCGAGGAGAGCCTCGGCGACGCCATGCAGCAGCGCGAGGCCGAAGAGCAGGCCGAGTACAACAAGCTGGTGGCGCGCGGCACGCCGGTCGCCAAGCTCAACACCGGCATCGACGGCGGCATGAACCAGGTGTTCGCCTCGCATGTGCCCGGCGGCAGCACCGGCCTCTCCGAAGGCGGCGACGGCCAGGGCCTGTCGCTACTGGCGCTCTCGCGCGCACCCGGCACCATTCCCGGCACTGTCAATCCGCCGCGCGCGCCGTGGCAGGCGCAGCAGGGCGATGAGCCTGTCGTCGCGGCCGCGCCGCCGCAGGGCGCCGCGCCGCAAACGCAGGGGACGCGGGTCGCTTCCGCAGCACCTGCGCAGCCGCAACAGTCCGAGGGCTTCTTTGCCAGCCTCGGGCGCAAGATCGGCATCGGCGGCCCCGACACGACGGCCAGCGCGCCGCCTCCGCCGGCCCCGGCCAAGCCGAAGGCGGAAGCCAAGCCATTGCCGAAGGCGTTCAAGCCGGTCGAGACCAAGCAGGCTGCCGCGCCACGTCCGCCGCTGAAACCGTCGGTGGCTGATACGGCTGCCGCGCCGGCTCCGGCGGCCGCCGCGCCTGCGGCGCCGGCCAAGGACGCCATGGTCGCGGGCTCGCAGCCGATCATGGGCGCGAACTCGTTCGACAGCCGCTTCTCCGCGGTGAAGTAGACGCGCTGAGCCGCCTGGAAAGCCGCGGAGTTCCAATCTCAAACCTCTCTTAAACCTTCGCCGCTAGACTACCTGCCCGCGTCGTTCTCAGAGGCGCGTCCAGAATGGAAGTCCCCGGCCTGTCGCTGACAGCCGGGGTTCACTCCCTGGCGGATGGTACGCAATGGCGAAATTCATCGTGCTCAAGCGGCCCGGACCTCCGACACGCGAGGTGCTGGTCAACATCGCGCAAATCATCACCGTGCAGCCCGGGCAGGGCACCGGCTCGTCGCTCCTGTTCGGCAAGGACCACGCGATCAATTTCGAGGAAGACGTGGCGACCGTGATCCGCCGCATCCAGAGCGGCCCGTTCATCGAGAGCGCCGAAAAGAAGTAGTCGTAGACCGCCGCTTGTCGTCATGGCGAGGACGCCGCGACGAACCCATCCTGAGGAGCGGCCGCAGGCCGCGTCTCGAAGGATGGGCCGCGCGCCACGACGCGTTATCGGATAGACGCCCCGCAAATAATCTATAATTTGTCTAGCATGCGGCCCGCAGAAGGCGCGCAAGACAAGCACGTTCACCGGGAGGTACCAGGTAATGGCGGGCGTTCATCTGCTCGATCGTGTCATCGGCAGCGACTATCCGACCTTCGCGACCGACGCCGAGTTCGCGCCTTCGAGCAAACCCCTTATGCGGAGCGCATCGCGGCGCAGAGCACCTATGAGGCTCTCAAGCTCGGCGCGGCGCATAATCCCGATGCGCCGGCGCTGCAATTCCTCGCCAACGCCGATCCGGCCGACAACCGGTCGTCATCAGCTATCGCGATTTCCTCGCGCGGGTGACGCAGGCCGCCAACATGTTTCATGCGCTCGGCGTCGGCAAGGACGACGTGGTGAGCTTCCTGCTGCCGCTGGTGCCCGACGCCTTCGTGACGCTGTTCGCCGCCGAAGCCGCCGGGATCGCCAACCCCGTCAACCCGCTGCTGGAGCCGCACCAGATCGCGGAGATCCTCGAAGCCGCCAACACAAAAGTTCTCGTCGCGCTCGGGCCGATGCCGGGCACCGACATCTGGCAGAAGATCGAGCAAGTCCGCGGCAAGCTGAAGAATCTGAAAGCCATCGTGCAGGTGCATGGCGCCGGCGACCCCGCGAACGGCATCCACGCTTTCAGCGAGCTGATCAAGCTGCAGCCGTCGGACCGGCTGGTCAGCGGCCGCAAATTTTCAGGCAGCGATATCGCCGCCTATTTCCACACCGGCGGCACCACCGGCACGCCGAAGCTGGTGCGCCACACCCACGCCAACCAAGTCTATCAGGCCTGGGCGGTGAACCTGCTGCTCAAGTCGCAGCCGGGCCGCAACTGCTGTTCGGCATGCCGCTGTTTCATGTCGGCGGCTCGCTGACGCAGGTGCTGGCGACGTTGTCCGCCGGAGGTTGCCTCGTCGTGCTGTCGCCGTCGGGATGGCGCAATCCCGAGTCGGTGAAGAACATCTGGGCGCTGATCGAGCGCTTCAAGCCTGAAGCTTCTCCAGCGTGCCGACCGTGCTGGCGGCAGCATGACGATTCCGCCGGGCAATGCCGACATCTCCAGCTTGAGATTTGCGGCGGCCGGCGGCTCGGCGATCCCCGTTGCGGTCGGCCAGGCGATCCAGGACAAGCTCAAGTTTCCGGTGCTGGAAGTCTACGGCATGACCGAGACGTCGAGCGTGCACACCATCGCCTATCCGGAGCGTCCGATCCGTCTCGGCTCGGCCGGCCTGCCCATGCCCTATAGCCGCGTCCGCATCGTCAAGCTGGATTCGGCGGGCAACTATGAGCGCGACTGCGCCGTCGACGAGATCGGCGTCGTCACCATGGCCGGACCTGGCGTGTTCGGCGGCTATCTCAACGACGCCACAACGAGGGCGCGTTCGTCGAGCAGCTGGGTCAATTCCGGCGATCTCGGCCGGCTCGATCCCGACGGCTATCTCTGGATCACCGGCCGCGCCAAGGATCTGGTGATCCGCGGCGGCCACAACATCGATCCGCAGCCGATCGAGGAAATCATGTTCCAGCATCCGGCCGTGGCGCTTGCGGCCATGGTCGGCCAGCCCGATGCCTATGCTGGCGAGTTACCGGTCGGCTATGTGCAGCTCAAGCCCGGCGCGAGCGTAGAGGCCGGCGAGCTCGAGACCTGGGTGCGCGAGCGCACGCCGGAGCGCGCCGCCGTGCCCGTGCAGGTAATCCCGATCGATCCGATGCCGCTCACCGGCGTCGGCAAGGTGTTCAAGCCGCAGCTGCGCTGGGACGCCGCAACGCGCGTGTTCGACAAGGTGCTGCGCCGCTGCGCGAGCGCGGCATCGACGCCAGGTTCAAGGTCGGCGCGCATGGCAGCCACGGCAGCATCGCGACCGTGACACTTGCGGGTGTACCCGCCGACAAGCGCGAGGCCGTCGCCGGCGAGGTGCACACGTTGTTCGCGCCGTTCGTGATGCGTCATGAGGTGAAGCACGTGTGACGCCGGGACGTTGGAGCGGCTCACGCCGCTCCTCCGGTCCGGCTGCGACGCACGGCGTCCTGCTGCTGCAAGCGCAGTTTGGCGGCTTCTGCCAGCCCGCATTCCATCGTGCAGCGATCGAGCCCGATGTCGCGAAGCTGACGGTCGTCGAAACTGCGAAGCAATACGAGGCTCGCCTGGCGCGCGCGCTGCTCGATCAGGGCCGCGACGAAACGATTGATGAGCCGGCCGGCGCGGGTAAGGAAATGTCCGATTGCCCTGCGGACCGTGCCCGAGGCGGGAGTATAGCCAGTGGTATGATTTAATAAGGTCATGGTGATCATCCTGAGAGGCGGAGTTATGTCCCCCTTCCCCGCCTGCACCATGCATGGGTTGGCCGTCCAAGACTTTCAGGAAACGACGATTTTTCATCCAGAGCGGCTTGAGATTATCTGACCGCAGCGCACGCGCTTGATTTGGTGTGGAGTCCGGCGGCAATATCGCTGCGTCAGGGGTGGATTTCAGGACATGGACTTGCGACGCCGCGACATTTTGGCAGGGGTCTTATGCGCGAGCGCATGGCCTCTGGCAGCGCGCGCGCAAGCACCGGGCAAAACCATTGCCATGCTGGGCGCGGCCACGCCCACGGCATGGGGCCCGATGGTGACGAGCTTCGAGGAGCGCCTGCGCGAGCTCGGCTGGATCGACGGCCGCACCGCCGCCCTGATCTATCGCTGGGCGGAGGGTGACTCCAGTCGTTATGCCGGAATCGCCGCCGAGCTCGTGGCGATGAAGGTCGATGTGATCGTGACGGTCGGAAGCGCGGCCGCCACCGTCATGCGCGCCACCAGCACGATTCCGGTTGTGCTTGCCGCCGCGGTCGATCCTGTCGCGAGCGGCTTCGTGCAGAGCCTGTCGCATCCCGGCGGCAACGTCACCGGCCTGTCGCTGCAGTCCAGCGAGATCGGCACCAAGCGGCTGGAAATCCTGCGCGAGGCAATCCCGGACCTCAAGCATCTCGCGGTCATGGCCAACGCCGGTTATCCGGGATCGGCGCGGGAAGCCGCCGTTGTGCAGGAGACCGCGCGCAAGCTCGGGCTCACGGCGGATTCGCTGGACATCCGGCGCGCCGAGGATATCGCGCCCGCGATTCATGCGATGAAAGACCGCGTCAAGGCGCTTTACATCTGCACGGATTCGCTCGTCGTCAGCAACTGGCCGAAGATCAATGCGGCGGCGCGCGAGGCCACCGTTGCGACCATGTGGGGCGCGCGCGAATGGATCCGCACCGACGGCGGTTTCATGTCCTACGGACCGAACGAGAGCAGCCAGTTCCGCCAGGCCGCCGACTATGTCGACAAGATTCTCAAGGGCGCCAACCCTGCCGACCTTCCGGTGGCGCAGCCGACCAAGATCGATCTGGCGGTCAATCTGAAAACCGCGAAGGCGCTGGGGATTTCAATTCCCGAGACGTTCCTGCTCCGCGCGGATGAAGTGATCGAGTAGAAGAACCGGATTGTAGGGTGGGTTAGCCCCAACGGGTCCGCGCGAAGCGCGGCCCGATGACAGGCTCCGGGCGTAACCCACCTCTTCTGTTGCCGCGGATAGAGAAGTGGTGGGTTTCGCTTTCGCTCAACCCACCCTACGAAGTGAGGTTGTCGAGTAGCTTCTCAGATCACGAAGAACCCGTGCGTGCCGTCGCGCGCGAGCTGCGCGACCAGGCCATATTCCCAATCGAAATAGGCCTGCATCTTTTCCGCCGTCGCATCTGTGCCCTCATAGGGCCGGCGATAGCGATGCGCGGGGTCGGGTTTGGGCAGCACGTGCGGCGGGCCAACCTCGAGAGCGCCGCTGTAGCCGCCGTCGAGCACGAAGGCGTCCCATCCCATCTGCGCCAGCCATGACGCCGTCATGTCGGCGCGGATGCCACGATTGTCCGTGAGCACGATGCGCGCGCCGCGCACGGGTGCGGCGATGTCGACCTCCTGCACCAGCTGGCCGCCGGGATAGTGGCGGAAGCCCGCGAGGTGGCCGCTGGTGTATTCCTCGGCGTCGCGCACATCGAAGCGATAGAGCGTGCGGGAGGTCTGCACCTGCAGCTCGGCGAGATCATCGTGCGTGAGGCGGCGCACGCCGGCGCGATAGGCGACGTCGCGGGCGTTGGTCTCGGCCTTTGCAAAGGGCCCGATGTCGCCGCGCCTGCTTGCGCCATGATCGAGCGTGTGGTGCGCCAGCGTCCAGCCCATCGTGCCGTTGCGCAACGCCACCACCTTGTTGGGCACGCCGGCATTGATCAGCGACTGCGTGCCGATGATCGAGCGGGTGCGGCCGGCGCAATTGACCACGATGGTGGTTGCTGGATCGGGTGCGGCGATGCCGGCGCGCAGCACGAGTTCAGCGCCTGGCACACTGACCGAGCCCGGGATGTTCATGGTGGTGTATTCGTCGAAGCGGCGGACATCGAGGATTTTGATGTTGGCGCCGCTCTTGATCAGGGCCGCGACATCGTCGGCCGGCAGCGATGGCGTGTGGCGGCGATGCTCCACCAACTCGCCGAACGCCTTGGCGTAGGAATTGACGTCGATGAACAATTCATAGCCGGCGCTGCGCCAGGCCTTCAGTCCACCCGCGAGCGCACGGACGTTGCTGTAACCGAGATTTGCAAATTGTTCGGCGGCCGCCGCCACGAGGCCTTCGCCGTTGTCGAAGACAACAACAGGTGCATTTTTGCGCGGCAATCGTAGCTCCGCTTCGAGCGCGATCCGGTCGTACGCCATGTTCGCGGCAAACAGCGGATGGCCGGTCGCGAACTCCGCCTCATGCCTGACGTCGAGCAGCGCGATCTCGTCGCGCGCAAGCAGAACAGTGCGGATTTGTTGGGGGGTGACTGTGGGAAGGTTCATTGGCGAAACCATAGCGCCGCCTTTGCCGCATGCCAATTGCGGCTCTAGCGGCCGGCCTCACGGATATGGGCCTCCGCGCGATCGGCGAGACGATCCACGCCCTCCACGGCCGTATCGAGGATCAGGTGCTCGCGGTCCCACGGCTCGTAATCGCGCTTCACAACCTCATCCCATGTCGGCTGCTTGTGACCGCTGACGGCGTCGGCCGGGCGGCTTTCGACGCGGCGCCGATGCAAGTCTCTGTCGCTGCAGACGAGCTCGATCTCGACCAGCCACGCCTTGCATCGACTAGCCGTGTCGCGTCAGCCATTGCGGCTCGCCGCGACCGGATTGACGCAGTCGGCGATCACGGTCCGTCCAATCAGCAGGTTTTCTGCGGCAAGCGCGTTGGCGATCACGTAGCCGCTCGCGCCCACCGCGAGGCCCTGATCCTTCAGGCGCTGCTCGATCGTATCAATACGCAAATTGGTCGCACCAAGCCGCCGCGTGAGCTCACGGGCGATGGTGGTCTTGCCGGTCGCCGGCAGACCGCCGAAGACGATCAGCAGGGGATCACTCAGGCGCCCCGCCCGTGGCAATGCTTGAACTTCTTGCCCGAGCCGCAGGGGCAATCCTCGTTGCGGCCGACCTTGCCCCAGCTCGCCGGGTTCTTTGGATCGCGCGCTACGTCGTCGCTATTGCCCGGGACCAGCGAGGCATTGGTGAAGTTCATCTCGTCCTCGCCGGTATCGGGATTGAGCTTGTGCGCCTCCATCACCGGCAGCGGCGGCGCCTGCTCTTCCGGCGGCACGATCTCGACCCGCATCAGCTGCGCCGTCACCGCCTCGCGCAGATGCGCGATCATCGCTTCGAACAGCGTGAACGCTTCGGACTTGTACTCCTGCAGGGGATCGCGCTGGCCGTAGCCGCGCAGGCCGATCACCTGGCGCAGATGATCGAGCATGATCAGATGCTCGCGCCAGAGATGATCCAGCGTCTGCAGCAGGATGGTCTTCTCGACGTAACGCATCACATCGGGCCCCCATTGCCCGACCTTGGCCGCCATGTGCTCGTCGACCTTCTGCTCGATGCGCGACAGCAGCTCCTCGTCGGCAATGCCTTCTTCTTTTGCCCACTCATCGACCGGAAGTTCGATACCGAGCACGCGGGTGAGCTCTTCCTTGAGGCCAGCGACGTCCCACTGCTCGGCATAGGCATGCTCGGGCACGTGCTTGACGACGACGTCGTCGACATAGGCATGGCGCATGTCGGAAATGGTCTCGGCGACGCTGTCGTCCTTCATCAGGTCGACGCGCTGGTCGAAGATCACCTTGCGCTGGTCGTTCTGCACGTTGTCGAATTTGAGCAGGTTCTTGCGGATGTCGAAGTTGCGCGCCTCGACCTTCTGCTGCGCCTTCTCCAGCGCCTTGTTGATCCAGGGATGGATGATCGCCTCGCCGTCCTTCAGGCCGAGCCGCTGCAGCATGCTGTCGAGCCGGTCCGAGCCGAAGATGCGCATCAGATCGTCTTCCAGCGACAGGAAGAATTTCGAGCGTCCGGGATCGCCTTGGCGGCCGGAGCGGCCGCGCAGCTGGTTGTCGATGCGGCGGGACTCATGCCGCTCGGAGCCGATGATGTAGAGCCCGCCGGGCTTCTGCACCGTGCGCGCGGGCTTGGCGCCCTTGGCCGGCTCGATCTCGACCGCCTCCTCCGACTTCAGCACGATCTCGCGGAAGCGCTCGACGTCGGCCTTGATCCGCTCGATCTTCGCGGCCTTCTCGGCTTCATCTTCAATGCCCGCAGTCTCCTGCTGGATTCGCATGTCGAGCGAGCCGCCGAGCTTGATGTCGGTGCCGCGGCCGGCCATGTTGGTCGCGATCGTGATCGCGCCGGGCACGCCGGCCTCCGCCACGATATAGGCCTCCTGCTCGTGGAAGCGCGCGTTCAGGACGGCAAAGAGTTTTGACGGCTTGCCGGCGCGCGCCGCGGCATAGAGCTTGTCCATCGCGTTTTCGTTGCCGAATTCGATCTGCTTGTAGCCGTTCTTCTTCAGATACTCCGCCAGTACCTCGGACTTCTCGATCGAGGCGGTGCCGACCAGCACCGGCTGGAAGCGGCTGTTGGCGCGTTCGATCTCGGCCAGGATCGCGGCGTATTTTTCACCTTGGGTGCGATAAACCTCGTCGTCCTCGTCGAGGCGCGCGACCTGCACGTTGGTCGGGATTTCCACGACCTCGAGCTTGTAGATGTCGAACAGCTCGTCGGCTTCGGTGGCCGCCGTGCCGGTCATGCCGGCGAGCTTGGCGTACATCCGGAAATAGTTCTGGAAGGTGATCGAGGCGAGCGTCTGGTTCTCCGGCTGCACCGGCTGGTGCTCTTTGGCTTCCAGCGCCTGGTGCAGGCCTTCCGAATAGCGCCGGCCCGGCATCATGCGGCCGGTGAACTCGTCGATGATCACCACCTCGCCGTCGCGGACGATGTAGTCCTTGTCGCGGGTGAACAGCGTATGCGCGCGCAGCGCCTGATTGACGTGATGCACGACCGAGACGTTCTCGACGTCGTAGAGTGACTCGCCCTTGAGCTGGCCGGCATCGCGCAGCAGGTTCTCGAGCTTCTCCATGCCGGCTTCGGTCAAGGTCACAGTGCGCTGCTTCTCGTCGACGTCGTAGTCGCTCTTGTCGAGCTGCGGGAAGAACGTGTCGATGGTGTTGTAGAAATCCGAGCGGTCGTCGAGCGGACCGGAAATGATCAGCGGCGTGCGCGCCTCGTCGATCAAGATCGAGTCCACTTCGTCGACGATGGCGTAGAAGTGGCCGCGCTGGACCATGTCCTCCAGCCGGTACTTCATGTTGTCGCGCAGATAGTCGAAGCCGTATTCGTTGTTGGTGCCGTAAGTGATGTCGCAAGCGTAGGCGAGCTTGCGCTCGGAATCATCCAGGCCATGCACGATCACGCCGACCGAGAGACCGAGGAAGTTGTAGATCTGGCCCATCCAGTCGGCGTCGCGGCGGGCGAGGTAGTCGTTGACGGTGACGACGTGGACGCCCTTGCTCGCGAGCGCATTGAGATAAACGGCGAGCGTCGCGACCAGCGTCTTGCCTTCGCCGGTCTTCATCTCGGCGATATCCCCCTCGTGCAGCACCATGCCGCCGATCAGCTGCACATCGAAATGGCGCTGGCCGAGCGTGCGCTTGGCCGCCTCGCGCACGGTGGCGAAGGCCGGAACCAGGAGATCGTCGAGCGTCTTGCCGTCGGCCAGTTCTTTACGGAATTCGTCGGTGCGGGCCTTGAGCTGATCGTCGGTGAGCTGTTCGAGCTCGCCCTCCAGCGCATTGATGGCGGCGACGCGGGGCTGATAGCCCTTGACCCGGCGGTCGTTGGGAGTGCCGAAGAGCTTGCGGGCGAGCGCGCCGATCATACCGTCTTCCTGTTGTCCGGAGCTTTGTTGTAAAGCCCTAAATCCATCTGCCAAATCGCTTGTATCAACTCACCGTGACGCCTCGGGTGCCATACTGACGCCCGGGCCTTCGCAAGATGAGTGGGAAATAAGCAATTCCGGGTTCAACGGCCAAAAACGATAGACAAAATAAGCGCTTCCGCCACCGAGCCGACCGCGCAGAGATATGGCCGGGTCAGAGCCTTGTCAACGGCGGTTACCTCCCACTCGCGGAAGGCGAAGCTGTCAAGGATTTCATCATTTTGCCAGAGTTTCGCGTTGCCAACGGCATACGATTGGGCGAGTGTCCGCCCGCCCAATTCAGCCCTTCCCGAACATAAGGATTTTCCATGACGATCGCGTTCCCGGTGACGAAAACCGGCCTTGGCCTTGCCGCCGCGAGCTTTGTTGTCCTCGCGCTGCTGGCTGCCCCCGTCCGGGCTGACGACAAGGTTCTAGCAAAGGTTAACGGCGCCGAAATCAAGCAGAGCGACGTGGCGATGGCCGAGGAGGAGCTGGCGCCTTCGCTGGCGCAGATGGATCCCGCCACCAAGGGCGAGAACGTGCTGTCGTTTCTGATCGACATGAAGATCGTCGCCAAGGCCGCCGAGGACAGGAAGATCGCCGACACCGAGGAGTTCAAGCGGCGGCTCAACTTCACCCGCAACCGCCTGTTGATGGACAGCCTGCTCGCCGTCGAGGGCAAGGCCGCAACCAACGACGCTGCGATGAAGCAGGTCTATGAGGATGCCTCGAAGCAGATCGCAGGCGAGCAGGAAGTGCACGCCCGCCACATCCTGGTCGAGACCGAGGACGAGGCCAAGGCCGTCAAGGCCGAACTCGACAAGGGCGGCGATTTCGCCGAGCTCGCCAAGAAGAAGTCCAAGGATCCCGGCGCGTCCGACGGCGGCGACCTCGGCTTCTTCACCAAGGACCAGATGGTGCCGGAGTTTTCCGCGGTCGCCTTCGCGCTCGAGCCCGGCAAGATTTCCGACCCCGTGAAATCGCAGTTCGGCTGGCACATCATCAAGGTCGAGGAAAAGCGCAACCGCAAGCCGCCGGAGTTCGACCAGGTCAAGGCCCAGATCGAGACCTATGTGACGCGCAAGGCGCAAGCCGAATATGTCGGCAAGCTGCGCGAGGCCGCAAAGGTCGAGCGAATGGACAAGCCGGCGGAAGCCGCCAAGTCTGATACCAACAAGACCGATACCAAGCCGGCCGATCCGGCCAAGCCCGCCGACAGCAAGATGGCGCCAGCAAAGAAGTAAATCGACTTCGCGCCCAGAGTTGAGTATTCAAGCATGCATGCCCGGGCCAAAAGCCCGGGCATGTACGTATTGAAGCCCTCTTCTCGATAAGGCGCCTCCCATGTCGACCTCCGTCTCCCCGCTTGCGCCGACCGAAATCCCCGAAATGCCTGCGATCCCGGGCGTCAAGCTCGCGACCGCCGCAGCCGGCATCCGTTACAAGGGCCGCACCGACGTGCTGCTGGCCGTGCTGGACAAGGGCACCGCGGTCGCCGGCGTCTTCACCAAATCCAAATGCCCGTCGGCACCGGTGGAATGGTGCCGCGCCAAGCTCGGACGCGGCAAGGCGCGGGCGCTGGTGGTCAATTCCGGCAATGCCAACGCCTTCACCGGCAAGACCGGCAAGCAATCGACCGCGCTGACCGCGCAGATCGCCGCGAAAGCCGTCGACTGCAGCCCGAACGAGGTGTTTTTGGCCTCGACCGGCGTGATCGGCGAGCCGCTGGATGCGCAGAAATTCGACGGCGTGCTCGGCACGCTTGCGGGCACGGCTGCGCCGAGTGACTGGATGGCAGCGGCGCGCGCCATCATGACCACGGACACGTTTCCAAAGGTCGCGACCGCGACCGTGAAGCTCGGCAATACCAAGGTCAGCATCAACGGCATGGCCAAGGGCGCCGGCATGATCATGCCTGACATGGCGACCATGCTGTCGTTTGTCTTCACGGATGCCCCGATCGCGCCGGCTGCATTGCAGTCGCTGCTCAAGAGTGGCGTCGAGGACACCTTTAACGCGGTGACGATCGATGGCGACACCTCGACCTCGGACACCCTGATGGCGTTCGCCACGGGAGCCGCCGCCGCGCATGGCGCGCCAAAAATCAGCCGCGCCAGCGATCCGCGCCTGAAGGCCTTCACCAAGGCGCTGCATGCGGTGCTCGGCGATCTCGCAGAACAGGTGGCGCGGGACGGCGAAGGCGCGCGCAAGCTGGTCGAGATCATCGTCGAGGGCGCGACCACGAAGGCGTCGGCGCGGAAAATCGCGATGTCGATCGCAAACTCGCCGCTGGTGAAGACCGCGATCGCCGGCGAGGACGCCAATTGGGGCCGCGTGGTGATGGCGGTCGGCAAGGCCGGCGAGCCGGCCAACCGCGACAAGCTCGCGATCTCCTTCAACGGCATTCGCGTCGCCTACAAGGGCGCGCGCGATCCGTCCTATGACGAGGCGCAGGTCTCGGAAGCGATGAAGGCGCCGAAGGTGCAGATCAAGGTCTCGCTGGGGCTGGGCAAAGGCCGCGACCGCGTGCTGACCTGCGACCTCACCAAGGAATATGTCGCCATCAATGGCGATTACAGGTCGTAATCGGATTTGTCATTGCGAGCGAAGCGAAGCAATCCATTCCTCAACTTGTTGCGCCATGGATTGCTTCGTCGCTTCGCTCCTCGCAATGACGAGGGAGCAGACTCGAGTCGATGCCCGACTTCAAACTCACCCTCGTGGTCGCCTGCGCACTGGTCGATGCCGACCGGCGCGTGCTGATCGCGCAGCGGCCGGAGGGCAAGACGCTCGCCGGCCTTTGGGAATTTCCCGGCGGCAAGGTCGAGCCCGGCGAGCGGCCGGAGGTGACACTGATCCGCGAATTGCTCGAAGAGCTCGGCATTACCGTCGAGGAGCCGTGCCTTGCGCCACTGACTTTCGCCAGCCACGCCTATGAGAGCTTCCATCTGTTGATGCCGCTCTATATCTGCCGGCGCTGGGAGGGACTCGTCACCGCGCGCGAGGGCCAGCAGTTGGCCTGGGTGCGCGCGAACAAGCTGCGCGACTATCCGATGCCGCCGGCGGATTTGCCACTGATCCCGCATCTGGAAGATTTGTTGTTGTGACGAATGCGGCGCATGCGCCGCATATTCGCTCGTCATGCCCGGCCTTGAGCCGGGCATCCACGTCTTCCTTTTTCAAAGGCCAAGACGTGGATCGCCGGGTCAAGCCCGGCGATGACGACGGATTAGACTACTCGCGCTTCCCCTTCACCGCCTCTTCCAGGTTCGCCGTCGCCGAGCCCGGACGCAGCGGCTTCGGCTGGCTCTCATGCGGCGCCCAGGCCGACAGCCAGACGATATCGAAGGTGGCGCGGATGCGGCCGTCCGGATCGGCGAAGCGCTCGGTGTAAAGCTGCGCCATTCGCAGCATGGTGGCGCGGCGGGTCGGCGTGTGGCGCCGCTCCAACAGAACGTTGGTCGCGCCCATGCGGCGCAGATCAGCCATCAACGCGAACGCATTGTCGTAGCGCACGACGACGCGATCGACGTCGGTCACCGGCAGCGCGAGATCGGCGCGCTGCAACAGCGCGCCGATGTCGCGCAGATCAGCAAACGGCGCGACGCGCGGCGACACGCCGCCCTCGCATTCGGCTTCGGCGGCAGCGAAGCTCTGCCGCAGTTCGGTCAGCGTGTCGCCGCCGAGCAACGCCGCGAGCAGGAGACCATCCGGCTTCAACGCGCTGCGGATTTGCGCGAGCACGCCGGGCAGATCGTTGACGAACTGAAACGCCAGCGCCGAAACCGCGAGATCGAGTGAGCCAGACGCAAATGGCAAGGTCTCATCGCCCGCGATCTCGATATGTTTGACCTTCAGATCAGGCAGCGACAGCCCCTCGCCCGGCGTCCAGATATCGGCGCCCTCCGTGAACGTGCGGTTCACGGCCGCAAGGCGCTCGGCCATGTCCTCAGCGACGCGATCGAGCAGGAAGGTCGCGGCCCCAAGTTTGCTCGCACGCGCCAGCCGCTGCGCCAGCAGCGCGCGGTCGAACAGAACGGGTGCGATCGTCGAAGCCATGCCGGTTGGTACGCCGCGCTACGCTGTCTGGCAATCGAGGCGCTGCCGCGTTACGCTCCAAGGGATGGAGGCCAAGGCCGCACCAACACCTCTCCGCCGCGCACTCGGTGCGATCGGCGGCGCATGGACTCACGCCACCAAACTCGCGCTCGACATCGCGCTGCCGACGCTCTGCGTGTCCTGCCGCGAGCCGGTCGAGGGCGACGGCGTCTGCGCCGAATGCTGGACGAAACTGTCGTTCATCGAGCCGCCCTACTGTCCGCGGCTCGGCATTCCCTTTGTCTACGATCCCGGCCCCGACATGCTGTCGATGGAGGCGATCGCCAATCCGCCGGCCTATCAGCGGGCGCGCGCCGCGGTGCGCTATGACGATGTCGCGCGAACGCTGGTGCATGCGCTGAAATACCACGACCGCACCGATCTGGCGCCCGCCATGGGCCGCTGGATGGCGCGCGCCGGGCGCGAGCTGCTCATTGGGGCCGACATGCTGATCCCGGTGCCGCTGCACTGGCGGCGGGCGTGGGGCCGCCGCTTCAACCAGTCCGGAGCGCTGGCGCGCGCCATCGAGCGGCAGAGCGGTATCAAGCTCCGTGGCGACCTGCTGCAGCGGGTGCGGGCCACCGAACAGCAGGTCGGGCTCACCCGCGCACAGCGGGCCAGCAATGTGCAGGGCGCATTCCAGCTCTCCGCCGAGGCGAAATCGCAGGTTCAGGGCCGACGAATGGTGCTGATCGACGATGTCCTGACCACGGGCGCGACGCTGGATGCCTGCGCGCGAGCGCTCTCGCGGGCAAAAGCGTCACAGGTCGACGTGCTGGTGTTCGCCCGGGTTGTGGACGCCCCCAAAGCTCCCATATAATCAGCGCTTATTCGCATAGATCGAGCGCGAGATGACTGCTGCCATCGAAATCTATACCCGTCCGGGCTGCGGCTATTGCAGCGCCGCCAAATCGCTGCTGACTCGCAAAAAGGCCGCTTTCACCGAATACGACAACGGCAAGGATTCGTCGGTGCGCCAGCAGATGTACGATCGCGCCGGCGAAGGCGTCACCTTCCCGCAGATCTTTATCGGCGGAGTCCTGATCGGCGGCTGCGACGAACTTTATGCGCTGGACCGCGAAGGCAAACTCGACGGCATGCTGTCGGGAGAAAAGGCCGCGTCATGAGCGACGGCAACATTTTTACCGCGGCGATGGTGCAGATGCGCACCGGCCTGCTGCCGGGGCCAAGCCTCGAGCAGGGCACGGCGCTGATCCGCGAAGCCGTGAAGCAGGGCGCCGATTACGTACAGACGCCCGAGGTCAGCAACATGATGCAGCTGAACCGCAAGGCGCTGTTCGAGCATCTGGCGGCCGAAGAAGACGACGTCTCGCTGAAAGCCTATCGCGCGCTGGCGAAGGAACTGAAAATCCATCTGCACGTGGGATCGCTGGCGCTGCGCTTCTCGCCGGAGAAGGCGGTCAACCGTGGCTTCCTGATCGGACCCGACGGCAACATCCTCGCCTGCTACGACAAGATCCATATGTTCGACATCGATCTGCCGGGCGGCGAGAGCTATCGCGAGTCCGCCAATTATCAGCCGGGCGAGAGCGCCGTGATCTCCGACCTGCCCTGGGGCCGGATCGGGCTCACGATCTGCTACGATCTGCGTTTCCCTGCGCTCTATCGCGCGCTGGCCGAGAGCGGGGCTTCTTTTCTCACCATTCCTTCGGCCTTCACGCGCAAGACCGGCGAAGCGCATTGGCATGTGCTGCTGCGGGCGCGTGCGATCGAGACCGGCTGCTTCGTGTTCGCAGCCGCGCAAGCTGGGCTCCATGAGAACAAGCGCGAAACCTACGGCCATTCGCTGATCGTCGCGCCCTGGGGCGAAATCCTCGTTGAGGGCGGCGTTGAGCCCGGTGTGTTCCTCGCGAAGATCGACCCTTCGAAAGTCGAGACGGCGCGCAAGACCGTGCCGTCGCTGCAGCATGGACGGCGCTTCTCGATGGCCGATCCCAAAGCCGGCCCCGAGCATCTGCACCTGGTGCGGGGATCGGCATGATCCGCTACACGCTTCGCTGCGACCGCGACCACACTTTCGAAAGCTGGTTTCAGGACTCCGCCGCTTTCGACTCGCAAGCGAAGCGCAAGCTCGTCAGCTGCCCGCTCTGCGACTCCGTCAAGGTCGAGAAGGCGATCATGGCGCCGCGCATCGTGGGCAAGAAGGGCCGCGAGCGCGCCGAGCCCGTGCCGACGCCTGCTGCCACGCCGGCCGCTGAAGCGCCCGCGGCTGTGCCCGCGCCCGGCGCGACGCCGCTGTTGATGGCGCAGGAGCGCGAGCTGCGCGCCAAGATCAAGGAATTGCGCGACCACATCGTCAAGAACGCCGACAATGTCGGCGAAAAATTCGCGAACGAAGCGCGCAAGATGCATTATGGCGAGATCGAGCATCGGCCGATCTATGGCGAAGCCTCGCCGGAGGAAGCCAAGTCGCTGATCGATGAAGGCGTCGAGGTCTCGCCGCTGCCGGTGCTGCCCGACGATAGAAATTGACGCGCGATAAGCGCGTCATCCCGGGGCGCGCCTTAGCGCGAACCCGGGATCTCGAAGTTCCGGGTTCGATGCTGGCGCATCGCCCCGGAACGACAGTGTGGAACGATGAACCCTGACACCCTCAATTCCTGGCAGTTCTGGGCGGTCCTCTCCGCCGTATTCGCGGCGCTGACCGCGATCTTCGCCAAGGTCGGCGTCGAAGGCATCAATTCCGATCTCGCGACGCTCATCCGCACCGTGATCGTGCTGATCACGTTGACGCTGATCCTGTTTGCGACCGGGCAATTCAACCAGCTCGGGCCGATTCCCGCGAAGAGCTGGTTGTTCCTGCTGCTGTCCGGGCTTGGCACCGGCGCGTCGTGGATATGCTACTTTCGCGCGCTGAAACTTGGCCCGGCCACATTGGTGGCGCCGATCGACAAGCTGAGCGTGGTGCTGGTGGCGCTGTTCGGCGTGACGTTTCTCGGCGAGCGGCCGTCATGGAACGGCTGGCTCGGCATCGCGCTGATCGCCGCCGGCGCGGTGTTGATCGCGGTGAAACCCTAGACGGCGACCAGCAGCGCGACGCCAACCACAATCAACGCAATCCCCGACAATTCACGCGCCGACAGCGGCTGCTTGAACGAGTAATACGCAACGGCCTGCGCGAACAGCACCTCGACCAGCGCCAGCGTGCGCACATTGGCGGCCGCTGTCAGCGCGAACGACAGGAACCAGAACTGCGAGGCGAAGGCGCCCATGAAGCCCGCCAGCATCGACGGTTTCCACAGGCCGAGAATCTTCTTCAGGATGTCCGGCGCGCGCCAGAGCAGGTAGATCGTCAGCACCACCGTCTGCGCGAACAGTCCCCACACTAGGGTGTAGGAAGCGGCGGTCACGAAGGTCACGCCGGGCACGGTGAGGATGGCACCGCGATAGCCGATCGCCGACAGCGCGAACGCCGCCGCCGACACCAGACCGATGATGGTCGGCCGCACCTCGGCAAAACTCGTCTCGGCGCCCGGCCGCAGCGCCGTGATGACAACGCCGACGGTCGCGATCAGGATCGCGATCACCTTGAGCCAGGTGAGATGGTCGCCGAGGAAGACGAAGCCGAAGATCGCGGTCTGGATCGCCTCGGTCTTCAGGTAAGCGGTCGTCACCACGAAGGAGCGGTCGTTCATCGCGACCAGCATCAAGCCGGTGGCGATGATCTGGCTCAGCGCGCCGAGCAGCAGCCACGGCCAGAACACCGGCGTCGGCCACGGCACGTGATCGCCGGAGACGAGCACGACCACGACGAAGAAGAGTACCGAGAACGGGAAGCCGAACAGGAAGCGGATATTGGTCGCGCCCCACGTGCCGAGCGGCTTGGTGAGCGAACGCTGCATCGCGTTGCGCGCGACCTGTCCGAGGGCGGCGACGATCGTGAAGGGAATCCAGAGCGTGGCGGTGGCGAACATTGGGAGACCGGGGCGAGAAAGAGGCGCGCCACCGTGCCTATCGCGCCGTATCAGGTCAACCGGTACTATGCATCATAGTATTGGAAACACCCCTCACCGCATGCGGGGGAGAGGTGAAGAACTCACACCGTCTCTTCCGCTATCACCATGTAGTTGACGTCGACATCCGTCGACAAACTCCAGCGGTCAGCGAAGGGGCTGTAGACCACGCCGGTCTGCTCGGTGATGGTCAGGCGGTTGTCGAGCAGATGTCCCGCAAGCTCGTCGGGGGTGACGAACTTGTCCCACTGATGCGTGCCGCGCGGCAACCAGCGCAGGACATACTCCGCGCCGACGATGGCAAGCGCAAAGCTCTTCCAGTTGCGATTGAGCGTCGAGACCACCATCAGCCCGCCGGGCTTGAGCATCGCCGCGCAGCGGCCGATGAAGGCGCCGATGTCGGTGACGTGCTCGACCACCTCCATCGCCAGCACGACGTCGAAGCGCTCGCGCAGGTCCATCTCTTCGATCGTTGTGCAGCGATAGTCGATCGACAGGTGCCCCTTCTCGGCATGCAGCTTCGCCGCCGCGATGTTGGAGGCGGACGGATCGACGCCGATCACCTGTGCGCCCAACCGCGTCAGCGGCTCGCACAAGAGCCCGGCGCCGCAGCCGATGTCGAGCACGCGCAAACCAGAGAGGCAATTCAGGCTTCTGACGTTCCGGTCGAATTTTCGCGCGGCGGCGTCGCGGATGTAAGTCAGCCGCAACGGATTGATCTTGTGCAGCGGCGCCATCTTACCGGTCGGATCCCACCATTCCTGAGACAGTTTCGAGAATTTGGCGATCTCGGCGGGATCGACGGTCGATGCGGCGCGCGGGAGTGTGGCCATGGGCTGCTACCGCACGGTGATGTGGCTGCGGAAATCGAGCGGCGCGGCGATGGTTCTGATGATCTCCTTGCCCTCGCCGACACCCAGGATGGTGACGTCGCCATAGTTGAGCAGGCGTCCCATGATGCTCTGGTTGACGTCGACGCTTTCGACCTTGTCCAGCGCCATCTCGAAGGTACGCCGCTTGATGAAGCCGGTCTTGTGAACCACGCGCATATTGGTGACGTCGGTCTCGGTGGTCCAGCGGTGGAACCAGGCCTTCACCATCAGGTAGAGCGCCGCCAGCGCCGCCACGGCCGCACAGGCCCAGCAGAACAGCATCAGCGCCGGGACCATCACCAGAAAGGATGCGACCAGCAGGATTGCAGCCACGATCCAGACCCCGATCGCCGGGAGATAGAACATCCAGTGCGCGTTGGTGGAATACAGCACCTTTTCGCCGGGCTGCAGGATTTCGTCGATATAACGCGCCATTACGCTCGCCTCACTACCCCGTCACAACCCTTAACGCGGCCGGAACCGGCTTGCCCCCGGCCGCATCGCTATGTATACGCGCGTTTCGGCCCGGGCGCCCCCGCTTTCGCGCCGGGCCGGCAAACTTATCCTCGTTTGAAAGGCTTTTGCGCGTCGTCATGGGCCGCCTCGTGATGAAATTCGGCGGAACATCCGTCGCCAATATCGACCGTATCCGCAACGTCGCGCGCCACGTGAAGCGCGAGGTCGATGCCGGACACGATGTCGCGGTCGTGGTGTCGGCAATGTCGGGCAAGACCAACGAGCTGGTGGCCTGGTGCAGCGAGGCGTCCGCGATGCATGACGCGCGCGAATATGACGCGGTGGTCGCCTCCGGCGAGCAGGTCACCTCAGGATTGCTCGCGATCGTGCTGCAGGGCATGGGCATCCAGGCGCGCTCCTGGCAGGGCTGGCAGATTCCGATCAAGACCAGCGATGCGCACGCCTCGGCGCGCATCCTCGACATCGACGGCGCCGAGTTGATCCATCGCTTCAGGGACCGCAAGGAGGTCGCCGTCATCGCCGGCTTCCAGGGAATCAACCCGCAGACCGGGCGCATCACCACGCTCGGCCGCGGCGGCTCGGACACTTCGGCGGTGGCGATCGCGGCCGCGATCCATGCCGACCGCTGCGACATCTATACCGACGTCGACGGCGTCTATACGACGGACCCGCGCGTGGTGCCGAAGGCGCGGCGGCTGGACAAGATCGCGTTCGAGGACATGCTGGAATTGGCCTCGCAGGGCGCCAAGGTGCTGCAGGTCCGCTCGGTGGAGCTCGGCATGACCAAGAACATGCCGATCTTCGTCCGCTCCAGCTTCGACAAGCCCGAAGATATCGACCCGTATGCCAACCAACCGCCGGGCACGCTGATCTGCAGCGAGGAGGAAATCATGGAAAGCCACGTCGTCACCGGCATCGCCTTCTCCAAGGACGAGGCGCAGATTTCTGTGCGGCAGATCGAGGACAAGCCCGGCGTCGCCGCTGCGATCTTCGGGCCGCTCGCGGATGCCAATATCAACGTCGACATGATCGTGCAGAACGTCTCCGAGGACGGCAAGACCACCGACCTCACCTTCACGGTGCCGGCCACCGACTACAAGCGCGCGCATGACACCATCACCTCGTCGAAGGGAAAGATCGGCTATAAGCGGCTCGACAGCGCGACCGACGTCGCCAAGGTCAGCGTGATCGGCAGCGGCATGCGCAGCCACGCCGGCGTCGCCGCCAAGGCATTTTCCGCGCTCGCCGCCCGCAACATCAACATCCGCGCCATCACCACCTCCGAGATCAAGTTTTCGGTGCTGATCGACGCGGCCTATACGGAACTGGCGGTGCGGACGTTGCACACGCTCTACGGGCTCGACCAGGCGTAGAACGATTTTCTGTTCGCTGCCGCAGCATCACAACTTGTCGGACGGCACAGGGCTGGCAGGCCTTTTGCTTGGCAAAGCAAGCCTCAATTCGCTATACGGCGGATGAAGAGTCCGCACGGCGCGCCGAATGACTAAAATTGTTGTTTTTTCGGAGTTTGGCGCCAGCTCGCGGCATGGTGCCGGCTCGGCTTTTGGGAGGGGGATCAGCGGTAATGCGAAGCGCGTCGGGCGGCCCCCGCGTCCTGTTGAGACGGCTTCGCGAAACCATGGCGGAGCAGGTCTCCGCACAGGAGCGGCTGGACAAGATCGTGGTGCTGATCGCGGCCAACATGGTGGCCGAGGTCTGCTCGGTCTATGTGCTGCGCGTCGATAACACCCTCGAACTCTACGCCACCGAAGGCCTCAACCGCGACGCTGTGCATCGCACCGTGCTGAGCGCGCACGAAGGCCTGGTCGGCCTTGTCTCCAGCGAAGCCTCGGCGCTCAATTTGAACGACGCGCAGAACCATCCGGCCTATTCCTACCGCCCGGAAACCGGCGAGGAAATCTACCACTCCTTCCTCGGCGTGCCGGTCCTGCGCGCCGGCAACACGCTCGGCGTGCTGGTGGTGCAGAACCGCGCCAAGCGCACCTATGTCGAGGAAGAGGTCGAGGCGCTGCAGACCACCGCGATGGTGCTCGCCGAGATGATCGCCTCGGGCGAGCTCTCCGCGCTGGCGCAGCCCGGCCTCGAGCCCGCCGCACGCCACTCCGTGCAGAAGACCGGCGCCATCCTGTCCGACGGCATCGCGCTCGGCCATGTCGTGCTGCACGAGCCGCGCGTCGTCATCAAGGACTACATCGCCGAGGACCTGCCGAAAGAGGTCAAGCGGCTGGATCTGGCGCTGACCAAGCTGCGCGCCGATCTCGACCGCATGCTGGAGCGCGGCGACGTTGCCGACGGCGGCGAGCATCGCGACGTGCTGGAAGCCTACCGCATGTTCGCCAACGACCAGGGCTGGTCGCACAAGCTGCATGAGGCGGTCGCCACGGGCCTGACCGCGGAAGCCGCGGTCGAGCGCGTGCAGTCCGATACGCGCGCACGCATGCTGCGTTCGACCGATCCATACCTGCGCGATCGCCTGCACGATCTGGAAGACCTCGGCTTCCGATTGATGCGCCAGCTCGTCGGGCAGGATCACGCGCCCTCGCGCGAGCATCTGCCCGACAACGCGATCCTGATCGCGCGCGCGATGGGACCGGCGGCGTTGCTCGACTACGACCGCAAGCGCCTGCGTGGGCTGGTGCTGGAAGAAGGCACCGCCAACTCCCACGTCTCGATCGTGGCGCGCGCGCTCGGCATTCCCGCGGTCGGCGAAATCCCGAACGCGCCCGGCATCGCCGATCCCGGCGACGCCATCATCGTCGACGGTACCTCGGGCAACATCTATGTGCGGCCGTCACAGGAGGTCGAATCGGCGTTTGCCGAGCGCGTGCGTTTCCGCGCACGACGCCAGGCGCAATATCAGGCATTGCGTGAAAAACCCTGTGTCACCAGAGACGGCCAGAAGGTCGAATTGATGATCAATGCGGGGCTCGCCATCGACCTGCCGCATATCGACGAGACCGGCAGCGCCGGCATCGGCCTGTTCCGCACCGAATTGCAGTTCATGGTGTCGCCGAGCCTGCCGCGCTCCAGCGACCAGCTCGCGCTCTATCGTACCGTGCTCGATGCCGCCGGCACCAAGCCCGTCACCTTCCGCACGCTGGATATCGGCGGCGACAAGGCGCTGCCTTATATGGAGACCGTGATCGAGGAAAATCCGGCGCTCGGCTGGCGCGCGATCCGGCTCGGGCTCGATCGTCCGGGCCTGTTGCGCGGCCAGGTCCGTGCGCTGCTGCGCGCCGGCGGCGGCCGCGCGCTGCGCATCATGTTCCCGATGATCTCGGATGTCGCCGAGTTCGATGCCGCCAAAGCCATCGTCGAGCGCGAGCTGACCTATCTGCGCCAGCACGGCCATGCCCTGCCCGAGCGCATCGACATCGGCACCATGGTCGAGGTGCCGGCGCTGCTCTACCAGATGGACGAGCTGTTGAAGAAGGTCGACTTCGTCTCGGTCGGCTCCAACGATCTGTTCCAGTTCCTGTTCGCGGTCGACCGCGGCAATGCGAAAGTGTCCGAGCGCTTCGACACGCTGTCGGCGCCGATCCTGCGCGCGTTGCGCGATATCGTGCGTAAAGCGCAAGCGGCGAAGAAATCCGCCTCGCTGTGCGGCGAGATGGCCTCGAAGCCGATCGGCGCGCTGGTGCTGATCGCGCTCGGCTATCGCTCGCTGTCGCTGTCGGCGACCGCGCACGGCCCGGTCAAGGCGCTGATCCTCGATCTCGACGCCAAAAAAGCCGAAGCGATGATCAATCCGCTGCTGGACGCACCGGCCGGCAGCGTGTCGATCCGCGACAAGCTGACCAAATTCGCGGAAGCCGAGGGGCTGACGTTGTAGCGAGGCCGTTGTAGCTGCCTGCTCCGCATCCCATCTTCTGTCCGAGATTGATCCGATGTCCACCCTCCCTGAAGCCAAACTCGACGTTCTCCTTGCGCACCACGCCTCACTGGAATCGCAGGTGCTCGGCCAGCTGTCGTCCGAGAAATATGTCCAGATCACGCGCGAGCTGTCCGAGCTCAATCCGCTGATCGAGGCGGTGAAGGCCTATCGGGCGACGGTCAAGGAGCTTGCCGACACCGAGGCGCTGATCGCCGATCCCTCAACCGACGCCGAGATGCGCGGCATGGCGGAAGCCGAGCGCGCGACGCTTGCGGCGAGGCGCGAGGAGCTGACGCAGAACATCCGCGTCGCGCTGCTGCCGAAAGACGCCATGGACGACCACAACGTGGTGCTGGAAATCCGTGCCGGCACCGGCGGCGACGAGGCGTCGCTGTTCGCGGGCGATCTGTTCCGGATGTACGAGCGCTTCGCGAGCCTGCAGGGCTGGAAGGTCGAGGTGATCTCGGCGAGCGAGGGCACCGTCGGCGGCTACAAGGAAATCATCGCCGAACTGAAGGGCCGCGGCGCGTTTGCGAAACTGAAATTCGAGTCCGGCGCGCATCGCGTGCAGCGGGTGCCCGACACCGAGACGCAGGGCCGCATCCACACCTCGGCGGCGACAGTCGCCGTGCTGCCGGAGGTCGAGGAGGTCGACATCGAGATCAAGAACGACGATTTGCGGATCGAGACCATGCGCGCGGGCGGCGCGGGCGGCCAGCACGTCAACAAGACGGAATCGGCGATCCGCATCACCCACATCCCGACCAACATCGTGGTGATGATGCAGGACAGCCGCTCGCAGCACAAGAATCGCGCCTCCGCGATGAACATCCTGCGCTCGCGCATCTATGACGCCGAGCGCCAGCGCCTCGCCGCAGCGCGCTCGGCCGACCGCAAGGAGATGGTTGGCTCCGGCGATCGAAGCGAGCGCATCCGCACCTATAATTTCCCGCAAGGTCGCGTCACCGACCACCGCATCAATCTGACGCTCTACAAATTGCCGCAGGTGATCTCGGGCGAAGCGCTGGGCGAATTGATCGATGCGCTGACCACGGAACATCAGGCCGCGCAGCTCGCGGCCCAGGGTGCGGCGGCGTGAGTGCGAGCGCGGCGCGCTCGGACCAAACCATCGACGCCGCGCGGCGCGCGCTCACCGCGCGCTTTACAGCCGCAAACATCGACTCCCCCGAGCTCGACGCGCGCACGCTGATCGGCGTCGCAGTGAATCTCGATCTCACTGGCTTGATCGCCGAAGGCGCGCGGACGATCACCGCAAGCGAAGCCACGCGCCTCGACGAATTCGTGCAGCGCCGTCTCACCGGCGAGCCGGTTGCGCGCATCATTGGCGAGAAGGAATTCTGGGGCCTGCCGCTGAAACTCTCCGCCGCCACCCTGGTGCCGCGGCCCGACACCGAGACGGTGGTCGAGCGCGCACTGGAAATCTTGCGCGCTGAGGGCGCGCAAGACCGCGCGCTGCGCATCGCCGATCTCGGCACCGGCTCGGGCGCGATCCTGCTGGCGCTGTTGTCGGAGCTGCCGAATGCGGAAGGTATCGGGACTGACATCAGCGCCGATGCGCTGGCGATGGCGGAAGCCAACGCCGCGCAACTCGAATTGACGAATCGCGCAAGCTTCATCCGCTGCGACTATGCGGCGGGCCTGTCGGGCATCTTCGATCTCATCGTGTCGAATCCGCCCTATATCCGATCGGCCGACATCGCCACCCTCGCCATCGAAGTGCGCGAGCACGATCCACGTCTCGCGCTCGATGGCGGCGCGGACGGGCTTGCTGCCTATCGCGCGCTGATTCCTCAAAGCGCAGCACTGCTCGCCCCTGGAGGCGCGCTGGTGGTCGAGGCCGGACAGGGCCAAAGCCAAGCCATTGAAACTTTGTTGACGGGTTCGGGGTTAACGGTCGAAGGGTCGCCGAAAACCGATCTGGCGGGCATTTTCCGGGCTATTACGGGCCGAAAAATGCCCTCCTAAAGCCCTATTGGAACGGAAAAAACCTCTTGGAATATCCGCCGGGAGCGACTACGTTCCGCTCACAACACCGGTGCAGGACCCCGGCATAACGTGGGTCGGAATAGCGGTTCTCGAGAGCGAGAGCTACGCCGGTTGAAAGGTTCCAAAACGCAGGTCGAGTTGAGCGCAATGGCTATTTGAGCTGCGCTGCTCATGACCGCAAAGCGAACGAAAGCCTGATTTGCGCTTGAAGACTTACGCAAGAAAACTGGGCTGAGTTGAACAGGTTCGCCGGTATGTGCTGGCGGGTGGGGAACGCGTTTTGTTGAGCGCGACGGTCGACGACATCGGCAATGGCATGGTTCGCACCGCAAACGGTTGCGTGCGCACGGCCGTTCGTTCCCGAACATAGTTTCATTTTGGTGCGTTTAACTTCAGGGCTGGAATAAAGGCAGGACATGAGAAACGGTCAGAACAACAAGCGGATGCGCAACCGTAACAATAACAATCACAACAACAATAATAATAATAATAACCGGCGCGGCCAGAACCCGATGACCCGGGTGTTCGAATTGAACGGCCCTGACATCAAGATCCGCGGCACCGCATCCCACATTGCGGAAAAATATCTGCAGCTGGCGCGCGATGCGCGCTCCTCCGGCGATCCCGTCGCCGCCGAGAACTACTATCAGCACGCCGAGCATTATTTCCGCTTGATCGCGGCAGCCCAGGAACAGTTCCGCCAAAGCCAACCACAGCATCTGCAGCAGCCGCCGCGCCCCGACGAGGTCATGGGCAGCGAGGAAGGCGAGGACGACGGCGAGAATTTCTCGAGCTTCGGCCAAGAGCCCGGCTTCGTGCCGCAGCCGCAGCAGCAACAGCCTTTTACACGCGACAATGGCCAGCAGCCGCGCGAGGGCCAGTTCTACCAGCGCGATCAGCAGCAGCCGCGCGAGCACCGCGAACATCGTCCGCAGCAATACCAGCCGCAACCTCAACCGCAGCCTGCCGCGGCCGACAATGGCAGCGTCGATCGCCTGCCTTCCTTCATCACCGGCCCGCAGCCGCAGATCAACGGCGGCGGCGGAGGCGGCAGCTATGAAGGTAACAATGGCGGCGGAGGCGATCGCTTCCCGCGCCGCCGGCGCCGTCCGCATGGTGGACCGCGTCCCGAAGGCACGGGACCGCAGTCAGCGCCGCAGAGCGACGATTCCAATCCCGGCAACGAGTAAAAAGTCAGCCCCTTGTCGCCGTCGATGACGGTACCAACACCGGCTCCAGTGCCGGAATGAGCCGCGTGCGCTCGCGCGCGGGGATCGCGCGATAGACCTGTTTGGTCGCTTCGACGATGTGCACGCCGGCAAAGGGTAGCGACAACGCGGCGCCGACGCGCTCCCACGCCAGTGCCGAGCGCAGGAACCAGCCGCCTCCGACCGGTGGCATGAACAGCGCCTCGCCCCACGCCGCCGGCGTGAACCAGGTCTGCCGCAACAGCTGGGTGATCTGCGAGCGCGAATAGGGCCGGCCGTGGCCGAACGGCGTGTTGTCGGTGCGGGTCCACACCCCGCGCCGGTTCGGGATCACCGCGATCACCCGCCCCGACGGCGCCAGCACCCGCCACACTTCGCGCAGCAACCCTTCCGGATCGTCGGACATTTCCAGCGCATGGACCAGCAGCACGCGGTCGACGGCGGAATCCGGCAGCGGCATCGCGAACTCGTCGACCAGGGTCGCCAGGGTCGGCCGCGCGGTCGGCCATTTCAGCACGCCTTGGGCCGCCGGCATGAAAGCGATGCAGCGCTCCGAATCTTCACGAAAAAGTCCGAGATAAGGCGTCGGATAGCCGACGCCGAGGACGCGCTGACCCTGCGCATTGGGCCAACGCTCCCTGATGCCGCGATTGATCAATTGCCGCGCCACGATGCCGAGGCGCTGCGAATAGAAATCACGGAGATCGATGACGTCGATGCTCATGGCAGTAATCTAACATGCTCAACGCCTTAGCGGCGCGTGGATTATTGCGTTGCCCGATCAGCGTTAACGCCATATCTGTAGCGAAAAAGCCGAAATGAAATGGAGACTTCATGGCCGCCGATATCAGAACCTTCCCCTGCCTCAACGACAATTTCGGCTATCTGATCCACGATCCCGCCACGAAGGCGACCGCCTCGATCGACGCGCCGGAAGCCGGTCCCATCATCAAGGCGCTGGAGCGCGAGGGCTGGAAGCTCACAGACATCCTGATCACCCATCATCATGGCGACCATGTCGGCGGCGTCGCCGAGTTGAAGCAGAAATATGCCTGCAAGGTCGTGGCGCCGCACGACAAGAAAGCTAAAATCGCCGACGTCGACCAGCGCGTCGGCAATGGCGATTTGGTCAAGGTCGGTGGTCTGCTGGCGCGCGTGCTGGAGACGCCCGGCCACACGCTCGACCATATCTCCTATGTGTTCGACACGGAAAAGGCGCTGTTTGCCGCCGACACGCTGTTCTCGATCGGCTGCGGCCGGGTGTTCGAGGGCGACTATCCCATGATGTGGGACTCGCTCTTGAAGCTGCGCGCGCTGCCCGACGATTTCAGGCTCTATTGCGGCCATGAATACACGGCTTCCAATGTGAAATTCGCGTTGACCGTCGATGGCGACAATCCGGCGCTGCAGGCGCGCGCCGCGGAGGTGACGAAGCTACGCGCCGACAACAAGCCGACGATTCCTTCGCTGCTCGGCGAGGAGAAGAAGGCCAACGTGTTCCTGCGCGCCGACGATCCATCTGTCGCTCAGAAACTGCACATGAAGGGCGCAAGCGCCGCGGACGTTTTCGGCGAGCTGCGCGAACGCAAGAACAAGTCCTGATGCTGTCCGCTGCCGACATCGTCGCGCGCCTCGAACTCCGGCCACATCCGGAGGGCGGCTATTATCGCGAGACGTTTCGCGACAAGCGCATCGATAACAATGGCCGCGCGCATTCGACCGCGATCTATTACCTCTTGGCCCGCGGCGACCGTTCGCACTGGCACCGCGTCGATGCGGTGGAGGTCTGGCACTATTATGCCGGCGCGCCGCTGACCCTGCAGATCGCCCATGAGGGCTGCAAGCCGCATATTGTGAGGCTCGGGCCGGATGTCGCCGCGGGCGAACGGCCGCAGGCCATCGTGCCGGCGGACGCCTGGCAATGCGCAGAGAGTACCGGCGACTGGACACTGGTCGGCTGCACGGTCGCGCCGGGATTCGAGTTTGCGGGCTTCGAGATGGCGAAGCCCGATTTCGAGCCGGCAGATTGAGCTGTCGCTTTTGTAGGGTGGGGCGACTACGTCCGCCGTAGCTCAACGAGCGAAGGCGGAAGCGTGCCCACCCTCGCGAGCGCGACGCGTGAAGGTGGGCACGGCGCAAGAGCGCCTTTGCCCACCCTACTTCTTCGCAATCATATCTTTCGCTGCAATCAGCCCGCCGCCTGCGATCAGTATCGCCGCGAGCGCGATGTTGGCGCTGGCCTTGGCAAAGCCGGCGAGGATCAGGAACGCGGTCGAGAGCAACGGCGTCGCATAGGATGCTGCACCGAGCACGCGGATGTCGCCGCGCTTCATGCCGATGTCCCAGGCATAGAACGCCGCGCCCACCGGGCCAACGCCGAGGGCGACAATCGCGGCCCATTGCAGCGCCGTCTCCGGCCACACCGTGGTTTCGACCAGCGCATGCACGAGCGCGGCGAGCAGCGCGGTGACGGCGCAGAAACCTGCGACCGCATCTGTCGGCACCGATTTCAGCCGGCGCGACAGCACCGAATAGGTCGACCAGACGAAGGCGGCGACGAAGGCGGCGATCAGGCCCGGCACCTGGCCGGCCTCGAAGCTGGCATTGCCGGCGAACAATAACACCGTGCCTGATAGCCCCAGCACCGCGCCGATGATGTGATGGAGAGCGAGCCGCTCGCCCGGCAGCAGCGAGGAGAACAGCACGATCAGCAGCGGCCAGAGATAGTTCAGCAGTCCCGCTTCGGCCGGCGGCGCGAAGCGCAGCGCCAGGAAATACAGCGCGTGATAGCCGAACAGCCCGCCGACGCCGACGATCCACGCAACAAGCGGCTGGCGCAGCGCCTCGAATGCATCGGCGCGGCCGATCCAGGTCAGCGCGCAGGTGACCGCGCCGATCGCAAAGGTCATGGCAGCGAGCTGGAAGGCGGGGATTTTTCCGGTCGCGACCGTCATGACCGCAAGCAGCGACCACATCAGGATCGCAGTCAGTCCGATCAGCGTCGCGGTACGGGGAGTCATCGTCGTCATTGCGAGCGAAGCGAAGCAATCCAGCCTTCGTAAATCAAGTACTGGATTGCTTCGTCGCTATCGCTCCTCGCAATGACGAGGCATCACACCATATACTGGCCGCCATTGATCGAGAGGGTCGATCCGGTGATGGCGCCGGCATCGTCGGCCGCGAGGAACACCACCGCGCGGGCGATTTCCTCGGGCTCGCCGAGACGATTGACCGGAATCTGCGGCAGGATGTTTTTCTCCAGCACGTCTTTCGGTACGGCCTGCACCATCTCGGTGTTGATATAGCCGGGACAGATCACGTTCACGGTGATGCCGCCCCTCGCATTCTCCAGCGCGAGCGCCTTGGTGAAACCGATGTCGCCGGCCTTGGCCGCGGAATAATTGACCTGGCCGAACTGGCCTTTCTGGCCGTTGATCGAGGAGATGTTGATGATGCGCCCGAACTTGCGGGCGCGCATGCCCTCGATGACCGGCCGCGTCATGTTGAACAGCGAGCCGAGATTGGTGTTGATGACCGCGCTCCACTGTTCCAGCGTCATCTTGTGAAAGGCGCCGTCCTTGGTGATGCCGGCATTGTTGACGAGCACGTCGACTGGACCGACCTCGGCCTCGACCTTCTTGATGCCGGCAGCACACGCGTCGAACGAGGAGACATCCCATTTGTAGACGGGAATGCCGGTCTCGGCCTTGAACTTCTCGGCGGCGGCGTCATTGCCCGCATAGCTCGCCGCAACCTTGTATCCCGCCGCTTTCAGCGCCTTGCTGATCGCAGCGCCAATGCCGCGCGTACCGCCCGTCACCAATGCAACACGTGCCATTTGTCTCCTCCTCACTCGTCTTTTATGAGCCGGAATTTTTCCGGTCTTGTAACAACGCCTCCGTTTGGGAGCGTTTCAGATAAAAATGCCCGGCGCGAGACCGGGCATTTTCTTTTTATCAGTTTGCGATGCCGCTGACAGACGAAGTTTTCATCATCAACGCACTCCGCCGTGTCTCGTTCAGTCGCGTGCGATGCACATCGCAATGCCCATGCCGCCGCCGATGCACAGCGTGGCAAGGCCCTTCTTGGAATCGCGCTTCTGCATCTCGTGCAGCAGGGTGACCAGCACCCGCGCGCCGGACGCACCGACGGGATGACCGATCGCGATCGCGCCGCCATTGACGTTGACCTTGCCGGTATCCCAGCCGAGGTCCTTGTTCACAGCACAGGCCTGCGCGGCGAATGCTTCGTTGGCTTCGATCAGATCGAGATCGCCGATGTTCCAGCCCGCCTTCTTCAGCGCAGCGCGTGACGCGGGGATCGGCCCGGTGCCCATGATCTTGGGATCGACGCCGGCCTGGCCCCAGGAGACGATACGGCCGAGCACCTTCTTGCCTTCCTTGGCGGCCTGCTTGGCGGTCATCAGCACCACGGCGGCGGCGCCGTCATTGATGCCGGACGCACTGCCGGCGGTGACGGTGCCGTCCTTCTCGAAGGCCGGCCGGAGCTTCGCCATCGCATCGAGGGTTGCGCCATGACGCGGATATTCGTCGTCGGCGACGACGATATCGCCCTTGCGGGTCTTGATGGTGACGGGGACGATCTCGTCCTTGAACTTGCCGGCCTTCTGCGCGGCCTCGGCCTTGTTCTGCGAGGCGACCGCGAACTCGTCCTGCTGCGCGCGCGTGATCTGGTACTGCCGCGCGACGTTCTCGGCAGTGTTGCCCATGTGGTAGCCGTTGAAGGCATCCCACAACCCATCCTTGATCATGGTGTCGACGAATTCGAGCGCGCCCATCTTGGTGCCGCCACGCAGATATTGCGCATGCGGGGCCATGCTCATGGATTCCTGGCCGCCGGCCACGACGATTTCGGAATCGCCGTTGAGCAGCGCCTGATAGCCGAGCGCGACCGTGCGCAGGCCCGAGCCGCAGAGCTGGTTCACGCCCCAGGCCGGGCTCTCGACGGGAATGCCGGCCGCGATCGAGGCCTGCCGCGCCGGGTTCTGGCCCTGCGCCGCAGTGAGGATCTGGCCCATGATGACTTCGGAGACGCGGCCCGGCTCGATGCCCGCGCGCTTAAGTGCCTCCTTGATGGCGACGGCGCCGAGATCGTGCGCTGGCATGGTGGCAAATGCACCGTTGAAACTTCCGACCGGGGTGCGGGCGGCGGCGACGATGACGACATCGTCTGACATAGGCATCTCCTGAGGCTTGAGGGTCTTTTTGAAGTGGCGGGCGCCGGATGGCAGGCCAGTCTCTCGCCGCCATCCTGTTAACGTCATTGCAGCATGTCAACGGTTGCACAATCGATTTGCTCCCGGCCATCTTCAAATCGACGCGCTCGAATTGGTCAGCCGGCTCCGGAGGTTGCCAACTACCCGCGCGTGACCTTCACGCGCGAGACGGCCACCTCCTTCTCCCCGCCCCGCGGCCTCTTCGCAAAAATTGCTGCGCAATAAAAAATGCCTCCGGTTTAACCGTGCTGCACAAAACGGTAGCCGAACCCCTTTGAAAATGCTTAGTTTGTTGCAATGCGTCCCACATTGCCTTGCGGCATAGCCGCCGGGTTCCCTTCATCCCTCGGTTTGCAGCGTGAGCCCATGGCGAAAACAGACACTCCGACCACCATCAAGAAATACGCGAACCGGCGGCTCTATAATACCGGCACGAGCACCTATGTGACGCTCGAGGATCTCGCGGCGATGGTGAAAGCGGGCGAGGACTTCCTGGTCTACGACGCCAAGACCGGCGAGGACATTACGCGCTCGGTGCTGGCGCAGATCATCTTCGAGCAGGAGAACAAGGCGGGGCAGAACCTGCTGCCGACCACCTTCCTGCGGCAGCTGATCCGCTTCTACGGCGACAGCATGCAGATGGTGGTGCCGAAATATCTGGAGCAATCGATCGACACGCTGACGCGCGAGCAGGAGAAATTCCGCAGGCAGCTCACGGACACCTTCAGCGGCACGCCATTTGCGCCGCTTGAGGAGCATGTCCGCCGCAACATGGAACTGTTCCAGCAGACCTTCTCGATGTTCAAGCCATTCACGCCGTCGCGCGGCGGCGACGCCCCGAAGTCTTCCGAGCCACCGCACGATGACGGCAACATCGACGATCTGCGCAAGCAGATGAAGGAAATGCAGGAGCGGCTCGAGCGCATGTCGAAAGAGCCGAAGAAGGAAGAGTAACTCCTCTGTCGTCCCCGCCTAGCGCACAATTGCGCGCGGGAAGCGGGGACCCGTAACCACAGGGTGGAGTTGTTGCGACGCGCAGCGGCTCTAGCCTTCGCCAAACGATATCTTGTGGTTATGGGTCCCGGCTCTGCGCTCACTGCGTTCGCTTGTCCGGGACGACAGCGGAGTTGTTTACTTTCAGCGCAGCTGAGCTACCCCACCTTCGGCAGCGCCTTTCCTTCAGCGGCCCACGGCCGCTCTGCCGTCGCAAGCCCGATCAACCGGCCCTGGATGTAATCGCAGCCCCAGTCGCGCAGCAGCCAGCCGCCTCCTCGTCCTGCACCCATTCGGCGACGGTCTTGAGATCGAGCCGCCGCGCCAGATCGATCAGCGTCTGCACGAAGGCGCGGTCATCGGCGGAACGCACGATGTTCTGCACGAAGGCGCCGTCGATCTTCACGATGTCCACGCCGAGCTTGCGCAAATTGCGGAACGAGGTGTAGCCCGCGCCGAAATCGTCGATCGCGATCCGGCTGCCGAAATTCTTCAGCCGGGTGACGAAGCCGCGCAAATCGTCGATGTCCTGGATCGCGACCGTCTCGGTGATCTCGACGATCAGCCGCTCGCCGATGCCGGGATTGGCGCGCATGACGGACTCGATCGTGGCCCACCAGTCCGGATCCATGGTGGTGTCGGGCGAAATGTTGAGGCTGAGCACGACATCGGGCGAAGCGGCGAGCTCGGCGACCACGAGCTCGAGCACACGATGATCGACCAGGCGATCAGCCCGAGCCGTTCGGCGACCGGCACGATATCGGGCGCGAGCAGCACGCGGCCGTCGTCCTGCTCCATCCGCACCAGGCATCGTAGAACGCGTTTTCTCGCGCGTCAGCCGTGACCACCGGCTCATAGGCCATCACGATGCGCCGCTCGTTGAGCGCGGTGACGATCTCGTCGGTGACGCGGATGTTGACGCGGCGCTGGGCGTCGCGCTCGACATTCGGCCGCCAGGCGAGTAGGAGCCGGCGCGGCGGCGCTTGGCGCTGTCGAGCGTCTCATGCGCGCGGTTGATTGCTTCATCGGCCGAGCGCGCATAACGCGGCAGGCTCACCCCGCCGACGAGGCGGTCACCGAGACCGGACCGACCGCGTCGGCACCACTTCGTCGCGCACCGCCGGCGAGGAAACGCTCGGCGGCGATGTTCATGTCCTCGACGGTGCAGTTCTTCAGGATCAGCCCGAACTTGTTGCCGGAGAAGCGGCCGAGCACGTCGCCGCCGCGCAGGCGCGCGCGGATGCGCGTCGCGACTCCGAGATCACGGCATCCGCCACGTCGAAGCCGAAGGCGTCGTTGACGCGCGCGAGATGGTCGATGCCGATCAGCATGAAGGCGCAGGAGGAGCGGAAGCGCTGGGTTTCCTCGATCGCCTCCGCCAGCGCCGCGATCAATGCGTGCGATTGAGCTCGCCGGTCAACGGATCGTGCCGCGACAGTTTGATCAGCTGCTCGTCGCGGGCGTGGCCCTCATTGTTGATGCGGACGATGCCCTGCGCGCGCGCGGGCTTGCCGTCGGGACCGGCGAACCAGCAACCGGTCTCCTCGACCGAGAGCAGCGGCGCCGAGGTCGCGGCGCGCAAGCCATATTCGATCCGGTAAGGCACGTTCGTGCGATGGACTGCGGGCGAAAGTGTCAGCGCCTCGCTGCGGATGGAGCGCTTGGGCTCGATCAGCCTGGCAAACTCGGCCCCGCTCGCCAGCGC
>CAWCGA010000035.1:12500-314310 GCA_963794775.1 uncultured Alphaproteobacteria bacterium | reverse complement strand
CATGTTTGCGCGGCGCATCATAGGCATTAGCGGCCCGGCTTCCGCCTGAGCTCAAGGCTCGGCGCAAGACCGGGATTTCCGCACTTTCGCCCGCGATCCCTTCGCGTTTTCAGCGCCACCCCAACGCCAAGCCAAATTCCATGTCCGAAAAGCCGCAGAAGTCCGAAGCCAAAGACTATTCCAAAACGCTGTTCCTGCCGCAGACGGAATTTCCGATGCGCGCCGGCCTGCCGAAGCGCGAGCCGGAAATCCTCGCGCGCTGGAACGAGATCGGCCTCTACGAGAAGCTGCGCGAGGAGGCCAAGGGCCGCGCCAAATTCGTGCTGCATGACGGGCCGCCCTATGCCAATGGCAACATCCATATCGGCACCGCGCTCAACAAGATCCTGAAAGACCTCGTGACCAAGAGCCAGCAGATGCTGGGCTTCGATTCCAATTACGTGCCGGGCTGGGACTGTCACGGCCTGCCGATCGAATGGAAGGTGGAAGAGGAGAACTACCGCTCCAAGGGCAAGGTGAAGCCCGACTTCCGCAACTCGGCGGCGATGGTCGAATTCCGCCAGGAGTGCCGCGCCTATGCAACCAAATGGCTCAATATCCAGCGCGAGGAGTTCAAGCGTCTCGGCGTGGTCGGCGACTGGGATCATCCCTACGCCACCATGACCTATCCGGCCGAAGCGCAGATCGCGCGCGAGCTGATAAAATTTGTCAAGAATGGCACGCTCTATCGCGGCTCCAAGCCTGTCATGTGGAGCGTGGTGGAGAAGACCGCGCTGGCGGAGGCCGAGGTCGAGTATGAGGACTACACCTCCGATACGGTATGGGTGAAATTCCCGGTCACCTCGCCCGCCCATGGCGCGCTCGCCAATGCCAGCGTGGTGATCTGGACCACCACGCCATGGACGCTGCCGGGCAACCGCGCCATCTCGTTCTCGCCGAAGATCGGTTACGGCCTCTACAAGGTCACGGATTCGCCTGCCGACAATTGGGCGAAGACCGGCGATCTCCTGATCCTGGCCGATGCGCTGGCCGAGAGCGTGTTCAAGCAGGCGCGCGTGACGTCGTACGAGAAGGTGCGCGATATCCCCGCCGACACGCTCGATGCGGTCGAATGCGCGCATCCCCTGAAGGGACGCGGCGGCTACGACTTCACCGTGTCGCTGCTTCCAGGCGATCACGTCACCGACGACACCGGCACGGGCTTCGTGCACACCGCGCCCGGCCACGGCCGCGAGGATTTTGACATCTGGACCGCGAACGCACGCGAGTTGGAGTTGCGCGGCATCAACACCGCCATCCCCTACACCGTCGACGAGAACGGCGCCTTCACAGATCACGCGCCGGGCTTCACCGGCAAGCGCGTGATCAACGACAAGGGCGAGAAGGGCGACGCCAACGAGGCCGTGATCAAGGCGCTGGTCGAGGCCGGCATGCTGCTGGCGCGCGGGCGGCTGAAACATCAATATCCGCATTCCTGGCGCTCGAAGAAGCCGGTGATCTTCCGCAACACGCCGCAATGGTTTGTCGCGATGGACAAGGACATCTTGGCCAACGGCGCCGCAAAGAAGGGCGACACCCTGCGCGCCCGCGCGCTGCACGCGATCTCGGTGACGCAATGGGTGCCGGCCTCGGGCGAGAACCGCATCAACGGCATGATCGAGGCGCGGCCCGACTGGGTGCTGTCGCGGCAGCGCGCCTGGGGCGTGCCGATCGCGGTGTTCGTGCGCGAGAAAGGCGACGGTTCCGCCGAAATCCTGCAGGACGACGGCGTCAACACGCGCATCGCCGATGCCTTCGAGAAGGAAGGCGCGGACGCCTGGTACCGCGACGGCGCGCGTGAGCGTTTCCTCGGGGCCAAGGCCAACGAGGATTGGCAGAAGGTCGACGACATCCTCGACGTCTGGTTCGACTCCGGCTCGACGCATGCCTTCGTGCTGGAAGACCCCGTGCACTTCCCGGGGCTCGCCGGCATCAAGCGCAAGGTCGACGGCGGCGCCGACACCGTGATGTATCTTGAAGGCTCGGACCAGCATCGCGGCTGGTTTCATTCATCGCTGCTGGAAAGCTGCGGCACCCGCGGACGCGCGCCCTACGACGTCGTGCTGACGCACGGCTTCACCCAGGCCGAAGACGGCCGCAAGATGTCGAAGTCGCTCGGCAACACCATCGAGCCGCAGGCGGTCATCAAGGAATCCGGCGCCGATATCCTGCGGCTGTGGGTCGCGTCCTGCGACTACACCGACGACCAGCGCATCGGCCCGGAGATCCTGAAGAACACGGTGGAGACCTATCGCAAGCTGCGCAACACCATCCGCTGGATGCTCGGCACCCTGCATCACTTCAAGAAGTCAGATGCGGTCGCGCACAAGGACATGCCGGAGCTCGAGCGGCTGATGCTGCATGAGTTGGCGCAGCGCGCCAAGACCGTGCGGCAGGCTTACACCGAGTTCGACTACAAGACGGTGGTCGCCGAACTTGCGGCGTTCATGAACTCCGAGCTGTCGGCGTTCTATTTCGATATCCGCAAGGACACGCTGTATTGCGATCCACCGTCGTCGGTGGCGCGCAAGGCGGCGCTGACCACGATCGATATCCTCTGCGACGCCATCGTCAAATGGCTCGCGCCGGTGCTGAGCTTCACCTGCGACGAAGTCTGGGCGATGTACAAGCCCGGCGAGAAGGCCTCCGTGCACCTCACGCTGTTCCCGCTGGACTTCGAAAAATTCAGCGACGAGAAGCTTGCAGAGAGGTGGGAGACCATCCGCGACGTGCGCCGCGTCGTTACCGGCGCGCTGGAGCTGGAGCGCGCCGCAAAGAACATCGGCTCTTCGCTGGAAGCATCGCCCGTGATCTACGTGTCGGATCGCAACCTGCTGACGACGCTGTTCGACGTCGATCTCGCCGAAGTCTGCATCACCTCGAACTACGAGGTGCAGGAGGGCGACGGGCCGGCCAATGCCTTCCGTCTCGACAACGTGCCGGGCGTCGCCGTGGTCGTGGAGAAAGCGCAAGGCATCAAATGCGCGAGGTCGTGGAAAATCCTGCCCACGGTCGGCGAGGACAAGGAGTATCCCGACGTCTCGCCGCGCGACGCGATAGCTTTACGCGAATGGAAGGCGCGGGGGGTCGCGATGTGACCTCCTCGCTCCGCCCCGGGATCATCGCCGCCGTCGCGACGCTCCTGATCGACCAGGCCTCGAAGCTTTGGCTGCTTTACGTGTTCGACCTCGGCCACCGCGTGCCAAGCAGGGTGCCGATCACGCCGTTCTTCGATCTCGAACTCGCCTGGAACATCGGCATCAGCTTTGGCTGGCTGCAGAACGACAGCCAGATCGTCCAAATCGGGCTGATGGCGGTCAAGGCGCTGGCCGTGGTGGCGCTGGCGATCTGGATGGCCCGCTCGCGGACGCTCCTTTCCGTCATTGCCTTGGGATTAATCATCGGCGGGGCGATCGGTAACGCCATCGACCGCCTCGCCTATGGCGCGGTGGTCGATTTTGCCCTGTTCCACGTCGTTATCGGCGGAAATCCCCATTATTGGTATGTGTTTAACCTCGCTGATTGCGCCATTGTTGCCGGGGTAATTGCCCTATTGTATGATTCATTCTTCGGGGGTCCCGCCGCAAAAGCGCCGTGATCGCGGCCGAACAGAAGCCCTGTCTTTTGAACGGGTTGAAGCGATGCGCAAGACTGAAGCCGCTTGCTTGATGCTGCCGAGGACGCTGACGCGCGCCGCACGGTTGTCGGCGATTGCGCTCGGTGTCGGTCTCTTGTTCGCCGCGAACGCGGCACGCGCCGGCGACGACGAGGACGAACCCACCTTCGAGGAAAAGATCATCACCGGCATCATGAAGGGCCTCGGCGGCGTCAACATGGACAATTCCGGCATCGACTATCGCGAGCGCTCGCCGCTGGTGGTGCCGCCCAGGCTTGATCTGCCGCCGCCGCCCGCCGCTTCCGCCAAGGCCCAGCCGCCGAACTGGCCGAAGGATCCGGACGAAGCCAAGCGCAAGGCGCAGATCGCTGCGCGCAAGAAGTCCAACAAGGATCCGATGGAACAGAGTCGCATCCTGACGCCCGACGAACTCAACAAGGGACGCGTGGCCGGCAGCAGCGGCGGCACCGCGGTGTCGGACAGCGCCGTGCCTGGCGGCAATCCCGGCAGGAACGCGATCCTCAGCCCGTCGCAACTCGGCTACAATGGCGGCCTCTCCGGCATGTTCAAAGGCAACAAGGCCGAGGTGGCGCCGTTCAAGGGCGAGCCCGATCGCGAAACCCTGACCATGCCGCCGCCCGGCTATCAGACGCCGTCGCCGAACTTCGCCTACGGAACCGGGCCGAAGGAATCCCTCAACAAGGAATACAACCCGTCCCAGGGCAAGTACGGCGAGTAATTTCGCTTTCCGAATTGTCACGTTTTCTCTCGGCTTCGTGACGCGCGCCGAGAATCCCGCGATGTACCATGTCGCGGTTTCCAGCCGGGCGCTTTGGCCCGGCTTTTCACATGGGTCATGATGCCGATCATACGCTTCGCTGCTTTCGCCATTGCGCTCGCCTGCCTTGCGGGCACCGCCTCCGCCCAGAACACCGTGACCTCAGAGCCGCCGGCGACGTTCACCTTGCCGAACGGACTGCAGGTTCTCGTGATCCAGGATCATCGCACGCCGGTCGTGACGCAGATGGTCTGGTACAAGGTCGGCTCCGCCGACGAGACGCCCGGCAAATCCGGCCTCGCCCACTTCCTCGAGCATCTGATGTTCAAGGGCACGGTGAAGCATCCGGCCGGCGAGTTCTCGCAAACCGTGCTGAAAGTCGGCGGCAATGAAAACGCGTTCACCTCCGTCGACTACACCGGCTACTACCAGCGTGTGCCGCGCGACCAGCTCGGCCGGATGATGGAATTCGAAGCCGACCGCATGACCGGTCTCGTGCTGAAGGACGAGAACGTGCTGCCCGAGCGCGACGTGGTGCTCGAAGAGTACAACATGCGGGTTGCCAATAATCCGGATGCGCGGCTGAACGAGCAGATCATGGCCGCGCTCTATCTCAACCATCCCTATGGCCGTCCGGTGATCGGCTGGCACCAGGAGATCGAGAAGCTCGCCCGCGAAGACGCGCTGGCCTTCTACCGGCGCTTCTATGCGCCCAACAACGCGATCCTGGTGATCGCGGGCGACGTCACCGTCGAGGACGTCCGCCCCATGGTGGAAGCGAATTTCGGCAAGGTGGCCCGGCAACCTTCGATCCCCGCGCGGCGCATCCGTCCGCAGGAGCCGGAGCCGGTTGCGCCCCGCACCGTGACGTTGGCCGATCCGCGCGTCGAGCAGCCTGCGGTGAAGCGCTATTACCTCGTGCCGTCGTCCACCACTGCGGCATCAGGCGAAAGCCCGGCGCTCGACGTGCTGGCGCAGCTGATGGGTGGCAGCAGCAACTCCTATCTCTACCGCGCGCTGGTGGTGGATCATCCGCTCGCGGTCAGCGCCAGCGCCTCCTATCAGAGCGCTTCGCTCGATGCGACGCAGTTCGTGATCGCGGCCGCGCCGCAAGCGGGCGTCGAGTTCGCCGAGATCGAGCAGGTGTTCGACAAGGTCATCTCCGACATCGCGCAGCATCCGCCGGCCGCCGAAGATCTCGAACGCGTCAAGACGCAATTGATCGCGGAGGCGATCTACGCCCAGGACAACCAGGCTACGCTGGCGCGCTGGTATGGCGGCGGCCTGACCACGGGCTCCAGCATCGAGGACATCAGAAGCTGGCCGGACCGCATCCGCGCGGTGACCGCCGAGCAGGTGCGCGCGGTCGCCGAGAGGTGGCTCGACAAGAAGCGTTCGGTGACCGGCTATCTGATCAAGGACACCGCACCGAGGCACGGGGAGAAGCGTTCGTGACATCTCGTTTCACGCTGACGCGCACTCTCGCGCATCGCGCAGCCGGCGCGCTGGCATTTCTGCTGGTCGTCTCTGCCGCGCCCGCGCAGGCCGCGGCGAAAATCCAGCACCTGATTTCGCCCGGCGGCATCGAGGCCTGGTTCGTGCAGGACGCGACCGTTCCGTTGATCGCCATGGAATATGCTTTTGCCGGCGGCGCGGCGCAGGACCCCAGGGACAAGCAAGGCGTCGCCAACATGGTGGCGAGCCTGATCGACGAGGGCTCCGGCGATCTCGATTCCCGGAACTACCACGAGCGGCTCGATCGCCGCGCTATCGATCTCTCCTTCAGTGCGACGCGCGATACTTTCCGCGGTTCGCTGCGCATGCTGCGCGACAACAAGGACGAAGCCTTCGAGCTGCTGCATCTGGCGCTGACCTCGCCGCACTTCGACAAGGCCGATGTCGAGCGCATCCG
Source organism: uncultured Alphaproteobacteria bacterium (assembly GCA_963794775.1). Lineage (GTDB taxonomy): Bacteria > Pseudomonadota > Alphaproteobacteria > Rhizobiales > Xanthobacteraceae > Bradyrhizobium. The sequence continues at coordinate 307,965 of CAWCGA010000035.1, read as the reverse complement.
CTCGCAAATCATCTCCGGCCTGCAACGCGACACCTCCAGTCCGAACGCGCTCGCCGGGCGCAAATTCCTCGAGATTGAATTCGGCGACCATCCCTATGGCCGCACCGGCTCCGGAACGCTGGAGAGCGTGCCTGGCATCGCCGTCGACGACATGAAGGATTATGTCCGCCGCATCATCGCAAAGGACACGCTGAAGATCGCCGTGGTCGGCGACGTCGATCCGGCAACGCTCGGCAAGCTGCTCGACCAGACCTTTGGCAGCCTGCCGGCCAAGGCCGATCTCGCGCCAGTGCCCGACATCGTGGCGGCGAAGCCGCCGCAGCGTGCGTATGTGCCGCTCGACGTGCCGCAGACCACGATCACCTTCGGCGGCCCCGGCGTCATGCGGCATGATCCCAATTTCATGGCGGCCTATGTCGTCAACCACATCATGGGCGGCGGCGGGCTGTCGTCGCGACTGTATCGCGAGGTCCGTGAAAAGCGCGGGCTCGCTTATTCGGTGTTCGAATCGCTGCTCTGGATGGACCACTCGGCGCTGTTCATCGGCAACACCGGCACGCGATTCGATCGCGCCGGCGAGACCCTGGAAGCGATCCAGGACGAAATCCGTCGCATGGCCGATCAGGGTCCGACCCAGCAGGAGCTGGACGAGGCGAAGTCCTATCTGAAGGGCTCGCAGATGCTGCAGCTCGACACCTCGGCGAAGCTGGCTTCGGCGTTGCTGCAATATCAGCTCGACAAATTGCCGATCGACTATCTGGAGAAGCGCAACGGCATCATCGATGCGGTGACGCTCGACGACGCCAAGGCCGCCGCCAAGCGGCTGTGGGGCGACGGGCTCGTCACCGTCGTGGTCGGCCGCGAACCGCAGGCGGCAGCGAAGGCGCCGGTCACGACGGCGCCGAAGGCGAATTGAGAGCGAACACGCTCCCTCAGTTCCCTCCCCCCTTGCGGGGGAGGGTCAGGGAGGGGGGTCCAAACAAAGACTGGACATTGGGGCTTACCCCCACCCCCAACCCCTCCCCGCAAGGGGGAGGGAGCCAAGCAGCGCGGCAAAGAAACTTCAGATCAAACCCGCTATCCTGCGCGCCGATTCTCTTCTCCGGTGACGCCATGCTGCGGATTTCCCGCGACCTCACGATCGACGAAGACGACATCGAGATTTCGTTCGTCCGCGCCTCCGGCCCCGGCGGCCAGAACGTCAACAAGGTCTCGACCGCTGCACAGCTGCGCTTCGATACGAACAGGATCACCCTGCCTGCCGACGCCGCGATGCGGCTGGCGCGGCTCGCGGGAAGCCGCATGACCAAGGACGGCGTGATCGTGATCCAGGCCTATCGCTTCCGCAGCCAGGAGCGAAATCGCGCCGATGCGATCGATCGTCTCACGGAACTCCTGAGCGAGGCGATGGTGCGCCCGACGCCGCGGCGGCCGACCAAGCCGACTTACGGCTCGAAGCAGCGCCGGCTCGAAGGCAAGAAGCGCCGCAGCGACATCAAGTCCCGTCGCGGGCGTGCATTTGAGGATTAGAGCGGCGCGCTCCGCAGCGGGGATAATCCCGGCTGAATGCATGCAATCCGCCGCCCGCTGCACTAGATTGCGCCCATGCCCGTCCGCCAGCTGCCCGAACAGGTCGTCAACCGCATCGCCGCCGGCGAGGTGGTCGAACGTCCCGCGAGCGTGGTGAAGGAGCTGGTCGAGAACGCGATCGACGCCGGCGCGAGCCGGATCGACGTGTTCAGCGATGGCGGCGGCCGGCGCAAGATCGTCATCACCGACGACGGCGGCGGCATGAGCGCCGCCGATCTCGCGCTCGCCGTCGATCGTCACGCGACATCGAAGCTCGACGACGAGGATTTGCTGCAGATCAAAACGCTCGGCTTCCGCGGCGAGGCGCTGCCCTCGATCGGCGCGGTGGCGAAGCTGTCGATCGCGACGCGCCACGCCGGCGAGCCGCACGCCTGGCAGCTCGCCGTCGAGGGTGGCATGAAATCGCAAGTCGCGCCCGGCGCGCTGTCGATGGGCACGCGCGTCGAGGTCGCGGACCTCTTCTATGCGACACCGGCGCGGCTGAAATTCCTCAAGACCGATCGCACCGAGGCCGAAGCGGTCCGCGAGGTGGTGCGGCGGCTCGCGATGGCGCGGCCCGACATCGCCTTCACGCTGGCGGGCGAGGAACGCGCGCCGGTGACCTGGGCCGCGGCGCTGCCCGGCGCGGCCGGACGCCTGACACGGCTCGGCGACATTCTTGGCGCGGATTTCCGCAGCTCTGCAATCGAGGTACGTTCCGAGCGCGAGGGCGTCACGGTCGAAGGCTTTGCCGCCTCGCCCGCGCTGACCCGCGCCAACGCGCTCGGGCAATATCTCTTCGTCAACGGCCGTCCGGTGCGGGACAAGCTGATCCTCGGCGCGGTGCGCGCGGCCTATGCCGACTATCTGCCGCGCGACCGGCATCCAGTGGTGGCGCTGTTCGTCTCATGCGATGCGCGCGAGGTCGACGCCAACGTGCACCCTGCGAAAACCGAAGTGCGCTTCCGCAATGCCGGCCTGGTGCGTGCGCTGATCGTGCATGCGCTGAAGGATGGGCTGGCGCGCGAAGGCAGGCGCACCGCGGCCAACAGCGGCGGCGCGGCCATTTCCGCATTCCGCCCGATCGTCACGCCGCGGCCCGGCAATTGGGACTGGCAGCGCTCGCCGTCTTATCCCGTCGGGGGAATGCCGTCCTTTGCCGGCGCGACCGCGTTGGCCGAACAGGACCAGGCGGCCTTCGACGTCGGCACGCCATCGGCCGACGTGCGTTTCGAAGCGCAGCCGGCTTCCGACCTGATCGACCGGCCGCTTGGCGCGGCGCGCACGCAAATCCACGAGACCTATATCGTGTCGCAAACCCGCGACGGCCTCATCGTCGTGGACCAGCACGCCGCCCATGAGCGCATCGTCTATGAAAAGCTCAAGGCTTCGCTGGCGAAGAACGGCGTGCAGCGGCAGATTCTGCTGATCCCCGACATCGTCGAGCTCGACGAGGCGACCGTCGAGCGGCTGCTGGCGCGCGCCGACGAGCTGGCCTCCTTTGGACTAGCGATCGAATCCTTCGGTCCCGGCGCGCTCTGCGTTCGCGAGACCCCGTCGCTGCTCGGCAAGACGGATGCCTCAGCACTGCTGCGCGATCTCGCCGAGCACATGGAGGAATGGGACGAGGCGCTGCCGCTGGAGCGGCGGCTGATGCATGTCGCGGCCACCATGGCCTGCCACGGCTCGGTGCGCGCGGGACGCCGTCTCAAACCGGAAGAGATGAATGCGCTGCTTCGCGAAATGGAAGACACGCCAAATTCCGGCCAGTGCAATCACGGCCGGCCGACTTATGTCGAGCTGAAGCTCGCCGATATCGAGAAGCTGTTCGGAAGGCGGTGATCACCGCGCCCGCAAAAACACGAACTCCGTGTCGTCATAGGCGCGCCGCTCCAGTTCCTCGAAACCATCGGGCGCAGCAAAATCGGCCGCCTTCGCCTCCTCCACCACCACGAGCGCGCCTGATGCGAGCCAACCGCCGTCGCGCAGCGAGGCCAGCGATTTCTCCGCCAGTCCCCTGCCATAGGGCGGATCGAGGAAGGCCAGCGAAAACGGCTGCATCGGATGCGCGGGGCCGAGATCGGTGGCGTCGCGGCGATAGACCTTGGTGACGCCGCCGAGCGCGAGGCCCTCCACATTGTTGCGCAGAAGCGCGCGCGCTTCCGCGCCATTGTCGACGAACAGTACGAATGCCGCGCCGCGCGACACCGCTTCGATGCCGAGCGCGCCGGTGCCGGCAAAGAGATCGAGCACGCGCGCGCCGTCGATCGGATTGTCATAGGCGTGCACGAGGATGTTAAAAACGGACTCGCGCAGGCGGTCCGCGGTCGGGCGGATGTCGCGCGAGGTGGGGCTTGCGATGTTGCGGCCCTTCAGCCGTCCACCGACCACGCGCATCAGTTTGCGTGCTCGGTTGCCGCTGGCGCACTCTCTCCGTCCCCTCCCCCCTTGCGGGGGAGGGTCAGGGAGGGGGGTACCCAGCAAAGACTCTGCGTGGGGCTTACCCCCACCCCCAACCCCTCCCCGCAAGGGGGAGGGGAGCCGACCTCCGATGCCGCAACAGCGAACATCACAACTACTCGTCTCGCGGCTTGAAATCGCGCTTGCCATGATAGCCGCGCTTGGGACGCCGCGGCGGGCCATAGCCGTTGGCCTCGTCCTCGTTGCGCGCGCGCGCCTCGTCACTGCCGCTACGTTGAACCAGCACGCGGCGGCCCTTTCGGTCGGACACCAGCGCGTTCTTGCCCGAAGGCTTGAACGGCTTTTTCTCACGCAGGGCCGTCTCGTCGGCGGGATCGGCGATCGCTTCTCCCGGCATCGGCCGATTGAAGTCGGCGCCGGCAAGCGTTGCGATCTTTTCGCCGAGCTGCTCGCGCAGTACGCGGGTCTTGACCTCTTCGACCTGGCCCTCGGCAAGTTCGCCGAGCTGGAAAGGACCATAGGACACCCGGATCAGCCGGTTCACCTCGAGGCCGAGATGCGCCATCACGTTGCGCACTTCGCGGTTCTTGCCTTCGCGGATCGCAAACACCAGCCAGACATTGCTGCCCTGATCGCGCTCCAGCGTCGCATCGATCGAACCGTATTTGACGCCATCGACCTCGACGCCTTTTTTCAGCTCATCGAGTTGCGCCTGCGTGACTTCGCCATGGGCGCGGACCCGGTAGCGCCGCAGCCAGCCGGTGTCGGGCAATTCCAGCGCACGCGCCAGACCACCGTCGTTGGTCAGGAGCAGCAGGCCTTCGGTATTGAAATCGAGCCGGCCGATCGAGATCAGCCGCGGCAGGCCTTCCGGCAGATTGTCGAACACCGTCGGCCGCCCCTCAGGGTCGGCATGGGTCGTCATCAGGCCGCGCGGCTTGTGGAACATGAATAACCGCGTGCGCTCGCGCGGCGGCAACGGCTTGCCGTCGATGACGACCACATCGTTGGCGGTCACATCCAACGCGGGAGAGTTAATGACGCGGCCGTTGACGGTGACGCGGCCCTGCACGACCATTTCCTCGGCATCCCGGCGCGAGGCGAGGCCGGCGCGCGCCAGCACTTTGGCAATGCGCTCGCCGGCTTTCTTCGGCTTGGGTTCTTCGCGCGGCGCGCGTTTGTCGTCGCGCTTGTCGAAATCGCGCTTGCGTTCGCGATATTCGCCGCGGCCGCCGAACGCCGGGCGCTTGGCGAAAATCTTGCTGTCATCTTCATTTTCACGACGCGGCCGGTCGTCGCTGCGCGGATGTTCCTGCCAATCCCGGCGGCCTTCAGGTCGCGGCCGGTCGAATTTGCGCTCGCCGCGCTCTTGCCTGTCGTCACGACGCGGACGGTCGAACTTCGGCCGGTCGCCGCGATCGAATTTCGGCCGCTCGCGGAACGGGCGGTCGCCTTGTGGACGATCCCCAGGATGACCCTTGCGATCCCGGTCGCGCGGCCGCGAAAAACGCGGGCGCTCGTCGCCGCCACGGTCTCCAGGGTCGCCGTTGCGATCCCGGTCACGCGGGCGATCGAAACGCGGCTTGTCAAAACGCGGCCGCGCACCGCGCTCCTCACGGTCGCCGCCTTCACGCTTCTGCCACGGCTTGGACTCGCCATGCGGCGGCCGATCGCCGAAATCCTTGCGCGGTCCGCGATCTCCGCGATCGGCGGCGCCACGGGAGAATTTGCGCTCGCCGCCAAATTTCCGCTCGGGCCTGTCGCCATCGCGTGAGGTGCGCGGGCTATAGGGGCGATCGCTGCGAGGCCGGTCGCCGTCCTTGCGAAAACCTTCGCCGCGCGGCGTGTAGGGACGCTTGTCGCCATCGCGGTCACGAGCCGCGTAAGGCTTCTTGTCGCCGAATTTCCGGTCCGGAAAATCGCGCGGCCGGACGGCCTTCATTGCGGTCGCCATAGTCGCGCTTGGGCCGCGGCGCGATCGTCGCGATCGAAGCGCGGGCGATCCCCGCGCGGCTTGAAATCGCGCTTCGCCACCGCCGCGATCATCCCGATCCCGGCGCGGCGGTCGATATCACGACTGAAACGTTTGGACCACCTTCGCCGCGGTCGAATTTCGGACGATCGCCGCGCGGCTTGAATGCCCGCTTCTCGCCATCGCCATCTCGTGCGGGACGATCACGGAACGGCCGATCGCCGCGGGGACGATCATCGCGGTTGAATCTGGGCTTGTCGCCGTCGCGATCGAATTTCTTCGGCCCAAAGCCGCGCTTTTCGAATTTCTTCTCCGGCCCCCGCGGCTTGCCCGAGCGGCCTTTGCCGCCGAATGGGCGGTCGCGCCTCCCGCGGGAAGCGTTGTCTTTATCGTTATCGCGGGGCATGAAGGGTCTCGTCTCGGGTATAAACCATGGCGGTATGCGTGCTGTCAGCGGCACGCATGTTTCGCAAAACCGGTATCGACTTTTGCTGAAGGCGCACGCAGTAGCAGGTTTCCCGGAGCAATACGAGGCATGAACGCCCCTTCTTTCATGGATTTGGCGCTGAAAACGGCCAAAAACGCCGGCAAATCCGGCGAAGTGCCGATCGGCTGCGTGATCGTGCGGAACTACGAGGTGATCGCGACCGCGGCCAACCGGACCCTGACCGACCGCGACCCGACCGCGCATGCCGAGGTGCTGGCGATCCGGCAGGCCGCCGAACGCATCGGCACCGAGCGGCTCACCGATTGCGACCTCTATGTCACGCTTGAGCCCTGCACCATGTGCGCAGGCGCGATCTCGTTCGCGCGCATCCGCCGGCTCTATTACGGCGCGGCCGACCCCAAGGGCGGCGCGGTCGAAAGCGGCGTGCGGTTCTTTGCGCTGCCGACCTGCCATCATGTGCCGGAAGTCTATTCCGGCCTCGGCGAGGGTCAGGCGGCAACGATGCTGAAGGAGTTTTTCCGGGAGCGGAGGTAGAGACTTCGTCATTGCGAGCGAAGCGAAGCAATCCATCCATCGCGCTTGCGGCGACGTATGGATTGCTTCGCGCTGCGCTCCTCGCAATGACGAAGTGCTCTACCCCGCCAGGAAAAACTCCCGCAGCAGCTTCGCCGTCTGCTCGGGCGCCTCCTCCGTCAGGAAATGCCCGGAGTCCACCGGCGATCCCGTCACATTGGTCGCCCATTGCTTCCAGGTATCGAGCGGCGTCGCGGCGGCCGACGCGATGCCGGCATCGCCCCACAACGCCAGCATCGGAATCGTGATCTTCTTGCCCGCCTCGAAATCGGCCTTGTCGATCTCGTAATCGGCATAGGCGCCGGCGCGATAGTCCTCGCACATCGCATGCACGCGCGAGGGATCGCGGAACGGCGCGAGATAATGCTCCAGCGCGCGCGGATCGATCGTCGTCGAGTGTCTTCGATTTGGTCTGGCTCGCCATCTTCTGCCTCAGGAAGAAATCCGGCGCGCCGAGATCAATGTTTCCGGCAGCGGATAGGGCTGCGCCAGAAACGTCCAGTGATAGATCTTCAGCGCATAAAGCCGGTTCATGCGCTCCCAGTAATTATAGGTCGGCAGGATATCGAGCACGGCGAGCCGCGACAGCCGGCCGGGATGATCCAGCGCCAGCCGATAGGAGACGCGGCCGCCGCGGTCGTGGCCGGCGAGCGCGAAATGCACGTGGCCGAGTTGCTCCATCGCCTCGATCATCGCTTTGGCCATCGCGCGCTTGGTGTAGGGCGTGTGGTTGTCGTCGCTGTCGGGCATGTCGGACCAGCCGTAGCCCGGCAGGTCGGCGATGATCAGCGTGAATTTGTCGGCAAGTTTTGGCGCCACCACGTGCCACATCACATGGGTCGATGAAAAGCCGTGCAGCAGCAACAGCGGCGGACCCTTGCCGCCGACGCGGGCGAAAATCCGGCCCGACGAGGTGTTGATCCATTTGGAGTCGTAGCCGGGAAAGAGGTCTGCGAGGTCGCTCATCGCTTCAAACTTTGTTTGTCGTTGCCGCTCAGCCGTGGCAGCGTTATGCCATCCGGCAAGCCAAACCAGCAAGAACAGATGAGGAAATGCCATGTCGCTCGATTTCGAAGTCCCGGCGGAAGCCAAGGCGATCCGCGAAAAGGTGCGCAAATGGGTGCATGAGGAATGCATCCCCGCCGAAAAGGAGCTGGACTCCAAGCCGTTCGACGAGGTGCTGGCGGCCTTGCGCAAGAAGGCGCGCGCCAAGGGGCTGTGGTGCCCCTTCGTGCCGAAGGAATATGGCGGCATGGGTCTCGGCCCGCTCGCCAACGCGCTGGTGCAGATGGAGCTCGGCGAGAGCATGCTCGGCGCGCTCTCGATGAACACGCAAGGGCCCGACGACGCCTCGATGCTGACGATCCTCGAGCACGGCACCGACTATCAGAAGGAGAAGTTCCTCAAGCCGCTGCTGAACGGCGAGAAGCGCATCTGCTTCTCGATGACCGAGAAGGCCTCCGGCGCCGACGCCACGGGCATGCAGACCCGCGCGGTGAAGGACGGCAACGAGAACTATGTCCTCAACGGCGAGAAGTGGTTCTCCTCCTCCGCCAGCGTCGCCAACATGGCGCTGGTCATGGCCATGACCGATCCCGACGCGCCGCGTCACAAGCGCTACTCGACCTTCATCGTCGAGCTGCCGAACCCCGGCTACAACATCAAGCGCAACATCAAGAACATGGCGATCGAAGGTCCCTATTACGACCAGATCCATGGCGGCCATTCCGAGATCGAGATCAAGGACCTGAAAGTCCCGGCGCAGAACCTGCTCGGCGGCGAGGGCAACGGCTTCAACATGGGCCAGCATCGCCTCGGCTATGGCCGGCTGCGCCACGGCATGCACAACATCGCCAAGGCCCAGCGCGCGCTCGACATGGCGGTCGCCCGCGTCACCAAGCGCTCGACCTTCGGCCAGCTGCTCGCCGACCGCCAGGCGGTGCAGTTCATGCTCGCCGAATGCGCCAGCCAGCTCTATATCGGCCGGCTGATGCTGCTGCACATCGCCTACAAGGCCGAGAAGGGCCTCGACTTCCGCCAGGAGAACTCGATCGCGAAGGTCTTCCTCGCCCACATGGTGCACCATGTGATCGACACCGCGATCCAGCTGCACGGCGCGCTCGGCTTCTCCCAGGATACGCCGCTGGCCGCATGGTACACCCAGGTCCGCTCGCAGCGGCTGGTCGACGGCCCGGACGAGGTGCACAACTGGAAGGTCGGCCGCAACGTCATCAAGGCGTTCCGCGAGCACGGCACCACCGCGCTCGCCGCGGGCGGGGATTTGCTGTAACCGTCATTGCGAGCGAAGCGAAGCAATCCATGCGAAAAGCGCCATCCGACTTCGTGGCGCCATCCGGATTACCGCGCTTGCGTCGCTTCGCTCCCTCGCAATGACGTTCACCCGCTCGCCGCGAACAGATCCCACTTGCCCCGGCAGCCCCTTCAGCTCGTAACGAGCCGCGCTCGGCGAATTTCAGCCCGGCGCCGGCACCAGATCGGTAACGACGCGCGACACCAGACTTCTCCGGACTCGAATGCGACATCACGCGCGCGGCCGCGTGCACGGCGATGCCGCCGATATCGTTGCCGCTGATTTCGATCTCGCCGGTGTGCAGGCCGGCGCGCACGGGAAGCCCGATCTGTTTCGCCGCCGAGCCGAAGCGAGCGCGCAACGCACCGCGCGGCCCGGTCCATCGAAGGTCGCCAGCATCCCATCGCCGGTGCTCTTTACCAGATTGCCGCGATGCTTGCCGACCAGTTCCCTCGCGATCTGGTCGTGATCGCCCAGCAGCCGGAGCCAGCGCTGTCGCCCATCTCCGCCGCGCTGCGGGTGGAGTCGACGATATCGGTGAACAGCACGGTCGCCAGCACGCGCTCCAATTCGTCGGCGCCGTTATCGCGTGGCCGGTGACGAACTCCTCGATATCGCCGAGCATCTCCTCGTTGTCGCCGACCCAGAACGCATGATCGCCAGCCGGATACTCGATGTATTTGACACCCGGAATCGCTGCAGCCATCTTGCGGCCGAGATCGACCGGCACCTGAAGGTCGGCCTTGCTGTGCAACACCAGGTCGGCACCTGCAATGTCGGCAGGATCGCGCTGACGTCGATCTGCGCGTTGAGCTGCAGAAGCGTCCGCAACGCTCCGGGGCTGCTCGCCAGCCGCTCGAACTTGCATATCGCGCGATCACGTCCGGTTTGCCGGCCTTGCTCGGGAGCGATCGTCTTGATCAGCTCGCCGGTACCCCAGTTCTTGATGATCTGATCGAGCGCACCTTCCATGCCTCATCCGAGAATCGGTCCGCGGAGCGGCTGAAGCCGCCGATCAGAATAAGTGCGACACGCGCTCCGGATAGGTCGCGGCGAACAGCACGCTCATGCGCCACCCTCGGAGAACCCGAACAGACGGCGCGCTTCGAGCCGATCTTGTCCATGACGGCGCGGACATCGTCCATGCGCTCCTCCAGCGAGGCGCGCCCGACATCCGGTCCGACAATCCCTGTCCGCGCTTGTCGAACGTGACGACGCGGGCGAAGCTCGCGAGCCGCCGCAGCAAAGCGGTGTATCCGGGCAACTCGTGCGCGAATTCGATGTGCGAGACGAAGCCGGGAACCATGATCATGTCGATCGGCCCGTCGCCCATCGCCTGATAGGCGATGCTGACGTCGCCGCTTTCGGCGTAGCGCGTCCGGGCAATTCGAAATCGTTCATCCCCCCCCCTCACCTTCTCCGCCGCGATCACCCCGCTCCTCCTCCACCGCCTGCCAGGCGATGTCGCGGCGGCAGAAGCCGTCGGGCCATCGGATGCGATCGACCGCCTGATAGGCGCGCGCCTGCGCTTCCGTGACCGTCTTGCCGATGGCGCAGACATTGAGCACGCGGCCGCCATTGGCGAGGATCGCGCCGTCTTTCGCGACCGTGCCGGCATGGAAAATCTCGACGCCATCGATTTTGCGCGGCCTCGTCGAGCCCGTCGATGCGCGTGCCCTTCTTGTAGTCGCCGGGATAGCCCTTCGCCGCCATCACCACGGTCAGCGCAGGCTCGGGATACCAGCGCAGATCGAAATGCTTCAATTCGCCGTCGCAGGCGGCCAGCAGCGCCGGCACGATGTCCGACATCATCCGGAGCATCTGCACCTGGCATTCGGGATCGCCGAAGCGGACATTGTATTCGAACAGCTTCGGGCCCTGCTCCGTCAGCATCACGCCGGCATAGAGCACGCCGCGGAACGGCATGCCGCGCGTCTTCATGCCGGCCACCGTCGGCAGGATGATCCGCGACATGATCTGGTCGTGGATCTCCGGCGTGACGAACGGCGTCGGCGAATAGGCGCCCATGCCGCCGGTGTTCGGTCCCTCGTCATGATCGAACACGCGCTTGTGGTCCTGCGCGGAGGCCAGCGGAATCGCGGTCTCGCCGTCGCACAGCGCGAAGAAGCTGATCTCGCGGCCGGACAAGAATTCCTCGATCACGACCTCGGCGCCGGCCGCGCCGAAACCGCCCTCGAACATCATGGCGATGGCGGCTTCGGCCTCGGCCAGCGTCTTCGCGACCACCACGCCCTTGCCGGCGGCAAGCCCGTCGGCCTTGACCACGATCGGCGCGCCCTGCGCGCGCACGTAGGCGAGCGCATCGGCCGCGTTGTCGAAGCGCTCGATAGGCGCCGGTCGGGATATCGAACTCGCGGCAGAGGTCCTTGGTGAAGCCCTTGGAGCCTTCGAGCTGCGCGGCCTGCTTGCCCGGCCCGAACGCCTTGATGCCGGCGTGCGCGAGGTCGTCGACGATCCCGGCGACCAGCGGCGTCTCGGGGCCGACCACGACCAGCTCGACCGCGTTCGTCTTGCAGAAATCGATCACGGCGGCATGGTCCGCAACATCGAGCGCGACGCATTCGGCCTCGCGCGCGATGCCGGCATTGCCCGGCGCGCACCAGAGCTTGGTCACCAGCGGCGAGGCCGCGATCTTCCAGGCCAGAGCATGTTCGCGGCCGCCGGAACCGAGCAGGAGGATGTGCATGAGATGGCGATCGGGTTGCGGACGATCTCCCGCGCGTCTGCACGGGATTAGTCGCTGGACGAGCGCCCGATCGATGCGGATATGTGCCGTCACCTTTCCGCCTCGACGCCGCGATGATCTCCTGCAAGGTCGCGACATGGCGGGCGAAGGCGCCGCGGCCGGCCGCGCTCGCGGTCACCGTGGTTTGCGGCTTCTTGCCGACAAAGGCCTTGTCGACCGCGACATAGCCGGCCTTGGCCAAGGTCTCGATATGCGCGCCGAGATTGCCGTCGGTGGCGCCGGTCAGCTTCTTCAGTCTGGAGAATTCCAGCCCGACCGAATCCGGCAACGCGTTCAGCGCCGCCATGATCCGCAGCCGCAGCGGCTGATGGATGACGTCGTCGAGTTCGGCCATCACTCGCCCCAGCGCATCCAGAGGCCGCTCAGGATCAGGCCGCCGCCATTCACCACCGCCATCCACAACAGGAACAAGCCGCCGCCGATGAAGAAATAGCCGATCAGCGTCAACGCGGTGATGCGCAGAGCCGATGGCGAGGAAGGCGCGGCCGAACCACAGGCCCGCGATGCAATAGAACAGCATGAAATAGATCGGCCAGAACGCGCCCATCTCGCGCGCTCCGAAATGGCCGAGCACGAGACGCAGAGAATGCCGAAGGCATAGAACAGCAGAAACGCGACCAGCACCCGGAAGTCGAAGGCTGCGCACGCCGGTGCGCGCGATAACTCATCACGCTGATGACGGCCGAGCCGACCACGTTCAGCACGTTGATGCCGGGCCAGATGTAATAGGCGTAGCGCGGCGCGACATAGGTCACGATATTGCCGGCGAACACCATCACGCCCGCACACGATCATGATCTGGCTGGCGAGGTCATAGATGCGCGACTGCCGCACGCGCGCGACCATGTCGTCGATGTCGGCGAGTGCCGCCTGAGGCTTCCCTGCTGTCGATCATGATGCTCCCTCGAGCTCGGCCATCGCTCAGCTCCCCGCCGCTCCGTGCGTCGCGACATCATCGGCGATGGCGTTGACCGCCTTGGCGTCGCTGACGACGCCCATGTGGTTGACGCCGTCGATCAGCTTGACGTCCGCCGACGGCGCGACAGCATGCACCGCGTCGGCATATTTGTCCGACAGCATCAATTCATCGTCGGCGCCGGCGATCAGCGTCATCGGCCTCGTCACGGCGGCGAGATCGCCGCGATAGCCGCGCGTGGCGAAATTGCGCATCAGCCGATAGGAATAGGTCGGCGCCAGGATTCTTGCCGAATTCGCCGGCACCGCGAAAGCCAGCGTCGGCAGCGACTCGCAGCAATCGATGCCGAGCCGGCGCAGCACGACCAGCGCGAAGAAGCGCGGAAGGTCGGCGTTGGCCCAGCCGCCGGATTTCGGCCGGTTGGTCGGCGCGTCATAGCCGAGATAGGGCGCAAGCAGCACGGTGCGCGCGAACAGGTCCTGGATCGGCGAGCTGGCGACGCCGCAGCGCAAAGCCGCCGCCCGCGGAATGGCCGAGCAGCGTGATCGGCGCGTCGGGTGAGGTCTTGCGGACCACGGCGACGAAATCGGCCATGTCGTCCTCGAGCTGGCCGAGATAGGCGATGTCGCCGCGGGTGCCGGAGCCGCCATGGCCGCGGATGTCGGGCGCGTAGGTCTCGACGCCACGCGCGGCGAGCGCATCGGCCAGCGCATGCACCGCGGCGCTCGAGCCCGACGAGCCGTGGACCAGGATGGCGATCTTGCCGGTCGCCTGCCCGCGCGCCGGATAGTGCCGATAGGCCAGCTCCGTGCCGTCGCGGGCCGAGAAGCGCTCCAGCGCCGGCATGGTGCTGCGATCGACGCTGCGCGCGGTCTGCGAGATCGAGTTCAGCTCCGGCGGCTGCGCCAGCGGCGTCGCGACCATCGCGGTGAGCAGCAGCGCGACGCGCGCCGACCAGCGCACAGCGCCCATCGCAGCAGTTTGAAGCGGGAACCAGACCAGCCATCGCGACATGATTTTCCTCCGAGAATGCTTCGAATATAGAGAACTCTGTAATACAGAGTATATGGAAATGCAAGGCAATCGCGATCCGATTGGCGCAGGGCAGCGAAAATCCCTACCTTGGGTCGACCCATTTGAACAGCCGAATCGAATGCCCGCAGCGGAACCCCTGATCAACGCGCCGGAATTCACCGTCTCCGAACTCTCCTCCGCGCTGAAGCGGACGGTCGAGGACACCTTCGGCCATGTCCGCGTGCGCGGCGAGATTTCCGGCTTCCGCGGGCCGCATTCCTCCGGCCACTGCTATTTCGCGCTGAAGGACGAGAGCGCCAAGATCGAGGCGGTGATCTGGAAGTGCGCCCATGCCCGGATGCGCTTCAAGCCGCAGGAAGGGCTCGAGGTCATCGCCACCGGCAAGCTGACCACCTTCCCCGGCTCGTCGAAATACCAGATCGTGATCGAGGCGCTGGAGCCCGCCGGCGTCGGCGCGCTGATGGCGCTGATGGAAGAGCGCAAGAAGAAGCTCGCCGCCGAAGGCCTGTTCGACGAGCGCGCAAGCAGCTGCTGCCCTGGCTGCCGGAGGTGATCGGCGTCGTCACCTCGCCGACCGGCGCCGTGATCCGCGACATCCTGCATCGGCTCGAGGACCGCTTTCCGCGCCGCGTGCTGGTGTGGCCGGTCAAGGTGCAGGGCGAAGGCTCGGCCGAACAGGTCGCGGCCGCGATCCGCGGCTTCAATGCGCTGCCGGAGGGCGGCAGAATTCCGCGGCCGGACCTGCTGATCGTCGCGCGCGGCGGCGGCTCGCTGGAGGACCTCTGGTCGTTCAACGAGGAGATCGTGGTGCGCGCCGCGGCCGAGAGCATGATCCCGCTGATCTCGGCGGTCGGCCACGAGACCGACATCACGCTGATCGATTTTGCCGCCGACAAGCGCGCGCCGACGCCGACCGCGGCGGCCGAGATGGCGGTGCCGGTGCGCAGCGAGCTGTTCGCCGAGGTCGAGAGCCTGGCGCGGCGCACTTTCGTGTGCTGGCAGCGCGGCCAGGAAAGCCGCCGCAACGAGTTGCGCGCCGCGGCCGCGCGCTGCCGGCGGCGAGCGAATTGCTGGCGATCCCGCGGCAGCGGCTCGATGCGGCGTCAGGCGCCCTGCCGCGCGCGCTGAAGGCCAACACGCATGCGCATTTCCGCCGCTTCGCCGCGTCGAGCGCGCGGCTGACCTTGCGCGTGCTGCGCGGCCAGGTCGCGCAGGCGCGGCATCGGCTCACCGTATCCGGCGAGCGGCTGACGCATTGCACGCGCGCGCTGCTGCACAGCCGCCGCGATCGCTACACGGGGCTGGAGGCGCGGCTGAAGGCCTCGAAGCTCGCCAACGCGCAGGCACAGCGCCAGGCGATCGCGCGCGACCGCGAGCGGACCGAGCGCCTGGCCGAGCGCGCGCGCGCGCGCATGCTCACCATGCTGCACCGGCTCGATGCGCGCGATCGCCCATAGCGGGCAATTGCTCGACCGCGTTGTCCTATCGCAGCGTGCTGGCACGCGGCTTTGCGCTGGTGCGCGACGACGCCGGCCATCCGCTGCACGCGGCAGCCGATGTCGCGGCCGGCGCGCGGCTCGAACTCGAATTTGCCGACGGGCGCGTGGCGGCGACCGCCGATGCACGACCGGCCCGGTGCTCGACGCCACAGCAGACCGAGCAGCGCCGCGCAAGCCGCGCGCCGAAGCGCATCACCAAGCCGGTCGATCAGGGCAGCTTGTTTTAGCGCAGTGCTGCGAACGCTCGCTCCGCTCTTTTGCGGGATCCACGAATCCGTAGCTCACGCGTTCAGGGTTGACGCGGCAAGATACGGCGCCTCACCGCGCCAGCCACTCCGCGACGCAGCTTCTGCGAATCCGCGCGCGCCTCCGGATCGCCGCCGAGATGGCCGCGTTCGGGCGAGCGCGCATCCGGGCTCGCCGCACCGCTGCAGCGGCAGATTGGCGCGATCGAAATCGTGGTAGGCGCCGGGATAGACCACGATCCGCGTCAGCGCGCTGCGCCCGCGCGCGCCGTCGATCATCTGCCGGCAGGCCGGCGGCGACGACGACGTCGTCCTTGGCGCCGATCAGCATCAGCGTCGGCACGCGCGCGCTCCAGCCGAGCCCGGCCGAGACGCGGCAGTCCGGATAGAACGCGACCGCCGAGCGGAAATCCGGCTCGGCGCCGCGCGACGACAATTGCGGGCGCACCGCCCAGAGCAGCGCGCTGGCGCCATTGGCCCAGCCGATCAGGCTGATGCGGTCGTGCGCGACCCAGGGCTGCTGCATCAGCCATTGCCGCGCCGCCACGATGTCCGCGACCCGCTCGCGCCGGGCGTGCACCTGGCGTTCCTTGACGCGGCATTGCGGCCCGAGCTCGCGCGAGCCGTAACTGTCCGGCAACAGCACGGCGTTGCCCTCCTTCAGCAAGCCGCTCGGCCCAGTCGCGATAGCGCGTCTGCACCGGCTCGGAATGGCCGCCAAGCCCGCCGCAACCGTGCAGCGCGATCACGGTCGGAAACGGGCCGTCGCCCTCCGGCTTGTAGAGCTGCGCATGCAGCACGCCCTGCGCAGCGGGAATATCGACCTGCTGCGGCGACGGCAGCGGCGCGGCGCCCGCGGGCGCAGCCAGCGGACATCAGCGCCATCAATGCAAGACGATGCGGGGCAACGCATCGGGGATTGCGGCGCATTTCAGGTGCAGGAGAACGGCATATCCGTCCGTGCAAAAGGCTAACATGCGGCTCAGTGCGCAAAACATCACAAATCGGTGGGTTTCGCGGCGGACAGCGACACCCTATTTATGCTAGACGAATCGCCGACTTACGATTGTCGGAAATATGAACGGAGCATTCAACGTGCTCAACAAATTCGGCCCCTCGGGCCATGGCGAAGCGCAGGTGCAATATCTCGACGGCGATTTCCGCGTGATCTCGCCTGGAACCTATGTGCGCTGCGCGATCACCGATGCGCGATTCCGCTGGACGAGCTGAAATACTGGAGCGTCGACCTGCAAGAGGCCTATGCGCTGCCGACCGCGGTGCTGCAACGGCATTTTCCGGTGCGTTGAAGGGTTAGCTGCGCGCCTGGAACCTTGTCTCGCGCGCCTGGAACAGCGCCTTGGCGAGAAACTTCCGCATCCCATCGGCATCAGCAAACTCCAGCGTCACCGCGAAGGCCGCGATCTCGCTGCCGAAGGCGGGCGGCTCGGCTCCGCCGCGCAACCGCGCAAAGTCCTTTTCCGTCGTGACCAGCGTCAGTTGATCGGCCCGCGCATCCGCCGCAGCGCTCGAGATCGCTTTCCGCAAATTCGTGGTGGTCGGCGAAGGCGCGCTCGCGGACGACATCGAGCCCGCATGCCGCGCAGCGTGCGGAAAAAGCGCGCGGGATCGCCGATGCCGGCAAAGGCCAGCAACCGCTTGCCTCTGAGCGCTGCGACCGACGCGGCGTCCGGCTTCAGCTGCGCGCGAAGCACCTGCCCGCCCTTGCGGCGACCGCGGCGGCGACCTCGTCGCTCGCGCTGCCTTCACCGACGACCACGAGCGCGTCGGTGCGCGCGAGTTGCGGTTTCAACGGCGCGCGCAACGGCCCCGCGGGGAACACCTTGCCGTTGCCGACCCCGCGCTCGCTGTCGATCACGATCAACGAGGCATCCTTGGCGATCGACGGATTTTGAAAGCCGTCATCCATGAGAATCACGCTGGCGCCTGCGACTTCGCCAGCGCCACGCCATCGATGCGGTCGCGCGCCACGACTACCGGAACCGCCCGCGGCACAGCAGCGGCTCGTCGCCGACCTCGCGGGCACTTGCCTCGACGGAGCGACCAGCACCGGCCCGCTCAGTTTCCGCCGTAACCTCGGCTCAGCACGAACGGCGTCTCGCCGGCCGCCCGCATATGTCGACCAGCGCCACACCGCCGGCGTCTTGCCGGCGCCGCCCAGCGTGATAGTTGCCGACACAGACACGGGCACGCCGGCGTTCGCGCCTGGCCGGCGCAGCCTGGATGCGGCGACCGCGCCATAGATCCATGCGAGGGGCGCGAGCACCAGCGACGGCCATGATCGCTGGCCGTCCAGAAGCTCGGGTCACGCATTGGCGGCTCCCTTTCGAGCCTCAGCTGCAACAGATAGGGCGCGAGCGCGGCCAGGGTGCGTCAAGGGCGCCGCCGAGCTCCTCGACCACCTTGGGGCGCGTCCGGCCCCCTCGCGAGCTTGCCCGCTCTTGCGGGGGAGACAGCCAATGCGCGATCGAACCGATCAACGTCTCGCTATCGTCGGCGCGCGGCGCCGCCCGCATCGTCGAGCGCGGAATAGATTTCGCCCCGGTTGTGCACGTGTGGGCCATGCACCGTGGCGGCACCAAGCTTGATCGCCTCGATCGGATTGTGACCACCGAACAGTCAAAAAGAGCCCCCCATGAACACGATCGGCGCCGCGCGATAGAACAGTCCGATCTCGCCGAGCGTATCGGCGATGTAGATCTCGGTCTCGCTGCGGCATCGCGCTTTTCCCCACGCGAGCGCAACACCGAACGCAAGCCAGAGGCTGCGACGAGATGGGCGTTAGGCCTTCACCACGCTGCGGATGCCGCGGCACGATGACCGGCCAACAGCCCGGGGAATTATCCGGCGAGTCGTCTTGATGGTCTCGATACCGATCTCCTCCTCACCGGGATGGCTCGAGGCAGCGACCATGATCGGCCGGCCGTGGGTCATCGACATCAGCCGTTCGAGCTTGATGCGATCAGCGGGCGGTGCCGGCACATCGAGCTTCAGATCGCCGGTGATGAGCACGTGCCGATTGCCGAGCGCGGAAACGCTTTCGGCATCGCCCTTCGACTGCGCGAGGCACACCTCGAACGCTCATCAGCGCCGAGATCGTCCCGGCGCCGCGGCGCCAGCGCCGATACGAGCGCGGCGACATCCGGCGGTTGGTGAGGATCATCGGAACGCGGCGCGCGACGCTGGTCAGGATCAGGTTGGCTACAGATCGGACTCGATGAACATCGCCGCGACGGCCGCCAGTGATCGAGGGTCCGCCTGACAGAACGCGGCAAGTAGTACGGCACGAATTGATGGATGACGTCGGCCGGGAAGCGCCGGGCGACGATCGCAGCCGACGTCACGGTGCCCGAGGTGACCAGGATACCGACGTTCATCGCGCGCAGCCCCTCGACCAGCGCGGCGGCCGCCAGCACTTCGCCGACGCTCGCGCCGGGCATCCAGACCAGCGGTCCCTTCGGTCGTGATCGCGGGTCATGCCGCGCTGTTCGGCGATCCGCTCGGCATTTTCCTTGCCGAGCTTGAGCCGCCGCGCGATCGTGCGGGGCGACGGCGGCACCGTCGCCGTCGACAGCCGGCGATAACCCGCAGCGGCATCGGCAGCGAGCTCGCCATCGCAGGTGCCTTCGGGCCGGCCGACCAGCTCATAGGCCCGGTCCGTCGACCGGTTGAGGAGCTCCTCCACTTTCGGCGGCATCCTCCATCACCGCGGCATCCGCATTCGCGGGAACGTGGAGCACATCGACGCCGACGATGACGCCGCGGCCGAACGGCAGATTAATGGCGCAACGGTCCCAGCTGTCGATGCTTGACCTACCGGCTGGTCGCGATCGCGACGGGCATGATCGGCCGCCGGATTCCCGCGCAAGCACGACGATGCCAGAGCCCCTCGGCGCGCGAGCGCTTCGGCACGTCGGCGGTCAGCGCCACATCAGCCTCGCTCCGCGAGCGCGCGCACCATCGCCTTGAAGGCGCCGACGCCGCCCTTGCGATGAAACTCGGAGCCGTGGTCGCCGGAACCTCGGATCGTCCCCATGCGCAACCGCTCCGCGGCGATCGCATTTATCTCGCCATCGCGATGAAGCGAGATCAGCACCTTCGCCGGATAGGGATCCTGGACTGAGGAACGGGATGAGGAAATGGTGACGGGGCCAGCACGCGACAATCGCGGCTATCCGCTCCTCCACACCCTCGATAGAGAAGCCCCTTCCGCCCGGATCATAGTTGAAACGATTGGTGAGCCAGAGGAGCCGCAGGCACTCGGCCGCGAGAATTCCGCGCCCCCGCTGGAGCCAGCCACTGCGCAGCTCATTGCGAGTCGCTTCGCAACGGGAAGGTCTCGGGTCGTGGGTCGGATCGAGGAGACGATGCATGTGCACGATGAAATACCATCTGCGCATTGTCGACGCTCGACCGCGCCTTGGCCTTCCACGCGACATAGGCCGAAGCATAGTTGGGAAGATAGGCCGACGATATCCACCTGATCGAGATCCCTGAAGACGTTGTGTTCGAGATCGGTGAGTTCACCGCCGAACACGAGATGAAGCAGTTGGGGCTTAGGGACCCTCGTCTGTCATGGCTCAAGTCCCTTGGACAGGCGCCGGCAAGCACGGTTGTCAGCACCAGCGCGTCGGAGGTGTCACGGCAGCGGAGCAACTCGAACCCGCCGAACGGGTCTCACCACCATCCCAGCCTGCAGCCACCAGCACCCCATGACCGACTTCCCGGCGATTCGGCACAGGATCGAGATCTCTTGAAAGCGCGGTCATTCCACCACCCGCTCCCGACGACTGAATTCGCCGCCGCAAGGTCCCAGTCGCGCCCCCCGCCGCCTGCAACCGCGGGCATCGAGGGCGCCTTCCGCGACCCTGCGCAGTCCCGCAGCGCAACCAGCTGATACGCGGATGCAGGGTCATTTTGCCCGGCCACGCTCGAAGCCGCCCGACCAGCGGCTTCGGACCTGCAACAACGAGAAATCGAGCGTCGTGCCCGGCGGCGGTCACCCGCACCGGCGCGCCGTTGTGGGTCGCGCCCTGCCCGCGCACGCGAAAAAGAACTCGCCGCTCACAGGCGCGACAACACGGCGGGCAAGAACGGGCGCGACCAACCTCGACCAGCGCGACGCTGGAGCGCACCAGTCCTCGCTACTGGCGACAGAGCCGCGGGTGCCGGTCTGATTGAATCGATGTCAAGACCTTCGGCTCGCCAGTTTGCGCTGTAGTCGTCGTGCTCTTCTTCCCATAGCGAGCCAAAGCTCCGGCGGCCATGCGAGGGCTCTCCAGGAGATCGTTGACGGCGATGTCGGTCTCTGCGACGGCGAGGAGGCGCCGGTGTCCGCTCAGGTCGCTGCGCCCCAGCGAGAGCGCGAGCGCGCCCGCCTCGTGCCACCGCGGTCTGCCAGAGCTCGGCGTCGGCGCGAACCGTCCCCCGCTCGCCAGAGTGTCTGCGAAGCGTCAGGCCCTCGATGCGCAGCGTCGGCGCGTTGAACGCCGATCAGTCTCTCCAGGCTCGTTGTTTTTGACGAGTGACTTGAACAGGTCCAGCAGATGACGGGTGATCGTCACTCCGCCTACGGGATCCTCTAGCTTGCCGTTCTAGACTCCATTAACCCGCAGGCCGCCGCGGAGCCGCCGGTGATGCGGTTGACGCCGGAGCCGATCAGGTCGGTGACGTATTTTCTTGCTCGAATGTCGGCGATCAGCGTCGTTGCGCCGTCACCTCGCCGGGCTTCGACGATCAACATTGTACGGCCCGGGCGACGGCGATGAGGACACGCTGCGTGGGCGTGACCGGTGGTCTGAAGCCCCAGCTCGCGCGCCGCGTCAATCGAGTAGCCAGTGGGCGAGCACGCCCCCGTCAACCAGTGCGTGGGGCTCCACCCTCAGGCCTAGCTTTCAGCGTTGAACCACCGCGAGCGCAGCGGGCTTGCGGAGGGCATCTGTCGATGATGCGGATGTTGTTCGCAAACAGTTGCGCGCCGAGCTTGTCCTTCAGGAAGCTGGTCTTGCGCGCGATCGAGGCGCCGTTGATGGCGCCGACGAGATGACCGACCAGCGATCCCGACACGCGCGGGTCGTAAACGACCGGCACCTTGCAGGTCTCGACCTTGCGCGGATTGGCGCGCGCCACCGTGCGCTCGCCGGCGCTGCGTCCGACCTTGCTCAGGGGATTCCAGATCAGCCGGATGCCGCGCCGAAGTGTAATCATAGTCGCGCTCCATCGAGGTACCCTCGCCGGAGATCGCAGTCATGCCCTGGCTCGAACGAAGATAGGAGCCATGGAACCCGGTGCTGGTGACCAGCACCATGCCGCCGATGCCGGCAGAAGCCGACGCGCCGCCGGATTTGCTGACGCCCTTGACCGCAAGGCCCGCGGCTTCCGCTTCCTGCGCTTTAAGCTCAAGCTCGGCGACAGAGATAGGGATATTGGGATCGAGCAGATCGAGATCGGGAAAATTTTTCGCCAGCAGCGCGGGATCGGCAAGACCGACATATTTGTCTTCGGGCGCTACACGGGCCATCGCCACCGCGCGCTCGGCCAGCCGCGCAATGCCGTCGCCGTTGACGTCGTTGGTCGAGACCACCGCCTGGCGCCGGCCGACCAGCACCCGCAAGCCGACATCGTCGCCCTCGGAGCGCTCGGATTCCTCGACACGGCCGTCGCGCACCTCGACGCCCTGCGAGACGCCGCGCACCGCGACCGCATCGGCCGCGTCGGCGCCGGCGCGTTTTGCGGCCTCGACCAGCCGCTCGGCCAGCGCGGACAGCGCCGATTGATCGAACAGCGCGGTGTTGGCGGTCTTTGCGGAAAGCGCCGATGCGGCGGATGGTGAAGAGATCACGAACGAAACCCTGAAGGACTGGAGAAGCTTGAAAAGCAAATCGGTCAGCACCTCAGATGTGCCCGATTGGCGCGGACTTCAAGCATTTTCTGCAGACGAAAACCTTTGGTGAATGTGTCAGGTCTGCGCAAGGTCTCGTCGATCATGCGAGCCAAGGGGTTGTCAATCATGCCGCGAGCTTCGACCCCCGCTCACGCCTCCTTAACCAGCCTTTGGGAGCCCAAACGGACATCGCCGTGGCAAGGTCTCACGCATCGACCGGGAACATAATCCCGGCGGGGAGTGAAAGCCGTGAGGCGTCAGAACATCTCGAAGCGAGATCGATCCGCCGGGTCAAGCTGCACACATATGCGGCTCGACACCTTCTTCTCTACCCGTCAGCTTCAGCGCGCATGACATCCGAGCGGATGGCGGCACGCGCCAGGTCGAGCTTCATCGCGAACGCGTCGTGTTGCGTCGCGCCGTGCACGGCATGCGCATGGCCATCAACCTTCGCGTCAACGATTTCCTCGGCATCGCGCTGCGCGAGCCGACGATACCAAGATGCTGGTGCTCGCTCATCGCGACCCGTCGCTGACGGTGCCGCTCTGCGTCAGCACCGACGCGGAAGAGATCGAGACCGCCTGGCGGATGTGGAGCGAGATTTTCGCGCTTCCGCAGCTTCAGGACAACGCCCGCGAGCCAGCACCGCGGCGCCGGCGCCGCAACGCGATCCGCGCACGGCGGCCGAAATTCCTGGTGCGTCGCCGCCCTGGCGCCCGGCTCAACGACACGAACGTCCTCGCGGCGAGCGCGAGATCATCGCGCGGAACTTAAATTAAATTTTTTTTTTTTTTTTTTTTTTTTTTTTTTTTTTTTTTTTTTTTTTTTTCCCCCCCCCCCCCCCCCCCCCCCCCCCCCCCCCCCCCCCCCAAAAAAATTAAGCTCGCGCGCATCGCTGCGTCGATCAGCAATCCCGCAAACAACAACAGCCCCGCGTCGCGGTTCGACTTGAACAGTCGCAGGCACAATGCGGGATCTTTGATCTGCAGGCGGCCTGAGCTGCCAGGCAAGATGCACGGCGAACACCGCAAGCCCGATCCACGCCGCGATGCGTGCGCCCGCAAGCACGAGCGCCTCGCCGATCAGCATCACCGCCAGCACGTAGAACCCGGCCAGCGCCGGCCGCGTACGCTCGCCGAACAGCCGCGCGGTCGACTTGATGCCGATCAGCGCGTCGTCCTCGGTGTCCTGATGCGCGTAGATGGTGTCGTAGCCGATCACCCAGGCAAATCGATCCGGCATAGAGAACGATCGCCGTCACATCGAGCCGGCCGAAGATCGCGGCAAATCCCATCAGCGCGCCCCAGGAGAAGGCGAGGCCGAGCACGATCTGCGGCCACCAGGTGATGCGCTTCATGAAGGGATAGATCGCCACGATCAAAAGCGAGGCGATGCCGGTCCAGACCGCGAAGCGGTTGAATTGCAGCAGCACGGCAAGCCCGATCAGGGCCTGCGCGATCAGGAAGACCAGCGCCTGCGTGACGCTCACCTGGCCTGCGGGAATCGGCCGCGAGCGTGTCCGCTCGACCTTCGCGTCGAGATCGCGGTCGGTGATGTCGTTCCAGGTGCAGCCGGCGCCCCGCATGGCGAAGGCGCCGACGAAGAACAGCGCGATGTCGAGCGGCAGCGGTCAAGTTCGTGCGCGACGCCGCGGCAAGCGCCGCCGACCACCAGCACGGCATCAGGAGCAGCCAGGAGCCGATCGGGCGGTCGAGCCGCGCCAGCCGCAGTACGGCCGCGACCAGGCTGGCGCTGTCGTGTCGACCCAGTTGCCGGTCGAGTCCGCAACGCGGGTTGCGGCGCTCATTGGTCACTGTTACCGCTGAAGAACGTTGCCGTTCAGCGTATCGAAGGTGCTGCCGCCCTTCTTGTCGCTGTCGCCTCGGGCACGGCATTCGACGTGCCCAGCACGTCACTCAGCGTCGGCCTCGGCGCGCCCGCGGTCTTCATCTGCTGGGCGGCGTCGCAAACCTTCTTCAGCAAATTCTCGGTGCCCTTGTGGCCGGTCTTGAGCTGGTCGGCGATCTGCGGCGGAATCCCGCACTTTTTCAGAGTTCTTCTCGACGTAGCTGATCATCTTGAATTCGGCGGCGGCGTAATTGCCGATCACCTTGCAAGCCTCATCGGGCGGCGCGTGACGTTCGCTCGCGGCCTTGATCATCTTGCCTTTCTTCTCGGCATCTCACGCAGGGCAAGAACGCCTTCATGCAGGCTTCCGGCGGGCCGCCTTGGGGGGCGCGCGGCGCGCCGGGCGGCGGGCCGAAATCCGCCGGCGCCGCCCATGACCGGCGCAGCCCCGGCGTTCGGGAAGGGCGAGGCGGGGGCAGGCGCGCCGATCGAGCGGTCGGAGCCGCGCCATCGACCGGCGGAAAGGCCGGATCATGGCCGGCGGCGAGCCCGGCGCCTGCCCCGGCAGCGGCGCAGGAAACCCGCCCTGCGCCAGCGCCGCGCCGGTCGAAACAGACAGCGCAAGCGAGCGTCAGCGGCACGGTCAGGCGGTGCGTCATCAAGGTCTTAAGTCTCCGGCGGGGCCCTCGACCCACAGAATGTTCCGAAATCCCCGAGGGCCGAAGCGTATGGTCCGGTAAGGCTTTTCTCAATTCCTCCGGCAGTTAACAACCACGATTGGGGCAATAGCGCGGCGCGCAGACGCACCTTTAGGCGAATATTATTAATCCGGATTTGAAACCCACTCCCTTTTTTTTTTTTTTTTTTTTTTTTTTTTTTTTTTTTTTTTTTTTTTTTTTTTTTTTTTTTTTTTTTTTTTTTTTTTTTTTTTTTTTTTTTTTTTTTTTTTTTTTTTTTTTTTTTTTTTTTTTTTTTTTTTTTTTTTTTTTTTTTTTTTTTTTTTTTTTTTTTTTTTTTTTTTTTTTTTTTTTTTTTTTTTTTTTTTTTTTTTTTTTTTTTTTTTTTTTTTTTTTTTTTTTTTTTTTTTTTTTTTTTTTTTTTTTTTTTTTTTTTTTTTTTTTTTTTTTTTTTTTTTTTTTTTTTTTTTTTTTTTTTTTTTTTTTTTTTTTTTTTTTTTTTTTTTTTTTTTTTTTTTTTTTTTTTTTTTTTTTTTTTTTTTTTTTTTTTTTTTTTTTTTTTTTTTTTTTTTTTTTTTTTTTTTTTTTTTTTTTTTTTTTTTTTCCCCCCCCCCCCCCCCCCCCCCCCCCCCCCCCCCCCCCCCCCCCCCCCCCCCCCCCCCCCCCCCCCCTTTGGGTTAAAAGGCGGCCCCGAACGGACATTACCATGCCTGAATACGACTTCCGCAGCCCACGACTTTTTGTCGATGCCGCCCTCGCCTCCGGCGCGACCGTGGCGCTGGAGCGCGACCAGAGCAACTATCTCGGCAATGTGCTGCGGCTGAAGTCTGGCGACAGCGTCCTGGTGTTCAACGGCCGCGACGGCGAATGGCAGGCGTCAATCGCCGGCAGGAAGCGGCCTGGATCAAATCGCGATCGGTCGCGGACGCGCCCGCAGGACCGCCTGCCCGACCTCGCTTACGTCTTTGCGCCGCTGAAACACGCCCGGCTCGACTACATGGTGCAGAAGGCGGTCGAGATGGGTGCCGCGAGCTGCAGCCGGTCCTGACCCGTCATACCCAGGTGGCGCGGGTGAACGGCGAGCGGATGCGGGCCAATGTCATCGAGGCCGCCGAGCAATGCGGCATTCTGAGTCTCGCAGAGGTCGCCGATCCCGTGCCGCTGGAACGCTTTCTCGGCGAGCGCGACGGGGGGCGGCTGCTGGTGTTCTGCGACGAGGCGGCTGATGTCGCCGATCCCTTTGCCGCGCTGAAGGCGGCCAAAACGGCCGGCGCAAGGCATCGACGTCCTGATCGGCCCCGAAGGCGGATTTGCCGAGGACGAGCGGACCCTGTTGCTGCGCCAGCCCAGGACATTGCGGCTGTCGCTGGGCCCGCGCATCCTGCGGGCGGATACCGCCGCCGTCGCTGCGCTGGCGCTGGTGCAGGCCGCGCTGGGCGACTGGACAGGCCCACCGAAATAGGTAAACGGCCGGGCAAAACCGTTAAGCGACTTCCCCAATCCCTGTCGAAACCGCCATCGGCCATGCTAAGGGGCTGCGCCAATAAGGGCTTTGAAACCCCGAAAACCACCCGGATTGACCGATGACCGCAGCCAACACCGTTAACGGTGCCGCAAGCGCTTCCGCCGCCTGGGCGGATGCGCTGCTGCTGTCGTTCGCCCAGGCCGGCTACCAGCGCGCCGAACCCGCGATCCTGCAGCCGGCCGAACCGTTCCTCGACCTCTCCGGCGAGGACATCCGCAAGAGCCTCTACCTCACCACGGATGCGACGGGCGAGGAGCTCTGCCTGCGCCCGGATCTCACCATTCCCGTGGCGCGCGATTATCTCGCCTCGCCGCGCGCCGGAGCGCCCGCCGGCTTTTCCTATCTCGGACCGGTGTTCCGCTATCGCTGGGGCCAGCCGAGCGAATTCCTTCAGGCCGGCGTAGAATCCTTCGGGCGGCCGACCGCGCCGCGGCTGACGCCGAGATGCTGGCGCTGGCGCTCGAGGCGACCGCCGCCTTCGGCGTCACCGATGTCGAGATCCGCACCGGCGACGTCGCGCTGTTCAATGCGCTGATCGACGCGCTGCAGCTCTATCCGGTGTGGCGGCGCCGCCTGATCAAGGACTTCAACCGCAAGGTCAGCCTCACCGACGACATCGAGCAGCTGACCCTGAAGACCGCGCCCGGCCGCAACGAATATGAGGGCGTGCTCGCCGCGCTCGCCGGCAGCGACCGCAAGGCAGCGCTGGCGCTCGTCACCGACCTGATGTCGATCGCGGGCACCAGCAATGTCGGCGGCCGCACCGTGGCCGAAATCGCCGACCGCTTTCTCGAGCAATCGACCTTGAAGGCCGGCGCGCTGCCGCGCGACGCCTCCACCATCATTAAGCGTTTCCTCGCGATCACAGGCGAGCCCGCCGAGGCGGTCGCGCAACTGCGCGCGCTCGCCGTCCGATGCCAAGCTCGACATCGCCGGCGCGATCGACCAGCTCGAAAGCCGCGTCGGCTTCATGGCCGCGCGCGGCGTCGACGTGCGCAAGACCCGCTTCTCCACCGCGTTCGGGCGCGGGCTCGACTATTACACCGGCTTCGAATTCGAGGTGCACGCCAAAGGCAACGGCGCGGAGCCGCTGGTCGCGGGCGGCCGCTATGACGGGCTGATGACCCAGCTTGGCTCCGCAGCGCCGATCCCCGCCGTCGGCTTCTCGATCTGGGTCGAGGCGCTGACCAGGATCGGCCGCGCGCCGGAGGGCAAGCGATGAGCACGCCCTTTGTCGTCGCCGTTCCCTCCAAGGGAAGGCTGCAGGAAAACGCCGAAGCGTTCTTCACCCGCGCGGGTCTCTCGCTCGCGAAGCCCCGGGGGCAACGCGAATATCGCGGCACCATGATGGGCTACGACAATGTCGAGATCGCCTATCTGTCGGCCAGCGAAATCGCCTCGCAACTTGCGAGCGGCGCGGTGCATCTCGGCGTCACCGGCGAGGATCTGGTGCGCGAGACCATCGTCAATGCCGACAAGCGCGTGCTCATGATCGACGCGCTCGGCTTCGGCAACGCCAATGTCGTGGTCGCGGTGCCGCGCGCCTGGATCGACGTCCGCACCATGGCCGATCTCGACGACGTCACCACCGGCTTTCGCGAGCAGCATAACCGGCGCATGCGCGTCGCGACCAAATACATCAACTTGACGCGCGCCTTCTTCGCCAACTCACGGCGTGGTCGACTACCGCATCGTCGAAAGCGCGGGCGCGACCGAAGGCGCGCCGGCGACCGGCACCGCCGAACTGATCGTCGACATCACCACGACCGGCGCGACGCTCGATGCCAACGGGCTGAAGGTGCTCGACGACGGCGTGATCCTGCGCAGCCAGGCCAACCTCGTGGCCTCGCGCAACGCCGACTGGTCGGCGGAGGCGCGCGAGACCGCCCGCATCATCCTCGACCATATCGCCGCCCGCGCCCGTGCCAACAAGTACCGCGAGGTGCGCACCCGCTTCGCCGGCTGCAACGATGCGCTGCTGGCGGAAGCCCACAACCGCTTCGGCGTGGTGTCGCCGTTCGGCGGCCCGACCTCGTCGGGCATGCTGACGCTGCACTGCCCACCGAACCAGCTTTATGCGCTCGGCAGTTTCCTGCGCGCGCATGGCGCCGACACCGTCTCGGTGGCTTCGCTCGACTATGTGCTCGACCGCGAGAACCCGCTGTTTGCGAAGCTCGAGGCGTTCCTGAGCCGTTAGCCAGAGTTGCCGTGGCGACAAGTCGCAGCCGTTGCCATATGCTGGTTCAGGAACGGTTCATGGCGTGAATGGGAAAGCTGATCGATGATGCTGGGTAGCGACGTTTCGAGACTGTCCACCACCGCGGCCGATGCCGCGGCGCAGGGGCTGTCGATCGTCGTCCCCGTCTATAACGAGGCGGCCGGGCTCGAGCCGTTGCACGCGCGGCTCGGCGAGCTCGCGGCGCGGCTGCGCCAGCGCTTCAACCTTGCTTGCGAGGTCGTCTATGTCGACGACGGCTCGACCGACGCGACGCTTGCGATCGCGCGCGGCCTGAAGGCCGACGCGCTCGACGTCCAGGTGGTCTCGCTGTCGCGCAATTTCGGCAAGGAGGCGGCGCTGATGGCCGGCCTCGATCACGCCCGCCGCGGCGCGGTCATGTTCATGGACGGCGACGGCCAGCATCCGCCTGATCTCGTCGAGCAGCTGGTCTCGCACTGGATCGATGGCGGCTATGACGTGGTCTATACCGCCAAAGCGCATCGCGACAACGAACCGGCGCTGCGGCGCTTCGCCGTGCACGGCTTCTACGCGCTGATCAATTGGGGCGCGCGGCAGAAAATTCCGGAAGATGCCGGCGACTTCCGCCTGCTGTCGCCGCGCGCGGTGGCGGCACTGCGGCAACTGCCCGAGCGCAACCGCTTCTTCAAGGGGCTCGCGAGCTGGATCGGCTTCCGCCAGATTCGCGTCGACTATGAGCCGGCGCCGCGCGCGCATGGCGTCACGACGTTCTCCTTCATGCGCCTGCTTGGCCTGTCGATCGAGGGACTGACCTCGTTCTCGGTGGCGCCGCTGCGCTTCGCCAGCCTGCTCGGCGTGGTCCTGGCGTCGGGCGCCTTCCTGTTCGGCCTGTCGATCCTGTGGGAGGTGTTCACCACAGGCAAGCAGGTGCCCGGCTATCCCTCGCTGGTGGTCGGCCTGATGACCATCGGCGGCGTGCAGCTGATCATGATCGGCGTGCTCGGCGAATATATCGGCAAGATCCTCTCCGAGCTGAAGGCGCGGCCGATCTACTTCGTCGCCGAGCATAGCGAGAAGCGTTTCGAGGCCGACAAGCCGGCAGCGCCAACGAGACTGTCGAACGGACCGCCGCCGAATGAAGACGAATCTGGCTGTGCGCCGACGATTACGGCATCAGCCCCGGCGTCAACCGCGCCATTCGCGATCTGATCGAACGCGGCCGCCTCAACGCGACATCGGTGATGGTGGTGACGCCTGCGATCGGCCGCGACGAGGTCGCGAGCCTGCAGGCGGCCGCAGCGAAAAGTCCGCGCTGCGCCATCGGCCTGCATGTCACGCTGACCGCGCCGTTCCGGCCGCTGTCCATGCATTTCCGCCCGCTCGACGGCGGCATGTTCCTGCCCTTTGCGAAACTGTTGCGCGCAGGCCAATTGCGGCGGCTCGATCCCGAGATCATCCGCGCCGAAGTCGTGATGCAGCTCAACGCCTTCCGCAGCCTGTTCGGCCGTATGCCCGATTTCGTCGACGGCCATCAGCATGTGCAGCTCTATCCGCAAGCGCGCGACGGTTTCCTCGCCGCAGTGAAGGAGAAGGCGCCGAACGCCTGGGTCCGCCAGGCCCGGCGCAACCAGCCGCTCGGCAAAAGGCTCGCCTCGCCCAAGGCGCTGTTGCTCGATTTTCTCTCGACCCAGTTCCGCCGCCGCGCGGCCGCTGCCGGCATCGCCACCAACCCCGCCTTCGCCGGCGCCTATGATTTCACCCGCAAGCCGGACTATCGGCGCGCTGATGCGCGGCTTCCTCGATGGCCTGCCCGAAGGCGGCGTCGTGATGTGCCATCCCGGCTTTGTCGACGACATGCTGCTTTCGCTCGATCCGATGACTACGGTGCGCGAGATCGAGCATGCCTATCTCGCCAGCGATGCTTTTGCCGAACTTCTGGCAGTGAACAAAGTTACACTGTCCTGACGGAGCCTCGCGCAAGGGGCGGGCGTCCTGTCGCATAGCCAAATTTAATCCCGCGGGCGGCTAGGCGCGACATAAACGCGCCCCTACATTCCGGGCCGCGATTCGAGGTGAATACGCGAGGAGGACGCCATGACACCGCAAGAACGCCAGTTGATCGACGATCTTTTCGACCGCCTTGCCAAGGTGGAAAGCGCCCCGCGCGATGCGGAAGCCATGAGCGCGATCATGCAGGGCCTGCGCAATGCGCCGAATGCGATCTATCCGCTGGTGCAGACCGTCCTGCTGCAGGACGAGGCGCTGCGCCGCGCCGCCGAGCGCATCCAGCAGCTGGAACAGGGCCAGACGCAGGATCAGGGCCAGTCCGGCGGCTTCCTCGATTCCATGCGCGACAAGCTGTTCGGCCAGTCCAACCAGCCGCGCGGCTCGGTTCCCAATGTTCCGCCGCCGGTGCCCGAGAGCCGCCCGGTCTGGAACTCCGGCCAGGTGCTGCAGCAAACCCAAGGCCAAGGCGACCAAGGCCAGGGTCAGTATGACCAAGGCTATGGCCAGGGTTACGGTCAAGGCGGCTATGGCCAGGGCGGTTATGGCGGGCCGGGTTATGGACAAGGACCTTATGGCGGCGGCCCGCAATCGCCCTTCGGCGGCGGCGGTTCGTTCCTCGGCACGGCCGCGGCGACCGCGGCCGGCGTCATCGGCGGCTCGCTGTTGATGAACAGCATCCGCGGCATGATGGGCGGCGGCCATCATCGTCAGGCCTTCGGCGACACCACGACGGCCGGCTCGGCAAGTCCGTGGGGCGGCGATCAGTCCAACAGCTCGGCGGCGCGCGACCTCGGCGTCAACGACATCGGCAATGCCTCCGGTCATGCCGACGATAGCCGGCGCGCCGGATTGTTCGATACGGCGTCGAACGACGGCAACGACCGCGACGACATGGATATGGATTCGGACGATTTCGGCGGCGACGACAACGACAGCGATTACGCCTGAAGCAAATCATATTTGCGCATGATCTTTTCGGAAAACCGCTTCACACTTTTCCGGATCACGCTCCAAAACAAAACGGCCGCCCTTTCTGGGCGGCCGTTTCTCTTTTGAGATCGATCGTGATTAGAGCACGACGACCTTGGTGCCGACATTGACGCGGCCGTAGAGATCGATCACGTCCTGGTTGCGCATGCGGATGCAACCCGAGGACACGTTGGTGCCGATGGTCCAGGGTTCGTTGGAGCCGTGGATGCGATACAGCGATGAGCCGAGATACATCGCGCGCGCGCCGAGCGGATTTTCCGGGCCGCCTTCCATGTGACGCGGCAGGTCGGGACGGCGCGCCAGCATTTCCGCCGGCGGCGTCCAGTCCGGCCATTCCTTTTTGGCCGAGATGGTCTTGGTGCCCGCCCAGGTGAAACCGGGACGGCCGACGCCGATGCCGTAACGCAGCGCCCTTCCGTTGCCCTGCACCAGGTAGAGATACTTGTTCGGCGTATCGACCACGATGGTGCCGGC
Source organism: uncultured Alphaproteobacteria bacterium (assembly GCA_963794775.1). Taxonomy (GTDB): domain Bacteria; phylum Pseudomonadota; class Alphaproteobacteria; order Rhizobiales; family Xanthobacteraceae; genus Bradyrhizobium. The sequence continues at coordinate 275,590 of CAWCGA010000035.1, read as the reverse complement.
GCCCTCGTGACCGTCATAGGAGACTTCCTGCTTTTCATATCGCGGATCGAACGCGCGCGGAGACGGATCGGCCGCTCCGTAGGATTGCTGCGGCATCGCCTGCGGCCCATAGCCGGGCTGCTGTTGATACATCGGCTCCTGCTGGTAGCGCTGGCTGCGCGGCCCGTCGCCGAACAGGAACTGGATGAAGCCGCCACCCATGTTGCTGTTGGTAGCGACGCGCACCGGCGCCGGCGGCGGGGCGACGTCGCGGGCGTAGATCACCTTGGGTTCGGAAGGAGCCGCGCCATCGATCGCCGCGGCCTGGTTGAATGCCTGCGCACAGGCAGGAGGCGCTGCCAAGCAGCGCAAGCGTGAAGTTTTCTGAACATCGACGTACTCTGTACTGTTTCGTCTGGATCGCTTGCGGGCACGCATCTCGCGCGCCTGCTATGGCTAATTAAGTCCAAAAGCGCCTCGGTTTGGTAAACAGAAGCCGCGTTTCGATTCACCACGTCGCGAATTGCGCGCGGATTTGTCCAACAGCGTTTATTTTCGATGAACGCGGAAGCCTCATGGTTAACCGCTGGTGAGCGGCGACGCGCGGCAAATTCGAAATCTGTTGCGCGTGTTCCCTGTGAACCCGATGTTAAATCGCGACCGGCTAAAACTCGAAAGAGTTTGGGACGGGGAAGAATTCCATGCCGATTCATCGCAAGCGCTTTCGCGCCGAGACAGCCATCAACGGCGAATTGTCGATGCCGGAAATCGTCGAAAGCGACGCAGGTCCGATGCACCATGAGATCATGAGCGAGCTGCGCGCGATCCGCGCCCAGATGGCTGCGGGACCGAAGGGCGCGGCGCCGGTCGGCTGTAGATTCGGTGACCGGCGCGGTCGCGGAAGCCCAGGCGCTGCTGGAAACCTACCGTGCGCAGATCGAGCAGTGCGAGAAGCTGAAGGTCGAGCTCGACCTGATCCACGACGCCATCAGCCGCACCAAGCGCGAGATCGCGGTGCTGCACGGCAAGAGTTTCGACGGCCAGGAGATGGCCAAGGTCAATGGCGAGCTCGGCGCGGTGGTCGGCGGCACCGAACAGGCGACGCAACAGATCCTCGAGGCCGCCGAGTCGATCGATCAGGCCGCCAGCGCGCTGGTGAAGGTCAACTCGCCGGAGCAGCAGAAGCTTCTCAGCGAGGATATCCAGGAGCGGGTGATCTCGATCTTCGAGGCCTGCAACTTCCAGGACCTCACCGGCCAGCGCATCACCAAGGTGATGACCACGATGCGCTTCATCGAGCAGCACATCAACGCGATGATGGAGATCTGGGGTGGCGTCGACGCGATCCGCGCCCATGCGCCTGCGATCATCGACACCCGCGAGGGCGACGCCAAGCTGCTCAACGGGCCGAAGCTCGACGGCGATGCCGGCCACGCCTCGCAGGACGACATCGACGCGCTGTTCAACTGAGCGGATTGCAGGAGTTCAAATGAAAACGCCGGCCTTCAGGCCGGCGTTTTTCTTATCCGTCGTCATTGCGAGGAGCGGAGCGACGAAGCAATCCAGAATGCTTCCACGGAAATAGTCTGGATTGCTTCGCTTACGCTCCTCGCAATGACGAATATTGGCCTACGCCCTTGGCCCGCAGCGGACATAGACCATGTTGCCGTAGCGGGTCGCCGCATCCTTGTCGACGAAACGGGTGACCAGCACGCGGCCGTCGAAGGAGACGATCTCGCGGTCCTGCTCGCCGGGCGGCGGACCGGGCGGGCCGATATAGTTCTTGCCGCTCTGGCTGCCCTTGACGCGCAATTCCTGCGGCTGCGCCTGGTCGGCCAGATGCATGATCACGCCGCCGGAGCCGCCGGCGCCGATCACGTAAGGCTGCTTGCACTGCGCAAGGGCCTGTTTCTCGGTGCGGGCGCGGTCGGCGGGATTTTGATAGGAGGCAAGGCCCCATTTGCCGACCAGCTCGTCGGAACGGATGGTGGCCGGCACTTCGGGGCCGACGCCCGGGCTCCGGCGCAGGCGCCGAGGACGATGAGCCGAAGCTCGGCAGGCTCATGCTGCCGCCGCCGCAGGCCCCCAGAGTGACCGTGAGCGCTGCGATGACCGCCAGATTGGCAATCGTCCGCGTGGTCCCGAAACTGGCCATGGCATTCCCCCGGATCATATCTGGCCGCACCCGTCACACAGCCAACCGTAAAACCGCTGTCGGAGCAACAACTACGCGGTCGCAGCGGCAATGGTTTCGGCCGCCAGCATCCTACAACAGCCTCAAAAAGGGCTTAACCGCTTTGCTTGACAGGACAGCGGCCAAGCCATATTTCGAGCGCGCAATTAGCACTCCGAGGGCCTGATTGCCAAAGAATGTTGGCCTTTTTAAGCGCGCATGGGGCGCGCTGGAGGCGACCTCTTCCGATCAGCCCTCAAAATCAGAAAACCCCACAGGGAGACGTCATGGCCAAGTCCAAGTTCCGTCCGCTGCATGACCGCGTCGTGGTCAAGCGCATCGATGCCGAAGAGAAGACCAAGGGCGGCATCATCATTCCCGACACCGCCAAGGAAAAGCCCTCGCAGGGCGAGATCACCGCGGTGGGCCCCGGCGGCCGCGACGAGGCCGGCAAGCTGATCCCGATCGATCTCAAGGTCGGCGACCGCGTGCTGTTCGGCAAATGGTCCGGCACCGAGGTCAAGCTGGACGGCGATGAGCTCCTGATCATGAAGGAGTCCGACATCATGGGCGTGCTGGTCTGAGCCGCCACGCTCGCCGTCACGCCCGGGCACGACCGCGAGCTGCCGCTCTCGAAGGGTGATCTTACGCAACCGATCGATTCGAGACGCGGGCTCACGCCCGGCAACTCAGGATGAACAACCAATCATTTCCAGGAGTAAAGTTCAGATGGCTGCCAAGGACGTGAAATTTGCCGGAGACGCCCGCGACCGCATGCTGCGCGGCGTCGAAATCCTCAACAACGCAGTCAGGGTGACGCTCGGCCCCAAGGGCCGCAACGTCGTCATCGAGAAGTGCGTTCGGCGCGCCGCGCATCACCAAGGACGGCGTCACCGTCGCCAAGGAGATCGAGCTCGAGGACAAGTTCGAGAACATGGGCGCGCAGATGGTGCGCGAGGTCGCCTCCAAGACCAACGACACCGCGGGCGACGGCACCACCACCGCGACCGTGCTCGCGGCGGCGATCGTACGCGAAGGTGCCAAGTCGGTCGCAGCCGGCATGAATCCGATGGATCTGAAGCGCGGCATCGAGATTGCGGTTCACGCCGTGGTCAAGGATCTCGAAAAGCGCGCCAAGCCGGTCGCTTCGTCCGCCGAGGTCGCCCAGGTCGGCACCATCTCGTCGAACGGCGATACCGCGATCGGCAAGATGATCGCGCAGGCGATGCAGAAGGTCGGCAATGAGGGCGTCATCACCGTCGAGGAGAACAAGTCGCTGGAGACCGAGGTCGACATCGTCGAAGGCATGAAGTTCGACCGCGGCTATCTGTCGCCCTATTTCATCACCAATGCCGAGAAGATGACGGCCGAGCTGGAAGACGTCTACGTGCTGCTGCACGAGAAGAAGCTCTCCGGGTCTGCAGGCCATGCTGCCGGTGCTGGAAGCGGTGGTGCAGTCGGGCCGTCCGCTCCTGATCATCGCCGAGGACGTCGAGGGCGAGGCGCTGGCGACGCTGGTGGTCAACCGCCTGCGCGGCGGCCTGAAGGTCGCGGCCGTCAAGGCGCCGGGCTTCGGCGATCGCCGCAAGGCCATGCTGGAGGACATCGCGATCCTGACCGGCGGCCAGCTGATCTCCGACGAACTCGGCATGAAGCTCGAGAGCGTCACCGTCAACATGCTGGGACGCGCGGGCAAGGTGGTGATCGACAAGGAGAACACCACGATCGTCAAGGGCGCCGGCAAGAAAAAGGACATCGAGGCCCGCGTCGGCCAGATCAAGGCGCAGATCGAGGAGACCACCTCGGACTACGACCGTGAGAAGCTGCAGGAGCGTCTCGCCAAGCTCGCGGGCGGCGTTGCGGTGATCAAGGTCGGCGGCGCGACCGAGGTCGAAGTCAAGGAGAAGAAGGACCGTGTCGAGGACGCGCTGAATGCGACCCGCGCCGCGGTGCAGGAAGGCATCGTGCCCGGCGGCGGCGTGGCGCTGCTGCGCGCCAAGAAGGCCGTGGGCCGCATCCACAACGACAATCCCGACGTGCAGGCCGGCATCAATATCGTGCTGAAGGCGCTGGAAGCGCCGGTGCGCCAGATCGCCGAGAACGCCGGCGTCGAAGGCTCGATCGTGGTCGGCAGGATCCTCGAGGACAAGTCGGAGACCTTCGGCTTCGACGCGCAGAACGAGGAATATGTCGACATGGTCGACAAGGGCATCATCGACCCGGCCAAGGTGGTGCGCGCCGCGCTGCAGGACGCTTCTTCGGTTGCGGGCCTGCTCGTGACCACGGAGGCCATGGTCGCCGAACTGCCGAAGGAGCCGGCAGCGCCTGCCGGCGGCGGCGGCATGGGTGGCGGTATGGGCGGCATGGGGTTCTGAAGACCGCCATCTCAAACATTCGCGAAGGCCGCCTCCGGGCGGCCTTCTTTTTGGGCGGAAGTCGCGGAGGTTTGCTAAGACCGTTCGCGATCTCACCTCGAAGGACATTTGCATGCGCGCGCCCTTGCTTCTCGCTGCCTGTCTCACGGCGGCTCTTCTGGACACCGCCACCGCCCAGATCAAGCTTCCGGCCAAGGCCGATCCGAATGCGATCGAGACGCGCTATTTCACGGCGATCGACGGCCTGATGAACGGCGATGCCGATGTGATCCTGAAAGAGGTGCGCCAGGGCAAGACGCTGAAGGAAGCTTCGCTCGACATCTGCTACCCCGCCGCCAAGGGGTCCGACCGCAAGGATCGCTTCGTCGTCAATCTCGCGGTCAACGGAGGGACGCTCAGCGGCACGGCGCAAACACTCAATGACAAGAAGCCGGTCACCGTCAAGCTGACGCGCAAGCAGACCGGCGACACCTTCGATTTCCGCGGCCAGATCACCGTCGGCGCGAACACGACCGAAGTCGCCTCATCGGAAAATTCCGACATCAGCGAGAAGGAATTCAAAGATAGCCAGGTGGTCGATGATGGCATTAATCCTGCGCCCAAGGATTTTTCCGACGTCTCGCCGGAATCGATCGGCGTGCGGCTCAAGCTCGAGGCGGCGCTCGATTTCCTCAAGAGTCTGAAGGGCCAGGAGATCGAGGTCGCCACCAGCAGCCTTGGCGTGACCTGCGACGCGCTGCGCTCGGGCGTGCAGACCATCAATCTCTCGGTCGATCCCGATCGCGCGCCCGCCCTGATCGCCAAGGCGAAGGCGACGTCCGGCGTGGTCGCGGCGGGATGGACCACGGGGATCGTCGAGATGGAGCGCACCATTCGCGTTGCCGCCGCAGACTACAGCGACGGCGGCAAGCTCAATCGTGACAAGCTCGCGACCGCGGTCTCCAATGTGCTCGCCAAAACGCTCTCGGCGAAGCCTGCCGGCGCGACCTGGAATGCGACCACCGGCAAGATGAAGCTGAGCTTCAAGCGGCCGAACCCGACCTATCCCGCGCTCGAGTTGACCGACACCGTCGAGGTCACCGGGCTCGCGGCGCCCGACAAGCCCGGCGGGTCGGACAAGCTCATGCTCTGGATCGGCAATCCCGTCACCTCGACAGCCGACGAGAGCGCCGGCGGCAAGCTCATCCTCTCCAACGAGTCGGCGGGCGAGGAAGAAGGCGACCAGAAGGACGATTCCGGAATGGTCGAGGCGCTGGCAAAGGAATTGAAGGGCCAGCGCTGGGACGCCGACAAGTCGGTGTGGAAGTAGGAGAGCGCCGCTCCTCTCTCATTTCCCTCTCCCCGTTCTTACGGGGAGAGGGTTAGGGTGAGGGGCCGCCTGCGCAAAACTCGCTCGAAGTCGGACTCGCGGAGAGTTCCCCTCACCCGCCGCACAAGAGCGCGGCGACCTCTCCCCGTAAGAACGGGGCGAGGTGAAGAACCCACAGCTTTCTCAATTCGTATTGATCCGAAACCGCAGCGTCTTGCTGCCGATGAACGACACAAAGTCGCCCTGCCGCTTCCAGGTGGTGGCTTCGCTGAGCGCCGCGACCAACTCGTCATCGAGTTGCGCCTTGTTCGCCGGGCAGGCGCGGTCCTCGATCCGGCCGGCGACGAAGATCACGGTGTTGCCGGCGACCGAGAACTGACCCTTGCCGCCCTTGCACCAGAGCTCCAGCACCACCTCGCCATGGTCGCCGATATCGAGGTCGGGCACGCGCTTGGATCCCGGCAGGCGCGCGGCATCGAGCGTCATCTCCATGCCGAACGGAAAGCCGTCGGCGGCTTTGACGCAATCCATCGATGAAAGGGAAACAACCAACGCAACAGCGGCAATGCGAACAGCAAATGTGACCGAACTCATGCAATCCCTCAAAACTTCCCCGGCCGGTTCTATTGGACGCCTGCGGCATTGAACAGGTTCGCCCGCGAAAAATCTTCGCACAAAAAAATCCCCGCGGCGACTAGTGCCGCGGGGATTTCGATTTGCAGCCGCTCAGCTTACTTGCCGATCACCATCAGCGTGAACGGATAGACATAGGCCTGCAGCATCACGAGAATGCCGACCAGGCAGGCCAGCGCGATCGAGTGCTTGAACACGAAGCGCAGAATGGTGCCTTCATGCCCGTACCAGTTGGTGGCGGTGGAGGCGACGACGATCGACTGGGCGTCGATCATCTTGCCCATCACGCCGCCCGACGAGTTGGCGGCGCTCATCAGCACCGAAGACAGGCCGAGCTGTTCGGAGGTGATCTTCTGCAGATTGCCGAACAGGATATTCGAGGCGGTGTCCGATCCCGTCAACGCCACGCCCAACCAGCCGAGCAAGGTGCCGAAGAAGGGATAGAGCACGCCGGTCGCGGCAAATGCCAGACCGAGCGTCGCGTCGACGCCCGACAGCCGCGTCAACGTGCCGATCGCGAGCATCGCCGAGATCGTGATCAGCGAGATCGCACACAGCCGGATGGTGCGGCCGTATTCCTGGACCATCCTGATGGGCGAGAAGCCCGCCAGGAAACCGGAGATGATCGCCGCGATCAGCATGCCCGTTCCGGTGAACGACAGATAGGTGAAGCCGAACACCGCGCCTTGCGGGGTCGGCTTCGCCGCCACCGGCGCCACCACATTGATCATCTTGTCGAGTTCGGGAACCGCATAATTCCAGGTGAAGATCGAGTTCGCCCAGGTCTTGAACGCGCCGTTGCCCCAGATCAGCATCACGATGCAGACGATGATCCACGGCAGCAGCGCGCTCAAAAGCTCACGCTGGCTTAAGGGCGTCTTGTCCATGGGTATCGTCGCGGCCATGGTTGCGGTCGATTCATCCTTGCCGCGCAGCGCCGGCGACAGCCAGAGCTGCTTCGGTTGCCACACCTTCAGGAACAGGATCAGGCAGCCCATCGAGATCAGGGACGCGCCGATGTCGACGATCCAGGGATTGATGTAGTTCGAGATCACGAATTGCGGGATCGCGAAGGAAACGCCGGTGACGAGAATGGCCGGCCAGACGTCCTTCATGGCGCGCCAACCGGCGAAGGCCCACACCACCCAGAACGGCACGATCAGCGAGAACACCGGCAATTGCCGGCCGACCATCGCGCCGAGGATGTAGGGATCGAGCCCGGTGACCGAGGCGAGGCCCTGGATCGGCGTGCCGAGCGCGCCGTAAGCGACGGGCGCAGTGTTGGCGATCAGCGACAGGCCGGACGCGGCGAGCGGCGAGAAGCCGAGGCCGATCAGCACCGAACCAGTGACGGCGACCGGCGTACCGAAGCCCGAGGCGCCCTCGAAGAACGCGCCGAACGAAAACGCGATCAGCAACAGTTGCAGGCGGCGGTCCTCGGTGACCCCGCCGACTGCGCGCTTCAACAGCTCGAACTGCCCCGTTGCGACCGTAAGCTGGTAGAGGAAAATGACGTTCAGCACGATCCAGCCGATCGGGAAGAATCCTGCGACGATCCCGAGCAGTGAGGCGCGGATCGACATGTTGGCCGGCATAGTGAAGATGAAGATCGCGATCAGGTTGGTCAGGATCACGGCAATGATGGCCGCGATATGCGCCTTGACCTTGCCGCTGGCGATCAGCACCAGCAGCGTGACGACCGGTATGGCTGCGAAAACCGTGGACAGCGCCGCGCTGCCCAACGGGTTATAGACTTGGTTCCACATTGTGATTCCTCCCCACGCGTTTCCCCGGCGAGCCCGCCGCGTGGAAGGCAGACCCGTAATTTTATGTCCGGTGCCGTTTTCGACCCGACGTTCGCAACGCGAACGTCAATCCGCCGCACCGGCGCGATTGCAGGGGTAAACCATCAGATGTGCGAAATAATCCCGCGAATTGGGACGAACCCTTAATTCGCTCAAAAGCTCGCGAAGTCCGATGGCCCCCCGACCATCGCCGTTGCTCCCATGCTAGGGTTGACTCCCGGGCGGCGACAAGCAAACCCATGACGCGAAATTTACGACCTTAGTCTAAGCGCGTTCGATTCCCCTGTTATCTCAGGCTTTTGGCCTCGCTCTCCTGGAGACGTTTACCTGTGAACAATATCCGCGCGACGCTCGCGATCGTCTGGCGCATCGCAACGCCTTATTTTCGTTCCGAAGACAAATGGGCCGGCCGCGGTCTGCTTGCCGCGGTCATTGTGCTTGAGCTTGCTTCCGTCGGGCTGGACGTGCTGCTCAATCAGTGGCGCAACCGCTTCTACAACGCGCTGCAGGAAAAGGACTGGAGCGGCTTTACCCACGAGACCGTCATCTTCACCGTGCTCGCCACGATTTCCGTCGTGATTTCGGTCTATCAGCTCTATCTGAACCAGTGGCTCCAGATTCGCTGGCGCAACTGGCTGACAACCAGATATCTCGGCGAGTGGCTAAGCAGCGCCAATCATTATCGCATGCAGTTGCGGGGCGATGCGGCCGACAATCCGGACCAGCGCATCTCCGACGACACCAAGATGTTCGTCGAGCGGACGCTGGACGTCGGCCTCACGCTACTGAACTCCGTCGTGACGTTCGTCTCCTTCGTGACAATCCTGTGGTTCCTGTCGAACGAGGCGCCTTTGCATCTGTTCGGCAACGTCTGGACGATTCCCGGCTATCTGGTCTGGGCCGCGCTGATCTACTCGATCTTCGGCACCGTGCTGACGCAGTGGATCGGCGCCCCACTCGTCAATCTCGATTTCGAGCAACAGCGCCGCGAGGCCGATTTCCGCTTCAACCTGGTGCGCGTGCGCGAAAACTCCGAGCAGATCGCTCTGCTGGGAGGCGAAGCGGCGGAGCGCGGACGGCTGCTCGGCCGCTTCGGCAGCGTCATCGCCAACTGGTACGCCATCATGAGCCGGACCAAGCGGCTGACGGCTTTCACACAGAGCTATTCGCAGGCGGCGGTCATCATTCCAATCATCCTGATCGCGCCGGCGTTTTTTGCCGGCAAGATCCTGCTGGGCACACTGGTGCAGGCGGCCGAAGCCTTCGGCAGTGTCCAGAAGGCGCTTTCCTTCGTCGTCCAGGTCTATCGCACCATGGCGGAATGGCGCGCCGTGATCGCGCGTCTCGACGGCTTCGAGATGTCGGTTGCGAGCGCCGAGCATCTGAGGACCAGCAGCGATTCGATCCATGTCACTACGACAGAGAATGGCGAGGACGAGATCGAGTTCGACAAGCTCCTGGTCCAGCTTCCCAACGGCGCACCGCAGGTCGCAGCCGACGGTTTCCGCATCCGCGCCCACCAAAGCATGCTGGTGACGGGTCCCTCCGGCGCCGGCAAGTCGACGCTGTTCCGCGCGATCGCCGGCGTCTGGCCGTTCGGGAGCGGCTCGATTTCGGTGCCGGCAAAGTCGTCACTGATGATGCTGCCGCAAAAGCCGTATTTTCCGATCGGGCCGCTGCATGCGGCGGTGGCCTATCCAAGCGAAGCCGACACATTCAGCGCCGACCGGATCAGGGCGGTGTTGAACGAGGTCGAGCTGCCGAAGCTCGCGCCGCGCCTCGACGAGGAAGATCACTGGAACCGGCTGCTCTCGCTTGGCGAGCAGCAGCGGCTGGGCCTGGCGCGGGCGCTGTTGCACGCCCCGGATTTCCTGTTTCTCGACGAGGCGACGGCATCGGTCGACGAGGCCACCGAGGCCCGGCTCTATCGTCTGATCGAAGCGCGATTGCCTGACACCACGGTGGTCTCGATCGGCCATCGCTCGACTTTGCAGGCCTTCCACTCGCGCGCTGCCGCGCTTTCACCCGAAGGCGACCACTTCGCGCTCCGCATCGGCCCCAGCGCGGCCGAGCCCAAGCCGGCGGAGTGAGCAGAGGCTCAAAGCAAGCCGCATGATCCGGAAAAGTGTGAAGCGGTTTTCCGAAAAGGTCATGCGCCAAACAAAAGGGCGGCAGATCGCTCTGCCGCCCTCACCGCCATTAGCGGAATTTGGCTTACTTCAGGTTGGTCATCGCCGTCAGGTCGGCCGAGAGCTTGGCGATACCCGCCGCGCCGCACCAGCTGGAGCCGAAGCCGCCCGGATTGATCTTGGTCACGAAGTTCGGGCTGAAGTTGGTGGTCGAGTAGTCGCTGGTGAAGGCGTTGCAATTGCCCTTGTTCAAGTCGGTGTCGGAGTAACGCAGGTCCAGCGTGAAGACCTTGTAGGTGAAGCCGATGCCGATATTCCAGGTGTTGTAGCTCGGCTCGGGAATGCCCAGCGGGAACGGTCCACCGAAGGCGGTCGCAACCGTCGTGCCGTAGAAGGCGTCCGAGGTGCCGAGCCACTGCCGGCCGAACTCGCCGGAGACATACATGCCGACGCCGGAGGAGCCGAAGATGGTGGCAGGCGCGGTGTACTTGGCGGTGATCGAAGCATAGTTGCCCCAAGCGCCGAGGTTCAGGAAGTTCGGCGAGTAGTATTCGTTGACGCCGAAGGACCAGTTGTCGTTTACGGTGTAATTGAGCTTGCCGTAGACTTCATAGAAGCTGGCGTTCTTCTTGGCGAAGTTGCCGTTGAACGGCAGGCCGCCGACGCCGAGCTGGCCGAAGTCGAGACCCTGCCCGAACGAGGCGCAGTTGTTGGTTGGCGCGGGCACGGTGCCCATGGCGCCGAAGCACTGGCCGCCCGGATACAGATAGCCCCACACACCGAAGTCGAACGCGAACTTGCCGATCGTCGGGCGGATACCGCCGTAGATGTCGACCTCGGCCGCGGCGCGGTTCGGGAAGGAGATGCTCTCCGCCGAGGTGCCGACATAGAGCTGCAGGTGGTCGTTGACGTTGTAGCGCGGCTCGAAATAGGCGGCGACCGAGGGCTTGTGGTCGGACTGGGTGATGCCGCGGAAGATGTAGTCGCTCATGATCGCGCTGCCGAATGCGAAGTCCCACGGGCTGACCGGCGCCGGCGGTGGCGCCTTGGCTTTGACAGGCATGTCTGCCGCGAAAGCCGAACCCGAAATCATTGCCAGCGCCGTTGCTGCCAAGACGATTTTCTTCATGACGATCCCCATCACTTTCCAGAAACCCAGTCGACTTCCGGATGCCCCCCGGACGGACTGGCTTGTTAACTGGTTGCAATCTGGATCGCGCGGTGGTGGTGGAGAAGCCAAAATGTCAAGCATTTGCTGACTTTTTAGGCGTTTGAAGGATTCCACGAAAGGTTGTTGGAGTGTGTTGCATTCCAACAACAAATTTGTCCGATTGCGACGATCCATATGCCCGCCAACAAGCGAAAATCGGGCGCGCGGGCGGCTCTCGCGAATCACTTTTCCCCAACCTTCGCCGTCGCCACCTCCAAGGGCTTCGACGCAAAAGAAAAGGCCGCGGCTCGTTGGAGCCGCGGCCTTCTCAACTGCCGTCTTTGGCTAGTTATTATTCTCGCCGTCTCCCGAGTGTCCCCAGGACGGGGCCGGGCTCGGCGTCGCCCAGCTTGGCGCGGGTGCCGGCTCGGGCGCGCGGGTGCAGGAGCCGGCTTGGGAGCGGCCGCCTTCTTTGGCGCCGATTTCCTGGGAGCCGCTTTCTTGGCGACTTTCTTGGCCGCCTTCTTAGCAGCCTTCTTTGCTTTCTTCGGGGCCGCCTTCTTGGCCTTCTTCGCCGACTTCTTGGCGTATCGCTTCGCGGATTTCTTCGCCGCCATTTTCTTCTTTTTGGCCTTCTTGGCTTTCTTCTTCGCCTTAGCCATCGTGGTCCTCCTGTTGCCGCCGATCCATGTCCATCAGGCGCTCAAATCATCCGCGCCTTCGCTTGAAGCGCGGAGCCAATCAAGTCGATCCTGGCCGTGGACCGCCCGTCGCCCAATCGAGAAGCTCAATCGTGTGCACGACGGGAACCGATGTACCGCCGGCGATCTGCATCATGCATCCGATGTTGCCCGCAGCAATCATGTCCGGCTTGACGCTTGCGATGTTGGCGAGCTTGCGATCGCGCAACCTGGTCGCAATGTCAGGCTGGAGAAGGTTGTAGGTCCCAGCCGAACCGCAACACAAATGACTCTCGGGCACATCTTTCACCACGAATCCGTTCTTGGAAAGCAAATCTTTCGGAGCCTGCGTGATTTTCTGTCCATGCTGCAACGAACAGGCGGAGTGATAGGCGACGACAACGTCGCCGCGCGCCCCCGCTTGCGGCTTCAGTTCAAGTTGCACGAGATACTCGGTGATGTCCTTGGCGAGCGTCGAGACCCTGGCGGCGGGCGCTGCAAAATCGCGGTCTTCGCGCAGCAGATAGCCGTAGTCCTTGATGACGGTGCCGCAGCCCGAGGTCGTCACCAGGATGGCGTCGAGCCCGCCTCCCGCGACCTCGGACATCCATGCCCTGATATTGGCGCGGGCGAGCGCCAGCGCGTCGTCGTCGCGGCCCATGTGGTGGGTCAGCGCGCCGCAACACCGCTCGTCCTTGACCAGCACCACCTCGATGCCATGGCGGGTCAGCACGTTGATGGCGGCCTGATTGATGCGCGGCGCCAGCACCTGCTGGGCGCAGCCCTGCAGCAGCGCGACCCGCCCACGGCGCGGGCCGAGCGCGGCAAAAATGCTTCCCGCTGCGGGTCCCGCCGCCGGCAGACCGCCGGGGGCAAGCGCCAGCATCGCCTTGATGCGCCGCAACAGCGAGGGCGTGGCGGCAGCGCTTTGCGGCGTCGGCAGCAGCGCGGCGAAGGGACGCGCGAACCGCGCCAGTCCCATGCTGATGCGGAACAATTTCGGATCGGGCAGCACCTTCGCCAGCACCCAGCGCAACAGCCGCTCGGCGAGCGGCCGGCGGTAGTCGCGCTCGATCCGGACGCGGGCCTGATCGACCAGATGCATGTAGTTCACGCCGGACGGACAGGTCGTCATGCAGGCGAGACACGACAGGCAGCGGTCGATGTGCTTGACCACCGATTGCGTCGGCGGGCGGTCCTTCTCCAGCATCTCCTTGATCAGATAGATGCGCCCGCGCGGGCTATCGAGCTCGTCGCCGAGCAGCACATAGGTCGGACAGGTCGCCGTGCAGAAGCCGCAATGCACGCAGGCGCGCAGGATCTTGTCGGCCTCGGCGATGTCGGGGTCGGCCAATTGGGCCAGCGAGAATTCGGTCTTCATGCGGCGCTCCCGCGGACCATGCGGCCGCGGTTGAGAATGTTCCTGGGATCGAAGCTGTTGCGGACCCGCTCGGAGAGCGCGCCCAAAGGACCGGCCTGCGGCTCGAACGCATCGACCTGGCGCCGCACCGCCTCGCCTGCGCGCAGCAGCATGGCATGACCGGCCACGGCCGCGACGCGCCGGCGCACCATTCCGGCCTGAGCGTCGGCACTCGGAGGCAACGCAGCCCAGATCAAGCCGCCGCCCCAGTCATAGATCACGTCGCCGCCGGTCTCCCGCGCGAGCATCTCGCCGAGCGCGCCGCCCGAGGCGGGCGGGCAGACGATCCGCCACACCGGCCATGCCCCAAGCGGGCCGCTGGCGGCAAACGGCAGCACGTCGCGGATCGTCGCCCAGACAGAAGCGGAGGGCGCGTCCTCGAGCAGCTGCGCAGTGCCGAACGGTTTCAGTGTTTCACTGAGCGAGGCCGCACGATGGACCGCGGAGGCGAGGATGCCCTCCAGCCGGATCAGGGTGACGGCTTCGCGCGGCGAGCCGATCGCATCGAGGCCGGCGACCTCGGCCCACAGCGCCGAACGCGGCACATGTGCGGCGGCCGATACGTCAAAGGGCGAGCCGAGAGCCGCCGTCATCGCCTTGTTGGCCGCGAGATGGTCGAGACCGCGCAGCACCAGCGTGCGCTCGGCCTCCCCCTTCGGCATCACCTTCAAAGTCACCTCGGTCATGACCGCAAGCGTGCCCCAGGAGCCCGCCAAGAGCTTGCAGAGATCGTAGCCGGTGACGTTCTTCACCACCTTGCCGCCGGTCTTGAAACTGTCGCCGAAGCCCGAGACGGCGTGGGCGCCGAGCAGGTGGTCACGCGCGCCGCCGGCCTTGACCCGGCGCGGACCGGCGAGCCCGGCCGCGATCATGCCGCCGATGGTACCGGACCCGGACGCGCCCAGCAGCGGCGCGGTATCGACCGGCTCGAAGGCGAATTGCTGGTTCTTGGAGTTCGATCAGCGACATCACGTCGGACAGCGGCGCACCGGCCTCTACCGTGATGATCAGCTCGTTCGGCTCGTAGGAGGTGATGGCGTTGAGCGGCGACAGGTCTAGCACCGCATTGGTCGCCATCGGCTGGCCGATCTGGCGCCTCGTGCCATGGCCGATGATCTCGAGCGGCTGCTCGGCGGCGATCGCCGCCCGCACCGCCTGCTCGACATCGCCGGCGTCTCGTATCTTCAGGATGTCCAAGCGCCCTCGCCCTTCCCGGCAGTTTCTTCCTCAAACCATACTTCTAAAGCCATCAACAAGAGGCACAAGGCCACCGAGGGCGTCGAACCGGTCGGGAACCGCAAGCGCACTTCGACCGCCATCGAACCATTTACGGCATCCTTCGTCGGCCATCGAATTGTAGACGCCGCGATCGGTGCCATATCGCCTCCATCACACCAGCAACGGAGGCACACATGAACGCATACGCGATCGACAAACGGACCATCAGCGACGCCGTGCGCGGCGGCAGACTTCTGGTCGTCGCACAGTGGGAGGCAAAAGACGGCGAGGCCGACAAGGTCGCCGCCATCCTCGACCGCTTCCTGCCCGAAGCGCAACGCGAGGAAGGCGCCATGATGTTCTTGATCTCGCGCGCCAAGGACAATCCCGCGCAATTTCTGTTCTACGAGCTGTTCCGCGACGAGGCCGCCTTCAAGGCGCATCAGGAGGCCCCACACTTCAAGACCTATATCGCGGGCCAGGCATTGCCGTTGTTGGCGAAGCGCGAGCGCACACAATACACGCTGATCTGACGGGCGAAGCGCCGCTGCTCACACGATCGCGCGCAGCGGCGATTTCCTCAGGATGAACGCCGAGGCCGCAAAACTGCCGACACCTGCAAGGATCGTCAGCAGCGCGGCCTTGGCGAGCGCCGGCCACGCCAGCGGATGCAAAAGGATCGCGATGGCGATCAGCACCGGCGGATGGATCAGGTAGACACCGAAGGCATTTTCCGAAAGGAAGCGCGCAAGCGGGCCCTGTTCGTTGAAGTGCCGCCGGTAGACCGCGAGCATTGCGAAGCCCATGCCGACGCAGACCAGCGCCTCCCACAGGCATTTGCCGGCGCTCACCGGATTGAAGCCGCCGGAATATCTTGCGGTGTCGCCTTGCAACCCGCCGCCAAACACGACCAGCGCGGCAAACAGCGGCACTGACAGCAGCAGCGCGATTCCGGCCCAGCGCAGGCAGGCGCGCTCGGCAAGCTTCGCGAACCAGTCCCCGCGATAGCCAAAGGCGCCCGCGACATACATCAGGATATATTGCGGGAAGTCGCCGGGATGCATGTTGAGCACGGAGGCGCCGCCGTCGATCGCGATCCGCACCGCAAATGTCGCCGCCGCCATGACCACGATGAAGATCGCAATCCCGCCGCCGGTCGGCGCAATCGCACGTTCACGCCAGCCGGTGGCGCGCGCCAATCCGTAAGCAAACGAAACGATCAGCAGCGCCGCGCAGAACCACATCGGCCCGGTTTCCGACAGCCACTCGCCGTCCTTCAGATGCACGAGCCATTGACGACCGAAGCCGCCAGAGCCCCAGGTCCAGGACAGGAAATACTGCGTGAGCGGACCGATCGCGAGCATGTAGAGCAGTGTCGGCACGCCAAGCCTCAAACAACGGTCGCGGACGAAACTCGGAAACCCCTTGCGGTCGAAGGCAGCGGCCGAGAAATAGCCGGCGATGAAGAACAGCGCCGCCATGAAGAAGGCCTGCAGGAAACTCTGGTAGATTCCGAAGAACAGTTTTGTGGCAAGCCCGCTTGCCGGCCGGTCGACATAGTACCAGTTACCGAACGGGCTATAGGTGTCGCAGGCGTGCATCGACAGCACGAGGATGATCATCGACCAGCGGATGTTGTCGATGAACTTGAGGCGCTGATGCCGCGGCGCGCCGCTTTCGGCCTTGGCGGGCGCCCCCATCGCGATGTCGGCCATGCGCGCCCCCGAGGCTTACGGCTAGAATCGCGGTAGGTCCGGAAATGCCAGCTTGCCGGCGTGAACATGCACGCGGCCGAGCTCGGCGCAGCGGTGCAAGATCGGAAACACCTTTCCCGGATTGAGCAGGCCCTGCGCGTCGAAGGCGCATTTCAGCCGCTGCTGCTGGTTCAGGTCGATATCGCTGAACATCTCGCCCATCAGGTCGCGCTTTTCGATACCGACGCCGTGCTCGCCGGTGAGCACGCCGCCGAGCTCGACGCAGCAGCGCAGGATGTCGGCGCCGAAGGCTTCGGCGCGCTCGATCTCGCCGGGCTTGTTGGCATCGTACAGGATCAGCGGATGCAGATTGCCGTCGCCGGCATGGAACACATTGGCGAAGCCGAGGCCGTATTTCTCCGACAGCTCACGGATGCGCGTCAGCGCCTTCGGCAGCGCACCGCGCGGGATGGTGCCGTCCATGCAGAGATAGTCGGGCGAGATGCGCCCGACAGCGGGGAAGGCCGCCTTGCGCCCGGCCCAGAACAGATTGCGCTCGGCCTCGCTGTTGGAAATCTGACAGGTCACCGAGCCGCAGCCATTCGCAATCGCCTCGACCCGCTTGATCAGTTCGTCGACCTCGACGGATGGCCCGTCGAGCTCGATGATCAGCAGCGCCTCGACATCGAGCGGATAGCCGGCATGAACGAAAGCTTCGGCGGCGTGGATCGCGGGCCTGTCCATCATCTCCATGCCGCCGGGGATAATGCCGGCGCCGATGATTGCCGCCACGCATTCGCCGGCCGCCTCGACCTGCGCGAAGCCGACCATCAGCGCGCGCGCCGTCTCCGGCTTCTGCAGGATGCGCACCGTGACCTCGGTGATGACGCCGAGCAGGCCTTCAGAGCCGGTGATGATGCCCATCAGATCGTAGCCGGCATTCTCGGCGCATTTGCCGCCGATGCGCAGGATCTCGCCGTTCATCAGCACGATCTCGCAGCCGAGCACGTTGTTGGTGGTCATGCCGTATTTCAGGCAGTGCACGCCGCCGGAATTTTCCGCGACATTGCCGCCGATCGAGCAGGCGATCTGCGACGACGGATCGGGCGCGTAATAGAATCCGGCATGCGCCACCGCCTGGCTGATCGCGAGATTGGTGACGCCGGGCTCGGTCACGACAGCGCGGTTGTCGAAATCGATCTCGCGGATGCGCTTGAACTTGCCCAGTCCCAGCAGCACGCCGTCGGAAAGCGGGAGTGCGCCGCCCGACAGCGAGGTGCCGGAGCCGCGCGGCACCACCTTGATGTTGTGGGCGTGACAATAGGCGAGGACCTTCGACACCTGCTCTGACGTGTCGGGCAACACGGCCACCATCGGCGGCTGGCGGTAGGCGGTCAGCCCGTCCGATTCATAGGCGCGCAATTCATCGGCGCTGTCGATCACGCCCTCGCCCGGCACGATGGCGCGCAAGGCCGCCACGATCTCGGCGCGGCGCGCCAGGACCGCCTGGTCGGCCGCGGGCATCATGATGGCCATGTCGTCAACTCCGTCACGCGTGGGCAACCGATTCTCGGGGCAAATCAAGCACGTCGCGGGCAGCTTGGGTAGCACATCGGCGACGTCGGGACGATTTTCCAAATCGCACGCCGTCGTGAAACCAATGGACTTTTGGCGGCTTGTCCTGTGTTGGGCCGTCGTGCGAAAACGCGCACCCCGCCCTGCCGTCCTCCCGCGATCAAGCCAAAAGAGCATCCCATGAAAAAAATGACACTCAGCTTGTTGGTTGCCGTCACCTCGATTGCCACCGCCTCGAGCGCGCGGGCACAGGATGCCTCCGCGGGCGAAACCTCCTTCAAGAAGTGCCTCGCCTGTCATTCGATCGGCGATGGCGCCAAGAACAAGGTCGGCCCGGTGCTCAACGGGCTCGACGGCCGCAAGTCCGGCACGGTCGAAGGCTTCAACTATTCGGATGCCAACAAGGGCTCCGGCATCACCTGGGGCAAGGATCAATTCCTCGAATACATCACCGACCCCAAGGCCAAGATCCCCGGCACCAAGATGGTGTTCGCCGGCATCAAGAACGAGAAAGAACGCAACGACCTCTGGGCCTACATCTCGCAGTTCGACAAGGACGGCAAGAAGAAGTAGGCGCGCGGCTAGCGCCCCGTTTGCAACCCGTTTCAGTTGGCCTATTCTGCCGCCTCCGAGTGTGACGCCGGAGGGGAAACGGCACGTGCGGCGTTGGGGCTGCCCTGCATTTGCGACTGCCATCATGTTGGCGGCGATCGGCTGCCAGCCGGTGCACGCACGCGACGTTCTGGCGCAAGGACAAGACATTCGCCTGGCCGAGGGCGGCAGCACCGGCGGATCGGTCGGCAGGAGAGACAAGACGCTGTCCGGCGAGGAGCCGTCATCGCCCGCGCCGGAAGCTGCGCCCGCGCGCTCCGCGCGTCCCAAGGGCAACGACGGGCTGCCGAATGCAATTCAACTGGCCGAGCATTGGCACGGCATGAGTTGGACGGTCGCCCTGCACCGGGCCGGCGGCAGCAATTATGAGGGCACCTGGAGCCACGGCTACGTCACCAAATTCTCGGTGTCGTTTTCGGGAAATTCCGTCCGGATGCAGCGCACCGACGCGCCGGCCGTGGGCGCTTGCACCGGCACCTACACGGGAACGCGGACCGGTAATCGCGCCAGCGGCGAAGCCTCCATTTCGAACGGAGGACATTCCACATGGGACGCCTCGTGGTGAGGGCGCCGTCGCGGTTCGCCGGCCCGCACTCGCTGCTCGCGGCGATACTCGCTTTCTCGCTGATGCTCACAACGACCGCGGCCGCCGAGAAGCGCTTTGCGCTGGTCATCGGCAACTCGGCCTATCGCAGCGTCACCCCGCTCGACAATCCCAGGAACGACGCCGCGCTGATGGCCAAAACTCTCGCCGGTCTCGGCTTCACGCTGATCGGCGGCGGCGCCCAGCTCGATCTCGACAAGGCCGGGCTCGACAACGCCGTGCAGAGTTTCGGGTAGGTGATCCAGGGTGCCGACGTCGCGCTGTTCTACTATGCCGGCCACGGCGTGCAGGTCTCCGGCGCCAACTATCTGGTGCCGGTCAACGCCAATCCGGTGCGCGAGACCGACGTCGACTTCCAGATGATGGACGTCAATCTGGTGATGCGGCAGATGCAGGGCGCCGGCACGCGGCTCAACATGGTGATCCTCGATGCCTGCCGCAACAATCCGTTCGGCGGACGCAGCTTGCGCGCGACAGGCGGGGGACTCGCGCAAATGCGCGCGCCCGAGGGCACGCTGATTTCATACGCGACGCAGCCCGGCAATGTCGCCCAGGACGGTTCGAGCGGCGACAGCCCCTACACCTCGGCGCTGGCGGCGACGATCGTGCGCCCCGGGCTCGACATCTTCCAGACCTTCAATGAGGTCGGACTGATGGTGAAGCAGGCGACCGGCGGCTCGCAGCAGCCCTGGGTGTCGTCCTCGCCGATCGACGGCAAATTCTATTTCAAGCCGCCGGCCGAGACCGCCTCCGCCGGGCGCACCGATCAGGACAATGTCGAGGTCACGTTCTGGAATTCGATCAAGGACGGACGCAACCCGCAACTGTTCGAGGCCTATCTCAAGCGCTATCCGAATGGCGCCTTCGCCGACATCGCGCGGATCGACCTCGAGCAGTTCAAGGTCGCCGCCGCGCGGCCGCTTGTCGCGGCGGCGGACGAGAAAGTCGCGATCAACGATCCAGCCGCGCTGCAGGAGGTGCACGACCGGCTCTACGAGCTGAATTTTGATCCGGCCTCGGCCAAGTCCGGCGACGTCAAAGTCGCGATCCGGGAATTCGAGAGCGAGAACAAGCTGCCGGCGACCGGCGAAGTCACCCAGGGGCTGCTCACGCGGTTGCGCGAGATCGGCGGTCTCAAGCCGTGGGGCGCCATCGTCTATGACAAGAACGCCGGCCAGTGGGGCATGGCGTGGGATCAGCCGTCGCGCAAGGCTGCGGTGGCGAGCGCCCGGGTGCAATGCAAGTCCGCGCAATGCGGCGCCGAGATCAGCTTCTTCGGCACCTCCTGCGGCGCCTTTGCGCTGTCTCAGGCGAGCTGGTCGATCGTGTCGCGCGACGACATCCAGAAAGCGCGGCAGACCGCGCTCGATGAATGCGGCAAGCGCGGCAAGGCCTGCCGCATCGTCGGCGCCTCCTGCGCCGACGGGACGGCGCGGACTGCGTCGGGGAATTGAGCGGCTACTGCGAACTCACCGCCGCCGTAACCCGCCGCGCGGATGCGGCCGGCTCGAACGAGAACACCCAGGCCAGCGCGTAGAAGCCCATCGCGAGCAGATACAGGAAGGCGAAGCCGAAATACATCGAGTTGTATTCCATCAAGCCGCCGAACAGCGCGCCCATCAAGTTGTAGGCGAGCGCGGTCGAGATGTTGACGCCCGGCTTGCCGATTGCGGTCGAGAACACGAAGCCGGAGAAGAACAGCGGCAGGGTCAAGAGCACGCAGGCGATGCAGAGACTCAGCATCGGTGAGCCGAACGCGATCAGGCCATGATTGCGCGCCGAGACGTAGCCAACCAGCAGGCTCGCGAGCAGCCCGAGATAGGCGAGGCTCATGCGCGGCACGATCTTCCGCTGCACCATCCAGTTGGCGAGGAACGCCATCGACAGCACCATGACGATGGTCATGGCGATCACGAACCAGGTGCCGCCGAGATGCAAGCCGAGCTCGGTGATGGCCTTGGTCTCGACCAGCATGAAGCCGCTCCCTAAGAAGAAGAACGGCAGGTAGGAGCGCTCGACCGGGCCGGTCCAGCCGATGGTCTTGCGCACGAACATCACGCTGAGCAAGAGCACCATGCCGAGCGCCAGCATGTAGCTGACCGGATAGGTGCGCTTGATCATGTAGAAGAACGGCCAGTCGTCGGTCGGGATGCTTTCTTCCGGATAGGCTTGCGCGAAATGCGCGGACACGTCGTTGAAGCCGAAGGCCGCGAACGCATTGGCGTCGGGCATGGCGATGTCATGGCCCCGCTCCGTGACGAAAGCGGTGGTGGTCTTGAAGTCGTAGCCGACGCGCACCGCGAGCGGTTTGCCGGCGCCGGGTATCCCAGAGAGGATATGCGACAGCTTGAAGCCGAGCGCCTCGTTCGGCAGCGCGAACGCGACCGACATCACGCCGTCGGGCTTTAGCAGGTTGAACGCCTCGGTGAGGCCCTCGCGGGTGTAGACGTAGGAATCGACGCGCAGATTGGAGGCGTGGCTGAGCGCGGTGTGCGAATCCAGCACGCCATAGATGATCAAATCGTATTGCTGATGCGCGGTGCGGAAGAAGTTGCGCGCGTCGTTGACGATGACGTTCACGCGCGGATCGTCATAGGGATGTTCAGGATGATAGGCGCGGCCGAGGAAGACGATCGCGGGATCGATCTCGATGGCGTCGACATGAGAGGCGCCCATGCGCAGCGCCGCCGCCACGTCGTTGCCGCTGCCGGCGCCGACGATCGCGACACGCTCGGGGCGTTTTTTGAAGTTGAACGGAAACTCGTAATAGGCGCGGACATATTTGTCCTCGGCCGGCTCGTGGCCGCGCATCGCATCGGAGAGGTTGAAGACTTTCTGGTAGTAGGAGCCGCCCGACAGGATGTTCATCAACCCGTCGCCTTTCGACATCTTCTCCAGCAATTGATAGGGCGAGTAGATGCGCTGGATGTCGGTCTGCACCGGCCAGGCCAGCACGGTCAGCAGCAGGCAGAAGCTGCCGACGCCGAGCGGCAGCATGGTGCCGCGCGCCAGCACGAAATACAGCAGCACGAAACCGACCGCGGTGAACCACACCACCGGCGGCAGCCAGAACAGGCTCATTACGAACAGCACCATGACGCCGAGGATGCTGCCGGCGAGGTTGAGGCCGTAAGCCCTGAGCGCATCGGTGGCGCCCAGCAGCTTGCCGCAGAGTTGACCCACGGGATAGCAGATGCAGGCGCACAGCACGAAGCTCATGCTGAGCAACAGATACAGCGGCACGCTCTGCTGGAACAGCGACAGCCAGTTCAGCTTCTCCATCCA
This sequence comes from uncultured Alphaproteobacteria bacterium, assembly GCA_963794775.1. Lineage (GTDB taxonomy): Bacteria > Pseudomonadota > Alphaproteobacteria > Rhizobiales > Xanthobacteraceae > Bradyrhizobium. The sequence goes on along the minus strand of CAWCGA010000035.1, from coordinate 252,949 downwards.
GATCGAGATCGAGGTCTGCTCCTGCATCGGCAGGCCGGAAAAGATGTCGGTGGTGGCGCCGATGTCGTAGCGCAGCAGCGTGATCACGAGCACGAACGATGCCAGCATCGGCAGCACCAGCGCCGGCGCGCAAGGTTGCTTGTCGGAGACGGCGTAGCCGGCGCCGAGGCCGAGGAAGCAGGCGAGCAGCGTGAAATTCTTGAAGAAGGAGAACACCGGGAAGACCGAGGCAAGCCAGCGGATCATGACGAGCTCGAGCAACAGGCTCATCATGGTGACCAGCACGATCATGCGGATCTTTTCGCGCGTCTCGGCGCTCGCAAACTCGCCCTCGAACGCGCGCCCCATGTCGGAGATAACAGGCTCGAGCCGTTGCGCCAGCCAGGCCGGATAGGCGATCACGACCAGTGCCGTGGCGCCAAGCAGGACGCGCAGTGCGATCAGCAGCCAGTCGGTCGCTCCGAACTGAGCCGCATCGATGAACAGCCGCACCGAGAACAGCGCATAGACGAAGACGAGGCTGCCGAGGCAAATGCTGAAGAAGCGCACCAGCCGCAAATTGGCGTCGTCGCCCTGCCCCACATGCGCGGAATGATTGTCCATGCTGCCCGTCCGATTTTGACTTGTCTGCAAGGCGGCAGCATGCGGGGCTTTTAATTAAGAAATCGACAAATCTGCGGGGCAATTTGCTGATTTGGCGCGGTTTTAGGCCCTATAGGCCGCAACGAGCGTCGGCCTTGGCAACCTCTTCATCCGAAGCGAATTCACCCCGCCGGGCTTGGGCCAGCCCCTCTTCAATGGCGGCGCGCGTTTCGTCGTCCAGCTGCACGACCTCCGTCGTTTCACCGGCAAGAGAAAGGAGCGCAGCAGCGAGAGCATCCTGATCTTCCGCAGGAAGCTCCCGTACCTTCTCAAACGCTCGTTCGAGTAGTTTTGTCATATGGCCAACATAGCAAAATTCGCTTTACCTGACTACAGCTGCGGCAGGTGTCTTTTGCCCAACCCGTGCCGCCATAGCCTCGATCTCATCGACCACCAGATCGGGCGCAGCGTATTGCACCATGTGGCCGACACCCGGCAGCACGATCAGCTTGGCGCCTTTCACGGTTGCCGCGAACGGGCGCGAGTGGATATTCGTCGAGACCGTCTTGTCATTTTCATCGCCGGAGATGATCGTCACCGGCAAATCGATCTCGCCGTAGCGTGGCGCCTGTTCGGCAACCGCCGCTTTCAAGTCGACGAGGTCGCGCGCATTGGCCAAAAATTCACGCGGGCGCAACAACAGCCGCGTCGCGCTGCTCGTCACGAAATCATCCGGCATGACCTGCGGCAGAAACACGCTGCGCGCCCCTGACGTCTGCAACGAGCAGGCCGAGCGGCATGGTGATGGTGTACGCCAGCAGTGGGCCGATCACCGGCGTCGTGACCAGCCTGTTGTACCAGCCGACGCCACCCGGCCAGGGATGGGTCACGGGCGCCAGCATCACCAGACCAGCAACGCGCGACGGATAGTCCAGCGCCATCCGCGCGCCGATCGCGCCGGCCAGCGAATGCACCACGACGATCGCGCGGTCGACGCCGAGCTTGTCGAGCGCGTCGACGATCATCCGCGCCTGCACGTCAGGCGTCGCATCCTCGACACGCTCGCGCGTGGAAAATCCATGGCCGGGCCGGTCGATCAGGAGCACGCGGTGATGCGCCACAAGCCGCTCCGCGAGCGGCCGCATCACCTCCAGATTGGAGCTTGCACCATGCAGCAGCACGATCGGCGGACCGCTCGCATCGCGCTGCCCCAAAGCGACCACATTCAAGCTCGCACCGGCGACTGCGACCGTTTGACCCTGCGGTGGATAAGTCCGGTCAAGGACAAAAACGCCGGCCTGTGTAAGCAGCGCGAGGGCGACCAGCACCGCCACGAGCATGATTGATATCATTGATATTTTCCGACCGGTCTGGGGCACGGCCCTAGTTACGTCACGGCCTCGCAGCGGTTTCGCGGCAAACCTGAGAAGTTTTCCCCTCACGAATCCGTGCGGCGTCACACGGCTGTCGTCGGCCATTTTATAGTCACGGTCGGCACTTTGTCTGCCTGCCGGGCGCGCATGACAAGCACATGCCACTCGGCCTCGTTCACATCCTCTACGGGAATTCTGAATCGGTCGGTTGAGTAAGTACCCGCAGGGACAATGAAGGGGTTTTGGAATGAGTTTCAGATCGAGTGAAGCCGCGATCGACGAGATCGTGGCGCGGTGCGACGGCGATGTCCGCGGCGCGCTGAAGGCGCTGCTGCTGGTCAACGAGCATCTCGAGGCGGAGATCGCGCAGCTCTATGCCGCGGTTCACCACGGCGTCAGCGAGCGCAGCGGCGTGCTGCACTAGCGTCGGATCAATCGGGATTCCGCCGCCTCACTTGCCGGCGGGATTCTTCTCGGGATCGGGCGGCGGACAGGTGCCAATCGTCGAACGCGCCAGCTTGGCGTCGTCCGTTCGACTTGTAGGGCCCGCTGCCGAAGGAGTAGCCGCCGCCATTGTCATAGGCGGAGCCGCCGCCGATCACCGGGTTCGACGTCACGATATCGCATTTGCCGGTGGCGCGGTTTCCGACCACCCAATAGCGCTCCGTCGGCGAGGCTCGCCGAGCTCACCAGAACCAGGGCACTTGCAAGGATCAGGCGTTTCATCGCTGTCGCTCCTGTCGCATGTGAACGCGATCATAGGCGCGTTGACGCAAAACATTCCGCGCAGAGGCCGTACCTTGGAACAGGGTTAACCGCGACAACTAGATATCGCGGCCTTCGACCTTTTCGCTGAGCGACTTGACGAGGTCGGGCACCCTTTCCAGGTGCGGATTGATCGCGAGCGCCTTGCGGAAGGCGTCGAGCGCGCGCTTGTCGTCGCCGAGGTCCTGCATGATCATGCCGAGGCCGGCGAGCGCGCCGAAATGCCGGGGCTCGCGGATCAACACCTGCTGGATGTCGGCGAGCGAGCGCGCCAAAGTCGTTCTTCACGTAATACAGCGTCGCGCGCCGGTTCCAGGCCTCGACGTAATCCGGCCGCAGCTTGATGGTGGCGTCGAGCAGTTTCAGCGCCACGTCCATCTGCTGGGCGTCCATCGCGGCCTTGGCGCGCACCATCAACAGCGCTGCGGTGTCGCTCGGCGTCTGCATCCAGATCGCCCAGATGCGCGCCTCGACATGCTTGGCGCTGGCCTCATCGGGCGCGGCCTTCAGCGCGCCGAACAGGAAATCGAGCCCGCGGCCCTTGTCGGCGCGCGGCAGCTTGGCTGGCGCCTCCGGCGGCTTCTTGCGCGGCGCTGCGCGCGGATTGTCCTGCGCGAGTGCGGGCGCAGCCAGAAGCCGTGGCGAGCAGGATCGCAAGTCCGAGTCAGGCGCGGGAATCTCAAAGCCATCGGCAAAGTCTAGACGCAGCAAAACGCTCTTGCAAAGCTGCAAGAGCGTTTAAACCCGTCAAGGACGTGTGATGCCCGATGGCCGGGCCAGTCAGGCTCACGCGGACTCAGCCTTGGCGCGCCTTGAAGCGGCGCTGCACCTTGTTGATCACATAGACCCGGCCCTTGCGGCGGACTATGCGGTTGGCGCGATGCCGGCCGCGCAGCGATTTCAGCGAGTTACGGACTTTCATCTTGGAATCCCGATCGTTTCGAAAGGCCGTGCTCGACAGGCCGAAGGTCACGCAAATGAATGGATTGGTCCCGGAACCGGCCGCAGCCGTCAGGGACGCGGCGGTTTCTAGGCCAGTCCAGCCGCAAATGTCAATCCGAACAGGGCGTTGAATGCCGATTTCGGGCCGTTTTGCGGCTCATTGCGACCGCCCTTGCGCAATTTGTTATATCCTATAATCAATTTCCAACACAAAAATTGCCCGCCTCGCCCGGAAGCGGCCCATGCCCAAGCTGAAACTGCCCGATATCGAGAAAGTCGTCGCCATCGACATCCACACCCATGCCGAGGAACCCTGCGGCATGCATGGCGACGACGGCTATGACGACTTCCAGGCGCAGATGGCGGAGTATTTCAAGTCGCCGCACAAGCATCCGCCGACCGTGCCGGAAACCGCCGCCTATTATCGCGCGAAAAACATCGCCGCCGTGATCTTCCCGGTCGATGCCGAGCGCGAGACCGGCTTCCGCCGCTACAACAATGACGAGATGCTGGAGGCGGCCTCCGAAAATCTCGACGTGCTGATCCCCTTCGTCTCGATCGATCCGCACAAGGGCAAGCTCGGCGTGCGCGAGGCGAAGCGGCTGATCGATGAGTTCGGCGTCCGCGGCTTCAAATTCCATCCGACCATGCAGGGCTTCTACCCGAACGACCGCATGGCCTATCCGCTCTATGAAGCCATCAACGACGGCGGCGCGATCGCGCTGTTCCACACCGGCCAGACCGGCGTCGGCTCGCGGCATGCCCGGCGGCATGGGCATGCGGCTGAAATATTCCAACCCGATGTACATGGACGACGTCGCCGCCGACTTCCCGGACTTGAAGATCATCCTCGCCCACCCCTCCTTCCCCTGGCAGGAGGAGGCGCTGTCGGTCGCGACCCACAAGCCGAACGTCTATATCGACCTGTCCGGCTGGTCGCCGAAATATTTTCCGCCGATCCTGGTGCGCTATATCAACTCGATCCTTCAGGATAAGATGCTGTTCGGATCGGACTGGCCGGTGATCACCCCGGACCGGTGGCTCTCGGACTTTTCCAAGCTCGAGATCCGCGACGAGATCCGGCCGAAAGTGTTGAAAGCGAACGCACGGAAACTGCTCGGCATCTAAGCGTAGTCCGCCATTCCAGCGCGGCTACGCCGCAGGAGTGGCCCATGTCGAAGCTCGGCATCGTCGCAGGCGTCGTTCACCGCATTGCTGCTCACGGGCGGCAGCGTGACGCGCGCTCAATTCCGGCGCATCCATCGTCGAGCTGGAATCGCCGATTGCCCGCGCGCAACCGTTGCAGGGCCTGCTCAGGCGGCCTGACGGCGCCGGCCCCTTCCCCGCCGTCGTGCTGCTGCACTCTTGCAACGGCAACTGGCAAAAGCTCGACGAGCGCTGGGGCAGGCTGATCGCGCCGTGGGGCTATGTCACGCTTGACCGTCGACAGTTTCGGGCCGCGCGGCATCGACAACGGCACCTGCGGCAACGGCACACCCACCGACATGGCGTTCGACGCCTATCGCGCGCTGGATTTCCTGGTGCGGGATCCCTCGGTCGACTCCGGTCGTGTCGCCGTGCTCGGATTCTCGCAAGGCGGCTGGCTCGCGCTGAGTTCGGTCGAGCAAGGCGTGGTCGAGCATTCCTCGCCCAACAAGTTCCGCGCAGCAGCCGCCTTCTATCCGAATTGCCGGACCATCCAGGGCAATCTGACCGTGCCGGCGCTGATCATGATCGGCGCGCTCGACGACTGGACCTCGGCCGAGGGCTGCCGGAAGCTTGCCGAGGGCAGCGACGATTACGGCGTGGCGCGGCGGCGCGAGGGTGCGCCGATCAAGCTGATCGTCTATCCCGGCGCGTACCACGCTTTCGACTCGCCGTGCCCTGAAGCCGCCGAAGGAACTGTTCGGACATCGTCTTGAATATAATCAGGCGGCCGCGGAGCAATCGGCGGTCGCGCTGCGCGCGTTTCTCGACGCGCGTCATCGGCGGCAAGGAGTCCGGAAATTGAAAATCAAGGCCGTCGTGTTCGACGCCTATGGCACGCTCTACGACGTTCAGTCGGTGGCCGATGTCACCGAGGAGGCGTTTCCCGGCTATGGCGAGATCATCACGCAAATCTGGCGCATCAAGCAGCTCGAATACAGCTGGCTGCGCACGCTGATGCGGCGCTATGCGGATTTCGCCGCAGTCACGCGCAACTCGCTCGCCTACACGCTGCGCTGCCTCGGCCTGCAATATGACGCTGATACGTTCGACGCGATCATCGCAAAATATCGTCATCTCGACCTCTATCACGACGCGCGCATCGCGCTCGACGCACTGAAAGGACGCAAGCTTGCGATCCTCTCCAACGGCAGTCCGGAGATGCTCAACGCGCTGGTGAAGAACAGCGCCCTCGATGCCGTGCTCGATGCGACCTTGAGCGTCGATCCGCAAAAAGTCTTCAAGCCAAGCCCGGACGCCTACGTGCCGATCGAAGCGCAGCTTGGCGTCAAGCCGGCCGAGGTGCTGTTCGTGTCGTCGAACCCGTGGGATGCCTGCGGCGCCAAATCTTTCGGCCTCAACGTCGCCTGGATCGAGCGGGTCACACCCGAAGCGATGGCGCTGGCTTGCGTCGAGAGCGATCTCGTGGCACCGCTCACCATGTTCAAGGCGATCCGGACGCAGATGGACGAGCTGGGCATCGCGCCCGACCATCGCATTCGCTCGCTGTTGGAATTGCCGCAGGTTATTGCCACCTATGAAGTCTTAAATCCGTCCGCGCCTTCTTCGCCGAAAAAGCCCCCGACATATCCGTGATCGAATCGACGCAGAGTTCTGCGACGGTGCCGCTCGCGGCCGAAGCTTACGGCGTCGAGCCGGCGCGCATTGCGAAGACGCTGTCCTTGCGCATCGGCGAGCGCGTGGTGCTGATCGTCACCTCAGGCACCTCGCGGATGGACAACAAGAAGGTCAAGGCGCTGTTCGGCGGCAAGCCGAAGATGCTGGGGCTGGAAGAGGTCGCCGAGATCACCGGTCACGAGGTCGGCGGCGTCTGCCCGTTCGGGCTGAAGGCGCCGCTCCCGATCTATTGCGACGTCTCGATGAAGGTGTTCGACATCGTGGTGCCGGCCGCGGGCTCGACCCACAGCGCGGTGAAAATCGCGCCGGAGCGGATGGCCGATTTGGTCGGCGCCGAATGGGTTGACGTCTGCGAGGTCAGGAGCTGAACTTGCAAGGGAAAATTTGATCAGCGCTCATGCGCATTTGGCCGCGGTCACAGTTTTTGTTTGCTGGTAGGATGCCTCCACTGAGCGGCGGGGGAGCCATGAAGCGACGCGAATTCATGACAGGGCTGGCAGTTTCGGCGGCCCTGCCCGCAGTGGCGCGCGCCCAGCAGACGGTACCGACAATCGGATTCCTCTCGACGCGTTCGCCCGATGAGGCCACAATTCATACCAACGCGTTTCGCAGCGGCCTCGAAGAGACCGGCTATGTCGAGGGCAAGAGCATCGCCATCGAATATCGCTGGGCGCAAGGCGATTACAGCAAGCTGCCCGGATTTACGGCGGAGCTAATGAGCAAGCCGCTTGCGCTGATGGTCGCCGCCGGCGATCCGGCCGCACTCGCCGCCAAGGCGGCCGCGCCATCTGTCCCCATCGTCTTTCTCATGGGCGGCGACCCCGTGCAATCGGGTCTGGTCGCGAGCATGAACCGGCCGGGCGCGATCACCGGCGTCAATTTCTTCACCGGCGAACTGGGCGGCAAGCGGGTCGAATTGCTCTGTGGCATGGTGCCGTCGGCAAAGGTCATCGGCTTGCTGGTCAATCCCCGTTTCGGGGGTGAAGCCGCCGAGCGCCAGCGGCAGCTACAAGCCTATGCCGCCGCGGCCAAGGAGCTCGGGCGCGAGCTGGTGGTGCAGGAAGCCGCAACCGACGCCGCGATCGAGGCGGCGTTCGCCGCATTCGCCAAGGCGGGCGCCGCCGGGCTGATCGTGCAGAACGATCCGTTCTTCGACTCCCGGCGAAAACATATCGTGGCGCTTGCCGCCGGCAACCGCCTGCCCGGCATCTTCCATATCCGGGAGTATCCGGCGGACGGCGGCTTGATGAGCTATGGCGCCAGCCTCTCGGATACCTACCGCCAGCTTGGCATCTATGCCGGCAAGGTTTTGCGCGGCACCAAGCCTGATGATCTGCCGGTGCTGCGGCCGACGAAGTTCGAGCTCGTCATCAACACGACCACCGCCAAGACGCTGGGCCTTGCCGTCCCGCAATCCATGCAGATCGCGGCCGATGAGTTGATCGAGTGACGGGGCGAGCCCTGCTTACCTTCCGACGGTAGCGCCCCTCCTCCCCCTACTCCACCTTGCCGATCTTCTTCACCGCCGCGATCAGCCGCGCGCTGTCATCAGCGACGAATTTGGAAAATTCCGGCGCATCGAGATAGGCGACCGGGCTGCCCGCGGTCTCGAAGGTCCTGGTCACTTCCGGCGCCTTCACCGCCTGCGCCATCGCTTCACGCAGCTTCGTCATGATGGGCGCAGGTAGTCCGCTCTGCGCAAACAGCCCGGCCCAGATATAGAACTCGACATCCTTGTAGCCGAGCTCTTTGAACGTCGGCAGCTCCGGAAAGCTCGCGATCCGCTCAGCGCCCCAGTTGGCGAGCACCCGCATCTTGCCGTCCTCGACCTGCTGCTTCAGCGTGCCCGGCGCCGAGGCCAAGGCCTGCACGGTGCCCGACAGCAGCGCGGTCAGCGCAGGACCTGCGCCGCGGAACGGCACATGCAACAGCTTGATCCCGGCGCTGGCGGCGAACATCTCCATCGCAACATGCAGTGTGCCGTAGGGGCCGGACGAGCCGTACGGGATTTGCCCCGGGCGCTGCCTGGCGTCGTCGACGAATTCCTGGAGCGATTTCCATGGCGCCGAGGCCGGCACCGCCAGCAAAGTGGGGTCGGCCAGCACCCGCGCGATCGGCGCGAACTGGCTGACCTCATAGGCGACCGGGCGGTCGAACAGCCGGTCGGCCTCCGGCAGCACCGCCAGCGAGGACAGCGTCATCAAGAGGGTGTAGCCGTCCGGCTCGGCGCGCGCCGCCGCCGCGTTGCCGATCGAACCACCGGCCCCGCCGGCGCGGTTGTCGACGATGACCGGCTTGCCGAGGAGGCGCTCCAGCGCCACCGCTACCGGCCGCGCCGCGAGATCAGCCTGGCCGCCCGCCGGGAACGGTACGATCAGGGTGATGTTGCGGTTGGGATAGGCTGCTTGCGCGAGGGCCGCTTGGCTCAGGACCGCACTGGCGAGCGGCAACGCGGCGGCGGTCTTTAGGAGTTGGCGGCGATTTATCGGCGGGTGCTCCCGGCAGTCTTGTTGTCTGATCATGTGGTGTCGCATGCAAAGCTATCATCCTGATACCGTCGTGTCCGCGCGCGCACCGGTGCGTCAAAACCACACTCTCCGCGGTTATCCACAGGCTGTTGATATTTTCTTGCGTGTGCAGAGTCTCGTCCCAATACTGATCGTTCGGCGGGTCGAGTGGGTGGGGTAGCGTCATGTCTGTTGCGATGAAGTTGATTGTCGATGCGTATGTGTCCCTGAAAAATCGTAAAGCGCTCGAGGATATGCGCGAGCATCGTCAGCGGCTCAAGCGGGAGCTGCTCACCAAGCAGACCGACGCTTTCGATTTCAGCAATTCAATTCGGGCTTTCGACGACGAGGTCGTCGTGATCGAAACCGGGCTGCAAAGGCTCGGCGGCGCGGCCGCGCTCTGATCGATTTGAACGGCGTAGGTTGTAGGGTGGGTTAGGCGCTCCGCGCAACGCGTAGCGTTGTCGCGCGCGCGCCGTAACCCACCTGTTCTGCTGCCGCGGAGGGTCAAGTGGTGGGTTACGCCTCCCCTGTCATGTGTTGAGCCACCGAATAGGTGATCCGGCTAACCCACCCTACGATCGCGGCACGCGTTTGCCCGACGGGCCAACCATCCCAAAAACCCGCCGCCTGTTTTGCCCGACGAGTCAAGCGCGCAACGCAAAAATATTTTTCTTTCCGTAAGACAGAAATTATGATTTAACGAAGCCATCCCGCCTCGACAACAGGGGCGTTAGGCCTTCGTCACCGAACGCGAAGCGGGATGCGATGGACGCGGGTCGTACCGCAAGACGTGCGGAACGGCGCGTACGGTCAAGCCGTGTGGTCCCGTCCCCTCGACGCTGGGGTCAACCCCCGGGTCGAAGAACCCGGGGGGACGGAGGCTAACAAGCCCGAGACTCCGGGGAGAGCGCGGAGCAGCCGTTCAAACCATCGCGCAGGGAGTGCCGGATCGTTTCGGCTGACCTGTAGTGACTATGCTCGCTTGTTTTTTTGTTTTTGCAAGCGAGGCTGCGGGTGCGGCCAGCGCCCGGCATTCCCTGCACCCTCTGTTTTCGAGGGAGCGACGATTGATGCATCACCCGGACGCGAAATCGCGCCGCGGGGATGAGGAGCCGCGTCTTCCCTCGTAGGGTGGGCAAAGCGACTCCAGAGTGCGGTGTGTCAGCATGCGGCGGCAACAGCGTGCCCACCTTTCACTCTCCGAACGATCCGCTGATTTCCTTCATGTCTCCACCCCAATCCACTTCGAGCAGTCCTCGCTCGACAAAGCGATGAAAACTGCTGTGAGGCCAATCTGCAACGCGAGAGACATGCCCGTGTTTGACGGGATTGAACTGAATGTAATCGACGTGTCGCTCAAGATCGGCCTCATCGCGGATCGCGTGCTCCCAATAGCGCCGCTGCCAAATTCCTTTCTCGCGTTTAACAATCTTGCTCGGCGAGCGCGGTCTCGCCTCGATTCCCCGAGAGAAGCTGCTTTTGATGAGCGTCCATCGGGTGGAAAAGTCTGTATCTCCATCGGGCAAGGTCCAGATAGCGTGGAGGTGATCCGGAAGAATGCAAATTGCAACGGTCTCAAATGGCCGTCGATTTTGAACGAGTCGGTAGGCCGCTCGCAAACGTTCGATTTCTTCAACGAGCAATGCGCTCGAGCGATCAACGAGAACGACCGTGAAAAAGAACGTGATGCTTTCGGTCTTTACGCGTCGATAGTCCGGCATGATCATCTACACCGCGCATGAAAGGTGGGCACGCTTCGCTTTGCCCACCCTACAAGAAAGAAGCGCCACCCTACCTCTTCTTCCCCTTGGCAAAATGCTTCAGCAAAAACTCCGCCAGAACCTCGACGCGCGCAGGCCGCGGGCCGCCGGGCGGCGTCACCCAGTGCAGCGCGCCTTCCGGCTGCTTCCAGCCCTTGAGGATCACCTCGACCGCGCCGGAGGCGATCGCATCTCCCACGATGAACTCCGGCAGGTCGGCGATGCCCAGGCCCGAAACCAGCGCCGGCATGACGGCCTCGCCATTGTTGACGCGCAGCGGACCACCGGGCCGCACGCTCGCCTGCTCGCCGGCGGCGTTGGTGTAATGCCAGAGGTTCGGCGTCGACAGATAGGCGTAACCGAAGCAGCGATGTTGCGCGAGTTGCATCGGATGCGTCGGCCGGCCATGCGTCTTGAGATAGGACGGCGCGGCCACGGTATGGCGCGGCATTGCGCACAGCCGCCGCGCGATCAGCGAGGAGTCCGGCAGGCGCGCGATGCGCAGGCCGGCATCGAAGCCCTCGCCGATCAGATCGACGGTGGCATCGCTCAGATGCAAATCGACGCTGACCTCCGGATAGGCTTTCAGGAAATCCGGCAGGATCGGCGCGACTTCCTTCACGCCGAAACTCATGGGCACCGCGAGCTTGACCAGGCCGCGCGGCACCGAGGATTGCGCCAAGGCCTCGTTCTCGGCGGCTTCGCCGTCGGCGAGCAGGCGCGCGGCGCGCTCGGCGAGCTTCTGCCCGGCATCGGTCAGCGCCAGCCGCCGCGAGGTGCGGTTGAACAGCCGTGCGCCGAGCCGTTCCTCCAGCCGCCCGACCGCCTTGGAGACGGTGGCTTTGGACAGCGCAAGTTCGCCCGCGGCCTGCGCAAACGACCGCAATTCCACGACTTTTGCGAAGATCGCGAGCGCCTCGAAGTCAGGAAGCTTGGCCATGGCATTACCTCGCAAATGGAAACAATGTGTTTCGATAGTTTCTATTTCTATACCGCAGCGGGAGGCTTATCCAAGAGCCATCAAATTTCGAAAATCGCATACAAGGAACATCACATGATCACACTCAAACCATTCGACACGCTCGGCGGCGCCGACCACGGCTGGCTCAAGGCCAAGCATCATTTCTCCTTCGCGGACTACCACGACCCGAAGAACATGAGCCATGGCGCGCTTCGCGTCTGGAACGACGACGAGATCGCGCCGAACAGCGGCTTTCCTCCGCATCCCCATGCCAACATGGAGATCATCACCTATGTCCGCGAGGGTGCGATCACGCACCAGGACTCGCTCGGCAACAAGGGCCGCACCGAGGCCGGCGACGTGCAGGTGATGAGCGCGGGCTCGGGCATCCGCCACGCCGAATACAATCTGGAGCCGACGCTGACCCGGATTTTCCAGATCTGGATCCAGCCGAAGACGCAAGGCGGTGCGCCGACCTGGGGCTCGAAGCCGTTCCCGAAGGCCGACCGCTCCGGCAAGCTCGTCACCATCGCCAGCGGCTTACCGGGCGATAGCGAAGCGCTGCCGATCCGCGCCGATGCGCGGGTGCTCGCCACGACGTTGAAGAAGGGCGAGAGCGCGGAATATGACGCCGGCAAGGCGCGCAATCTCTATCTTGTGCCGGCGGCAGGCAGCGTCGAGGTCAATGGCATCAGGGTCAATGCCCGCGACGGCGCCGCGATCTCGGATGAAACCAAGCTGACCATCAAGGCGCTCGAAGACTCCGAGCTGGTGCTGGTCGACGCGGCGTAAGCACAACTCCCACCGTCATTCCGGGGCGATGCGCAGCATCGAACCCGGAATCTCGAGGTTCCGGGTTCGGCTCTGCGAGCCGCCCCGGAACGACGGAGAGTCATTTCCCATCACATCCCAATCTCACGGAGCCCACCATGACCAAAGTTCTCGTCCTGTATTATTCCGCCTATGGCCACATCGAAGCGATGGCCAATGCGGTGGCCGAAGGCGCGCGCGAGGCCGGCGCCAGCGTCGATGTCAAGCGCGTGCCGGAATTGGTGCCGACCGAGGTCGCCAAGGCGTCCCATTACAAGCTCGACCAAGCCGCGCCGATCGCGACAATCGCGGAGCTTGCCAATTACGATGCGATCGTCGTCGGCACCGGCACGCGCTTCGGCCGCATGTCCTCGCAGATGGCGAACTTCCTCGACCAGGCCGGCGGGCTCTGGGCCAAGGGCGCGCTGCACGGCAAGATCGGCGGCGCATTCACCTCGACGGCGACCCAGCATGGCGGTCAGGAGACGACGCTGTTCTCGATCATCACCAACCTGCTGCATTTCGGCATGACCATCATCGGCCTGAACTATGGCTTCGCCGGCCAGATGGAGCTCAATGACGTCACCGGCGGCTCGCCCTATGGCGCGACCACCATCACCGGCGGCGACGGCAGCCGGCAACCGAGCGCCAACGAGCTGGCGGGCGCGCGTTATCAGGGACGCGCGATCGCCGAGACCGCGAAGAAGCTGCACGGCTGAAGCTTCATTGTGCGTTGCATGGCAGGTAGGAACCAGGCGGCATTCTCCCGAGGGGAATGCCGCCCTATCTCCATGGCCTGGGGACGAAGGATTGGCCATGGTCGAAATTCTCTTTATGGCTCAACTGGTACGCAGCCCGATCGAGGCGATCGCACGGCGCTGGTATTGCAAGAGCCTGTTCCGCGCCACGCGGGGCAAGCGCCGCTGCGAGGGCTGCACGGCTTCGTGAGCGGGCGTTACCGTTCCGTGAGAAGTTTTCAGATTTCTTCGCGCATCGAGCGCGTGCGGAGCGCGCGGCTGATCCGCGCCGCGAGCCGCGGGAAACGGCGAACCTCGCGCACGATGCGGTCGCGCAAGGCCAGCGGTTTGCCGCGCCAGCTCAGCGCGCTGGTGATGTTGAGCAGCGGCAGTTGCGTCACGCCGAACTTGCGCTTGTAGGCATAATTGCCGGTGCCGAAATCGAAGCTGCGCACGCCTCCCGCATGCAACGCCGCCATCGTGCGCTCGATCACGAGCAAACCCGGCGAGCAACTCGCCCATTTTTCTCCGGCATTGGAAAAGCGCACCATCACATAACGCGACCCGTTGCGGATGCCGAGCAGGGTCGCGACCACTTCCTCGCCCACCGTCAGCGCCGAGAGCACGGCATATCCGCTGTGGAGATTCGCGGTGACGAGGTCGCGGTAGAACGCGGCATAGGCCTGATCGTTCAGGCTGTAGCTCAGTCCGAGCGCCTGCATGCGTGCGCCCTGCTGCGCTTCCATCACCGCCATCACGCGCGAGGCCTCTTCGGGATCGGTGACGAGCTTGAATTGGGCCTGGGGGTCGCGAGTGAATACGCGCCAGCTTTTCAAGAACCCCTTGCGGGCGTTGCGGCCGAGCGAATGCCGCCACGCGTCGAAATCCTCGCCGATCGTCACAAGATTGCCGTTCACCGCGGAGCGGAAAGTACCCTCGAGCAGCGCCAGCGGATTGGACCGGCCGTCGAGATCGCGCGGCAGCTTGCGCAGCCGAATGAGATCGGAGCCGGCTTGCATGCGCGTCAGCGCGGCGAGCAGCTCTTGCCACATCACTTGCGCCCCGGCCGCATCGCGCGGCGCGGCGGGACCGAGCAGCGGCGCGTTGTAGTCGGTCAGATCGAGATCGGCGAACTCGATGATGCGCACGCCGCGGCGCGAACGGCATACCAGCGGCAGCAGCGCCACCTGCTCCAGCGTTCGCGCGTCGGTGATCACGGCAATGACAGTTTCGACCTCGCTGAATGCGCCGTACCACGCGCCAAGCCAGCGAAAGTCCTGGAACGGCGTGGTGGCGCGCGTCTCGGTCCAGCGCGCGACGGCCTGTTTCCAGTCGTCAAACAATTCGACGCGGTATCGCGCCGCGCGAGCGGTCGCGCCTGCGTCGAGATGTCCTGCTGCTGCCGTCAGCACTGCCATTGCCATTTTGAACCGTCAGGCCGCACGCGACAGTTCGACGATCCCGCCGGGCTCGGCCGCATCCAGCCTGAACTCGGTCGGACGGCGCGCGCTGCGTTCGCGCTTCACCCAGCCGGAGTCGCGCCAGAGTTTCTGCAGCACCTTCTTGGCGAGGAAGGACGGACCGCCCAGGTTGCGCGTCTTCGGCGTATAGCCGAAGCGATGGCGCAGCAGGCCATTGGCGAGATTGACGACGTCGCGGCGGCGAATCTCGTCAGTGGTGTAGGACACCGTCATGGAGACGCTGAAGGCGTCGAGATTTTCCACACGATGCGGCGCGTTGAGCTCCCAGCTCAGCATCTCGCCGGGCCCGATGTCGAACACCTCGGCGTGATCGTCGAACCAGGGCTGGTACGGCAGATCGAGCTCGTAATTGAAGATCGCGATGTCTTCGAGCTGCGCCGACGTGATGAAGGGCGGCGTGTTCGGATAGACATAGACGCGCTTGCGGCCGACCAGCTGGATCAGCGCCTGACCCGGCAAATCGGCGTGATAGGGAACGATCGCATCGGGCGACGACACCAGCAGGCTTTCCTGATGGGTCCGCGTCGAAAAGCCGGGCACCCTTGCCGCAACTTCCGCGAACATCCGCTCGACCATGGCGTAGTAGCAGGCGTCGATGGTGCCGATGTCGCGCATCATCAGCCAGAGCCCGCCGCCGGCGATGGCGCGCATCACCTGCTCGCCGTTGAAACTGCCGATCTCGCCTTCGCGCCAGACGCGCTTGCCGCCCCTGGGGCCGGTCTGAATCAAGCTGTAATGCTCGCGCGGATAGCGCTGGATCAGTTCGGCAAGCGCATCGCGCGAGAACAGCGGCGATCTGTGCAACTCGTGCGACAGCTTGAGCGGCTGGTGGCCCCACAACGCCGAATGCGTCGCATCCCAATTGGTAAACACGGTGCCGAATGTCATGTTCACGCCCTTGCTTTCGTTACAGTCTTTTTGGGCCGACGGCATTATGACCTGTCCCAAAGCGCCGTCAGCCGATCGTCCGCTGTCCGCAAGTGGAACGGCGGTGCGATCTCACCGCACAATCTGGCAAGACGGGTGCCGGGGAAAGTGAAAGCGTGCGATGGAACCCAACCTTCGCGGGGTAAGGCTAACGCGACAGAATTATTCTCGCTGCAAAGCTTTCGTTTCCGCAAAAAGATACGATGCGCACGAGCAAACCAACCTTTCGCTGCATGAAAACTCCGCCATCAACCACGCGTGCACTCGTCCTCGGCGCCGGTCCGCAGATGCAATGCGGCGTCGGGCAATTCACCCTGCGTCTCGCCGAGGCGCTGGAGACGCGCGAGGGTGGCTCGACCGCGACGTTAACCCTGTCACAAACGGAAGGCTCGATCGGCGGGATCTGGCGCGCGGTCGGCTCGGCCCGCAATATCGTCTGCAACTTTCCGATCGTGGCCTGGAAGCGCGTCATTCTTTCGCCCCTGCTCGCGTTGCTGTTCGCGCGCTTGCGCGGGCGGCGCGTAATCCTCGTTCAGCACGAATGGGGCAGCCTGCACTGGCTGCGACGCTTGACCTACCTGCCAGCGGTGTTGCTCGCGAACCGGATCGTGATGTTCTCACCGCTGGTACGGAAGGAGCTTACGAACGATGCGCTGGTGGGCTGGACCGCACGGAAATGCACGCTTGCGCCGCTGCCGCCGAACATCGAGGCGCCGGCTACCGTCGCCGATTCGAAATTGCGCCAGCGGCTCGCCGAGGCGCGCGCGCAGGGGCGCTTGATCATCGGCCATTTCGGCTCGATCTATCCGGCCAAGCAGCCGAATGCGCTGCTCTCGATCTGCGCGACATTGAAGGCGCGCGGCGAGAAATCGCTGGTGGTCTATGTCGGCTCCTTCATCCGCGCCATGGACAATGTCGAGGAAGATTTTTACGCACGGGCAAGGGAGCTCGGCGTGGAGGACGACGTCATCGTCACCGGCTATGTCGCTTCCGACAACGAAGTGTTCGGCCTGTTCGGCGAACTCGACGTCTTCTGCTATCCGCTCGACGAGGGCATCACCGCGCGCCGCTCCAGCATTTTGGCCGGCGCTCAGTCCGGCAAGCCCCTGGTCGTCACCGGGCCGGCCGAGCCCGATGAGTTCGATCACCATCCGCGTTTCAAGGCATTGATCAGTCGTGGCGCGATCGTGCTCGTGCCGCGCGGCGCCGATACTGACGCCTATGCCGATCAGATCGTGGCGGCGGCGAAGCGGCCACCGGTTCCGGCGCCCTTCGATTTCGACGGTTGGTGGCGCGATTGCGGCGCGGCGATCGCCGCGGAGTTCACGCCCTGAGGCGGAAGCGCGCCAGGAAGTGCAGGCCGAACACCGTGAACAGGAACGTGAACCAGATCGGATCGGCGCGATCGAGGAAGAAGCTTTCGAACGAGGACAGATAGATTCCGAACAGCCATATCCGCAACAACGCCATTGTCAGCGGCCCGCCATTGCCGCCCTCATCGGCGCGGTGGAAATCACGCAGCGGCGCGATCACGAACACGGCGATCAGCAGCAGCGTACCGGGCAACCCCATCGAGAGCGCGGTGTCGAGATAGCCGTTGTGACTGTGAGAGGCATATTCCGTCCACTCCATGCCCTGCGGCAGGTCGCGGATCGCACCCGAGCCCCAGAATGCGGCGAAGCCGTAGCCGGTCCACAATTTCGCCTGCAGCGCCTGGAGCGAGAACGCCCAGATGTCGGTGCGGCCGGTGAAGCTGGTGTCGAGCGGCAACAATTTTGCGATCTCGGCGAGCTGGTCGTTCATGACCGTGCCGATGCTGAGCAGCGTCAGGATGACCAGCGGCGCAAGCAACATGATCGCACGCAACGCGAAGGAGCGAATAATTGTCGTGAGCGAGGTCAGCGCCAGCACCACGAAGATCAGGCTGGACGAGGTCTTGCCGGCACATTTGAGCAGGAACAGGGAGGCAAGCACGATCACCGCCACGCCGAGCAGACGCGCACCGGCGCGCGCGACATAGATGCCAAGGAACAGTAACATCGCCATCACGGCGGCTGCGACGTTCTTGTGGCCGAACACACCGCGCCAGTCACCGGCCAAGTGCGGTTCCTGGGTGTCGAACGCGGTGTGCATCGACAAATCGGGCACGAAGAGGATGCCGAGATAGCAGAACGCCAGCAGGATCAACGCGGCGATGCCGAGCCATCGCGCCATTTCGGATTGCGACTTCGGCAGCAGCATCAGCATCGCGGCAACCGCAGCGACGCAGCCTGTCAGCGCAAAGCGCTTCAAAGAAGTGGAAGGGTCGCTGGACAGCAGCACGCCGACCGCCGCGGTCCAGCCGATGAACAAGAGATATCCGGGCGCGATCAGCGTTGCCAGCCCGCGCAGGCTGTCGCGCATCGCAAGCCCGATGGTGAGCACCGTCAATCCGCCGAACACGAGATAGGTCATCGTCTCGTTGCCGGCAGCGGCGGAATCCTTCAGTTCCTGTTCCCGCAAGTCGGCAAATGGCCGCAGCGAAATCCAGGCGACCAGCAACGCACCGATGAACGCGGCGGCGCGGACGACGTCCATCACTTGCTGCCGCCGGATTTCTCCGACCAGCGCGCGTCCTTGCGAAATGACGGCGAGTTCGCTCATGGCTTGATCTTCGAGGCCTTGTACTGATGCGGTTCGATGCCAATCACGGCCAGCACACCGCCGACCGCAACGATCATCGGATGCAGCGCGATCAACGTCTTGTGCTCGATCGCGGCAAGCCTTGCGGCGCGGACCAGCGACAACGGCATCAAGGCCAGCACCTTGGCGAACAGTTTTGCGCGCGACAGAGTCGAGTGGGCCACCTTGCGCTGGACATGATAATTGATCGCGCCAATGCGCAGGCCCCGTTGCGCCAACCAGTGCGGCCGGCTGCGGGTTTCCGGCACCGTCTCGGTGATGATGGCTTCCGCAACCCACTGGAATTTCATGCCGGCACGGCGGCAGCGGGTGAAGAAGTCGACGTCGCCGCCGCCGAGGAAATTGAAGCGCAGGTCGAACGCGGGTGCGCCGAGCCGCTCGAAGACGGATCGCGTGATCAGGCAATTGCCGCAGCCATAGATCATCGGCACGCCGCCGCTGATCTCGTAGGCCGGCCTGAAGGCGGGATGCCGTTCGAGGTTCTGCTTGGTGGCATCGTCGAACACCGGCCAGACCGGGCCGCCCACGACATCGGCGCCGGTGGTCTCCGCGGCGCGGACCATCAGCGCCAGCCAGTCGGGCGAGGCGATCTCGTCGTCGTCGATCATCAGGAAATGCCGGGCATTCGGGAATGTCGCGAGCGCGGTCGCGAACGCGGCATTAATGGCGTGGCAATTTCCTTGTTGTGGCTCGACCAGGCAGAGGCCGGCAAGCTTGCCATAATCGAGAAATTCGTGCGCGACCGGAACGCTCTCGCTGGCCACGGCATCGTTGTCGACAATGACGACGGCAAACGGCCGATCGGTCCGCTGCGTCACCAACGACTCCAGCGTCGCGCGCAAATGCTTCGGGCGGCGGAAAGCGGGAATGCAGATCACGGTCGCGATCGAGCTGTCGAGCGCAGGCGAGACTGCCGTGAGAGCGCGGCCTGCATCCGTGAACGGCCTGGTGGGCATCTGGTTCATGCGAACTTCCGCCTGAAACCTTCGATCACGTCGAACAGCGGCTTCGGCTTGAGATCGGCATCGAGCGGCAACGGCCGGTTTGGCAGGCCGTCGGTGCGCTTGAACCAGGTCGGCACCCATGTGTAGCGGTCGCTCAGGCCCCAGGTGAGGAGAGCTTTGGGATGCACAACTTCGCAAACCATCTCGAGATAGTCCCGCGCGGTCGCGGCGACGCGCGCATCGCGTGCGCCGATGTCGGCCGGGAATTCGTAATCGATCACGTCGAGCTCGGTAATCAGCACGTCGAGCTTCAACGCGACCACCTCGCGCAGGAAAGCCTGCAAACCGTCGCGATCGAGCGTGCGGTCGCCGAACAGATGCGACTGCAGGCCGACCGCGTGCAGCGGCACGCCGCGATCGCGCAACAAACGCAGCAGCTGGATCAGCGCCTTGCGGCGCGCGGCAAAACGATCGCCCTTATACTCGACGTCGTATTCGTTCAGCACCAGCCGCGTTGTCGGATCGACCCGCGCGGTGGTCTTGAGCGCAATCGGGATATAGTCCGGCCCAAGCTGCCGGGTCCAGATCGACGGCCGCAGCGAATTGGCATCTTCCGGCCAATCGATCAACGGCTCGTTGACGACGTCCCAGGAAGGAATGTCCCCGCGATAGCGCGCGACCAAGGTCTCGATGTGGCCGACCAGTTCCTCTTCGGCCTCGGCGCGGTTTGCGATCTCGTTGGTCCAGTCCGGCATGCCGCCGTACCAGGCGAGCGTGTGGCCGCGGATCTCGATCTTGTGCTGCCGGGCAAAATCCATCAGCGCGTCGGCCTTCTCGAAGTCGAACCGGTTCCGCGCGGGATGGACGTCCGGCCATTTCATCTCGCCTTCGGGAACAATGATGTCGCAATTCGCGACAATGGCCTGGCGATAGGCCGTGTCGGTCGCGAGCGCGCCGGCGCGCACCGCCGAACCGTATGGAATTAACCTTGCGCCCTCGCCTGCCGGCGCAGCTGTCCCTGCTGTCGCAAAAGCGGACATGTCGGACAGCGTTGCCGCGCCGAGCGCGGCAGCACGTCCAAGGAATTCGCGCCTGGTATGGGCTCTAACCGTCATGTCCAATTATGAATCGCAATTTTACGCGTCACATCTTGCAAGTCGTAGTCCGACACCTTGCCAGTACTAGTCCGACAGCTTGCAAGTCGTAGTCCAACAGCGCCGCACATGGGGGTTCATGAGACACGATGGTTAATCACTTCCACGAATTAACCACCGCACAGCACTGCCATTGCGTTAACGGCCCTTCGGCACCGATCTTGCTCTTTGTCGACAAAGGGATTCTGCCGTCAGACTTATGAGCAATCCGGAAATGACCTCTGTTGCGTTGTTGACCCCGACCTACGCGCGCGACCTCGCGCTCTGCACGCTGCTATGCGAGAGCGTGGACCGGCACGTGACCTCGTTCGACAAGCATTACCTGCTGGTTCCCGACAGCGACTACGACCTGTTTTCCCGCTTCATCAGCGACCGCCGCACCGTCATTCCCGCTTCCGCCTTCCTGCCCGCCTGGCTGCGGCCGATGCCACGCATGTTCCGCCGCAAGCGGCGCCAGTTCTGGTGGTCGGTGCGCGCCAAGCCGGTGAGCGGCTGGCATGTGCAGCAATTCCTGAAGATCGCCGCGGCGATGGCGCTGCCGCACGAGCGCTACTGCATCCTCGATTCCGACATCGTGTTCTTCAGGGATTTCGATCTCGCGCGCTATCAGGCGCCGAACACGCTTCCGCTGTTCCGTGTCACCAACGAGGTCACCGCCGACCAGGCGAGCCATTCGCGCTGGGTAGCGACCAGCCATCAGCTGCTCGGGCTTCCGACGCCGCCGCTGCCTGCACCTGATTACATCGGCCACATCATCTTCTGGGATCGCGACACCACGCGCGCGATGGTGTCGCGGATCGAGGCCGTCACCGACCGCGACTGGGTCGAGTCGCTGTGCCGCACCCGCGACTTCTCCGAATACATGCTCTACGGCTATTTCGCCGAGAGCGACGCCGCCTCCGCCGCATCCCACTCGCCCGTCGCGGGCACGCCCTGTGTCAGCTATTGGGAAGCCCCAAAGCTGGACAAGGCCGGACTGCACCGGCTGTTCAGCCGCGCCGGCCGCGACGACGTTGCCTTCTCGGTCGCGTCGTTCTCGCTGACGCCGGTCGACGTGATCCGCGCGGCCACCATGGAAAATGAAGCGACGCTGGCGCCACTCGTCTCCGTCACCGAACCCGCGGGGCTGCTCACGGTATGCTGATCGGACAAGCCAGCATCAACCTGACCGCCAACGTGCTCTCGGCACTGCTGGGGCTGTTGAGTGTGTTCGCCTTCACGCGGCTGTTCTCGCCGCATGATTACGGCGTCTATCTGCTCGGCGTCGGCTTTGCCTCGGTGATCTCTGTCTTCCTTGCCGGCTGGTTCCGTAACCTCGTGCTCAGCGGACATGCCCGCAACGACGGCACCGAGGTGCGCGGCGTTGTCGCGTCCGGCTTTATGCTCGTCTGCCTGTCGACGCCGCTTGCTTTCGCACTGGCCCGCTTGATCGGACTCGACACGACGGCCGCACTCGCCGCGGTCGCGCTTTCGATCGCGATCGGCCTGTTCGATCTCACCCAGGACCTGATCCGGGCGCGGTTGCGGGCATTCACGGTCATGCGCGGCACATTGGTGCGCTCGACGGGTGTGCTCTGCCTCGGCGCGATCGCGGCGCTCGTCAGTCCGACCGGACTGCAGCTCCTGCTGGCGGCGACCGCGGCTTGCCTGCTCGCAATCGTGATGCAATCACGCGCGGCCTGGCGCGGCACCAGACTCGTCTTCGATCGCACGGAGCTCGCCGCGTTGGCGCGACAGGGACTGCCGTTGACCCTCTCGCTCACGCTGCTTGCGATCTCCAGCGTCACCGACCGCTTCATGATCGCCAATCTGGTCGGCCCGGCCGACGCCGGCAAATATGTCGCCGCCCTCGATCTCGTGCGCCAGACCCTGATGCTGCCGGCCATGAGCACGGCCGCGGCGTTCTTTCCACTCGCAGTCCAGATTCACGCGCGCCAGGGCGATACCGCGGTGCGGGCGCATTTCGCCGAATGCGCCGAACTGTTGTTCGGCATCACGCTGCCGGCCGCGCTCGGCTTTGCCATGATCTCCTGGCATATCGCCAACGTCGTGCTCGGCGCCGATTTCCGCGAGATTGCCGGCGAGACCATGCCGATCGTCGCCCTCGCCGTGATCTTCCAGATCATGACGCAGCAATATCTGCATGCGAGCTTCCTGCTCTCGGGGCGCAACGGCTTCTACCTGATCAATACGGCGGCAATCATCGTCGCCAACGTGATTCTGTCTTACGTGCTGGTGCGGAGCCACGGCACGATCGGCGCCGCCTGGGCGCGGCTCGGCGCCGACGCGATCGGCTTTATCTGCGCGCTCGCGCTCACTCGCCTCGCCTTCCCGGTTCCGCTTCCTATGGGCCGTCTCGGGCTGATTATGGTTTCAGGTCTCATCATGGCGCTCGTTGTCGGCGTGCTCGACAAGGAGCTTCATGTTTCCCATCTCGTCGCCTGCGTCGTGCTCGCGCTCACCGGCGCCGTCACCTACGCGGCGCTGGGCTGGCTGTTCGATATCTCTCATGCGCGCCGGCGCTTGAGGAGCGGGCTTGCGCTGCTCCGCGCCCGCAGCGCCAACATCACCATTGGACCGAGCCAATGACCAAGTCGGCCACTCTCGATCTCATTCGCACCGCGCCTCCCGCGCCCGAGTCTGCGGCGCGCGCGACGCTGACCGCCGCGGAACTGCAGGCGATGCTGGATTTGCCGCCCGGTGAAGCCCTCGACAGTCTTTTGACGGTGCATGAAATCCTCGATGTCGAGCTTCCGGCCCACCGGCTCAACATCTACGAGGCCGGCGGCGGCTCGACCAGCTTCCTGCCGCCTGACGTATTGCGCCGTTCGCATGTCACCGTCGTCGACATCGACGAGGATCAGATCCGCAACAACACCTATGCGCAGGAAACCATCCTCGGCGACATCCAGACCTGGCGCTTTCCGCCCGATAGTTTCGATCTCATCATCTGCTACAACGTGCTCGAGCACGTTCCCTATGTCGAGGCGGCGCTCGCCGGCTTCTTCCAATCGCTCAAGCGCGGCGGCCTGATCCTGATCGGGGCGCCGAACCCGCGCTCGCTGTCGGGCGTGATCACCAAATATACGCCGCACTGGTTCCACATCTGGTTCTACCGTCACATCGTCGGCAAGAAGAATGCCGGCCAGCCGGGCGAGCCGCCGTTCCCGACCTATTTCCACAAGCTGGTCACGCCGTCGCTGCTGGAAGCCTTCGCGCGCAAGAATGGCCTGCAGGTGATCTATCGCGAGGAATATGAGAGCCCGCGCTATCCGGAGATGCGCCAATACAAACCGCTGTTCGCGGCGGCGATCGACACGCTTTCGATGGCCCTGAACCTGTTCATGCCGCGCAAGATCGACGTCCGGCGCGGCGACTACCACGTCATCCTGCGGAAGCCGTGAGTATGAGCAACACGTACAGCATCGCCGGGAAGGCAGCGCGTCGCGCCGCGATCGCTAACGCTTGGTTAATTTCGGCCGATGCCGCGAGCGCGGACTTAAACGGTTTCTTTGCCTTTTCGGTGAATAGTCCCTCAATGAGTATGGTTAATGTTTCCTGTTGCGTTGATTCCGCGTCCATTTCCGCGCGTCGCGTGACCCGAAGCGTAACCCCTCAGCCGATGCGTGCGGCCATTCGGATGGAAGCTGGGGATGCTTGTTTTTGACCAGCCGATAGATCAGGGGAAACCCGGCACGCGGGCGAGTGCGCCCGCGTCGCCGGGCTTCGACCTGTTCGCGCTGTTCCGCCTGTTGTGGCGGCGCAAGATCACGATCGCCGCGGCCGCGCTCGGTTGCGCGATTGCCGCCGTCGTGATCGGCAAGAGTCTCTCGCCGAAATACACCGCCACCGCCCAGCTCTATGTCGATCCGCGGGAGCTGCAGCTGGTCGACCGCGAGCTGACGCCCCGCGCGCAGGACGTGTCCGGGCTGTCGATGGTGGTGGAAAGCCAGGCGCGTCTGATCACCTCCAACAGCGTGCTGTTCAAGGCGATCCAGGACACTAATCTAGACAAGGATCCCGAGTTCGGCGGCGAGTTCAAAGGGCGCACTGACGTCGCTGCTCGGCCTGTTCGGGATCGAGCTGCGCTTCACCGCAGCGCCGAAGGTCGATCACACCATCGCGCTCGATGCGCTCGTTCGTCACATCACCATCCGCAAGACCGAGCGCAGCTTCGTGGTCGATGTCGAGGTCTGGTCCCACGATCCGGTCAAGGCCGCGATGCTCGCCAATGCCATTGCCAACGCCTACCTCACGGAATCGAAGAGTTCGCAGGCCACCGCCGCGCGCCGCGCCACCAGCGACCTGTCCGGCCGCCTCAAGGAATTGCAGCAACGGCTGCGAGATTCCGAGAATGTGCTCGCGGTCTACAAGGCGCAGAACAATTTCGTCGGCATCCAGGACAACCTGCTGAGCGATCAGCAACTCTCAGGTGCGAACCAGCGGCTCGCGGCGGCGCATGCGCTGACGCTGGATGCGCAAGCCAAATACGACCAGATCGAGGCGAGCCGCCGATTGGCAACTGATCCCGGCGCGACCGCCGAAGCGCTGCAGTCGCCGACCATCGCCAATCTGCGCGCGCAATATGCCGAGGCAAAGAAAAAGCACGCGGAGCTCGCTGCCGAGCTCGGCCCGTTGCATCCCGCCATCAAGCAGGCGGAGAAGCAGGTCGAGGACATGCGCCGCACCATCAACGAGGAAGTCGATCGCTTCGCACAGTCCGCGAAGAACGATTTGACCCGCGCCCGCGATTACGAGGCGTCCATCAACAAGGCGCTGGAAACGCAGAAGAAGCAGAGCGTTCAGCTCGGCCAGGCCTCGGTACGCTTGCGCGAACTCGAGCGCGACGTCGAAGCCAACCGCGACGTCTATGCGTCCTTCCTGAAGCGTTCGCGCGAAACCGAGGAGCAGGAGAGCCTCAACACCTCGGCGGCGCGCGTCATCGGCGAAGCCACCGTGCCGCAACGGCGCACCTTCCCGCCGCCGATGAGCATCCTTGCGATCCTCGGCTTCATGCTGGGCGCGCTCGGCGCGGCCGGCTGGATCGTCGCCGTCGACCGTCTGCCGCCCGACAATTCCCGGCCGCGTCCCGTCGAGCCGGAATCTGAATCAGAGACCGCACCCGCGACCAAAGCACCGACCGAGCGGACACGACGGCAGTTGGCACCGGCCGCCCTCTTCGAAAGGCCCGTGATCGCCCGGTTGCAGGACTCCGATGTGATCCGCACCCTCGGCGGAATCCTGCAGGGTGGCGCGACCGCCGATGTCACCCGTTTCGGCTGGCCGACGTTGCGACCGGGCTTCCCGATGACAACGTTCCTCAACGCGCTGCGCGACATCCGCACCACCATCGGCCGCCACACGCCCGCCAACGCCATGCCGGTCATTGCCGTGATCGGCGCCGGCACGGCTACCGATCGCAGCATTGCAACGCTGAACTTCGCGCTCGCCGCAGCGCGCGACGATGCCAAAGTGCTGATGATCGACGCCGATCGCGAGGCGCACAAGCTCTCGAACAAGGTCAGCCGCCTCGGCAAGACCGAACCGAGCCGGCTTGGCTGGCTCTCGATCGGCAGCAAGGCCGCGCGTGCCATCGTCACGGCGAACGGCATTTCGATATTGCCCGCCGTCAATGGCAGTGACGCCAAGGCAAGCGAGGCGATCCGCAAATCGATCGCACAGGCCAAAGCCGCCGGCGGTTACGATCTCGCCGTCCTCGACGGCCCGGCGCTGCCGCTTGGCGCGGCCGACCGCAAGCTCCTCGATGAGGCCGATGCCATCGTCGCGGTGCTGCCGGTCGACCTCGACATCAACGACGCGCTGGAAGCGATCATCGCCGCGCTCGGCCCCGCGCAGCGCAAGCTTGCCGGCGTGATCCTCGACGAGCTGAGCCCGCCGCCTTCCACGGCGCGGCAGCGAGGCAGCGCCTATGCTTGAGCGCCGCCAAAATCCACTCGGCCGCGCCGCAACAGCGGCAATCCCCCGCATCACGCTGGGCGGATTGCGGCTCGCCGTGCTCGATCTCGAGCAGACCGCCAATTTCATGATCGAGATGGCGTTCCCGCATCGCCGGATCGGCCGCCCGCTGTATTGCACCTCCGCCAATGGCGAGGTGCTGGCGCGCTGCTCGACCGAGCCGATGACCGAGCGCCTGTTCCGTGCCGCCGACCTGATCAATGCCGACGGCCAGCCGCTGGTCACGGTGTCGCGCTTCAAATCCAAGACTCCCCTGCCGGAACGAGTCGCCACGACAGACCTCTTCCATATGGTGGCGCACAAGGCCGCCGACGCCGGCCTGACCTTCTACATGTTCGGCGCCGACGAGGCGGAAAACGCCGCGGCGGTCGCCACCGTGAAAAAGATGCATCCGGCGCTTCGCATCGTCGGGCACTCCCACGGCTACCTCCGTGGCGACGCACTGCGCGCCAAGGTCGACGAAATAAATGCGCTGGCGCCGGATTATCTCTGGATCGCGCTCGGCGTGCCCTATGAGCAGGCCTTTGTCGAAGAGTTCACGCCGCGGCTCACCAATGTCGGCGTCATCAAGACGTCGGGCGGCCTGTTCAATTTCCTTTCGGGGAGCCGCGCTCGCGCGCCGCAATGGATGCAGACCGTCGGCCTCGAATGGGCCTGGCGCATCTGGCTCGAACCGCGCCGGCTGTTCTGGCGCTATCTCACCACTAATCCCCGCGCACTCTACCTCCTGTTCAACCGCAGCCGGCCCTCCGACACCGGCCGGACCCGCAAGCGATGACCGACAGGCCGGCGATCCTGGTCACCGGCGGCGCCGGTTACATCGGCGCGCATGCCTGCCGCGCACTGGAGACCGCCGGGTATCAGCCCGTTGTCTACGACAATCTCTCGACCGGCCACCGCGGCTTCGTGCGTGGCCCGCTGGTGGTCGGCAACCTCATCGACAAGGCAAAACTCGCGCGCGTGTTCGCGCAGCACGACATCGTCGCCGTGATGCATTTCGCCGCCGCCAGCCTTGTCGGCGAGTCCATGAGCGATCCGCAGAAATACTACATCAACAACGTCGCCGGCACGCTGTCGCTGCTGGAAGCAATGCACAGCGCGGGATGCCGCCGCATCGTGTTCTCCTCGACCGGCGCGGTCTACGGCAACGCCGACAGCAAGGCACTGCGGGAAGATGATCCGTGCGCACCGATCAACACCTATGGTGCGACCAAGTGGATGATCGAGCGCATGCTCGCGGATTATCGCAGCGCCTACGGCTTCGGCGCGTTCTGCCTGCGCTACTTCAATGCCAGCGGCGCGGACGCTTCAGGCGGCATCGGCGAGTTGCGCGACAATGAGACCCACCTGATCCCGCGCGCCATGATGGCGCTGCAGGGTCATCTCGCCGACTTCGCCGTGTTCGGCGACGACTATGCCACGCCGGACGGCACCGCGATCCGCGACTACATCCATGTCACCGATCTCGCCGCAGCCCATGTCGCCGCGCTGCGATTGCTGCTGCAGGACCACGCCGGCGGCGCGTTCAACCTCGGCACCGGCACCGGCTATTCGGTTCGCGAAATCCTCGACGCGATTGCGGCCGAGACCGGCTGCGCGGTGCCGCATATGATAAAGCCGCGGCGGCCGGGTGATCCCGCTTACCTGGTCGCGGACGTGAGCGCGGCGCGCCGGGTCCTGAACTTCGCGCCCGCGCATTCCGACCTTGCGAGCATCATCCGCACCGCCTGGGCCTGGCACCAGCAGGCCCACCCGCGCAAGGCGGCGTGAGCCTGCGGCAAGTGCCATCCTTCACAGCGGTTTGATCTGCACCTTGCGGAACTTCACCACGCCCGAGCCGTACTGCAGGGCGAACGGTCCGCCGAGATGCTTGGAGTCGTCGACATCGGCGGTCTTCTGCCCGTTCAGCACCACGGTCAGATGCGGCCCCTTCGCGGTGATCTCGTAGACGTTCCATTTGCCCGCCGCCTTCGGCATCGGATCGACCTTGGCGACATCGACGATCGCGCCGGTGCCGTAGCTCGGGTCAGGACGCTTGTCGAAGATGTTGACCTCGTAGCAAATCTTGGCGTCGATCTTCTCGCGCTGGTCGCAGCGGATGAAGATTCCGCTGTTGGCCTCCTCGTCGGTCCAGAACTCGGCGCGGATCTGGAAGTCCTTGTAGGAGTCCTTGCTGACCAGATAGGACAGATCCTTGCCGTCGAGCTTGTCGGCGCCATACGCGCCGTCCTTCATCGCCCAATTGGCCTTGCCGACCTCGGTCCAGTCGCCCTTGTTGCTTGAATCGAGCAGCGTGATCCAGCCGTCTTCGGCGGACACCGCATTCGCATAAGACACGGCGCCACCGATCACGAGGCCGGCGGCTATCATCCTCAATCCTGTTCGCATGGAACTCCTCCCTGATTGTTGTTCTTGGCGGCGGCACGATAGCAAAGCGTGGCACGAAGCCAACGCGGTTTTCATGCTGCAACTGCGTCCTGCCTCTCGCGGCCACACGTTGACGGCGGCTTGCGCCGCGACGATGTGACCGGATAGCATAACAACCAAAGAGAGGGCGTATTCCAAACGCCGCATATCGGGAGGACATCATGACATCAGCCAACCGTTTCTGGCGCTATCTCGCCTTGCCCGCGGTGTTTGCCGGACTATTGAGCATCAGCTCGGCGGCCGAGCTCAATCCCGCTGCACTGGCCTACAAGCTTCCCGATCAAATTCCATGGAGTCCGGTCAGCGCGCGCGGCTCGCAGCAGGCGGTGGTGGTCGGCGATCCCAGCAAGCCCGGCTTCTACATGGTCTACAACAAGTGGACCAAGGGCAATCATTTCAGCCGCCCGCACTTCCACCCCAACGACCGCTACATCGTGGTGTTGCAGGGAACGTGGTGGGTCGGTACCGGACCTAAATTCGATCCGGAAAAGGGCACGGTTCCGATGCCCGCCGGCAGCTTCGTCACCCATTACGGCAAGCAGGTGCATTGGGACGGCGCCAAGGATGAGGACGCCGTGCTCCTGATCATGGGAGAAGGCCCCGCGACCTCGACGGAAGTCACCGAAGAGAAATAGCGCCTCCAATACCGTTTGGTGGAAATCGGCCATGCGTAAGGGGCACGGCGGCCGTCGCCGTTTGGCCGGTTTGCGGGCTTGCCCTCGCGCGACCCGTTTGAGACGATAACAGCAAGACCCGTATTCCCAAGGGCGGCGTTCAAGAGGAAACCCCATGCCGATGGTTCAGGCCGAGCGTCTTACCCGCATCGGCACCGCGCTGTTGAAGGCGGCCGGCGCGTCGGACGAGGAAGCGACCGCGGTCGCGGTCGGTTGCGTCAATGCGAACCTCGCCGGCCATGATTCCCACGGCATCATCGCGATCCCGACCTATATCGACCGCGTCAAGGCCGGCCACATCGTGCCCGGCGCGCCGTGGACCGTCGTGCAGGAATCGCCGACCACGACCGTGATCGACGGCCATTGGGGGTTCGGCTTTCACGTCAACGCCAAGGCGATGGCACTCACAATCGAGAAGGCGAAGAAAGCTAATGTCGCGGCCTGCACGGTGTTTCGGCAAAGCCATGTCGGGCGGCTCGCCGCCTATCCGATGATGGCGATGCGCGAAGGCATGATCGGGCTTGCCACCGCCGATTCCGGCCGCTCGCCGAAACTGGTCGCGCCGTTTGGCGGCCGCGAAGCCCGGCTCGGCACCAATCCGATCTCGATCGCGGTTCCGAGCGATCTCGACGCGCCGTTCTATTTGGACATGGCGACCTCGGCGGTGGCCGCCGGCAAGATCATGCTGTCGGTCGCGCGAAAGGAAGAGATTCCGAAAGGCTGGATCATCGACGCCGAGGGACGGCACACCACCGATCCCACGCAATATCGCAAGGGCGGCGCGCTGCTGCCGCTCGGCGGCAGCGAAGGCTATAAAGGCAGTGGCCTCGCCGCGATGGTCGAGGTGCTATGCGGATTGCTGACGGGCCTCGGCTTCGGCGTCGAGCCGACCGGCCGGCACAATGACGGCTGCTTCATGGCGGTGTTCAATGTCGCGGCGTTCCGGCCGCTGGAGCAGTTCAAAAAGGAAGTCGGCGAGTTCGCGCGTTACCTGAAATCGACGCCGCCGTCGGAAGGTTCGCCCGGCGTGTTCTATCCCGGCGAAGTCGAATACATCCGCGAGCAGCAGCGCCGCAAGGATGGCATCGAGATCGAGGACGCGACGTGGGAAAAGCTGCGCGGCTTGGCTGGCGAGTACAAGCTCGCCAAAGATCTCGATCTGGCGTGACAGGGAGGACGGCATGACACGGCAAATGGCGATGGTCGGCTTCCTGCAGGCACAGAACTGCACCAATCTGCCGAGCTCGTGGCGGCATCCGGAATCGCGCGACGATTCCATGTCGTCGGATTACTATCAGGAGATCGCGCGCGTCCTCGAAGCCGGTAAGTTCCACATGGCCTTCTTCGACGATCGCCTGGCGATGCCCGACCGCTACGGCAACGATCACGCCCACACCGTCGAATACGGCATCCGCTGCGTGAAGATGGACCCGCTGATCGTGCTGACGACCATGGGCATGGCGACGACCAAACTCGGGCTCGCTTCAACCGCCTCGACCACCTATTTCGAGCCGTTCGACGTGGCGCGGCGCTTCGCGACCCTCGATTTGATGTCGGGCGGGCGCGCCGGGTGGAACGTCGTCACCTCGCTCAACGACGGCGAGGCCCAGAACATGGGAAAGGATGCCCATCTCGAGCACGATCATCGCTACGACCGCGCCGATGAGTTCATGGAAATCGTGCTCGGCCATTGGGACACCTGGGAAGACGGCTCCGTGATCATGGACAAGAAGACCGGCCGCTTTGCCGATCCGACCAAGGTCAAACGGCTCGACCACAAGGGCGAATTCTACAAGTCGCGCGGGCCGTTCACCGTGCCGCGCTCGGAACAGGGACATCCCGTCGTCATCCAGGCGGGCGCATCCGGCCGCGGGCAACGATTTGCCGGGCGCTGGGGCGAGGTCATCTTCACCGCCGCGCATCATCTGGCGGGCGCCAAGGAAGGTTACGCCGCGATCCGTAACGAGGCCGCGAAAGCCGGCCGCGATCCCGATCAGATGCGGCTTTGTAATCTGACGACGCCGGTCTGCGGCGCGACCAAGGCTGAAGCCGAAGACAGGATGGCAGTGATCCAGAAGCTGCCGCTGCAGATCGACGCGCTGTCGCTGCTGGCGGAGGCGCTGAATTTCGACTTTGCCGCCAAACCGCTGGACGCACCGATCACCACCGAAGAGCTCAGGGGGATGCAGGGCATCCTGGGCATCCGCGACCGCGTGCTGAAGACCTCGGGCAAGGCCAATCCCACCGCGCTCGATTTCGTCACTTATTCCGGCCGTGCGCAGGTCAACGACGCGATCGTCGGCGGGCCGAAGGAAATCGCCGACAGGCTTGAAGAGATGTTCGTCGAGCGCGGCTGCGACGGCTTCGTCATCGCGGCCACCATCGTGCCCGGCTCCTATGCCGACTTCGTCAAGCACATCGTGCCGGAATTGCAGCGACGCGGCCTCTATCACAAGGACTATGCCGGCAAGACCCTGCGCGAAAATCTCGGTCTCAAGCGGCCGGTTTCCGGCACCTGGAAAACCCAGCCGCGCGCCGCGGCAGAATAAGGAAACACAATATGCGTTGGCTCAAATTCACCGCAGGCGGCAACACCTCCTGGGGCATCGTCGAAGGCGACAAGGTCGTGACTGTGGCCGGCGATCCCTTTGGCGAGCACAAGCGCACGGCGCAGACCCATGCGCTGAAGGACGTCAAGATCGAGCTGCCGGTGATGCCGCGCACGTTCTATTGCGTCGGGCTGAACTACCTCAAGCATCTGAAGGAGGCCGCCGACAAGGCCGGCACCGTACCGAACGTGCCAGACCGGCCGGAGATCGGCTATCGCGCGCAGAATGCGCTGATCGCGCATGACGAGGATGTCGTGATCCCGGCGACCGCGACGGAGAAAATCCATTACGAGGGCGAACTCGTCGTCGTGATCGGCAAGAAGGCCAGGCATCTCACTGAAAAGGACGCGATGTCCTGCGTGTTGGGCTACACCATCGGCAACGACGTCTCCGAGCGCACCTGGCAGAAGGCCGATCGTGGGCTGTGGCGCGCCAAGAACGCCGACACCTTCAAGCCGATGGGCCCGTGGATCGAGACATCAGTCGACCTCGACAAGATGGAGACCATCATCAAGGTCAACGGCAAACAGACTGGCCACTTCCACACCAACGACATGATCTTCGGCATCGTGCCGTTCATCGTCGAGCTGACCAAATATTTCACGCTGTGGCCCGGCGACGTGATCTGGATGGGCACCGACGGCGCCTCGCCCGACATCAAGGCCGGCGACGTGGTCGAGATCGAGATCACCGGGATCGGCACGCTGCGCAACAAGTTCGTGGCCGAGAAGCGCTAGTGGCTCGTTACTCCGCCGCGCACTTCCTTCTCGAAGGCCTGGTCGATCTCGGCGTCGACTACATCTTCGCCAATCTCGGCACCGACCACGTCTCGATCATCGAGGAGATCGCGCGCTGGGACAAGGAAGGCCGCAAGCATCCGGAAGTCATCCTGTGCCCGCATGAAGTGGTCGCGGTGCACATGGCCGGCGGCTATGCGCTGGCGACCGGGAAGAGCCAGGCCGTGCTGGTGCATGTCGATGCCGGTACTGCGAATGCCTGCATGGCGATCCAGAATCTGTTTCGCTATCGCCTGCCGGTCATGATGTTCGCCGGCCGCGCGCCGCACACACTGCATGGCGAGCTCACGGGCTCGCGCGACACCTATGTGCATTTCGTGCAGGACCCCTTCGACATCGCGAGCATCGTTCGGCCCTATGTGAAGTGGGAATATTCGCTGCCCTCCGGCGTGGTGGTGAAGGAAGCGCTTGCCCGCGCCAGCGCCTTTGCGCACAGCGACCCGCCGGGCCCGGTCTACATGATGCTGCCGCGCGAGACGCTTGCCGAGGAATGGGACGAGGCCGCAATGCCGACCTATCCCCCGGCGCGTTACGGTCATATCCGCGCGGGCGGCATCGAGCCGGCGCGCATCGAGGCGATCGCCGCGCAATTGATGACCGCGGAAAATCCGGTGGCGTTCGCCGCCTATCTCGGCCGCAGGCCGGGCGCGGTCGAAGCGCTCGACCGGCTGGCGCGGACTTGCGGCATCCGCGTCGCCGAATTCAATGCCATCGACCTCAACATCCCCCAGGATTTGCCCTGCCATTTCGGCGGCGATCCCCTGCCCTTGCTTGAGCATGCCGACCTCGGCCTGCTGCTCGACACCGACGTGCCCTTCGTGCCGCAGTCCAAACACGCACGCGAGATGAAGTGGATCCAGATCGACATCGATCCGCTGAAGAGCGATTTCCCGATGTGGGGTTTTGCCACTGATATGCGCATCCAGGGCGACAGCGCCGTGATCCTGCAACAGGTGCTGGAGGCGGTCGAAGCGCGCGCCGATGACGCTTTCCGCAAGCGCGTCGCGGCCAGAATTGAAAGCTGGGGCAGCGCGCGCGAAGCGTCAGCCAAGCGCCGCGCAACGGCGAGTGGCAACAAAGGTGTCTCGGGCGCGCTCAATCCGGCCTTCGTCGCCGCGACCCTGAGCAACAAGCTCACACAGGACGACGTCGTTCTCAACGAAGCCATCCGCAACGGTCCGATCCTGCAGGAGCATCTCAAGCGCACCAAACCGCAGAGCTATGTCGGGCTGGCCGGCGGCGGCCTCGGCTTCTCCGGCGGCATGGCGCTCGGGCTGAAACTGGCTCAGCCGAAGCGCCGCGTCGTGCAGGTGATCGGCGACGGCGGTTTCCATTTCTCGTCGCCCGACAGTGTCTATGCGGTCGCGCAGCAATATCAGATCCCGATTTTCACGGTCGTGGTCGACAATGGCGGCTGGCAGGCGGTGAAATCGGCGACGCAACGCGTCTATCCCAAGGGCATTGCCGCCGAGACCGATCAATTCCAGTCGCGGCTGATGTCGGGACGTCAGGGCGAGCGGCGGGATTTCTCCGAAGTCGCCAAAGCCTTCGGCGCTTACGGTGAATGCGTGCGCGAACCGGACGAACTGGCCAACGCCATCGACCGCTGCCTTGCCGCGCTCGACGACGGCAAGGCCGCGGTGCTGCATGTTCATGTCACGAGGCTCTAGGAGATGCTGATGTCGCACCGCGCTCTCTTCGGTCTCTGTGCGCTCCTCCTTGCGACGAACGCGTCGCTCGCGCAGGACGATCCATCAAAATATCCGACACGGGCGATCCACATCATCGTCGGTTTCGCGGCCGGCGGCGGCAACGACGTGATCGCGCGCATTTACGCGCAAAAGCTGTCGGAAGACCTCGGCCAGCCCGTGATCGTCGAGAACAAGCCGGGCGCCGGCGCGATCGTCGCGACCGAGTATGTCTCGAAGGCCGCACCCGACGGCTACACGCTGCTGATCGGCGCCAGCGGCATGGCGATCAACCAGTCGCTCTACGCCAAGCTGCCTTATGACTCCGTCCGGGATTTCGTCGCGATTTCCGAGCTGGCGTCGTTCCCGCTGCTCCTGGTCGTCAACGCGTCGTCCCCGATCAAGTCAGTCGCCGAGTTCGTGGCCTATGCCAAGGCCAATGCCGACAAGATGAACTATTCGAGCTCGTCGGCGACCTTCCAGGTCGTCGCCGAATTGTTCAAGCAGAAGACCGGCGCGCCGATGCAGGCGATCCCCTATAAGAGCGCCAACGAGATGGTGCTGGCGGTGGTTTCCGGCCAGGTCGCGGCGACAATCGCGGATGCCGGTCCGGTGTCGCCGCAAGTGAAATCCGGCACGGTGCGCGCGCTCGCGGTGACCTCGAAGAGCCGGCTGTCCGACTTCCCCGACGTGCCGACCATGAAAGAGTCCGGCGCCGACGTCGATGCCATCATCTGGACCGGGATTTTCGCGCCGAAGGGTACGCCGCCCGAGATCGTCAGGAAGCTCGAGGCCGAGTTCATGAAGATCGCCAGGCTGCCTGACGTCGCCTCCCGGCTGAAGGCGATCGGCGTCGACGCGGTCGGCACCTCGACCGCTGAGTTCACCGACATTCTCAAATCCGAGGTCGCCCGCTGGAGCGACGTCGTCAAGTCGGCCAATATCAAGATCGAGCAGTAACGCTCTTCGGCATCTACCATCCGCACGATCACGGTCGCGATCGCAGCAACGACGATATTGAGCAGCAGCGCGCCGAGCCCGACGAAGAAGGTGTAGCTGGTGCCCCCGAACGCGAGGCTCGCCAGCGGCTTCAGGCCGTTGCTCCACGCCGTCCAGGTGCCCCAGCCGATGCCCGCGGCCCAGCCGAGCAGCAGCGCCTCGGCGCGGAACCAGCGCGTGAACAGCCCGAACACCAGCGCCGGGAAGGTCTGGAGGATCCACAAACCGCCGAGCAGTTGCAGGTCGAGCGCAAATTGCGTCGGCAGGAACAGGATGAAGGCGAGCGCGCCGACCTTGACCACGAGCGAGGTGATCTTGGCGACCGCAGCTTCGCCGGCATGGGTGATGTCCGGGTTGACATAGGACTTCCAGACGTTACGCGTGAACAGGTTGGCCGCGCCGATGCTCATGACCGCAGCCGGCACCAGCGCGCCGATCGCGATTGCGGCAAAGGCGAAGCCCGCGAACCATTCCGGAAACAGCGTCTTGAACAGCATCGGGACCGCATCGTTCGGCGACGACAGTTTCAGGTGCGCGGCATAGGCCATATACCCAAGCAATGCGATCAGTCCGAGCAGCAAGGTGTAGGCCGGCAGCAGGATCGCGTTCTTGCGGATAGTGTCGGCCGATTTCGAGGCGAACACTCCGGTCAGCGTGTGCGGGTACATGAAGGCCGCGAGCGCCGAGCCGAACGCCAGCGTCGCATAGGCCAGATATTGGCTGTCCTTCAGCGTCAGTCCGGTCGCACCGCCTTTCGCGGTGAAGGCATCGTTGGCGGCCGAGAACACCGCGCCATAGCCGCCGAGCCTCATTGGCACTACCACGACCGCGACCAGCACCACGATATAGATCATGATGTCCTTGACGAAGGCGATCAGCGCCGGCGCGCGCAGGCCGGAGCTATAGGTATAGAGCGCGAGCACGATGAAGGCGATGATGATCGGTAGCTCGCCGGTCAGTCCCATCGCCTTGATCACCACGCCCATGCCGATCAGCTGCAGCGCGATATAGGGCATGGTCGCGACCAGGCCGGTCAGCGCGACCGCAAGCTCGAGCGCGCGCGAGCCGTACGTGCCGAGCACGACGTCAGCAGATGTCACGTAGCCGTTGGCATGCGCGACCTTCCACAAGATCGGCATGACCGCGAATACGAAGGGATAGACGATGATGGTGTAGGGCAGCGCAAAGAACCCGTAGGCGCCGACCGCATAGACCAGCGCCGGCACCGCGATCACGGTGTAGGCGGTGTAGAAATCGCCGCCAATCAGGAACCATGTGATCCAGGTGCCGAACTGCCGCCCGCCGAGGCCCCACTCATCGAGATGTTCGCTGACGGGGCCGGATTTCCAGCGCGCGGCGAAGAAGCCCATCACGGTGACGAGCACGAAGAAGAAAATGAAAACGGACAGTGCAATCCATTCGATCTGATCGGCCATGGCGAAGTCCCCTATTTGACTTCGTCATGCGGTTGGCTGCGATAGACCAGCCAGATCAGGACCGAGGTGATCGGCACCCAGGCGAACTGGTACCAGTAGAAGAAGGGAAAGCCGAACAGCGACGGTTCGGTAAAGTTATAGAAGGGGACCCACAGCAAGCCGACGAACGGCACCAGTAACAGCACCCACATGAGCGGCCTCCCAGCTCTTGGCCGGCCATGCTTGGCCGGCCTTGATGTCGGAGACGATCTAGGAACGGGATGGTTCCGCCGCCAAGCGGAATTAGCGATGCTGCTATGCAATGCCGAAGAAAGTGATCGGCTGCCTCAGAACGCCGGTCCCTCACCGTTGCGGCCATAGGTGATACGCGGCGTCAGCAGCGTACCGTCAGCCTGCTTTTTCGCCGCCGCGACGAAAATTTTGGTGCCCGGCTGCACCTCCTCGCGCTTGCCGAACTCGTAAGTAACGACCACGGTTTGCGGCGTCACCATCAGCTTCTTCTCCCCGTCCTTGTATTTGACGCGGAGCACCGGACCGTCGACGGCGGTGACCGCCTCCTCGACACTGCCATTGGTCATCTTGCTCTTGGGCATGAGATCCCAATCATAATGGCCGTCGCCAGTGCCCCGCATTGACTCGGGGAAGATGTGCACCTCGATGGCCTTCTGCGTACCGTCCTCCTGCATCATGCCGGCCGAGCCGACATACATGCCCTGCTTGATGTCCTTCATGGTCGCCGGCACGATCGCGACGAACAGCGGCTTGTCCTCGACGGTGACGAGCTTCACCTCGGAGCCGTCGCGAGTCTTGACGATGTAAACGGGACCCTCGATGCGTTCGACCGTGCCGCGGACGCGCACGGTGTCCTGCGCGGTTGCGGGAAGAACAAGGCAAACGAAAGCGAAGCTTGAAGCAGCAAGCGCACGCAGCAACGGACCGACCATGACAACCTCCGGGATGGGACAACTCCCTGCAACCCCGTGACCGGTTCAATATTCCTGTAAAAGTGCGGGCGATCGGAATGGAGCGCTGCTCCGGAAAACCTACTCAGCCTTGATGCCGGCGTCCTGGATGACTTTGCGCCAGCGATCCTCCTCCTCGCGGAAGTAACGATCGAGCTCGCTTGGCGGGCTCGCGACCATCACAAGCCCCTCATTGACGCTGAGCTTCTTGAAAGCCTCGGCCTTGACGGCGGTCGCAGCGGCCTTGTTGAGGCGCTCGATGATCTCGGATGGCGTCTTGGCGGGAACGAAAAGTCCATACCAGGCTTCCGCATCGTAACCGGGCACGCCGGCTTCGGCGACGGTCGGCAGATTTGCAAAGGCCGGCGAGCGCTCGGCTGATGTGACCGCAAGCGCGCGCAGCTGGCCGCCCTCGACCAGCGATGCGCAGCTTGCGACCGTCGTGAACATCACCTGGATCTGGCCGCCGATCAGGTCGGTGATCGCAGGCGCCGATCCCTTGTAGGGCACGGTGGTGAGGTTGACCCCGGCCATATGCTTGAACAGTTCTCCGGCGAGATGCGCCGAAGTGCCGGTGCCATAGGTGCCGTAGGACAGCTTGTCGGGTTCGGCCTTTGCCGCTGCGATCAAATCGCCGATCGACTTGATCGGCGAGGCCGGATTGACCACCACGATGCTGAAGGAACGCGCCACCAGCGCGACGGGCGCGAGGTCGCGATGCTGGTCATAGGGCAGCTTCGGATAAAGGCCCGGATTGACGGCGTTGGCGAAGGTGCCCATCAGCAGCGTGTAGCCGTCACCTTCACTGGCCGCGACCGCCTGCGTGCCGATGATGGTGCCCGCCCCCGGCTTGTTCTCGATGATGACGGAGACGCCGAGGTCTTTCGCCATCTCTTGCGCCAGCGTGCGCGCGACCACGTCGGTGCCGCCGCCCGGGGCGAACGGCACCACGATCTTGATGATGCGCTCAGGATAAGCGGCGCGTGCCGCGTCGGCTGACAGGGTGAACGCGCATGCTGCAAGCGCGAATGCGACGATCTTGAAGCTGAACTTGTGGAACATGCGACCCTTCATAGAGCGATATCGCCGGCTTCGCCATGCGCCGAACGACGGACGGCCGCGCGTGTGCATCCATGGACGGCTGCAGCGGCCTTGAACTAGCATCCGCCGCCCTTCAAAAAGACCAACAACATTCCGGGAGGAACTTCATGAAGCGCGCGCTGATCGGATTTCTGCTGCTCGCGGCATCGCCTGCGCTGGCACAGCAGATGGTGCCGAGCATTGCCTTCGATTCCGTGCCCAATCCGTTGCGTCTGCCGAAAAACATGTATTTAGGCGAGGCGTCCGGCGTCACCGTCAACTCCAAGGGACACGTGTTCGTACTGTCGCGCGGCAACACGTCCGGTCCCGCCTATGCCGCCGCGGCAACACAGCTGCTCGAGTTCGACGCCAAGGGCAATTTCGTCGGCGAGATGGGCAAGAGCCTCTATGCCTGGTCGTTCGGACATACCGTGAAGGCGGATGCGCAGGACAATATCTGGGTCACCGACAAGGGCTCGGACATGGTGATCAAGTTCGATCCCGAGGGACGCGTGCTGATGGTGTTCGGCCGCAAGCAGGAAGCCTCCGACGAAGGCACCGAGCCGTTGAAGCATCCGAAGCCGCCGCTGCCGTCCGAGGACGGCCGCTTCCGCCAGGTTACTGACGTCGCCTTCGACAAGGCCGGCAACACCTTCATCAGCGACGGCTATATCAATTCGCGCGTCGCCAAGGTCGACAAGGACGGCAACTGGCTGAAGTCCTGGGGCGACCGCGGCAAGGAGCCGGGCCAGTTCAACACGCCGCATTCGATCGCGACCGACGCCAATGGCAATGTCTATGTCGCCGATCGCGGCAATCACCGCATCCAGGTGTTCGACGGCGACGGCAAATTCGTCAAGCAGTTCGTCATCGACGTGCCGGTGCCGAAGGATGCCAAGCCCGCGATCGGCAAGATTCCGGACGAGGCGATGATGGCAGGCGGCACTTTCGCGCCGGGGTCGCCCTGGTCGATCTGCATCACGCCGCCGCCGAACCAGGTGCTGTATTCATCCGATGCGTGGCCCGGCCGCATCTACAAGCTCTCGCTCGACGGCAAGGTGCTGGGCGTGCTCGGCCAATCCGGCAAGCAGCTGAAGCAGTTCGGCTGGATCCATGCCATGGCGTGCCCCTCGGAGAACACGCTTTACGTCGCCGAGCTGTTGAACTGGCGGGTGCAGAAGCTGATGTTGAAGCCTTGAGTTCACGCCGAGCAACCGCTTTGTAGGGTGGGTTAGCCGAAGGCGTAACCCACCACTTCTGGTGCCGCTGAGATAGAAGTGGTGGGTTACGGCGCTTCCGCCTTCGCTCTTCGAGCTTCGGCGGACACGTCGCGCCTAACCCACCCTACAGCTAATCGCAATGACGACACTCAAAGCATCGTCCGCACAAACGGCACCTTCCGCAACAACGCCGTCACGGCCCAACTCGCAGCCAGCGTCCCCACAAACACGATCGCGAATTTGACGAATGGCGAGAGCGACAGTCCGTACACGGCATATTGCAGCCAGATGATGAAGATGTAGTGCGTGAGATAGATGCCATAGGCATTCGGCCGCATTGCATCGAGCAAGCGCAGCGGCGCCTTGGCGAAGCTCAGGAAGACCGCCGGCTCGGCGAACGCCATTGCGCCGCTGAACAGCGCAAAGGCGAGCCCGTAAGCGAGACGCCATGACAGCGGCGGCGCGTTGAAGTCGGCCACCCAATTGTGGTGGGCGTAGACCAGGAGCAGGATTGCGCCGTAGAAGGCGAGCGCGATACCGAGCCAGGTCTTCCAGCGCCCGGCCAGTTCGCCATTCTCGGCGAAGATGCCCGAGCGCAGATCGGTGGCGCCGATGCCGACGCCGACCAGGAAATAGCCGGAATAGAGAAAGATGCGGCTGGTCTGGATCGGCAGCGGATATTTGTTGTCGAGTTCGTACCAGGCCGCGTCGCCGAAATAGAGCCGCATCGGTAGGTAGACGACGATTGAAAAGATCAGGAATGCAACGAAGGCGACGCCGGGCCGATAGCGCAATGCCTGGATCGCGTTGCCGAGCGCACGAATTGCGCCGGGCGCGACCGACCACACCGTTGCTGCGATCGCATCGAAAGCCAGCAGCACCCAGAGAAACCACGCCGGTCCCGACGGCCACGGCCCGACGGTGAAGATTCGCCCCCAGAAGTGGAGGAAGCTGAAGTCGGTCGTGCCCGGCAGATGATAACGCAGAAACGTCGGGTAATAGGCGATCGGCATCAACACGAAGATCGAGACCAGAAAGGGGATGCCGAGCCGCCATGCGCGATTGGCAAGGAAGTTCAGAGATCCCCGAGCAGTCAGGCTTTCGCAGACGAACAGGCCCGAGATCAGGAACATGCAGGCCATGAAGAAGCTGTCGTTGAACAGCACCATCAGGTCGAAGCCGAGCCAGCGTGCCTTGTCGCCGTTGCCGAAATGCGTGTAGTTGACGACGGAGTGATGCAGCAGCACCAGCAGCGTGATGAAGGTGCGCGCGCGATCCAGTGGAACGATGCGCGTAGCCGTGATCTGATCGTCTGGCTGCTTCAACATCGCTTCATCTCTCGAACGCATCGTAGATGATCTGCTTGACCGTCCGGTTGACATGCTGTCGGCCCGAGGGCGAGTCCTGCATCACCACGAAGAACATGTCCTGCGCACGATCGACCACGACATAGACGCCGGTCGCGCCATCCCATTTGAACTCACCAAGGGAACCTGCCGGCGAAGGAATTTCAAAGCCGGGATCGGTGCGGACGCCGAAACCGTAGCCAAAGCCGAAACCGTCGCCGGGATAGTAGAAATAATTGCGCGCAACGCCGGCGCCCGGCCCGACATGGTCCGTGGTCATGGCCTTGAATGTCGCCGCACCCAGATAGGTCTTGCCGTCGAGCGAACCGCCGCTGAGCAGCATCTGACCATAGCGGGCGAAATCGGCGACGGTCGAGACCAGGCCGCCGCCGCCGGATTCCCAGCGCGTGATGTCGAGCGAATTGCGCTCGACATGACGATCCTTCGGCAGCGGCTGCGCGTAGCGCGCGCGCTCGGCCGGATCGGTCAGAAAGAATTTCGTCGTGGTCATACCAAGTGGATCGAAGAGATTCTGCTTCTCGAACCGATAGAGCGACTGGCCGGACGCGACCTCGACGACGCGGCCGAGGATATCGGCCGAATGCCCGTAATCCCATAGCGTGCCTGGTTGCTCGGCGATCGGCACCTTCGAGATTCGTTCGGCAAAGCCGGCATTATCGAAATCGCCGAGATAGATGCCGTTATAGGCCGCTTTCACCAAACCCTCGCCATAGAAGCCGTAGGTGATGCCCGAGGTGTGTAGCAACAAATCCCGCACCATCATCGGCCGGCGCGGCGGCACCAGATCGAGGACAGTCTTGCCGCTCTCGTCCTTGCGCTCGACGCCGACCTTCTGATCGGCGAATGAAGGAATGTATTTGCCGACGGGATCGTCGAGCGCAATCTTGCCCTGATCGATCAGCATCATCGCGGCGACGCTGGTGATGGTCTTGGTAACGGAATGGATCGGGAAGATCGCGTCTTCCGTCATTGGCGTACCCTTGTCGGGATCGCGCAGGCCGAACCATTTCAGATAGACCGGCTTGCCGTGCTGTTGAACCAGCACGATCGCGCCCGGAATCCGCTGCGCGGCGATTTCGCCATTGATGAAATCCGCGATGGGAGCGAGCTTATCGACCGAGAGTTTTGCACCCGGCGGCGGGCCGAACGCGACCGTCTCCGCTCGCGCAACGGGCGCCAGCGAAAGCGACGTCAACAGGGTAATCAGGGCTGCGGCGGTGCGGGTCATCCGGGCTCAATTTATTGCATCAACGTGCCCTGATCCAGATCATGCTTACGAATAAGGGTTGATCAGCTTCTGCTGCTCGGCGGAGTGACGCACCAGCAGATCGATGAATGTCCGCACCTTCGCCGAAAGATGATGCCTGTGCGGATAGACCGCATTCATGGAAAATTCGATGGTCCGGTATTCCGGCAGCAGGCGGACGAGCCGGCCCGACTCGAGGTCGTCATGGACCAGAAACCCCGCCCCGAGGAAAACGCCGGCGCCGGCAAGTGCGGCGCGATGCAATGTCTCGCCGCTGTTGGAGACGAGATTGCCGGAGACCTTCACCGAGGCGGGTGCACCCTTGCGGTCGATGAATTGCCACTCGTCGCCATAGGGGTAGCTCGCATGCCGGATGCAGTTGCGTTCGGCGAGTTCGGACAGCGTTTGCGGACGGCCATGCTGTTCCAGATAGCCGTGCGAGCAGCACAGCACGTGCCGCCAGGTGGCAAGGCTGCGCACGATCAGGCTGGAATCCGGCGGCGGGGTCATCCGCACCGCGATGTCGTAACTCTCATCGATCATGTCGACGTTGCGTTCGCCGATCGAAAGATCGACTTTCACGTCCGGGTGGGAGGCGAGGAATTCGGCGACGACCGGCGAGAGAAACTGCACGATGTGGGTGTTGGTGTAGATGCGCAGCGTGCCGCGCGGCGTCGATTGCAGTGCGCCGGCAATATCGTCGGCCTGTGCGATGTCGGCAAGGATCTGCGTGCAGCTGTCGTAATAGGTGCGGCCGACTTCGGTGAGGCTGACCTTGCGCGTGGTGCGGTTGAGCAATCGCACGCCGAGCCGCTCCTCCAGCGCCTGCACGTGATTGCTCACCATAGTGGTGGACATGTTGAGCTTGCGGGCGGCAGCGGAAAAGCCGCCGTTGTCGACGACGCGGACAAAGGCAGTAAGGCTGGTCAGACGGTCCATGACCGGTACTTTCGATTATATATCCTAGCTGGATAATCCTTCCATATATTGGGAGATTATCACGGGCAAGGAGACAGCGCATCTTCCGGGCACGCCAAAAAGACCTTGGCCAGAGCCGTGAGGGTGCCATGTCCGGCGCTTCGTATGCCACTGAAACAACTTTGAAAAGCAGCCTGAAGCCATCTCGCCAGGCGATCAGGCGCGCCGCCTTGGCCCTCGCGCTCACCCTCGGCGTCGCCGGCGCCGCCGATTTCGGCCACTACTACGCGACGATCGGCCGATATCTGGAGTCGACCGACGACGCCTATGTGAAGGCGGACTCGACGATCATCGCGCCAAAAGTCTCCGGCTACATCGCTGAGGTCCTGGTCGGCGATAACCAGCCGGTCAAGGCCGGGCAGCTGCTGGCCCGAATCGACGATCGCGATTTCCGGACCGCGCTGAACCAGGCCAGGGCCGACGTCGCGGCGTCCGAGGCCGCGGTCGGAAATCTCAACGCCCAGATCGAATTGCAGGAGCCGCTGATTCAGCAACAGGCCGCCGAGGTCGACGCCGCTGAAGCCAATCTCAAATTCGCGCAGGAAGAGCAGGCCCGCTACGACAATCTGATGAAATCGGGCTCGGGCACCATCCAGCGCGCCCAGCAGACCGATGCGGCTTTGCGCGCACAGGGCGCACATTTGCAGCAGGGCAAATCCGGCCTGATCGCGGCCAACAAGAAGATCGAGGTGCTCGCGACACAGCGCGCTCAGGCGGTCGCACAACTTGATCATGCCCGCGCAGTCGAACGGCAGGCGGAACTGAACCTGTCGTACACGCAAATATCAGCGCC
Organism: uncultured Alphaproteobacteria bacterium; assembly: GCA_963794775.1. Taxonomy (GTDB): domain Bacteria; phylum Pseudomonadota; class Alphaproteobacteria; order Rhizobiales; family Xanthobacteraceae; genus Bradyrhizobium. The sequence continues at coordinate 208,225 of CAWCGA010000035.1, read as the reverse complement.
CGTTGAAGGCACGGTCGGCGCCCGGACGCTGCGGGTCGGCCAGTTCGTACAGGCCGGAACGCAATTGATGGCGGTGGTGCCGCTGGATCAGGTTTATGTCGTCGCCAATTTCAAGGAGACGCAGCTGACCCATGTGCGCAACGGCCAGCCGGTGGAGCTGCGCGTCGACAGCTTCCACGGCACGAAGCTGAGGGGCCATGTCGACAGCCTGTCGCCGGCCAGCGGCCTCGAGTTCGCGCTGCTGCCGCCCGACAACGCCACCGGCAACTTCACCAAGATCGTGCAGCGCGTGCCGGTGAAGATCGTGCTCGACGATCGCAGTCTCAACGGCCTGTTGCGGCCGGGCATGTCGGCCGTGCCGACCGTCGATACGAGGTCGGCCGTGGTTGCCGAGCGCGAGACGGCGAAGCGGATCGCGTCGAGCAATTGAGGAGACAGCCATGACCGCGCTGCAGGCCACCATCGAAAATGCTGCCGAAATCCGCTCCACCGCGCCCGCCGCGCCCGCAGTCTCCACCAAAACCTGGCTCGCCGTTGCCGGCGCCACCCTCGGCGCCTTCATGGCGGTGCTGAACATCCAGATCGTCAACGCTTCACTGGCCGACATCCAGGGCGCGATCGGCGCCGGCATCGACGACGGCGGCTGGATCTCGACCTCCTATCTGATCGCCGAGATCGTGGTGATCCCGCTCTCCGGCTGGCTGGCACGGGTGTTCTCGGTCCGCATTTATCTGCTCACCAATGCCGTCCTGTTCCTCGTGTTCTCCGCGGCCTGCGCCTTCGCGCAGGACCTGCCGCAGATGATCGTGCTCCGCGCGGTGCAGGGCTTCACCGGCGGCGTCCTGATCCCGATGGCGTTCACGCTGATCATCACGCTGCTGCCGAAGGCGAGACAGCCGATCGGTCTTGCGCTGTTCGCGCTGTCGGCGACGTTCGCGCCGGCGATCGGCCCGACCATTGGCGGCTATCTCACCGAGAATTTCGGCTGGGAATACATCTTCTATGTCAACATCGTGCCGGGCGCGATCATGATCGCCATGCTGTTTGTCTCGCTGGAATCCAAGCCGATGCAGCTGTCGCTGCTGCGTGAGGGCGACTGGCCGGGCATCGCCACCATGGCGATCGGTCTCTCCGCACTGCAGACCGTGCTTGAGGAAGGCAACAAGGACGACTGGTTCGGCTCACCCTTCATCGTCCGCCTCGCAGTGATCGCGGCGGTCGCGCTGACCCTGTTCATCATCATCGAGCTGACCAGCGCCAAGCCGCTGTTGAACCTGCGGCTGCTGTTCCGCCGCAATTTCGGTTTCGGCCTGCTCGCCAACTTCCTGCTCGGCGTTGCGCTGTATGGCTCGGTTTTCATCCTGCCGGTCTATCTCGCGCGCATCCAGGGCTATAACTCCGAGCAGATCGGCATGGTGCTGGCCTGGACCGGCCTGCCGCAGCTCGTCTTGATCCCGCTGGTGCCGCGGCTGATGCAACGGTTCGACGCCCGAATCATCATCGCCGTCGGCTTCGCGCTGTTCGCGGGGTCCAACTTCATGAACATCTTCATGACCAACGACTACGCGACCGACCAGCTGTTCTGGCCCAACGTGGTCCGCGCGGTCGGGCAAGCCCTCTGTTTCGCGCCGCTCTCGGCGGTCGCCACTGCCGGCATCGAGGCCGAGAACGCGGCTTCCGCGTCCGCGCTGTTCAACATGATGCGCAACCTCGGCGGCGCGATCGGCATCGCCGCGCTGCAGACGCTGCTCACCAAGCGCGAGCAGTATCACTCAAACGTACTGTCGCAGTCGGTCAGCCTGTTCGAACAGGCGACGCGCACAAGGCTCGAGCAGCTCACTCAGTATTTCATGAATCACGGCGTGATCGACCGCGTCGATGCCGCCCACCGCGCCTATGTCGCGATCGGCAAGATCGTGCAAAAGCAGGCCTTCATCCTCGCCTTCAGCGATACTTTCTACCTGCTCGGCATTGCACTGATCGTCGCCCTGATCGCCGCATTGATGCTGAAGAAGCCCGGCCATCTTGATGCCGGCGGCGCCCACTAATACCTGTCAACCACCCCAGAGGAGACCGACCATGAAACCCCGTATAAATTTCTACCAGGCCGCACCCGACACCATGAAGGCAATGATGGCGCTGGAAAACCAGATCCAGTCGAGCGGGCTGGAACAGTCCTTAATCGAGCTGGTCAGGACCCGCGCCTCGCAGATCAACGGCTGCGCCTTTTGCATCGACATGCACACCAAGGACGCCCGCAAGCGCGGCGAGACCGAGCAGCGGCTCTATCTGCTCAACGCCTGGCGCGAGGCCCCCTGCTACACCGATCGCGAGCGCGCCGCGCTGGCCTGGACCGAGGCGGTAACGCTGATCTCACAGACACATGCGCCGGATGACGTCTACAGCGAGGTGCGTGCGCACTTCTCCGAAGCCGAGACCGTCAACCTGACCGTGCTGATCGGATCGATCAACACCTGGAACCGGCTTTCGATCGCCTTCCGCGCGATACCGCCGGTGAAAGTCAGTGCGGCGACCGCGGCCTGATCAGGTCGCCGTCGCGCGAGCGAAATCGATATAGATTTCGCGCAGGCGGTTGGTCATCGGTCCCGGCTTGCCATTGGCCACCCGCTTGCCGTCGATGGTCACCACGGCCTGCACAAAGGATGAAGCGCTGGTGATGAAGGCCTCCTTGGCCTTCAAGGCTTCATCGACCGAGAACGCCCGCTCCTCGACCCGGAGCTGGCGTTCTTCCGCGAGCTTCACCACCGCCTTGCGGGTGCAACCGGGCAAAATCTCGCTGCCGTTGTGGCGCGTGACGATGACGTCGTCCTGGGTCAGGATGAAGGCCGAGGACGAGCCGCCCTCGGTCACCTTGCCGTCCTCGATCATCCAGGCTTCGCCGGCCCCGGCCTCCGCCGCGGCCTGCTTGGCCAGCACCTGCGCCAGCAGGGCGACGCTCTTGATGTCGCGCCGCGACCAGCGGATGTCGGGCACGGTGATCACGCCGATGCCGGACTTGGCGGACTCGGCGTTCACGATGTCTTTCACCGAGGTGAACATGACCAGCGTCGGTGTGACGTCACCCTTCGGAAATGCGAAGTCGCGGCCCTTGTCGGCGCCGCGCGTCACTTCGAGATAGACGAGGCCGGCGTCGAGCTTGTTGCGCGCGACCAGCTCCTTCTGGATCTCGATGATGCGCGCGATGCTCTCCGGCAGCGCAAGCGAAATCTCGCCGACCGAGCGCTCCAGCCGCGCCAGATGCGAGGCGTTGTCGACCAGCTTGCCGTCCAGCACCGCGGCCACCTCGTAGATGCCGTCGGCGAACAGGAAGCCACGATCGAGGATCGAGACCTTGGCCTCCGAGAGCGGCACGAAGGCGCCATTGACGTAAGCGATCGAATCCAAAGCGTTTCTCCTAAACTGCAAGCAGATGGCAGCGCATATTATAGACCACACATGTCGTCATTGCGAGGAGCGAAGCGACGAAGCAATCCATAGCCCCACAAGCGGAATGATGGATTGCTTCGCTGCGCTCGCAATGACGAGGTGTCCTCAGTGCGACAATATCTTCGACAGGAATTTCTGCGCGCGGTCGCTACGCGGCTTGCCAAAGAAGTCGGCCTTCGCCGCGTCCTCCACGATCTCGCCGCGGTCCATGAAGATCACGCGGTCGGCAACCTTGTTGGCAAAGCCCATCTCGTGGGTCACCACCATCATGGTCATACCCTCGCGCGCGAGGTCGACCATCACGTCCAGCACCTCGCTGATCATCTCGGGATCGAGCGCCGAGGTCGGCTCGTCGAACAGCATGGCGATCGGGTCCATCGCGAGCGCACGCGCAATCGCGACGCGCTGCTGCTGACCGCCAGAGAGTTCCGCCGGATATTTGTTGGCATGCTCCGTCAGTCCGACCCGCTCCAGCAGCTTCGTGCTCTTGGCCTTCGCCGCACCGTGATCGCGGCCGAGCACCTTCTCCTGCGCGAGGCAAAGATTGTCGAGGATGCGCAAATGCGGAAACAACTCGAAATGCTGGAACACCATGCCGACCCGCGAGCGCAGCTTCGGCAGGTCGGTCTTGGGATCATTCACCTTGATGCCGTCGATCGTGATGTCGCCGCCCTGGAACGGCTCCAGCGCATTGACGCATTTGATCAGCGTTGATTTTCCCGAGCCGGAAGGACCGCACACCACGATGACCTCGCCTTTAGCGACCGAGGTGGTGCAGTCCTTCAACACCTGGAATGCAGGGGTGTACCATTTGTCGACGTGGCTGATCTCGATCATGAGCCTCTCGCTAACGCAGCACCGCAATGCGCGCCTGCAGGCGGCGCACGGAGAACGATGCAACACAGGAAATCGTGAAGTAGACCAGCGCGGCGAACAGATACATTTCGACCAGCCGGCCGTCGCGTTGCGCGACCTTGCTCGCAGCACCGAGAAAATCGGTGATCGACAGCACGTAGACCAGCGAGGTGTCCTGGAACAGCACGATGGTCTGGGTCAGCAACACGGGCGTCATGTTGCGGAACGCCTGCGGCAGCACGATGTAGCGCATGGTCTGCCAATAGTTCAGGCCAAGCGCCTGCGCCGCGGCCGGCTGCCCCTTCGAGATCGACTGGATGCCGGCACGCATGATTTCGGAAAAATAGGCCGCCTCGAACATGATGAAGGTGATCAAGCAGGAGGAGAATGCGCCGACCGTGATCGGCCGCGAGGCGCCGGTCAGCCACTGTCCGATATAGGGGACGAGGAAGTAGAACCAGAAGATGACCAGCACCAGCGGCAGCGAGCGTATGAAGTCGACATAGAGCCCGGCGATCCGCCCAAGCAGCCGATAGCCGGACAGCCGCATCAACGCAAGCAGGGTGCCGACGATCAGTCCGCCGGTCGCGGCCAGCGCCGTCAACATCACCGTGAACGTCATACCCTCGTAGAACAGATAGCCAAATGAGCGGCGGATGACGTCGAAATCGAAATTGGCGAACATCGGCTATTTCCCCGTGATGTAGCCGGGGATCGCGACGCGGCGCTCGAGCAGGCGCATGGAGGTCACGACGATGACGTTCAACAGCAGGTACATCACGGTTGCCGCGGTGAAGGCCTCGAACACCTGAAACGAGAACTCCTCCATCGAACGCGCCTCGCCGGTCAGTTCGAGCAGGCCGATGGTGATGGCGACCGCGGTGTTCTTGATGGTGTTGAGGAACTCCGACGTCAGCGGCGGCAGGATGATGCGGAACGCCATCGGCAGCAGCACATAGCGATAGGCCTGCATCGTGGTCAGTCCGAGCGCGGTCGCGGCCATTTTCTGTCCGCGCGGCAGCGAGCCGATGCCAGCCTGCAATTGCACGGCGACGCGCGCCGACATGAATAGTCCGACGCCGATCGCCGCTGTCCAGAAAGGCGCGTTCGGCAGTTGCTTCAGCCACAGTCCGGCGGCGCGCGGCAGCAATTCGGGCAGGACAAAGAACCACAGGAACAGCTGCACCAGCAGCGGCATGTTGCGGAAGAATTCGACCCAGGCGAAGCCGATCCAGGACGCCGTCCGCGACGGCAGCGTACGAAGCACACCGACGATCGAGCCGAAGATCAGCGCGATGATCCAGGCCAGCACCCCGGTCTTGATGGTGAGCCACAGTCCCGCCAGCAGCATGTCGAGATAGTTACCGGTCCCCATCGGGTTCGGCTCGAAGAAGATGTGCCAGTTCCAGTGATAGTTCACGGGGCTCTCAGTGATGCTGCATTGGTGTTGATCTGCGTCCGCATCGGCGGTGCGTTCCCTCCCCGCTCTTGTCCGCCGAAGCCCGCCTTCTGGCGAAGGCGGATGCGGGGGAGGGCTAGGGAGGGGGGTACCCCACGAACACGATTTGCTCGGTTACCCCCACCCCCAACCCCTCCCCGCAAGGGGGAGGGGAGCAGAGCGAGCACGCGGATCTTACGGACCTACTTACTCTGCTCAATCCTCACATCGCCTTGTAGGAATCCGGATCCGGCGAATCCGACGGCTTGGCGAACTCGGCCTTCAGCTCCGGTCCAAGCGGCGAGTTGAGGTTCAGCCCCTTCGGCGGGATTTTGGCCATGAACCACTTGTCGTAGAGCTTGGCGCCCTCGCCTGACGTGTAGACCGAAGCGGTCGCCGCATCGACCACCTTCTTGAAGGCTGGATCGTCCTTGCGCAGCATGATGCCGTAGGGCTCAGGCTTGGAGAACGCGTCCTTGGAGATGGTGTAGTCGTCCGGCGTCTTGGAGCCCGCAACCAGGCTCGCGAGCAGGATGTCGTCCATCACGAAGGCCGCGGCGCGATCGGTCTCCACCATCAGGAACGCTTCGGCGTGGTCCTTGGCCGGAACGATGGTGATGTTGAGATTTTTGGCGGCGTTGGCTTCGGTGAGCTGCTTGATGTTGGTGGTGCCGGCGGTCGAGACCACCGTCTTGCCCTTGAGATCGTCGATCGACTTGATGGCGCTCGCCTTCTTGAACACATAGCGGCTGGCGGTGAGGAAGTGCGTGTTGGTGAAGGAGACCTGCTTCTGCCGCTCGGCATTGTTGGTGGTCGAGCCGCATTCGAGATCGATGGTGCCGTTCGCCATCAGCGGGATGCGCGTCGCCGAGGTCACCGGATTGAGCTTGACTTCGAGCTTGTCGAGCTTGAGCTCCTTCTTCACCGCGTCGACGATCTTGAGACAAATGTCCATGGCGAAGCCGACCGGCTTCTGGTTGTCGTCGAGATAGGAGAACGGAATCGAGGAATCGCGGAAGCCAAGCGTGATCGCGCCGGTCTCCTTGATGTTCTTCAAAGTCCCTGTCAGGTCCTCGGCCTGGGCCTGGCTGACGCCGAAGGCGGCAGCGACCGCGAAGCCCAAAATCTGCAAACGTTTCATTCGTTAACTCCCCTTGGATGATCGGCCGGAATGCAAGCACAAACCGGGCCAGAATAGAATGTGACTTTTGGCGGCCAAATGTCTCTTTGTCCTGTCAGGTATATTGGTCCGCCCGGGTCCGGTGAATGGTGGTCAGGGCCCAAAGGCTGAACAAGGAGACCGCCGTCAGATAGTAGCCCGGCGCGAGGTCGCCGATCAGCGCGAACGAGCCGAGGAAGGTCGCAATCGCCGGGCCCGACCCGCCAAAGGCGGTGACGCCGATATTGTAGCTCAGCCCGAGGCCAGTCGCGCGCGTGGAGGCCGGAAACAGCTCCGACATCAGCGCGGCGGAGGCGCCGAGATAGAGCGCCTTGAGCGAGCCGAGCACCAGCACGGCCAGCACGATGACCGCGCCGGACGGCTTCCCGGAGAGAACGAGGTACACCGGGAAGATCGCAATCAGCAGCAACACACACATCGTGATGATGTAACGCGTGCGTCCGACCCGGTCGGATATCGCACCGGCTATGGGATTGAATGTGATGCCGGCGATCGCGGCGGCAAACGCCGCGAGATAGCCGATGGTCGGCGGCAGGTTCAGGGTTCTGACCACATAGGTCGGCATATAGATGATGAGGTAGTTGACAGAAGTTGCGGCGGCGATCACGCCGACCGCCAGCAATACGCGAAACTTCTGCTCCATGAAGACGTTGCGCACCGGCGTGTCGTTCTTGTCCGCGGGTGGCGCAGTGGCGTCCTCGATGTTGTTGCGGATGTAGAGACCGACCGGCCCGATCAGCACGCCGAACAGGAATGGAATGCGCCAGCCCCAACTTTCCAAATCTGCCTGGCTCATTGTCGTCGACAACAGCAACCCGAATCCGGAGCCGAGCAGCGAGCTGATACCCTGGCTCGCGAATTGCCAGCTTGCGACAAAGCCGCGACGGCCCGGCATGTGCTCGACCAGGAACGCGGTCGAGCTGCCGAACTCGCCACCGGCCGAAAAACCTTGCACCAGACGGGCGACGATGATGAGCAACGGCGCCAGCACGCCGATCTGCGCGAAGGTCGGCATGCACGCCACCGCCAGCGTGCCGCAGGTCATCATCGCGATCGACAGCAAGAGCGACGCCTTGCGGCCGTAGCGGTCGGCATAGGTGCCGAGCAGCACGCCACCGATCGGCCGTGCCAGAAATGTCAAGGCGAAGGTACCGAAGGTCAGCAGCAGGGACGTCGTCGAGTCCTGGGTGGGAAAGAACGCCTTGGAGAGATAGACCGCGAAATAGGCATAGACCGAGATGTCGAACCATTCGAGCGCATTGCCGAGCGACGTTGCCACCACGAGTTTGGTAATGTTCTTGCCCCGCGCGGGCGCGATGTCGGAACCTTCCGCGTGTGCCAGAGCCATTGTCGTGTCCCCTTCCCGCTTTATTTCCTGATCTCGCCGAGATCCCAGAACAGCCCCGCCATGATGCCGAGCGCCTCTTCGGTGACATCGAGCAGGATGTGCTCGTCCGGCGCGTGCTGCGAGCAGCCCGGATAGGAATGCGGCACCCAGATCGTCGGTAATCCCAACGTCTCGGAAAACACATCGTTCGGCAGTGAGCCACCGAAATTCGGCAGCACCGCGGGCGCCTTGCCGGTGGTCTGGCGGATCGAGTCCGCCGCCCATTTGATCCAGGGGCTGTCGAAATCGGTGCGCGAGGCGATGAAGCTTTGGGTGGCGCTGACCTCGACCATGGGAAAGCCGTTGGCGTGCAAATGCGCGCGGATGGCGTCGACCACGCCGTCGTATTTGGTGCCGACCACGAAACGCAGCTGCAGGATAGCGCGGGCATGGCCGGGAATCGCATTCGCGGGATGATCGATATTGCCCGATGACATCGCCAGCACTTCGAGCGTGTTCCAGGCATAGACCCGCTCGGCGGCCGACAAGCCGTCCTCGCCCCAGTTCTCCGATAGCGCGGGCTCTTCGGGCAGCGGCTTGATCTCGACATCGGCCAGCATGCTGCGAACCTGGTTGGTGAGCCGCGGCGGCTTCAGCGCCTCCAGCTTCATGCGGCCATGGCCGTCGACCAAGGTCGCGATCGCATTCGCAAGGATCGTTGCGGGATTGGCCAGCAAGCCGCCCCAATTGCCGGAGTGATGGCCGCCTTCGCGCAAATTCACATCGAGATGAATGCGGATGCCGCCGCGACAACCGAGGAAGATGGTCGGCCGGTCGGCGGCGAGCCGCGGGCCGTCGGAGGCGAGCAGCAGGTCGGCCTTCAGCTCGTCGCGCAACGACGCGCAGACCTTCTTGAGGTCGGGCGAGCCGATCTCCTCGCCCATCTCAACCAGGAATTTGGCGTTGAAGCCGAGTTTGCCGCCGCGGGCCTCGCGCACCGCGGCAAGCGCCGCGAGATTGATGCTGTGCTGGCCCTTATTGTCGGCGATGCCGCGGCCATAGACGCGATTGCCGATCGTGGTGGTCGCCCAGGGATCGAGCCCGCCGCGCCATTCGCCTTCCATGCCTGGGACCACATCGCCATGGCCGTAGACCAGCACGGTGGGAAGCCGCGAATCCTCGCGATGTTCGGCGACCAGAAATGGCGACTTGCCGCTCGGCGATTCCACCAGCCGGCTTTCGAAATCGAGCTCGGCGAAAGACGGGCGCATCTCCATTTCGAGATAGGCGCGCAGTTCCTCTCTCGGCCGGTGCTCTGGCTTTCGGTCTTGTAGGCGACGCGTCGCGAAAGCGTTTGCAGGAACTCGCCGGACGAAAACTGCCGGCGGACATTGGCGATGGCATCAAGCCGGCTCATGCGGCGCGGCCCTTGCGCATCGCGCTGGAGTAACGCGGGCAGATCTGTTCGGCAAAGCGCGTCATCATCTGCTGACGGACGGCGCGCGGCGTGCCCGGCGTCGCCGATGACACCATGAAGTAGTTGAAGCCGAGTCCGATCAGGGCATCGATGCGCTTGCAGATCGTCTCCGGGGTGCCGATCAGGTTGGAATCGAGGAACGGTCCGAGCTCCGTCGGATTAGTCATCTTGCGCAGGTTTGCGAACATCCGGCTGAAGTCGGCATATTCCGGAATGTTGGTCCAGGGGTCGGCGTCCGCCTCGTAGTGATCGGCCTGCAGCGCGAAATAAGGCGGATAATAACGCCGGCCCATCTCGCGGGCCTCCTCGTCGGTGTCGGCGATGAACATTTTCACCGAAATCGGGAGAATGGCGTTATTCGCTTTTGCGCCCGCGCGCGCCCGCCAGCGATCCAGGATTTTCACCAGCAGACCGTCGGGGAAGGTCGAGAGACAGATCGGCGGAATGCCGAGGTCGCCCATCACCTCGGCGCTGGCCGGACTGCCGATCGCGCCATAGAAGCGCACGGGCTTCTCGCCGGGCTCGGGGCGGATGCGGATCGGCTGCTCGATGTTCCAGAACTTGCCGTGATAGGAGAACGGCTTTCCCGTGAGGCCTTGCTCGACGATCTCGAACACTTCGGCAAAGCGCGCGCGGCCTTCGTTCATGTCGATGTTGTAAGCATTGTACTCCATCCGCGCCGTGCCGCGCCCGATGCCGAGATGCAGCGTGCCCCGGGTCAGCATGTTGAGCATGGCGATCTCTTCGGCGAGCCGCAGCGGATGATACCAGGGCAGCACCAGCACCGAGGTGCCGAGCGACAGGTCGGGAAATCTCGCCGCGATATGCGCCATCATCAGAAGCGGGCTCGGCGTCGGGTAATAGTCGCTGAAATGATGTTCCAAGAGCCACGCCGCGTCATAGCCGAGCCGGTGGCCCAATTCGCAGTCGGACATCAGATCGCGATAGAGCTGGGCGTCGGGAACTCCGGCCACGTCCGAAGCCGCCGCCTGAAAGCCGAACGATACGTCTTGCATGAATGATCTCCCTGACCTTGATCCTAGATCGCTGGCATTGGGACGCAACAGGGCATGAATTTCGGCAGGCGGAAGTCCGCCGGATTTGCCTTGCCAAAACCTCCCGTAGTGCAACAATTCTGACCCTCAGCCCGGCGATGAGACCGGAGCGATCAGGGAGAGAGCCATGAAGACTTTTGTGCGCGCGACTGCCGTTTGCCTGCTGTTTGCAGGCTCCGCCTTCGCGCTGGGTGGCGAGCGCTTTGCGGAAATTCCGCTCGACAAGATGACGCCGCAACAGCGCACGGTGGCCGACGCCATCATGTCTGGCCCGCGCAAGGGCATGAGCGGCCCGTTCAATGCCTGGCTGCGCAGCCCGGAGCTTGCCGACCGCCTGCAGAAGGTCGGCGAATATGTCCGCTTCAAATCCTCGCTCGACAGGCGCATCAACGAGATGGCGATCATCATGACCGCGCAATATTGGGGCTCGACCTATGAGTGGTTCGCGCATGCGCCGCTTGCAATCAAGGCCGGGCTCGATCCCGACATCGTCGCCGCCATCGGCGCCGGCAACAAGCCCGCCAAGATGAAGGACGACGAGGCCATCGTGTGGGAATTCGCCACCCAGCTGCGCCGGGATCATCACGTCGATGACGCGATCTACGCCAAGGCGGTCGACAAGTTGGGCGAGAACGGCGTGATGGACCTGATCGCGGTCAGCGGCTATTACGACGTGGTCTCGATGACCCTCAACGTCGCCCATGTCGCGCCGCCTGCGGACGCGCAACTGCCGTTCAAGCAGGCCGGGCGCTAAAGCAAAGTCGCGCGGATCATGACCAAGGAAATCCGGCTCAACGCCTTCGCCATGAATTGCGTGGCGCATCAATCGCCGGGGCTGTGGACCCATCCGCGCGACCGCACGGCCGAATATAACCGCCTGCCCTACTGGCTCGATCTCGCAAGAGCGCTGGAGCGCGGCCGCTTCGACGGATTGTTTCTTGCCGATGTGCTCGGTGTCTACGATGTGTTCGGCAATAGCCCGGACGCGGCGCTGAAATACGCCACACAAACGCCGGCCAACGAGCCGCTGCTGCTGATCTCGGCGATGGCGGCGGTGACGAAACATCTCGGCTTCGGCGTAACCTCCAATCTCTCCTTCGAGCCGCCCTACCCGTTCGCGCGGCGGATGTCGACGCTCGACCATCTGACTGAGGGGCGGATCGGCTGGAATGTCGTCACCGGCTATCTCGACAGCGCCGCGCGCGGCGCCGGCAAGGACAAGCAAACCGCGCATGACGACCGTTACGACATCGCCGACGAATATATGGAAGTCGTCTACAAGCTCTGGGAGGGAAGCTGGGAGGACGATGCGGCGATCCGCGACCGCGCGCGCGGCATTTTCACCGATCCGTCCAAGGTGCATCGCGTCACTCACGACGGCACGAACTACAAGCTCAACGCGATCCATCTCGCCGAACCCTCGCCACAGCGCACGCCGGTGCTCTATCAAGCCGGCACCTCGCCGCGCGGCCGCCAGTTCGCCGCAGAGCATGCCGAATGCGTGTTCATGTCGGGGCCATCGGCCAAGGTGATCGCGCCACGCGTCGCAGGCATTCGCGAGCTCGCGGCGAAATGCGGCCGCGACCCGCGCGAAATTTTGATGTTCAGCATGTTCACGGTGATCCTCGGCGAGACCGAGGCGAAAGCGAAAGCGAAGCATGAGGAGTATCGCCGTCACATCAGCCCCGAGGGCGCGCTGACCCTGATGTCCGGCTGGACCGGCGTCGATTTCTCGACGATGGCGTTGGACCAACAGGTGCGTCATGTCACCAACGACGCCGGCCGCAGCGCGATGGACAACATCACCCGCGCCGATCCCGATCGCGTCTGGACCGTGCGCGAGGTCGCCGAGCATGTCGGCATCGGCGGCATCGGGCCCGTCATTGTCGGCACGCCGGAAAAGGTCGCCGATGAGATCGAGGCGTGGTTCGAGGCCACCGACGTCGACGGCCTCAACATGCCCTTTGCGGTCTCGCCCGGCGACTTCGAGGATATTGCCGACATGCTGGTGCCTGAGTTGACCAGGCGCGGGCGTTACAAACGCGCGTATGCGGAAGGCACGTTGCGCGAGAAACTGTTCGGCAAGGGTCGTGCACGTCTGTCAGCGCCGCATCCGGCCGCGCAGTACCGGCCCCAGGTGCGCGCGCGGGCGGCGGAGTAACTCTCCCTCAAATAGCGAAGAAACGTAGGGTGGGTTAGCCAACGGGTCCGGCCCTCTGGGCCGGCCCGATGATAAACTCCGCGTAACCCACCACTTCTATTTCCGTGACAACAGAAGAGGTGGGTTACGGCGCTTCGCGCCTAACCCACCCTACGATTCCGCGATCAATTCACAGCGTTATTCAATACCACCTCGATCAGCTTGGCGCCGGGCCGCTTGAACGCGTCCGAGAGCTTCGGCTTGAGCTCGGCGGGATCGGTGATCCGCATCGCCTCCAGCCCGAGCGATTTCGCCATGCCGGCAAAATCCACCGGCGGGTCGACGAAGTCCATGCCGATATAATTGTCGTCGCCGTGGAAGGAGAGCAGCCGCTGCTTGATGATGCGGTAGCCGCCATTGTTGCAGATCACGACATTGAGCGGCAGCTTGTGATGCGCCGCCGTCCACAGCGACTGGATTGAATACATCGCGCTGCCGTCGCCGGAGAAGCAGACCACCGGCCGATCGGGATTGGCGAGGCTGACGCCCACGGAAGCCGGCAGGCCCCAGCCGATGCCGCCGGAGGCCAGCGCATGATAGCCGTAGCGGTCGCGATGCGGCCGCAGCGACAACAGCTGGCGGCCGGAGGTGAGGCCCTCGTCGACCAGGATCGCATTGTCGGGCATCGCCTCGACGACCTGCAGCGAGAGATAGTCCGGCTCGATCGGCGACTTCGCACCTGACTTCGCGATCTGCTCCATCAGCGGCTTGCGCCGCGCGCTCCAGTTCTTGGCCGCGAGATCACTGACGCTCTTCTTCGCACGCGACTCCAGTGCGCTGCCGCCGGCCGTCTTCAACGCAGGCACCAGCGCGCGCAGCGTTTCCTTCACATCGGCCTTCAGCGCGATCTCCGCGCCGTAATTCTTGGCGAGGTCCCAGTCGACCAGGCCGACCTGCACGATTCCCATGCCGTCCGGCATCGGATCGACTTCGCTGTAGACGCTCATCCGCAGCGGGTCGGCGCCGAGCACGATCATGAGATCGTAGGGAGAGAGCACCTCGCGCACCTGCTTTTGCAGCCGCGACAGCGCGCCCATGAAGCACGGACTCTCGGACAGGAATTGCGCGCCGTAGGGCGTCGAGCACTGATAGGCCGGCGCACCCAGCGCTTCGGCGAATTGCGCCGCTTCCTGCAGCGCATCGCTTTTGACGATCTCGTCGCCGGCGATGATCACCGGCCGCTGCGCTTTCAGGATGCGCGCGACGAGCGCCTGCAGACTCTCATCCGACGGCCTGACGCGGGTGTCGACACGGGTGGAGCGGCCGAGTTCGATGCCGGCCTCGGAATTGAGGATATCGCCGGGCAGCGAGATGAAGACGGGGCCGGTCGGCGGCGTGGTCGCGATCTTGGCGGCGCGGCGCACGATGCGCGGCAAATCTTCCAGCCGCGTCACCTCGACCGCCCATTTCACCAAGGGCTCGGCCATCTGCACCAGCGGACCGTACAGCACCGGCTCCATCAGCCCGTGGCCCTGCTCCTGCTGGCCTGCGGTGAGGATCATCGGCGTACCGGTGAATTTGGCGTTGAACAGGGAACCCAGCGCATTACCGAGACCCGGCGCGACATGGACGTTGCAGGCGACCAGCTTGCCGGAGGCGCGGGAGTAACCGTCGGCGATCGCGACCACGAGACTTTCCTGCATCGCCATCACATAGGTGAGATCGGGATGGTCCTTCAGCGCATGCATGATCGGCAATTCGGTGGTGCCGGGATTGCCGAACAGATGGGTGATGCCCTCGTCCTTGAGCAGCGCCAGAAAGGCTGAGCGGCCGGTAATGCGGTTCTTCATGTCTCCTCCACGCCCGTCGCTCTCTCGGCACGCGGGTCCGAGGCAATCAAGCTGATCCCTGCGATGAGATCAATGGAGGGCCGTCATGGCTGCCTTGCGCTGGCAGGCGCGAGTTGCTGCGGTATAAGGCGACAAACGATCGGGAGGAGATCATGACGCACGCCTGTCTCGCCGGCATTGGCCTCGTGCTGGCCATCAGCCTCGCGAGCCCCTCGCTCGCCGCACCGCGCGACCGCTTCTTCTGGATGTCGGAGATCAACAAGGCGTCTGCCGTGATGGTGGTCGAGCGCGGCATCGTGCCAAAGCCGCTCGGTGCGAAAATCTTCGACGCCATCAACCGCGTCGATGAAGCGGGCGACGCACCCGGTGCGGTGCGGTCCGGCGATTATCTCGTGGTCGAGAAGGATTTGATGGCAGCGGGCGGGCCCGACATCAGCCGGCTTCACTCAGGACGCAGCCGGCAGGACATCGGCGCGACCACGCAGCGGCTGATCACGCGCGACGATTTCCTCACCGCCTTCGACAAGCTCAACGGTATGCGCGACGCGCTGCTGGCGCTCGCTGCACAGGCGCCGAACGCAATCCTGCCGGCTTACACTTGGGGCGTGCAGGCGCAGCCAATCACGCTCGGGCATTACATCTCGGCCTATGCCAATGCGCTCGACCGTCAGGCGACGCGGATGCGCGAGGCTTACGCGCGGCTCAACCAGTCGCCGCTCGGCGCGGCTGCGCTGGGCACATCGAGTTTCCCGGTCGATCGCCCTCGCCTCGCCGAACTGCTCGGCTTCGATGTGCCGGTCGAGAACTCGCTCGACGCCAACCAGATATCGCCGATCGACGGCGGCGCGGAGCTTGCGGGGCTATCGACCTCGGCGGCGCTCACGCTCGGCACCTTCATTGCCGACGTCACCGCGCAATATGCCCAGACCGAGCCCTGGATCATCCTGACCGAAGGCAACGAGACCGGCGTCTCCTCGATCATGCCGCAGAAGCGCAATCCAAGCGGGCTGGTTCGGCTGCGCGCCGAAGCGAGCACGCTGATCGGTGAGGCCGGCACTTTCGCTATCATCGCGCACAATGTCGAGGCAGGGATGAGCGACTACAAGGATTTCGGCAATCCCAAGGAATTTCCCAATGTGATGCTGCGCGACATGGCCGCGCTGTTCGCGCACGCCGAAAGCGTGATCCGCACCATGCGCTTCCGGCCAGAGCGTGCGCTGGACGAGGTCAACAGCGACTATTCGACCACGACCGAGCTTGCCGACACCCTGCAGCGCGAGGCCGATGTGCCGTTCCGGATCGGGCATCACTTTGCCTCGGAACTGGTCAATTACGGCCGGGGCAAACGCCTGCGCGCGAGCCAGATTCCCTACAGCGAAGCGCAGCGGATTTATGCCGAGATCGCGACCGCGGCGAAGATGGATGCGAAGCTGCCGCTGTCGGAGGAGGCGTTCCGCCGCTCGCTTTCAGCCGAGAACATGGTGGTCGCGAGCAAGGGGCTCGGCGGGCCGCAGCCGGCGGAAGTCGCGCGCATGCTCGATGGTGCGAAGGATCGCCTCGCTGCCGACCGCGGCTGGCTTGACGCGACGCGGAAGAAACTGATGGACGCGTCGGAGAAGCTCCAGCAGGCCTTCAATCAGCTTCGCGGCTGAGCTCGAACGGGTCTTCACCCGCGCTGCGGCGCTTCTTCTTCGAGCGCTGCCAGACCACGCCGGGAAAACCCTTCAGCGGCACCAGCGGCTCGCCGGTATAGGCCCATTCCTGCAGCTCTTCGATGGCGATGTGATAAAGCGGCTGCCGGCCGGTGCGGCCCGAGAACAACGCGCGCGGAATGTTGACCATGTGCGGCGAGCGGCCGCGTTCGTAGAACAGCGGCGTGCCGCAGCTCGAGCAGAAGCTACGCGCGGTCTTCGTCGCCGCATCCTCGTAGCGCGTCACTTGAGCCTTGCCCTTGATGATGCGAAAGCGCTTGCGCCAGCTGCCGACATAGGTGGCGTAGGCCGCGCCGTGCGCGCGCCGGCTCGATGCGGAATGATCGTGCCAGGCCCAGCGCGCCGGCACGTCGATCTCAAGTGAGACCTTGCCGCACAGGCATTGGCCGGATGCAATGCCGGCAGCGACGGTTGGTTTGGCCACGCGGGCTCTCCGGGACTACAGCGTCTCCTGCTTGTGTCCGCAATGCTTGCAGGCGAACTTGATGCGGGTCGTGCCCTTTTCTGCCGTCAGCCGGTTGGGACCGCCGCACTTGCCGCAGACCGCCTCGATCCGCGTGTTGCCCTGTTTGACGACGAGGTTGCGCTTTTCCATGGTTTCACGGATCAGCCGTTCGGCCTCTTCCCGCATCGACTGTTTGGACATCGGCTCTCCCGTCACCAGAAATGCGCGAGCATTCTATGCGGCGCTGATGACAGTTTGCGCCTCACAGCGCAAGCAACAAGGACGTGCCGATCGGTGTTCCCCAACCGGAAGCAGCATCGAAGCCGGGACCCGCTGCATAGCCCCTACGGGGGTGCGGGATCGACGTGTTGTGACCGATGATGATGTCGTGACAGACGTGCCTGCCGAGCGGTTCGCCGAACGCGGACAGCTTGTAGAGCCGCGGCGTCAGGAAACGCTGGCGCTTCTTCTTCGGCAGCAGCGCGTTGATACGCGCGAGCAGCGCAGCCCAGAGCGGCGCCGAGGCGCTGGTGCCGCCGCCGGTGGTCCACTTGCCGTTCAACACCATCGCGTACCAGGGCGGGCCCGACAGCGCCGTGACGTCGGGCACCACGCGGCCGTCGATGCTGCCCTTGTTGACTGACTTGACCTCGACGCGCTGCCATTCCGGGCGCGGAAAACGCGTACTGACGCCGCCGCCGGTGGCGCCGCTTCGTCGCTTGCGGTTCGGCGTGCGCCGGCCCGGCTTCTTGTGCCAGACCCGTTCGATCAACTGGCCTTCATGATGCTCCATCTGGGTGCCGCCGACCGCGAGCACGAAGGGAACTCGACGCCGGAAAGGCGCAATGGGCACGGCCATCGTTCTGCTCGTCACTGCTGCCGTCGTCGCCTGCGCTCGCGCAAATGGTAATGCCGAGCGCGGCCGCCACATGCAGCCGCTCGTTGATGGCATCGACGGCGGCCGGCGCCCAGTCGTCCCCGTCCTCGGTTGCGCCCCAACTCATCGAGAACACGACGGGGCGATCCCTGATCACGCGATCGAGCATGTCGACCCAGCCCTTCTGGCTGTCGTGCGCAAAATAGACCGAGATCGAAGCCTTGGGGCACAGGCCTGCGATGATCTCGGTATCCATCATCACTTCCTTGGCGTCGCTGATCGCATCGCTGCGGTCGGCTCGCGGCAGCTTCGCGACCTGCTTGCGGTTGCGCAGACGTATGTGCATCGGAACGGTCGTGATCTTCGGCACCGGCCGCTTGTAGAACCGGCAATAGGCCGCGACGTCGTCCGGAAACCACTCGTCCACGAACTCCGCGATCGCGATCTTCTGGCCGGCCGCATCGCCATGCGGGAAGTGGTAGTGCCGCTCGAAATCCGCAGGTCCGAATGGCTTTAGCGGAACCTCGCCACGGCCGGAGGCGAGCCGCTTCTTGCCGACGCGGCGCTCGCCAAGGCCGAGGATCGCCGTGATGATTCCGTCGAGACCGGGCGGCAGCTTGTAGTCGTCCTCGCGGTCCCTGAAGACGCCCTGGCGCTTGCTTTTGTACATGCGCAGGCGCGCGTGAAACGCGGCTTCGGCGGCGGCAATCGTGCCTGAGACCCGCATGCTGCGGGTTTCCAGCGTCGTGCTTACAATCCTGAAACCGAAGGTCTTCAGAACCTTCGCGACCCTGGCCGCGTCGCGCGGCGAGGCGCAATATTGCTTCCTGAACTTTGCGCGCGAGAGCGGGCCATCGGCAAGCGCATCGGCGGACGGCAACTTTGGTCCACGCAGCGACAGCGTGAGCTCGATCGTCCTGGTCGGATCTGCATCGCCAATTCGCCTGGCGCCCTTGCCGGGCTTGCTGCGCTCGCTGCCGTCGACACGGGTGTGATGCCTGTAGGCGTCTTCGGCTGCCTTGCCGCTCGCCTTGCGCGTTCGCTTTTTCGCTCTCTTGGATGCCATCCGAGCCCGCCCCCTACTCGCCCAAGAGTTGATTTAGCGCAGACCAAGGGATGGCGGCAAGCGAGCTTTAAGGAGGCAAAGCGTCACGTCTCCACGATGACGTAGCTGTCCTCGACATGGACCGGGAAGGTCTCGGCGATGTAGGGACCTTTCTGCATTTCGCCTGCCAGCTCCTCGCCGCGTTCGACCGCGACCGGATAGGATCGAATTCTGAAACGTTTGGCATCGCCCCAGGACTGCCCGGTGCGCATGTCGAACTCCCAGCCGTGCCAGGCGCAGCGCAGGAATTCGCCGACGCGCGAACGCTGGTAGATTCCGGGCTCCGGCGAGGTCAGCCGCGCAATGCAGGCGGCTTTTTCGAGCGGCGCGCCCTCATGCGGACAGCGATTGAGCAGCGCGAAGAATTCGCCGTTGACATGGAACACGACGATGTCGCGGCCGCCGATGTCGACGACCTTGTTGCCGCCGGGCGGAATGTCAGTGGTGCGCGCGACGATGTGACGTGTCATGGCATCAGCCCGGTGCAGCTGCTAAAATGCAGTTATCCCGGAAGTGTAACGCGACGGCGCGGGACGATGCAATCAGCCGCCGGACGACGGTTCCGCCGGCTGCAAACCAACAGGTGATGGGCAAGAAAATGGAGATCCGTGTCGACGACCTGTCGAGCGCCGCGACGCAGGAATTGTTGCGCCTGCATCTGGCGGGCATGCATGCCAACTCGCCGCCCGGTCATGTGTTCGCGCTCGATCTTTCGGGCCTGCAGGCGCCCGGCGTGACGGTGTGGACCGCCTGGAAGGGCGAAGCGGTTTGTGGAATTGGCGCGCTCAAGCAGTTCGATGCCGCGTCCGGTGAGGTCAAGTCGATGCGCACCCATCCGGATCACCTGCGCCAAGGCGTCGGCGCCGCGATACTGGAGCACATCATCGCGGAGGCTCGCGCGCGCGGCCTTCGCCGGCTAAGCCTGGAAACGGGCCAAGGGCCTGCCTTTGAGCCGGCGCTAGCGCTCTATCGGCAACGCGGCTTCGCCGACGGCGAAGCCTTCGCGGACTATGTCCGCAGCCCGTTCAACCAGTTTTTGCATTTGACTATCGGCGGCTAGCGCCGGTCTGTTCCCCTCCCCCTTGCGGGGAGGGGTTAGGGGTGGGGGTCAAACTTGCACCGAAGCTCGTTGTACCCCCTCCCCAACCCTCCCCCGCAAGGGGGAGGGAGCCTACTTCCGTAGCCGCTAGGGGTTACGTTCCTCTCGGCATTCTAAAACTTGTAGACCGCACGCGCGTTGGTGTTGAAAATCTTCTTCCGCTCGGCATCCGACAGCGGCGTCTTGAAGGCGAAGCGCGCGTCGTCGTAATCCCAGTGCGGATAGTCAGACGAGAACAGCAGCCGGTCGATGCCGACCCACTCGATCAACTGGCGCAGGTGTTTCGCTTCATCAGGTTCGTCGATCGGTTGCGTCGTGAACCAGAAATGGTCGCGGACATATTCGCTCGGCTTGCGCTTGAGATGCGGCACCTCGCTGCGGAAGCGTTCGAAATGCTGGTCCATCCGCCATATCGTCGGCGGCACCCAGCCGAACCCGCCCTCGATGAACACGAATTTCAGCTTCGGGAAGCGCTCGGGCACGCCCTCGATCACCATGCTCGACAGCATCGCGGACATGGTGTGCGCGTTGGAATGATGCTCCTCGCAATAATAGGACGGCCAGCCGCCACCGGTCGGCGGATGCCCGCCATAGCCGCCGGTGTGAATGCCGATCGGCAGACCCAATTCCTGCGCGCGTGCGTAAATCGGCCAGTAGCGGCGGCGGCCGAGCGGCTCGTTGGCGCGCGGCGAGATGTTGATCTGGATGTATTCGCCAATCTTCGCGCAGCGGTCGATCTCGGCGGTCGCCGCCTCGGTATCGTCCTGGCTGACCAGGATCGAAGCCTTCAGGCGGGGATCGCGATGCGCCCAGTGCGCAAGCTGCCACTCGTTCATGGCGCGCTGGATCGCCGCGCCGCATTCCAGGTTCTGCTGCGAGAAGATGAAGAGATCGAGCACCTGCAAAATGCCGAACTCGACATCGTAGGGATCGAGATGCTGCTTCTGCATGAAGGCGAGATCGGAGCCGGGCACATCGCCACTCGGCGGCCAGGCGTCGCGGCGGCAGATCAGCGGTGAGGAGCGCGGATACGGCGTGGTGCCGATATAGGGCGTGCGCAGATGGTCGCCGTAAGTCTTCAGATGCTCCTGCCAGCGCTTCGGCAGGAACTCATTGAGGTCGGCGCGCGAACGCAGGCTCGGATGGATGTCGCAATCGATGATGCGCAGCCGGCTCTGGGCGGTCTGCTCTTGCTTTGACAGCGGGCGGTCGATGACTTCACTCATGCGATCCTCCTGATTCTCAATTCAGCTTCATCCGCGGGAATGTCTCCAGCGGATTGTCCGCGCACATGCGCGAGATGATGTGGGGCGGCAGATGCGGCGGCAGCGGATCGTCGCCGTCGAACTGCCAGTGCGGATAGTCGGACGCGAACAGGAACATCTTTTCCGAGCCGATCTGCTCGATCACGTCGGCGACGCCTTGCGCACTCGGCGGACCGTCGAACGGCTGCATGGTGACGCGGACATGATCGCGGATGATCGCGGCCGGCTCGCGCTCGACCCAGGGCACCTCGACGCGCACGCCGCGCCAGGTCTTGTTGGCGCGCCACATGAAGGCGGGCAGCCAGCTCACGCCGGACTCCATCAGCACGACCTTCAGTCCCGGGAATTTGCCGAATACGCCTTCATAGATCAGGCTCAATATCTGCGCCTGGAAGGCATGCGACTCGACCAGATAATATTCATAGCGATGCGATGGCCAGCCGACCGAGCTCGGCGCCTGCCGATAGCTGCTGCCGGCATGAATCGCGATCGGCAGTTTGTACTTCTCGGCGAGCGCATAGATCGGCCAGAACTGCCGGCGGCCGAGCAGCATCTCGCCCTGCGCCAGCACGAGGATGGACACGAAGCGATTGTCGTTCGCGTGCCGCTCGATCTCCTCGAGTGCGAGATCTGGCGCCTGCATCGGCACCAGGATCGAGGCGCGCAACCGTGGATCCTGCGACAGCCATTCGGCCGCGATCCAGTCGTTGATCGCCTTGCAGAAGGCCAGCGCCATGTAGGGATCATAGACGGCGGAGGCGCCATAGAGCACGTTGCAGATCGCGTGGCTTGCGCCGAGCTGGTCGAATGCGCCACGCTGGACCATCTGCAAATCGCTGCCCGGCTTTCTTCCTGCCGTCCGCCAGTCCGGCCGGCCGCACAGCGGCATGTTCGGCGGATAGGAGGTCAGATCGAGCCCGTCGATGGCGCGGCTCACCACCTGCTCTTTCCAGTGATCGTCGAGATAGGGCAGCAGCGTCGTGCGCGTTCCCCCGACCGCCGGGTGGATGTCGCAGTCGATCCGCGTTGCCGTAGCCATGCTCTTGCGCTTCCTCGAATTTTGCTGTTGGCGGCGATTTGCTGCCGCGCGTCAAATATCCCGCCGATATCCTTCCCGCGCAAGCGCAATTCCGGCAGGTCCGCCGGGCAATTCTATTGCGTCCGTGCCTTCATTCAAACACTTCGTCGGCGCGCGAGAGCATTGCCGCGGGCACATCTCTGCCAAGCGCTTTGGCCGCGCGAAGACTGATCAGGAACTCGAATTTGGTCGGCTGCTCCACCGGAAGGTCACCGGGTTTCGCGCCCTTCAGCAGCTTGTCGACATAGACAGCGACACGACGGCAAATGTAATCGTGGTTGACGCCATAGGACATGAAGGCGCCGGCATCGAAGGTCTGCCGCGACCAGCTCGAGAGAATAATTCCGTTGGCCAGCGCGAGCTTCGCGATGTCAGCACGATAGGTAAACGCCCAACCATCGGGATTGATCATCATGGCCTGGATGCCGGCGGCCTTCATCGCCGCGAGGGTCGATTCCAGATCTTCCGGCTTGAGCCATTTGAACGTCGAACCCGACAGTCCAAGATTGACCGCGGCGGCCTCAAAGCCTTCACTGTACGGCGTTGCCAGTTTGGAATTGGAATTGACCAGCAATGCAACGCGCGACAGTCCGGGCACGAGTTCCTTGAGAAGCTCGAGCCGCTTGCCGACGAGGTCGCTCGCAGAATTGGTGAAACCGGTGACGTTCGCTTCCGGCCGCGCCAGGCTCTTCACAAGGTTGCTGCCGAGCGGGTCGGGCACAACGGCGAAGACCACCGGAATGGTTGATGTCGCCGCCTTGGCGTAGGGCGCGGCATTGGCGCCGACCGCGACGAGCACGTCGACACCGGACGCCACAAGCTCAGTGGCCATCCGCTCGAACTGAGCCGGCACTTCGTTCGGAAACCGGTGCTCCAGTACGATGGTGCGACCTTCGACGTAACCGAGCTCAGTGAAACCTTTCACCAGTTCAGGGAAATTCGAACCCTCATCCTTCGCGCTGCCGGCGTGCCAGAGCACGCCGATCCGTGGAATTTTCGGCGATTGCTGCGCCAGCGCGACGAACGGCGGAATGGCTGCGAAGGCAAGGCCAGCCTTGATGAACACCCGCCGCCGCATGACGTCTCCCAAGGCCGAAGCGTTACAGGAAAATACTCCGATCCGGCTCGCCGTGACAGACGGAAGGTGGCCCAAATCACACTTCCAGCCATTCCTTGCGCACCGCGGAATTGGCGCCGAAATCGTCCGGCTTGCCCTGAAACACGATGCGGCCATGGCCCATGACGAAGAGGCGGCTGGAAATCTTCAGCGCTATGCCGAGTTTCTGCTCGATCAGCAGGATGGCGACGCCACGGCGGGAGATTTCGGCCAGCAACTCGCCGACCTGCTCGACCAGCTTGGGTGCCAGCCCCTCGGTGGGCTCGTCGATCAGGATCAGGTCGGGATCGCCCATCAGGGTGCGGCACATCGTCAGCATCTGCTGCTCGCCGCCGGAGAGCACGCCGGCCGACACGTCCTGCCGCGCCTCCAGGTTTGGAAACAGGCGATAGACGTCCTTGAGATTCCAGCGGCCGAACTGGCCGGCGCGTTTCAGGCCAAGCTCGAGATTCTGCCGCACCGTCAGTGTCGGAAAGATCAACCGGTCTTCCGGCACATAGCCGATGCCGCAATGCGCGACCTGATCCGGCCGCAGGCCGGCAATGTCCTTGTCGCGAAACCTGATCGTACCTGTCGCCGGCAGCAGCCCCATGATCGCCTTGCAGGTGGTGGAGCGCCCGACGCCGTTGCGCCCCAACAGGCTGACGATCTCGCCATCGCCGACATCGAGATCGACGCCGTGCAGGATGTGGCTCTGCCCGTAATACGCATGGAGGTTTGCGACTTCGAGGATCATGCCGCGAGCGCACCCAGATAGGCTTCCTGCACCGCCTTGTTGGCGCGCACCGCTTGCGGCGTACCCGATGCGATGACCTGGCCGTAGACCAGCACGGTGATGACGTCGGCGAGATTGAAAACCACCTTCATGTCGTGCTCGACCATGACCAGGGTCTTGCCCTGCGAGACGCGACGGATCAACTCGACGGCATTGTCGGTTTCGGTGTTGCTCATGCCCGCGGTCGGCTCGTCCAGCAGGATCACGGAGGCGCCGCCGGCAATCGTCATGCCGATCTCCAGCGCGCGCTGGTCGGCGTAGGACAAGAGCCCGGCCGGCGTGTCGCGGCGCGAGGCGAGGTTCAAATCCTCCAGGATCATGACGGTCTTCTCGTTCAGCTCGCGCTGTCGCCACAGCGGCGTCCAGAACGAATAGCGATAGCCCATGCTCCAGAGCAGCGCGCAGCGCAAATTCTCGAACACCGACAACCGATGGAAGATCGAGGTGATCTGGAAGCTGCGCGACAGACCCATGCGGTTGATACGATGCGGCGGCATACCGTCGATGCGCACGTCATTGAGCAGGATCTCGCCGGAGGAGATCGGAAAGCGGCCGCTGACCAGGTTGAACAGCGTGGTCTTGCCGGCGCCGTTGGGGCCGATAATGGCGTGACGCTCGCCCGTCTTGATGTCGAGATTGACGCCGCGGATGATCTCGGTCGGACCGAAGGACTTGTCGACGTTGCGAAGCGAGAGCGCGGTCCCGGTCATGCGATGCTCCGCTGCGGCTTCAGCTCCAGCATCAGGCCGTCCCAGACCCGGCGAAACGCGCGCGCCTCGATATTGAACCAGAGCGTGCCGACGATCAGGCAGCCGAAGGCGGCAAGCCAGGGCAGCACGGCATGCTCGTCGATCTTGTGGCCGAACAGGACCAGCACCTTGCCTTGCGCGGCGCCGATGGTCAGGAACGAAGCCAGCTCGACGATGCCGACGAAGCCGAGCACCATGAGTAGCGCCGGCACGATCACGCGCAGATAGGGCACCAGCAAGCGCGAGAGGCGGCCGGTGCTGAGGATGGGGCCGTGCGCTTCGATCAGCCCCATGATGCCTTGCGGCGCGAAGATCACCATGGTGATGAAGAGCACACCGACATAGACCAGCCAAGAGTTCGACATCAGGCTGACGCCGCTCTGCAACAGCGTGATCAGCACCGCGCCAAGGATCGGACCGCCGAAAGCGGCGGATCCACCGATATAGGTCATCAACAGCGCGTTGGCCGACAAGGGCGCCGCCAGCGCATCGAAGGTGACGATCTCATAGGTGATGGCGTAGAGCCCGCCGCCAATGCCGGCGAAAAACCCGGACAGCGCGAACTGCAGGAAGCGCACCATGCGCGGGTCGTAGCCGACGAACTGCACCCGCTCGAAATTGTCGCGCGAAGCATTCGCCATACGCCCGAGCGGCGTGCGCGTCAGGTACAGCATCAACAGCGCGGAAATCACGGTCCAGCCGAGGATCAGATAGTAAACCTGGATCGCGGGGCCGTATTTGAAGCCGAACAGGCTGTGACCGATCACGCGATTGGAATTGACCCCGCCCTCACCGCCGAAGAAGTGGTGAAAGCTCAGCGCGGCCGTCGTCATCAGCTCGCCGATGCCGAGCGTGATCATGGCGAACGCGGTGGCGCGCTGCTTAGTCGCCATGTAGCCGAACACGATAGCGAGACCCAATCCGGCGAAGCCCGACAGGATCGGAATGACCTCGAGCGGCAGCGGGAGCGAGCCGCCGCCGGCGAAATTGAGGAAGTGGATGGTCGCGTAACCACCAATGCCGAAAAACACCGCGTGGCAGAACGAGAACAGCCCGGACTGCCCGAGCAGCATGTTGTAGGACAGCGCCAGGATGCTCATCATGCCCATCTGGCTCAGCATCGAGATGACGAAGCCCGACTGGCGGCCGGTGTGGTAGTTGAAGAAGACCCAGGGCATCGCGATCGCGGCGATCAACGCCGCGATCCAGACCCAGCCCTGTACGCTCGTGATGTTTCCGTTGCCCTTGCTCATGTGTCGCGCGTGCCCAGCAGCCCGCGTGGCCGGAACAGCAGGATCAGGATCATCAACACGAACGGCAAGAGCGCGCCGATTCGCGCCACCGGCATCGTCATGAATTCCGTGAGCAGGTTGTCGCCCGGCAGCGTCACGCCGAGCGGCTTCAACACGTCGAACAGCGAGGCGTTGATGATGACGGCAAAGGTTTGGATCATGCCCATCAGGATGGAGGCGATGAAGCAGCCCATCAGCGAGCCGAGCCCGCCGAACACCACGACCACGAAGACGATCGGCCCCATGCCGTCGGCCATGCCGGGCTCGGTGGTCTGGTAATTGCCGCCGATCACGCCGGCCAACCCCGCCAGCATGCAACCGCCGGCGAACACCAGCGTGAACACCCTGGGAACGTTATGGCCGAGCGCGCTCACCATCTGCGGATGGGTGAGCGAAGCCTGGATAATCAGGCCGACGCGCGTCTTCTTCAGCAGCACCCAGGTCGCGAGCAGCATGCCGGCCGAGACCAGCAGCATGAAGCCGCGATAGGCAGGGAAATTCTGGCCGTAAAAAGTGAATAGCGGAAAGTCGAGCAGCGCCGGCACGCGATAGGCCATCGGCAGCATGCCCCAGGTCATCTGCACCACGCGCTGGATGACGAAGACGAGGCCGAAGGTGAACAGCAGCTCGGCGATGTGGCCGTTGCTGTGGACGCGACGAAGCCCGAACACCTCGATCGCCGCGCCCAACAGGCCGCACAGGATCGGCGCGATGATCAGCGCCGGAAAGAAGCCGACATACTGGCTCACGGTGAAGGCGAGATAGGCGCCGATCATGTAGATCGAGGCATGCGCGAAATTCAGCACGCCCATCATGCTGAAGATCAACGTCAGCCCGCTCGCCAGCATGAACAGCAGCATGCCGTAGACGAGGCCGTTGAGCAGGGAAACGAGGACGATTTCCATGCGATGCCAGTCCTCGCTTCCCGATACGCGACCCTTTCAGGTCATTCCGGCCGCTTCATCTTGCAAATGGTCGGCAGGGTCAGGTCGGCGGTGGTTGCCGTCATGTAGTTCTTCCAGCCGAAGCCGGTGTGCTCGGAATCGTATTTGACGTCCTTGGAGAAGACGCCGGCGTAGTACGGCATCAGGAGCTGATGGTCGTCCTTGCGCATGATCACTTCCTGGCCGACCATGTCTTTGGCATGCGCATCCTCCAGTGCCAGTGCGACCTTGAGCGGATCGGTCGACTTGGCCTTGTTGATCGCGTCGGTCAGCATGTCGATCATGGTAACGAAGTTGAGCGTCGAAAAATCGGTGTCGTGGCCGCTGGTCCGCCAATCGTTGGCCAGTTTCTCCGCTTCCGGCACCTTGAGATCGACCGGAACGTTGCCGTTGAACTCCATGATCGAGGTCAGGCGGTTTTCGCCGGCCGCACCAATGGCAGTCGGGCCGCCGATCAAGTGCGACAGGAAGGTGTCGAACCGGACGTCTAGTCCTGCCTCGGTCGCCGATTTGATCAAGAGATTGAGGTCGCGGTTATAGTTGCCAGTGACCACGCTCTGCGCGCCGGAGGCCTTGATCTTGGCCACATAGGGCGCGAAGTCCTGCACCTTGCCGAACGGCATCAATTCGTCGGCAACGATTTCGATGTCGGGACGCAATTTCGCCAGCCACTTCTTGGAGTCCTTCTGGATCGATTGGCCGAACAGATAGTCCTGGTTCAGCAGGTAGACCTTCTTCAGATCGGCAGGCAGCGCCTTGATGCGGGCGGCCGCGCGCATATCGACAGAGCCCGCAAAACGGAAGTGCCAGAAGTCACATTGCTCGTTGGTGAGCTCGGTCGCGAGCGCGCCGCAGTTCAGATAGAGGATGCGGTTGTCGGGATTGCGCGAATTGTGCTTGGACACCGCATCGATCAGCGCCGAGCCGACATTGGAGCCGGTGCAATGCATCACGAACTGGATGTTCTGATCGATCATGCTCTTCAGCGCGATCAGCGCGTCGGCCGGCTGCAGCTTGTCGTCGAACGGGACCAGCTCGAACTTGCGCCCGAGCGCGCCGCCCATGGCGTTCTTGCGCGCGAGGATGAACTGGAAAACCTTGAGGAACTCGTCGCCGCCCGAGGCGAATGGCCCGGAGAACGGATCGGTATAGGCGAGCTTGATGGTTTCTTCGGCCGCGGCCGGCCGGTTGGCAAACAACAATCCAAGAATCGCAAACGAATAGCAAAGCAACCGCAGACCGCGCATGACGTTCCTCCCAGATGCCCTATCCTTTTGCGGATAGATGTTCTTCTAATCCTGCGAGAGTACATTGCGTTGGGGTCGAGTCAATTGGAGTGGGCTCGCCCTTGCCTTGGCGATTTCACATTAAGGCTTGCAAATCCCGGGTATTCTGCGCCACGCAATATCGACGTGCATGGCAGGTCGGCGCCAATGGGGAGCCAGGGATGAAATTTGCAAAGCTCGTGATTGCAATCGCGCTGGCGTTCGGGACCGTCCCGGCCACCTCCGCCGCCTCCATCACGGGCCAGGCGGCGCTCGCGCTGGCCGGCGTGGTGGCGCTATATGCGCCGATGCCGGCAGCCAACAAGAAGGCGGTCGCCGCGCTGTTCAAGGGCGACACCAACTTCCCCTACACGGCGAAGATCGCGGTTACCGCGGACAAGATCGTGTGCCGAACCAGCAATGTCGACGTCACCGCGCGCTCCTGCGAGCTGACCTTCAAGACGTCCACCAGGACGCTGAAGGGCCGCGAGGCCAACGAACTTTATGCGACCGAAGCCATGGCCGGCATTCCGCCCGACGGCGCCGCGGGATCGAATTTCGAAAGCCTGTCGAAGCTGAGCTGCACGCTCGACCCGAAGGCCCTGAAGCAGAAGGGCGGCGGCGGCGCGGAGTGCTCATACGAGGCGGCGAATTAGCCGCGCAAGATTCACGCGCCCTTTTTTGCCCTCACTGAATAAGACAGCGGAATGCGCGGCACGCCCTCCGGAAACCGCCACAGCCTGTCCGACGCCGGTACGAGGCTTTTCAGGCCCTGCCAGGGCAGGACGTCGTGCTCCCTGAACATCGTGATCGTGAGTCCGGCGTCGATGAGTCCGCCCAGCACCGCCGACAGCGAGTGTATCCACTCCCGCGTCGATTGATGCGCCATCACCGTCTTATCGCCGGTATAGGTGGTCTCGTTGACGAACTGCAGCGGCCGGTCGGCAGGCGTTTGATAGTCCCAGGTGGGCGCATATTTTCCGGCGTGCTCTTCCAGGACGCAAAACATGGGATGAGCGTCAGCGAAGTAAAGCTCGCCGCCCGGCGCCAGCACGGAGGCAATGACCTTCGCCCATTGCTTCATGTCGGGCAGCCAGCAAATGGTGCCCCAGGTCGTGAAGACCAGATCGAACGGGCCGGGCGTCAACGCCGGGGCCTGATCCACGGTGCCCTCGACGAAATCCGCCTTCAGGCCGGTCTCATCCGACAACCGCCGCGCAACATCGAGCGCAGCAGCGGAAAAATCGAGTCCGGTCGCCGTCGCGCCACGGCGCGCCAGGCACAGCGTGTCGCGGCCGATATGGCACTGCAGATGCAGAACGCGCTTTCCCGAGATGTCGCCGAGTTCGGCCGCTTCGATCGCATGCAGCGCATCTTCGCCCGCGCGAAACCTGGCAAGCATGTAGTCACCGGTGCTATCGCGTGCGTGAATCGACGCGCGCTCGTCCCAGTTCCGGCGGTTGATTTCGATGTGGTCGGTCATGCCAACTCTATCTGACATCTGCCGAAGCCGCGCAAGGCGCGCCCGTCCATAATGGGGCTGCTCAGGCTCTCAGAGAAATACCTCGGGTATCCCGCCGAGCGGGATATGCCCGACCGTCCCGAAAAGCCCGCTTTGTGCTAAAGCTGCGCCGTGTTGGTTGGCCAATCAGCCGGGCTCGGGGGTCATGAGGCGGCGCGAGTTCATCACATTAGCCGGGGCTGTCGCGGCCACCGGGTTGCCGACGCTAGCCGGCGCCCAGCAAGCCATGCGCGTGCGGCGGATAGGTGTGCTGCTGGCGTTCAACCCGGATGATGTACGGCCAAAGGGCTGGCTGTCGGTCTTCAACC
Organism: uncultured Alphaproteobacteria bacterium; assembly: GCA_963794775.1. Classification (GTDB taxonomy): domain Bacteria; phylum Pseudomonadota; class Alphaproteobacteria; order Rhizobiales; family Xanthobacteraceae; genus Bradyrhizobium. Next base: position 177,903 of record CAWCGA010000035.1, on the reverse strand, counting down.
GCGAGCTTGCCGCACTGGGCTGGACCGTCGGCCACAATCTGCAGATCGACGTGCGGTGGGCCGGCGACGACGTGACCCGCATGCAGGCCTTTGCGAAAGAACTGGTCGGCCTGCAGCCTGATGTCATCCTTGCCTTCGGCACGCCGGTCACGGCCGCGTTGAAGCAAGAGACTCGCACGATCCCGATCGTGTTTGCGATCGTCTCGGACCCCGTGGGCGAGGGTTTTGTCGCAAGCCTCTCCCACCCCGGAGGCAACATCACCGGATTTCACAATTCCGAGGCGTCGATCGGAGGAAAATGGTTGGGGCTCCTGAAGCAGATTGCCCCGAAGATCAGTCGCGTGGCAATGATCTTCAATCCTGACACCGCGCCGGGTCACGGCAGCTATTACATGGCCGACTTCAAGAGCTCCGCGCTCTCGCTGAACATCGAACCGATCGAATTGCCGGTGAAAACGGTTGCCGAGCTGGAAAAGGCGATCGTCGACCTCGGACGCATCCCGGAGAGCGGCTTTGTCGCGATGGCCGACTTCTTCCTGTTCATCAATCGCGAGACGGAAATAGCGCTGGCTGCGCAACACAAGGTGCCCGCGATCTATCCATGGCGTGACGTCGTCTCGGCCGGCGGCTTGCTTTCATACGGTCCCGATCTCGAGGACATCGTTCGTCGCGCCGCACCTTACGTCGACCTGGTGCTGCGCGGCGCGAAGCCTGCCGACCTCCCGGTGCAGGTCCCGACCAAATTCGAGGTGGCCATCAACCTGAAAGCCGCAAGAGCGCTCGGGCTGGAGGTGCCGCCCGCGTTGCTGGCAACGGCCGATCAGCTGGTCGACTGATCGCCGAAGCGGTTAGAGCAAAACGTCGGGCAAGTCAGATACCGCGATCACTGGGTGCGACGAGCATCGAGACCTGATAGGCTAAAGTCGTTTCCTCAGGCTGCGATGAGGATCGAATGAAGCGCCGGGACTTCATAGCGGCTAGCGCTGCGTTGCTGGTTTCGCCACGGCGTTTGCGAGCAGAAACACCGCCCCGCCGCGTCGGCTATCTCGATGGCGTATTGCTGAACTTGCCGATCTTCAAAGTGTGGCAGGACAGCTTACGCGAACACGGCTGGATCGAAGGAAGAAATCTGGTCGTCGACTACCGATCGGCCGAGGGGCATGCCGAGCGCATATCGGCTCTGGCGGCCGAACTCGTCGCGCTCAAACCCGATCTGCTCGTTGCGCCCGGTCCGCAGGTAGCCCTGGCCCTGAAATCGGCAACGGCTGCCATTCCGATCGTATTCGTGGCGGTGTTCGATCCCGTCGCGACCGGCCTCGTTCAAAGCTTGTCGCGTCCCGGCGGCAACGTGACTGGACTTGCGACCTACGTCCCCGGAGATTTCATCGCAAAACGAATAGAAATCTTCCGGGAGCTGATTCCCGGCGCCTCAAAAATCGCGATCCTGGCAAATCCGGGTAACCCGTCGCACAGGCTTGTGTTGGCCGAGATACCCCGCGCGGCAAGCAGCTTTGGCGTGGCTCTGCCGGTCGTTGAGGCGACCACGGCCGAAGAACTCGATACCGCCTTTGCGTCGGCCGTTACCCAGCATGCCGATGCAATGATTGTTTTTGGCGATAATCTCATCAATCAAGAGGCGCCACGCGTTATCGCGCTTGCAGCAGAGCATCATCTGCCGGCGATCCATCTTTTCCGGCAATTCGCCAATGGCGGATTGATCGTCTACGGCCCCGATATAGCCGATCTGTTCCACCGCGCCGGCGGCTACGTCGACAAGATTCTCAAAGGCACCAGGCCTTCCGACCTGCCGGTTGAGCAGCCGACGAAATTTGAACTTGTCATCAACATGAAGATTGCGAAAGCGCTCGGCCTCACCGTGCCGCCATCGTTGCTCGTCCGCGCCGATGAGGTGATCGAATGACGGGACATTCGTCTCCCGTGGCCGCGCCTCAAAGAAACACCTCGGGCACGCCGCCGAGCAGGATGTGCCCGACCGCCTCGAAGTGCGCGCCGCGCGACTGGATCTGCTGCGACAGCGTATGCATGTCGCGGAAGCGGCGCTCGAACGGGCTACCCGGAAAGATCGCGTCAACACCGGCGGCCTTGTAGGTGGTGTCAGCGACCTCGATCGCGCCATGGATCGCGTTGGTGCAGGCCAGCCGCACGCGTGCGCGATCGGCGAGTTCGATCGCCACGACCTCGCCGGCCTGCGCGTAGATCGTACTGAGCGTATCCACGAGATAAGCGCGCGCCGAGCCGAGCCGCGCCTCCATGCGCGCGACATCGGCCTGCACCAGCGCGCTGTCGGCGAGCCGCGTCAGGCCCCGCGGCGCCTTGCGGGAGGCAAGTTCGACGAACTCGGACAGCATCGCCCGCGCAATGCCGAGCGCCACCGCGGCGACGCCCGCCGCGTAAAGACCCTGCATGGTGAAGGCGTAGAGCGGACCCTTCTCGCGGCGAAGTGTCGGATCCTCGCGCGTGGTGCTGAACGCCTCCGGCACGAACAGATCGTCGACGCTGTAAGAATCCGAGGCCGTGCCGCGCAGTCCGATTGTATGCCAGGTGTCGATCAGGGTCGCCTGTTCGACCGGAAACAGCAGCGTGCGCACGGTCGGCCGGCCGAAGCGGTTGAGCCGCAGCGAGCCATCGGTCTCGACCACATGGCCGTGCGCGCCCATCCAGTTGGCCTGCCGGCAGCCGCTGGAGAAATCCCATTTTCCGGTGAGACGGTAGCCGCCTGCGACCGCTTGCGCGCGGCAGGCGTTCGGCGGTCCCCAGGAGACGATGGTGCGGGGATCGCTGAAGATGGTGCGATTGACGTCAGGATCGAGAAACGGCGCGATCAAGGCGGAGCTGTTGCCCACGAATACATTCCAGCCGATCGAGGCGTCATGCCGGGCGATCTCTTCGAGCGCCGCCACATAGACCCAGGGCTCGACCTCGTCACCGCCGGCCGAGCGCGGCAGCACCATGCGGAACAGCCTCACATCGTGCATTCGACCCAGCAGGCTTGCGGGAATCCGCCGCGTGCGTTCGACCTCGTCGGCTGCAGCAAGAATCTCCGGCCCAAGCTCGCGGGCGCGGGCGACCGGATCGGTGCGGGTCTGGATGTTCATGCGCCACCTCGGATGGCGATATCATGCCGCCGTCTGCCCGGGCGCTGTCAAGCCGTTGATCGGCTCGCTGCTCTCAGTCGAGCACAGCGTCGGCCCGCGTCAGCAGCGTAACGGGGACGGCCAGGTTCAGGGCCGCTGCGGCTTTCAGATTGATGACCAGCTCGAATTTGGTCGGCGCCTGCACCGGCAGGTCGGCCGGTTTCGCGCCTTTGAGAATGCGATCGACATAGGACGCGGAGCGCCGGAGTTGGTCAGCTATATCGACGCCGTAACTGATCAACCCGCCACTGTCGGCGAAAACCCGGACGGGATAGATGGCCGGGTGCCGCTGCCTTGCGGTGAGATCGATGATGGTCGCGCGGAACGATACCAGCAGTGGGTCAGGCATGACGATGACGCCCGTGCTCAGTTCGCCGCCGACGCTGCCCAGCATCGCATTCAGCTCGTCCTCGCTCCGGATTGCGCAATCCACGCACTGGATTCCGAGCGGTGGCGCATTCTCCTCGATAGCGCGCATGATGGTCGGCTGTGTCCCGGGAAAGCGCAACACTGCGACGCGGTTGAGCTGCGGGGCGACTTCCTTGAGTGTCTGCAACCATTTTCCGCCGATCGACGGTTCGAAATTGGCAAAGCCCGTCAAGTTGCCGCCCGGCCGCGCCAGCGAGGCGACGAAGCCCTGCCCCTCGGGATCGGAAATGCCGACAAAAACGGTCGGGATGGCTTGCGTCGCCCGGCGCACGGCCGTGAGGATCGGCAGTCCGCCTGCGAGAATGACATCCGGGGCGGACGCAACCATGTCGATGACCTCCGCGAGCAGCAGCGCGGGGGACGCAAAGCGATAGTCGATCTGGATGGTCTTTCCGTTGACCCAACCGAGCGCGGGCCAGGCCGACTCGAATGCCTTCACCAGGCCCTGGCCTTCCGCGGCGCCCGTCGCGAGGACGACGGCCACCTTGGGAATACGTTTCTGCTGGGCGCGCACAAGATGTGGCGCGGCGAGCGCCGCACCAGCAAGCATCGCCGTGAATGTGCGGCGTCTCATGCCACCCCCGCGAAGCGTTCGCAGGGTTTAATGCCTTTTGCGCGCCAACGCCATGGCGGCTATTCGACAGTGACGCCGGCCGACTTCACCGCTTCCGACCAACGCGCATCTTCCTTCGCCAGGAACGCGCCGAACGCCTCGGGGCCCATCGGATGCGGCAGGGTGCCGAGGGTGGCGAGCTTCTCTTTGATATCGGGCATCTGCACGATCTCGGTGAAGAGCTTGCCGAGCTTCTCGACGCGATCTTTCGGCGTCGCCTTGGGCACGACGATGCCGAGCCAGGCGGCGAAGTCGAGGCCGGGATAGCCTTGCTCGATCAGCGTCGGCGTGTCCGGGAAGGACGGCACACGCTGGCCATACGCGCTCGCGATCAGCCGCATCTTGCCGGCGCGGATGAACGGCTCGGTGACGGCAACGGTGTCCATCGCGACCTGCACGATGCCGGTCATCAGGTCGGTCATCGCCGGCGGGCTGCCGCGATAGGGCACATGCAGGATGGTGATGCCGGCCTGCTGCTTGAACACCTCCATGCCCAAGTGCGACAGCGTGCCGTTGCCGGAGGACGGATGCGACAGCTTGTCGGGATGCGCCTTGGCGTAGGCGACAAGTTCGGCAACGTTGTTCACGGGAAGCGACGGATTGACGACCATCAGCATCGGCAGGTCGCAGGTCAGCGCCACCGGCGCAAAGTCTTTCAGGCTGTCATAGCCGACCGACTTGTACAGATGCGGATTGACCACCATGGAGGCGAGCGGCGCCAGCACCATGGTGTGTCCATCAGGCGCAGATGAGGCGAGCGAGGCCAGTACGATGCTGCCGCCCTGCCCCGGGCGGTTCTCCACGATCACGGTCTCGCCGAGCAGGGGACCGAGCTTCTCGGCCAGCAGCCGCGCCACAAAGTCGGTCGCCTGCCCCGGCGGAAAGCCGACCAGGATGCGATTGAGCTCGGCGGCCCGCGCATCCGCCAACGTCAGAAACAGCGCGATCAGTGCGATCAACGAGCGTCGCATAACTCTCTCCTAGATGATCTTGGCCGCGCGCAGCCGCGCGATCTCCTTCGCGGGCAGACCCAGCGCAGCAAAAACCTCGTCGTTGTGCTCACCGAGCGACGGCCCGGCGCGGCGCACCGCAACAGGGGTCTCCGAGAAGCGCGGCACCACGCATTGCATACGCACGTCGCCGAGTTCCTCATCAGGTACGCTGATAATAGTCTCGCGCGCGCGAAAATGCGGATCGGCGAAAATATCCGAGGCGTCATAGATCGGCGAGAAGCCGACCTCATGGGCATGGAGCAGGTCGCGCAGCTCATCGAGCGTGAGCTGCGCTATGGCCTCCGACACGATCTTGTCGATCGCGCGCCAGTTCTTCACCCGCGACGGATTGTCGATGAAGCGCGGGTCGGTGATGAGATGGTCGAGCCGGAGCGCGCGGCAAAAGCGCTCATAGATGCTTTGGGTGGAGGCCGCGATCGAGGCCCACTTGCCGTCCTTGGTCGCGTAGATGTTGCCGGGCGCGGCATACTGGCTGCGATTGCCGGTTTGTGTTCGCACCGCGCCGAGCTGATCATATTCGATGGCGAGGAAGTCGAGCGTGCGCATCATCGCTTCCGTCACCGCGCAGTCGATCTCCTGCCCGCGTAACGACGGATCGCCCTTGAGGCGATAAAGCTCGGCAAGCACGCCGATCGCGCCGAACATCCCGCCGATCGAGTCCGAAATGGGATAGCCGAGATGCAACGGCGCGCCGTTCTCCTCGCCGCACATCCGCGTCAAGCCGCTCATCGCCTCGAACACCCGCGCGAAGCCGGGATTGTTGCGATAGGGGCCGGTCTGGCCGAAACCGGTGACGCGCAAAATCGTGAGGCGCGGATTGATGCCCTGCAGCCATTGCCGGGTGATACCCCATTCGTCCAGGGTGCCGGTGCGGAAATTCTCAACCAGCACGTCGTAATTCCCGATGAGCTTGCCGAGTAGCGCCTTGCCGTCGGCCTTGCGCAGGTCGAGCGTGACGCCTCGCTTGTTGCGGTTGGTGACCTTCCACCACAAGGGCACACCGTCTTTATGAGGAGCAAGACGTCGCAGCGCGTCGCCGGCGCCGGGCATCTCGACCTTGAGGACCTCGGCGCCGAGATCGGCGAGCAAGGTCGAGGCGAACGGGCCCGCGACCACGGTCGAGATGTCGAGCACGCGGAGGCCCGCGAGCGGGCCGGTGGGTGTGGAGGCGTCTTTTTCTGTCATGAGGCCAATGCTAGCCGCCCCGCCCGTTATGCGATATCGTCAATCCAGATAATTCAGAATTGCGAGATTGGCATATCGTGGATATCAGGCAGCTCAGGACGTTCGTCGACGTCGCCGGCAACGGCTCTTACGCGCGCACCGCCGCGATCGTCGGCATCGCGCAGTCGGCGCTGAGCCGGCAGATGTCGGCGCTGGAGCGCGGCATCGGCGGGCGCTTGTTTCACCGCACCGGCCGCGGCGTGGTGCTGACCGAGCTCGGCGAGCGGATGCTGCCGCGCGCCCGCGCGCTGGTGGCGGACGCCGAGGCCTGGCAGACCGCTGCGCGGGAGGAGCGCACCGCGCCGCGTGGCGAGGTTACGTTAGGGGTTGTGCCGGTTGCCTCGCGCGGATTGATCGCCGCACTCGTTGCCGAGTTGCGCACGCACTATCCAGGCATTCGCCTGCGGGCGCTGGAAGCCTATAGCGGCCAGGTCGAGGAGTGGCTCGCGGCCGGCCGCGTCGAGATCGGCATCTATAATCGTTACCGGCGTGGGCGCGTCGCCAATTCCGACGTGCTGGCCCGCGCGGACGTGCACCTGATCGCGCGGCGCGACCATCCGATGGCGCGGCGGCGCGAGCTCTCGATACGCGCCTTCGCCGAAATTCCGCTGGCGATGCCGGTGCGGCCGAACAGCCTGACCAGCCTGCTGACGGGGCTGGCGGCCTCGCAACATTTCGAGCTGGATGTTCGGCTGGAGGCCGGATCGACGCCGCTGATCCGCGAGGTGATGCTGGCGTCCGACCTCGCCACCGTCTCGCCGCGCCAGGTCTTTGCACGCGAGATCGCGTCGGGCGAGCTGGTTGCGATCCCGATCGTGCGGCCAAAAATCCTGCAGACCACATGGATGTCGCTGAGCGCCTCGCATTCCGCATCTGTTACAGCCGAGATCGTCGCGCGCCTCATCCGCCAGCTGGCTGCGCGCCAACGCGCTCCGAAGTAGACGGCGGCGTGTTCGGCAAGGTCCGCCTCAGCCGCGCCTCGCTTCTCGCGAGCGTCACAGGATCGAGCCGGTTCTCCCTTGCTGCCTTCGACGCGCAGGCGAAGATGCGATAGAATTGCGAGCTATCATAGGCGACCAGCAGCAAATCGACGCCGGCATTGAGCGCCTCCACCGCCGCCGTGCACACATGCTTGAACACCGCGCCCATATTCAGATCGTCGGTGATGATGACGCCGTCATAATTCCACCTCTCGCGCAGAATGCCGTTGATGACGGCCTTTGAATGCGACGCCGGCCTGATGGCATCGACCGCCGTCAGATTGACATGGCCGACCATCAGTTGCGCCGATGTACCTGCCAGTACATCCCTGAACGGGCGCCAGTCGGAGGCTTCGAGATCGGCGATTGATGTATTGAGCCTGGCGCTGACGATATGGGTGTCACCTTCAACCCGCCCCAGCCCGGGAAAGTGCTTCACCGTCGCGCCGACGCCCGCGGCTTCCAGCCCGCGCACATAGGCGCGCCCGATCTCGGAGACGACAGCGGGATCGCTCGAGATCGCGCGTTCAGCGATCCTGGTGTTGATGTCGAGGCGGCTGCTCCTCACCTGCGGCTTGAGATCCAGCACCGGAGCGAAGTTGCGCGTCACGCCGACCGAAGCCAGCTCACGCCCCTGGGCCCGGCCCAACTCTTCCGCCTTCGCCGCGCGCAGGTCGGGCGGCAATTCGGCGACCGTCGAGAGTAACGGCAGGCGCCGCAATGGCGGCGAGAGGTGCGAGACCGCCCCGCCCTCCTGATCGGTTGCGACGATCAGGGGCGGCCAACCGGCGTCGCGGCGGCGCTCCTGCAAGACGGCGATTTCCGTTCTGATCTGGAGTGGATCTTTCCCGGCGACATTGCTCCCGGTGACATAGACCCCGCCGATCAGACCCTTTGCGGCAAGCTGCGCGACTTCATCGAACGAGGAGTAGCCGACCACGAAGTGCCCGCCGAGTTCTCGCCTCAGCTGCGACGAGGTCTGAAGCACGCGGCATTTGGTGAACTCGAACGATGCGATTGCCGGCAAGGTCGCGAGCGGTGGCAACAGCCACAACACGACCATCCATCGGCCTCCTCGCCAATATCCGCATGTCGTCAGCAGGGCGACGACGGTCAGACCCGCCAGATAAAGTGCTGCGGTCTTCGGACCGCGCAAGGACAACAGAATCGGATGGCCGGCGAATGCGCCGATCAGCGTGAACGCGATGCCGATCGACCAAGCGAGGAATAACGACAGTCGTTGCGCTGATGGCATAAGGCACCGCGATCGTGACGCTGCGAGTCACTATCAGTGCCGCCAGCGCGATTCCAAGCGCGGACAATGCGCCTGCACGAAATCTGCAAAACAATCCTGAAAGCCTGCAAAGAGGAATCTGAAGAACTGCACGATCGCGCGTCATCCTGAATCCTGCACAGAAACTTCACGCAGGGTTCGACATGACAAGCCTTCCGCTTCCCGATGTTCAATCCATCAACCGCAACCCCCTCCTTCTCAAGCTCGCGCTGGTCTTCGGCCTCACGGCGCTCGCCGACCTGATGTTCTGGAATCAGCACGTCGGACTCTCCTTTGCCGTTTTCGCCGCCGCCCTGTTCGCCGGCACATGGCTTGGCAATCTCGTAACCCCCGGGCGGCGGCGGGCGGCAATCGCCGTCGTCGTCTTTCTTGCGGGCCTTGTGCCCGCCATCGAAGCGTTCGATACGCTTTCATGCGCCCTCGCCGTTGCGGCACTCGGCGGCAGCGTGGCTATTCTGACCAACCCGGACTTTTCACGCATCACCGACGGCGTTCGCGCCTTCGTCGACCTCTTCCTGATCGGACCGTTCCGGCTGATCGGCGACGCCGTGCGCATGACGAATGTCGGGGCCATCGTCAGCGGCTTCGCCCTGTGGTTCGTGCCGCTGCTGTTCAGCGTGATTTTCATTGCGCTGTTCGCCTCGGCCAATCCCCTGATCGAGTACTGGATCAGGGAGCTCAAACCGGCGGACGCCGCCTCGCACATCAATTTCGACCGAACCCTGTTCTGGATTGCGGTGCTGTCGGCAGTGTGGCCGTTCGTTCATGTGCGTTGGCGGCAGCGGAAGGAGCGGTTAGCCGCGCCGCCGTCCGCCGAGCCGATCCAACCCTTCTCGGACCTTTCGCACCTCCTCAGCGCCGGCGCGATCCTGCGTTCGCTGATCCTGTTCAACCTGCTGTTCGCGGTCCACACGACGCTCGATGCGATCTATCTCTGGGGCGACGCAAAACTTCCCGGCGGCATCAGCTATGGCGATTATGCCCATCGCGGCGCCTATCCGCTGATCGTCACGGCATTGCTGGCCGCGGGTTTCGTGCTGGTGGCGATGCGGCCCGGCGGACCGGCGGAGAAATCGGCGGTGATCCGGCCGCTGGTCTATCTCTGGATCGGACAGAACATCCTGCTGGTCGTCTCCTCGATGCTGCGGCTGGATCGTTACGTGCAGGTCTATCTGCTGACCGGGATGCGCGTCGCCGCCTTCGTCTGGATGCTGCTGGTCGCGATCGGGCTGGTGCTGATCGTGGCCCGTATCATCCTGAAACAGTCGAATGGCTGGCTGGTCCGGATGAACCTGATCAGCCTTGCCACGACACTCTATGTATGCGGCCTGCTCAATTTCGCCGCCATGATTGCGGACTATAATGTCACCCATTCCAGGGAGGCCTCGGGCAAGGGCGTGAACATCGACTTGAATTACCTCTATAGCCTCGGGCCGCAGGCACTCCCGGCGCTCGAACGGGCCGGCCATCTGGCTGGAGTCAACGTTCCCCTGTGCAGCCGGAACCGCCTCGAGAGCGCTCAGGCCGCCGACATGGCCTCGTGGCGCGGCTGGGGCTTCCGGAGCTGGCGCTTGCAGCGCTATCTGGATGGCTTGCCAAAAGATCCCGCGAGTTGACCGGAGAACCACGTGACCCGCCGCATCCTTGCCGTCGACGATGACCCGCATATCCGCGAAGTCATCCGCGTGGCGCTGCGCAAGGCGGAGATGACGGTGACCGAAGCGCGCGACGGCAAGGAGGCGCTCGCGCGCTTTGCCGCCGAGCAGCCCGACCTGATCATCCTCGACATCGGTATGCCCGAGCTCGACGGGCTGGAAGTCTGCCGGCAGATCCGCAAATCCTCCGACGTGCCGATCCTGTTCCTCACCGCGCGCGACGACGAGATCGATCGCGTGCTCGGGCTCGAAATCGGCGGCGACGATTACGTGACCAAGCCGTTCAGCCCGCGCGAGCTGGTCGCTCGGGTGAACGTGATCCTGCGCCGGATCACCGTGCGCGACATGGAGAAGCCGGCACAGGCAGCGCTGGCGCAGGGCGCGCTCTCGATCGATCCGGCGCAGCATGTGGCGGCCTTTGCCGGCACGCCGCTTCGCCTCACCGCGATCGAGTTCGGCATATTGAAGGCGTTCCTCGGCCGGCCGACCGCCGTGTTCAGCCGCGAGCAGATCATGAGCGCGGCCTACCAGCTCAACATCCTGGTGTCAGATCGCACCATCGACAGTCACATCAGGAACATCCGCGCCAAGCTCGCGGCGTTGAATTGCGACAACGTGATCGAGACCGTTCACGGCGTCGGCTTCCGGCTCGGCCGCTGCGAGAAGCAGGTATGATCAGCGCCGCGATACGGGAGAAATGGCGGCCGTCGCTCGCGCTGATCGTGTTCGCGGTGCTGGCCTTCGTGCTGGTACTACCGCTGGTCGGGCTGTTCTTCTTTCGCCTCTACGACAACCAGCTGATCCGGCAAACCCAGGCCGAGCTGATCGCGCAGAGCCAGGTGCTGGCAGCGATCTATGCCCGCGAGGTGGAGGCGCGCCGCGCCGGTGGCATCGCGCTCGGCGCCGAGATCCCGCCGGAGGCACGGCCCGATCCTCTGGACCAGTACGCGCCGATCCGTCCCGCACTGGATCTGGCCGGCGATGAGCTGTTTCGGCGGCGGCCCGACGCGTGGCCTGCCAAGACGCCGGCCGATCCCGCTTATATTGCGATCGGTGCGCAGCTGATGCCGCTGATCCTGGAAACGCAGAAGGTCACGCTGGCGGGCTTCCGCATCCTCGATCCCAACGGCGTGGTGATCGCCGGACGCGACGAGGTCGGTCAATCGCTCGTCCATATCGAGGAGGTGGCGTCTGCCTTACGCGGGCAATACCGCGCGGTGCTGCGCACCCGCGTGCCCGACAAGCCGCCGCCGCCGATCTATTCCTTCAGCCGCGGGCTCGGCGTGCATGTGTTCTCGGCGATGCCCGTGATCGTCGACAACCACATCGCCGGCGTCATCTACACCTCGCGGACGCCCAGCAACATTTTCCAGCACTTCTACCAGGAGCGTGTGAAGTTCGCCCTCGCCGCGATCGCCGTCATCCTGGCGACGCTGGCGGTTGGGCTGGTGTTTTCGCGCACCGTCACACGGCCGATGTATGAGCTGATCGGCCGCGCGGCGCGCATTGCGCGCGGCGACCGCAACGCGTTCCGGCCGCTCCGCCATTACGGCACCCGCGAATTCGCACAGCTGTCGCGGAGCTTCCTCGACATGGCCGAGCAGCTGTCGCGCCGTTCGGACTATGTGGCGACCTTCTCGGCGCATCTGACCCATGAACTGAAATCGCCGCTGACCTCGATCAAGGGCGCCGCGGAGCTGCTGCTGGAATCCGCGCAAAGCGCAAAGGACAAACTAACGCCGGACGAGCAGAAAAATTTCCTGCGCAACATCCTCGCCGATGCCGATCGGCTCGAAATCATGACGCAGCGCTTGCGCGAGCTCGCGCGCGCCGAGACCGTGCAGCAGAGCGAGCACGCCGAACTCGGCTTCGTGGTCGGTGGCTTGCGGAGCCGGTTTCCGACCCGCACCATCTCCGCCACCGGCTGCCTCGATCGCGCGATCGGCATGTCCGCGGAGAAGGCGCTGATCGTGCTGTCGCATCTGACCGACAATGCCATGCGGCACAATGCGCGAAGCGTGCGGCTCGAAGCCCAAGGCGCGGCAACGACCATCAGGCTCACGGTCAGCAATGACGGCGATCCGATCTCCGAGCCTAACCGCGAAAAAATCTTCGACGCCTTCTTCACCACCCGCCGCGACACCGGCGGCACCGGCATGGGGCTTGCCATCGTCAAAGCCGTTATGACGAGTCACGGCGGATCGATCAGGCTACTGCCGGCCGATCACGGCGCAGCCTTCGAGCTGGAATTTCCGGCGGCGTAAGGCAGCGAGCCTTGCGATCTATCGCCGCGGTGGACGGCTTATTTCGGACCTCGTGAACTGCCTCACATTTACCGATATGGCCAGCGGTATATGCTCGCTTTCGTTTCATATGACATGAAACTCTACCTTGGCTAGTTGACGCTTCATAAGTCATCCATGGAGGCAAACATGAAGAACATTACCGTGCACGTCCGCGACCCCCTCAATCTGGAACAATGCCACAAGGTCCTTGCTTCGGTGCTGGGAAAGGCCGGGCATCCGATGTGCTTCTCGGGCTTCAAGATCGCGTTCGAGAGTGCCGTCGATCCGGCCCCCATGGTGTTGTCGGTTGAAAAGGGCAGCCTGAACGTATCAGAGGTCCGCTAAAGACGTTGGCTCCTCGCCATGACCTTTGCACCACCCCGGCTCGGTCCGGGAGCAATCTACCAACGTTCGCTTGACGGCCTGTTCCGCTCACACGCCGACCTGATCAAGGTGGCGGAGATCGAGCCACAGACCCTGTGGACGAAAGGGACTGCTCCCGGCGCGCTGCCACGAGGCAGCCCGGAAGAGCTGCGCCAGCTGCAGGCGTTGCCGCAACATATTCTGATGCACGGCGTCGGCTGCCCGATCGGCGGCACGATCTGCGATCAAGTGCGGCACGTGCCGTATTTTCGCGCCTGGAGCGAAGCGCTGAACGCGCCCTGGACCAGCGAACATCTCAGCATCTTGCATCTGCACGGCAGTCACGGGGAAGAGCCGTGCGGCTTTCTGATGCCTCCGCTGCAGACCGAGGCTGGCGCAAGGCTCGCGGTACACAACATCACGCGCCGGGCGGCCGCATTGGGAAAGCCGTTTGCGTTCGAGACCGGAGTCAATTACTTCGCGCCGCGCCAGTGCGAGATGCCGGACGGCGAGTTCTTCAGGACGATTGCCGAGGAAGCCGACTGCGGCATCCTGCTCGATCTGACCAATCTGTGGGTGAACCACAAGAATGGCCGCGCCGACATTCACGACGTACTGGCGTGTTTGCCGCTGGAACGCGTGTGGGAAGTGCATCTTGCCGGCATCGAGTTCGCGCACGGTTATTGGCTTGACGCGCATTCGAATGCGGTGGACGACGACCTCATCGAGATCGCATCCGATGTCGTCGCGGACTTGCCAAATCTCGGCGCGATCATCTTCGAAATCGCATCCGACCGCGTCGACCGGTTTGGCGCGCGAAACTGGCTGACCGAGATGGAAAAAGTACAGCGGCTCTGGGACAGGTCTCGCGGCGCGGCGAGGTGCGAGGCGAGCAGGAAAGAAGCCAGGCCGCGAGCATTTGCCGGACCCGCGCCTTTGCCGGAAGATTGGGAACGAACGCTCGCAAACGAGATACTGCCATCGCAGGGCCCATCGCTTGCCAACGACGAACCACTTGAGCTGAGAAACTCAGACAAGCGGTCGTTTTCGCTCTACCGGGAACTGATTGCTTCGTTCCGCCGGGGCGCCGTTGCGGAGTTGATGGCCAATACGACGCGGTTGTTGCTGCTCGCCATGGGGGAGATGGAGCTTCGCCACTTGATGGACAGATATATCGCGGCCGCCCCACCGGCGGTGTTCCCGACCGATGAAGCGCTGAGCTTCAGACAGTTCCTCGCGCGAAAGGCAATTCCGATTCCGGGGCTCGAAGACCTGTCGAAATTCGAAGCGACGCTGGTTGCTGCCGCAGCCGATGGCGAGCCGATACAGGTGGAACTCTCGAGCGACATCGATGCCGTACTCGGCGACGTCACGATGGGACGGCTGCCGGGGCCCTCGACAGTACGCCCCGGTACGGTGCTCGAAATCGAGGTCGACCCGGTACCGCTCGTGCGGATGCTTCAGTAGCATTTTGCTTTCGCGCTCAGCGCGCGGCGAAGTAAAGTGGCGGCAACATAGGCCGCTTATGAAAAAAGTCATCGTCACTATCATTGCAATTGTCGTCGGCGTCAGTGCGGCGTGCGCGCAAGGCGCGTTCTATCAGGCGTCCGAGGCAGAGATCGCGAACGGGCCGCCCGGCAGCGTCATCCGCGACGAGCCGATGGTCGGCGCGCCCGCCGGCGGCATCGCCCATCGCGTGCTGTATCGCTCGACGGATCCGGAAGGAAAATCCATCGCGGTCTCCGGCGTCATCATCGTGCCGCCGGGCAAAGCACCGGCCGGCGGCTGGCCCGTCATCGCCTGGGCGCATCCGACCACCGGCATCGTGCCGCATTGCGCGCCGTCGCTGGCGATCTTCCTGTTCCAGCAGATCGCCGGCAGCCGTCCGATGATGGAGCAAGGTTTTGCGATCGCCGCAACCGACTATCCCGGCCTGGGCACGCTGGGTCCGCATCCTTATCTGGTCGGCATCAGCGAAGCGCGCGCCGTGATCGATTCCGTGCGCGCGGCACACACTTTCCCCGGCATCGATAGCAACCGTTACGTCGTGTGGGGCCATTCGCAGGGCGGACAGGCCGCGCTGTTCGCAGGCGTGATTTCGGAGAGCTACGCGCCCGAGCTCAAACTGCTTGGCGTGGCGGCAGCGGCGCCGGCGACCGATCTCGCAACGCTGATGACCGACGACCTCAACACGACGGGCGGCCGCAACCTCACGGCCATGACGGTGTGGTCATGGTCGCGCGTCTACGGCGCACCGACTGGCAGCATCGTCGCGTCCTCGGCAATTCCGACGATCGATCGCCTCGCCGAGGAATGTATCGAGTCGCCGTTCGATATATTCCGGCGCGCCCGCACTGCGGCCCCGCTCGCGCAGGAATTCCTCATCACGAAGAACCCGGCCGAGGTCGAGCCCTGGCACGCACTGCTGGTCGAGAACACGCCCGGCCTGTTGCCGCGCGGTCTCCCGCTGTTCCTTGCGCAGGGATCGGCCGACGGGCTGGTGCGCCCGCAGGTGACGCTCGATTACTACAGGCGGTTGTGCAAAGCCGGGACCCGCGTGCGGATGCTGGTGATGCCCGGCGTCAGCCACGGTTTTGCCGGCGCCGACAGCGCCAAATCCGCGCTGTCGTGGATGGCGGACCGCTTTGCGGGCCGGCCTGCGCCGAACGATTGCGGCGGGTGAAATCCGACTTTCGGCGAACATGCTCATTTCCACATATGTGGAATTTTTTTGCGCGGCTTGGCGGGCCTGCCGCCCCCGCCGTAACCTCCGGCCCAAGCAAAGTCACACGGGAAACGCGCCATGAAAGTCTTCGTCTTCGACCTGCTCGCCTATGGCGAACAGCTCGACCATCTCAAGGTCGGCAGCGAACTTCCCTACCCGCTCTCGAGCCGCTACTTCAAGGCCGACGTCGCGGTGCGCACCTATGCCGAGCATCTCGATGCCTGGGAGGAGATGGACCGGCTCGGCTATGACGGCGTTGGCTTCAATGAGCATCATTGCTCGCCTTACGGCTTGATGAACTCGCCGAACCTGATGGCCTCGGCGGCGGCGCAGCGCACCAAAAAGCTCAAGCTGCTGATCTACGGCAATCTGTTGCCGCTGCATGAGCCGCTGCGGCTCGCCGAAGAGCTTGCGATGCTCGACTGCCTCTCCAACGGCCGGCTGGTTTCGGGCTTTGCACGCGGCATCCCGCGCGAGTACCGAGTGCACAACGTATCGCTGAAAGATTCGCGAGAGCGCTTCGAGGAAGCCTTCGAGATCGTCACCCGCGCCTGGAGCGAGGACATCTTCTCCTATGAGGGGAAGTTCTGGTCCTACAAGGACGTCGCGCTGTGGCCGCGGCCGGTGCAAAAGGGCGGACCGGAAATCTGGATTCCGATCGTCGGCAGCAAGGAATCGATCGAGTTCGCCGCCAAGAAGAACACCGTGATCACGCCAGGGCTGGCGCGCGGCGGCTTGCAGGAAGACATCATTCGCTATTTTGCAAAATGCCTCGAAAAGAACGGTCACAAGATCACGCCGCATCATCTCTCGATCGCGCTGCCGGTCTATGTCGCCGACAGCAAGGCGGAAGCGGTGCGCGAGTTCGGCCCCTATCACCTCTACTTCAACCGAACCCTGTTCAGTCACGGCAACTTCACCGAGACCGCGAAGCAGCGCGACGCCGGCTATGTCTCGCAGTCCTCCAACGACTACGTGCGGCCGGAGAACATGCGCGCCGCGCAAGGCCTGCGCGAGGACTACCGCAACATGACCATGGCCGACTTCGAGCGGCAGGCCGAGCACATGGCGTTCGGCACGCCGAAGGAAGTCACCGAGCGGATCATTGCGTCGGCGGAAGCAGCCGGCGCCAACCAGGTGCAGATCAGCCTCAATCGCGGCGCGCTGCCGCAGGAGATGTTCATGAACCAGATCAGGCGCTTCGCGCGCGAGGTGCTTCCGGCGCTGCAGGCGCACGAAGTGCGCCGCGTGCCGCTCGGCGAGGACGTTGCGGCCTGACGCCGATCTCACGTAACATAACAACAAGAGTGCCAGCCAAGGCACCTTCTCTTTCATTCGAGGGGAGGCATTGATGAGCGCGGAATTGAAGTCGCCGGTCGAGGAGGCGCTGGAGCACCAGCCATTCGGCGCATTGCAATTGCGGGTCGTGCTGCTCTGCGCCTTCGTGCAGGCGTTCGACGGTTTCGATCTCGGCACCATCGGCATGGCGGCACCGTCGCTGATCAAGCTTTGGGGCGTGCTGCCGAAAGACTTCACCATCGCCTTCGTGATGTCGAGCGTCGGCATCCTGATCGGCGCGCTCGCCTCCGGCCCGCTCGGCGACCGTTTTGGGCGGAAGCCGCTGCTGATCATCTCGACCGCCTTCATCGGCTTGTTCTCGGTGGCGTCGGCCTTCACCTGGTCGGTGGACTCGATCACTGCGATGCGCTTCCTCACCGGCATCGGCATCGGCGGCGCGATGCCCGCAACGGTCGCGCTGACCGCCGACTACAGTCCGATCAGCCGGCGTGGCACGCTGTTGATGCTGATGTTCTGCGGCAACACGATCGGCGGCTTCCTCGGCGGGCAACTGGTCGCGCAAATCCTGCCGATCTTCGGCTGGCAGAGCATTTTCCTGGCCGGCGGCATCCCGCCGCTGGCGCTGCTGCTGATCCTGTTCGTGTGGTTGCCGGAATCGCCGCGCTTCCTGATCGCGCATCGGCCGGACACGATGGCGACGCAAGCGATCCTGCGCCAGGTCGGCGTCAGCGCGCAGGCCGCCGCCACGAAACTCGTCGACGTCGCCAAGGGCAATCCGGTGCAGCAGCTCTTCACCGGCGGGCTGGCGCTGACCACGGCGCTGGTCTGGGTGGTGTTCTTCGCCAACCTGTTGAACATGTATCTGTTCAGCTACTGGATGCCGACCGTACTCAACCTGTCGGGCCTGACGCCCGCGGTCGCGGTGTTCTATGCCAGCATGTTCCAGCTCGGCGGCATCCTGTCCTGCCTGGTGCTTGGTCCCGCGATCGACCGTTACGGCGCGCCGAAGGTCCTGGCCTGCAGCTTCGCGTCCGGCGTGATCTTCATCCTCGCGATCGGCCTCTACAATCTGCCGGCGCCGTTCATCGGCATCCCCATCTTCGGCTCGGGTGCTGCGATGATCGGCAGCCAGCTTGGCGCCAATGCGATGGTGGCAGCGCTCTATCCGGCGCGCATCCGCTCGACCGGCATCGGCTGGGCGCTCGGCATCGGGCGGTTCGGCGGCATCGCGGGTCCTGCGATCGGCGGAACGCTGCTCGGCTTCGGCCTGCCGCCGAAGCAGATCTTCCTGTGCGCCTGCCTGCCGGCGCTGATCGCCGCGACCTGCACCTTCATGCTGAGCATGAAGGCCGCGCGCAATCGCGAAGCGGTTGCGGCCGCGCCGCAGCCGCGCACGGCGTGAGACCTAGCCGGTGAACCGATGAAGGATTTCGCCGGCAAGACTGTGTTCGTGACGGGAGGCGCCGGCGGCATCGGCTTTGCGATGGCGCGCGCCTTCGGCCGACGCGGCATGAAGGTCGCGATCGCCGATGTCGAGGCGGACAGCTGCGCCAAGGCGGTCGAGACCCTGCGGGCCGAAGGCATCACGGCAATCGGATTTGCTTGTGACGTGGCGGATCGCGAAGGATATGCCGAGGTCGCAGGACGCGTCCTTGCCGAATTCGGCAAGGTGCACGTGCTCTGCAACAATGCCGGCGTCTCGCGCGCAGGTCCCATCGAAACGATCGCGACGTCGGACTGGGACTGGGTGATCGGCGTCAACCTGAAAGGTCTCGTGCACGGCCTGCAGCTGTTCCTGCCGCAGATGAAAGCACATGGCGAGGACGGCCACATCGTCAATACCGCGTCGGTCAATGGCGTGGTCGGCTCGGCGCTCGCCGGTCCCTATAGCGCGACCAAATTCGCGGTGGTCGGAATCTCCGAGGTGCTGGCTGCGGAACTCAAGGACACGCCGATCGGCGTCAGCGTGGTCTGTCCGAGCTGGGTCAAAACGCGCATGCTCGACAATGGCCGCAACCGCCCGGCGCATTACGGCGGTCCGATCAGGATCGCCGCCGATGCCGCCAATGCCGAGCGCAATGCGCGCTACGCCAAAGCGCTGGAGACCGGGCTCGATCCGGCCGACGTCGCGCAGCTCGTGCTCGGCGCGATCGAGACGCGCCGCCTGTTCGTGTTCACGCACCCGGACACGCACGCCGCTGTCGAATATTGTCACGAGCTGATGATACAGGGCTTTGCGGCGCTTCACGACAAGCCGCAGCAATAGGAGCAAACAATGGAATTCTCCGGCAAGACGGCGTTCGTCACCGGCGCCGCCAACGGGATCGGGCTTGGCATTTGCCGCGCGCTGGCACGCAACGGCGTCAACCTCGTGCTTGCCGACATCGAAAAGGCGCGGCTCGAGGCCGCGCGCGAAGAGCTTGCGAAATTCAATGTGCGCACGCGCGCGATCGAAGTCGACGTCTCGGATGCCGCCGCTTATGAACGCGCAGCCGATGAGGCGGAAAGCGAGTTCGGCAATATCCACTTCCTGTTCAACAATGCCGGCATCACCATGGGGCCGAAGCCGCTATGGGAGGTGACGCCGGAACAGTGGGACTGGATTTTCGGCGTCAATATCTACGGCGTGCTCAACGGCATTCGCACGTTGGTGCCGCGCATGACTAGGCATGGCGAGGTTGGTCACATCGTCAACACGGCGTCCATTGGCGGCTTGCAGGTCAATCCAAAGCTTCGCAATGGCTCCTATGCCATGACCAAATACGCGGTTGTGGCCGCGGCCGAAGCGCTGGCGCTTGATCTCGAGGGAAGCAATCTCGGCGTCTCCGTGCTGTGCCCGGCCGTGGTCGCGACCACGCTGTACGCCTCGTCGCAACGCCGCCCTGAACGGCTCGGCGGCGCGTTCGGAAAGCCAAACCCCGAAGCCGCGAGGCTTTTCACCACGGCAGGGATTCAGCCTGATGATGTCGGCCGGCGCGTGCTCGATGCAGTCGTGGCGCGCGAGTTCTTCATCTTCACCCATGAAGAGCCGCGGGAGTGGATCGAAAAGCGGCACCGGCGGCTGATCGACGGGTTCGATTCGATCGCGCGGTACAACGCGAAGGAACGCGGCACTTAACTCTTCTCCCGATGCACGCTCTATCGCTCCCTCTCCCCGTTCTTACGGGGAGAGGGTTGGGGTGAGGGGCAGTACGAACACCGTGCTCTCGGTGACTCCCCCTCACCCGCCGCGCAAAGAGCGCGGCGACCTCTCCCCGCAGGCGGGGAGAGGTGAAGGTGCGCACGCGGCTTCAGTGAACCCTCAATCTCCACTCGCGAACTGCATCAGCCGCGCATTCTCCGCGCGGATCGCCGCGAGGATCTTCGTCAAATTCTTCTCGATCCGCTCCTGCGGACCGGCGACACCGATCGCGAGCCGGCGGTGCCCGGGCGGCGTCGGCACCATCAGCCCGACCACGCCGACGCCGCGCGTCACCATACCGCGCGACAGGCAATAGCCGGTGTCGCGGACCTGTTCGACACCGCCGCGCAAGCGGGAGAGCGACGACACGCCGCGCTCGATCTTGTTCTGCCGCAGCGTGCGGCGATAGATCCGCGCGATCTCCTCGTCGGCGAGCTCGCTGAGCAGCGGCCAGCCAAGGCCGGAATGCACCAGCAGCACGCGGGTGCCGACATGGGTGTAATATTGCAGCGGCTGGCGCGCGCGCAGGATCTCGACGATCTCGACATAGATATCGGTCGAGGTGCCCAGCAGGATGGTCTCGCCGAGCTTGCGTCCGATGCGACGCACCGCCTCCTGGATCGGCCCGCCCTCGTAATTCGCCGAGGTCACCCAGCTGCCGAGCTGGTGCAGCCGCAGGGTCGGCAAGTACGCGCGCGAGGTGCTCTCGAACGAGAGGTAATTCATCTGCGCCATGGTTTTCAAAAGCGCCGCCGCGCTCGACGTCGGCATGCCGAGAGAGTCGACCACGTCCTTCAGCCGCAGCGGACATTGCCGCTCGCGGAACAGTTCGAGGATGTCGAAAACCCGGCGCGCCGATTTGGTCAGGCCGTCGGACATGATTATCCAGACGCCGCTTGCGCTACGCGCTCGCGAGCCGCCGGCATCATTTCACGTGCGAAAATGTCGACGGAATGCAGCACTTCCTCGTGGCTGAGATCGCCGAAGGAGAATTGGCTGATGAAATAGCTGGCGCCGGCCTCGCCGGTCATCGCATGTATCCTGTCGGCAATCGTGCCCGGCGAGCCCGCGATCGCGCCGCCGTTTTGCACGAGTGTATCGAAATCCTCCGGCAGGCGCGCAAAGCGCGGCTGGGTGCCATGCAGCTTCCACAGCTTCATGAAACTCGTGTGGAATGACGGCCAGGCGCGGCGGCCGAGCGCCATCGCCTCGCGATCGCTGTCGGCCGCGATCACGAAGCGGTTGATGCCCATCAGCGGCAGCAGCTCGGGCGGATTCCCTGCAGCCGCCCATTCGGCGCGAAAGCGATCGGTGATTTCGCGCACCTTCGGCAGTGGCCCGCCGCAAACAATGTTGATCGCATTCTGCGCCGGCCACGCCGCGCCCTCCGGCACCGGCACGGCGTACCACAGCGGCGGATGCGGCAACTGCGCCGGCTTCATGTCGATCGGAACCTTCGCGAACTGATAATGCTTGCCGGCGAAGTTGACCTCGTCGCGCGTCAGCGCCTGCATGATGACCTGATAGGCCTCGACATAGATCGCAGGCGCAGAATCGGGATCGACGCCGAAATAATTCAGCTCGTGCGGCGAGGCGCCGCGGCCGATGCCGACCTCGAGCCGGCCATGGCTCAGATGATCGAGCATGCAGATCTCTTCGGCAAGCCGCAGCGGATGGTGCGCCGGCAGCACGTAGACCAGCGCGCCGAGGCGGATGCGTTTGGTACGCTGGGCGACGGCGGCAAGGAACACGCTCGGCGACGGCGTCAGGTTGAGCGGCGTCGAGTGATGCTCGCTCATGTGATAGGTGCGGAAACCGGCGCGGTCGTAGGCCTCGATCAACGCGAGGCGCTTGTCGTACTGCTCTGACAGCGGATAGCGCCCGTGGTCGTTTTGATCGAAGATGCCGAACTGCAGCGCGGCCATCGCTTCCCCCGGATTTTGTCGTTGGCGGCGTGGCCGCGGCTCAAGAGTGCCCTCAAGGTGCACGGCGGCGCAAGACCCCTCGCCGGCTGATGAAATCGGACAAACGGGATAGACATTGGCTATCTTGCGCATAGGCTCGCCCGACATAGCTGAAAGATCGGTTCGGCCGCCCGGCGCCTGCCGTGAAATCGCCAGACCTGGGAACGATGCTGCTCCGATAGCCATCTGGGTGCGGTCAAGAATGATAAAATATGGCGCATTCGCCCTTGCTGTGGCGCTCACCGCGGCCTCCGCGCAGGTCATCCGGCCCGGCGCGCCGCAGATCGCATCTGATGTCATCAAGGTCGGCCTCGACGACGCGCCGAACCAGCCGGCTTCGCTGGAAGAAACCTGCAAGGACGTCGCCTTCACGCGCGACGTGAAATACGGCGACAGCGACCAGAACACGCTCGACGTCGCCACCACTGAGAATGCGAAGGGGGAATCGCGGCCCGTGCTGATCTTCGTCGCCGGCCAGCACTTTGCCAGCGATGGCGCGACACCCCCGCCGGCTCCTGTTGAGGATGAGGCGCTGTGCCTCGCCGCGCGACATGGCATGATTGGCGTGAAGGTGAACTACCGGCTTGCGCCCGCCAATCCCTGGCCGGCGGGCGCAAAGGATGTCGCGGCCGCCATCTCGTGGGTGCACCAGAATGCCGACCTCTTCAAAGGCGACGCCCGGGCGATCATTGCGGTGGGCTGGTCGGTCGGCGCGTTCCATCTCGCGACCTATCTCGGGCACAAGGAATTCCAGGAGGGCGACAATTACATCGTCGGCACGGTGCTGGTGTCGGGCATCTACCGCGCCGACGCCGAGATCGGCGACGGCGCCAAATCCTATTTCGGCACCGACGCCGGCAAATATGACGAGCGCTCCGCCTTCCCCGGCATTCTGGGGATCGAGGATCCGATCGTGCTGGCGTGGTCGACCGACGATCCGCCGCATCTGTTGGCGCAGGCGGCTTCGCTGAAGGACAAGCTCTGTGGCGCCGGCCATTGCCCGCGCATCGCGGTGTTGAAGGACCGCGACAGCCCGGCCTCGGTGTTCGGGCTCGACGGCACCGGCGACAGCCTCGCCGAACGGACGCAGCAGCTGCTCAGCCAGATTCAGGCAAGGGGATTGCCATAGGCGCAGTCAGGCTGAAGCCGCCTGCAGCGCGATCGTGATGATCACGAACTCGGCCGGCTTGTTTGGGCAGCGACTCCCATCCTGCAGGGTTGAAATTGGCCTCATTTTCGGTTATTTCAGATAGAGAAGATGGAGCCGTTCGTGTCGCTTTCCAGAATCAAGGTTGAGAGGTTGGATGAGACCGGTCGGCAGGAAGCTGAGGCCTTGGCTCGCCAGTTCAGCAGGGTTACCCGCACACGGTCCGCCGACCTCAGGGTTCAGGGAGTTATGCTGAAGCTCTTGCGCGAACTTACCGCGTTGGCGTCGAAGCACCCCGGCATCGCCATAGTTCCCATCGACCGGGAGCTGTCCCCCGCCGATGCCGGAGAGATATTGGGCATCTCTCGTCCCACGGTGGTCCGATTGATGGAAGCTGGTGAGCTTCCCTTCCGCTTTGAAGGCAAGCACCATCGCTGCAAGCTCGAGGACGTGCTGCAGTTGAAGACCGCCTTGGAACGGCGGCCTGCGCGGGCACGGCCGATGTCAAAGCGCGAGGTCGATGAGCTCGTGCTGGGCACCACGAACGCGCCCTACAGGAAATCCATAACGGCCGCGGAACTTGCCAAAGGTCTCACCTCGGGAAAGTGCGAGCCATGGAAGGTCCACATCGCGACTTTCTTCACTGATGTGAAGCCGGAACTGATTTTGAAGTTCGCCGAGATGCACGGCATTTCGCGGCGAGCCGTTGCATCAACCTATCGAGCACTGAAGGTCGCGACGGGAGAAGCAAACCCGGCTCTGGAGGCTATGCTTGGCGAGCTGGCGGCAGTTACTTAGTCGAACCATCATTGGGCTCGAACAGCTTGAGCAGCAGGGCCATGCTGTCCCGGACTGGATCCTGGGTGGTGGCACCGCTCTGATGCTGCATTCCGGCCATCGGTTGAGCAAGGACATAGATGCATTCATCGACGACCCTCAATACCTGGGTGTCATGTCGCCTGATGTCACCGACGTTTGGGATTGCCGCGCCTGGCACAAGGCTGCGCACTACCTGAAGCTCGAATATTCAGAGGGCGAGGTCGACTTCATCGTCAGCGGTCCACTATCCGATCTCGCCAAAAGCTTCTGCGAAGTCGACCTCAGCGATCTGCCAGCCAAACGCAAAGCCACTATCCAGATCGAACATCCAGCGGAAATCGCTCTCAAAAAGATGCACTATCGTCCAACGATGCTCAAATCCCGCGACATCTTCGACATCGCGGTCGTTGATTCCATCGACCATGAGGCTTTGGTCGGCAACTTGAATGAAATCTCGGACAAGAAGATCGCACTGCTCAAGCGGTTGAGCGGCATCGATCGAAAATTCCTCCAAGCCGAACTGGCTGAACTCGACATTCTGGCAGGCTGGGACGATCAGAAAAAGAGTTGCCTTGAGACAGTGCAGTCGCTGGTCAACCAAATTCCCTGAGCGCGGCCTCTACCAGCCCGCCTCCGCCGAACGCTTCGGCACTTCGTCCGTCTTCGCTTTCGCTGCGCTCAAGCTTCGCCGGACACGCTTCGCCTTTTTATTTCGCGTGGCTGCGCCACGCGTAGCCCGTGAGGGCGAAGCATGGTGGGCGCGACAGGGATCGAACCTGTGACCCCTACCATGTCAAGGTAGTGCTCTCCCGCTGAGCTACGCGCCCTAAAGTCTTGATGGGTCGGGGGTCCGTATATCGGCTCAAAGCCGGGCAGGCAAGGATACGAAACCCAATAATGGCAGCGAATCAGGCCGCCAGCATCTTGTTCACTTCACTGACCAATTCGCGAAGGTGGACCGGTTTCGCCAGCACCTTAGCGTTCTTCGGCGCTTCCGAGTCCGCGTTCAAGGCGACCGCGGCAAAGCCGGTGATGAACATGATCTTGATGTCGGGGTCGAGTTCCGAGGCGCGTCGGGCGAGCTCGATGCCGTCCATCTCCGGCATCACGATGTCGGTGAGCAGCATCTCGAACGGCTCCTCGCGCAGCCGCTTGTAGGCCGACATGCCGTTGTCGTGGGGCGAGACCACAAACCCGGCGTTTTCCAGCGCCTTGACCAGGAAGCGGCGCATGTCGTTGTCGTCTTCGGCGAGCAGGATTTTTGGCATGATGGAAACGTCGATTCCCCGGGCGGCGTTCAATGCATTCACTAAGCCCGACAGACGGTAAAGATCGGGTGAAGGTTCAGCCTCACCATGGGTCAGGCCAGGGGCTATTTCTGGACTGGAATGGGGCCCAAATCAACGCAAGTCCCGGCCGTTTGAGCCGCTCCAAGAGCTGTTCCAAGGCGCTTTAAGACTTTTTCACTTGGCAGAAGGGTTGTGAAAACAGACAATCCGCACCTAATAAAGGCTCCACTGCTCCGGCAGAATCGCCTCATGCTTGGAGCGGAACGCATCTTGAGGAACGGCGCCTGACAATGACCCGCATGGAAGGCGAACGGCTGGCTCCGTTCGAAATCGTCGAGCCGGCGGAATGGCGGGCGCCGATCATCTTCAATTCCCCGCATTCCGGCTCGGCCTATCCCGACGCGTTCCTCAACGCGTCGCGGATCGACCTCGCCACCCTGCGCCGCTCCGAAGATTCCTTCATGGACGAGCTGATCGGCGATCTCGGCGCGGCCGGCTTCGCCGTGGTCCGCGTCCACTTCCCGCGCTCCTATGTCGACGTCAACCGCGAGCCCTACGAGCTCGACCCGCGAATGTTCGCTGGCCGCCTGCCGAGCTTCGCCAATACGCGCTCGATGCGGGTCGCCGGCGGGCTCGGCACCATCCCGCGCGTGGTCGGCGACGGGCAGGAAATCTATCGCGAGCGGCTCGCGGTCGACGACGCGCTGTCGCGCATCGAGACGCTGTACAAACCCTATCACCGCGCGTTGCGCCGGCTGATCAACCGCGTGCACCAGAGTTTCGGGACCGTGGTCGTGGTGGACTGCCACTCGATGCCGTCGATCGGCGTATCCCGCGACGAGCCGCGCCGGCCGGATCTGGTGATCGGCGACCGCTACGGCACCAGCTGCTCGCCGCTGTTGCCCGACCGCGTCGAGACGACCATGAGCCGGCTCGGCTATTCGGTGGGCCGCAACAAGCCCTATGCGGGCGGCTTCATCACCGAGCATTACGGCAATCCGGCGAGCGGGCTGCATGTGGTCCAGCTCGAGCTGAACCGCGCGGTCTATATGGATGAGCGGCGCCGGGAAAAGGGACCGCGCTTTGCGCAGGTCGCCGCCGACTTCGCCAAGCTCGCCGATGCGCTCGCGACCGTGCCGCTCGACAATCTCGGGCCGTTCCAGGCCGCCGCGGAATAAAGCGCCGCCACGACCGCTCTCGTCTTAAGTCGTACGGGATCGGCTCCCCTGCTCTCTCCCGCTTCCGTGTGGCGTCTTTCCGAATCTGTTACGGAAAGAAAAAAGGGCCGCTTGCGAAAGCAAGCGGCCCAAGTCTAGGGAGGAAACGCCCAAGGAGGGCAGCGATAACGCCAAAGCGCTACCGCACCGCAACAATATGCGACCGCGCTGCACAAAGTGCAAGTCTTTTGAAAGCCATTTCCCCGTAAAGTTCCGGGTTATTGCAAGCCCGCAACACCTCCCGCCGCGGTGTTTTATATTAGTTATTTCAATCTCTTATGTAGATGCGCCAGCTCGCCCGCGCATTAACCGCGAAGTGAAAGCCAAACGAAGCTGGTGATATCTCGATTTCGTGATCCGGCCGTCATCGGAAAATTGACGGGCGAGTGCGCCGATTCGATATCCAAAATACCAACGGAAAACGCGGGATGCTCGTGCGCGTGGCCTCCGTTTGAGCTAGGCAAGACGACCGTTTTGCGTACCTGCGCGCGCGCTCCGAGGGAATCCCAAGTGACGGTCATCGATTTTTCCGCCTTCGTCGGGCGGCTCGCCACCGCTTCCGGCGAGACCATCCTGCCGTTCTTCCGGACGTCGCTGTCGATCGACAACAAGAGCGCCCAGGATTTCGATCCCGTCACCGAAGCCGACCGCGCCGCGGAGGCAGTGATGCGGCGGCTGATCAAATCGCAGTTCCCCCAGCACGGCATCGTCGGCGAGGAGTTCGGCAACGAGCGCACCGATTCCGATTACGTCTGGGTGCTGGATCCGATCGACGGCACCAAATCCTTCATCGCGGGCTTTCCGATCTGGGGCACGCTGATCGCGCTGCTGCACAGGGGCGTGCCGGTGTTCGGCATGATGCACCAGCCGTTCATCGGCGAACGCTTTTCCGGCGACAACAAGACCGCCAACTATCAGGGACCGTCCGGCGAACGGCGGCTGGCGGTGCGGCGCTGCGCTGATCTGAAGGACGCAACGTCCTACACCACGAGCCCACTGCTGATGAACGAACGTGACCGCGCCACCTTTGGCCGCATCGAGCGCGCCGTGAAGATGTCGCGCTATGGTGGCGACTGCTACTCTTATTGCATGCTCGCAGCCGGCCATCTCGATCTCGTGGTCGAGACCGAGCTGAAACCCTATGATATCGCAGCCCTAATACCGATCGTCACCGGGGCCGGCGGCGTCATCACCAATTGGGAAGGCAAGGGTGCGCAGGACGGCGGCCGCATCGTCGCGGCCGGCGATCCCCGTGTGCATGAGGCGGCGCTAAAACTGCTCAACGGCTAGGGAGCGTCAATGGACGCGCTGCTTGTGGTCGACATGCAGGTGGGACTTCTCAAGGGGGGTCCCAAGCACGACCTGCCCGGCGTCGTCGCGCGCATCAATCGACTCTCGCAATGGGTCCGCGACCATGGTGGCCGAGTGATTTTCGTCCAGCATTGCGGACTAAGGGGCGACGACTTCGAACCAGGAACATCCGGCTGGGCTTTTCTTCCCGAATTGCGCCGCGATCCTTCCGACATTGTGGTCCAGAAAACCCTCAATGATCCCTTTGCGGCGACCGATCTCGCGGCGCGCCTGAACGATATTATGCCGGACCGCGTCCTGGTCACGGGATGGGCGACCGACCTCTGTGTCGACGCAACAGTGCGGTCGGCGGTTTCGCACCATCACAATGTCGTCGTCGTCACCGATGGACACACGCTGAGCGACCGGCCGCATCTCGACGCGGCCAGCGTCATCGGTCACCATCATTGGATCTGGAGCGAACTCATTACACAACAGTCTGTCAGGCTTGCCCGCACGGATGAGTTGCTGACGCCGACCATGAGATCATCATGACCCTCGCGCGCCGCAGGTTCCTGCAGTTATCGGCCGGCGCCGCGCTGCTGGCCGCCCCGGCGCGCAACGCCTGGGCTGAAACTGCCCGTCCGCTTGCCGACAGGCTCGCCGACTACGCCGACCGCATCAGCTTTGCCGATCTCGATGCGGCGACCGTCGAGCGGGTCAAGTCGCATCTGATCGACACATTGGGCTGCGGGATTGCGGCGCTGGACGAACCGACGGTGCGCATCTGCCGTGATGCCGCGCTTTCCTCCGCGGGCGGCCTCTCGACCGTGATCGGCGCGGGCAAGCGCTCCACGCCGGAGCTCGCGTCCTTCGCCAACGGCGTCGCCTTCCGCTATTACGATCTCAACGACAGCTACGCCTCGCCCACCTCCGGCACGGTGCATCCGAGCGATCATTTCGCGCCTTGCCTGGCGGTCGCGGAAGCCGAGCGCGCGAGCGGCCAGCAATTCATCGCTGCAGCCGTGCTCGCCTATGAAATCAACTGCCGGCTGGTCGACGCCTTCGACGCGATGGCACGCGGCTGGGACGCGCCGGTCTACAGCCTGCCAGCAGTGGCGCTTGCCGCCGCCAAGCTGATGAAGCTTCCGCCCGAGAAGCTGACGCAGGCCGTCAACCTCGCGATCAACGATCACATTCCGATGGGGCAGACCCGCACGCAGACCAACTCCGACTGGAAGGGCATCGCGGATGCTGAGGCCGGGCGCAACGCGGTGTTTGCGGCGATGCTGGCGCGCAGCGGCATGACGGGGCCTTCGCCGATTTTCGAGGGACGCAAGGGTTTTTTCCAGCTGGTCGCAACGGCGGCCGATGTCGACGTTGCCGCCTTTGGCGGACGTGGTGCGGCATTCAAGATCCATCAATGCGGCATGAAGGCCTATCCGGCAGTCATCTACTCCCAGACCGCGATCGCAGCCGGCATCGCGGCGGCCAAAGAGATCGGCGACCTCGACCGCGTTGCCGCGATCGATATCGCAACCACGCGGCGCGGCTATGAGCAGACCGGACGCGATCCCGAGAAGTGGACGCCGGCCAACCGGGACACGGCGGATCACAGCCTGCCCTACATCACCGCGCGGGCGATGTTCGACGGCGACATCAGCAACGCCAGCTACGCGCCGGAGAAGCTGCGCGATGCGCGCATCCTCGCCTTCATTCGCAAGATCACCGTCAAGGAGGATCCGGAGCTGTCGAAGCCGAAAGGCAATGCCCCGTCGACGCGCCTCACCGTCACGCTCACCGACGGCAAGCAAATCATCAGCCAGGTCGACGATCTCGCAGGCTTTCCGGGCAAGCCGATGGACCGGGCCGACATCGAACGCAAATTCCGCAGCAATGTCGGCGATCGCTGGCCGAAGGGTCGCACCGACGCGGTTCTCGAGATGTTGTGGACGCTGGAAGGCATCGACGACGTCTCGGCGCTGCTCGGCAAGCTTGCGGCCTGAGCGCCTCCCTGTAAGATTTGATCTCAACGAAGACGATCGCGCGGCGCGGTCGTGACAAACGACAGCAGGTTGGGAACGGCTCCATGAGGATTCCACGCGATCTCTTGCTCGCGCTGTGCCTGGCCTTGGCATCGCCCGCTTTTGCCGCCGATGAGTTTCCATCAAAGCCGATCCGGCTGATCGTGCCGTTCCCGCCGGGCGGCCCGAACGACCTGATCGCGCGCGTGGTTGGCCAGCGCATGTCCGACATTTTCAAGCAGCCCGTCATCATCGACAACCGCGGCGGACAGGCCGGCGTGCTCGGCACCGATGCGGTCGCGAAAGCGGCGGCGGACGGCTACACCATCGGCATCGTCAGCGCGAGCGCGATCGTGATCAGCCCGAGCATGGAGAAGATCGCCTACGATCCGAACAAGGATTTGCAGCCGATTACGCTGGTAGCGACCGTGCCGGAGATGCTGGTGGTTGCGAAGGATGTGCCCGCGACCAACATGAGCGAGCTGGTGGCGCTGGCGAAGGCGCAGCCGGGCAAGCTCAACTTCGCTTCCGCCGGCGTCGGCGGCCTGCCGCATCTGGCCGGCGAATTGTTCAAGCTCACCGCCAAGATCGACATCGTACACGTGCCCTATCGAGGTGCTGCGCCCGCGATCAACGACCTGCTCGGCCAGCAGGTGCAGATGACCTTCCTCGACCTGCCGGTGATCCTGCCGCAGATCAAGGCCGGCAATCTCAAGCCGATCGCGCTTGGCGCGCGCGAGCGTGCGACCCAGGCGCCCGACGTGCCGACCACGGCCGAGGTCGGCATGCCCGAGCTGTTGATCGAGAACTGGTACGGCATGGTCGGACCGGCCGGCCTGCCGCGCGATGTGCTGGACAGGATCAACCGCGTCGCGGTCGAGGCGATGTCCGATCCGTCAGTAAAAGACAAGCTTGCCGATCAGGGATTGACGCTTGTGCCACAGACACCGGAAGAGTTCCGCGCGTTCATCGCAAAGGATGCGATCAGGTGGGCGAATGTGGTCAAGAAGGCGGGGCTGGACGGGGCGAAGTAGGAAAAGTAGTAGAGTGTGACGCGCGCAGATAAATCGAATGACCGGCAGCCGCTCATTTCCCTGCGCACCGCTCACTGGCGCGCTGAAACGTCGGGCGGGCCTTTAGCCGATCTTGATAGTCGCTGAGCTTGGGTGGCAGCTTGGCGCGGAACGCGCCTTGCCAGATGGCGAGACCGCAACTGACCGAAATATCGGCCAGGCTCAACGTGCTCCCGACAAGATAGTCGTTTCCCTCGATGGAACGCTCCGTGTGGTTCACCGCGCGCTGCAGACGCTGCTCGAGGCCCAGCACCGACCAGTTCCGCTTGTCAGCTTCAGGCGCCATGAAGCGTGCGGCCAAGAGTGGATTCAGGCTCATTCCGATCTCTGTCTCCCCGAACAGGGTCCACTGCAGGCATCGGGCCAGGCGGCCCGGATCTTCAGACGGCAGCAACGGCGTCGGGCCGTGCGTTTGCGCCACATAAAGCAGAATCGCGATGGACTCGTCGAGAACTACACCGCCGTCGTCTTCGATCAGCGGCACGGTCCCGAGTGGATTGAGCGCCCGGTAAGCTTCGGGAACGGGATATGCGTGGGTCTTGACCGAATAGGCGAGCTCCATTTCCTCGCACAGCCACATGACACGCAGGCCGCGGGCGCCATGGGCGAAATTGTGAATTGTCAGCATGGCGGACTCCCGTGCTCGCGCGGTTTCAGATCATCGTCTCGAGACGGACGTAGCTGGCTTCCATGCCGTGTTCCATGCCGCTGGCCAACATGGCCGCGCGCACCGTCGCATCTGGAAGCGTCATGCGCATCGTCATCAGCGTCCCTGCGCCGTCCTTTGCGAAGGTGGTGACGACATGGTTGTCGGGGCACGGATCGGGCATGTGCATTCGTTCGACGTGCACGATCCGGCTATGCGGCGTCAGCTCCACGAACTCTCCCGTGAGATGGAAGCCGCCCCCTTTGCCGTTGGCCCATTCGTAGCGGATTTTGCCGCCGGGCCTTGCATCGCAGACGCACACCGGCATCGACCAGCCATCCGGCCCGAGCAGCCAGCG
Organism: uncultured Alphaproteobacteria bacterium; assembly: GCA_963794775.1. Taxonomy (GTDB): domain Bacteria; phylum Pseudomonadota; class Alphaproteobacteria; order Rhizobiales; family Xanthobacteraceae; genus Bradyrhizobium. The sequence goes on along the minus strand of CAWCGA010000035.1, from coordinate 145,860 downwards.
CTGGATCAGTGCAGGATCCGTGTGTGCGCGATAAACGTCCTGGGGAGGCGCAGCGAAGCGGCGGGTCACTACGACGAAGCGGTCACCTTCGGTCTCAATCGTTAGCTTGGTCATGTCGTCTGCTCCGTCGCTTGGGTTTCATCCCGGCCAGCACGTCGTCCAGCCGTTCGTAATTCGCGGTCAGCGCCTTGCGCAGCACGCCAAGCCATTGATCGATTTCGGCGATGCCGCCCCGCGCGAGCTGACACGGCCGCTTGGTCCCTTCGATGCGCCGGACAATGAGCCCGGCGCCTTCGAGCACCTTGAGATGTCGGGAGATCGCCGGCTGGGTCAGCTCGAACGGTTCGGCGAGTTCCATCACAGTTGCCTCGCCGAGCGTGAGGAGTGACAGGATCGCCCGACGGGTTGGGTCGGCCAATGCCGCGAAAGTCATGTCGAGGTTTGCCATGATGAACTCGATTGTTATATAAATAACTTGTTATATAGAAGAATCGTTATTGGCAAGGCAAATCTGCCGGAACTGGCGGGAATTTTTTGCGCCTCAGCTCGAAGATATCGGTCGGTGAGAAGCGCCTCGTCGTCCCAAACGCCGAGCGGCGCCTACTCCGCCGCTCCGCGCAAATGATCCACCAGCAGCTTCGCCGGCCGCGGCAGCGCCTTGAAGCTGCGCGCGCAGATCACGAGCTTGCGGTTGGCCCAGCCGTCGCGGATGCGCACCGCCGCAATCGGCATCACGCGCGCGCAGCGTTTCGCGGCGGCTTCCGGCACCACGGCGACACCGACGTCGGCGGCGACCATGCGGCAGATCGCGTCGAAGTCGCGCAGGCGCGCGCGGACATGCAGCCGGATGCCGAGCCGCGCGGCATGCCGGGAAATGTGCGCCTGCAGCGCGGTCGCATTGGTGAGCCCGACGAAGTTGCTCGAGGCGACTTCCTGGAAATCGATCTGGCGGCGACCGGCGAACTGGCCCTTCTTCGCCGTCACCAGGGTCAGGCGATCCTCGTTGAAGGTGAAGCGTTCGAGATGGTCGGGCAGCGCGTGCTCGGCCGCGAAGCCGAGATCGGCGGCGCCGCTCGCGATCGCTGATGCGATATCGACGCTCTCGTGCTCCTCGACGTCGACATTGATCTCGGAATGCGCGCGCAGGAAGCTCGCCAACGCCTTCGGCAGATGCTCCGACAGTCCCGACGTGTTGGCCAGCAGCAGCACGTTGGCGCTGACGCCGGAGGCGAAGCGCGCCAGATCGCCCCGCATCGCATCGATATTGTGGATCACCAGCCGGGCGTGATCGAGCAGGCTCTCGCCGGCGGCGGTGAGCTCGACGCCGCGGCGGCCGCGCTTGAACAGGACGACGCCGAGCGCCTCCTCCAGCCCCTTGATCCGCGCGCTGGCCGACGCAAGCGCGAGATGGCTGCGGTCGGCTCCACGGGTGATGCTGCGGCTGTCCGCCACCGCGATGAAAAGCTGCAGGTCGACGAGGTCGAAGCGCATGATGGCAGTCCTTAGCCTTCGTTTATGCCGAAGGCTGGCTCCGTAACCTCCACATTGTGCGATCTCCGTGGATGGGTCAATCTCAACCCATGCCCGAGCTTCACCCTTTCCTGCCCTTCATCGCCGCCGTGTTCCTGCTGGCGGGCTTCGTCAAGGGCGTCGTCGGGCTCGGCCTGCCGACGGTCTCGATGGGGCTGCTCGCGGTGACGATGGCGCCGAGCCAGGCGCTCGCCATTGTGATCGTTCCCGCCGTCGTCACCAACATCTGGCAGACCTTCGTGGGCTCCTATCTGCGCGACATCGTCCGCCGGCTGTCGCCGCTCCTGATCGGCACCGCGCTCGGCATCTGGCTGAACCGGGGATCGCTGACCGGGCCCTATGCGCATTATCTGCCGATCGCGCTTGGCATCCTGCTGGTGCTGTACGCCATCATGGGGCTGGGCAAATTCGCCTTCACGGTTGCGAGCCGCAACGAGAAATGGGTCGGCGGCATCGTCGGTGTCGTCACCGGACTGATCTCGGCCGCAACCGGCGTGCAGGTGATCCCGTCGATGCCGTTCCTGCAAGCGCTCGGCATGGAGAAGGACGAACTGGTGCAGGCGCTCGGCGTGTTCTTCACGGTGGCGACGCTGGCGCTGTCGATCAACCTCACCACGTCAGGCCTGATCAGCGCTTCGACCGCGCTGCCGGGCGCCATCGCCATGGGCTGTTCCTTTGCCGGCATGTTCATCGGCCAGGCGCTGCGCACGCGGATGCCGGCGGATTCTTTCCGCTACTGGTTCCTGATCGCGATGATCTTTCTCGGGCTCTATATCGCGGGCGCGGCGATCTACAAGATGATCGCAGGCTGATCCGCCGCTCAGGCGGATCGCAGCACTTCGGACGGATTCATCCGGGTGGCGCGGACCGCCGGATACAGTGATCCGATCCCGCACAACAGCAGTGAGGCGGCGATACCGGAGAGTGTGAGACCCGGCGTCAGGCGGAACGCGAGGATCTCGCCGATGCCCGGCAGATGCCGGAACAGCAGCGAAGCGAGCAGCACGAGCGGAATGGCGGCAATGCCGCCGATCAGGCCGATCGCCAGCCCCTCTGCGACGACCGCCGACCTGATCCTCGCGTCGCCCCATCCGATCGCCATCAGGATGCCGATCTCGCGCCGACGCTCGTTCACCGCCATCAACAGCGCGCTGCCGACGCTGAGCGAACCCATGGCCAGCGCGATGATGGAGATGGCGCGCGAGACCGCCTGCAGGAACTGGTAGTTGCGGTCGCTGCGCAGCAACGCGTCGGTGGGAGACACCACGACCCGGCCCATGGCCTCGATGTCCCGCTTGAGGCGATCGACGTCACCCGTCGTGGCGCCGGGCGCGAGCGCCAGATGGTACGCCGTGACCTGCTGCTGACGCATCGATAATTCCTGCAGGTCGGCGAGACGAAGAATGATGACACTGCGGTTCATCGCGGACTTGTAGCCGGCGATGCCCGTGACCTCGAACGGCTCGCCGAAAATCTCGATGGTCGATCCCACTGACTTGTTCAGCGATGCCGCAGCGCCGGCGCCGAGCACTGCGGGCCGCTTGTCATCCGCTTTCGGCAAGCGTCCCGCCGAGAGCGGCATGTCCTTCCAGAAACGCGCATTCGCGGTCCATCCGACCACGATCGACTGTTTCGAGCCGTCGACCGGCGCGAACATGATCAACTCGCCGGATACGCCGGCAATGCCGGGCAGGCCCGCGATCTTCGGCTCCAGCTCTGCCGGAACGGAACCGGCCAGCAAATCGGCGGCATCGCGTTGCGAGACCGTGAGGTCAGCGCCGCGCTCGTCGGATCCGGAGCGAAGGCCTTCGCGAATGCTGTCGGCCAGCACGAGCAGGGTCAACGCCGTGCCGGCGGCCAGTGCGACGATCAGCGTCAGCAGCACGTTCCTGGTCGGACGCGCGCGGATATTTGCGATCGCGAGTGCCGCAGGCGTCATGACGGCCGCTCCACGATAAGTCCGTCACGCACCGCGACCTGCTTGGCGCAGCGCCGCGCCAGCTCGAGATCGTGCGTCACCATGACCAGCGCATGGCCGTGGCGCGATTGCAGATCGAGCAACAGGCGGCTGACAACGGCGGCATTCTCGGTGTCGAGGCTGCCGGTCGGCTCGTCGACCAGCAGCAGCTTCGGATCGTTGACGAGGCCGCGGGCGACCGCAACGCGCTGGCGTTCGCCACCCGACAATTGCTGCGGCAGATGGTTTGCACGGTGCGCCAGCCCGACGCGTTCGAGCGCCGCCAGCGCCTTGTCCCGCGCGCCTGCCCGCTCCGAGATTGCGGCGGCGACGTTCTGGACGGCGGTGAGGTTCGGCAGCAGCAGGAATTCCTGAAACACCACGCCGATCTCGCCGGCGCGCAACCGCGTCCATTGCCGGCGATCCGCCATGATGCTGCCGTTCCAGGCCACGGTGCCCGAGGTCGGCGCGTCCATGCCGCACATCAGCTGGATCAGCGTGCTCTTGCCGCTGCCGCTCGGTCCCACGATGGAAATGCAATCGCCGGCCGCAACAGCCAGGCTCACGTCGCGCACGGCAACGACCGCGCCATCGTCGAATGACCGCGCGACCCGATTGAGTTCGATCAGCGCGGTCATGATCTGCTATCGAGCGACGGCGCCGATGGCGGCTGCGACGTCGCCGTCATTGCGCTCGATGGCGACCCCGGCCTCTTCGCGCAGCGTCAGCATCGCGCTACGTCCATCGACCAGCAGGTCGGTGACCATCAGCCGACCCTTCTCTTTGGGGTGCACCTGCCACATCAGGATTTTCCCATCCGCAGAGCCTTCACTGCGTGTTCCGATCAGCTTGTCACCGGAGGGCAGTTGACGAACACCGACGAGTTGGACGGCCGAGCTGAGGTAGCCGCCCGCATTTGCCGTGCAATCGCGGATGATGCGTTTCTTGAAGGCGCTCGCATAGGCTTCGCGCTGCACGGCATCGAACTTGTCCCAGGCGCGGCCGGCCGCAGTCTTCATCATCGCATCGAGATCGAGCGAGGTCGAAGCGAGTTCGTCGCAGACCTGGCGTGCCGCAGCGCGAACATCGCCGGACGCCGCTACCGCCTTGGTGATGGTGGCGTTGGTCCGATTGATGAATTCGAGACTTGCAGGATCGCTGGATTCGCTCCACGCCGCTGTCGTGCAAAAAAATGCGGCGAGGAAACATGCCGATGAACGGCAGAACAGTCGTACGATCATCGGCACTCTGACCCAAATGCAGGCAACTGTCTGCGAACCTGCGACATTGGAGACCGACGGTCAATACCGCGAAGGTTGCGCCGCTCGCGAGGCGGCAGCCACGTTCACCCGAACAGCGGCGTGCCCGGCACGAAGGCGTCGAACGCCGCCCAGAATTGCTGGCGATAGCGGTCTTGCTCCTGCAGAATCTCGTGCTTCGAGCCGGCGATGACCAGATGCGAGCCGGCGCGCAGATGATAGGCGAACTCCTCGATCGCCGAGGTCGACACGATGGTGTCGTTTGAGGCGGCCAGCATCAGGATCGGCTGGCGGATTTGAAGGGGATAATCGACGCCGCGGAACGTATGCATCGCGCGAAACGCGGTGTCGGCCCAGGCGACCGTCGGCGAGGCGATGCCGAGCGAGGAGTCTTCTTCGAGGATCGCGGCGTTGCGCGCATAGCGCACGGGATCGCTGGTCACCTGATTGTCGATGAACGGCTCGGTGTTGGTAATCACGTCGGTCCCATTTGGCACGTAGCGGCCGCCCTGACCGGTCAGCCGCATCACCTTGAGCAGCGTGCGCACCGGAAGCGAGGTCACCCGTCCCGGCAGGTCGATCATCGGCGCCGACAGCACCATGCGGTCGAACCAGCGCTTTCCCGCATGCGCCACCCGCAGCATCACGGCGCCGCCCATGGAATGGGCGAGCGCAAAGTGCGGCGGCGGACAATCCGGCAGCACCACCTGCTGCACGAAGGTCTCGACGTCGACCTCGAAATCACTGAAGTCGCGGACATAGCCCTTGCGCGGATCGCGCAAGCGCCGCGACGAATGGCCCTGCCCGCGCCAGTCGATCATCGCCACCGCAAAGCCGCGGTCGCGCAGATCGCGCACCGTCTCGAAATATTTCTCGATCTGCTCGCCGCGCCCGGTGAACACGCAAACCGTACCCTTGCGGCCCGCCGGCGGCGCCCAGCGCGCGAAGCGCAATTCCGCGCCATCGGGCGTGCGGATAGTGCCGGTCACGACGTTTTCCGGGACGGGGTTTGCGGGAATTGAGACAAGCGTCATGGGCGGCGTTGGCTAGGTGAAAAGTGCTGGAAAACAAGGGTGGGACAACCAAAAAGGAGGCGATCTCCCGCCCTCTTGAAGGCCTTCCGGGTCCCTCCCATATCACTTTCGTGCAGGCCACGACCAGTGCTTCGAAACCGGAGCATTGAGGCTGCACAAGACCAAGCCCGGCCCGATGGCGGGCGGGACACATCAACAGTCGCTCAATGGAGGACTCCATGCGTACCTACGATCTCACGCCGTTTTATCGTTCCACCGTCGGCTTCGACCGTCTCTTCTCCCTGCTCGACCAGGCGACCTCCGACGGCAGCCCCGGCTATCCCCCCTACAACATCGAGCGCACCGGCGAGAACGCCTACCGCATCTCGGTAGCCGTGTCCGGCTTCGGCAAGGACGAACTGTCCATCGTCGCGAAGGAAAACACGCTGACCATCAAGGGCGATAAAGTCGCCAATGAGAACAGCAAGGACAAGTCCGAGGTGCTCTATCGCGGCATCGCCGCGCGTGCCTTCGAGCGCGCCTTCCAGCTCGCAGATTTCGTCATCGTGAAGAACGCCTCGCTCGAGAACGGCCTGCTCCATGTCGATCTCGTCCGCGAGATCCCCGAGGCGAAGAAGCCCCGCAACATTCCGATCGGCTCGGCCACGTCTGCCCCGCAGGTCGTCGACAGCTCGGCCGAGAAGGCCGCCGCCTGATCGGCGAACAGGTTGTGTAGCGTCAGGCGACGCGTTGAGTAGCGTTGCGTAACGAAACGCCCCGGGAAACCGGGGCGTTTTTTCGTCATTGCTGTGCATGTTCACAATTGCGAGGAGCGAAGCGACGAAGCAATCCACATCTCCGCTTGCTGCGCGATGGATTGCTTCGCTTCGCTCGCAATGACGAGAACCTACTCCAGCCCCTGCACTTTCGGCATTGCTTGCGTCGGCGCGATCGACGGCACGGGCTTCGGCTCCGGTGCAAGCACGGTCGCGCCCAGCGCGGGCGTCAACGGAACGGCGGTCTGAGCCGCTGCGGCCGATATAGCTGTCGCGGCAGCCTGAACCGCTGAGGCCGGAGCGGCAGCCGGCTTCGGCGCGGCCGGCGCCTCAGGCTTCGCCACGACTGCAGCCGACTTCTGCGGCGCCACCTCCGGCAGCCTGCCGGCGACGGACGGTTTCGGTTGCGGCAGCGGCACGCCACGGCTCGCCAGATGCGGCGTCGAGACAGCCGGGCGCGCGTCACCCGAGATCGGCGCCATCGGCGGCAGCACGCCGGGCGGACCATAAGGCGGCGGGGGGGCGTAGCGATCGCCGTAATAGCCGCTGCGTTCCCCGTAGTACCCATTGCTGCGGAAAGCCGGCGTGAAGCGGATGATCCGCCCGTTGCGGGCATCGATCACCAGCCGGCCGTCCTCGCCGCCGCGATCCATCACCGCGATCACATAGGTCAAGCCGCGCTGAAAGGGCGCGCCGAGCGGCGAGAAGCCGTTGTCGCGCAGCACCGCATAGACTTCCTGTGGCGGCAGCAGCGGCGCCCCGTATCCGGGCGGCTGTGCATAGGCGGCAGGCGGCCCATAAGCGGGCGGCGCGCCGTAATAGCCGGGAGGCGGAGCCGGCGGCGGCCCGCCGGCATAGGGAGCCTCAAAATCGGACGTCGCCTGGTAGCGCGCGCCGGGTCCTTGAGCATGCGCGGCGGTCGCCGCGACAACCAAGGCGGCCGACACGGCCCATCCTGCGGAGTGCCTCATCATCCCAAAACTCCTGTCACGCCCCCGCGTGGTGCGAGCGATTGCGCACTTGTTCGCGCTTGTTCGCTCTTGGGCAAGAAAGTCGGCGTCAATTCCGGCAGAGCTTGGGCGCGATCGCGGCGCCTTCTGGATTGGGGATGCACAGATGCATTGCGATGGGGAGCGGGGACTTTCTCGCGCTTGTGTGCTAGGGAAAAATAAGGCATTGTGGGAGTTAGGACAGTATCACTGTCTCAAATTTTGTTGCCTTTCCGGCATGGGGATTGCAACGAAATTCGGCGCGCAGCGCTGCGAAAGGTAACAGGCAAAGCCGTTCTCCGGGGACGTTGAACGCCGAGCCTGAACTCTGAAAATGCGGCTCGTTTTTGGACGAGCGGTGGCCCCCGATCTGGATTGTTGGGGGTGCCGCGGAACGCCCAAGGTGCGCCGAAGACTGTGAGGCCTTGACCGGTCGAGAGGACGTGACATGAGCGGGTCGGAATTCGAGCGCGAAACCATCGTGACAGACTTGCTGTCGGCGACCGCGGACTCGAAACCGGCCGACCGCGAGTTGCATACTTGGCGTCCTGCCGCCGAAGGCTTGTACGATCCCTCGCTGGAGAAGGATGCCTGCGGCGTCGGCTTCATTGCCAACATCAAAGGCAAGAAGTCGCATCAGATCGTCTCCGACGCGCTGCAGATTCTCTGCAATCTCGAACATCGCGGCGCTGTCGGCGCCGATCCGCGCTTCGGCGACGGCGCCGGCATCCTGGTGCAGATTCCGCACGCCTTCTTCAAGCGCAAGGCGGCCGAGATCGGCTTCCAGCTGCCCGAGCCCGGTCAATACGCCATCGGCGCGCTGTTCATGCCGAAGGAGCCCAATTGGCGGCGCGTGATCCAGAGCATCATCGCCGAGCAGATCAAGGCCGAGGGCATGATGCTGCTCGGCTGGCGCGACGTGCCATCCGATAACGCCTCGCTCGGCCCGACGGTCAAGCCGACCGAGCCCTACCACATGCAGGTCTTCATCGACCGCAATGGTGCGGCGAAGACCGACGACGAATTCGAGCGCAGGCTTTACATCCTGCGCAAGTCGATCTCGCAGGCGATCTACCTGCGCCGCGACCGCGGCCTGGCAGGCTATTACCCGGTGTCGATGTCCTGCCGCACCGTGATCTACAAGGGCATGTTCCTTGCCGACCAGCTCGGCAAGTACTACGCCGACCTTCACGAGAAGGATTTCGAGAGCGCGCTGGCGCTGGTGCATCAGCGCTTTTCCACCAACACGTTCCCGACCTGGTCGCTGGCGCATCCCTACCGGATGATCGCCCATAACGGCGAAATCAACACGCTGCGCGGCAACGTCAACTGGATGGCGGCGCGCCAGGCCTCCGTCTCTTCCGAGCTCTACGGCAAGGACATCACCCGACTGTGGCCGATCTCCTACGAAGGCCAGAGCGACACCGCGTGTTTCGACAACGCGCTCGAATTCCTGGTGCAGGGCGGCTACTCGCTGCCGCATGCCGTCATGATGATGATTCCGGAAGCCTGGGCCGGCAATCCCCTGATGGATGAGCGCCGCCGCGCCTTCTACGAATATCACGCCGCGCTGATGGAGCCGTGGGACGGCCCCGCCGCGATCGCCTTCACCGACGGCCGCCAGATCGGCGCGACGCTCGACCGCAACGGCTTGCGGCCGGCGCGCTATCTCGTCACCAGGGACGACCGCATCGTGATGGCGTCCGAAATGGGCGTGCTCAAGATCCCCGAGGACCAGATCATCACCAAGTGGCGGCTGCAGCCCGGCAAGATGCTGCTGGTCGACCTCGAACAGGGCCGCCTCATTCCCGACGACGAGATCAAGGCGGAGCTCGCCAAGAGTCATCCCTATCGCGAGTGGCTCGACCGCACGCAAATCGTCCTCGAAGAACTCAAGGACGCGCCGACCAAGGGCGTGCGCTCCAACTTGCCGTTGCTCGATCGGCAGCAGGCGTTCGGCTACAGCCAGGAAGACATCACCATCCTGATGACGCCGATGGCCTCCACCGGCGAGGAAGCCGCGGGCTCGATGGGTAACGACACGCCGATCTCGGCGCTGTCGGATCGGCCGAAGCAGCTCTTCACCTATTTCAAGCAGAACTTCGCGCAGGTCACGAACCCGCCGATCGATCCGATCCGCGAAGAGATCGTGATGAGCCTCGTCTCGATCATCGGGCCGCGTCCGAACCTGCTCGACCTGCGGGGCGTGGCCTCGACCAAGCGGCTCGAAGTGCGCCAGCCGATCCTGACCGATGCGGACCTCGAAAAGATTCGCTCGATCGGCGATATCTCGGATAGCCATTTCAAGTCGCGCACGCTCGACACCACGTTCCATGCGGGGCTCGGCGCCGCCGGGATGGATCAGGTGCTCGACGAGCTCTGCGCGCGCGCCGAAGGCGCGGTGCGCGAGGGCGTCAACATCATCATCCTGTCCGACCGCATGGTGGGCTCCGACCGGATTCCGATTCCGTCGCTGCTGGCCTGCGCCGCCGTGCATCATCATTTGATCCGCACCGGCTTGCGCACCTCGGTCGGCCTCGTGGTCGAATCCGGCGAGCCGCGCGAGGTGCATCATTTCGCGTGTCTGGCCGGTTACGGCGCGGAAGCGATCAACCCGTATCTCGCCTTCGAGACCATCATCGCGCTCAAGGACAAGCTGCCCGGCTCGCTCAGCGACTACGAGATCGTCAAGCGTTACATCAAGTCGATCGGCAAGGGCCTGCTCAAGGTCATGTCGAAGATGGGCATTTCGACGTACCAGTCCTATTGCGGCGCCCAGATTTTCGACGCCGTCGGATTGAAGGCGGACTTCGTCGCCAAATATTTCGCCGGCACCCACACCCGCATCGAGGGCGTGGGTCTGGCCGAGATCGCGGAAGAAACCACGCGCCGCCATGCCGACGCGTTCGGTGATGCGCTGGTCTACAAGACCGCGCTCGATGTCGGCGGCGAATACGCCTACCGCACCCGTGGCGAGGATCACGCGTGGACGGCTGAATCGGTTTCCATGTTGCAGCACGCCGCGCGCGGCAATTCGCAGGAGCGCTATCGCGCCTTCGCCAAGATTTTGAATGAGCAATCCGAGCGGCTATTGACCTTGCGCGGCCTGTTCCGGATCAAGAGCGCGGAAGACGACAAGCGCAAGCCTGTTGCCCTCGACCAGGTCGAGTCGGCCAAGGACATCGTCAAGCGCTTCGCAACAGGGGCGATGAGCTTCGGCTCGATCTCGCGTGAGGCGCACACGACCTTGGCGATCGCCATGAACCGGATCGGCGGCAAGTCGAACACCGGCGAAGGCGGCGAGGAATCCGACCGCTTCAAGCCGCTGCCCAACGGCGACTCCATGCGCTCGGCGATCAAGCAGGTCGCCTCGGGCCGGTTCGGCGTGACCACGGAGTACCTCATCAACTCCGACATGATGCAGATCAAGATGGCGCAGGGCGCCAAGCCTGGCGAAGGCGGCCAGCTGCCCGGCCACAAGGTCGACGCTGTCATTGCGCGCGTGCGGCGCTCGACGCCGGGAGTCGGTCTGATCTCGCCGCCGCCGCATCACGACATCTACTCGATCGAGGACCTCGCACAGCTGATCTACGACCTGAAGAACGTCAATCCGGACGGACAGGTCTCGGTCAAGCTCGTCTCCGAGGTCGGCGTCGGCACGGTCGCGGCGGGTGTCGCGAAAGCACGCGCCGACCATGTGACGATCGCAGGCTTCGAGGGTGGTACCGGCGCTTCGCCGCTGACTTCGATCAAGCACGCGGGCTCACCGTGGGAGATCGGCCTCGCCGAAACTCACCAGACCCTGGTGCGTGAGCGGCTGCGCAGCCGCATCGCCGTGCAGGTCGACGGCGGCTTCCGCACCGGACGCGACGTCGTGATCGGCGCGCTCTTGGGCGCCGACGAGTTCGGCTTCGCTACCGCACCCTTGATCGCGGCAGGCTGCATCATGATGCGCAAGTGCCATCTCAACACCTGTCCCGTGGGCGTCGCCACGCAGGATCCGGTGCTGCGCAAGCGCTTCACCGGCCAGCCCGAGCACGTCATCAACTATTTCTTCTTCGTGGCCGAAGAAGTCCGCGAGATCATGGCTTCGCTCGGCTTCCGCAGCTTCAACGAGATGATCGGTCAGACCCAGTTGCTCGACCAGACGCGCCTCGTCGCGCACTGGAAGGCCAAGGGGCTGGATTTCTCGAAACTGTTCGTGAAGCAGAAGGAGGAGAAGGGCCAGAAGATCTATCACTCCGAGAAGCAGAACCATCATCTGGAGCGCGTGCTGGACCAGAAGCTGATCGAGCGCTCGCAGGCTTCGCTCGATCGCGGCGCGCCCGTCAAAATCGAGACCGAGATCAACAACACCGACCGCTCGGCGGGCGCGATGCTGTCGGGCAAGGTCGCCGGGATTTACGGCCATGAGGGCCTTCCCGACGACACAATCACGGTGAGCATCAAGGGGACCGCGGGCCAGGCGTTCGGCGCGTGGCTCGCCAAGGGCGTCACCTTCGAACTCGAAGGCGAAGCCAACGACTATGTCGGCAAGGGTCTGTCGGGCGGCAAGATCATCGTCAAGCCGCCGCGCAATAGCGGCATCGTGCCGGAGGAGAGCATCATCGTCGGCAACACCGTGATGTACGGCGCGATCGAGGGCGAATGCTATTTCCGCGGCATCGCGGGCGAGCGCTTCGCCGTGCGCAATTCCGGCGCGGTGGCGGTGGTCGAAGGCGCCGGCGACCATTGTTGCGAATACATGACCGGCGGCATCGTCGTGGTGCTCGGCAAGACCGGGCGCAACTTCGCGGCCGGCATGTCCGGCGGCATCGCCTATGTGCTGGACGAGGACGGGCGACTTCGACAGACTATGTAATATGTCGATGGTCGAACTGGAGCCGCTGCTGTCGGAAGAGATGATCAACGAGGACACCTATCACCACTCCGGCGACCTGGAGTCGCATGGCAGGGTCGATGTGCTCAAGAACATGCTGGAATCCGACGTCGAGCGGCTGCATGTGCTGATCACGCGGCATGCGAAAGCGACCGGCTCGAAGCGCGCCGCCGAGATTCTCGCGAACTGGAAGGTGTGGCTGCCAAAATTCCGCAAGGTGATGCCGGTCGAATATCGTCGGGCACTCCGGGAGATGAAAGCGAATGCCGACGCCGAACCGAAAATCGCGATCGGGGCGTAGCGCATGATCCCGAAAAGTGGGCACCGGTTTTCGGATCAGATCATGCGCCCAATGAGACAACATCGTCATTGCGAGCGAAGCGAAGCAATCCATTCCTCAGCTTGTTGAAAGCTGGATTGCTTCGTCGCTTCGCTCCTCGCAATGACGGAAGAGACAGACTGATGCAGGGACTTCGGGTTTAATGGGCAAGGTCACGGGTTTTCTGGAAATCGAGCGCCACGACCGCAAGTACACGCCGGTCGCCGAGCGCGTGAAGCATTATAACGAATTCGTGGTTCCGCTTTCGGAGAAAGAGACGCGCGACCAGGCCGCGCGCTGCATGAATTGTGGCATCCCCTATTGCCACGGCACCGGCGCGGTCGCGCCGGGCACGCCGGGCTGCCCCGTCAACAACCAGATCCCCGACTTCAACGACCTCGTCTATCAGGACAATTGGGAAGAGGCGTCGCGCAATCTGCACTCGACCAACAACTTCCCGGAATTCACCGGGCGCATTTGCCCCGCGCCGTGCGAAGCGTCCTGCACGCTCAACATCGACGACAACCCGGTCACCATCAAGACCATCGAATGCGCCATCGTCGACCGCGCCTGGGAGAACGGCTGGCTGAAGCCTGAGATCGCCCAGCAAAAGACCGGCAAGAAAGTCGCAGTGGTCGGCTCAGGCCCTGCGGGCCTTGCCTGCGCGCAGCAGCTGGCGCGCGCCGGTCACGAGGTGCATGTGTTCGAGAAGTTCGCCAAGGCCGGCGGACTGCTTCGTTACGGGATTCCTGACTTCAAGATGGAAAAAAACGTCATCGACCGACGTATCGTTCAAATGGAAGCCGAGGGCGTGGTGTTTCACTATGGCGCGCATGTCGGCGCCGGCAGCGCGCACGATCCGCGCGAGATGGCCAAGCAATATGACGCGATCGCGCTGACCGGCGGCGCGGAAGCCCCGCGCGATCTGCCGATTCCCGGCCGCGATCTTGCCGGCATCCATTATGCGATGGACTTCCTGCCGCAACAGAACCGCCGGGTGGGCAAGGAATCGCTCAACGGCGCTGCCGATATCCTCGCCGGCGGCAAGCATGTCGTCGTGATCGGCGGCGGCGACACCGGAAGCGACTGTATTGGCACCTCGTTCCGGCAAGGCGCCAAATCCGTGACCCAGCTCGAGATCATGCCGGCGCCGCCCGAGCGCGAGGACAAGGGTTTGACCTGGCCGAACTGGCCGCTGAAGATGCGCACATCCTCCAGCCAGGCTGAAGGCGCGGCGCGCGAATATGCGGTGCTGACGCAGAAATTTTCAGGCGCCGACGGCAAGGTCGCGAAGCTGCATTGCGTCAAGGTCGACGAGAAGTTCAAGCCGATGGCCGGCACCGAGTTCGATCTCGATGCCGAGCTGGTGCTGCTGGCGATGGGTTTCGTGCATCCCGTGCACGAAGGCCTGCTCAAAACGCTTGGCGTCGAACTCGACCAGCGCGGCAACGTTCGCGCCAACTTCGTCGATTACCAGACCTCGAAGCCGAACGTGTTCTCGGCCGGCGACATGCGCCGCGGGCAATCGCTCGTCGTATGGGCGATCCGCGAGGGCCGGCTCTGCGCGCAATCGATCGACAAGTTTTTGATGGGATCGACGAATTTACCTCGCTAATTGTCGATCGACCGACCGAGCGTACGCTCGGCAGAAAAACAAAACGGGGAGCGAACAATGAAGATTCTCTATTTCGATGATTTCAAGCTCGGCGTGCTGAAGGGCGAGGCCGTGGTCGATGTCAGCGCCGAGGTAAAGGACATCCCGCACACCGGCCCGGGCGATCTGATGAACGGGCTGATCGAGCGCTGGGGCAGCTACAAGCCGCGGCTCGAGGCGGCGGTGGCGCGCGGCGCCGGGATGCCGGTGTCGAATGTCCGCATCCGCCCGCCGGTGCCGGGCCCGCGCACCATCGACTGCATGGCGGTCAACTACATGGAGGACGGCACGCGTAGCGCGCCGGCGCCGATCAACGCCTTCCACAAATCGCCCGGCGCGATCATCGGACATGGCGACAGCATGGTGCTGCCCGACGTGCCGGCCTCGATCTTCGAGGGCGAGGCCGAGATGGCGGCCGTCATCGGCAAGAAGTGCAGCCATGTCAGCGAAGCCGACGCCATGAGCTACGTCTTCGGCTACATGAACTTCATCGACGGCTCGGCGCGCGGCCTGCCGCCGCAAGGCAACGTGTTCTTCCAGATGAAGAGCCGCGACACCTTCGCTCCGATCGGCCCCTATCTCGTCACCGCGGACGAGATCAAGGACCCGCTGAAGCTGCAGGTCAGGCAGTGGAACAACGGCGTGCTGATGCAGAACTTCAACACCGACGACATGGGCCACAAGATCGCCAAATGCATCGCCTGGCTGTCGTCGATCCACACGCTGCTGCCCGGCGACATCGTCGCGACCGGCACCAATCACAGGGGTCTCAACCCGTACATGGACGGCGACACGATCGAGCAGGAGATCGACGGGCTCGGCCGCTTGAAATTCACCGTGAAGGACGCGTTGAAGCGCAACTGGGCGCGCAAGACCCGCCTGCAGATGCACGAAGAAGCAAAAGAGAAGACGGCGGGCTCCTACCCGGACATCACTCCGCAATTGTCCGGCAAATACGCGAAGTAGCCGCTGCGTCCTTACTCCCTCGCCGGCTCCTAAAGGCGAGGGATCCAGCCCGGACGGCTCAACAGATATGACACCATGCGCGGAGGGATGCTCAAGCCGCGCGCGATCTCGCCTTCATCCTTGGGCAGTCCCGGCAGGATCGATGCTTCGCGCTTGCTGCGGACCTTGGACAGCCACTCCGGATCGACCACCACGGCGCGCCCGATCGCGACCATGTCGGCTCCCAGCGCGATCGCCCCCTCAGCGTCGGCGCAGGTCTTGATGCCGCCGCTTGCCAGCACTGCGGCGCGGCCGGCGATGACGCGGGCAAATTCCGTGATGGGACTCACGGCCAAATCATAACTTGTCTCGACCGGCCCATTATAGACGCGGGTCTCGCCCGTCGGCCGGCTCTTACGATAATCATCGAGCGAAACCGAGATGTAATCGAGACCCAATTTGGCAAGCTCGTTGCAAAGCAGTTTGGCGTCCTCGAGCGTGTAACCGTCATGCTCGGCCTCGAACGGCGTCACGCGATGGCCCGCGATCAGCTCCGGGCCGAGCGCGTCGCGAACGGCCTGCGCAACGGCGAGCGGAAAGTTCATGCGCTTGGCGAGCGTGCCGCCCCAACGAT
This sequence comes from uncultured Alphaproteobacteria bacterium, assembly GCA_963794775.1. GTDB lineage: Bacteria > Pseudomonadota > Alphaproteobacteria > Rhizobiales > Xanthobacteraceae > Bradyrhizobium. The sequence goes on along the minus strand of CAWCGA010000035.1, from coordinate 129,905 downwards.
CGGCGCGCTGATTGGCCCGAGGCGAAAAGAACTGATGAACCGCGTAGTGATTGGCGCCGTGGATCTCGACGCCGTCGAAACCGGCTGTTCGGGCCAGCCGCGCAGCTTCGCCAAAGCTTGCAATCAGGCTTTCGACCTCATCCGATGTCATCTCCCGTGGCGTCTTCGCGCCCGGCCGCAACGAAGCCACGGCCGACGCCGCGCGCAAGCCCCGCCCGCCGATCAGCTCGGGCTTTGCGATGCGGCCGCCGTCATAGATCTGCAGGATCGCCAGACCTCCCGCGGCACGCATCGCCTCGGCAAGCCGGCGCAGACCGGACAGATGTCCGTCATGGACCGCACCGATTCCCTGCCAGGAGCGCCCGCCGTCTTCGACATAAGCTGCGGAAGAAATGACGGCGCCGAATCCGCCGGCGGCGCGTCGCCGGACAAATTCGAGTTCGTCTTCGGTCACCGTCCCGTCGTCATGGGACGCATCGGTCGTCAGCGGCGCAATGGCAAAGCGGTTTGCCATCTCCAGTCCGCAGTTGAACCTGAGAGGAGACCAGACGGCCATCAAGCAGCTCGATCCAATCGCACGGAACCTCAATGAAAGATGCGTCCGGCGTCGATGACGATGGTCTGGCCGGTCATGGTCTCGGTGCGGCACATCGTGACCACCATGTCGGCGCAGTCGTCCTTGTCGGCGGCCTTCTTCAGCAGCGAACTCGATGCGGAGCGCTCGACCTGCTCGGGCCGCAGATTGGCCGTCGCGCGGGTGCCCTCCAGCAGGCCCGGCGCCACGCAGTTGACCAGCGTCTCCGGCGCCAGCGCCACCGCCATGCAACGCGTCAGATGAATGAGCCCCGCCTTCGACACCGCATAGGCGATCGACGAGCCGGTCGGGCTGAGGCCTGCGACCGAGGAGATGTTGACGATGCGGCCTCGCCCCTGCGCCTTCATGACGGGGCGACCGCCTTGGTCAGGCGCATCGGCCCCATCAGGTTGACCGCCATGATCTTGCTCCAGACCTCCTCCGTCAGACTGTCGAGATCGGTGAACGGGATCGAGAGGTTGTAGGCGGCGTCGTTGATCAGAATATCGAGGCGGCCGAAGGTTTTGGTGACCTCGCCGACCAGCCGGTCCACCGCCGGGCTGTCGGTGATGTCACAGCCGAAGGCATGCGCGTTGACCTGATAACGCGATTTCAGTTCGCCGGCGACGGTTTCCGCCTGATCGCGGCTCCTGGCGTACATCACGGCGATATGCGCGCCCTCCTCCGCAAGCGCGTGGCAGATGCGTTGCCCCAGCCCGCCATTGCCGCCCGTCACCAATGCCACCGCGCCCTTCAGGTCCATCGCGTCTCTCCCCTATTGCAAATGTGTTGCCGCATTTGTGGGGAAGCCGGCACCGTAGGCAAGCTTCATGGTTAGCCATTGCAGGGCTGGCCGAGGAGATTTTGATCCTCCCCCGCGGGACGGCCGCGCTGACGCGGACAGGCGCGGGGAAGGTTTCCCGCCGGAAGCCGGCCGGTGGGGGTCGTCGAGGAAACCCCGGTACTGGTTCACTCCGCGAGCGTGATCGCCTTGCCACATCTTGGGCCCGCAATGCTCGCAGTTTGTGCGCGCGCCGCAGGGCATTTCTGACGGATGATCTGTCCTGCCGGGCGCAGGACACCTCATGAAAACGTTCATTCGCGCCGTTGAAATATGGATTCCCAACAGGGATGGCCTGCTGGAATTCGGCGAGGCGCGCTACGACCGGGACTTGAAAATTCCGCGAGATCAGCGAGCTCGCCGTGTTCGCTTACGGCGAAGGGCTGCCGGGCATGGCCTGGGCCGCCAAGCACCCGATCATTCTGACCGATCTCCTCAACTCCTATTTTCGGCGCGCCGACGAAGCCCGAATGCTGGGCTTGAGCTGCGCGGTCGCGATCCCGATCTTTGCGGGCGATGAGCTGAAGGCCGTCGTCGGGTTGTTCTTCGGCCGCGACGCCGACGATACCGTCGGCGCCATCGAGCTCTGGCACAATGAGGCCGACCATTCCCACGAACTGTCACTGGTCGACGGCTACTATGGCGCGGCCGACGCCTTCGCGTTCAACTCGCGGCAGATGAAATTCCCGCGCGGCTACGGCCTGCCCGGCCGGGCGTGGAAGGCGCAAGCGCCGATCGTCCTCGCCGGACTCGGCGAGGCGCACAATTCCTGCGCGCCAGGGATGCCGCCGAGAGCGGATTAGGCTTTGCGCTCGCGATCCCCTACACGCCGAATGACAAATCGACGTGGGTCATCACGTTTCTGTCGAGCCTGAATACGCCGTTCGCGCGTCGTTTCGAGATATGGAAGACCGCGGGCGATTGTCTGAGCTTCGACAGCGGCTATTGCACTGGCGGCGCTGACTTGGCGAAGATGTTTGCAGGCCAGTCGGTCAAGAAGGGCGAAGGATATTTGGGCGGATGCCTCGCCACGGAGATGCCCGTGATCGTCGGCAGTCTCGGTCAGGACAAATGCGCTCCCGCGGCAGCGGCAATCAAGGCCGGGCTGAAGGAGGCGGTGATCCTGCCGGTTTTTCGTGGTACCGAGTTGCAGTCGGTGATCGCGATGTATTCGTGAGGTGGCGAACAAGGAAACAAAAATTGCAGGACGCTTACTGCTTCCTTGCAAAAGAGGATTTGTCGACTTCAATCTTATTTAAGCGCCGATCGTTAATTCGCCAACCAAGATTGGATTCCGGCTCTTCATTGAGAATCTGGTATGCTTGCTGCAGATTGCTCAGCTCTTGATCGACCTCTTTGGTGACCAAACCGACCTCAGTAAGATGCGCTTTCACCTGGCTTCGATCGGGGTCGGACCCGATAATCAACACAGCCGGCTGGTTTTTGTCCGCTGCTTGAGTGAACTCTTCTTTCGGAATTGACCGAATGCATTCTTCGATGTAGCGGCCCATGTAGTCCGCATTGGCCCGCTGCACCGATACATTTACGACATCGATGTGCGGGAATCTCTTGCTGTCAGCTCCTTTTACAGGCTCGAAATATCGAAATGGTTTTGCAATTCGACCCTGTAACTTCTTTAAAGCGCTCGCCTGTGCGAGGACGTCATTAACAGCGCCCACCACAGCTTCAGGACAGCGCATGCAAAAGGGAAGTTCAAACACTTCGTACGTACCACTCAAGTGCATAGAGCGTATGTAATCCCAGCTAGCACCCCGTAGAGCTGCGTATAAAGCTTGATCGTCGTCACCTGCCACCACGATTGCGCTCTTCTAGCGAGAGAACCCAAAACACCAGCTTCCATCCCATTGAAATCTTGAAATTCGTCGACAAGGATTCAGCATATGGCTCTGTAGTGATGAGGCTAGCCTTGAGAACACGGGGGCGTCGAAATTCGAACAAATCTTCCGACAGCCCCAGGGATTCCCGTTCCGAGATTTGCTTCGCACTTTGCTTACCCTGATGTTCGGCCTGTTCCTGTGGTGACTACGCTTGTGGGCCGCCTACCCTTTTCTGCCCACGAGGCTGCGGGTGCAGTTCAACACCCGGCATTCCCTGCGCCCTCTTCTTTTCTCGAGGACGCGCTTCCTGCAAAACCCGGGCGTTTCGCGCCGCGGGAACGCGGAAGTATGTCCCGTTGGCCATTCGACATTCGAAGCCTACGCGATGCCTTCGGCTACAGGTCCATCGACAGTGTCGCGGGCCGTCGTTTCATTGATCTCGCGCAACTCGGGTTTTCCGGTACTTTGTATGCTTCGAGGGCTACCCGGTCCCGTGCCGCCGATCGGGTGCCGGGCCGAATGCGAGGAATCGGATGGCAGCGACATTGTTGACACCGGTGGCGTCATTTCTCGGCGGGGCGCTGATCGGCTTGTCGGCCTCGCTTCTGATGTGGGCGACCGGCCGCATCGCCGGCGTCAGCGGGATCGCGGCGCGGCTGTTCCCGCCTTACGAGGACCGGGAATTCGCCGGCCGTTTCGCCTTCGTCACGGGCCTCGTCGCCGCGCCCGTGCTGGTGCGGCTCGCGACTGGAAGCTTGCCCGCGCAAACGATCGTGGCGGGCACGGGAACGCTGATCGCGGCGGGATTGCTGGTCGGCTTCGGTTCCGTATGGGGAAGCGGCTGCACATCGGGCCACGGGGTCTGCGGCATCTCGCGGCTGTCGGTTCGTTCGCTGGTTGCGACCGCCAGTTTCATGGCGACGGGGATCGCCACCGTCTTCATCGTGCGGCACTGGAGCTGAAGCAATGGCGATCGTCGTTCAATTCGCAATCGGCCTGATCTTCGGCTTGGGCCTCCTGCTGTCGGGCATGTCGAACCCCGCAAAGGTTCTGAACTTCCTCGATATCGGCGGCATTCCGGCCGGCACGTGGGACGCAAGCCTCGCGTTCGTGATGGCCGGCGCAATCGCCGTGACCTTCATTGGCTTCACAGGCGTGCTCAGGCGTCCGCGGCCGTTTTTCGCCGACCGCTTCTATCTGCCCACCCGCCGCGATCTCGATCTCCGGATCATCGCAGGCCCCGCCATATTCGGCATCGGCTGGGGACTGGCGGGCTTTTGCCCGGGCCCGGCGCTGACCGCGCTCGGCTTCGGCTCGGCGTCCGCCTTCATCTTCGTCGCCGCAATGTGCGTCGGCATGGTGCTGGCGCGCTGGAGCGCACTTGCCCTCGCTTGCCCGCATTGTCGCGCCGGCCGACCCGCTCGAGACCTGAGCCGTCCTCGTTTTTCCCTTCCAACTCCGAGACCATGCCATGGACAAGAGCTTTCCCGAAATCACCAGGACCATCTCCGCAAACATGCGGAAGCTCCGCAGCGACATTCCCGGCGCGATGAAGGGATTTTCCGCTCTCGCGCAGGCTGCGGCAAAGGACGGCGCGCTCGACAAGAAGACCAAGGAGTTGATCGCGCTCGCGCTGGGCGTGGCTGCGCATTACGACGGCTGCATCGGCTTTCACACCGAGGCGCTGGTCAGGCTCGGCGCGACGCGTCAGGAGATCGAGGAGGCGCTCGGGATGGCCGTCTATATGGGCGGCGGGCCGTCGCTGATGTACGCCGCAGATGCGATCGCCGCCTTTGAGCAGTTTCATGCCGCGGTCGAAGCCGTCGCGTAGTCCGGCCGATCGCGAGCGCGATAGCTGTCATCACCCACGAAGGCCCCCGCGTGCTCGGGGGATGACAGTGCAGCTAATTCTGCAACCGCACGCCCAGCATCACCACGGTCGCCTCGAGCCCGCGAGCGGCACGTTGGAGTCGAGGATGTCGTGACGCAGCGAGCCCTTGATCCAGAGATTGCGGGTCATCTTGTAGATCAGATCGCCCTCGACCGAGTAGGTCTTGTCCCGGCGGATTGTCACCCTGGTAGTCGTAGGTGCCGTAGGTGAACTTGCCGATCGCGGTGAGCCAACGGCGGAAATCGTGATCGACCTCGAAGGCGTAGGTATGCACCAGCACGCCGGAGGTCGCCGGCAGCGTGGTCTCGTTGATCTGGGTGTCGGCGATGAACTTCGCCGTGGTGAGCGGCGTCACCGTCCAGATCAGCGAGCCCGAGGTGAGCAGGCCCTGCAGGCGGTTGAGCCTTGGATCGACGTAGCTGCGCTCCGCCCAGCCGACCGCGACCTCGCCGGTGAGGAGCCGCGTGAACTCGAAGGACGAGCCGGCCTTGGCGTAGCCGCCGTTGGAGTCGCGCGCAAAGCCGCTGCGATCGAATTGCAAATCGTGCACGCGGGTGTCGCCCTCGGCTTCGACGAACGGCTTCAGCCCCGGCAACACCTCGTAGGAGGCGCGCCCGACGCCGCCATATTGGGTGAAGTTGCGATCGTCGTTGCTGGCAAACGAGCCGTCGGTCAGCTTGGAGTTCTGGTAGTCGGTGCGGTCGACCGTGCCGCCGGCCGACACCTGCAGGCGATTGAAGTGCTGGTCGAAGCCGAAGGTGCCGCCATAAGTGGCGTAGATCGGATAGCGCGCCAGCCCCGCCTGGATGTTCGGGCTGCCGGGATTGTCGGTGGCCACCCGCAGCCGCGCCTGCGCGGTGAGATCGAAATCATGGGTGACGTCGAGGCGGCCGTCGACATGGCCGGTGAAATCCGGACGGTTGACATTGGTCGGCGCCGAATTGATCTGGCCGCCATCGACCAGCGCCGGCAAGGTGCCGCCATAACCGGTGAACGAGCCGCGCAAATCGGCGACAACCGCGTGGCGCTCCCAGTTCGAGACCGCGAGAAACTCCGGCGCGATCACGTAAGCCGGCAGCCCGTGCGGCTCGAAGATGCGGCCGGGATTGGTGTCGTAGCCGGCGGACAATTCGAGCGCCGACTTGATCAGGAAGCTGCCGGCATAATCGCCGACCGCGCCGAACGGATCGTCATCGCGCGCCAAGCGCCGGCGCACCGGCTGGCCCGGCACATTGTCGGCCATGCCGGGCGGCAGCGGCTGCTTGTTCGCGCCCTCCGACGGCGGCACCGAGAGCCGCTGCTGGCCGGCGAAATTTTTCGGCGGATCCTTTGGCGGCTTCGAGCCGGGGCCGACGGCCTTCTTTGGCTTCACTTGTGCCGGATAATATTTGTCCAGCTTGCGCTTGCGATTGAGCGAGTTGTAGCCGGCCTCCTTGGCGCCGTTGGCGGCAGGAAGTCCGTAGGTCGGCACCTTGCCGATGCGCGACTCCGCAGGCGCCTCGCGATTGCGCGGCTTCGGATCGTTAGGATCGGGCGGCGACGGCGGCGCGGGCGGGCTAGGTGGCGAGTCGATCGCGGCCGCGCTGAGTTTGCGTCCCGGCAGATCCTGCGGCGAGACGAAGCCGCCGATCTTGGGATTGAGCAGGCCGTTGCCGAGTTGCTGCGCGATCGCGGGGCTTGCGAGAAATGCAAGCGACAGGCAGCCGAAAGCGACGCTGCAAATAAATGCGCAGCTCGTCCGGCTCCGGCCTGGACCCGTCCCCACGATGGAAAAACTCCAACGAAATCATTACTTTCGCCGACCGGCTCCGCCGTGCGCCAAAGCTGGCGCGCGGCGGAAAAGGTCGTTAATGGAGTTAAAACAATTATGGTTAACGAGCCGTTGAGGTCGGCGCGCTTACATCGCCTCCCCTCACCGCCCGTGCTAAAGCAGGCGCGCGGGCTTCGGCTACGCACTTCCGGAACCCTTTCATGGCAAGCCAACAACCCCTGACCGCATCATCCGGCAAGGACGCGAACGCCGCCGTCGCCTCGGCGCTGCGCACGCTCGAGACCGGCAGCGCCGGGATCGCGGCGCTCGCCACTGCGTTGCAGGGCGCGCTCGGCACGGCGTTTACCGAAGCCGTCGAGCTGATCCGGCAGGCCAAGGGCCGCGTCATCGTCACCGGGCTCGGCAAGTCAGGCCACGTCGCGCGCAAGGTCGCCGCGACCTTGGCCTCGACCGGCACGCCGGCCTTCTTCGTGCACGCGGCCGAGGCGAGCCATGGCGATCTCGGCATGATCACGCACGATGACGTGATCCTCGCGCTGTCGTGGTCCGGCGAGCAGCCGGAGATGAAGAATCTGGTGAATTATTCCGCGCGCTTCGCGATCCCGATGATCGCGCTGACGGCGAATGCGCAGTCCTCCCTGGGTGCGGCGGCGCGCATCGTGCTCGAGCTGCCGAAGGCGCGCGAGGCCTGCCCGCACAATCTGGCGCCGACCACCTCGACGTTGATGCAGGCCGCGATCGGCGACGCACTCGCGATTGCGCTGCTGGAAAGCCGCGGCTTCACCGCACTGGAGTTCGCGAATTTCCATCCGGGCGGCAAGCTCGGCGCCATGCTCAAGCACACGTCCGACCTGATGCACACCGGCGACGCGTTGCCGCTGAAACCGCTCGGCACCGGCATGTCGGAGGCGCTGAAGGAGATGTCGGCCAAGGGTTTTGGCTGCGTCGCCATTGTCGATGCGCGCGGGCTGATCGTGGGCATCATCACCGACGGCGATCTGCGGCGTCAGATGCGGCCCGACCTGCTGTCGGCCACGGTCGACGAGATCATGACGCGCAACCCGAAAACCATCGCCCGGGATTCGCTCGCCAGCGAAGCGCTGGAGCTGCTCAATTCGTCGAAGATCACGACGCTGGTTGTTACCGACAGCGGCAAGCCGGTCGGGATCATTCATTTGCACGATCTGTTGCGCGCGGGGGTGGCTTAGTGCTCGTCATTGCGAGATTTCGTAGGGTGGGCAAAGGCGCGTTTGCGCCGTGCCCACCTTCCCCATCGAGCTAGCGAAGGTGGGCACGCTTCGCTTTGCCCACCCTACGCAGCCTGCTTCGGAAACCTCGCTCCCATTTCCTCCAAAGGCAATTTCAGCCCATTCGCCAGATACGACACCGTGCGATAGAAGCCGCACAACAGGATGATTTCCAGGATTTTCGCTTCGTCAAAATGCGCGGAGAGCGCGGCGAACTCGGCGTCACTGAGCGTGGCGCGGTGGTGCAGCGCGTCGACCGCCGCGATCATGGCCTTCTCGGCCGCCGACCAGCACGGCGCGTCAGCGCCGCCGTGCACGGTGGCGCGGACCTCCTCGTCGGTGAGATGCGCAGGCTTCGCAAAGATCGCGACATGCACGCCCCATTCATACTCGCATTTGTTAAGCGCGCAGGTGCGGTCGATCACGATCTCGCGCTCCCGCAAGGACAGCGGGCCGGGATCCAAAAGACCGCCGGCGCGGAATTTGTCCCAGGCCCGTTTCTGGCTCGCCATCACGCGGAACAGCAGCAGAGGCGGCGCGCCGCGCATGATGCGGTCGAATATTTCTTTGGTTTCGGGTTCATAGGGCGGCTCGAGGGGCGCGATGCGTGACATGGCCAACTCCTGTGCTACAATATCCGTAGCAATATGCTACATATTCCGTAGCAATCCGCAAGGAGCCGACGATGCCGAAACGGGCCTCAGCCATGACAAAACGAGGGGTGCGCGGCTCGCGCACCGGCCGCCCGGTGATGGCGCTGCTGGATTTGCTCGGCCGGCGCTGGACGCTGCGTATCGTCTGGGAGCTACGGGAGGACCGCGCGCTGACCTCGCGCGCGCTACGCACCGCCTGCGACGAAGCCTCGCCGACCGTGCTGAACGAGCGGCTGAAAGAATTGCGCGAGGCCGGCTTCGTCGATCTCGGCGAAGCCGGCGGTTACGCGCTCACGCCACTCGGCAAGGAGCTGTCGGCGCAGGTGATGCCGCTAAATCGGTTCGCGGAGAAGTGGAGGGGGCGGTAGCGAAGCAGGCGCGGTGGTTGTTCTCCCTCTCCCCGTTCTTACGGGGAGAGGGTTGGGGTGAGGGGCTTCTTGCTATTTGCGCGCAAGTGGAGCCTCCCCCTCACCCGGCATTCTCGCTTCGCTCGATGCCGACCTCTGCCCGCACGCGGGGAGAGGTGAAGACCTACGCCGCCGCCACCGTCAGGTTCGCGCCATCCGCGTGCACGATCTTCACCCGGCTGCCGGCCGGCGTGTCCGGCCCGGCGACGCGCCAGATGGTGTCGTCGATCCGCACCGTGCCGGCGCCGTCGATGATCGGCTTCTCCAGCGTGAACACCCGGCCGACCAGCGCGTCGGCGCGGCGGTTGAGAAACGGATTGCTCGCACTCACCGAACTGTTGCTCTTGGCAAGGCGGCGCCACACCGGCACGGCGACCGCCGCAAACACCGCGAACATCAGAAGCTGCGTCTGCCAGGACGGATGCAGGACGAACGACACCAGCCCGACCAGCAACGCCGCCAGTCCCAGCCAGAACAGGAAGACGCCGGGCGCGATCAACTCCAGCGCCATCAGGATGAACCCGAAGATCAGCCAGTTCCAGGTTCCCAGCGTGGTGAACATCTCGGCCATGACACGACCTCACATTTCTAATTCACTACGGTGTCACCGGCGGCGGCGTCGGGCCCGTGCTCGGCACCGAAGTGGGACGGCGCGCGGCGGCCTGCGCCGAGATAGCGCTTTCGCCGAATGTCGCCTTCGCGATCTCGCCAATGCCGGCGAGCGAACCCAACAAGCTGGTCGCTTCCATCGGCAGCATGATGATCTTCTGATTCGGCGCGTCGGCAAAGCCACCGAACGCCTTGATGTATTTGTCGGCGATGAAGTAGTTCAGCGCGGCGACGTCGCCCTTGGCGATCGCCTCCGACACCATTGTCGTCGCCTTGGCCTCGGCTTCGGCCGAACGCTCGCGCGCCTCGGCGTCACGGAAGGCGGCCTCCTTGCGGCCTTCGGCTTGCAGGATCTGGCCCTGCTTGGCGCCCTCGGCGCGCAATATTTCGGACTGGCGCTGGCCTTCCGCCTGCAGAATGTCGGCGCGCTTGACGCGCTCGGCCTTCATCTGCCGGCCCATCGCCTCAACGAGATCGGCCGGCGGCACGATGTCCTTGATCTCGATGCGGTTGACCTTCAACCCCCACGGCGACACCGCGGCGTCGACGACGCGCAAGAGTCGCTCGTTGATCTCGTCGCGATGCGACAGCACCTGGTCGAGGTCCATCGAGCCCATCACCGAACGGATATTTGTCATGGTCAAAACGGTAATCGCCTGCTGGAGATTGGAGACTTCGTAGCTCGCCTTCGCGGCGTCGAACACCTGGTAGAAGGCGACGCCGTCGACGGTGACGGTGGCGTTGTCCTTGGTGATCACCTCCTGCTCGGGAATGTTGATCACCTGCTCCATCATGTTGAGCTTGCGCCCGACGCGGTCGAAATAGGGCACGATCAGATTGAGACCCGGCGTCAGCGTGTGGGTGTATTTGCCGAACCGCTCGATGGTCCAGTCATAGCCCTGTGGCACGGTTTTCACGCCGGCCAGCAGTGTGACGATGACGAGCAGGACGAGAACAATTGCAAAAATATCAAAGCCGGACATGGTTCCTCCAAGGCGGGCTCGGCGGAGCCCGCGCGAAATTCATCGCCAAATGTGTCTCACGATTGCCGCCTCGTTATGTCGGCAGGGATGGCGCGCCGGTTCACCCGGCATCTCACTTGCGCAATAGCTATGTATGAGTTTTCGGCGCGCCAGATGTGTGGCCGCCTTAACCACGCAAGTGGCTTGGCGGATTTGAGAAACGGCGCGATTCACATCGTGATATTGGTTGCGTTTGCGAATGAGTTGCGACTGCCGCTGCAGCGCATCAGCGGGATGGAAGCAGTTGCATCTTCATACCCACCCCTGCAACTCGCGCAACACGAGCTGGCGGATCACATCCATGCCTTGATCGCTGTCGTTGAGACAGGGCATTGCGGAAAATTCCTCGCCGCCATTGTGTTTGAAGATCTCGGCATTCTCCTGCGCGATCTCTTCCAGCGTCTCCAGGCAATCGGCCGCGAAACCGGGCATGACGACCGCGATTCGCTTGACGCCGTCTTTGGCGAGCTTCGCCATGGTCGCGTCGGTGTAGGGCTGCAGCCACTCGGCATAGCCGAACCGCGACTGGAAAGTGAGCAACAGCCTGGTTGCGTCGAGACCGAGACGCTTGCGCAGCGCCTCTGTCGTGGCAACGCAGTGCGCCTGGTACGGATCGCCTTTGTCGACATAGTCCTTCGGCATACCGTGGAAGGACGCGACGATCAGCTCCGGCTTGAACGGCAGCGAGGCGAGATGCGCCTCGATCGAGACCGCGAGGGCCTCGATGTAATTCGGATCGTCATAGTAGGGCGGGCTTACCCGCACGGTCGGCTGAACGCGCAGCGAGGCCAGCACGCGGAACACCTCGTCGCAGACGGTCGCGGACGTCGCCGCCGAATATTGCGGATAGAGCGGTACCACCAGCAGGCGATCGCAACCGCGCTTGATCAGCGACTCGATCCCGGACCGGATCGACGGATTGCCGTAACGCATCGCCCAGCCGACCTCGACATGGTCGTGATCGGCGATGCCGCGCGCGAGCTTCTCGGCCTGCGCGCGCGTGATGGTCTTCAGCGGCGATTCGTTGCGCTCGGTGTTCCATATTTTCTGGTAATCGCGCGCCTTGATACGCGGGCGGGTGCGCAGGATGAAGCCGTTGAGGATCAGTTGCCAGACCGGACCCTGGTTCTCGATCACCCGCGGATCGGACAGGAATTCCTTGAGGTAGACGCGCACGCCTTTGGCATCCGCGGTGTCGGGAGTGCCGAGATTGACCAGCAGCACGCCGACATGCGACGGCGCCTTTGCCTCATCATTGGACGCGGTCGTGGTCATAACCTGTGCCTTCGCGCGCCGCACCATCCTTGTCAAGACAGGCTGCCTTTCGATACTCTCGCAGCCATTGCGGGCGCGGAGAACAAGAATGACGGTCGCCGAATTGTGTATTTTCGGGGTGGTGGCGATCTATCTGTTGACCATCGTACCGGTCAAATGGTTCAGCTCCCGCAAGTACGACAATTCCAGGCCGCGCGATCCCGCCTTCTTCGAAGACGCGCTGCGCGCCCGTGCGCTGGGCGCGCATCAGAACGGCATCGAGGCGTTTCCGTTCTTTGCCGCCGCCGTACTGCTCGCCGAATTTCGAGGCGCGCCGCAGTACCTGATCAACGAGCTTGCCGTGCTGTTCGTGATCGTGCGCATTGCCTATGTGCTGACTTACGTCGGCAACCGCCCGCGGCTGCGATCGATCCTCTGGAACATCGGCTTCGTCATCAATGTCGCGATCTTTTTCCTGCCGCTGCTGCGGACCTGGCTGTCAGCCTGATCGTCACAGGCAAGTCGTGCGCTCCGCCGCGATGTAGCCGAACAAGAGCCCCGCTCCGAACAACAGCACAAGGCCCGCCGCGCCGAACTCGATACCGCGCATCACAAGCGCGCCGCCCCGCTCGCGGCCCTCGCTCAGGCGACGCGCGATGTCTTTGGCGAACACCGCAACAACGGCGATGGTCGCGACTGTGATCGCAGTCCCGAGCCCCATCACGAAGGTCGCGGCGATGCCGGCCCCGAACAGCCCCTGGGCCAGCGAAAACACCAGCACCAGGATCGCACCCGAGCAGGGCCTGATGCCGACGGTGAGGATCGCGGCGAGCCCGCGCCGCCAGCCGCCGGGTCCGGCCAGTTCGTCGGGCATCGGCCCGTGGGAATGGCCGGAATGGTTGTCATGGTCGTGGTGATGATGGTGATGATGGCCGTGGTGATGGGCATGATCGTGATGATCATGCGCGGCGGCCATCGCCGGTTGCGGCCGCTTGGCCTGCAGCGCGCCGATGAAGGCGCCGCCCTTAGTCCAGACCAGCCGCGCGCCGAACAGCGCAATCAGGGCGTAGCTTGCGATCTCGATCGTCTTCTCGGCGCCGCACATCGTCTTCGCCGTGACGTTCAGCAGCCAGGCACCGACCGCGACGATGACGACCGCGACCAGCGCCTGCATCAGCGCCGAGGCAAAGGACAGCACGATGCCGCGCCACGCCGTCTCCTGATTGGCGACGAGATAGGAGGAGATCACCGCCTTGCCGTGACCGGGGCCGGCGGCGTGGAAGATGCCGTAGGCAAAGGAGATCGCGAGCAAGGTCCAGACCGCCGAGCCGTCGGATTTCGCCGCGCGGATAGTCGCGGACATCTCGCGATAAAACTCGGATTGTTTGGCCAGCAGCCAGCCCACGAAGCCGCCGACCTGCGGCTCGGGCGCGGGCCGCGGCCCGCCGAACGGCGTCTGCGCCATGACGATATACATCGCGCCGTCGATGGCGACAAAAAGCGCGATCAGCGCGGCACATGCCGCCAGCAGACGCACGAGCGGCAGCGCGCGCATCACGGGCAATCCACCGTGATCTTGTTGGCGAACATCATGCCGAAATTGGCATTCGCGCCGCCGGTGGCAAAGGTCTGCTCGTTCAGCGCCTGCGCACTGGCCGAGCCGTCATTCGGCCGCTGCAGCTGCATCTTGCAGCCATCGGGCGCGCCGACCAGTTTCACCGGATCCTTGGCCGCCATCTGGAAGTCGATGAAATAGGTGCGGTCGAACACGTCAAGCACCAGCTGCTTCGCCTTGAACGGCGTCTTCACCGGCAGCGTGAAATGCAAGGTGAGCTGGTCGTTGCTGTAGTCGAGGAAATAATCGATGGGGTCCTCGAACTTCTCCCGCTTGCCGTCGGCCTTGGCGAAGGTGAAGTACGCGAACTCCTTCAGCGACTCCGCATTGATCTTTGCCAGATCGGCCAGCTCCTCGCGGGTGTAGACGCCCTTCTTTTTGGTCTCGATGCCCTGCAGCGCATAGGTCGAGAACATGTCGTCGAAGGTCCAGGCGTGGCGCACGCCGGTCAGCGTGCCGTCGGGCGCGTAAAGCAGCTCGCTCGCCGCGGTGATCCAGACATGCGGATGCGCCTGTGCGGTCGTCGCCCCACAGAGCAGCAGCAACAGCAACGCCAGGCGGCGGGCGATGTTCACGTCAGGCCGCTTTCGGCTCTTCCAGCAGCCCGCGCCGGCGCAGCAGCGCGTCGGGCTCCGGCTCCCGGCCGCGGAAGGCGACATAGGCCGCCTCCGGGTCTACCGAGCCACCGCTGGAGTAGATGTCGTCATGCAGGCGCTTGGCGGTCGCGGGATCGAAGATGTTGCCGGCTTCCTCGAAGGCGCCGAAGGCGTCGGCGTCCATCACTTCCGACCACATGTAGCTGTAATAGCCAGACGCATAATGGTCGCCGGAGAAGATATGCCCGAACTGGGTCGGCCGGTGGCGCAGCGCGATTTCATCCGGCATGCCGATTTTGGCCAACTCGGCCTTCTCGAAGGCATCGACGTCTCGGCTGGCCGAGGCCGGCTGGGTGTGGAATTCCAGATCAAGTAGCGCGGAGGAGACGAACTCAACCGTGGCAAAGCCCTGGTTGAACTTGCGCGCGGCAAGGAAGCGCCTGAGCAAGTCTTCCGGCAGCGGCTCGCCGGTCTGGTAGTGGCGGGCGAAGCGCTGCAGCACCTCGGGGCGCTCCTGCCAGTGCTCGTAGAGCTGGGAGGGCAGCTCGACGAAGTCGGTGAACACTGATGTGCCCGACAGCGAGGGATAGGTCACGTTGGACAACATACCGTGCAGGCCGTGGCCGAACTCGTGGAACAGGGTGCGGGCGTCATCGGGCGAGAGCAGCGCGGGCTCGCTGCCTGCGCCCTTGGCGAAGTTGCAGACATTGATAATGAGCGGCGCAATCGCCCCGTCGAGCTTCTGCTGGTCGCGCAGCGAGGTCATCCAGGCGCCCGAGCGCTTCGAGGGCCGCGCAAAGTAGTCGCCATAGAACAGCGCTTTGTGGTCGCCGTTCTTGTCCCGGACTTCCCAGACCCGGACGTCGGGATGCCAGACCGGAATATCCTTGCGTTCGGTGAAGGTGATCCCGAACAGGCGCGTGGCGCAGTCGAAGGCCGCCTCGATCATGTGATCCAGCGCCAGATAGGGCTTGATCGCGCCATCGTCGAAATTGGCTTTGCGCTGGCGCACTTTCTCCGCGTAGTAGCGCCAGTCCCAGGGCGCGAGCGCGAAATTGCCGCCCTCTTCCGCGATCAGCGCCTGCAGCTCGTCGCGGTCGGCAAGCGCCCGCGCCCGGGCCGGCTTCCAGACCCGCTCGAGCAGGCCACGTACGGCCTCCGGCGTCTTGGCCATGGAATCCTCCAGCCGATATTCGGCGAAGGTCGCAAATCCCAGGAGCTTCGCGCTCTCCTCGCGCAGCGCCAGGATCTCACTGATGGCCGCCTTGTTGTCGTTGGCGTTGCCATTGTCGCCGCGGGCGATGAACGCCCTGTAGACCTTCTCGCGCAGGTCGCGTCTGGCCGAACTCTTCAGGAACTGCTCCACGAAGGAGCGTGACAACGTCATGATTGTCTTTCCCGACAGGCCGCGCTCTTCGGCGGCGGCTCTGGCGGCGGCGACGAACGAATCAGATAGCCCCGCGCAGTCGGCCTCCGAAAGCTCCAGCACCCAGTCCTGCTCGTCGCCGAGCAAATGATGGCTGAAACTTGTGCCAAGATGAGCCAGCCGCTCGTTGATCTCAGCCATCCGCGTCTTGGCCTGCTCGGAGAGGCCGGCGCCGGAGCGGTGGAAGCGGGTGTACGTCCGCTCCAACAGCCGCATCTCCTCGGCCGTCAGCTTCAGATTGGCGCGGTTCTCGTGCAGCAGCGCGATGCGGCCAAACAGCACGGCGTTCATCTGGATCGGATTCCAGTGCCGCGCCATCCGGAGCGACACCTCCTTGTCGATCTCCAGGATCGCCGGGTTGGAGTGCGCCGAGACCAGGTCGTAGAACACGGCCGCGACCTTGTTGAGCAGCTTGCCGGAGCGCTCCAGCGCCGTGACGGTGTTGGCGAAGTCCGGCGTGGCTGGATCGTGGCTGATGGCGTCGATCTCGGCCGAGTGGTCGGCGAAGGCCTGCTCGAAAGCGGGGAGGAAATGTTCCGGCTTGATCGCGTCGAACGGCGGGGTCTGGTGCGGCGTCTGCCACGCCGAGAGGAGCGGATTGTCCTGGTTTTGCGGGGCCGTGGCGGTCGCGGTCTCTGACATGAAAAATCCCGTATTTCTGCGGCAAATTTGACCACGAGCTATATCACGCGATCGGGCTTTTTTGGGCCTTTTGCGCTTGATAGCGGACCGCTTTTCGGAGAGATTGCGGTCGCAAAACAGGACACGATCGATGAGCTTGCAGCCCTCGCAGAACGCCCGCCAGATCGTCTGGCCCAGCGTCGTCACCGTGATCTCGGCCGCGATCCTGATCGGCGCCGAGGTGTTCGGCGCGGCCTTTGCCGGCGGCTGGGCGCTGGCGATTCTCTTCGACCTCGGCGATCGGGGCGCCCATATCCTGCAGGCGCTGCTGTTTGCGGTCGGCGTGTTCGTGATGATCGGCTTCATCCGCGCCGCCCAGCGCGTCGAGCCCTTCTTCAAGCGCGGCTGAGTCTGCGCGAGGAGCGTGATTCGAGAAGTCGCTGTGCCGCAAGGCTTCTCACAACGCTCCACTCTCGCGAAAATCTTAACACCTGTTCATCTTTGACGCTCGCGCGAGCGCACGAGTGGCGTATCGCAAGCTGATGTTAGGCAAATTTGTTCTCAGCCTAAAAAAATTGTTGCGAAGCAGAGTCAAAACTATTATGTGCGTTCTTGCCCAATTTCGCACGTGCCTGTGGTCGTGTGTCAGTCGGTAGGTATCCGGACAAGAGGCCGGACAGCCGCCAAGGGATGAAGAACCGAGGGTCGCTTAGAGGTCCGGCACTGAGCCGGAAACTTAAGGGGCCAGCATCTCTCTCAAGAGATGCCGCTGAAGGTCTCTCCATTCCCTTGCAACCGTGACTGGCAGCCGGAGGCGAACCGGCGCACCCCGCTCTCAACGGGGGACGCGACTTAAAGCAACGACGGATCGGGCTTTTTTGGTCTCTACCGGCATTCCACCGCCGGCGCGGGCTACTGAAAAGGCTTGTCCTTCATTGCCAGGTGATCGGGCGGGAAAATTCCCAACCCATCCAACGGCAGCACAGTTCGGTCTGAGTTCGAGGCTGCGCCGCGTCTCCATCGTGCGGCAAAGCCAAAGCACTCACGCACCGAAGAACAATTTGAACGGGCCCCGTCGCTTGGGCCGTTTGGAGAGTGCTATGACCGAACGTATCAGGGAATTCCTGCGTAATCGCCGCAGCGAAGGCCGCGACACCGAGCCGTGCCTCGTCGTCGACCTCGAAGTCGTGCGTGACAACTATTCAAGCTTCGCCAAGGCGCTGCCCGACAGCCGCGTGTTCTACGCGGTGAAGGCCAATCCCGCGCCGGAAGTGCTGAACCTGCTGGCCTCGATGGGCTCCTGCTTCGACACCGCAACCGTCGCCGAGATCGAAATGGCGCTGGCCGCGGGTGCGACGCCGGACCGCATCTCCTATGGCAATACGATCAAGAAGGAGCGCGACATCGCGCGCGCCTTCGCGCTCGGCATTCGGCTGTTCGCGGTCGACTGCACCGCTGAGGTCGAGAAGATCGCCCGTGCCGCCCCCGGCGCCAAGGTGTTCTGCCGCATCCTGTACGACTGCGCCGGCGCCGAGTGGCCCCTGTCGCGGAAGTTCGGCTGCGACCCCGAGATGGCGGTCGAGGTACTCGACCTCGCCAAGCGGCTGAAGCTCGAACCCTGCGGCATCTCCTTCCATGTCGGCTCGCAGCAGCCGAAGGTGAAGGCTTGGGACCGCGCGTTGGCGATGACCGCCCAGGTGTTCCGCGACTGCGCGGAGCGTGGGATCAACCTCACCATGGTCAACATGGGCGGTGGTTTCCCGACCCGGTACCTCAAGGACGTTCCTCCGGTCGTGCAGTACGGCCGATCGATCTTCCGCTCGCTGCGCAAACATTTCGGCAACCAGATCCCGGAGACCATCATCGAGCCGGGACGCGGTATGGTCGGCAATGCAGGGATTATCGAGTCCGAGGTCGTCCTGATCTCCAGGAAGAGCGACGAGGACGAGGTGCGCTGGGTGTACCTGGACATCGGCAAGTTCGGCGGTCTCGCCGAGACCATGGACGAGTCGATCCGCTACGCCATCCGCACCCCGCATGACGGGGCCGAGATGACGCCGTGCGTGCTCGCAGGTCCCACCTGCGACAGCGCCGACGTGCTGTACGAGAAGATGCCGTATCCGCTTCCGGTGACGCTCGAGATCGGCGACAAGGTGCTGATCGAGGGGACCGGGGCCTATACGTCGACCTACTCGTCGGTGGCCTTCAACGGCATTCCGCCGCTGAAGACCTACCACATCTGACCAACCGGGAGCCGGCGCGCCGGCTCCCTCCTTCATCATCCGTGTTCTGAACGACGCTTGTCCGGGGCGCTTTGCGGCCGCGCGGCAAGCGAGGACTGACGTGCCATGACTGCCATGACCCCGATCGCGTCCACCCCGAAAGCCGCTCCGTTCGCGATCCGCGCGGAGAAGGTTTCGGACGTCGTCGCCCGCGAAGCGCTGCTCGATGCCTGCTTTGGCGCGAACCGCCATGCCCGCACCTGCCAGCGCCTGCGCAACGGGCGCACGCCCGCTGACAGCCTTGCGCTGTCTGCGGTGGCGCGAGGGAAAGTCGTGGGCACCGTGCGGATGTGGCACGTCAGCGCCGGGGGTACGCGAGCGTTGGTGCTTGGCCCGCTGGCGGTGGACGACGCCTTCCGCAAGCTCGGTGTCGGGGCCGCGTTGGTCACCCCGCGCGCTTGCGGCGGCAAGGGCACGTGGCAATCGCGCGGTTCTCCTGCTTGGCGATGCCGCCTATTACAGCCGCTTCGGCTTCTCGGCCGCAAAGGCCGCCGAGTTGGTGCTGCCCGGCGCCTACGAGCAGGAACGCCTGCTCGGCCTCGAACTGGTCGAAGGCGCGCTCGATGGCGCCTGGGGCATGATTGTGCCGACCGGCGGCTCGCTGCCCAAGCAGAAGGCAGCGCGGACGCGGAGGTCGCTTCGTCCGGCGACGGCCGTAGCTTGACTCACACGTGACAGCGCCTTTGCCCTGAGCTAGGCAAAGCCCGCATTCCGTCTGCAACCGAGGCCCGCCATGCCCCGCCGCTTGATCTCGACCGGCTCTCCGCTCGAGAAGACTGTCGGCTACAGCCGCGCCGTGATCGACGGCGATTTCGCCTTCGTGGCCGGCACCACCGGCTATGACTACGCCACCATGACCATGCCCGCCGACGTCACGAGCCAGTCACGGAACTGCTTCAAGACCATCGAAGCCGCCCTTAAAGAAGGTGGCTTCGCAATGGCCGATATCGTCCGCGCCACCTATTACGTCACCGACGCCAAACACATCGACGCGCATTTTGCCGTCTGTGGCGAAATTCTCGGCGACATCCGCCCGGCGGCGACGCTGCTGGTCGTCACGGCGCTCGCCAAGCCCGAGATGAAGGTCGAGATCGAAGTCACCGCCAAGCGCCGCAGCGCCTGATCCCCCGCCCCCGCAAATTCCGAGCACTTTTCCGGAGACCTAAATGAGCCCCGCCTCGCAGATCTACGCGAAGATTTCCGGCCCCGTCGTCATTGTCGGCTTCGGCTCCATCGGCAAAGGCACACTGCCGCTGATCGAGCGGCATCTCGATTACGACAAGAAGCGCATCACTGTGCTCGATCCCAAGGACGAGGGCCGCAAGGCGCTTTGCGAGAAGCACAATGTACGTTTCATCCAGAAGGGTCTGACCAAAGACAATTATCGGGAGTTGCTGACCCCGTTGCTCACTGAAGGCGGCGGCCAGGGCTTTTGCGTCAATCTCTCGGTCGACACCGGCTCGACCGACATCATGGAGCTCTGCAACGAGCTTGGCGCTCTCTATATCGACACCGTCAACGAGCCTTGGCTCGGCTTCTATTTCAATTCCTCGAAGGGCCCGGAAGCGCGCTCCAACTACGCCCTTCGCGAAACGACTCTGGCCGCCAAAAAGGCGCGGCCCAAGGGCTCGACGACGGCCGTCTCCTGCTGCGGCGCCAATCCCGGCATGGTCTCGTTTTTCGTCAAGCAGGCGCTGCTCAATGTTGCCGCCGATCTGAAACTCAATGCCCCCAAACCGAAGACCAAGGCCGAATGGGCGGATTTGATGCGTCAGGCCGGCGTCAAGGGCATCCACATCGCCGAGCGCGACACGCAGCGCGCGAAGTCGCCGAAAGAGCCGGATGTCTTCGTCAACACCTGGTCGGTGGAAGGTTTCCTGTCGGAAGGCATGCAGCCGTCCGAACTCGGTTGGGGAACCCATGAAAGATGGCTGCCCGAGAATGCGCATACCCATGAGGCCGGCTGCGGTGCCGCCATCTATCTGATGCAGCCGGGCGCCAACACGCGCGTACGCACCTGGTGCCCGACCCGCGGCGCGCAGTATGGCTTTCTCGTCACCCACAACGAGTCGATCTCGATCGCCGATTACTTCACGGTGCATGACGCGTCGGGCAAGGCGATCTATCGGCCGACCTGCCACTACGCCTACCATCCGGCTGACGACGCGGTGCTGTCGCTGCATGAGCTGTTCGGCCGCGCAGGGAAGATGCAGGAAAAGCATCACATCCTCGATGAGAACGAAATCGTCGACGGCATCGACGAACTCGGCGTGCTGCTGTTCGGCCATGACAACAACGCCTACTGGTATGGCTCGCAGCTCTCGATCGAAGAGACCCGCGAACTCGCGCCCTATCAGAACGCCACCGGCCTGCAGGTGACCTCCGCCGTGCTCGGCGGCATGGTGTGGGCGCTGGAAAACCCGAAAGAAGGCATCGTCGAAGCCGACGAGATGGATTTTGACCGTCTGCTGGAAATCCAGCTTCCCTATCTCGGACCGGTGAAGGGTTTCTACACCGACTGGACGCCGCTGACCGATCGCCCGGGGCTGTTCCCGGAGGATATCGACACGAGCGATCCATGGCAGTTCAGGAACGTGCTGGTGCGGTGAGGTTCGCTGTCGTCGCCCGCGAAGGCGGGCGACCCAGTATTCCAGAGACATTGCAGCTAGAACCGAGAAGCCGCGGCGTACTGGGTGCCCCGCCTCCGCGGGGCACGACAGCGGCGAGTCACTTCGCCAGATAATCGAAGGCCACGCTGCCGAGCCCGAGCGTCAGGTCGGCCTTGAAATGCAGCGCCGACACCACTTCGCGCACCGGCAGCCGCGCGACATCGCACAGCGCGTGCGGAAACAGCCCGAGCGCGGCGGGGCCGCTCCAGGCTTCCTTCAGCGTGATGTCCTCGAGGTGATAGCGCACCAGTTCGAGGATGCGCGGAGTGCCGTCGACATGCGGGATGATCTTCAAAATGAAATTCGGTTTCCTCATGCCCTTCAGCGTGGCGTCATGGTCGACGGCGCGATATTTGTAGCCCATGGTCGCGGAAGCGCAGAGCACCGAGCCGTAATGCAGCGTGCCGACCAGCACGTCGCTCTCGACCTCGAGCTTCGGCTTCGCCAGCTTCTTGGGAAAGCCCCAGAGCTCGCGGCCGCCGGCGATCGGCGCCTCGTCGTCGAGATACATCGAATGCACATAGACGCCGTCCTCGCCCTTAAAGCGGACGGGAATCACTTGCCCGGTCTCGGTGTAATCGCCAAAACCGGTCGAGTCGGGCATGCGGATGAACTCGTAATTCACCAGTGAAGTCGGCAACCTCCAGCGGCTCCGGCACCACGGCCGCGAGCGCGTCGGGATCGGTGCGATAGGTGACGACGAGAAATTCCCGGTTGAAGAAACGATAAGGCCCCATCGGAAAGGCCGGATTGGTCAGAGGCATCGAATAGGCGGTGCGCCGGACGTCGTCGATTTTCATGGGTCTGCCCTCGTGTGTCGCACGCCATTATGGGCCGGGAGTGCGACGGGAGCGAGACCAGAAAACCGGCAGAGGCTTCGTCACTTATCCTTGATCGGGGGCGCCACCTTCTCAGCCGGCGCGGGCGGCAAAGCCGGCTGCGCGCCTTCCTTTTGCGCCTCGGGCTTTGGCGTGGCCGGCTCCGGGGCCGGCGTGGTCGGCCGCGTGCCGCCGGGCATGGATTCGGCTGGCGTAGGAGATGGCGTCGGCGCCTGTGCGAGCTGGACGCGATCGTTCGCGCGGATTTGCGTCAACGAAAATCCGGATATCGCGACACCCGCGATCACGAGCATCGCGGCAAGGCAGATATCCCGGCCAAGATGGGTCCGTCCCTCGGGCTGTTCTTTCATCGCAGCATCCTCCGCGATATCAACGGCGGGCAAGCCCTCGAAGTTCCCGCGGAAACCGCACTAGAGCGGGAAGATGCCGGCGTCGCCCTCTGCGTCCGACAAAGCCAGCAGCGTGCCCTTCACGTTCCAGGCCAGCGCTGACGTCGGCGATGAACCCGGACGGCGCAACAGGATTTCCGCGCCGTCATTGAGCCTCACCATCAGCACGGTTCCGTCCTCATAGCCGCAGGCGAAGATGTCTTGCTTGGGATGACAAGCGACCGCGGTGACGCGCGATTGCATCGGCGCCAGCATCGCAGGCTCCTTGCCCATCGGGCCGTCCTTGCTGGCGAACGGCCACATGATCACGGTATCGGCGCCGGAGGTCGCGAGAAATTTTCCGCCCGCGCTCCATGACATCGACCTGACGCGGCCGGGATAGCCGGACATGCGCATGTGGCGGTTGTCGGCGAGCCGCCAGCCATGCAGCGCCGGCTCGTGCATCGTGGTGACCAGGAATTTATTGTCCGGCGAGAAGGCGACGCCGAGATGCGAGCCGGCCCATTCCAGAAATTCGGGCTTGGCCGCCATATTCGGAAACCACAGCGTCACGCCATTATAATGCGCGACCGCAAGCCGCAGGCCCTTCGGCGCAAACGCCAGGCCGCCGACGGTCGAGGGCATATCGAAGGTCTTTTCCTCGCTTTTGCCGCTCTTGACGAACGCGGTCTTACCCGCCGACCAGGCGAATGCGCCGTCGGGATGAACGGCGACATTGTCGATCCAGCGCCGCTTGGCGTCGACTGCGAGCTGCGCCACCTCGCCTTTCGCGTTGAGCGCGACGACCTTGCCGTCGTCGCCGCCGGTGATCACGCGCTCTCCGTCCGACACCGCACAAAGGATGCCGCCGCTGTGCGTCTCGACCTTCGAGATCGCGGCGTCGGCATCGACCAGCGATACGCTTTCCTCCGCGCCGACGAAAGCGGCACGGTCGCCGAGGAAATGCACAGAGGTCACGGCCGAGCCGATCGCGACCGGCTTGACGCGATCGGTCAACGAGACGACGGGGGCGCCCTCGCCCGGATCGAATTCCCTCATCACGTGGTGATGCAGCTTTCGAAGCCGTCGCGGATCGCCTGCTCCGGCAATTCGCGACCGATGAAGACAAGGCGGCTCACGCGCTCCTCATCGGCCTTCCATTTCCGCTGATGGTCGCCTTCCAGCATCATGTGCACGCCCTGGAAGACGTAGCGGTCGTCATCGCCGGTGAAGGCCAGGATGCCCTTGGAGCGCAGTATCTTCTGCCCTTCGGTGGCGACCAGGTTCTGCAACCATGGCATGAACTTGGTCGGATCGAGCGGCCTGTCGGTCTTGAGCGACAACGATTGCATGTCTTCGTCGTGATAATGCTTCAGCCCATGGCCGTGGCCGTGACCATGATGATGGTCATGGCCGTGGTCGTGATGGTGGTGATCGTGGTCGTCGCCGGCTTCGAGGAACTCGGGCTCGATCTCGAGAATACGGTCGAGATCGAACGCGCCGCGCTCCAGCACGTCTGATAGCGCGACCTTGCAGCGCTCGGTGCGATGCAGCTTGGCATAGGGGTTGATGCCGCGGATGCGCGCCTCGACCTCGGCAAGCTCGGACTTCGAGACAAGATCGGTCTTGTTCAGCACGATGACGTCGGCGAACGCGATCTGGTTCTTGGCTTCCGGCGCATCCTTCAGGCGATCGGACAGCCATTTGGCGTCGGCGACGGTCACGACCGCATCGAGCCGCGCGTTCTTCTGCACGTCCTCGTCGACGAAGAAGGTCTGCGCCACCGGCGCAGGATCGGCGAGGCCCGTGGTCTCGACGATGATGGCGTCGAACTTGCCCTTGCGCCGCATCAAGCCTTCCATGATGCGTACGAGGTCGCCACGCACGGTGCAGCAGACGCAGCCATTGTTCATCTCGAACACTTCCTCGTCGGCGCCTATGATGAGGTCGTTGTCGATGCCGATCTCGCCGAATTCGTTGACGATGACGGCGTATTTCTTACCGTGGTTTTCTGACAGGATGCGGTTCAGAAGCGTGGTCTTGCCAGCGCCGAGATAGCCGGTCAGCACGGTCACGGGAATTTTGGAAGTTTCGGCCATTTTGGCTCCGAAATGAGGGTCTGGCGCAGCCAAGGCTGGCCGGGTGGCCCCGGCCTTAATTGCCCAGCGCGCTGGTCAGGGCCTTTATATTGTGCCTGACGAGGTCAATGTAAGTGGGGGCCGGCCCCTTTTCGCCCGTCAGGCTGTCCGAATAGAGCGTGCCGCCGACCTTTGCGCCGGTCTCGGATGCGATGCGGCGGATCAGCCGCTCGTCGCTGATATTTTCCAGAAAAACCGCCGGGATTTTCTCGCTCCTGACCTGCCGGATGATGGCGGCAATGTCGCGGGCGCTCGGCTCGTTCTCGGTGGAGACGCCCGACGGCGCGATGAACTCGATGCCGTAGGCGGCGGCGAAATAGCCGAAAGCATTATGGGTCGAAATCACCCTGCGCCGCTCAGGTGGGATTGTTGCGACGGCCGCCCTCACCTCGGCGTCGAGCGCATCGAGCTCGGCGAGATAGCGGTCGGCGTTGGCACGAAACGAGGCGGCATCTGCCGGATTGGCCGAGGCCAGCGCATCTCTGATATTGGCGGCATAGATTTTCGCATTCGCGACCGATTGCCAGGCATGCGGGTCGGCTTCCGAGCCGTGCTTCAGCGGGGTAATCCCATTGCTCGCGGTGACGATCGCGGCCTTGCTGCCGGAGGACTGCACCAGCCGCGGCAGCCATCCTTCGAGGCCGAGCCCGTTGATGATCAGAAGTTTGACGTCTCCGACTGCCTTCGCATCCGATGGGGCGGGCGCGTAGACATGGATGTCGCCGTTCGGGCCGACCAGTGACGCGACATTAACCTTGTCGCCGCCGACATTTTTCACGAGGTCGGCGAGGATCGAGAAGCTGGCGACGACATTGAGCCGGTCTTCGGCGCGTAACGGGCTCAGGGCCAGCGCAAGTGCGAATACGGTGAGGAGAAGCCGCCGCATCAGGCTTCGAGATGGCGGCCGGGGAACAGCTGCCGCAGCAGCCCGCCGACGCTGCCGAACAACACGGAGGCTATATAAAGCACCGCCGCGACCAGGATGATCGCGGGTCCCGACGGCACCTTGGTCTGGAACGACAGCACGAGGCCGGCATAGCCGGAAAGAATCGCGCTGACGACCGCGATGCAGATCATGCCCGTGATATCGCGCGACCAGAACCGCGCGATGCCCGCCGGCAGGATCATCAGTCCGACGGCAAGCAAGGTGCCGAGCGCCTGGAAACCGCTGACGAGGTTGATCACGACCAGCGCGAGAAAGGCGAGATGCGCCGGCGTGCCGGCGCGGCTTACCGTGCGCAGGAACAGGGGATCGACACTTTCGATCACCAGCGGGCGATAGATCACCGCGAGCACGACCAGCGTGATCGTGGCGTTGAAGGCGACCATCAGCAGCGTCTCGTTGTCCATCGCGAGGATATTGCCGAACAGCACGTGCAGCAGGTCGATGTTGGTCCCCTTGATCGAGACGATAGCAACGCCGAGCGCGAGCGAGGCGAGATAGAAGGTCGCGAGCGACGCGTCCTCCTTCAGCCCGGTCGAGCGCGCGATCACACCGGCGAGGATCGCGACCAGAAAGCCGGCGGCAAGCCCACCCATGGTCATGGCCCAGAGATTGAGGCCAGACAGCAGGAAGCCGATCGCAGCACCGGGCAGGATCGCATGCGCCATGGCGTCGCCGACCAGAGACATCCGCCGCAGCATCAGGAACACGCCGATCGGCGCGCCGCCGAGCGAGAGTGCGGCGATCGCCGCGAGCGCCCGGCGCATGAACTCGAATTCGGTGAAGGGCGCGATCAGGGCGGCGTAAAGGGACACGATCAGGCCGCCCGTGATGGAGGATCGATGACGCAGGCTGACGCGCTGTCGTCGAAAGCCTCGCACATCCGCCGCGCCTCGGCGAGCTTATCAGGGGTCAGCACATCCGCTGTCGCACCCCAGGCGACGACCTCGCGCGCAAGCAATAGCGTTTCCGGGAAATGCGCGGCGACGAGGTCGATGTCGTGCAATGCCGCCAGCACGGTGCGGCCCTCCGCGTGCCAGTGCTTCACCAGCATCAGCAAATCTGCGGCAGTGCGCGCATCGATCGCGTTGAAGGGTTCATCGAGCACGATCAGCCGCGCGTCCTGCAGCAGCACGCGCGCAAACAACAGCCGCTGCATCTGTCCGCCCGACAGCGTGCCGATGGTGCGGTTCTCGAAGCCTGTGAGGCCGACCGCAGCCAGCGCCCGCGCGATCCCTGCGCGCTCGGTCGCGCCGATGCCGCCGAACAGGCCCGTCGCGCGCCACAGTCCTGTGCCGACGAAATCGAACACCGTAATCGGAAAGCTGCGGTCGATGTCCGCGGTCTGCGGCAGATAGGCGATGTCGCGCGCGTCGAGACCGCAGCGTGAGATCGTGCCAGCGAGCGGCTTGAGAATGCCCGCGACTCCGCGAAACAGTGTCGACTTGCCGGCGCCGTTGGGGCCGACCACCGCAAGCAGCGCGCCCGAGCCGATTTCACCCGAGAGATGGTGCACGGCCGGATGCCGGTCATAGCCAAGCGTGACGTCGGAAAATTGCAGCTGCGCGGGCACGGCTCACCTCATTGCAAGCAGCACGGTGGCCCAGAGCACCGCGCTGGCGCCGAGCGCGGCAGCGAGCCTCACCACGACTGGCATGCGCAGAATCGACCAGGGCGCAGCCTGCGCAGGATGCGGGGAGGCCGCGCCGTGGCTATGGGCGTGCCCATGGCTGTGGCTATGTCCGTGATGATGGTGGTGATCGTGCGGGACCATGCTCGAATGTTATATTATAACATTTCAGGTGTCTACCAATGCTTTCAAAGGCTTACGGTTTTCCAATCGCCATCGCGATAGCCGCCGCCAGGAACGGAAACGGGATCGAGACCGCCGCCCGGAACCAGACGAAACGCGCCGGCATAAACGGGATTTCCCAGAGCAACAGCCGCTGAAAGGCGAACAGCGCCCAGGCGATCACATAGGCCAGCACCTGTGGCGAGCCGCCGCCGGATTTCAGCGCCACCGCGCCGATGGAGAAGCCGACCACCGGTCCGCCCGGCGTCGCCGCGCCCGCGACCACGGCGGTGGCGACTCCGAGCCAGCCGCTGTTCGGTCCAAGCCAGCCGGTGATGATCTCCTGCGGGATCACGGCGGCGATGTAGCCGGAGCCGATCACGCCGAGCGCGATGCGCGGCACGATGCCGATGAAATCCCATGTGCCTTCGCGCAGCGACGAGGTCAGCACCACCGGTCCCTTCTGCCAGGCGATGAAGCCGACCGCGATCACCGAGCCCCACAGGATAATATCGATCAGCAGCGCGGCGCTCATTCGTCCTCGCCCCTCGGATACATCCGCACATAGACGAAGCGGCCAAGCGCGCCGGCCAGGATCGGCAGCGGCAGCGAGATGACGATGCGCCACAGCGTGAAGTCGACGCCCATGATCGGCAATTCCCAGGCGACCGCGCGGCCGTAGCCGATCAGGGTCCAGCTCACCACCATGGCGATGGTCGCGCCGAAATCGGCGCCCACCGTCAACAGCGCGCTCGCGACCGGATAGGCCGTGAACGGACCGCCCGGCAGGATCGCGCCGAACGCCGCGCCGATCAGCAGGCCCTTGAGTCCGGAAGACGGACCAAGCGAGCGCGAGACCTTGTCGTGCGGCAGGATCTCCGCGATGAACGCGCCGAGCAGGCAGCCCGCAAGGACCCGCGGCAGGATGCCCCCGAACAGGGTGATGTCGTGCAGGAGGATGTCGAGCACGCCGTCCATGCCGTCGCGCCGGTAAACGAGGACGGCGCTGACCGCGACCAGCACGGCGATGGTGATCATGGACCAGCCGATCGGCTTGCGGCGCTTTCGGCGTGGCTCGCCATCCGCGGCGTCGTCGGCCGGCTCGGTGATCGGTTGGTCCTGCAAGGTGGGGCGGCCGGGTGATGAACTGGCTTTGCTTAGGCGGCGACGCAGCGCGATGCAAACGGAAGCGCGTCCGCACTCATGCGCTCGGCCGAGAGGCCCATGCGCGGGAATTCAGGTCAATGCGCGGATCAGCCAGAGGCCTGCGAAAAGCCCGGCAATCGAGAGAATCACCGAGCCCAGCACGTAGGCAGCCGCGAGCCCGAGCGCGCCGCGCTCATAGAGCAGCGCCGTATCCAGCGAGAACGCCGAGAAGGTGGTGTAGCCGCCGAGAATGCCGGTCATCAAAAACAATCGCCAAGCCTGTGTCGCCTCACCCCTGAAGGCGAGATAGCCGGCGATCAGGCCCATCACGATCGAACCCGTGATGTTGATGATGAAGGTGCCCCAGGGAAATTCGACGCCGATGCATTTCGCGCAGGTGACGTTGATCAGATGACGCAGCGAGGCGCCAAGTCCGCCACCGACAAAAACCAGCAGATAGTTCATTTGTCCGCTGTCGCCCCGTATTCTTCGTCAGTCGCTTCGTAGGGTGGGTTAGCCCGAAGGGCGTAACCCACCTCTTCTGTTGCCGCGGATGGAGAAATGATGGGTTACGGCGCTTCCGCCTTCGCGTCTCACGAGCTTCGGCGGACAGGTCGCGCCTAACCCACCCTACGGATCTCGCGATGACGATGTATCAGCCCGCCTTGCCGAACAGTTCGTCGACGTAATCCCAGTTCACGAGATGCTCGAGGAACGCCTTGAGATAATCCGGACGGCGGTTGCGATAGTCGATGTAATAGGAATGCTCCCAGACGTCGCAGCCGAGGATCGGCACCGCGCCATGCACCAGCGGGTTCTCGCCATTGGGCGTCTTGGAGATCGCGAGCTTGCCGCCCTTGACCTCCAGCCAGCACCAGCCGGAGCCGAACTGGCCGACGCCGGCGGCGGCGAAATCGGTCTTGAACTTCTCGAGGCCGCCGAGGTCCTCGTTGATCTTCTTCTCCAGACGGCCGGGCAGCTTGTTGCCGCCGCCGTTCGGCTTCATCCATTTCCAGAAATGGTTGTGGTTGTAGTGCTGGCCGGCATTGTTGAACACCGCGGCGTTCTTGCCGTGGGATTTCTTCACGATCTCTTCCAGGGACATATTCTCGAATTCGGTCCCCTTGATCGCGTTGTTTCCGTTGGTCACATAGGCCTGATGGTGCTTGTCGTGGTGATATTCCAGCGTTTCCTTCGACATATGGGACCCAAGAGCGTCATGGGCATACGGCAGGGGGGGAAGCGTAAAGGTCATGGGATGACATCCGAGAACTGTGGGGGACGAGGCTTAACGGGACCCCTTATAGAAGGTTCCATTGGGGTAAAACACCCGCAAAATGGGAAAAGAAAGCAGGCCATGACCATCGAAATCGACGTCCTCAACGGTGACGCCTCCTGGAAAAGGACCGAGCCCCTGCACAATGCGGTCTTCGGGCAGGCGATCGTCGCGCAACTGCCGTGGGGCCACATCAAATGGGCGCATGCCGAACTGCGCGTGCTGATCGATGCGCCCGAGGGCGGGCTCGCCTGCCATGTCGGCATCTATTTCCGTACCATCGACTGGAATGGCAACAAGATTCATGTCGGCGGCATCGGCGGCGTCATGACCCGCGCCGATTGTCGCGGCCGCGGCTATGCCAGCCTCGCGCTTGCGGCGGCGATCGACACGATGCGGGCCAATGAGGCGGTGCGTTTTGCGCTGTTGTTCTGCGAGACGCACAATCATGCGTTCTATCGCGCGCGGGGCTGGGAGCCGTTCGACGGCGAAATCTGGTGCGAGCAGCCGGATGGGCGCATCCGCTTCGATCTGATGGCGCCGTTCGTGTTCGACATCAAGCGCGCGCCGCGGCAGGGGCGGATCGATCTTTGCGGCCTGCCGTGGTGACTTCTGGTTTTTGCTACGGCATTGCTTTCAGCGCGGTCGCGGCCGTGGCGTAGCCGCCGCGCGCGCCGTCGATGAAGTGAACGTGATCGGCGCGCATCACCGACGGGGTGAAGCAGGTCATCATCGCCGCATCCTGCCGATGCAGCCCGTAGCGCACGACGCCGCTTGCGGCAGCCGCGGCAAGGCGTTTTTCGAGTGCATTCGCCAGCTCCTCGGTGCAGTCGAGGATCATGCGCAAACCATCGTCATATTTACGGAAGTCGGAGTTCTCGACCACCTGCTGGACATACCTCTTCGGTATGAAATCGCCGACCTTGATGCCGAGGCGCATCACGGCATAGGCCCACAAGGTCAGCGCGAGCACGGTCGCGCGGCGTAAAACGAGCGGTCCGCCGCGCGCAGCGCGCGCCTCGTATTCGATGCCCTGCGGCGGCCATTTCAGCGGCGGTCCTTCCGACGGCACCGGACGCCCAGCGTCCGGGCTTTTCTCGACCAGCCCGATGATGTCCTCGATCACCTTGCGGAAGGCGGCCTGATCGGCGCTCCCGGCAGGCACCACCAGCACCGAGAGGATCACGCCCCGCGCAGCCGGGATTTCCTCGAACCGGCACGACAGGCCGGAGAGATCGGGTTGTGTGCCGGGTGAGGCCGGACTGACCGCGAATTCGCCGCGCTTCATCGCGGCCTCCGCCCAGCCGAGCCCGCCGCCCGAGAACATCGCATAGGACAGGTTCGCCGACGGCCCGAAGCGCGACACCCGCACATCCGCGCCTTGCGCGCGGATCGCGCTGACCGGCACCAGCGCAACGCGCATGACGAGATCAAGATATTCCTTGACCCAGGTCGCGGTCGCAGCCAGCGCCTCGCGGGCAGGAGCGAGATCAGCAGGCGAGACCGCAAAGCTCGCGCCGTCACCGCCGAACACGAACGGAAATTCGCGGCCCTCCAGCGCGTTGGTCACCGCCGCGATGACGGCGGCGCCGGCCATGTTGACCGACTTGTAGCGATTGGCCGCAATCGCCTTGGTCGACTCAACGATATCGGAGACGCCGATGATCCAGTCGTCCGGCAGCGGCGAATAAAGCGCGGGATCCATCAGGCGCTCGAAGCCGCGGAACACCGGGATGCCGCCATAGAATGTGTCGTTGCCGTTTGCCGTGCTCATCGGTTTAGACCGTGTGCGCTCCAGGTGCCCGAGATACGCGCGGGGGCTGTGATCGGGTTCACGCGAAGCTACCGAAGCCTTGCTGCAAAAGCAAAAGGCGACCACATGCCGCGGCGCCGGGGACCCGTCATCGAAAAACCAGCCGCCGGATGCTAGGTTTACGGCATGACCAGTCCGGATCAGGCTCCCAGTCAGATCACCGTGCATGCGCTGCAGATCGGCGACCGCATCAACACGGCCGGCTTCGAAGGCGAGGTGCTGTCGGGCACACCACTGGCGGTGCGGGTCGGTCAGGCTGGCCTCGCCGTGGTGTTTCGCTATGGCGCCGTGGTGTTTCTCGGGCTTACCGCCGATCAGGAGGCCGAATTCCTCGAGCGCCTGCATGCGCGCTGCGCCGGCAAGATCAGCCCGTATGAAGAGGAATGGACCAAGGTGCAGATCGCCCGCGAGGGCGGCGAGCCGATCCCGGTCGGCGGCCCGATCCTGGTGCAGGACATGTCGCTGGAGCGGCTGCTCGTGGTCGCCGATACGCTGGCCAAGAGCGTCGTGCTCGCCCATGACGAAAAGGAGGTCGCCAACGTCTTCGACACCATCGAGCCGTTCGCGCGCGAGCTTGCCACCTCGGGTCAGAGCTCGAAGAGCCGGACCGACCTGCTCAAGCTGCTCGGCAACTCGCTTCTGGTGCAGCAGCACGTCGCCGGCCGCGTCGCGGTCGACGAGAAGCCCGACGTGCTCTGGGACCGGCCCGATCTCGAACGACTCTATGCGCGGCTGGAGGACGAATACGAACTCAGCGAACGCGTCGAGATTCTCAATCGCAAGCTCGAAGTGATCTCGGATACCGCCACCACGCTGGCCGACATCCTCGAAGCGAAGCGCTCGCTGCGGCTGGAACTGATCGTCATATTCCTGATCGCGTTCGAGATTATCGTGACGGCCTACGAGATTTTTGCGCGGGGCGGGCATTGAGCGTCGGTTCCTCCTTATCTAAGGTTGTCTTTGACCAACGAACACGTATGATGCCTGTCGCCGTCAGGTCACGCCTCTACGGCAATCGGCAACTGGGCAGGTGTGGCGATGAGATATTTTGAGGCTCTTGCGAGTCCGTACCACCCCTTCCACACCGGCGCCTGGCGCGGCGTGCTCGCCGCCGCAATGCTGACGTTGGCGTCGCCAGCGGCGGTTCAGGCCGGCGATTTCGTCACTGCCTGCACGAAGCTCGACATCTGCTATTGCGTCAACAGCGACTATCGCGACGCCATATCGGCCAATGTTGCGCGCGTCCGGGCGCTGATCGCCAGCAACAAGGTGCAGGGCAAGGCGATCGGCTATCTCAGCATTCCCCTGTCTCCCGCAGGCGGCGGCTCGTTTGCGATCAATTCCGAGATATCGGCCAAAGCGGCGGACAACGTCACGGCGAGGTTCGGGGCGCGCTCGATGTATTTGCTCAACCCCGGCACCGAGGGAGGCGACAAGATGGGGGGCGCGAGCGGCGCCGACTTCATGTACATGTGGACACAGATCCTCGAAGGCGCAGGCGGCCTCGGCGAGGATTTCGATTTCTTCTATTTCGCCGGCCCGACCGATTTCGGAAAATATTTTGGCCTGACCGGCCAAGGCGATCTCGAGCGGCTGGAGGCCTGGTTCGACACCCGCGCGGCGCAGGATCCGGCCTTCAAGAAAGCGGTCGACCAGGGCGCCATCACCAAGGCCGGCTTCCGCAATTATTACGGGCTGCGCGCCTCGGTGGCCTACAGCTACGGCTCGCATGATGAGTGGAACATCGCGCGGCTGATCAACGTGCGCCGGCGCGGCGCCACCGATTTCGGCATCGCCAATCAGCTCGCCGTCCTGTTCGATGGGCTGCCGCAGACGCCCGGCGGCTATGAGAGCCCGACCGCCGCGGGCGACGTCGGGCGCTGTATCAAGTAACGCATCTCCCTGTCGGAGGCATCAATGACCCTCGCTTACGGTTATGTCAAAGCCAAGATCGTGTCGGAGCCGAAGCTGAAGCCGTCGCGGCACGGGCACGAAACCCAGTACCATCTGCATTTCAACTTGCTGGTCGACGGCGACAAGTGGGACGTTGCGGTCAATGTCGGCACCAACGACGCCGACGACCTCCTGAAATACAAGATCGTGCTCGACTTCCGCCACGCGATCATCACGACGCTGGGCGCAGCGCAAGCGGGCAGCCAGGATTTGACGGGGCAGAGCGCACTGCCCGCGCTCGATTTCCTGCGCAGCGACGTCCTGCAGAACACCGGCAAGTGGCGCGACAGCGACGTGATGGACGGCTCGGATGACGCCGAACCCACCTTCACCCTGAAAAGGCTGTTGTCGAAAGCGCATCAGAGCAATTTCGACGTCTATGTCTTCGGCCGCTTCTACACTGACGGCAATGGCATTCACGACGTCCATCTCAACCAGGGCTCGACCAAGGGCTTCATCCATCGCCCGGACGACGATTCCAACGATCACAACGACATCTGGCAGGATGGTGCGCTGCTGGTCGATACCGGCGATCCGGAATGGTCGGCCTATTTCTCGGCGTTCAACCAGCAACTCGTGCCGACCGACGATCTCGGCAATCCCCTGCCCGGCAGCGCAACGATTTGACGCCTTACGGCCGCTTCAGCTCGGTGACGCGGAACGGCTCCAGCGTGTCGATCGCTTCCGCCGACTGCTTATAATAGTTGAAGCGGAAATAGCGTACGGTGATGCCGTCCTTGGTGAAGTCGGCGATGATGAAGCCGTTCTCCTCGATCGGTTTCAGATCCTCAACCATGGTCAGGTGCGTCGACGGCGTGGCGCCGATGCCGCGCCGGTTGGATGGCCAGCCGCGGTCGCCGGTGCCGAGCGGACCTGACAGGATCACCACAACGGGATTCTTGCCGAAATCGAGCGCGCCGCTGCGTTGCATGCGTCCCTCAGCGATCGCGTGCAAATCGCCGGAAACAACCAGCGGAATCCGCCCTGGCATCGCCGCGATCTCGGCCATTAGCCGATCATGCTGCTTGAGCCAGCCGCTCTGCCAGTAAGGTTTTGGAATGTCCGTCGTAAGCTTGCCGTCGTTGGCCAGGATGTCCGGATACCATTCGCCCCATTTGCCGGCGCTCCAGCCCGGCGGATTGGAGGGAATGTTGACCACATGGATCATCTCGCGGTCGGTCATCCGCGATTTGAGCCAGGCTTCCACGGTACCGTCGAGGAATACCGCGCTCGGCCCGGCGAGCGTTTGTGAGCGGCGAATGTCGTAGAGCAGGATTTCCGCAAGCTTGCCGTAACGCAGCGTACCGAAGGCTTCGGCAACGCCGGGCGGCCGATCGGCCGCGGAAGCTCCGGGCAGCCCCAGCGGCCGGTTCCGGTCAGGCAGATATTCCGGATAATACAGCTGGCGCGTGGCGCGGCCGAGCGCGAGCATGAAGGCGTCGGGCGGGAAGGTGATGATGTCGTCGGTCGCCTCGTCATTGTCGAAATAATCGTGGTCATCCTGCATGAAGAAGACCGGGGTCGAGCGTAGCAGCGCGCCATATTGCGGGATGATCTGCGGCGCAGTGGCCCGGCGGAACACGGTTTCGTTCGGCGCGCCGAACACCGGCTGCGCCCGATCGAACACACCGACAAGCTCCTTGCCGAGCGCGGACGCGCCGCTGCCTTTGGAGGACACCGGCGCGCGCAAATCCCAATAGATCTGGTCGCCATTGGCGATCAGCGCATCCGGCTTGAACGACAAGCCGCGCTGCAAGAGGCGGCGGCGCAGCGCCGACGGCAGCCAGTTTATCTTGCCTTGGGGCAGGCCCTGGTTGAGGCCCTCATGGCCGCCGCCGCAGGTGTAGATCATCAGCCGCAGCCGTTCCGGCATCGCGTCGGGAGCGGGAAAGGTGGAGAGCTGCCACGGTTCGCACAGCGGCTTGCCGGCAGCACTCGCCAGTGAAAGCTCGTACGCCGTGGCAGGCGAAAGTCCTGTCACATCGAACTGCCAGAAATCGCCGGCCGCGGCATTCGACTGGCCGCGCAGGCGTGTGTTGCCAACTACCAGTTCGGGTGCAGCGACCTGCGGCTCTCTAAACGAGGCCTTGATCAGGAAACGGTCGTGGCTCGCGGTTGGAATCAGGTGCTGCACTGTGCCCTGATCCCAGTCCTTTTCGCGCGGCGGGTTATCCGCGGCTGATGCCGGTCCGCCAATGCCCGTGGTGATCAACCGCGGAAGCGTGGCCGCAACAGTCGCGCCTGCCAGGAATTCCCGTCGCGTTGCCATCTGCGCCTCCCTCGCAAGTCGCGCGGGATATTGCGCTCAAGTATGCCGCCAAACAAGATTGATGTGACGCGAGGGTTCGATCAGGCCGTGTTGCCGGCGTCCACCGTCAGCACGGTGCCGGTGATGTTGCGGCCGCCATCGCCCAGGAGATACTCGACCATGCTGGCGACGTCGTCGGCCTCCGGCAGACGCTTCAATGCGCTGCGGCCGGCGATCTTCTGCCGCCCCTCACCGCCGAGATTGTGGGTCAGCTCGGTGTCGATGAAGCCCGGCGCAATCGCATTCACGGTGATGCCGAGCTTGCCGACCTCGCGCGCCAGCGAGCGGGTGAAGCCGGTCGCAGCCGCTTTGGTCGCGCCATAGACCGAAAGACCATTATAGCCGGTCGAGGCGATGATCGAGGAGATATTGACGATGCGGCCCTCGCCGTCCGCCATCATGTGGCGCACGATATATTTGGTGAGGATGACGGGCGACATCACGTTGAGGCGGATCAAAGCCTCGATATCGGAATTGTGCATGGTCGCAAGCAGGCCCTCAGTGCCGATGCCGGCATTGTTGACCAGGCCATAGATCGCGCCGAACTCTTCGCGCATCGCCTTGACGAAGGCCGGGATCGCGTCGATCGCACTGAGATCGCAGGCGCGGAAGTGCAGATTGCATTGCTTCGCCTCCGAGATCGCCGCGCGCAATTCGTCGCTCTCGCGCCGCGCCACCGCAAGGACATTGAAACCGGCGGCGGCGAGCTTGCGCGAGATCGCCAGGCCAATACCGCGGCTACCGCCGGTGACGAGAACGTTACGCATCGGAGCGCGCAAGCTTGCCCGCGGGCGTCACGTCGAGCGCTTCGACGAAGCGGATCACGGCGGGCACCTTGTGGGTGGCCAGCGAGGTGCGGCAATCGGAGAGGATTTCGTCGCGGATGTCCTTGGCGCGATCGGCGCTGCCGGCCGTGAGGATCACGTCGGCGACCACGATTGCACCGGTGATCGGGCTGCGCCGCGATTTCGCGCGCGACATCCTGACCGAAGCATGACGGTTGATGACCGCCTCGATCTCCTCGGGATGAACCTTCAAGCCGCCGATATTGATGATGCCGCCACGGCGGCCCACGAAATAGTAGCGATCGCCGCGCAGCTCGACCATGTCACCGGTGTCGACGAAACCGTCTGCGTCGGTGAGCGCGGCCGCGGCCTTGCCGACATAGGCATGCGCCGCACGCTTCGAGCGGATGCGGAGCGAGCCGTCGACCACCTTCATCTCGACGCCGTCGCGGTTGGTGCCGATCAGGCTTGCCGGAAAGCCCTCGCGGCCGTCGTTGACGGCGAAGCCGACGCCGGCCTCGGTCGAGGCATAGGCATGGCCGACGGACGCATTCGGAAACGCCTGCGCCAGCCCGTCAAGCACGGCCTGGTCGGCGATCTCTCCGGACAGACGCACGTAGCGCGGCGCAAAACTTGCGGCCGAGCCGCTCATCAGAAGCTTGCGCCAATGCGACGGCGTGCCGGAAATATGCGTGACGCCGCGCGCGTGCAGCCGCGCGACATGATCGGCGAGTATCTCGTGAGAGTCGGACAACACCATCGAACCGCCGCCGATGATGGCGCGGAGGAAAATTTGCAGGCCGCCATAACGGCGAATGTCATAGAAGGTCGCCCATACCGGCGGCTTGCCCGGCGCGGGTCCCTCCGCAACGATCGCACCGGAGAGTCCCTCGAGCGTATGGCCGACGATCTTCGGCACGCCCGAGGTGCCCGATGTCAGCATCAGCCATTCGGTGGCACGCTCGGTCTGAGCAGGGCGCGCAGGCGTGACTGGCAGGCCGGCGGTCACAACGAGCGGAATGGTCTTGTCGGTCCAGCGTTCCGGCTGATCGGTGACGACAGTGTCGATCTCGGCATCCGCGATGAGCGCGTCGAGGTGGTCGGGATTGAGATCGGGCGGGCACAACAGCATGCGCCGGGCGAT
Organism: uncultured Alphaproteobacteria bacterium; assembly: GCA_963794775.1. Classification (GTDB taxonomy): domain Bacteria; phylum Pseudomonadota; class Alphaproteobacteria; order Rhizobiales; family Xanthobacteraceae; genus Bradyrhizobium. The sequence goes on along the minus strand of CAWCGA010000035.1, from coordinate 92,084 downwards.
GCCGTCGATTTCGATCATCGCCAGGCCCGACAGCAACTGGCCCGACATTGAGATCAACACCGCGCGTCCCGACAGCTTGCTGCGGCAGGCGTCGAGACAGGTCTGCGACAGGATATCGGTCAACGAAACGCTGTGCCGCGCATCGCAGATGGCGCGGCCCATCAGCTCCGGACCGAGATAGTCGCGAAGCGCGAAAACCTCACGCGGGGACATTTTCGTAGGCCCGGACGAAATCGCCGACCGTCAGCGGGAACGCCGCGTCCTCCGAGATGGTAAACGGATCGATACCGAGATCGTCCTCGAGCCGCGCGACCAGGATGGCAAACGCGAGCGAGTTGAATCCGGTTTCGTGCAGCGAAAGGTCGTCGGTCAGCGGCGGCAGATTGACCTTCTGCTCGGCGGCAATCTCTTTCATCGCCGCAATGATCCTTAACTTCGTCGACATGGGATGGCTCGCTTTTTCCAAAAATCGTCGGGGTGCATCATACGGCGCAAATGTGAAATAACGCAGCAAGGGAACGGAAACTTTGCCGCCGTTGGTAAACACCGCGCTTGTTGGAACGCATAAGAATTGAACGTCCGCGGAAAGGTTTCTTAAACTTTTAGATTCGCCTCACGCCGTTCACGATTTCAGCGTGATCGGCGGCCTGAAGCGGCAGGTAAGCACCCGACGCGGGATCGCGGACATAGAGCGGATCGGTCACGACAGCGGGATCAAACCCTTCACGCGCGAGCTGGTGCTTTTTCTGCTTGAAGGTCTCGGTCGCATCGAGGCTTGCGCTGATGCGCAGGAACAGCGGTTGCGCATAGGCCGGCAGCCGTCGAGCCAGATGATCGGCGAGCGCTGCAAGGTCGAACTCATCGCCCGTGACGATCGCCGACATGCCGGCACGGCCGTCATGGCCTGCGACCTCGACGCCATAGGTGGTGGCATCGAGCACGCCCTTGCACTCGCGGATTGCGTCATTGACCTCGCTGGTCGCGACGTTTTCGCCCTTCCAGCGAAAAGTGTCGCCGACGCGATCGACGAAATGGAAGAAGCCCTGCTCGTCGAGCCGCATCAAATCGCCGGTGCGGAACCAGGCGTCGCCTTTGGCGAACACATCGCGCAGGACCTTCTTTTCGGTCTCGACGCCGTCGGTGTAACCCTCGAAGCGGCCGCCGCCCTCGTCCGCCGTGCCGATCCGTCCGATCGCCTCGCCGGCTTCATTGCGCGCACAGGCAATGCAATGACCGTCGTCGCCGCGCATGGGCGCGCCAGTATCGCCATCGACCTTGACGATCGCAGCCGGGAAACGATGCGCGAGCAGCGCGGGGATGCGGCCGATCGCGCCGACCCTGCCCTCGACATTGTAGAGCGAGAAATTGCCTTCGGTCGCCGCATAGAATTCGAGGATCTGCGGGATCGCAAAGCGCGCCTGGAATTCCTCCCAGACGTCGTCACGCAGACCGTTGCCGCAGGCGAGACGCAGCCCGTGCTGGCGCTCGAACTCCGATGCCGGCGCTTTCAGCAGATAGCGGCAGAGTTCGCCGATATACTGGAACAGCGTGCAGTCGAAGCGGGTAACGTCCTGCCAGAAATTCGTGGCCGAGAATTTTTCGGCCAGCGCGACGGATGCGCCGGCAAACAGCATGCTGCAGGGCGCAACGACGCCGCCGACGGAATGATAGACCGGCAGACAGTTGTAAAGACGATCATCGGGCGAAGCGCCGGTGAGGCCTGCGAACCAGCCGCCCCAATTGAGGATGCGGCGATGGCTGATGCTCGCAGCCTTGGCCAGGCCCGTGGTGCCAGACGTGTAGATCAAAAGCGCGCGGTCGTTGATGGTGACATCGCGGCGTTCGGCCGGCGTGAAGGGGGCGCCGTCGAGTCGTGCCAGCACTGTATCGATATCTTCATCGCTCCAGATCTTCGGCGCGCGTTCGACCAGCGGCTGCGCGGCCGCGAACACATCGGCAAGCTCGCTCGCCACGATGATGTGGTCGGCGCGCGCGACATTGACGCAATGCGCCAGCGACTGTCCGACGAGTTTGGTGTTGATCAGCGCCGCCACGCCGCCGACCTTGCCGATGCCGAGCCAAGCCGCGACATAATCGGGACGCGTCGGCATGATCAGGCACACGGTGTCGCCGCGCTTGACTCCCGTCGACAGCGCCCAGCGTGCATAGCGGTTGATACGTTCGGCAAGCGCGCGATAGCTCAGCGTTTGCGCATCCGACACCAATGCCGGCCGGTCCGGCTGATGCGCCGCCCAGTCCTCCACCACATCGGCGAACAGGCGCGACGGCGCGATCTCGATGCGCGAGGTGAGTTCGATCGCCTTCAGCCAGGTCCTGGCGGCCGAGAGCTTTCGCGGCGGACTTTCGGTCGGGCGGTCGATCAGGCCGGTGGTCATGGCCTCTCTCATAATCGGATTGGCCTGACCGGGGGTTAACCGGCACAGTAAAATCGGCAATCCGCCTTTACAGCCGACGGAACAATTTCAGCATCTTCGTTAACGTCGGGCCCATGGTGCGAAGCTCGTGGACGTGAATTTGGTAAAGGCGTCGCAGGCGGCGCTCCCCCTCCCTGGTCAACTCCAGCAACACGCGGCGTCCATCGGAGGGGTCGGTGCTGCGGCTGACCAGCTTCAGCTTGACCATGCGGTCCACGAGTTCGACCGCGGTGTGATGGCGAACGAGCATGTACCTTGCCAAATCGCCGATTGATACGGGCTCACGGATGGAGAAGCCCCTGATCGCCATCAGCGCCTGATATTGCTGGGCCGACAGGCCCGAACGGTTCGCTTCGATCTCGCTGAATGCAAGGAACCTGCGCAGCTCGTGGCGAAAGCGCGCGATAGTCTCGTAGTCCACTGTCGCGGCGCGGCCAGATGTCGCGGCCTTGCGCCGAAGGCCTGGACGCCGCTTTCTTCCGGTCGAAGGGGGAGGCATTGCCGATTCCGTGTCGCTGGTTGCAGTGACGTTGGCATCAAGCTTCGCGAGCCGCCACAACGGGTGCCGCAATAACTGTGGACCGCTGCCCACGCTCGCGGCGCGAAATCAGCTCCGCCTGAAATCGTCGCCAAGGCGCCTCAGATACTTCAGCAGGATTTGCTGGACCGCGACGGGTATCTTGGTGCTCTTGCGGCGCACCGATTTTTCCAATGCCTCGGCAAGCTCCGCCTTGGTCAAATCGCCTGCGGCGAATCGCGCGCTCAGGTCCCGCCAGGTCTCTGACAGCGACTTGCCGGCGTGAAACACCGGCTGGATCGTTACCCCGCGCGCCTCGGCCCAGCGGATGATTTCGCCGGTCGTGCGCGGGCCGCAATTGCGCGCGATCGACAGCCGCTCCACCGTGATCCTGCGCAGCAGGCTCTCGGACGGCACCCAGTCGTCGCGCGGCGGGACCGCGCCCATGATCTCGCCGGCCAGCATCTTCAGGACGTTGATGGCGCGCCCGCTCAGCGGCTCGTCCGCGCGTTCGCCTGGCGCAGGCGGCGTCTCGCCCTGGGCTGGCACGATATGCGCCAGGCCGAAGCAGGTGTTGACGAGCGTTACCGGGATAACGTCCTCGCTCGACATCGCCATCTCGGGCGGGCCGGTTTGGACGTCTCCCTCATCAGCAGGCATCGCTGGTTCCGGATTGGCCGCATTCGCATAATATATCGTTCTACGATATACCAAGGCGGATTTAGCGCCATCTTCGACCAAAGATCAAATTGACAGCCGTTTATATCGTGAAACGATACAATAGATGCAATCGCGCAATGGACCGGCCGCCCGCTGACCGGGCGGCGGTCTTCACTAATGCGCTAAATCCGGATTGCTACGGTTCGGAACCGACCCATCACAATATCTTCGGGAGGACGTCGAAATGAAAGCTACGAATTTCAATTCCTGCTTCAGGCTATCCCGCCGCGGTCTGCTGCAGACGGCGGCAGGGCTCGCAGGCAGTTCCATGCTTCCCGGCCTGACGCCGATGGCGTTCGCCGAGGACAAGCCGCCGGTGGGCACTTGGCCGGCCGGATCTTCCGGCTCCTCGGTGTTCATCGGTGTCGCTACGCCGCGGACCGGCACCTATGCCGTGCAAGGCGAAGACGAGCTCAAGGGCTGGGAACTCGCGGTCGAGCACATCAACAGCGGCAATGAGCTGATCAAGAAGATCTCGCCCAAGACCAGCAAGGGCGTGCTCGGCAAGGAAGTGAAGATCGGCGTCGCCGACTCCGCCGCCAAGCCGAACGAGGCGGTGCAGGCCCAGCAACGCTTCATCACCGAGGACAAGGCGGTGCTGATAACGGGATCGACCTCGAGCGCGGTCGCGGTGGCGCTCAACAAGCTCGCCCAGCGCGAGAAGGTGCTCTACGTCACCGGCATCTCCGGCTCCAACGACACCACCGGCAAGGATTGCGTCCGCTACGGCTTCCGCCAGAATTTCTTCGGCCAGACTGCAGCCGCCGCGATCGGCCCGATCGTGGTGAAGACCTTCGGCAAGGGCAAGAAGGCCGCCTACCTGACCCCGGACTACACCTACGGTCATACCGTCACAAAATCCATGCAGGATTTCCTGGCAACCGCTGGGTGGACGACTGCGACCAACCAGGTCGCGCCGCTCGGTGCGCCCGACTACTCGTCGTACCTTCTCAACGTCGCCAACTCCGGTGCCGACGTGCTGATCAACGTCAACTGGGGTCATGACGCGGTGCTGTCGACCCAGCAGGCCAAACAGTTCGGAATCTTCGACAAGATGAAGCTGGTGGTCCCCTACCAGATTCCATTCATCGCGCGCGATACCGGCGGCCTGATGCAGGGCGTCTATGCCGCCACCGACTATTGGTGGACCATCGAGGACAAATATCCGCTGGCCAAGATGTTCAACGACGCCTTCAGCAAGAAGTATGGCTACAAGCCGGAATGGGGGGCCGCAAACTCCTACATCAGCTTTGCGCACTGGGCCCACATGGTCGAGGAGGCCGGCAGCTTCTATCCGCCAGATATCATCCGGGTCTGGGAGAAGGGCGAAACCCTCCCCTCGCTGGTCGGCGACGTGCACTATCGCCCCGAGGATCACCAGTGCGTCCGTCCTGTCATCATCGTGAAGGGCAAGATGGAAAAGGACATGAAGAACAAGGAGGACTATTACGACGTCGTCGAGATCGTCCCCGGCGAAGGCCTGATGCAGAAGCCCGATGCGTTCGGCTGCAACCTCGGCGGATACACTTGAGCCAACCCTGAGCCCTGACGCCGCCGGCAGGAACAACCTGCCGCGGCGTCAGTTTTTTGTCCGGCACAATCCGCAAAGACGTGACCGCTTTTCATGATCAGTTGGCCAAATTTCATTTCTCAGCTCTTCAACGGGCTGGCGCTGGGTGCGCTGCTCGCTCTGATCAGCTCCGGCCTGACCATCATCTACGGCACGCTCGGCGTGTTGAACCTCGCGCATGGCGCGATGTTCATGATCGGCGGCTATGCCGGCTACGTCGCCTTCCAGTACACCGGCTCGTTCATCGTGGCAGTCATCGCCGGATCGCTGTTCGTCATGGTGCTCGGCGTGGTGATGGAGCGCGTCATCATTCGCCACTTCTATCACCGCCCGCATGAGGACCAGCTGCTCGTCACCTTCGGGCTCGGCATCTGTTTCGTCGAGATCGTGCGCCTGATCTTCTCCAGCAACTCGCTGATCGTGCCGCCGCCGCCGCTGTTCCAGGGCATCACCAATCTCGGCTTCATGTTCTACCCGACCTACCGTCTTGCCGTGGTCGGCATCGTCGCGGTCGCGCTCGGCGCGCTGTTCCTGATCCTCTACCGCACCCGGCTCGGCATGATCGTGCGCGCCGGCATCGAGGATTCGGTGATGGTGGATTCGCTCGGCATCAACGTCTACCGCGTCTTCATGGTGGTTTTCGGCATCGGCGCGATGGCGGCCGGGTTTGCCGGCATCGTCAATGCGCCGGTGGTTTCGCTCACGCCCGGCGTCGGCGACGACATTCTGGTCGAAACCTTCGTGGTGGTGGTGATCGGCGGCGTCGGATCGTTTCCGGGCGCAATTCTCGGCGGCCTGATAGCGGGCGAGATCATCAGCGTTACCTCGATGATCAATCCCGGCTACGCCTATGTCATGCTGTTTGCGGCGATGACACTCGTTCTGGTGCTGCGGCCGCACGGCCTGCTCGGCGTGCAGGGCCGCGAGTAACGCGATGCTCAAGCAACGCCCCTTCCTGATCGAGACGTTGACCGCTATCGGCTTGATCGCCGCGCCCTTCGTCCTGCCCCATCTCGGCTTCGCGCCGAACACCGTGAACCGCATCCTGGTCTGGGGCCTGTTCGGCCTCGGCTTCGACATCCTGTTCGGCTTCACCGGACTGTTGTCGTTCGGCCAATCGGCGTTCTACGGCACCGGCGGCTTCGTCGCCGCCTATCTCTTGACCCGCACCGGCTTCGGCAATGTAGGGGGCGCACTGATCATCGGCATGATCGCCGCCGCCGCGACCGGCTATCTGGTCGGCCTGATCGCGCTCCGGCGTACCGGCATCTACTTTGCCATGATCACCGTTGCCATCGCGGAGGTGTTCTTCTTCGTCGAGTTCAATCCGCTGTCGGACTAGACCGGTGGCGAGAACGGCTTGCCCGGCGTGCCGACGCCGAGCTTCAATCTCGGCTTCACCACGCTGCACTTCACCAATGGCTGGTCGCTCTACCAGTTCATCGCACTGTGTTATTTCGTCGGCATCGTGATCGCGCTGCGCATCGTGCGCTCGCCGGTGGGCGCCATTTTCAACGCGATCCGCGACAATCCGCTGCGCGCCACCGCCGTCGGCCACAACATCCACGGCTACAAGCTCACCGCCTTCGTGATCGCCGCCGCCTATGCCGGCTTTGCCGGCGGCCTGCTCGGCGTACTGCAGGCCTTCATGCCGCCCGACGCCTTCACTTTCGACACCTCCGGCCAGCTCGTGATGCAGACCGCGATCGGCGGCCGCGGCACGCTGTTCGGACCGCTGGTCGGCGCCGCCGTCTGGCTGTTCCTGCAGGATTTTTTGCAAGCGGCGCTCGGCCTCGGCGCGGCGTGGAAGCTCGTGCTCGGCGTCGTCTTCGTGCTGCTGGTCTGCTTCCTGCGCGGCGGCATCGTCGGCGGGCTCGTGGATCTCTATGGTTATCTCACCGGCAACCGCGCCAAGACTCCCGTCGAGGAAGCGCCATCGGGGCTAACGGCGGAGGCAGAGCAGAAGGCAGCCGAAGCCGCACTCGCCAGGCAATCGGCACCGGTGCCGGCTCGGCGCGCCGGACGCGGCAACTGCTCCGGGCCGGTCCTGCGCGCGAGCGGCCTGACCAAGCGCTATGGCGGCCTCGTCGCCAACAGCGATATCGATTTCACCGTCAACCAGGGCGAGTTGCGCGGCATCATCGGGCCCAATGGCGCCGGCAAGTCGACCTTCTTCAAGATGCTGACTTGCGAGATCCCGCCGACCTCCGGCAGCATCGTGTTCGAAGGTCGCGACATCACCGGCATGAACGTCACCGACGTCTGCCAGCTCGGCCTGACCAAGAGCTACCAGGTCAACCAGCTGTTCAGCGGGCTCACCGTGCGCGAGAACATCGTGATATCGGCGCTTGCCCAGTTGCGCGGAAAATTCCGGCTCGACATGTTTTCCTCGCTCAGCGGCATCGCGGGCCTCGACGAGCAGGTCGAACATACACTCGAGCTGGTCAACCTGACCTCGCGGCCCGATACGCCCGTGTCGGAGCTCGCTTATGGCGAGAAGCGCCGGCTCGAGATCGGACTCGCACTCGCAACCTCGCCGAGCCTTCTGCTGCTCGACGAACCGCTTGCCGGCATGAGCCCGCGCGAGCGCGTCGAAACGGTCAACCTGCTGAAATCGATCAGCCGCAACCGCACCATGATCGTGATCGACCACGACATGGACGCGCTGTTCGAACTGGCAGAGCGCGTCACCGTGCTGCAAGAGGGACGCGTGCTCGTCGAAGGCACACCGGATGAGATCAAGAAGAGCGCCGCCGTGCAGGAAGCCTATCTCGGCGGCGTCCATGGAGTGATCGATCCATGAACCTGCTCGAGATCGAGGGACTGAATTCATATTACGGAGATTCCCACATCCTGTTCGACGTCTCACTGCGCGTCGCGCGCAACGAGGTGGTGGCCCTGCTCGGCCGCAACGGCGCCGGCAAGAGCACGACGCTGAAGAGCCTGATGGGCGTGGTGACGCCGCGCACCGGGTCGGTGCGCCTCGACGGCGTCGATCTTGCCGGGCGCAAGAGCCACACCATTGCGCGAGCCGGCATGCAGCTGGTTCACGAGGACCGGCGAATCTTCGGCAGCCTCAATGTCGAGGAGAATCTGGTCATCGCCGGCCTCACCGCCTCGAAGCGCTGGCCACTCAGCCGCATCTACGAGATGTTTCCAAGGCTGAAGGAGCGGCGCGGCAACCGCGGCACCGATCTGTCGGGCGGCGAGCAACAGATGCTGGCGATCGCCCGTGCGCTAGTGCGCGATCCCAAGATCCTGCTGCTCGACGAGCCGTTCGAGGGGCTCGCGCCAATCATCGTGCGCGACCTGATGAAGGTCTGCCGCGATCTCGCCTCCGCCGGCCAGACTATCGTGCTGGTCGAGCAGAATCTGGCCGCGACGCTGACGCTGGCGCAACGCATCTACATCATCAACAACGGTCATATCGTGCACGAGGGGCCGGCCCAGGAAATCAAGGCGCAGCCGGAGATTTTGCAGCGCTATCTCGGCGTCTAACCAAGCCGGATCGGCGCGCGACCGCCGAACGAGGTGTCGATAGGACGAAGGTCGAATGAGCAGGCCGCCCTTTCCGTTCACAACGACTCCCGGAATCAGTATGCTGCGCGCCAACACGCGGCGCCGGACTCCGTTCTCCGGACATCCGCATGAAAAATTTGAGGAAACGCACGCCCGCGCCTGCACGTCGCGGATCCCGTATTTCGGGACAAGATGCGCCAGTCCATCGCCGGTTTCACGGGCATGAACGAAAGCATTTCGTCGCTGTTTATCCGATATCCGATCGGCACCTCGCTGCTGATGGCGGGGATTCTATTCGTCGGCCTCGTCGCCTATCCGCTGCTCCCCGTCGCTCCTCTGCCGCAGATCGATTTCCCGACCATTCAGGTCAATGCCTCGCTGCCCGGCGCAAGCCCGGAAACCATGGCATCGTCGGTGGCGCAACCGCTGGAGCGGCAGCTGGCGCAGATTCCCGGCATCGCGCAGATGACCTCGACCAGTTCGCTCGGTTCGACCGCGGTCACGATCCAGTTCGATCTCAACCGCAACATCGACGGCGCCGCCAACGACATCCAGGGCGCGATCAATGCTGCCAGCGGACAATTGCCCAAGAACCTTCCCTCGCCGCCGACCTATCGCAAGGTCAATCCGGCGGACTCGCCGATCCTGCTGCTGTCGGCGACATCGGACACCGTGCCGCTCACCCGGCTCAGCGATGCGATCGACGTCCAACTCGGCCAGCAGATCAGCCAGATTGCGGGCGTCGCACAGGTCTTCATCGGCGGCCAGCAGAAACCCTCGATCCGGATTCAGGTCGATCCTGCCAAGCTCGTCGCCAAGGGCCTGTCGCTGGAAGACATCCGCGCGCAAATTGCGCTCACCACCACCGACAGCCCGAAGGGCAATATCGACGGACCGAAGCGCGCATTCACCATCTACGCCAACGACCAGTTACTCGACCCCGACAAGTGGAACGACGTCGTCATTGCCTATCGCAACGGTGGCCCGCTGCGCATCAGGGACATCGGCCGGGCCGTCGCGGGACCGGAGGACATGAAGCAAGCCGCGTGGGCCGACGGCAAGCGCGGCGTCTTCCTCGTCATCTTCAAGCAGCCAGGCGCCAACGTCATCGAGACCGTGAACAAGATCAAGGCGCAGCTGCCACGCCTGATCGCGACGATCCCGCCTGCCATCAAGATCAAGATCATCAGTGACCAGACGTTGACCATCCGCGCGGCCGTGGAGGACGTCCAGATCACGCTGGCGATTACCATCGTGCTGGTCATCATGGTGATCTTCATCTTCCTGCGCAGCTTCTGGGCGACGGTGATTCCCGCGGTTACCGTGCCGCTGGCGCTGCTCGGCGCGTGCGCGCTGATGTGGATGGTGGGCTACACGCTCGACAATCTGTCGCTGATGGCGCTGACGATCGCCGTCGGCTTCGTGGTCGACGATGCCATCGTGATGCTGGAGAACATCACGCGATACGTCGAGAAAGGCGAGCGCCCGATGGCCGCCGCAATCAAGGGCGCCGCCGAAATCGGGTTTACCATCGTCTCGATCAGTATCTCGCTGGTCGCCGTGCTGATCCCGCTCCTGCTGATGGGAGGCGTGATCGGTCGCCTGTTCCGCGAATTCGCCGTCGTGCTGGCGATGACCATCTTCGTCTCGATGATGGTCTCGCTGACGCTGACCCCGATGATGGCCTCGCGCTTCCTGCGCGCCCATCACGAGACCAAACACGGCCGGTTCTATCAATGGAGCGAGCGGCTGTTCGACCGGATGCTGCACGCCTATGAGCGCGGGCTCGATCTCGCGCTGGACTGGAAGCGAACGACCCTCTTCATCTTCTTCTGCACCGTCGGCCTCTCGGTTTATCTCTTCACCATCATTCCCAAGGGATTCTTCCCGCAGCAGGACAATGGCTTTCTGACCGCCGTCTCGGAGGCGTCGCAGGACATCTCCTTCGAGGCGATGAAAAAGCACCAGGAGGAGCTCAGTGCGATCGTCCAGGCCGATCCGGCGGTGGACAGCATCGCCATGTTCATCGGTGGCGGCGGCACAGCGCTCAATTCGGGACGCCTGTACATCACGCTGAAGCCGCATGGCGAACGCGACGTCACCGCGCAGCAGATCATCACGCGGCTGCGCCCGCAGCTCGAGAAGGTGGAGGGCGCGAAGCTCTACATGCAGGCCTCGCAGGACGTTCGCCTCGGCGGCCGCGCCAGCCGTACCCAGTTCGAATTCACCCTGCAGGATGCCAATCTTGCCGAGCTCAACGAATGGGCGCCGAAGATTCTGGACAAGTTGAAGACGCTGCCGCAGCTGCGCGACGTCGCCACCGACCAGCAGACCGAAGGAACGACGCTGCAGCTCGTCATCGACCGCGATACCGCGTCGCGTTACGGCATCCAGCCGCAGTTGATCGACGACACGCTCTACGACGCCTTCGGTCAACGCCAGGTCACGCAATATTTCACCCAGCTCAACAGCTATCACGTCGTGATGGAGATCCTGCCTGAGCTGCAGGGCAGCATCGACACGCTGAACAAGATCTATGTCCGCTCGCCAACGACCGGCGAGCAGGTGCCGCTTTCGGTGTTCTGCAAATGGACCAACGTGCCGGTGCGGCCGCTCGCCATCGCCCATCAGGGCCAGTTTCCCGCCGTGACGATCAGCTTCAACCTCGCTCAGGGTGTCGCGCTCGGGCAGGCGACCGGCGCGGTGCAGGCGGCGATGGCGACGTTGGGCGCGCCGGCGACGCTGACGTCCAGCTTCCAGGGCACCGCGCAGGCGTTCCAGCAATCGCTCGGCACCGTCCCGCTGCTGATCCTCGCCGCACTGGTCGTGGTCTATCTGATCCTCGGCATCCTCTATGAGAGCTACATCCACCCGCTGACGATTCTCTCGACGTTGCCGTCGGCCGGCGTCGGCGCGCTCGCGATCCTGATGGCGTTCGGATTCGATTTCAGCCTGATCGCCCTGATCGGCATCATCCTGTTGATCGGCATCGTCAAGAAGAACGGCATCATGATGGTCGATTTCGCCATCGTCGCCGAGCGCGAGGAGCATCTGACCCCGAAGGAATCGATCCGCAAGGCCGCGATCCTGCGCTTCCGCCCGATCATGATGACGACGATGGCCGCACTGCTCGGCGGCGTGCCATTGATGCTCGGCACCGGCACCGGCGCCGAAATCCGCCAGCCGCTCGGCTACTCGATGGTGGGCGGGCTTGTGGTCAGCCAGATGCTGACGCTGTTCACCACGCCGGTGGTCTATCTCTATCTCGATAACCTCTCGAATGCGATCTCGCGCTGGACCAGCAGCAGGAAGCCTGATGCGCCCGAGGGAGAAATCGAGGAGATCAAGCACGCCGCGGAGTGAATGGGACTCAAGCTATTCCCTGCAGCACCAGCCGGTTCAGCCGCGCGGTGAAGGCCGCGGGATCGTCAGGCAATTCGCCGTCGAGGATCTGCGCCTGTTCCAGCAGCAGCAGCGACAGGTCGTCCGATTTCGCCTTGTCGCCGCCGGAGCCTGCGATCGCCGCCACCAGCGGATGACGCAGATTGATCTCGAGGATCGGCTTCGAACGTGCGGCCCGCGCGCCGCCGTGCTGCGACAGGATACGCTCCAGCTCGCGGTCCGGACCCTGGCTTCCGGCGACGAGGCATGAGGCGCTGGTGGTGAGCCGGGTCGAGGCCTTCACGTCGGTGACGCGGTCGCCGAGGCTCGCCTTGATGACCGCGATCGTCGAGGCTTCATCGGCGGCAGGCTTCTCGTCCTTGTCTTGCTCCTTGTTGTCGTCGAGTAACGGGATCAGGTCGAAGTTGAGATCACCCTGGCTCAGCGACTTCAGCGGCTTGCCCTCGAAGTCGAGCCGCGCCGAAGTCCAGAATGCGTCGACGGCATCAGTGAGCAACAGAACCTCGATGCCGCGCGCGGACGCGGCCTCGAGCCGCGGATTTGATTTCAGCCGCTCGATGCTGTCGCCGGCCAGGAAATAGATTTCGGTCTGGTTCGGCTTGAGATCGCTGACATATTGTTTGAGCGATCGTCGCTCGCCCGATGTCGTGGTGAAGCGCGACAGCGCGAGCAGCTTCTCGCGCCGCTCGAAATCCTCATAGATGCCTTCCTTGATCACGGCGCCGAAGGCATCCCAGATATTGTTGAAATTGTCCGGCTCCTTCTCGCCGAGCTGCTCCAGCTCGGCGATGACGCGGGTCGCGACCGCCTTCCTGATCTGCGCCAGCTGCGGATTGTTCTGCAACATCTCCCTGGAGATGTTGAGCGGCAAATCCTCGCTGTCGATCACGCCGCGGATGAAGCGCAGATAGGCCGGCAGCAGGTCGGCATCGTCGGTGATGAACACGCGCCGGACATAGAGCTTGACCTTGCCTTTGCGCGCCGGCTCGAACAGGTCGAACGGCTTGGCCGACGGCGCAAACAGCAGCACGGCGTAAGAGTAGCGTCCCTCGGCACGGTAATGCAGCGTCATCGCCGGCTCGTCGAAGGCATTCGCGATCGACTTGTAGGCCTGCGAGTAATCTTCGCCCTTGAGCTCGGATTTCGGCCGCTGCCACAGCGCGCTGGCCGAATTGATCTGCCGCACTTCGCCCTCTTCGGGAACAAGCTCGATCGGAAACTGGATATTGTCGGAATAGGCGCCGACGATGCGCTCGATCTCGTAGGTTTCGAGGTATTTCTTCGCATCGTCCTTCAGATGCAGCACGATCTCGGTGCCGCGCGTCACCCGTTTGGCGTCGTCCTCGGCGGCTGGCGCGACTTCAAAACCGGCGCCGCCCGACGACGACCAGGTCCAGGCCTCGCTCGACCCGGCGCGGCGGCTGGTGACGGCGATGCGATCGGCCACCATGAAGGCGGAATAGAAGCCGACGCCGAACTGGCCGATCAGGCCGCTGCCGTCCTTGGCCTCGCTGAGCTTCGCCACGAAGGCCTTGGTGCCGGAGCGCGCGATGGTGCCGAGATTGTCGATCAGTTCCTGCCGGTCCATGCCGATGCCGGTATCGGTCACAACAAGCGTGCCTGCCGCCTTGTCGGCGGCGATACGGATCTTGGACGCCTCGCCGTCGCCGAGCAATTCGGGCTTCGCAATCGCCTCGTAACGCAGCTTGTCACAGGCATCCGACGCATTCGAAATCAGTTCACGCAGGAAGATGTCGGTCTCGGAATAGACCGAATGCACCATCAGGTTCAAAAGCTCGGAAACCTCCGCCTGAAACGGCTGGGTCACGGGGGCGGCATCAACAGTCATCGGGGGTTCGCTCGCGAGAGGTCTGGAAACGGTCAAAAATCCGATATAGCAATGCCGTCTGTCAGATCAAGATTTCCCTTCAATTCAAACGTGCATCATTCCTATCAGAGGTGATCGCATGAAGCGCATCGTCAGCCTGATCGACGGCACTTGGAACGAAGAGGGCAAGGGCAACGATACCAATATTGCCAAGCTCGACCCGAATTACGCGAAGGCCGGCGCTCCCCTGATCAGGCCCAAGGCCGCCGACGGCACCCGACAGATCGCCTTCTATCATGAAGGCGTCGGCAGCGACCCCGACTTCCTGAGGCATGCGCTTGGTGGGGCCATCGGCATCGGCCTGCGGAAGGTCGTCCAGGAGGCCTATCGGCATATCGCCGAAAACTACGCGCGCGGCGACGAAATCTACATTCTCGGGTTTTCCCGCGGCGCCTATGCCGCGCGGGCGCTTGCCGGCCTGATCGGCGCTTCCGGCATCCAGACCTCCGCCGACCCGGGGAAGATCGACGCCATTTTCGACGCGATGTGGAACAATTTTCGTATCAACCCCGATATTCGCCATGGCGCGAAAGCCGCCGGCTCGGGCGACCAGAAGACGATCGACGCCTTCAACAAGGTCGCGGCGGAAGGCACCGTCGATCCCAAACCGCGTATCAAATGCGTCGGCGTGTTCGACACTGTCGGGTCCTATGGCGTGCCGGCCGGAATCGGCCTTGCCGCACTCGGCCGCTATTTCACGCTGGCCTTCCTCGGTTTCCACGACACCGAGATTGGCGGACATATCGATATCGGCCTGCATGCGGTGGCGGTCGACGAACGACGACGGCCGTTCGTGCCGACCTTCTGGACCGCGCCCAAGGCCAAGCCCCCAACGGCCCATGTCGAGCAGACCTGGTTTTCCGGTGTCCATTGCAATATCGGCGGCGGCTACGTCGACGCCGGGCTCTCCGATCAGGCGCTGATCTGGATGATCGCACGCTTGCAGGCGCTGACTGGCCTCGAGTTCGACATCGACCGGGTGAAGGCCGTGACGAAGCCGAACCCGACCGGCAACATCGAGGATTCCGCGAAGAGCTGGTGGATCGACCAGACCTTCCCGCATGGCCGCGTGATCCTGTCGCCGGACGCGATCGAGCACGGCTTGTTTTTCAACACCGCGAATGCCGATGAGGAGCATGTCAACGAAAAGGTGCACTGGAGCGTGATCGAGCGGCGTAACGCTGCATCGAGCCTGATGTTCGGTAAGCCCGCCAAATACGCGCCGAACAATCTTCCCGCGACCATCCCGGCCGACAAGATCGCCGCCATCACGCCGGAAGAGCAGGCGCTGCTGGCGCGGCCTTAAGGATCCTTGCCGAAAATCTCGGCGGCAATCTGATGAGGTTCGATCGCGGCCGGAATGCCGCAATACATGGCGATCAGCAGCAGCACGTCCTGCACCTGCGCTGCGGTGCAGCCGTTCGCCAGCGCGCCCTTGGCATGGACGCGAAACTCCGCCGGCCGATTGCTGGCGGCCGCAATTGCGAGCATCACCAGGCTGCGGGTCGCATCCGGAAGCGCGTCGCGTTCCCAGATGTCGCCATAGACATAGGCGTTGATGATGTTCTGCAGGGGCGCTCCGAACGCACCGGACGCTGCCATCCGCTTCTCGACATCCGCGTCGCCGAGCATCTTCTTGCGCCGCTTCAGTCCGCGCGCGTAAAGGTCCCTGGTATCCGCCATGACAGCCTCGTAGTGCAACTTTATCCCGATTTATACGGATAAATCGATCCATTCTCAATCGGCGGTAGCATAACAATTCAGGCATTGGCTTGCCTTACCAAGGACTTTATCCGTATAAATTGTGGCGCGTCGTCGGGAGAACGCCAATGAAGTCGCTGTCGGGATGGCTGCTCGGCTTCTGCTGGCTGGCGCTTGCGGCGCCGGCGGCGCTCGCGGCCGACGACGCCTGGCCCACGCGGCAGATCAAGATCATTGTGCCGTTTCCCGGCGGTGCGGGCCCCGACCAGGTCGCCCGCCTGGTCGGCAAACATTTGCAGGATGCGCTCAGCCAACCGGTCGTGATCGAGAATCGCGCCGGCGCACTCGGCAGCATCGGCGCCGCCGAAGTCGCCCATGCCACGCCCGACGGCTACACGCTGCTGATGGGGACCAACACCACGCAGGCCAGCAACGTCGCCACGCTGAAGAATCCCGGCTACGACCCGGCAAAGGATTTTGCGCCGATCATTCGTACCACCACGACCGCGATGGTGCTGCTGGTCAAGCCGGATTTTCCGGCGAAGGACCTGACCCAGTTCCTCGCCTATACCCGCGCCCACAAGAACCTGACCGGTGGTTACGGTTCGGGCGCCTCGCAGATCTCGGTGGCGCAGCTTCAGTCCCGCGGCGGCATATCGCTGGTCGCGGCCTCCTATCGCGGCGTGCCGCTGGCCATGACCGACGTGATGGCAGGCGTCATCGATCTCACCTTTGGCGATTTCTCGGTCGCGATCCCGCAAATGCAGGGTGGCACACTGCGCGGCATCGGCGTCACCTCGCCCAAACGCAACGAGCTGCTGCCGGATTTGCCGGCGCTTGCGGAGGCCATGCCGGGCTTCGAGTTCGACCATCTGGTACGGGCTGCTCGCGCCAGCCGGCACGCCCGCGGCGATCGTCAGCAAGCTCCACGCCACGACCGAGAAATTCCTCACCATGCCTGAGACGAGGAAGCGGCTCGCCGATGTCGGCGTCATCGTCGCAACCCAAACGCCCGCGGAGTTCGACGGCTTCATCAAGAGCGAGATCGTGCGCTGGGGCGAGGCGTGCCGGGCTGCCGGCATCGAGCCGCAATAGATCATGGCAAATCACCCTCCCGTCGGAATCATCGGCCTCGGCCTGCTCGGCTCGGTGCTTGCGGCACGTTTGATGGACGCCGGCATTCGCGTAACCGGCTTCGATGTCGATCCCGCGCAACGAGCCGTGCTGAAGGAACTCGGTGGCGATATCGCCGCCTCGGCTACGCAAGTCGTCACGCGGTGTCAGACCATCCTGGTTGCTATCTACAATGCGGGCCAGATCGAACTGCTGTTCGACGAGCTCGGACGCAAGCCGCATCTGGCGGGCGCGGTGATGGTCTGCACCACGACCTGCTCGCCCGAGGACATCGCCAGCATCGCCGCGCGCGCGGCCGAAGCGGGGCTTGGCTTCGTCGAGGCGCCGATTTCCGGCACCAGCGCGGAAACCCGCGACGGATCGGCGCTGGCGCTGATCGCGGGCGAGCCGGAAGCGATCGATGCCGTGCAACCGGTATTGAACGTGATCTGCCCGCAGCAGATGCGCATGGGAGGGATCGGCAACGCCGCACGCACCAAGCTCGCGCTCAACCTGATCCTGCAGAACAACCGCGCCGCGCTTGCCGAAGGGCTGGCGTTTGCCGAAAGCATGGGGCTCGACGCGGCGGCGTTCCTCGCCACCGCCCGCCGCTCCGCCGCCTATTCCCGCGTGATGGACACCAAGGGCGACAAGATGCTGGCGCGCGACTTCGCACCGCAATCGCACATCGCGCAGACGCTCAAGGACTCCGAGCTGATCCTCGAAGAGGCGCGGCAGCAGGAACAGCATTTGCCGATGACCTTGATTCAAACCGGGCTGCTCCGCTCGGCGATCACGCTGGTCGGTCCGGAGGCCGACAGCTCCGCGGTCATCGAAGCAATCCGGCAGAAGCCGAAACCCCGAGGGCACCGATGATCGCCTGCGCGATCGCAGGCCTTGGCCGCTGGGGGCGCAGCCTGGTCGAAGCCGCCAGCGCGAACGCGCGATTGAAGATCACGCGCGCGGTGGAGACCGATCTCGTCCGCGCGCGGCCGTTCTGCGCCGAGCGCGGCATCGACTTGACCGGCGATTTCGAGTCCGTGCTCGCCGATCCCGCGGTCGACGCGATCCTGCTCGCAACCCCACATTCGCTGCACCGGACCCAGGTGATCGCGGCAGCCAATGCGGGCAAGCAGGTATTTTGCGAGAAGCCGCTGGCGCTTCGCCGCAGCGACGCGGCCGCGATGTTCGACGCCTGCCGCAAAGCCAATGTGCTGCTGGCGGTCGGCCATAACCGGCGCTTCTGGCCTGCGATGCGGGCGCTGCGCGAAATCGTCGCCGCAGGCGAGCTCGGCACCATCCTTCATGTCGAGGGCCACAACAGCAACGAGAATGCGCTGGCCGTGCTCGACGGATGGCGCCTGTCGCCGGAGGAGTTGCCGGGCGGAGGGCTGACCGGCGCAGGCCTCCACGTGCTCGATGGTTTCGTCAGCCTGCTCGGACCGGTGCGGAAGGTTTATGCGCATCTCGCCTCCCGCGATCCCGGTCCACCGCCGGTCGACACCGCTGTGCTCGCGCTCGATTTTGCCTGCGGCGCGACCGGCACACCCTTGCAACGGTGCGCACGACGCCGTTTTATTGGCGCGTCCACGCCTTCGGCACCCAAGGATCGGCCGAGGTGCTCGACGAGGTCACCATGATCGTGCGCAAATCGGGTCATCAACCGCATCAGATCAAATATTCCGCGGTCGATACGCTTGCGGCCGAACTCGACGCCTTCGCCGATGCGATTCTGCGCAAGCGTGTGTACCCGGTTCCGGAAGCCGATGTGCTGGCCACGCTCGGCGCATTTGAGGCGGCATTGGCCTCGATGCGATCGGGACAGCCGGTGAGCTGCCATGGCGGCTGAAGCGCGAAAGCGGAAGTCGTCGCGCTATCGCGACATTGCGGCGCGGCTGCAACGCGACATCCGGCTCGGCCGCTGTGATATCGGCAAGCTGCTGCCGACCGAGACCGAATTGATGGCGCAGCATTCGGCGAGCCGCCAGACCGTGCGCGAGGCGTTGCGGATCCTCAACGATCAGGGCCTGATCGTGCGCCGCGCCGGCCTCGGCTCGGTGGTGATCGCTACCGAGCCGCCGGTGTTGTTCACCCACAGCGTCACCTCGCTCAATGAATGGCTGCGCTATTCCAACGAGACCTATCGTGACGTGGTCGCTGCGCGCGACATTGTCGCCGACCGCAAGCTCGCCGGCCTGCTCAAATGCGAGCCGGGCAAGCACTGGTTCCTGATCGAAGCGGTGCGACGATCCGACCAGTTCGCCGCGCCGCTCGGCTGGACCGAGATCTACGTGCTGCGCAAATTCGCCGATGTCGTCAAACGCGCCGACCACGGCCGCACACCGGTGCACGAGCAGGTCGCAAAGATGTACGGGCAGGTCACCGAATATGCGCAGATGGAGATTTTCGCGCGTGGCATGCCGCGGGAATTGGCGAAAGCATTGCAGGTCGAACCGGGCACGCCGGCGCTGACCGTGGTGCGCCGCTATTACGGCGCGCATGAGGAGCTGTTCGAGGTCACGGTGACCACGCATCCCGAGGGCCGCTATACCTACAGCATGGACATGCAGCGCTCGCTTCGGCCGCGCGTCTGAGGGGCCAGGCCTTCTGTCGCAAATGTGATCGCGCGTGAGCGGAATAGGCGGCGGCATTATCATGACCGTTGCATTGCCTTCACAAAAACTCTATTCGGCCCCTGCCCCGCGACCGTCCTAGGGTCGCGAACCCGATTCTCCACCAACCCATTTCGAACCAGCGATCCTCTTCCCGCATGCATGCGCCTGTCAGACCCGATCTTGCCACGCGGACGCGCGACTTCCGTATCGACCTCGTGCGCGGGATCGCGAACCTGTCGATCTTCGTCGACCACATCCCGCACAACGCGGTGAACCTGCTGACGCTGCGTAATTTCGGCTTCTCCGGCGCCACCGACCTGTTCGTGTTCGTCGGCGGCTATGCGGCCGCTTTGCTTTACGGCCAGATGGCGCAAGAGCGCGGCTTCCTCGTCACCGCGACCCGTGTCCTGAAGCGGGTCTGGCAACTCTACGCGGCCTATATCGTGCTGTTCGTGATCTATATCGACGTGATCGGCCAGGTCGCGGCGAAATACGCGGTGCCCGACATCATCGACGAGTACAACGTCACGGGGATCGTCGATCATCCGGTGCGGGTGCTGGCGCATGGGCTGCTGCTGCAGGCGAAGCCCCTCAACCTCGACACGTTGCAGCTCGTGTTCCCGCTTCTCGCGGCGTTTCCGCTGATCCTCGCCGGGATGCTGCGCTGGCCCAAGCTGACGCTCGCCGCATCGATCGCGCTCTATGTCGCCGCGCGCCAGTTCGATCTCTATCTCGACTCGTTTCCTGACGGGCGCTGGTACTTCAACCCGTTCTGCTGGCAATTGCTGTTCGTGCTCGGCGCCTGGTTCGCGCTCGACGGCGGCCGACACGTCCGCGCATTGCAGGAAGTTGCACCGCTGCGATGGCTGGCGCTGGCCTGGCTCCTCTTCGCGTTGCTGATCACAGCGGCGGGCAAAGATCAGCAAATCGCAAGCTATGTTCCGAATGTGCTGCTCGCCCCGTTCACGCCGAACGACAAGGAAAACCTCGCGCCCTATCGCATCCTGCACTTGCTGGCGCTGGCGTTCCGCTTCACCTGGCATGTGCCGCGCGATTGGCAAGGCCTGCGCGTGAAGGTGCTGCAGCCCGTGATCAAATGCGGCGACGAATGGCTCGCCTGCTTCTGTGCCGGCGTGTTCCTCGCCCTTGCCGGGCACATGGTGCTGATCATGGGACCCAATTCGCTTCTCCTGCAGGTGATGGTCAGCATCGCCGGCGCAGGCCTGATGTCGCTGATCGCCTACTACATCTCCTGGTCGCGGCAGCAGGACAGCCGCAAGGCCTTCGCGGCGTAGGTCAGCTGATGGCGGCGAGATAGCGTTCAACCGATTTTCCAAACAGAACCTTCGCGTCGTTCGTGATGTTGCGTCCCCACCAGGCGCCGTAGATACGATCGAATGCCAGCGGCGAAATGACTTCAGCGACGCCACGGACAGCGGCGGCATTGAGCGGAATGAGATTCGGGTAGCTGTACATGAAGCTGACCGAGCGGCGATCCATCGCCACCATCACGATGTCGCCAGTGAACAACGCGCCCTTGCCCTCGGCAGCGCTGCGCCAATGCAGCACCGTGCCGCCGGCAAAATGTCCGCCGGCGCGCAGCAGCGTGATATCGTCGGAAATACGCTGGCTCTCACCTTTCCATGCGACGATGGAGGGGTGCGGCCGCGTCACCCATTGCGCATCGTCGCCATGAAGGTAGATCGGCGCGCTGCCGAACGCCTCGCTCCAGTCCGCGACCGCGCCGTAATAATGCGGATGCGAGACCGCGATCGCCTTCAACCCACCGAGCGAGCGGACATGGTCCACCGCCTCGGTCGTCGCCATCGGCACACAGTCCCACATCACGCAGCCGTCGGGCTCGCGCAGCAAGAGTGCACGCTGGCCGATCGCAAAGGACGGCTCGAGGCCGATGCCGACGACACCGAGATCGTCACGCCAGACGAGCTTGTGCGAACCGGCCAGTTGCTCGCGCGTAAGCCAGCGCTGGCCCTTCCAGTTCACATATTGCCGGTCGTCCTCGCAGATCGGACAGGCGCGCGGTGGCTCGCGCGTGTCGGGAAACTGGGCGCCGCATTGCTCACAAGTCCAATAAGGCATAAGGGCGCCCGCGCTCTCAACTTCTCAATTTGCGGATCATGTAGTTGTCGTAGGTCGCCTCGCAAACCTGGTCCCACTGATATTGCTCGAGGCGGAACGCCATCATGGAGTTGTGAAGCTTCTTGAACTTCTCGTTCTTGGCGCTGATCTCGGCATAGAGCTCATTGGTAGCCTTGAACGAGGCGTCGAGAATTTCCGGAGAGAACGGCCGGAGCTGCGCGCCGTTGGCGACCAGCTTCTTGATCGCCCGCGCATTGTAGGCGTCGTATTTGGCGGTGAGGTCGCCCGCGGCAACCGCGCATGCGGCCGTCACCATCGCCTGATAGGGCTTCGGCAATTCGTTCCACTTCGCCACGTTGATATAGAGGAAGCCGTTGGCACAGCCTTCCCACCAGCCGGGGTAATAATAGTAGGGCGCGACCTTGAGGAAACCGAGCTTCTCGTCGTCATAGGGGCCGATCCACTCGGCGGCGTCGATCGTGCCTTTTTCCAGCGCGGGATAGATATCGCCCGGCGGCAACTGCTGCGGCACGACGCCGAGCTTGCTCAAGACCATGCCGGCCATGCCGCCGACGCGGAATTTTAATCCGGCGAGGTCGTCGACCGTCTTGATCTCCTTGCGGAACCAGCCGCCCATCTGCGCGGTGGTGTTGCCGAAGGGGATCGCCATCATGCCGAAGGTGCCGTAGAGCTCGTTCAGCAGGTCGAGCCCACCGCCATAGGCAAGCCACGAATTCATCTGTCGCGTGTTGAGGCCGAACGGCACGGCGGTGCCGAACGCGAAGGCGAGATCCTTGCCGATGTAATAGTACGACGCGGTGTTGCCCATCTCGACGGTGTTGTTGGCCACCGCATCGAACACCTGGAACGGCGGCACGATCTCGCCGGGACCGTGCACGGTGATCTGGAATTTCTGGTCGGACAGGTCGGCCACGGTCTTCGCCAGCAGATCGCAGGCGCCATAGAGCGTATCGAGCGTCTTCGGGAATGTCGTCGTCAGCCGCCATTTGACTGATGGCGCCGATTGCGCGATCGCGGGCGCGCTCACCGCGCCCGTGACTGCCGAAACACCGGCAACTTTCAGAAGTCTCCTGCGGTCCATGACCAGCCTCCCTGCTTTTGTTATCGGGAGAGCATAGCGGGGTACCGGCAAGGGCACGAGTCCTCAGGCCTTGCTGAAATGCAGTTCAGCCAGCCAGCTTCATAAAATCCGGCGGCCGCTTCTCGGCAAAGGCGGTGAAGGCCTCGCGCGCCTCCGACGTGGTCAGCCGTTCGGCGAAGATCTTGCTCTCCGCACCCATCTGCGCGACCAGCGTCTCGGCGTTGCGCATCAATCGCTTGGTCGCGGCGAGCGAGCCCGCCGGCTGCTTTGCGAGCTTTGCTGCGACGGCGGCCGCCTCAGCATGCAGCTTCTCCAGCGGCACAACGCGGTTGGCGACACCGAGCGCAAGCGCGGTTTTGGCGTCGAGGGCCTCGCCGAGCGCGAACATCTCATATGCCCGCGCATAGCCGATGCGCAGTGGCAGCAGCAGGCTGGAAGCGGCTTCCGGCACCAGCGCGAGACCGACGAACGGCGTGGTCAGCAGCGCGTTGTCGGCCAGCACGACGAAGTCGCAATGCAGCAGCATGGTGGCGCCGACGCCGACGGCGCGGCCCTGGACGGCGGCAACCATCGGCTTGGTCGATCGCGCGATCGAGTCGATGAAGCGCGAGACGTGACGCTCGCCGCGGAACTGGCCGGTAGCCATCATGGCGAACTCGCCGACGTCGTTGCCGGCAGTGTACATGTCGCCCTCGCCGCGCAGCAGGATCACGCGCGTCCTGGGATCAGTCTCGGCGCCGAGGATCGCATCGGCAAGCGCGCCATACATGGCGTTGGTCAGCGCGTTCTTCTTGTCCGGCCGCGCGAAGGTCAGGGTCAGGATGTGGTCGCGGTTCTCGATCTTGATGTGCTCGGTCATTCGTCGTCTCCTCTTGGAAATTTGGTCTGCACGGCCTTGAGCCAGCGCGAGACAATATCGATGTCGGCCTCGTTGAATCCGTCCATCAGCCGGGCATTGATGTCGGCGGCGCCGGCTTTCGCGCGCGTCAATTCCTTGCGCCCCGCGCCCGTCAACCACAGCCGCGCGGCGCGACCGTCGACCGGATCGGCGCGCTTTTCTATCAGTCCGCCTTCTATCATGCGCTCGGCAAGGCCGCTGATGCCGGGCGGACCGAGATCGAGCGCGGCGCCCGCCTCGCCCATCGCGAGGCCATCCTGCTTGCCGAGCACGAACAGCAGCCCGCTTTGCGCCGGCGTCGCGCCTTTGCGCTGGGTGGCGACGAAACGCTGCACGCGCCGTTGCGCGACATTGAGCAGGTAGATCAGCCGGCGGTCCGGCGGCGGATTAGTTCGCATGCGAAGTATTTAAGGGACGGGACGAGAGTGTCAAGGGGTCCCGTCGTCATTGCGAGGAGCGCACCCGCCGTAGCCCGCAGGGCGGAGGCGGAAGCGACGAAGCAATCCATCGCGCCGCAAGCGCGCAAGCGGTAATATGGATTGCTTCGTCGCTTCGCTCCTCGCAATGACGAAGACATGAGACCGCATTCCCGCGGCGCGTTTTCGCCGGGTGATGCATCGTCGGTGCCCCTCCTCGAAACAGAGGGCGCAGGGAATGCCGGGCGCTGGCCGCACCCGCAGCCTCGTTTGCAAAACAAAACAAGCAAACTAGCATAGTCACTACAGGTGAAACCGAACGATCCGGCACTCCCTGCGCGATGGTTTTTTTCGGCTGCTCCGTGCTCTCCTCGGAGTTTCGGGCTTGTTAGCCTCCGTCGCTCGCGGGATCATCACCCGCGAACTTGACCCCACCGTCGAGGGGACAGGACCACACGGCTTGACCGTACGCGTCAACGTGCATCGTCTGCGCGCGGCCGCGTCCATCGCATCCCGCCCGACGTCTCGTGACGATTGGCCGAACGTCCCTCGTGTTGGGGGCGGGATTGCTTCTTCAAATCATAATTTCTTTCTTTCGGAAATGTAAATATTTTTGCTGCCGACGCTTGACTCGTCGGGCAAAGCAGGAGGCGGGTTTCCGGTGTTTGCCCGTCGTGTTGAAAAAGACACACTTGATCGATCCAGCGTGAGGCGTTCCTTTCCCCGCTCCGCCCCCCGCTTTTTGAGCCACGTCAAAGCGTAAGCGGACCGCCTGTGCTTGCCTTGGTCAACTCGAACGGAGGCAAGCCATGCGAGCCCATCAGATCATGACGCGCGACGTCATCACCGTGACGCCGCGGACCACCATCCAGGATGCCGCCAACATCATGCTACGATCCCATATCAGCGGCCTGCCCGTGCTGGACGATTCCGGCCGGCTGGTCGGCATCGTCTCCGAGAGCGACTTCCTGCGTCGCGGCGAGATCGGCACCGGCCGCAAGCGGCCGGCATGGCTGCAGTTCTTCCTCGGCCCCGGATGGACGGCTTCCGATTTCGTCCGCGAACGCGGTCGCAAGGTCGAGGACGTCATGACGCAAAATCCGGTGACCGTGACCGCGAGCACACCGCTCGAGCAGCTCGTCCGGCTGATGGAGAAGAACGACATCAAGAGGCTGCCGGTCATGAGCGACGGCGTGCTGGTCGGCATTGTTACCCGGTCGAACCTGCTGCAGGCCGTCGCCAGCATGGCACACGAGATTCCCGACCCGACCGCGGATGACGATCACATCCGCGGCCGCATCGCGCGCGCGGTCAACGCCACCGATTGGCGGCCGATCGGATTCGAGGTCACGGTCCGCAATGGCATCGTGCACCTGCACGGCATCATCACGACGGACCATGCCCGTCAGGCCGCGATCGTTGCTGCGGAGAACACCGCCGGCGTCAAGGAGGTGCACGACCATCTGTGCTTCGTCGACGGCTATTCCGGCTTCTATGTGGAATTGCCCGAAGACATCAAGGCGACGGGCTGACATTTGGCGCGACGCGAGTGCGAGCCGGCGGAAGCTGAGAACTGCCGCCGGCTCTCGCTTCCGCTTCGGTGATCGCCGCCGCGAAAGCTGACGTCTCCGCTAGCACGCGAATTCTTTCGATGCGTTAAACCGGCCCGACAACGCGCAGACCGTGTAAGGCTCGCGTAAGCCTTTCGGTATTGGCGTAGCGAGCGGGTCGCAAGACGCCGAAAGACAGTCAGATCTGCGGGCCGGAATGCGTCAGCTCGCGCTCCGCGCGGAACACGTTGCTGTAGAGATTGGCGACCCATTGCCGGCCGCTCGATGTGACGTTGAGATAGCGGATCGCGGTCGAAATCTGCGGCGCGACGTTCTGCCAGTAGAACTGCGGATATTTGTAAACGACGTCGGCCGGCGTCTTGTAGCCGAGCGTCTTGTTCAGGCCGATCTCCTCGAACTCGTAGAACAGCGCGTTCGCCTTGCGCATGTAGTTGGGATCGCCGAGCTGGCCGATCAGGTCGGCGGCGCGCAGCAGCAGCCCCTCCTCGTCGTTGATGTCATCGGCATGGTTCGACGCCGACGGATAGGGGAAGCGGGTGTACTCGATCGCGCGCGCGATCCGGTCGGCGTCGACGAACTCCACGGTGTCGAAGCGCTCGATCACGAACAGTTTCGAACGGTCGACGTGATAGGGCGCCATTGCAGCATCCGACGAGCCGATCGGCAGTTTCACGGTGCGGCCGTTGACATCGGCGACATAGGCGCCGTCGCCGTCGCCCTGCACCACGCCGCGGACATAGCCGATGTCGTGGGTAAGGCAGGCCAGGAGAAAATTGGCATAATCGCGCGGCGTGGTCGGCCGCATCAATGCACGGCCCATCAGGATGTCGTGGCCGACGAGGGCGACCAGCATCGAATGCTCGATGTCGTGATACAGCGCGTCGCTGTTGCCGATGCACTCCATCGCCAGCCGCGCGGCATAGGGCAGGAAGTCGGCGAGATGGCCATGCGACGAGCCGAACCGGCCGCGCGTCTCCGCCGCCAGAAATGCGCCCAATGACTGCGCCAGGACCTGCGGGATGGTGATCATGGGACGCTCGACCTGTTACCGGTCGAGGGAGGCTAACATGCCGGGTTCGCCTGTCCATAGGGATTGGGATGCTCGCTATCGCCCGGCGCCGGAAACCTTCGCGCCGGCCCTTTCTGATGAAACAGGAATCACCTACAGGTCGAGTCACGACCTCGCATTGAAACGCCGATGAATTGTCGCGACCGCAGGGCAGCCGCCAAAGGCTGCGTCCGGAAAACACAAACCACGCCCGCCGAGCTTTATGAAGCCGGCCTCAAGCATTTTTGCGCGGGTCGGCAGCTGGACGCCCAGCTCTGCTGCGAGAGGGCGCTGGCGCTGGACCCGGGGCACGCCGACACAATGCACCTGATCGGCCTGCTCGCGCTTCGCGCCGGCGATCACGATCACGCCGTGGAATGGATATCGCGCGCGATCAGGCAAAAGCCGAAACCCGACTATTTGACGAATCTCGGCACGGCACTCCTTAACCAGGGACGACGCGAGGAGGCGCTCGCGACCTTCGACAAGGCGGTGCAGCTCAAGCCCGACAACGCGGACTTGTGGAGAAATCTCGGCAACGCGCTTGCCGACATGGGGCGAAGCGCGGAAGCGATCCTGAGCCTCCAGCATGCGCTGAAGCTCGATCCGCGCCATTGGGACGCAGCCCACAAAGCGGGGCTTCTGCTCCATCAATCGGGCCGGACCGAGGAAGCTCTCGTCTGTTTCAACTTGCACGAGGCGATGCCGCCCGATCAGGTTCAGACGCTGCAGATGCGTGCGCTTGCGACGTTCATCCAGGACAGGTTCGAGGAGAGCCTGGGCGACATCGAGCGCGCTCATGAACTCGATCCGGCGAACGCCGAAATCTGCAATCACGCCGGCGCATGCCTCCGGCGCCTTGGACGAGAGCAAGAGGCGCTTGTCTGGTTCGACCTCGCCGTGAGCCTCCGGCCGGACTTCCTGGTCGCGTATCGCAACAAGGCCTTCGCGCTGACCCACATTCACCGGTTCGCGGAAGCATTTTCCGTTTACGACACGATCAAGGCGATCGATTCGGCTGACGCGAAAGCGGATTTCGACGCATCGCTGGTGCACCTGTTGACCGGCAATTTCGAAGCCGGTTGGGCCGGCCGCGAAGCTCGCTCCAAAGTTCCGGGGTTGCAGATCGCCCATTTCGAATTTTCGCAGCCGAGGTGGCTGGGGAAGGAATTGATCCAGGGCAAGACGATTCTCATCCATACCGATGAAGGATTGGGAGATTCAATTCAGTTCGCGCGTTACCTTCCCATGGTGGCCGCGCTGGGCGCGCGCGTGATCCTGGTGGTTGAGGATGCGGTGTTTCCCCTGATGTCGGGGCTGAGCGGCATTTCGCAATGCCTCCCCAAATCATCGAGCACACTGCCGACTTTCGACGTCTATTGTCCGATGTGCAGCCTGCCGCTCGCATTCGCGACGCGGCTCGAGACCATCCCGGCCGCAACACCGTATCTGCCCCTTCCCGCACCATCTCGATTGCAGGCTTACGAAAACAGGCTGGGGCCTCACGACGCATTGCGGGTTGGCCTCGTCTGGTCGGGCAATCCAAAGCACGGCAACGACTACAACCGGTCAATCCCGCTGCGCATGCTGGCGCCTCTGCTCGACACCGGCGCGACATTCGTCAGTCTGCAAAAGGAACCGCGACCCGACGAGAAGACGATTCTCGAACGGTCTGGGGTTGTCGACCTCACGCATTATCTCAATGACTTTGCCGAGACGGCCGCACTGGCATCATCGCTGGATCTGGTGATCACCGTCGATACCAGCGTCGCCCATCTCGCCGGTGCACTGGGGCGGCCGACCTGGGTATTGTTGCCCTACACGCCCGACTGGCGCTGGTTGCTCGATCGCGACGACAGCCCGTGGTATCCGACCGTGCGCCTTTTCAGGCAGGACGAGACGCGGGACTACGGCAGTGTGGTCGCTCGGGTGCGCAGCGAGTTGGTTGCGATGATTGCCGGGTGGAAAGCGGATTGACGTTCCTGCTCGTCGCACAGCAAAAAGCCCGCGCGTCGCGGGCTGTTCTGATGTCGCAGAATTCGACGGCTTGGTTGCGGGGGCAAGATTTGAACTTGCGACCTTCAGGTTATGAGCCTGACGAGCTACCGGGCTGCTCTATCCCGCGCCAATGAGAAACGTGTTTGTAATCCGATAGTTAGCTCAGCGCAAGGACTTAATTCCTTCCAGAAATTTCCGTCATGTGCCCACCATGTGCCTAACAGGGACTGGCATGCGGGATTTGTGCGATGCGAACGCAGCGTCGCCTCTGGAAAGAGCTTGTTATTGTGGCAAATGAATTCTTGTGTTTGGTTAGCCTAGTTTCACTCGGAGGTTGCCGTCCGTGGACCCCACGATTGCTATGATTGTCGCGGCTGTCGCTGCCGGCGCCACTGCCGCAGCCAAGGATTTGGGTGGCGATTTACTGAAGGATGCCTACGGGGCGCTTAAAACGCTTATTTCCGATCGGTACAAACGTGGAGCAACAGCCTCCGCCGTAGAAGAAGACCCCTCATCGGAAGATTCGAAACGAGCGCTTGGAAATGCCTTGGCCAAGGCCGATGCTGGCAAGGATGCCGAACTCGTTCAAAGGGCAAAGGAAGTTTCAAGCGCGTTAGAGACAATCGAACCCGAGAAGCTCGATGGGATGTTTGCTGTCTTGATAGGAGACTTAAAGGCAAAGAGCGCCCTTTTCGAAAATATCAAAGCATCAGGGGCTGGCGGCCTAAAGGTCGATCACGTGATCGTTGAGGAAGATTTTACGGTCCGAAATATTGACGTCAAAGACCCAAAATAGCTAGCGCGACGGCTCCGGAGGCGCATCCCTCCGTCGCGCTCCGTGATGTGCAGGTGGGCCGTGATTTGGTCGTTTCACTCGGCCTCGCCGGCAGAGCATCCACCTACGCTTCACAGTCTCGCTACTTCCTCCAATTTTACGGGATTGATGGTGATAAAAAGCCATTTGCGGGCCGCGATCGTCAGTTAAGGGAATTGGATAGCTGGCTTCGGACACCCAACGCGGAACCCAATCTCCTTTTGACGGCACCGGCCGGTCGCGGAAAATCGATGCTGATCGTGCAATGGCTTGCACGCTTGGCTGGTCACGAATTTCAAGATCTCGACATTGTCTTTGTACCCATCAGCCTTCGCCACGAAACTAATCGAGCTGCTATCTTCTTCGAGGGCTTGGCCGCCCGGCTCGCTGAGTTGCTTGGCGAGGTTCTTCCATCGGCTCCAGTTAATCCCACGGAGCATTTCCGGAACTGCGCTTCGGACTTACTTCATCGGCTGCCGCTTCCGGGACGACGGTGTCTCGTTGTTTTCGACGGCCTTGACGAGGCTACGGGCGGTAGCGTCGATACGGCTCTCCTGCCGGCCAAACCTAATTCCGGCTTACGCATCGTAGTCTCAGCGCGACTTACCGCTTTGTTGAACGAGGACGGCTGGGCGCAGCGGATTGGTTGGACGCTTGAACGCGCCTCGGTTCGAAACATATCTGTCCCACCGCTTGCAGTCGACGGCATCGGAGAATTGATTGATGCCAATGGGCTACACCTAGAGCACGAGGTCCGTTCGGCCATCATCACCTCGTTGAACGCGGCAACCTCGGGCGATCCACTCCTATTGCAATTATACGTCAAAGGTCTCGCCGATCTCGTCGCGAAGGGACAGAGCATTGGGACTGAGACACTAGCGGGAATCAAGCCGGGCTACGGCGCCTACTTTGAAACCTGGTTTCGCACGCAAAGAGGCGCTTGGCTAGAAGAAAAACAGCAGTTGGATGATCGTTGGAAGGCTGTGCTGGCAGTATTAGCAATTGCGCAGGGTCCGCTGCGGTTGATCGACCTGAATGAAATGGCTGATCGGGTGTTACGGCAGTCTGTGGTCATCGATGATGACGTTATCAATCTTATCCAGCGGTTCATACTTAAAGATGGCGACGCAGGTTACGTAGTTGCGCATCCAAAGCTCGCGGAATTTCTGAGAACCAGTTTCCCATCCGGGGGGCCATGGGTGGCACGCGCAACATCTGCTTTTCTCGATTGGGGCCAGAAAACAATTGTGGAGCTCGCAAGTGGTGATTTGTCTCCACGTGACGTGTCTCACTATCTGCTTGAACATTTCGTAGATCACCTCAGCAACGCCGCCGCTCCCGCAAAGGACTTTATAAAGCTATTGGACACGGGTTGGTTAAGCGCATGGCGAGCTTATGAAAACGGCCACCATGGCTTTGCATTGGATGTCAATCGCGCAATGGAAGAGGTTGCGCGTAGTGCCCGTAACGATGACCCCGAGTATGCTTGGCAGATTCAAGGCGCGCTCATCCTCAACTCCCTTCATCACGCTTCTACTATCCCCCCTGAACTGTTGATCGCTTGTTTTAGGCAAAACGTTTTCGACCAAACTCAGGCCTATCGCAGGACCGAGCTAATGGCACCAGAAGGCCGCGCCCGGAGCCTTGCAGAACTGTCGGCCTTCGTTTCTCCGGAGGATCGAGCGGTTTACCTTACAAGGGCGCTTTCGCTGGCATCTAGTTTGCGGGATGTCCGGGCACGTATTAGAGCTCTTGCGGGTATTGCGCGAAACATGCAAACCGGTCCACAGCGCGAAGCCGTAGAAGTGCAGATATTGAGCAGTCATGCACGCTCCGGCAACATGGCTGTCTTCATCGAAGCCGCTGAGGAGGCAGCGTCTGCATTAACCGGCGAACGTCTCAGAGCCTTGCTTCAGAAAATAATACACAACGTGCGCCAGGAGAGCGACTGGCGTTATCTCGACGGCATCTTGCCGCTGCTCGACGATGAAATGCATATTCAAGTTATGGATTTGGTCTTTCTCCACCGACTTGGCCTTACCCAAGATGGCGACCATCGTGAACGGGAGGCCATTGAATATTACCCATCGGGTGCAGCACTGCTGGTGATGTTTCCCTACTTATTTTTCACCGATCGATTGAAAGAAGGGCCTCGCGCTCTCGAGGCGGCGCGCAACACAGCCGACGACATCACTCGTATCATCGGTTTGGCAAATGTTTATCCAAGTATACCAGAGCGGGATCGTTCAATCGTAGCCGATGAATTGATCAGAGCGGTCGAAACGATGAAGGACCAGACGCTACATAGTCGTATCTTTGCCTATACGCGTGCCGCAGCAGTTTTGTTACCAGGCCCAAAAGGTCAGGAAGCTCTCGAAAGCGCAGTCGAGCTAGCTCTTCGAGATTTGCACATCGACAATTTTAGCCGACTTGGCCCCGTAGCCCCCCTGCTTACTGGCTCCTTACTGACGCGTTGCTTCAACGCGGCCATCTCTGCGTACAGCAAGGACGCGCGGGCACAAGCATTAGGCCAACTAGCACCTCAACTCTCGATCGAGCAACTAAAGCAGGCCTTAATCGCTCTGGGAAGAATGGGCGATGACCTAATCGTGGAGGTTGCCCGATTGGCGTTAGTGGCGCAATTGCGTCCCGATGACCGGGAGAAAACTAAGGCAGCGCCGTCCAAATCGCTACTTGAGTCACCCTGGTTGAGGGAGGCGCTGTTACGTGCAGTCCCGGCTCAGCTTTGGCCGGAAGTCGTTCCGAACTACTCGCAAATCCTCGCTGAACTTCGCGTGGACTATTCAGCCGATCTCTTTTCGAGAGCTGTAAGCGATTTGCCCGCAGATCGCATGGCGGGGAGTCCTTACAAGTGCGCTCAGTGACCACGCTGGAGGTGGACTGCGGTTGCCAGCACTTATGATAGCGGCACCACACCTAACAGAAGCGGATGCTCTGGCAGCTTTTGAAGTTGTGCGTTCAATTTCCCGGGAGGATCGCAGCTTTCGAACTGCAGCGATGGGCATTTTGGCCGGAAGATTACCAAAAGAGTCCCGACCGCAGGCGATACGCCAAGCTCTGCGAGCACTAACTACATCGAACAGTATTAACTTTGTTAGAGGAGCGAGCGGGCTAGCGCCATTTGTTAGTCCCAGCTGCCGATCACGACTAATAGAGCGGGCGATCGGACGCGCGCGATCAGATAAGAGTTGGGGCGGAGCGATCTATGCCCCCTTACTTGGAATAGTTGATCAGGATGATCGTGAACCATTGACGCAGGAAGCGTTGGAAAAAACAAAAAATGCATCAGTTTATAGCATAGATGGACTGCGGCCGTTGTTCTTTGCGATGGATAGTTCAGCGCGCAGCGAACTCTTTGTGCTTGTCTTGAATAAGATCCGGACCTCAGAGGAAGACGACGGGCGGGAGCTGGGCAGGTTGCCCTACCTGCTACCACTTCCCGTCGAATGCGATCGCACCCTGCTCAAAGCTCTACCAGAGCTAATCGGATTGGTCGCTCGTCCAACCGTATTGCTAACCATCGCTTCGCTTGCATCGACCATATCAAGGACCGAGGGTTCTCCGGGGGTGAAGGCCATATTATCTGGACTTCAGACAGTTTCAGCTGAGTTGTCGTGATTTACCTTCTGCTCATCTCTCAACCGAAATCCAACGAACGCTTGCGACGCTCGCCAGCTATGCTGGGCATAGACGGTGTAAGGATGGTACTCGAAATCGCATCCATTGCCTTGCCGTGGTCATCCGATCTGAATAGATGGCCGTATCGGTCCATGGTAACCTGCAGGCTGGAATGGCCTGCAAAGGTCTGGACGGTCTTGGGCGGCAAGCCCGCGTCAATCCAGCACGAAATCGCGAAGTGACGGAGCGCATGCCAGGGGAACGCCTCCAAGGGTTCGTTATACCGTTCCTGTTTCCATTTCTCCCCCAGCTTGGCGAACAATGGTAGGAACTTGCGCTTCACCATGTCGTCGTGATTGAGGTAAGTGCCGAGTTGGTTGGGAAACACAAGATCATCCTTGCCGCTGAATGATGAACGTCGCCGCCATGCTGTGAGGACAGCGAGAACGCCCTCCCCTAGAGGAATGGAGCGTTTGCCCGCCTTGGTCTTAGGAACATCCTCGTTGCCGTACGGATCAACGCGGGTTTCGATCCGGACCTCGCGTTTATCAAAGTTGATATGTCGCCAACGCAAAGCATGGAGTTCCCCCGCGCGAATGCCCGTCGCCGCCGCGAAAATGAGTTGCACCTGAAAACGTTCGTCCGCGAGCTCAATGAGTTGCTTCATAACCATCTTGCTCGGTGGGATAATCTCTTTTTCCTCGTCGGCACGCTTTCCGATCACCTCCACGTCCTTGGCGGCGTTGAAGGCGATTAAATCAAGGCTGATGGCGTAGCTTAGCATGACTTGCAGCATGGCCAATATCTTACGGGCGGTCGCAACCGAGAGTCCCGCGGCGCGCAGATCATCACGGAATTTTGTGACGGCTCCGACGGTCAGCCCTCCTAGCGTTTTGTGAGCGATGCCCTTGTCGAAATACTCGAACCGGTGATGGGGCGAAGCGTGTTTCTTTGCGTGCCATTCGGCATCGGGGCAGATGTAGTTTCGGACGTAGCCTTCGTAGACCTGATAGTTACGTTTTGTCATGCGTTCGCCGCGCTCCATGCGCAGCTTGCAATGGGCGAGAAAGAGGTCAGCGGCCTGCTTGACGGTGACTTTGTCGGCATCCGGGCGGAAGGTGCCGCTGCGCAGTTGGCCCTCGATCTCGACGCGGAAGTCGTCGGCCTCGCGCCGGTTGTCGAACAGCTTGCGGTCTCGCTTGCCCTGCGCGTCGTAAAAATCAACGAACCATCCGGTTCGGACTTCACCGCTCGCGGTTCTCCATTTTCTTTTTCGAACGGTGGCCATGGTCGTCTAATGGGTCTACCGCGCGGCTCGCGCCACGTGGCGTTGTTGTCGGGTACAGGAGGGTGCCAAAGATTCCCGGCCCTTCCTTGCTTCCGCCTCCTTGGAAGGCGGGTTGCGCAGCAAACCCGACGGGGAGCCCTTATTGCGGGGGAAGGCAGTCAAGGCCGGAAGCCGTGGTCTGGGTGCGGGCAGCCGCGCAGCGGCAACACGGCCACGGCTTCCGCTCGCCTTGGCCTTGACGGCCGGGGACGCAGTGCCCCCAACCGAGAAGAAGCCAGCCGCAGGCTGTCCAAAACTCTTAGCTCGGATGACCGAGCCCTGATCCGCAGTTGCGGATCCACAGGGCTCGGCTCCTGCCACCCTCGCCAGGCGGACTACGGGCCCGGGTCCAGGGCTCGCTTCAGGATTCTAACCCTGCGCGAGTGCGGCACGCGGCGCTTGCCGTCGCGACCTCCGTCGTCCGGCTTTCGGCTGCGCGTCTTGTGTCGTCCCAGCGGTGCCCGCCTCGTCGGGAGCGGGAGTGCGTTCGCCTCGCACGGCAATCGCCAGAACATCTGCCGGTTTGGTGAGAAGCAGCTTGCTCTGCGTATTGCCGTCGAAGTCACGCCAGAGAAGGCGGCTTTGATAGGCTTTGTCCGGATTGAAATCGCCTTCCGGATGAAACACCTCCACGGAGAAGTGAATCTGCGGATTGGTGAACACGCCGTCCTCGGGTAGCGAGCGGAACGCATGCGCTTCGGCGAATACTTCCGACGGTTCTTCGGTGAGAATGCTATCGCGGTTGCGTAACACCACGCGCGCCTTGAACGGGCGGTGGGTCTGCATCCGCGGATGCGCCGAAGGATCGAAAGGCTCGATCAGCACGATCTGCTCGACAGGAACCAGTCTTTTTCCAATGGTAACGGTATCGGACATGAACATCTCCTTTTTGTTGTTGTTGAGGTTCACCGGATAGCCGTTGCCGGCATCGCAAACAATCCACGCGCTTTGTTCAAAACAATTTTCGGCGGGACGGCGCGCGGGGTGCTCTGCTAATTTCAAAATGTGGAGCGAGCGACATCATCTTTCGGCGGCGCGAGCGCGCCTGAGCAACTTTCCGATCTGCTGAGAGGATTGAACGAGAGCGGCCATCTGGCACGTCTGCTGGAAGCGGCGCGCCAGGTAACGGCCGCGCCGCAAACGACCGGCTCGATTTCGGGAGACATGCTGTATGGCGCGGATGGCATCGCCGAGTTTCTCTACGGCGACAAACGACTTCGGCGGAAGGTCTACAACCTCGTGGAAACGGCGCGCCTGCCGCATTTCCGGCTCGGCACGATCATCTGCGCGCGGCGCTCGGTTCTTCTTGCATGGATAGCGGGGCAGGAACGGGCCAAAATCTCCAGCACCGTGGCTATTAGTGAAACCGGCTGAGCTTAGGTTTCCGGGAACAGGCGCGGAAACAAAACGTCCAGAGCTTCCATCGGGAAGCGCAAGGAAACCGCTCCTTTCGGTGTTTCGGAGCCAAGCAATCCGGCGTCGATAACATCAGCCAGGACGCGACGTGCCGTGCGGTCCGGCAACCCGGTGATGCGTGCGATTTCGCCGCGCTCGAACTGACCACGAATGAGCGCTTCTTCCAAGAGCCCTTTGGCTTCGGGCTTGAGCGTCTTTGAGCGCTCGACATAGGTGCTCAGCCTTGGGCCGAGACTATCAAGCTCGAACAGGCTCTCCATGAATTTCACCTGATCGAGGCACACCTTGAGGAACCAGAGCGTAAATTCGCTTAACGTCTTCAAAGACAGGTTGCCACGCCCATCAAGGTCGCCCTGACGCGGGGTGTCGGCAATATCCATCATGCTCTTATATTCGCTTGGCCGTTCCAAGCCGCGTGCCAAGCCGCGCGAGATCGACCACAGCCCGTGCGCGCCGATACCGGCGAGCTGCGCCATCGCATGGCTCATCAGCCGGCTGACGCGCCCATTGCCATCCGGAAAGGGATGGATGTAGTTGAAGCGATGATGCGCGGCGGCGATCGCCATCATGCGCCCCGCCGTCTTCAGGTCTTTAAAGCGATAGCGGTCTTCAAAATAGCGCATGAAATCGTTCACGCGATCGCTGGACGGCGGGATATGGCGGCCAACCGCGACATCATGCTCCGGACGCGAACGCCATGCGCCGGGCTCCATCACAAATTCCGCATGCTCGCCGCGAATGCGGAGCATATCGGTTGGCGCATCGCGATAGAATTCGCGGTGAAGCCACTGAATAAATTCTACCGATGCCGGCTCTGGCAACGTTCCAGCGCTCGCCATCCGATCAAGCTCGGTTTGCACCCGGACATGGGCGGCGGCTTCCAACTGCAAATTCCGGCGCTCGGTGTCCTGTTCAAAGTTTCCCTCAAGCGCGCGGGCGATGTCTTTTGGCCGCGTGTTGTGACCTTCAATGAGGTTGCTGTAGTAGGTGTTCATGATACGCACGAGATCGGCAAGGTTGGCGGCGGTCCGCGGATGCAGCCCGACGCCGAGACGCGTGGATGCCGCCGACAGGTCGGCGATCACGTCGGCGATAGCCTCGGTGGTTTCTTCCAGCCGGGCGGGCTCAATTCGCTGAGGTGTTTCAGGCGTAGTCATTTTGGCCGATCTTTGATATCTATAACTGATTGAGTATACACAATAATTGCTAAAAATACATCTAGATTGGCCGATCTCTTGGCCGATCATGGCTTGGGGGCGTTTGGCCGCTCTAATCGACCTCCAATCCGTTGAATCCTATCAATTCTTGGCAAAGCGACCCCGTTTTTGGCCGATCTTCTGGCCGATCCTTCGCCCTCTAATTAAGGGTTTTTCACCGTTGCCTTGGTAGATTCGAGCGTATTTCCGGCCGTTTGGGTGGGCGAAGACATTTGCATTGAACGTATTTTTTGAACGACGACTATGTCGAAGAATTTTTCTGGAACACAGCAAGATAAGGTCCACGCAGAAAACGCCGTGCGCGCGGCTGCTGTCGCAGCCGCGAGAGGGGCACCCCTCTCGGAAGCCTTCCTCTCGAAGATTGTCGCTGAGACGAGCGACTCTTCCCTGAGCATCGCCGACCGCGTCCAGCGCGCGGCGAGCATGGCGGAGCAATACGTCACATCGCCGAAAGCACTCAATGAGATTTCGGCGACGCCGCAGGAGATTGCCGCGCAAGCAGCGGCGATGAACTTCGCTTCATCGCGCTTCGCAGGGCCACCATCGCAACTGTCCGGCAATTCGGAACGCGGCTCGGCCAAGGCCGGCTACCAGGCGCTTGGCAATTCGGACCCGCGGGGGCTTCAATCCGTTACTTCGTCCAATTTCGCAAGCACGTCCTTCGGCGCCGCTGGCCTTGATTTCGGAATGGTGTCTTACCTCCGCTCGCAAGATCGTAGCTTCACGGCGCAAAACGTGCTGAATGCCGCCAACGACGCCAAGGCGCTCGGCTTCGGCCCGAAGGACCGGGCCGCGATGTTCGATCACACGACCATCGACCGCTACGACCCGAAAGCCCGGGCGACCAACAAGGCATTGCAGGATTACCAGGAACGCGTCGAGGGCGACGATGAGCTCTGCGACCTGCACGACAAGGCCAAGCACGCCAAGACACCCGAAGAGCGAAAAGCGTTCAACGCGGAGATCGCGGAGAAACGGGCACAGCACGCAAAAGAGACGGGGCTAAGCGAGCGCATCACCGACCCAGAGAATCCTGCGAAATCCGTGGCGGCGACGAAGCGCCGCAAGACGGCGATTGAGAAGAAGGCCGAAGAAAAGTATGAGCATCGTGCTCAACACGACGGCGCTGCAAAGCCTACCGACCAGAAGGTCACGAAAGGCAGTTCAGACATGTTCAAGAAGCTTACCGCGTCGTCACCGAAGTAGCTTCTCGCCCAACTTCATCTTGATCTTTCCGCCCGCCACGACGTCGGCTGACGTATTGCCGAGTAACATGTCCGTGCCCGGCTTCGGCAAGGGGAACGCCTCGTCCTGCGGACAACCCCGATCAAAATAGGATACCAGTTCGGCCTCATAGGGCTTTGAGAACGGAACGATCTTCGTGGTGCCCTTCTTCGCGATGTCATTCAGCCCGACGAAGACCTGACGCACCTTGGTGCAGGTCTCGTCTGTCTTCGCCCCTTGGGCCTGTACAGCAACCGGCCCGCCAAGTGCCAGGACAAGGCAAACCAACCAAACCATGCGTATTGCAACCGAATTGCACAGAATGTTGCAGACGAACGGAAATGGCCTTAACCTGCGCTTCCATAGCGCGAAGACCTTTCGCGCGAGAGAAGGCGGATGTGAAACTTGTTGCTGCTATTGAACAAAAGGCGCTGAAACAAAATGTGCAAAAATGTTGCGGTCTTCGCCAAGGAAGACTGCCATGAACAGCATGCACACCACCACGCCAAGCCTTTATCTCGCTAGCGGTGCTCGCAAGTACGTTAATCTCTCTGAGCGGGCCGCGCTTCTGTCCCAATTGGCTTCGCTCCCTCATGAGGAGCGGCTTTTTATCCTGGTGCTCATTTGGTCCGGCGCGCGCATTAGCGAGGTCTTGTCGGTGACGCCCCAATGCTTCCAACTTGAAGCTGGCGTCATGGCACTACGCACGCTTAAGCGAAGGCAGCACGCTGTTCGCGAGATTCCGATGCCGGACGACCTCATGACGGAGCTTGAGACCCATTTTGATCTGCGACATAGGCAGCGGGAGCCCGAGCTCGCAGAGAAACGTCTCTGGATGTTTCACCGCGTCACCGGCTGGCGCTTGATTAAATCTATAATGCTGTGCGCCGGTATCACCGGGATTCGCGCGTCGCCGAGAGGGTTACGGCATTCATTTGGTGTGGGTACGGTTGCGTCGGGGGTGCCACTGGATACCGTACAGCGCCTTCTCGGGCATGCCTCCATCAAGACGACGACGATTTACACCGAAGCATGCGGTCCAGACGAGCGGGCTCTCGTTGCACGCTTTTGGACCTACAAAACGAATGGATCACCTGTTACTTGAGACTCCGCGTCACAAAGCATCGTTTGATCCCCAACCTGCGGCTGAATGGGCCCGGACAGCGATAGCGCGCAGCAGGCCGCATGAGTGCCCGTTATTTTCGCTGGCCCAATGCAGAGCGCAGCGGCGCAAACCCTATACCTAGCTCCTGCGCCTTCCGCTGCACCGCTTTTGTCGTTCGCTTTAAAGCGACGCCTGCGCGAAACGGGCTGGCCTTCTGCAAGATGAGCTGCCTTAAGCGCGCTTCGTCCTGTTCGGTCCACGATGTCTTTTTCGGTCGCATTGGCCGGGCCAGCAGGTCAGCGGCGTCAGGCAATCTTTGGCGCCGCAACCGCGAGTTTGCTCATCTCGCGAAATAGGGCGCTTGGGTCTTGGCTCGGCATCGCGGGAACTCCGTCGTCGTGCTTAAAAAAACCCATGGCTTAGCTGCCGGTTCCTAGGCCGACATTTTCTAAACAAATGTTAGGTACTGGACCTCCACCCCCGGCAACGTATTGATCTTTTATGCCGGACCCGCGATCTTTCGGAAGCCTCGCCAACGCGCTTTTTGGAGCGAGGGAGAAACGCATTTCAGACGCAGCGTTCAGGCAGTGCGTTTAATATTTTTCGAGTGGCGCATAAAGCCGCATTGCGAATGACTGGGAAGCCAACCGTCCTTATTGTCGAAGATGAGCCCTTGCAGAGGATGCTTGTTGGCGACTTTTGTCGAAGAAGCCGGCTATGCGCCCCTCTTTGCCGGCAACGCCGATGAAGCGCTCAAACTCGTCGAGAGCCGTGACGACATTCGCGTTCTGCTGACTGATATCGACATGCCGGGCGCGATCAATGGCGTGCGTCTGGCGCAAATCGTCAGCAACCGCCGGCCTTCCATCGGAATCATGGTGGTGTCAGGCCAAGGCATGCCGCACGACGCGCACCTGCCCAAACGCAGCCGGTTTTTCTCCAAACCCTATGCGCCGGACCAGATGGTCGGCGCATTGCGCGCCCTGACGCTGGGTTGATGATTCTCGTTGCGTCCCCAATGGAACCATGATGGGAGCCGCGGCATATACCTCAAAGAATCCAAACACACCCTATCGACTTTGCCAGGCGCGGATTGGTGATCATGGCCAAGAAGAAACTTGCGACATACCGCGCCAAGCGCGACTTTACCAAAACCGCCGAGCCCAGCGGAAGCAAAGCCGTCAAACCAGCAAAGCGCCTCCGCTTCGTCATTCAAAAGCACACCGCCTCGCACCTTCACTATGACTTTCGCCTTGAGCTGGATGGCGTTTTCAAGTCCTGGGCGGTTGCCAAGGGCCCGTCGCTTGATCCGGCCGATCGGCGGCTTGCGATCGAGGTCGAGGACCATCCGCTCGACTATGGTGATTTCGAAGGAACGATCCCTAAGGGTCAGTATGGTAGCGGCACGGTGATGGTGTGGGACCGCGGCTACTGGCAATGTGAGAATCCTGAAGCCGGTTACCGCAAGGGCAAGTTGGATTTTACGCTCGAAGGCGAAAAGCTTTCGGGCGGGTGGATTTTGACGCGGATGCGCCCGCGCGATCGCCCGGATCAACGTCCGCTCCCAAGGGGGAAGGACATTCTTCGTCCTACGAGTTGATGTGAGATGAGCTATTTCGGCATTGGCCTCAGGAGGCGCTCTATGCTCTGATGCAGGGACTTCCTTCAGTGAACGGGTTGAGGAACTGTCCGGGCATCCAAATTGACGATCTCGCGCAGATCGTCGCTGAACTCGAGCGAAGCGGAATGGACAACCACGAACCCAAACCTCCGCCCACGAAGTCCCGCGATATCTTCATTCTCGACCTACACACATCGATACACTGATCTGAAGGCACGGAATTTTCGCTAGGGTGCAAAGGCGACCGCAGACCGGTTGGACAATCCGCGATCATAATCCTGGCGGCCAGTTCGTTATGATTTTACCAACCGAAAGAACGCGCGATGTGGCGCACCATGGCAAGCGCGCTGTCCGAGTAACGTCCGTAATTGGCGATTTGATCGGCTATCACTGCCGCGACGACAATAGCAAATGCTGTCAAACCTATTCTACCCATGGGGAGCAAACGGCACACGGTGCCAGGATGTTCCTACCGGGATGAAGACAATAGACAATCCGCTCCGCGATATCGCTCCACGTTTCGAGGAGTCTTCCGAAGGCTAATCCTTTACACCGTACGCGGAAGGGACAAGACCAGCCCTGTCGGGGCAATGCTGGAGTCGGCAAGCTTACAATTGAAGAAACGCCGAAAGATTTGGCCCTAATCTTGCTGCAGTAGATGTTGCTATGTAAAAAAGGGCTTCCGACCCGAGCGGGTGCGGAAACTAGTCTGGGTGGCGGCTAACCTGCCGGGTGAGGGCGGCTTTTATTTGCCAACGCCTGAGGACGCGTCAGAGTCCTGCCGCCCGTTGTCCGTGGAAGCACCCTTCTCTCGAACGAAGGGTCAAAAAGCCGCCGAAGGCTGGAACCAAACAACACCACAAATGTTAATTGACGTTTTGCCCAAGCGATGGTGGGGGGTAAATGCCGCAATACGAAAAATACACCACCACGGTGGTGGGAGCCCATAGCGTGCCGCGCTGGTACGAGCCGATGGACCGGCTTGTCGCCGCCGGGCAGATGGCCGCCGGAGACTTCACGGACGCACAATTGCGCGCATCCCAAGCGGCCATCCTGGAGCAGGAAATCGCTGGCATCGATGTCATAACGGGTGGCGAAATGCATCGCCGCACCCACAATCGCCATTCACCCCCCAATGCAATGCTCAATCATTTTTGGCAAAAAATTCCCTCGTTCCAGGGCGAGACCAAACCCAAACCCATCACTCCGCACGATCCCAATGTTTTCCATCCGGCCGCGATATGCCGCGGGCCTATCCAGCATTCGATTGATCTCGGACTTGTGGAGGAATTTGTCACGACTTCCGCTTTCGCGCGGAGCCCCGTGAAGATCACGATGACGGGTCCGCACCTTTTGGCAGCGGTGGCCTACGATGAATACTACGGCGACGTTCGCGCAATGATGACCGACTTCGGTAAGCTGCTTCATCATAACTTCAGGAGGCTCGCGGCGGCGGGCTGCAAGCACATCCAGATCGATGAACCCTATTTCACGGCTTCCAGCGATGAGGAGGTCGGAGCAGCGGTGGAGGTCATCAACGCGACAATCGAAGACTTGCCGGACGATATCCACGTGTCGGTCCATATTTGCCAAGGTAACTATGCGGTCGGCCCCGATTATGATGGGCAGATCGGTCACCGCTATTTCGATACGGGCCGCTACAAGGCGGACCTGATCACGCGCATCGACTGCGACGTCTATATGGTCGAGCACGACATGGTGCCTCACTACAAAGGTTTGCTCGGCAACAAGCAGCTCGGCGTCGGCGCCATTGATGTACAAGCGCCCAATGTCGAAACGGCGCAACAGGTCGTGGATCGAATCAAGGCACATGAGTGGCTGCTACCGGAGCAAACTATCATCACCTGTACCTGCGGCTTCAATCATTTGCCCCGACATATAGCGCTCGGCAAGCTTCGCGCGATGCGCGAAGCGCAAACGATACTCCTGGGGACCACCAGAGCGTGACCGAGAGCGACAAGACTACAGAACTTCAGCAGCGCGTTCGCCTCTTCGAGGAGCAGGTTCGGCTTGGCGAAACCGCTGGTGGAATAGCCACGTTCGAGCTGAACCTCGACAGACGAAAGTGGCGCTGGACTTCGCAAGCGGCCAATATTTTCGGATTCGATGCAAAGGAGAGCGAGCGCGCTTTAGCCGAATGGGAGAAGGTCGTTTTCTTTGATGATGTCCCAAAAATCCACGCGGCTGTGGAGGAGGTCGCTGCGGGCGGCAGCTTGTACGTCGAATTCCGCGTGGCACAGCCAAAGGACAGGCCGCGCTGGATCGTTGCGCGCGGCGCCATCTCTTCGCAGGAGAAGCCCGCCCGGATTGTCCGCGGCGCCATCTACGACATTTCGGAGAGGAAAGCACTTGAGGCCCGCCTCTTGGCACTCAATGAGACATTGGAAGCACGCGTGCTTGAAGCGCGGCAGGAAAGCAATGCGCTCGACACGCTCAATCGGATCGGCATGGCCGTTGCCGCCGAACATGATTTACAGCGCCTGGTGCAGATGGTTACAGATGCCGGCGTGGAATTGAGCCACGCGCAATTTGGCGCCTTCTTTTATAATATTCTCGACGAAAAGGGTAAGTCCTACACGCTTTATACGATTTCGGGGGTTCCGCGCGAGGCGTTCGCGAAATTTCCCATGCCCCGCAATACGGCCATTTTCGAGCCGACCTTTCGGGGCACCGGCACGATGCGATCGGCTGATATCCTTGCCGATCCGCGCTACGGCAAAAATCCTCCGCATAACGGCATGCCAAAAGGCCATCTGCCGGTCCGGAGCTATCTCGCCGTACCCGTGGTGTCGCGCACGGGTGACGTGCTTGGCGGACTGTTTTTTGGTCACTCCCAGCCCAACGTGTTCACGGCACGCGCGGAACGTTTCGTGACGGGCTTGGCGGCGCAAGCGGCGGTCGCGATCGACAACGTCCGGCTTTACGACGCCGGCAGACAGGAAGTCGCGGCAAGGAGGCTGGCTGAAGAAGAACTGCAGAAGCTCAATCAATCGCTCGAACAGCGTGCCGAGGAGCGCGCCGTTCAACTAGCCGCGAGCACCGCGAAGTTGCAGGACACGGAGCAGCGCTTCCGACTGCTCGTCGAAGGAGTCACGGATTACGCGATCTATATGCTCGATTCGAGCGGGCACATCATCAACTGGAACCCCGGAGCCGCGCGGATCAAGGGTTACAAACGAGACGAGATTCTCGGCCGGCATTTTTCAACTTTCTACACGGAGGAGGATCGGAAGGCGGAAATCCCGTTAAAGGCCTTATCCATTGCCACGCAGACGGGGAAATACGAAGCCGAAGGCTGGCGCGTGCGCAAGGACGAGAGTAAATTCTGGGCGAGCGTTGTTATCAACGCGCTTAGAGATGCCAAAGGCAACATCATAGGCTTCGCCAAGATAACGCGGGACCTGACCGAGAGACGCGCTGCCGAGGAACGCACACTGCAGACGCAAAAGATGGAAGGGATTGGCCAACTCACGGGAGGAGTGGCGCACGATTTCAACAACCTGCTCACGATCATTCTTGGCAATCTGGAGTCGGTGCAGCGAAAGCTGGATGCGCCAACCATCGACATAGAAGGGCTGAAGCGATCGGCCGGAAACGCCATCACGGGCGCGCGGCGAGCCGAGTCACTCACGCAGCGACTGTTGGCATTTTCCCGTCAACAGCCTCTGAACCCCAAGCCGCTGGATATCGGCCGTCTT
This sequence comes from uncultured Alphaproteobacteria bacterium, assembly GCA_963794775.1. Lineage (GTDB taxonomy): Bacteria > Pseudomonadota > Alphaproteobacteria > Rhizobiales > Xanthobacteraceae > Bradyrhizobium. The sequence continues at coordinate 47,389 of CAWCGA010000035.1, read as the reverse complement.
GTCACCGGCATGTCAGATCTGCTTCGCCGTACGCTTGGTGAGCAGATAACCGTGGAGACGGTGCTGGGCGGCGGTTTGTGGAGGGCCCTTGCCGATCCTCACCAGCTCGAGCTTGCGATCATAAATCTAGCGGTCAACGCGCGGGACGCGATGCCACAGGGCGGCCGGCTTACCCTGGAAACGGCGAATGTCTTTCTGGACGAAAGGTACGCGATCGGCCAAATCGAAGTCATACCCGGCCAGTATGTGATGCTGGCCGTTACCGACACCGGCAGCGGCATGACGGATGAGGTCAAGGCAAAGGCCTTCGATCCTTTCTTCACGACCAAAGACGTAGGACACGGCACGGGCCTGGGACTTTCCCAGGTCTACGGCTTCGTCAAACAGTCGCGCGGACACATCAAGATTTACAGCGAAATCGGCGAAGGCACGACCATCAAGCTATACATGCCGCGCGCGCATTCGGTTGCCGATGTCGAGGACGAGGAGGCAACGCAGCCATTCCCCCGCGGATCGGCAGGAGAAACCATCCTGGTGGTGGAAGATGACCGCGATGTTCGTACCTACACAAGCGATACATTGCGGGAGCTGGGCTATGTTGTCATTGAGGCCGAAAGCGGTCTTGCAGCTCTTGCTCTGCTCGATGCAAATCCTCAGATCCGGCTTTTGTTTACAGACATTGGATTGCCCGGAGGAATGAATGGTCGGCAACTTGCCGACGAAACGCGACGCCGGCGAAAAGACATCAAAGTCCTTTTCACGACCGGCTATGCGCGCAACGCGATCATACATGGCGGCCGACTCGATCCGGGGGTCGAGCTGATCACCAAGCCATTCTCTCAAGCCGCTCTGGCATCAAAGCTCAGGGATATCTTCGACGCCATGAGCGCCTCGCGCCGGGTTCTGCTCGTTGAGGACGAGGTCTTGATACAGATGTTGGCCATTGAATATCTGGAAGATGGGGGCTTCCAGGTTGACGCAGCCGGTACGGCGACCGATGCCATGAACAAGCTCGCGCGGATTCCGGGAGGCTTCGACGCCGTTATTATCGACATCGGGTTACCTGACAGGCGGGGTGACGTTCTCCTCCAGGAACTAAGGGCGCTCTATCCGACGCTTCCGATCGTCCTGGCGACGGGTCATGATCCGCTGGAGTTGCGCAATGCGTTCAAGGATCAGACCAAGCTCTCGATTGTTACAAAGCCTTATACCGCCGAAGGATTAATTGCCGCGCTTCGTAACCTCGGTGTCGAATGAGGCGTGCTTGGTGGGCCGTGGTCCGGCCGAAGCCAGTTCTCATACGTAAGCGGGATCACAGTCAGCGATCGGCCAACAAAAAAGCTCGCCCCGGGGCTGGATCGGACGAGCTTTCTTGGTTCGCGATTTAGCGTCGGCAAGATAGGCCCGAATGGCACATGAATGCTACCACTATTTCAGCGGAGGCACGCTGTCGCCCCTTCTACTCGGTCCCGCTCTCGATCAGGTGTTTTGTTCACATCAATAGCGAATAAGCACCGCGCCAACCAAAAGAAACAGAACACCCGTGATGCGCGGAAAGGTGACGTGGTGGACCGGCAGCCCGAACAACCCAAAATGATCGAACGCAAGCGAACCGATCATCTGTCCTGCAACGATAAGTGCGATCACGGTGGCGGCACCGAGCCGCGGCAGCAACAGAATTGAAATCGCGATATAGATCGCTCCAAACAATCCTCCGGTCCATGACATGCCTTCTGATCGCGCTACGAGTGCGAAGTTCGGCGCCGGTTCTCGCAGCGCTAGCGCCACCATGAACATTACGAATGTGCCTCCCAGATAGCTGACAAAGCCGGCCCACCATGGCGATCCCAACTCGATGCGAAGATTGGAATTTACCGCCTGTTGGAATACGAAGCTGACGCCGGCCAATAGCGCGACCAGATACAAAATCAACAAGCTCATCCCCCGCCTCCCTGGAAAGCACGGCCCCGATTTGCGGACCGCAGCCGCAACTCTCGGTAACCTGACCTGCTGAGTACTAACACAGTGCTGCGACCCTTATGTCTCAGCAGAGACCGGTCGTTTGCTGCATGGTGTTTGCGAGGTCTTCTACGGTGAAGGGCTTTCTGATCATGGGATAGCCGTCACGGCGACGCTCACGTCCGGAAAGTTGGATGACCTTGAGCTCAGGTCTCATGCGTTTTGCGCGCTCGGCGAGTTCGTGTCCATCCATGCCGGGCATGTTGATGTCAGTGATAAGAATCGCAATCCGCTCGTGTTGCTTTAGGTGATCGAGGGCGTCCGTCCCGCTTCCGGCTGTAATTACGTTGCAGCCGAGGTCTTCCAGCATAGCTGCGACGACGCCGAGCACCGCGGCATCGTCGTCCACCACCAATACGGTGCGGGGCATAGTAAAACCTCAGCTTTTTGCCCCTCCGATCCCAACGCCCTCTCATAATTGAAGTTCCGGCTCGATCGCTGGCCGGCTTCCGATCAGGATGCGAGAGCGTGAATGTCGCCGCAGCTATTACCAAAAGCCCCACGACGGCGGCCATCAATTGCCAAGCAACCCACGGTGGGTGACATCAAAGCGCAGCGCGTGAGGGGGCAGCAGCCTGAGCGATGGTCCCTCGGCATCCTGATGCTCCGACTAGGAGACACGGCCCCGGTTTGGCTTGCCGAGCTTCCTGGCTATCTCGCGCAGGTCGTCGATATGTTGCTGCACGACCTTCCGCGCCTCCAGCGTGCTGTCCGGCTCAAAGGTCGCGATCTTTCGGTCTAGGTCCCAAAGCTCAACCACCTGGCCGTCGACAAGCTGGCGGGCCCGCTCTTTCGCTTCGTCGTCGTTGTCGCAGTAGAGGTCGATACGGTCCGTGATGTGTCTATCCAGACCGAGGATGTACGCCCGGTACCCGTGCATGGTGTTACCCTGGAAAATGCTCGCAAATGGAGTTTCCCCAGTGGAACTGGTATGTCAATATCGAATTCTGCAGACGGAGCGCTTGTGAAGCAGCTGACTGAGTATCTTGAGCGCGCAGTACAGCTTGAGGAGCTGGCAGCCAAGGAGCAGGATTCGACTTTTAAAGACCAGCTCCTTAGTCAAGCACAGGCTTATCGCAAACTTGCCGCAAAACGCGCAGAGGATCTCGGAATGCCGCCGCCTAGTCCAAGGGCCAAATAGCCCTGCTCCGGTGGAAGCCATGGGACGCCCCGGCGATGGCACGCGATTGAGCGAGCTGGGCTGCAAAGACGGAAGCCCGAAATGCGGCGGCAGTTTCACATATTGTGTTTGCGAGAATGGTGACGCCTGTGATGAGCGCCGCCGCGGCCGGTGGTTGAACCCTTCATACCGCCTGCATTGCTGGGTTGAGTTGCGGCCGGGCCGCCGGCCTTGGAGCTGCCGCCCGCGGCGTTTCCAGGGCTTTGCGCAAGCGCGAGCGAGCTTGTGATCGATAAAGCGGCGGCCAGTGCGACTGTCTTGAACCTCATGGCGCTTCCTCAGCTATTGTTCTCAAGCCAACCAAGCGGGATCGGATGAGTTCCTATTGACGTCAGCCGGAACTTTGGGTCATTCGGCGTCTTGTGAGACGACAGGAGGAAACACATGGCAGTCAACAAACCGGTCGGAGATAACGCGCGCAGGGGAGCGGTAAGGAAACGGACTCAATTGAAGAACCCGCTGACCAAAACCGCGACCAAGCGCAACAAGAAGGGCGGGCAGTTCATGGCGGTCAAGAAATCCCCGAAAAAGTTCAAGGGCGTCCGTCGCGAGAAGTAATGCAAGCTACCATTTCGATCTTAGTGGATTCCAGACGGTCGCCGACGAGGACGGAGCGGAAGCACGCGACGATATCCAGGCAATGGATACGCCGAAAGCATCGTCAAGAGATTCCGGGATGAACGGGCCGAATTGATGAACCGGCATTCGCAATTCTGGTCACGAACGAAAACGGCGAGGAAGTCTGTCGCGTCCCGCTCTATGTGATCCGCTAGACTTACCCCATCCAAGCCGAAATCGGACGCGAGGCTGTCAGAAGGGAATGTTCACTTTTGAACATAAGCTTTGAAAATCAAATATTTACGGGTTCCCAATACCATAGGCCGGCAAACCGGGTTCCCGCATGTCGGTCGATGACTTTGTCAATCAGAGAGCGGTCGAGGTCGCCGTCGGCGGCAGCTACGTCTTGCCCAAGTGGTATGACTGCGAAGGGAAGCTACGGACGTTTGCATGCCGCACTAAACGCGTATCGCCATTTCGGATGATCGTCGACGTTCCTGTGGTAGGAAAGATCGGCGATCGGGTTTCTTCCTACTTCAAGGACTTCGGCGAGTTTCAGGCAACCATCAGCGACATTACGCAGCAGGGCTTTCTCATGGAGCTCGAGATGACGCGCGAACGCCGCGCGTGGATGTCGGAGAAGCTCACCTGGCTCGAGAAGAAGCAGCGCGAGCCGAAGCTTCAGGACCTGCGGGATGATGCGCGTTTCGTGCCCCAGGTTTCGACCACGATGCTGACGCTCGCTGATGGCGCCATGCACCCCTGTTTCATCATCGACCTGTCCTGCTCGGGCGTCGCCGTATCGAGCGCATACGAGCCTGCCATCGGCACGCCGCTTGCAATCGGGACTTGCGTAGGCCGCGTGACACGGAAATTCGTGAGCGGCTTCGCGGTACGATTTGCCGAAAAGCAAAGACGAGAACACTCGTATTGCCGATCGAGGCCCGCATTCTCTTTCATAAAATACCTTAAAGAAACAAATCATACGCGAAGACGATTAAGATTGCATTAATATACAGTTCCTAGTGCCTTCACTGGTGATGGACGCGCCCGCGTGTCGCAATGGAACGGTCAGCGCCGTCTTCTGCACTTCGCGCGGTCGGCAACAAGCGACTACCCTCCAGCGCGATATGACAGGCATGGCTTAGAACTTTTGCGCCCGGCTCCGCGAAGTGATTGCTATAATGAATATGCTTCGGTGCCTTCCGCAAGATGCGCTGCAGAGCGGCCTTACGTTCAAGCAACGGGCGGCTGCGCATGACGCCATCCGCCAACGTCAGCATCGTCGTCGAGACCTGGGGCACGAAGCGGGCATCGTCGCGCAAGTCCCGAATTGTCGGCTCGCGCTGCCTCTTCTCGATCCACGAGAGCTTCTCCGACATCCACGCGCGGCGCTCGCGCGTCATCTCGAGCTCCATGAGAAAGCCCTGTTGGGTGATGTCGCTGATCGTTGCCTGAAACTCGCCGAAGTCCTTGAAGTAAGAGGAGACCCGGTCGCCGATTTTTCCTACCACCGGAACGTCGACGATCATCCGGAATGGGGAGACGCGCTTGGTGCGGCAAGCGAAGGTTCGAAGCCTGCCCTCGCAATCGTACCATTTAGGCAGAACATAGCTGCCGCCAACGGCTACATCGACTGCTCTTTGCTTTACAAAGTCATCGATCGACATGCGGGAAACCCAATCTTTCCCGCCTATGGTATGATGGAACCCTTAAATATCGATTTTTAAGGTCTGTTCAAAAGTGGGACGCTGGCAAAAAGCCGTTGTTGGCGTCCGATCCAACAACGGCCTTATGGGCTGCTTCCTGTTTCAGTTGCCACCGAGCTTTAAGTATACGCCAGCGCGGCTGAAAACGATTTTAAGTCAGCTCGATCCCACGCGGCCGAAGCTTGCGCGGCGATGTCATACGCACCTTCGTCGAGACCAGCGGCGTTATGGGGCAGCACCAGATCGAGGTCGGGAACGTCGACATGCGCCTCGTCCCAGTCGATCAGCGCGACCCGATTTGCGGTTATGCGGATGTTGCGAAGGTTGGGGTCGCCGTGGACGACACATGTCGGACGTCCGACGAGCCGCGCCCACGCGGCTCGGCATCGCGCAACTCCCTCCGCGGGCATCGCATTGAGGTCGATCTTTGTCCCGGTCTCGGCGCGCAGGAGGTCGGTCGACGATCGCCAACCCGGACGCTGCGGCCAGCCTTCTGTCAACCGATGCAGCCGGCGAAGCGTGTCGGCCACGCGACGCCAGTCGGCCTCCGTCTTGGGCGGTTCGCCTTCCACGTAAGTCATCACCACGAGACCGTCCACAAACAGCCGTCCGTCCGTCGTCGGGATCGGTACCGGCACGGTAAGGCCCTCACGGTCGAGGTGTTGCAGGAGCCTGGTCTCCCACGCAAGATCAGCATCGCTCCTGGCCCCGAGACGACCCACCGCACGGCGCCCTTGGACATGCACGCTCCATACGTCGTTGGCTACACCACCCGCGAGCGGTTCGATGCGGCCGACGTCTTCACCCCATAGCCTGAGTGCCTCCCATCCCACTGATATCTCCGCGCAGAATCCCAGCATCGCTCGTGCAATCGCGCGCGCGAATGGAGCGATCAGACAAGGATACATGTCGACGCCTTGGCCGCCAACTTATGGCGAATAAGCTTCTGGCAGGGCATGATTCTGGCGGTAGAACGCCGTGCCGTTACGGCTTAAAAGCCGGTGCGCGACGTACGGACGGCAATCAGCCAGATATAATACAAGCAAATCTGGATGCGGCGTGTCCTGCGACGGGTGAACATAATCCGCGCGAACCGAAACGCGCCCTTTATCAGGGAAGGATGGAATGCATCAATGAACATGGGAGCCATCCTGTCGCGCGAGCTCGCAAGGGACATAAAGAGTTCCGCTCAACTCGCTCGCGATCTCATCCATCACTGTCTTGTATTCTTCCGTCCTGAAGAGGTGGCCGTAGCGATCCATGGTGATGGCGAGCGTCGCGTGTCCCGCCAGGGTTTGAATGGTCTTCGGGGCCAGGCCGCGCTCGATCCAGCATGACACCGCAAAATGCCTTAAGGCATGCCAGTTGAACCTGGCCGGCGGGACGGGATGCGCATCCGGGGTCTCGTCATGAAGCGCGGTCAACCGGACGAATAGCGGATCGAAGTCACGCTTGATCATGTTAGCATGGTCTTCGTACCAGCCGCGCTTGTTCGGAAAGAGAATGTCGTCGGGGCCGCTTCGTTTGGCGCGCAGCTTCCAGGCCTTCAGCTCCTCGACGAGATTGGCGCTCAAGGGGATCGTGCGCATGCCGGCGTCGCTCTTCGTGAGGTCCTCCGCGCGATAACGATCGACACGCGTGGTGACGGCGACCTGCCCCTGCACCAAATCCAGTGCGCGCCAGCGCAAGGCATGGAATTCACTGGCGCGAAGCCCGGTCGTTGCCACGAACAGCAGCTTCACCCGAAAATCGGCCGGCGCCACGGCCAGCAGCTGCTTCACGGCCTCCTTGCTGGGCGGGACGACCTTCTTGCTGCCTTCGTCACGGCGGGCGATCACGCGCACGCGGTGCGCGACGTTCACGCCGAGGAGATCCTGGCTCATGGCATGGTCGAGGATCAGCTTCAGGAGCCCGAGGATTTTGCGCGTGCTATTCGCGGAAAGGCCCCGCTCCCTCAAGCGATCGCGGAAATCGCCGACGGCACGCGCCGTTAGCTGCGAAAGCTTGAAATGCCCGAGGCCATGCTCGAAAAGAACACGCTTCCGGAATTGGGCCGTCTTCTTAAGATGCTTCTCGCTGGGACAAATGTAATTGCGAACCTGGCCTGCATGCCAAACATAGGTCGCGCGGGTCATGCGCTCCTTGCGTAGCATTCGGCGTTCGCAATGCTGCAAGAACAACTCGGCCGCATCCGCCACGGTGACTTTCACGGCCTCGGGCCGATAGGTGCCGATGCGCAACTGGTTCTCGGTCTCGACTCGGAAATCGTCAGCCTCGCGGCGGCTGTCGAATAGCCGGCGCTGGCGCGCGCCTTTGTGATCTACGAAGTCGACGGTCCAACCTGTGCGTGGTCCTTTTTTGGTTACCCACGTTCTTTTTCTTATGGCAGCCATGGTTCTCTGGACGACCGTCCAGCGCTCGCCGCCCGGCCTGAAATCCTCCCTGTTGTTGTCGATGGGAACATTCTAAACGGCTTGTGCTTAGCTGACAGAGAGAATCTTTTTCAAAAACAATTTTAGCGGACCATTAGGATCAAGCTTTACTTATCGATGAATGCAAATCTGGTTCACAAACGCACCTGCAACGAATTAACCTATTTCAGAATGATGTCGTAGAGCCTCGATTTGGCGGACCAAGGAGGAAGAAAATATTTCTCCGAACGGATCGGCTTCGGTATTTGTGTGGGGTTGAGAGCGCGGACACGCGATGCGTTTAATGGCGGCGAAGTCCACGGCATCGACATGGCGCTGAAACACTTCGAGACAGTGATGACGCTCGGCTTCGTCCAGCACTTCGATCCATTCCTTTGGAAAGCCCAAAGCGACCGCCACCTCGTCCAGTGCGAAACCAAGGGCGCACATCCCTGCGGACGTTAGAGCGCGGCGCGGACAACAGTGATACGGGAAGGCGTCGGCGCAAGCCAAGATCGCGCGCGCTAGTTTGGCGAGGTGTTCACGGCAGCACTTCACCACGTCTCGGTTCAACAGTTCTGCCGGAACGGGGTCTGCCGTACCAGCGAATTTCCTTAGCCAGCGCCGACGCTTTCCTTTTTTGGACAACAACACGCTGACCGTGGATATGCGGCCTTCCTTTTGAGAATAATTTCGAAGCTCAAGGAAGAATCGCGCCGCCGGATCGCGAAATAACAAACCGCGTTGCTCGACCCACCATTCATTAAAGCCAGGAACGTCGGAAAGTTCTTTCTGCAAAATAAACGTTACGCTGCGCGCGGCGGATAAGAAGGCATTCAGCTCGTACCCAAAGCGGTCCGCGTCCGGCTGCGTCGCGAGTCGGCTTACGAAATAATTTGCCTCACGCAACCGCTCCTCGACAAGGAGCAAGCTGGTAAAGCAAAACTTCCGCGTTTTACTCGGCCGCCTCAAAGCCCGCCCTCCTGCGTTCGTCCCGGTCCATCAGGTTCGCGAACGGGCTTTCCTCGACAGGAAAGGTTGCCTCTCCCGCTTGCAATTCGCGCACGGGCGTCGTCAGAGGAAGCGTCACCATCTCGGCGCGCCAGTTGCCCGGACGGCGCTCGTCCGGGTGCACCAATTGTCCGCTGATCCGCTTGTCATCGATGACCTTACCGGTTGAGGGATTGAACTTGCGCATGTTGATCTGCGGTTCGAGTGTATTTCCAGCTTCCTCCCGGTTGCTCGCGTCCCGCGCGCCGTAGCCGCGGCTGCGGATACCACCGTGATTGTTGGTGCCTTCGGTCCATTCGCGGAAGGTAAAGCGGTTATCACCATTCTTCGCGAGCGTATAGCGAAGCCTTTCCTTCGGCGCGCGCGGGTTCTTCACCTCGTCCGTCGCGCGAGCAATTCTAAAGCTGGGATAGGTCGGGAAAAGCCGCTCGCGAACATCCTTGCGCTCCATATGCTCGAACAACCCGAGTTCCTCGGCGATTTTAAGCACGGGCCCGGTCCGGTAGTTTTCGGAAGCCGGCGTTCGGTGCGCGCGCAACCGCTTTTCGCCTTGAATGACGTGCGGCTTCACCACTTCTTCCTCGAGACGCTCGAAGAATTTCCTGACGATGGCATCATCCATATCGCGCCGAATGCGGATCAGGTTGGTGGGCGCGCCACGGCGATAAGGTCCTGCGATGAGACTGTGCCTGCTTGTCTTGTAGATGTATCCGCCTTGTTCGCGCTTGTAGTCCTCGACAAGCTGAGCGTTATCGTCGGACATCACGACGGTCGAGCGCTTTCCATAGCCGCAGGCGCGGCCCAAGAGGCCCTGCAGCAAGGCGTTGAGGTTCGCCGCCTTTTTGGAGAATTCCAGGAACCATTCGACCTCACGGGGAAAGGCGTCGCCCATGCGGGCGCGATTGGTTACGGCGATTAGGAAGGGCAAATCCTTGCGCTCCCGGTTTCTGATCGCGCGCTTGACGCTCTGCCCTTTGTGGTCGGAGCCGAAGTATTCTATGACCTCGATTTCAGAGCGCGGCAGCCGCAGATTTTCGATCAGACGGTGGGAGCGGATGTTGTTGTTGAACAGACGAATGCAGATCCCCGTCGTCGCCGAGGGACCTGCCTTGGCCATTTTCAAGATCGCGGATCTCAGCGCGCGTTCCACATCACGCCGATAGTCATTTTGCGAGCCTTTATAGCCGATCCGCTTAGCAAAACGAGCGAAGGCCTGGGAATCGGCATCGTAGGCGGCGAGCGATACGTCGCCCAAGAACGAGGCACCAATTTCCTTGCCGAACGCATCAAAGCTGATGGTGCGCGGCGGGGTAACCTCGACGTCGCCGTCGATTACCTTGCCGCCAAAATAGTTGAACCCGACATAGGTGGACGAGAGGAACTGATTGACCTTCCAAACGGAGTTGATGTCGTGCAGCTCGTAAGGCGTAGCGGACAACCCAATGAATGCTCGGTCCGCATTTTCACCGATGGCCTTGTCGATGCTATCGAAGATTTGCAGAAGGACGCACGCGCGACGCTCAAAGCCATCGTCGACCTTCACGAAGCGATCGCTAGCGCCAAACTGCGGCTCGTCGATAATGAGGAGGGGCGCAAAACCCTTTGAGTTCGCGCCACGGCAAAGCTGCGCCACCCGCTTGATGCTCTCGCCCGCCGCGCGACGCTGAATGAAGTCGTCAAGACGCGGGCCCATCATCGTATCTTTCAGGGCATTTTTAAGTACGTATTCGCGGTAAAAATTGATCGTCGGAGAATACGTGAATACAGGATCGCCGACAAACCCTTTTACGTACTCAATTAACGTGCAGCGATTCTTTTCATCAACAACCACCGACAGTTCGCCATAAAAATCAAGGAAGCGCCCAACCTCAAATTTGGTCTGATCCTCCTGCGAGGTGTGGGACGTGATGAGATAGATCGGGTACAGGCGGCGCCCGTTGAGCAGATAAATAATCGGCCCCGCAAACTGCAGTGCGAGCGACGTTGTCGTCTTGCCTGATTGCATCGCGCCGAGTACGAGGCCATTATTCTGCGGCGCAGTTAGCAATTCCCCGACGCACTTGAGCGCCGTCATAAGCTGGGCGTCGTGCAGAACACCGGAATCATCGGCGCGATCACAGAACCGCATTACCCGCGCGAGACCGACTGCACTTTTAACGCTTTAAATCGCGCTCGTGGGATCGAGCAGCACGCCAAGGCCTAGTTCGAGCGAGTATTCGTTGAAAACGCGCGCGATGCTTTCCAAGTGATCGACGTATTCTTTCACGCGCTTCAACACATCGGCCTTGGTGATTGCGGGGTTGTCTTGGGGAACTTCGGGCATGGCGGATCTCTGAGAAGTTTAGGTCATGGAATCGGTACACGCATATAATCAGTGCATCAATAATAGCATGATGTAATATATGTACGTAGATATTTATGTTGATGCATTCTTCATCATGATGCATCATCCTGTGGAATACAATGCCAGCACGGAAAGCCACCACCAATGACCCAGCGCGCCTCACGGTGACGCTCGATAGCGCTGACAAAATCGCGCTCAAATCGCTCTCGAAAGATGGGGATCGCAGCCTTGCGTGGCATGTTCGCGAGGCCATTCGGCAATATCTCGCTGGCATCCGCGCGGGCGCGAATGGCAAGGTGAGTTAATGGATACTTTGACGCCTCAGCAACGCAGCGAACGCATGGGCCGGGTGCGGTCGCGGGATACCAGGCCGGAACTCCACTTGCGCAAGCTTCTGTGGGGCATGGGCTATCGTTACCGGACACATCGCCCAGATGTTCCAGGGAATCCGGATATCGTCTTTATTGGACGGAAGCGGGTGATTTTCTTGCATGGCTGTTTCTGGCACCGCCATGATTGCCGGTCGGGTCGGCGCTCGCCAAAAACAAGATTGGCGTTCTGGCGCGAGAAATTTCGGAAGAACGTCGAGCGCGATGCGTTTGTTCGAAGTCAGCTTAAATCGACTGGTTGGCGAACTCTGGTCGTGTGGGAATGCCAACTCGCCAAGGATGCCGTGATCGCGCGCCGCGTGAGGAAATTCCTCGATGCGTAGCGTGGAGGTCTTCGCAGGATGTGGCGGGCTGGCGCTTGGCATCGCCCGCGCGGGGTTCGCGCATGATGTCATTATAGAGCGAGATAACGATTCCGTCGCGACATTGAAGAACAACAAGGAACGCAACCTTCTGCACATTCGCGATTGGGAAATCGAACACACCGATGCACGCAAATACAAATTCCAGAACTTAGCCGGAGCGGACCTCCTGTCCGGTGGGCCGCCTTGTCAGCCATTTTCCATTGGCGGCCTTCATCTTGGCCCACGTGATCCCAGAAACATGTGGCCAGAAGCCATACGGGCAATTCGAGAGATTCAGCCGCGAGCGTTCATCTTGGAAAATGTACGTGGTCTATTCAGGCCAGCGTTTGCTTTCTACCTTGAATATATTCATCTTCAACTAGCGTACCCAACACTGCGTATAGTCGAAGGTGAAACTTGGAAAAAACATTTAGGTAGGCTGCGCGAGCATTCGGAACGACCACGCGTTAAGGCGGCGTACCGCGTGCTTTCTCAAACAATCAACGCGGCTGACTACGGCGCCCCGCAAAAGCGTCACCGCGCGATTTTCATCGGCGTTGCCTCTGAATACGGGAACAACTGGACTTTTCCAGAGCCGACGCATTCTCAAGATGCGCTCGCTTGGTCAAAGCACGTCGAGGGCGACTATTGGGATTGGCATGGCATCCGGCGCATCGCGGAACCATCCTCGGAATCTGAAGCGAGGGCATTGGCCAGGGTCAGACAACTTAAGAAAAAGCCGTGCAAAAAACCATGGGTCACAGTTCGTGACGCCATCGCTGACCTGCCTACCCCCACAAAGCGTGAAAAGATTCCGGGTCATTGGCAGCATCTCGGTGCGACTGCCTATGACAATCACACAGGTAGCTGCTTTGACGAACCAGCCAAGGCTCTCAAGGCAGGCGACCACGGCGTGCCGGGTGGAGAGAACATGCTCGCGAACCGGCGCGGTGGAGTGCGTTATTTCACTGTGCGAGAGATGGCACGCTTACAGGATTTGCCTGATAATTTCATCGTAAGTGGGAGCTGGAGAGCTGCCACAAGGCAACTTGGAAATGCGGTACCCACCACGGTAGGCACGAGTATGGGAAAGGCCGTTTTCAAGATACTTCAAACTAAACGTAGGAATTAAAAGCTCCCAATTTGTCGTCTCGCATTACCATTCGTTACTTTCCGTTCCCCAATCTTCCGAGGCCGGCTCCTCAAAAATAGTTCGATACGTATTCGGTAACCCGGCTCCTCCTCATCATGTGCCCGTCATGTGCCTTGTAGCTTGTGGGAACAAATTGCAAAAAAATCGCAAGAACCGATGGAACTCATTGGGAAGATTCAGTAATCCGCCGTAAGGCCCATGTGCCGTCATGTGCCTTCGGTAAGAAAAAGAAAAGCCCGCCAGAGGCGGGCTAAGCTTTTGAAATGACTCTTTTAATTTGGTTGCGGGAGTAGGATTTGAACCTACGACCTTCAGGTTATGAGCCTGACGAGCTACCGGGCTGCTCCACCCCGCGATAAGCCGTTGCGCGCCTTGGGAGAAAGCTCGAAACGGTCGAACGACGCGGCCTGCCGCGCCAAAAATCCGTCCCGAAGGCTTCCTGAGAAGGCTGCCCGGGGCCAATGCCGATCGGGTGCGGGCGGTATGTACCAACGCCGCCCTGCTTTGGAAAGGGTTTGGTGCCCGCTTTTTTCGATTTTATGACACTCAAATTATGCGAAAACCGCTCGAAACGGCTCGCTCTTGCCAGAACTCCGGTAAAGGCCCAGCCTGAACCCACCAATCACCAAACCGGGGAAATGCCATGGACCAATCCCTGAAGAGCCCCCCTCTGTCCGCCCTCGACGACGCCTTCCACGCCCAGTTCGACGCCTCGCGCGCCGAGGCTGTGCCCAGTTGCGATGTCAGGATCGACCGGCTGCGGCGGCTGCGCGCCGCGATCCAGGAAAACGAGGCGCGGTTCGAGCAGGCGATCTCGGCCGATTTCGGCCACCGCGCCGCCGTCGAGACCATCATCGCCGAGGTGCTGTTCCTCTATGTCGAGATCAAGCATGCGGTGAAGCATCTCAAAAAATGGATGGCGCCGCGGCGGGTGGCGACCACGCTGCAGTTCATGCCGGGCAAGAATCGCCTGATCCCGCAGCCGCTCGGCGTGGTCGGCATCATCGCGCCCTGGAATTATCCGCTGCAGCTGACGCTGGCGCCCGCGATCGGCGCGCTCGCGGCGGGAAATCGCGTCATGATCAAGCCGGCCGAGCTGACGCCGCGTTTCTCGGCGCTGCTCAAGGAAGTGATCGCGCAAAAGTTCGACCCGACCGAGATGCTGGTCACCGGCATCGAGGATGAGGTGGCGAAGGCGTTTGCGTCGCTGCCGTTCGATCACCTGATCTTCACGGGATCGACGCGGGTTGGCCGCATCGTCGCCGAAGCCGCGGGGCGGAATCTCACGCCTGTCACGCTCGAACTCGGCGGCAAGTCGCCGGCGATCGTCGACCGCACCGCGGACCTCGACGAGGCCGCCGAGCGCATCGGCTATGCCAAGCTGATGAATGCCGGACAGACCTGCATCGCGCCCGACTATGCGATCGTGCCGGAAGAATCCGTGCAGGCCTTTGCCGAGAAGGTGCGCACCCATATGCGCAAGATGTTCGGCACCGAAGCCAACAACAAGGACTACACCTCGATCATCTCCGATCGCCACTATGCGCGGCTCGAAGCGCTGGTGGCGGACGCCGCCGCCAAGGGCGCCAAGGTGCTGCAGCCGGCGAAAGCCGACGATCCGAACTGGAAGGCAAAGCGCAAATTCCCGCCGACCATCGTGATCGGCGCTACACAAGAGATGGGCCTGATGCAGGAGGAAATCTTCGGTCCCGTGCTGCCGGTGATGGGCTACAAGGACGACAAGGAGCCGATTGCCTTCATCAACAGGGGTGACCGGCCGCTGGCGCTGTACTGGTTCGGCCGCAACAGCGCCGCGCGCGATGCGGTGCTGACGCAGACCGTGTCCGGCGGCGTCACCGTCAACGACTGCCTGTTCCATTTCACGCAGATCAACCAGCCGATGGGCGGCGTCGGCGCGTCGGGCACCGGCGCCTATCACGGCGAGTGGGGGTTCAATACGCTGAGCAAGCTGAAGCCGGTGTTCTACCGGTCGGTGCTCAACCGCATGGCCGATCTCTATCCGCCCTACGGCGGCAAGATCGCGCGGCTGGAGAAGATGCTGCGGTTTATGTCGTAATCTTGCGCGGCGGCCCGCCGCTCCCCTCCCCCTTGCGGGGAGGGGTCGGGGGTGGGGGTAACACGAACACGATGTTAGAAACTTACCCCCCTCCCCAACCCTCCCCCGCAAGGGGGGAGGGAGTGCACTTCCGCTGCGGCAACAGCTAGGCTCAACTCAACAACAAGATTTTCGGGGGGACTTACGTGACTGATACATTCGACTTCGTGGTGGTGGGCGCGGGCTCAGGCGGCTGCGCGGTGGCGGGACGGCTGTCGGAAGACGCAGGGACGTCGGTCGCGCTGCTCGATGCGGGCGGCAAAAACGACAACTGGGTCGTGACCACGCCATTCGCGCTGATCCTGATGGTGGCGGGCAAGGTCAACAACTGGGCGTTCGAGACCGTGCCGCAGAAGGGGCTGAATGGCCGCATCGGCTATCAGCCGCGCGGCAAGGGCCTCGGCGGCTCGTCCGCCATCAACGCCATGGTCTATATCCGCGGACATCGCTGGGACTACGATCACTGGGCTTCGCTCGGCAACACCGGCTGGTCGTACTCGGACGTGCTGCCCTATTTCAAGCGCTCGGAGAACAACGCCGAATTCGACGGCGAGTATCACGGCAAGAGCGGGCCGCTGCGCGTCAACAAGTTGCGCACCGGCAATCCCGTGCACGACATCTTCCGGCAGGCGGCGCAGGAGGCGCAATTCCGCGTTCGCGAGGATTTCAACGCGGAAGATCATGAAGGCCTCGGCACCTATCAGGTGACGCAGGATAATGGCGAGCGCTGGAGCGCGGCGCGCGCCTATGTGCATCCGCATATCGGCAATCGCAATAATCTGCGGGTCGAAACATCGGCGCAGGCGACGAAGATTTTGTTCGAGGGCAAGCGCGCCGTCGGCGTCGAATACATGCAGGGCAAGCAGAAGAAAACCATCCGCGCACGGCGCGAGGTCATCCTGGCCTCCGGCGCCTTTCAGTCGCCGCAGCTTTTGATGCTGTCCGGCGTCGGCGACGGCGCGGAGCTCTCGAAACACGGCATTGAGTCGGTGCATCGATTTGCCCGGCGTCGGGCAAAACCTGCAGGACCATCCGGATTTCATCTTCAGCTACGCCTCCGACGCTCCCTATTTCTTCGGCACCTCGCTGAAGGGCATCCCGCGGCTGATCCGCGGCGTCGGGCAATATCGGCGGGAACGGCGCGGGCCGATCACCACCAATTTCGCCGAATGCGGCGGCTTCCTGAAGACGCGGCCGGACCTCGACGTGCCCGATATCCAGCTGCATTTCGGCATGTCGATCGTCGACAATCATGGCCGCACGCGCCATCGCGGCACCGGCTTCTCCTGCCACGTCTGCCTGTTGCGGCCGAAGAGCCGCGGCACGCTCGGCCTGAACAGCGCCGATCCGTTGGCCGCGCCGCGGATCGATCCGAACTTCCTCGGCGAGGAGGCCGATTTGGAGGCAATGGTCGCGGGCTACAAGACCACGCAGCGGCTGATGGAGACACCGTCGCTGCGCGCCTTGCAGACGAAAGACATGTTCACATCTGGCGTGAAGACCGACGATGACATCCGCAAGATCCTGCGCGAGCGCGTCGACACGGTCTATCACCCCGTCGGCACCTGCAAGATGGGCAGCGATGCGATGGCCGTGGTCGATTCGAAATTGAAGGTGCACGGGCTCGACGGCCTGCGGGTGGTCGACGCCTCGATCATGCCGACATTGATCGGCGGCAACACCAACGCGCCGACCATCATGATCGGCGAGAAGGCCGCGGACATGATCAAGGCGGAGGCGAGGGCTTAGGCGTTTGTAGGCACGCGAGCGCCGCAAATGCGGTGAGCCCCCTCTCCCCGTTCTTACGGGGAGAGGGTTGGGGTGAGGGGCATTGATCGGCGTAGACCGAAGTGCTTGGAGAGTCCCCCTCACCCGCGCTTCGCGCGACCTCTCCCCGCACGCGGGGAGAGGTGAAGGGAACCCGACAATTTTAACAATCGCCCATCCGCTTTTTTGACGAACCTCCGGCATGTAGGCGCGTTCGGGGGTTCACATGAACACGTTCGACATCGCCGTCTTTCTCGGCCTAGCCATCGCCGTCGGCACCGGCTTCATGACCGGCTTGATCCGCAGCGCAATCACGATTGTCGCCTACATCGTGGCGATGCCCATCGCGGTGTGGGTGATGTCGTTCGTGCCGCCGCTGACGGAAAACACCAACTCGCCGCTGATGCAGAACGCCGGCTTCTTCCTCGGCGCGTTCCTCGTAATCGGCACGGTGATCGGCAAGCTCGCACGCATCCCGTTGGATGATGTGCTCGGCGAGCCCGGCTTCGTCGACCGGCTCGGCGGCGCCACGCTTGGCGCGGTCCGCGTCGGCCTGGTGGTGACCTCGATTGTGCTGGTGTTCGACCAGCTCATTCCGTCGTACCGCCAGCCCGCCTTCCTGCAGGACTCGCAACTGCGCCCCTTCTTCTCGGAGATGGGCCAGAAGGGCGTCCGCGCGCTGCCGCCGGAGCTCACCGCCACCATCGATCGCCTGAAGCGCGAGCGGCATATCTAGCCCGCCGTTACTTCGCGCCGGCGGCGGCAGCAGTCGATTTTTGATCCTGCGGTTTCGAGGGTGCGGTGATCTTCATGTTGTACGTCGTCGTCACATCGTACACGGCCTCACCCTTCACCTCGATGATCTTGACGAGCGTCACTTCGCCATGGGCATTGGTGTTGACGCCGATTGACCTGCTTCTTTCGCAGGAAACGCTGGTTCCGGCCTTCAGCGCGTCGATACTGCTCATCAGGCATTCCTTGATCCCGAGCGGCACGTTCAGGCGGTCGGACTGACAGGCTTCAGTATTGTCCTCGTGCATGTTGAAGGGCCGCGCGATCTGGTTTTTATCCTTGTTTTGAAAACCGCGGGCCTGTTCTACGGTCGCACCTCCAAACATCCATCGCCATCCGGCCGAAGCCTTGGCCTTGCCCGTCTGTTCGACCGTCCATGAAAAATCGACGTCGGCCTTCATCGTGGGTTCGAGATCCGCTGATTTGGCGTCCTTCGCGAACGCGCCGATTTCGCACTGAACCCGCATGAACATCGTGTTGTTGGTGAAAAGGTCTTCGGCGGCCGCCGATTGGACCGATATCAATGCGAGAAGAACAATTGCTGAAAATCGCACCGTCATCTCTCCCTGCAAAAGGACAAACTATACTGCATCGCAGAAGGGCAGATTCAACCGATTTTTGGTATGAAGCCGATCACTCGCCTGATGGTTAATGTCGGGAGACATTACAGATAGCGCCGCTTCGGCGCGACCTCATCACCTCCCGGCCGCACCCCTCCCCTGCGTTTTGAGCCGTCGCACGCCCTTATCAGGGCCCGCCTGGTTGGCTAAGGTCCGGCCCGACAAAACACCTCAGAGGGAGTGAAACAGTGGATTTGGGCATCAAGGGCCGCCGCGCCATCGTGTGCGCATCGAGCAAGGGTTTGGGCCGCGCCTGCGCGATGCAGCTCGCCAATGAAGGCGTGCATGTGACGGTGACCGCGCGCGGCGCCGACGCGCTGAAAAAGACTGCGGAGGACATCCGCAAAGCCCATCCCGGCGTCACCGTCACCGAGGTCGCCGGCGACATCACCACGCCCGCCGGCCGCGAGGCCGTGCTAAAGGCTTGCCCCGATCCGGACATCCTGATCAACAATGCCGGCGGCCCGCCGCCCGGCGATTTCCGCAACTGGACCCGCGACGACTGGATCAAGGCCGTCGATGCCAACATGCTGACCCCGATCGAGCTGATCAAGGCGACGGTGGACGGCATGATGGCGCGCAAGTTCGGCCGCATCGTCAACATCACCTCGGCCGCGGTGAAATCACCGATCGAAATCCTCGGCCTGTCGAACGGCGCGCGCGCCGGCCTCACCGGCTTCGTCGCCGGCATTGCGCGGAAAACCGTGATCAACAACGTCACCATCAACGGCCTGCTGCCGGGACCGTTCGATACCGACCGCTTGCGCGGTACCGGCAAGGCGGAAGCCGAGAAGCGCGGCCTTCCCGTCGAGCAGATCATGGCCGAACGCGCCAAACTGAACCCAGCCGGCCGCTTCGGTACGCCGGAGGAATTCGGCGAAGCCTGCGCGTTCCTGTGCAGCGCCAAGGCCGGCTTCATCACCGGGCAGAACATCCTGCTCGACGGCGGCGCCTTCCCCGGCACGCTGTAAATCATGAAAGCCGTCTGGTACGAGCGCTGCGGGCCGGCGACGGAGGTGCTCACTTTCGGTGAGCGGCCGACGCCGTCGGCCGGGCCTGGCGAGGTGCGCATCAAACTGGAAGCCTCCGGCGTCAACCCCGCCGATGTCGGCCGCCGCGCGGGCAATTATCGCGGGCTGGAGTTTCCGCTTGTGATCCCGAACAGCGACGGCGCCGGCGTGATCGACCAGGTCGGCGCGGGCGTGACGCGGCTGAAAACAGGCCAGCGCGTGTGGCTGTTTAACGGCCAGCGCAATGGCCGCGCGCTTGGCACAGCGGCGGAATATATCGCGCTCGCCGAGCAGCTGGTGACGCCGTTGCCGGAGCAGGTGTCATTTGCCGAAGGCGCGACCTTGGGCATCCCCGCGATGACCGCGTGGTGCTCGCTGTTTGCGGACGGACCGATCAAGGACAAGACCGTGCTGGTGACCGGCGGGGCCGGCGCGGTCGGACACTATGCCGTGCAGTTCGCGAAATGGGGCGGCGCCAAGGTGATCGCGACCGTCAGCTCGGATGCCAAAGCCGAACAGGCCCGCCGCGGCGGCGCCGATCACACCGTGAACTACAAGACGGAAGACGTCGTCGCCAAGGTGCTGGACATCACCGGCAGGCGCGGCGTCGATCATGTTTCAGATGTCGATTTCGGCGGCAACGTCGCAATCACGCCGAAGCTGATGGCGATGAATTCGAACATCACGGTCTATGCCACGCAGGGCAACCGCACGCCGGTGGTGCCGATGCGCGAGCTGATGGAGAAATGCGTCAATCTGCGCGGGCTGGTACTGTTCGCGCTGCCATGGCCGTTACTCTCGGCGGCCCAGGCCGACATCACCAAATGGCTGATGGCGGGCAAGCGCGTGCACAACATTGCCGGTCAATACACGCTTGCTTACACTGCGCAGGCGCACCTCGCGGTCGAGAAGGGCGACAAGCTCGGCACCGTCGTCGTCGATTGCGCGCGGTGATGCGCTTCACCTCCCCCCGTAAGAACGGGGAGAGGGAGAAGAGGGAGCATCGCTAGGCTATTGCACCGGCGTCGTCCGCTCGCCATTCCAGGACACACCGAACTCGCCGAGCCCTTCCGCGAGCAAATCGCCCAACATCGGCTCGCCCAGCAGATAGCTCGCGGTCGGGCCGGCCCCGCGTCCCTCTGCGGCCTCGCGGCGCAGCTCCTTCCATTCCTCGATGGTGCCGTCGCCGCGCCCGAGCCGCATCAGCGCGACAAGGTCGACCTGCTCATCCTCGGTGAGTGCGTCGATGAATCCGGTCAGCTCCTGCTGGACCGGGTCGCGGCCGTTATCCTCCAGCACGTCGATCATCTCGTCGTCGGCGCCGTTCGATCCAGAATCCGGATCGGAGTTGCCCTCCTTTACGTCGAATTCCCTGGCCTTCTCGATCAGGAAGGCGACTTTTTCGGGCGAGATGGTCAGTTCCGGCATCGCAGGCTCCTCTTCTGGACAGAGCAACAACGCGGCATCCGCCCCGTTGATCCATTGCGCGGAACAATCAAAACCCGCATCTTGCCGCTAAAATCGCGTCAGGGAAGGAAGCACGGAATGCAGTGGAGGGTCGGCAAGGTCAAAATCACCAAGGTGGTCGAGCTGGAGACGGTGGGTTCGACCCGTTTCATCCTGCCGCTTGCGACCAATGAGGAAATCCAGAAGCTGCCCTGGCTGATCCCGCATTTCGCCACCGACGAAGGGCGGCTGAAGATGTCGATCCACTCGCTGGTGCTGGAGGATGGCAAGCGCCGCATCGTGGTCGACACCGGGCTCGGCAACGACAAACAGGGCCGCAACGTGCCGACCTGGAACGACCGCAAGGGCCCGTTCCTGGAGACGCTGACAGCGGCCGGATTTGCACCCGACAGCATCGACACCGTACTGTGCACACATCTGCATATCGACCACGTCGGCTGGAACACGAAACTCGCCGGCGGCAAATGGGTGCCGACCTTTGCCAATGCACGCTATCTGTTCGGCAAGACCGAATATGAGTATTGGCGCGACCACAGCGTCGAGCCGGCGCATATCGCGGTGTTCAACGACTCCGTCAAGCCGATCGTCGATGCCGGTAAGGCCGATTTGATCGCGAGCGACGCCAAAATCACCGACGAAATCACGATGATACCGACGCCGGGCCACAGCCCCGGCCATATGAGCATTCATATCAAGTCGAACGGCGAGGAAGGCCTGCTGACTGGGGACGTCGCCCATCATCCCTGCCAGATGGCGCACCTGGACTGGTCGTCGACCGCGGATTCGGACCCGAAGAAGTCGCCGGATACAAGGCGCGAACTGTTCTCGCGCTTTGCCGACAAGCCGGTGCTCGTGATCGGCGGTCACTACAATGCCGGCCATATCAAGCGCGAGGGCAACGCCTTCAAATTCATCGCGCTTGCTTAATTCCCCTCCCCCTTGCGGGGAGGGGTTAGGGGTGGGGGTCCACGATAGATATCTCTCCGTGACACCCCCCTCCCCAACCCTCCCCCGCAAGGGGGGAGGGAGCACACCGCCAGTGCGGCAACAGCGGTTGAATTTCCCCGCCGCCCGGTCCAATAACCTTCCCAAGCAAAACCAGCCTTTCCAAGGGAGGAACGACGAAATGAAGCTTGTTCGCTATGGCAATAAGGGTGCGGAAAAGCCCGGCCTGATCGATAAATCCGGCCAGTTGCGCGACCTGTCCGGCCACATCAAGGATCTCGACGGCGAGGCCTATGCGCCGGCGTCGCTGAAGAAGCTGGCCGGCATCGACCCCGCCTCGCTCCCCGCCGTGTCGGGCAAGCCGCGGCTTGGCGCCCCGGTCACCGGCATGAACAAGTTCGTCGCCATCGGCCTGAACTATGTCGACCACGCCAAGGAGACGGGCAATCCCATCCCGCCCGAGCCGATCTTCTTCATCAAGGCCAACACCTCGCTGTCCGGTCCCAACGACCCCGTCGAGAAGCCGCGCAAGTCGACCAAGCTCGACTGGGAGGTTGAGATCGCCGCCATCATCGGCACCCGCGCCAAATACATCTCGGAAGCGGATGCGCTGAATCACGTCGCCGGCTACTGCGTCTGCAACGACGTCTCCGAGCGTTACTTTCAGCAGGAACGCGGCGGCCAGTGGACCAAGGGTAAGTCTCACGACACCTTCGGTCCGCTCGGCCCCTGGCTCGTCACCAAAGATGAGATTGCCGATGTGCAGAAGCTCGGCCTGTGGCTCGACGTCAACGGCCAGCGCAAGCAGACCGGCAACACCGCGACCATGATCTTCACCATGGCGAAGTGCATCGCCTATGTCTCGACCTTCCTGACGCTGTTGCCCGGCGACGTCATCACCACGGGCACGCCGCCCGGCGTCGGCGCCGGCATGAAGCCGCAACAGTGGCTGAAGATCGGTGATGTCGTCACGCTCGGCATCGACGGGCTCGGCGAACAGCGCCAGGAGATCATTGCCTGTTAGGCAGGCTGCATCCAAATCGTCATTGCGAGCGAAGCGAAGCAATCCATCCATCCGCTTGCGGAACTATGGATTGCTTCGGCGCTTCGCTCCTCGCAATGACGAAATTGCAATAGGGGCCCATCATGAAACTCACCTTCTCCCCGGCCTCGCCATTCGCGCGCAAGGTCCGCATTGCCGCCATCGAGCTCGGGCTGATCGACAAAATCGAACTGGTGCCGTCAGCGGTAGCACCGGGCACCGCCAACGAGGACTATCAGCGCATCACGCCGCTGAAGAAGCTGCCGGTGCTGATGCTCAACAACGGCGACGTGATCCTGGATTCCTACGTCATCGTCGAATATCTCAACGAACTCGCCGGCGGCAGCCTGATCCCCGATTACGGTCCGAACCGCTGGAAGGTGAAGAGCGACCATTCACTCACGCAAGGCATGCTCGATGCCATGCTGCTGTGCCGCTATGAGGGCATGGTTCGTCCCGAGGCGTTGCGCTGGAAAGCGTGGTCGGACGATCACTGGAACCGAGCCTGGAGCGGCATGGCGCGCTTCGAGACGCGCGACGACGTGCTGAACGGCCCGCTCACCATCGCGCAGATCGGCCTCGTCTGCGTGCTCGGCTATGCCGATTTCCGCTTTGCCGACTGCGGCTGGCGCAAGGCCTATCCGAAGCTCGACGCCTTCAACAAGAAGATGCTGGAGCGGCCCTCCGTGAAGATCTCGGTGCCGCCGCCGGCGTAGCGAAAAGGCAAGATTGATGTTCGAGGGCAAGCAACGCGCACGGCACCTCGGCTTCGCCCTCGCCCTCGCGCTTGTGTCCACCACGTTCGCACACGGCCAGACAAATCAGGTCTGCGGCATGCCTGCAAAGCTCGACGATGGCTGGTCCGTTGCCGCACCCGAGAGCGTCGACCTCGACGGCGCGCGCCTGTGCACCATCGAGCAGCGCCTGAAACTTACCGACTCCGACATCCACGCCGTGGTGATCGCCCGTCACGGCAAGCTGTCCTTCGAGCAATATTTTAGCGGTATCGACCAGCCCTGGGGCAAGCCGGAAGCGCGCTACGACTACGACGCGACGACCCTGCACGACATGCGCTCAGCGTCCAAGAGCGTGACCTCGCTGCTGGTCGGCATCGCCATCGACCGCAGGATGATCAAAAGCGTCAACACGCGCATCGCAAGCTTCTTTCCCGAGATGGCGGACCTGAGGACGCCAGGTTTGGAGAATATCAGGCTACGCCATCTCCTGACCATGTCGTCCGGAATCAAGTGGGACGAGCAGCTACCGTGGAGCGATCCTGATAACGACGAGCCGCGTCTCGTCTTCGACGCCGACCCGCTCCGCTACGTGCTATCCAAGCCAATTGCCGTCCCGCCCGACACGCTGTGGGTCTATAATGGCGGCGGCACGGAATTGCTCGGCGCCGTCATCGAGCGCACATCCGGAATGCCGCTCGAGGCTTTCGCGCGCGAATTCTTTTTCAATCCGCTCGGCGTCAGCGATTTCGAGTGGAAGACCTACAAGAACGGCAAGATCGCAGCCGCCGCCGGACTTCGCCTGCGGCCGCGCGACGCTGCCAAGATCGGACAACTCCTGCTCAGCGACGGCGCCTGGAACGGCCGGCAGGTCATTCCGCCTGACTGGATCATGCAATCGGTGATCCCGCGCTTCCAGGCGGTCGGCTATTTCGGCGGCACGCTGTTCTACGGCTATCAATGGTGGATGGGCCGTTCGCTTAGCCAGGGCAAGGAGGTGCGCTGGATCGCCGCCTTCGGCTGGGGCGGGCAACGCATCTTCGTCATTCCCGAGTTCGACATGGTCGTCATGATGACCTCCGGCCTGTTCGGCCGGCCGAAAGAAGGCATGGCCCAACTCGACATCCTCGCCAATGTGATCATTCCATCCGCAAAGGACAAACCATGAGCCTGAAGTTCAATGTCGGCGACCTCACCATCCAGCGCATCGTCGAGCAGGAGGGCAAGTTCCTGCAGGCGCATGACATGCTGCCGACGCTTACGCCCGAGCTGCTCGCCGAGAACCGGCAATGGCTGAAGGCAGCAGGCGCGCTCGACGACACCGACACGTTCATCATGGCGTTCCAGTCCTATGTGGTGAAGACCCCGCATCACACCATCCTGATCGACAGCTGCATCGGCAACGACAAGGCGCGGCCGCTGCGCCCGGCGTGGAACATGAAGACCGACGACACCTATATGCGCGCGCTGGCGGCAGCCGGTGTCTCCGTCAACGACATCGACTATGTGATGTGCACGCATCTGCATGTCGATCACGTCGGCTGGAACACGCGGCTGGAGAACGGCCGCTGGGTGCCGACCTTCCCGAAGGCGCGCTATGTGTTCGGCAAGACCGAGTACGACTACTGGGTCGGCGAGAATGCCAAGGCGGAAGTGCCGCCGTTTGCCGACAGCGTGCTGCCGGTGGTCGAGGCGAAGCGCGCCGAAATAGTGACGAACGATTTCGCGCTTGGCGATCACGCCCGCATCCTGCCGACCCCGGGTCATACGCCCGGCCATGTCGCCTTCACCTTCGGCCGCGGCGGCAAGGAGGACGTGGTGTTCGCCGGCGACCTCATGCACACGCCGCTGCAGCTGCGCCACCCCGAGCTGTCGCCGCGTTTCGATGTCGATCCGAAGCTTGCGGCAACGACGCGGCGCGGCTTCCTCGAGCGCTATTGCGACACCAATACGCTGTGCTGCACGGCGCATTTCCCCTCGCCGTCATCGGGAAAGATCAGGCGGAAGGGGAACGGGTTCAGCTGCGAGATGGTTTGAGGCGCTGACGTGACAAAGTCTTGTAGGGTGGGCAAAGCGAAGCGTGCCCACCCTCGCTAGCTCGGTGGAAAAGGTGGGCACGGCGCATGCGCGCCTTTGCCCACCCTACGGTGCCTCGCACGCCCGGAGAAACGACCACTCAATCGAAAAAACTCGGCGTGTGGTTGACCGCCGCGCCCTCGATCGCGAGCATCTTCAGCTTGGTGTCGATGCCGCCGCGCGCGGAAAAGCCGCCGGGCTTGTTGCCGGCTGCCAGCACGCGATGACAGGGCACCACGATCGGACACGGGTTGCGGCCCAGCGCCTGACCGACGTCGCGCGACAGCTCGACGCCGCCGAGTTTCTTGGCGATATCGCCATAGGTCAGGGTCTGGCCCGGTGGAATCTTGCGGGCGATGTCGTAGACGCCGCGGTTGAACTCCGGCGCGTCGTCGAGATCGAGCGGAATGTCGGTCAGATCGTCGCGCTTGCCCGCGAGCAGGTCGACAATCCGGCCGATCGCGCGCTGCACCTCTGATGTCGGCGCGGTTTCGGCAATATCGCCGCCGCGGCGCTGGCGGATGCGGGCGCGGGTCTTGTCCTCGCCGCCCATCGGCAGCTGGACGCCGTTGATGCCGCGCGGACCCCATTCGATGCCGCACACGCCGATCGGCGTCTCGAACAGGGTGAAATGCTGGTCGGTCATGTCAGCTCCAAAATCGCATGCCCCATCCTTGTCTCAGGGGTGGAATCTAGGCTTGGAAAGTGTTGCGATCCACCCGGATTCCGGGAATCTTGCACAGCTGGTTCCACCCTCCTCCCGAGCCCTCATGCAGACCCTTCACGTCAACGGTTACGACATGGCCTATCTCGATGTAGGCCAGGCCAAGGGCGCGCCGCTGGTCTGCGTCCACGGGTCGCTCAACGACTTTCGCATCTGGGGCTGCGTGACAGGCCCGTTGACAACGAAACACCACCTGATTTGCGTCAGCCTGCGGCACTTCTTCCCGGATCATTGGGATGGCAAGGGCTCGACCTATTCGATCGCACAGCATGTCGACGATCTCATCGCTTTCATCGAGAAGCTCGATGCCGGCCCGGTCGATTTGATGGGTCATTCCCGCGGCGGGCACATCTCGTTCCGCGTCGCGCAACAGCGCCCGGATTTGTTGCGCAAACTGATCCTGGCCGAGCCCGGCGGCGAGATCGATGCCACGCTCGACCCCGACTACAAACGCGGTCCCTCGCCGCTGCTGGCGCGCTTCACGGTTTCCGCCGACAAGATCGCGGCCGGCGATATCGAGGGCGGACTGGAGTATTTCGTCGATACGCTGGAAGGCGCCGGCCATTGGCAGCGGCTGCCGCAATTGATGAAACAGGGCCTGCGCGACAACGCCACCACGCTGATCGGTCAGGTCAGGGATAATCGCCCGCCATTCTCCAGGGCAGACGCCGAGGCGATCACGATGCCGACGCTGTTCATCGGCGGCGAACGCACCAAAGGCCTGCTGCCGAAGGTGCTGCATGCGCTCGCCGCGCATGTGCCGAACTCAAAGACGGTGATGATCCCGAACGCGACACATCCGATGTTCGAGCAGGCGCCGCAAAAATTCTCCGAAGTGGTTCTGAATTTCCTGGCGAGCTAGAGGCATGCAGACGATCACAGTCAACGGCATCGACATGCCCTATCTCGAAGTCGGACACGGCCATCCCTTGGTCTGCGTGCACGGCACGCTCGGCGATTTCCGCACCTGGTATTCCGTGCTCGGACCGCTGACGCGAAAACATCGCGTGATCGCAGTCAGCCTGCGGCATTTCTTTCCCGAACATTTCGACGGCGTCGCCACCGACCATTACCGGATGGCGCAGCATGTCGCCGACACCATCGCCTTCATCGAGCAGGTCAGCCCGAAGCCGGTCGACCTGATGGGCCATTCCCGCGGTGGACATATCGCCTTCCGCGTCGCGCAACAGCGCCCCGACCTGCTGCGCAAAATCATCCTGGCGGAGCCCGGCGGCGATCTCGATTCCTCGCTTGATCCGAATGTCACACCCGGCGCACCGTCGGCGCTGGGCGCGCGCACGCTGGTCTCCGTCAAGAGGGTTCGCGACGGTGACATCGACGGCGCATTGCAGAATTTCGTCGATGCCATCGACGGCGAAAACGCGTGGCGGCGGTTGCCGGCCGCGGCCAAGCAGCAGCTGCGCGACAACATCTTCACCCTCCTCGGTCAGGTGCATGAGGCGCGCAAGCCTTACAGCAAGGCCGACATGCCCTTGATCAAGACGCCGACGCTGCTGATCGGCGGCGCTGATACCACGGGCTCGCTGTCGACCATCTGGCGCGTCATGGCCGAGCATATCGCTGATGCCAGGACCGCCGTCATTCCCAATGGCCGCCACTGGATGTTCGAGAACAATCCGCTGGAGTTCTGCCGGGCGGTGATGGAATTCCTCGCCACCTGACCCGCGTTGCGCCGCATACCAAGATGCGTAAGGAGTAAAACATGAAACGCTTCGCCATCATTGTTGCCCTCGGCCTGACAGCTGCGTCCGCATCGGCCGCGCCGGACGAAAAGCTCAAATCCGCCGCTGAGCAGGCGAAGTCCGCCCTGATGGAAACGCTGAAGCAGATGGTGCTGATCGAATCTGGCTCCAGCGACGTCGACGGCCTCAAGAAGATGGCCGACTTCACCGAAGCGCGGCTGAAGGCGCTGGGGGCAGCGACCGAGCGGCGCAAGGTCACGCGCGGTCCCGGCGGCGACATCGTGATCGCGACCTTCGAAGGCACCGGTACCAAGAAGCTGATGCTGATCGGTCATATGGACACCGTCTATGAGCACGGCATCCTGGCGGCCGAGCCCTACAAGGAACAGGGCCCGTTGATCTATGGCCCTGGTATTGCCGACGACAAGGGCGGGCTTGCTGTGGTGCTGCATGCGCTGCAAATTCTGAAGGATCAAGGCTGGCGCGACTACGCCAAACTGACCGTGCTGTTCAATCCGGACGAAGAGATCGGCTCGATCGGCTCGGGCGAACTGATCTCTGAAATCGCGGATCAGCATGACGTGGTGTTGTCCTGCGAGCCCACCGGGGCCGGGGCCTACGACAGTCTGGTGCTGGGCGCCAGCGGCACCGCCGCCGGTACCATGGAGGTGACCGGGCGGGCCTCGCATGCGGGGGCGGCACCCACGCTCGGCCGCAACGCGCTGATCGAACTCGCGCATCAATTGCTGCAAACCCAGGATGTGGCGAAATCGATTCCCGGC
This sequence comes from uncultured Alphaproteobacteria bacterium, assembly GCA_963794775.1. GTDB lineage: Bacteria > Pseudomonadota > Alphaproteobacteria > Rhizobiales > Xanthobacteraceae > Bradyrhizobium. The sequence goes on along the minus strand of CAWCGA010000035.1, from coordinate 18,493 downwards.
ACGCAGTTGAACTGGACCACGGCCAAAGCCGGCACGGTGCGCAACCAGATTCCAGAAAGCGCCACAGCCGGCGCCGACATTCGCCTCACCATCCCCGACGGCATCGCCAAGCTGCAGGCGGCGCTCGATGAGAAGGTCAAGATGCGGCTCGTGCCGGATACCGAGACCAGGGTCACGATCGTGCCGGGCCGGCCTGCCTTTGTCGCCAACGACCGCGGCCGCGCGCTGGCGCAACAGGGACAGGCGATCTATGCCGAGCTCGATCGCAAGCTCGGCATCGCCGAGATGATCGGCGGCGCCACCGATGCCGGCTACGCCAACCGCAACGGCAAGGCGGCCGTGGCGGAAAGCTTTGGGCTTGCCGGCTACGGCTATCACGCCAAGGACGAGTTCATCGACGCCAACTCAATCGTGCCGCGGCTCTATCTGATGACGCGGCTGCTGATGGATTTGGGGAAGGCGAAGTAGAGCGTCAGCCTTACTGCCTCATTGTGCTTGGCTTTTAGACTTGACCGGACAGTGCCCTCAGCCGTACATTCTGAATACGGCATTCCGTATTCCGAACTGGCAGCCTGCATGATCCCACTCGACCTGGCCCCCAACCTGATCGACCAGGTCTATGCGCGGATTCTCGAAGCGATCACCGACCGCACGCTGTTGCCGGGCCAGCGCATCCGCCAGAACGAACTCGCCGAAAAGCTCGGCGTGTCGCGCCAGCCGGTGTCGCACGCGCTGCATCTGTTGCACCGGCAGGGGCTGATCACCGAGAGCGGCCGCAGGGGTTTCGAGGTGACGCAGCTCGATCCCGAACGTATCCGTCAGCTCTATGAGGTGCGTGGCGCGATCGACGCGCTGGCGGCGAAGCTTGCCGCCGAATTCGCGAAGAGCGACAGCGCAGGCCGCGCGCAGTTGGAAAAGGCGCTGCATGCGGGACGCGCGATCGATCGCAAGACGCCGCTGTCAAAATTGATCGGCTTCGATGTCGACTTCCACGGCGCTATCTATCGGCTTGCCGGCAATCCCGCGATCGAGGAGATGATCGCGCCGCAATGGCCGCATATGCGCCGCTCGATGGCGACCGTGCTGGCCGAGCTCGATTATCGCGACAGCGCCTGGAGCGAGCACGAGGCGATCGCAGAAGCAATTTTCGCAGGCGATGCGGCTGCCGCTGAAAGGGCAGCGCTGGCGCATGCGCTAACGGCCGGACGGCGCACCGAAGAGCGATTACGCACCGCGCAAGCGGCATGACATAAAACGAAGGAGGCAACGCCATGAAACTCACCCCGCAGCAGATCGAGTTCTTCCACCGTGAAGGCTGGCTGTTCCTGCCCGAGCTGTTCACCCAGGAAGAGGTCGACTTCCTCGCCCGCGAGGCGGTCTCCATTTATGACGCCAACCGGCCCGAGGTCTGGCGCGAGAAGAGCGGCGCGCCGCGTACCGCCTTTGCCGCCCACCTCTACAACGAAGGTTTTGGCGCGCTCGGCGCACATCCGCGCATGATCGAGCCGATCGAGCAGGTGTTCGGCGAGAAGGTCTACATGCATCAGTTCAAGATCAACGCGAAAGCTGCCTTCACCGGCGACGTCTGGCAGTGGCACCAGGATTACGGCACCTGGAAGCGCGACGACGGCATGCCCGAGCCGCGCGCCATGAACATCGCGATCTTCCTCGACGAGGTGATGCCGATCAACGGCCCGCTGATGCTGGTGCCGCGCAGCCAGACCGCCGGCGTCCTCAACGCCTCGCACGATACGACCACGACGTCCTACCCGCTCTGGACCTTGGACGAGGAAACGGTCACGCGCCTGGTCAAACAGGGCGGCATCGTGGCGCCGACCGGCAAGGCGGGCGGCTTGCTGATGTTCCACGGCAATCTGGTGCACGGCTCGGCCGGCAACATCACGCCCTATCCGCGCAAGATCGTGTATCTCACGCTGAACGCGGTCTCGAACTACATCCGTACACCGACGCGGCCGGACTACATCGCCCATCGCGACTTCGCGCCGATCCAGACGGTGCCCGACGATGCGCTGGTGCGGCTCGCCCGCGCGCCGCGGCAGGCCGCGGAGTAAGTTTTAGCTTGTCATTCCGGGGCGCGACGAAGTCGCGAGCCCGGAATCCATAACCCCGGACTGTGGTTATGGATTCTCCGATGCGCAATTGCGCATCGTAGTTCGACGCTTGCGCGTCGCCCCGGAATGACGATCAGTTAGATTGGACGCTGCCCCATGAACCTCTCCCATCTCCTCGCCGCCCGCGCGGCCGCCAACAGGCCGGTCAATGTCGCGCTGATCGGCGCCGGCAAGTTCGGCTCGATGTTCCTGTCGCAGGTGCCGCATGTGAAAGGGCTGGAAGTCCCTGTGATCGTCGATCTCGATCCGCAGCGCGCGAAGGACGCCTGCAAGACGGTCGGCTGGGACGAAGCGCGGATCGCGGCCACGACATTCACCGCGGACGCTGCAAAATCGACATCCGGCAACATCGAGGTGATTGTGGAAGCGACCGGCAATCCCGCCGTCGGCATTCGCCATGCCCGCGCGGCGATCGCAGCCGGCAAGCACATCGTCATGGTCAATGTCGAAGCCGACGTGCTCGCCGGTCCCCTGCTCGCCGAAGAAGCGCGCAAAGCCGGCGTGGTCTATTCGTTGGCCTATGGCGACCAGCCGGCGCTGACCGCCGAGATCGTCGACTGGGCGCGCGCGACCGGCTTTCGCGTGGTCGCCGCCGGCAAGGGCACCAAATATCTGCCGGCCTATCATGACGTGACGCCCGACGACGTCTGGCAGCATTACGGGCTGACGCGCAGCGAGGCGCAGTCGGCCGGCATGAATCCGCAGATGTTCAACTCCTTCCTCGACGGCACCAAGTCGGCCATTGAAATGGCCGCGATTGCCAATGCCACCGGCCTCGACGTGCCGACCAAAGGCCTCGCGTTCCCCGCCTGCGGCGTCGACGATCTGCCGCATGTGATGCGGCCGCATGATGCCGGCGGCGTGCTGGAGAAATCCGGCGTGGTCGAGGTGGTGTCGTCGCTGGAGCGCGACGGCCGCCCGGTGTTTCGCGATCTGCGCTGGGGCGTCTATGCCGTGCTGGAAGCGCCGAACGACTATGCGGCCGACTGCTTCAGGCAATACGGCCTAAAGACCGACGCCAGCGGGCGTTATGCCGCGATGTACAAGCCCTATCATCTGATCGGACTGGAGCTGAACATCTCGATCCTGTCGGCGGCGCTGCGCAAGGAGCCGACCGGCGCGCCCTATGGCTTTCGCGGCGATGTCGCGGCGGTCGCCAAGCGAGCCTTGCGCGCGGGCGAGATGCTCGACGGCGAAGGCGGCTACACGGTTTGGGGCAAGCTGATGCCGGCCGCCGCCAGCCTGAAAGCCGGCGCGCTGCCGATCGGGCTCGCGCATCGCGTGAAGCTGAAGAACGACATCGCGCACGGCGCGGTGGTGTCGTGGGCCGACGTCGAGTTCGACGCGAGCAACGACACCATCAAGACGCGCAAGGCGATGGAGGAGAAGTTCGCGAAGTAGCGCTTTCACCTCTCCCCGCAAGAACGGGGAGAGGTGTCACGGCAACAGCCGCTGCCTCCGCGCCTCGGAAAACCACTTCCGAAACATGTCTTCGGTGTCCATCATCTCGGTGAAGCCAGCGCGGTTGATCTTCACGGTCGAGACAATCGAGGGCGGCCCCGGCTGGGTCTGGCCGTAGCGCATGCTGTAATCGGCATACTGGAACGACAGGCCGACGAATTCCTTCAGCGCGGGCGCGGCCAGATCATGCTTGCGCCGCAACGCGTCCCATGGCGCCGCCCAGTTGGCAGATTCCTTCACCAGCGACAGCGGCACGGCCTTGCCGGGCTTCATACGAAGTGCATCCGCAATCGCCGGCCAGATGTTTTCCCAGACCAGCACATCGCCATTGGTGACGTTGAAGGCCTCGTCGCGCGCGGCCTCTGCCTCGCCCGACCAGGCGATCGCGCGCGCCAGCAGATCGACGTCGACCGCTTGCGAGACGCGCGCCGCACCGCCGGGATAGTCGAGCACTGCCCTGCCCTGTTCGCGCATTATCGCGGCATAGACGCCGAGCGGCGGGATCAAATCCATCGCGCCGCCCATGGCGAGGCCCACGATCAGCACGGGCCGGAGAATGCTCCAGTGCCAGGCCTTTCCTTTCTGCAATTCGCGCAGGAAATTTTCCTGCGCCCAGTAGAAATTCGGTTGCTCGTACATTTCCGAGCGGCCTTCGCGCGCCGGCACGGTGAGCGGCCGCACATGGACGCCATAGGCTTTCGTACCCTGCAGCAGCGCGACATGCCTGAGCGCAGGCGCGACCTGCTCGAGCGCCGCCATCAAATTGCGCAGCATTCTGTCGTTGGTTTCGATCTGATGCGGATTGCGCCAGCCGTCGACGAGGCTGGGCTCTTCGTAGAGCGCGGCATAGATCAGATGCGTCGCGTCCTTCAGCTCGCCCGCGACGGCGGCACATTGCGCGGCGTCGGTGAGATCGAGCGCGACATGGCGCGCGCCGTAGAGATCGCGCGGCTTCCGCCGCGCCAGCGCGATCACCTCGGCGCCGCCAACGCTGCCGAAGTGTCGCAACGCCGCGTTGCCGACCAGCCCGGTCGCGCCCGCGACCACCACCTTCTTTGCCATCGTCTCGTTCCACCTGTCCGGGTTCGGTCCGCCGGATCATGCAACAGGCGCGCAGCATGCGAAAACAAAAAAGCCCCGGAGAAATCTCCGGGGCTTCTGCCTTGTCGGTCTAAGCGCCAATCACTGCTGATTTTCGCCCATGATCGGGGAGAGCTTGTCGTAGTTCTTCGCGACGAGATCGATGTTGCCCTTGTTCTGGACCTCCGGTCCCGGATCCTTCAGCGCCATGTTGAGATCGTCGAGCGCCTGCTTCTTGTCCTTCGGCGACATCTTCTTGTCGGCCTGCGTCTGGGCGATCTCCGCCTTGATCACGGCCTCTGCGCCGACATATTTCTTGCTGGCGGGATCGATGCCGCCGAACACCAGGCCGATATTGTCCATCACGTTGTTGTATTCGTCGTAGCTGGCAAAGCCGTTCTTCTTGGCGACGGCTTCGAGCGACGCGATCACCTTGGCATCGGGCTTGGCGTTCGGCTGCAGCTTCATGGTGATCGCGTCCATGTCCTTGGCGGACGCAATCACGCCGTCGACCTGCTTCTCGGTCAGCGCGATCTGCTTCAGCTGTTGCTGTGCGGGCGGTGGAGCCGCCGCCGGCGCGGGCGCCATCTTGCCTCCCTGCGCGGGAGCCATCTTGCCTTGCGCGAAGGCTCCGCCCGCCGGCAGCGCGGCGAGGACGGCGGCAAGGCAGGCGATACTCAAAGAAGTCACGACGGGGCGAATGAACGCGCGCATGGGAGTCTCCTCAAGGTGGGGGCAGGCTTGAAGTTTTATAGGCAGGAACCCGGTTACGGATTTTGAAATGAACGCGGGGTGAACCGGAAACGGGAGGTTGGCGGCCAATCATGGCCGAAAATGGCGCGGTAGGCCACGGCCGGCGCACAAAAAAACGCCGCTTCGGGTCACAAAGCGGCGTTTTGGAATTGGGACTGACGGCGTCTAGCGGGCGCGCGGCATTCCGGCGACGGCCTGCAGGCGTTCATCGGCCTCGTACGTCCCGGTCATAATCTGCGGACAGCGCACGCATGCCGCACGGCCCTCCTGGCGAAACCAGCGGCAGTCGGGCCGGATATTGCACGAGGGCAGGTGATCGACGACTTCGGGCAGCAGCTTTGCGATCCGCACCGCGAGTTGGCAATCGACGCCGTCGAAATGCGCGCATTTCTTTTCTTCGCAGCGTGCCGAGAGCCGGAACACCTGGGATACATCGAGCGGCGCCGCCAATTCGAGCGTATCCACGGTCGCTGGCATCGCCTCATCCAGATAGGCAAGCCGCGGTTCGTGGTCATCGCGCGAGATCACGCCGAGGATCTGCACGTCGCCCATGCCGGGCTGCGCACT
>CAWCGA010000035.1:0-10000 GCA_963794775.1 uncultured Alphaproteobacteria bacterium | reverse complement strand
CTCCTGGTTGTTTTGGGATTTCCACATCCTTTCCCACTTAGCCACGAATTAGGGGCCTTAGCTGTAGGTCCGGGTTGTTTCCCTCTCCACGACGGACGTTAGCACCCGCCGTGTGACTCCCGCATATTGCTTTCGGGTATTCGGAGTTTGGTTGGGTTTGGTAAGACGGTAAGTCCCCCTAGCCCATCCAGTGCTCTACCCCCCGAAGCATTCATGCGAGGCGATACCTAAATATCTTTCGCGGAGAACCAGCTATTTCCCAGTTTGATTGGCCTTTCACCCCTAACCACAAGTCATCGGAGCCTTTTTCAACAGGCACCCGTTCGGTCCTCCAGTGAGTGTTACCTCACCTTCAACCTGCTCATGGCTAGATCACTAGGTTTCGGGTCTAATACAACGAACTTGGCGCCCTATTCAAACTCGCTTTCGCTACGCCTACGCCTATCGGCTTAAGCTTGCTCGTTAAATTAAGTCGCTGGCCCATAATACAAAAGGTACGACGTCACCCAGAACGTATCTTGGGCTCCGTCTGTTTGTAGGTGTCCGGTTTCAGGTCTATTTCACTCCCCTCGTCGGGGTGCTTTTCACCTTTCCCTCACGGTACTGGTTCACTATCGGTCGCTGAGGAGTACTTAGGCTTGGAGGGTGGTCCCCCCGCGTTCAGACAGAATTGCACGTGTTCCGCCTTACTCGAGAACACATCATCGCATTACCCGTACGGGGCTATCACCCTCTGAGGCCCTGCTTTCCTGACAGGTTCCGGTTGTCTTTGATGTGTTACTGGCCTGGTCCGGTTTCGCTCGCCACTACTACCGGAGTCTCTGTTGATGTCCTTTCCTCCAGGTACTTAGATGTTTCAGTTCCCTGGGTTTGCTTGAAACCTCCTATTTTATTCGGAAGTCACATACCTTCACTTGATAACCGGAAATCCAAAACCTCACGGCTTGGCTCCGCACATCTCTGTTCGAACACCAAGACACAAGGTCTTGGAGTTCCGGCTATCGAAGGTGGGTTTCCCCATTCGGAAATCCGTGGATCAAAGCTTCTTCGCAGCTCCCCACGGCTTATCGCAGCGTAGCACGTCCTTCATCGCCTCTCAGCGCCAAGGCATCCACCGAACACCCTTAAGGCACTTGATTGCTCTCATTATCAATGTCCACACACTCGGCAGAATGTATGCCGCGCTATTACCGGGACCGAGATCCCGATGGGTGTCGCGCGGCTGGACATGACAAGAAAGACCAGCTTGCTTCGTAAGATCGGTCCGCTCGCGAGGCGGTCAAGCTTCGCGAACAAGGTTCATTTACAACTCGCTTTCGTCTCACAACGAGAGCAAGCGCCGAAATGACCTGGAGATAGCGAAGGGTCGCGCAATTGCTTGCACGATCCAACTCGGATCGATCTCCTCTTTACGATGTCAGAAATCACGCAAGCCGATGCTCTGGTGAGAGCATAGCGATTTGCGGAACGATGTTTTCGCGGACGAATGATTTGGCCGATCGGCGATCAAGCCATCTGGTGGAGCCAGACGGGATCGAACCGACGACCTCATGCTTGCAAAGCACGCGCTCTCCCAGCTGAGCTATGGCCCCGTAACCAGAAGACGAATGCGCACGCGATGAAAGTGGTGGGCCTGGGAAGACTTGAACTTCCGACCTCACGCTTATCAAGCGCGCGCTCTAACCAACTGAGCTACAAGCCCCTAACGCTATCCAGTGAAGGACTAGGGATCTTGATCGCGCGATCGGCAAGCGCCGATGCACAGCGCAGCCCCTGGCGCGTGTTCGTCCGCGAAGAAAGAGAAACGTAGACGGCGAAATCCCGCCAATGGGACTCAACGATCCTGAAATCGTTGGCCCCTGATGTTTCTAAAACGATCCGATAGTGAGCGTGAGCTCGCTGAAGGATCATCCTTAGAAAGGAGGTGATCCAGCCGCAGGTTCCCCTACGGCTACCTTGTTACGACTTCACCCCAGTCGCTGACCCTACCGTGGCCGGCTGCCTCCTTGCGGTTAGCGCACCGTCTTCAGGTAAAACCAACTCCCATGGTGTGACGGGCGGTGTGTACAAGGCCCGGGAACGTATTCACCGTGGCGTGCTGATCCACGATTACTAGCGATTCCAACTTCATGGGCTCGAGTTGCAGAGCCCAATCCGAACTGAGACGGCTTTTTGAGATTTGCCAGGGCTTGCGCCTTCGCATCCCATTGTCACCGCCATTGTAGCACGTGTGTAGCCCAGCCCGTAAGGGCCATGAGGACTTGACGTCATCCCCACCTTCCTCGCGGCTTATCACCGGCAGTCTCCTTAGAGTGCTCAACTAAATGGTAGCAACTAAGGACGGGGGTTGCGCTCGTTGCGGGACTTAACCCAACATCTCACGACACGAGCTGACGACAGCCATGCAGCACCTGTGTTCCGGGCTCCGAAGAGAAGGTCACATCTCTGCGACCGGTCCCGGACATGTCAAGGGCTGGTAAGGTTCTGCGCGTTGCGTCGAATTAAACCACATGCTCCACCGCTTGTGCGGGCCCCCGTCAATTCCTTTGAGTTTTAATCTTGCGACCGTACTCCCCAGGCGGAATGCTTAAAGCGTTAGCTGCGCCACTAGTGAGTAAACCCACTAACGGCTGGCATTCATCGTTTACGGCGTGGACTACCAGGGTATCTAATCCTGTTTGCTCCCCACGCTTTCGTGCCTCAGCGTCAGTATCGGGCCAGTGAGCCGCCTTCGCCACTGGTGTTCTTGCGAATATCTACGAATTTCACCTCTACACTCGCAGTTCCACTCACCTCTCCCGAACTCAAGATCTTCAGTATCAAAGGCAGTTCTGGAGTTGAGCTCCAGGATTTCACCCCTGACTTAAAGACCCGCCTACGCACCCTTTACGCCCAGTGATTCCGAGCAACGCTAGCCCCCTTCGTATTACCGCGGCTGCTGGCACGAAGTTAGCCGGGGCTTATTCTTGCGGTACCGTCATTATCTTCCCGCACAAAAGAGCTTTACAACCCTAGGGCCTTCATCACTCACGCGGCATGGCTGGATCAGGCTTGCGCCCATTGTCCAATATTCCCCACTGCTGCCTCCCGTAGGAGTTTGGGCCGTGTCTCAGTCCCAATGTGGCTGATCATCCTCTCAGACCAGCTACTGATCGTCGCCTTGGTGAGCCATTACCTCACCAACTAGCTAATCAGACGCGGGCCGATCTTTCGGCGATAAATCTTTCCCCGTAAGGGCTTATCCGGTATTAGCACAAGTTTCCCTGTGTTGTTCCGAACCAAAAGGTACGTTCCCACGTGTTACTCACCCGTCTGCCGCTGATGTATTGCTACATCCGCTCGACTTGCATGTGTTAAGCCTGCCGCCAGCGTTCGCTCTGAGCCAGGATCAAACTCTCAAGTTGGACTTGAAACTTTGAGCCGGCTGATCACAACGTTTGACGAGGTCCCACCATATTGACCGACACGATTCACATCGCGAACGATCATGGTGTTTCCTTATTCAAAACGTGTACCGCCGAAGTCTTTCGTCCGGTCCCGATTTACGAAAACACAAGGTTTTCGTGAGCCGAGACCCGCAAGGACTCCGCCGTCCACGTTTCTCTTTCTTCATCTTCACTTGTCAAACAGCCCGGGACCCGAAAGCCCCACTCCCGTGGCCGGGAGGTCCGAGAAAACCCCGTTTCGACGGCAAATGACAACCGATTTCCATCGGCTGTTACTTCACTCATCAAAGAGAGGAGCTTCACGGGCGCGAAAACATGCCTTGGCCTGTGGGCCAATGCAGCGCCGCGCTCAGTGGCCGGGTTATAGGCCCGCCCGATTGGCGTTGTCAACGGTCCTGTCAACAAATCGTCGCATCATCCGGCAGAATTTTGCGACGCAAAGAAGCCGCTATATTTGCAGGACATACGCCGCACTTGAGCCACAATCCTGCGACGTTCTGACGTATAGTTAAGCATTGAATCGCCGGGTGCCAGAGGGGGTTGCCGGCGCTTCAAAGACAGGGACAGGCGATCTCAAGCGAACGCGCCGTTGTCCCTGGTGGCCGTGACATATCGAGAGATCTTAGACAGCGCTGTTGTTCCCGATTCCGGCCGGCCCTCAAAAGCCCCTGATTCCCGGACAAGAGTGCGCCACGCCGGTCTCGTTGGTCCGCCTGTGGGAAGGCGGACTGCCGTCGAGCAAGGGTCTTGATCGAATGCAAGCGGTAGACATTGGGGGGACTGCGGGTTGAGCCAAAGGACGTCACGCGGGGGCGGGTACGGGCGTGAAGCCGGGATCATCGATCTCGGTCACGAGCCTCCGCTTTCGGTCGACGGCACCGAGGCCGCGGTGATCGATCGCCGCCGCGTCTCCGTACAATGGTTCAGCGGCACGATTCTGACGGGTCTTTGCGGCGCGGCTCTCATCGGCGGCGCCGTTTTCGCTTCGCTCGACGGCGAGATGACCTTTGCCCGCATGCCGGAGCGCGTCGAGGGCGCGCTGCGCGGCGCGTTCGGCTCTGCCGATCGGCTGGTCAGCCTGCACAAGAGCGACCGTCTGCCGCCGCCCAACGAGTCCGCTGCCGCGCGCAACGTGGTGCGCGTTTCGACCGCCACCCGCGTCGGCAATCGCGACGTGATGCGGGTACGGCCGTTCATCCGTATCTCCGGCAATCTGTCGATGACGACCAGCGACCTGTCGGCCAAGATTCCGCCGTTCAACGCGCAGCGCATGCTGGCGGACACCGGGCCGAGCGCGCAGGCCAACGCCGACGATGCCGATCCGAACGCCGCCGAGCCCGATGCCGAAGTCTCCTTTGTCACCAAGGATCTCGGCACCGTGTTGCCGAAGGCGAAGATATCGGCGGTGGTCGCGCTCGACGAAGTGCTGATGCGGGTCAAGGATGCCGCGAACTGGCGCGGCAGTGGCGCCGGCGTACGTTACGCGCTTGCCGGCGCGACCGCTGACATGGGTGGCGCGGGCGCAGTGAAGTCCGACATCAAGATGGCTTACGCCACCGAAGGCACCGGCACCGCCGATCCCTATGCCGGCTTCGAAACCCGCATCGTGCCCGAGAACGTCACGCTACTGCCGAAGACCAAGGACCAGGTCACCGGCGGCAATCCGACCGGCGAGCGCGTGCACACCGTAAAGAAGGGCGACACGGTCACCTCGATCCTGAAAGACCAGGGCGCGACGCCCGACGAGTGCAAGGCGATCGCGGCAACGCTGGGCTCCAGAGGCCGCGACGGCGGCCTGAAGGAAGGCGAGAAGCTCCGTATCCTGATGGCGCCATCCGCTCCCGCGCCGGGCGCACGGCTGCAGCCCTATCGCGTCATCGTCGCCAATGACACCATGGCGCTTGCGGTAGCCGCACTCTCCGACCTCGGCAAATACGTCGCCGTCGACGTCTCCAGCCTCAACACCACGACGGAGACCGCCGACAACAAGTCGAGCGATGACGACGATGATGATGACGGCTCGGGTGTGCGGCTCTACCAGAGCATCTACGAGACCGCGCTGCGCAACAAGGTGCCGATGGCGGTCATCGACGACATGATCCGCGTCTACTCCTACGACGTCGACTTCCAGCGCAAGGTGCAGCCCGGCAACTCCTTCGACGTGTTCTATGCCGGCGAAGACGAAGGCGCGACCATCACCGAACGGAACGAGGTGCTGTACGCCGCGCTGACCGTCGGCGGCGAGACCAAGAAATACTACCGCTTCCAGACCCCCGACGACGGCGTGGTCGACTACTACGACGACACCGGCAAGAGCGCGAAGAAGTTCCTGGTCCGCAAGCCCGTCAACAACGCCATCATGCGCTCAGGCTTCGGCGGCCGCCGCCATCCCATCCTCGGCTACGTCAAGATGCATACCGGCGTCGACTGGGCCACCGCCTACGGCACGCCGATCTTTGCCTCCGGCAACGGCGTGGTCGAGAAGGTCGGGCTCGAGGGCGGTTACGGCAAATATGTGCGCCTCAAGCACAATAACGGCTACGAGACGGCCTATGGCCACATGTCGGCCTTCGCCAAAGGCATGGAAGCCGGCAAGCGGGTGCGGCAGGGCCAGGTGATCGGCTTCGTCGGCTCGACCGGCATGTCGACCGGCCCGCACGTCCACTACGAAATCCTGGTCAACGGCCGCTTCGTCGATCCCATGCGCATCAAGCTGCCGCGCGGCCGCTCGCTCGACGGCACGATCATGACGGGCTTCGAAAAGGAGCGCGACCGGCTCGACGGCATGATGAACGGACGCGGCGCGCGCATCTCGGATGCCAGCGGCGGACCGCTGCAGGTGACGAACCGGTAGAACCGGCTGTGTTGAAAATTTCTACCGTCGAGCCTCGCCTACGCGGCAGCTCGCGGGGCCGTCCAATATAACCCCATCATCGAGCCAACGGGACAACCGTCGAACTCATCGACGGCGACGATTGCAATCGCGGCGCGAACGCCGGCGACGCTCGGAACAATCGCGCCACGGCCGGATTGGCCGCCGGCGGTGTCGTCGCGGGAGGAGTAGCTGCGACCGAGGGTATCGCAACCTGAGCGTCCAGCAGGGCCTGCATGTTTGCCAGCGTGCACTTGGTCGCCAACCTTTGAACGTTCGCATAAGCGACGCAGGTATCTGGCGGTGCTGGAAATTGGTTGGCAAGGTTATCCATGTCGTTGTGGACGAGCTGCCTCACTTTGTACAGGTGCGTTCCGAACGTACTGTTCGTGACAAGATCATTCACGATGGCCTTGCCGAGAACAACGCCAGCCGTCGTTATCGTGATTGCCTTGACAGCGTGTACGGCCGAACTTGTGGCATTGAAGATGGACGTCAATCCGATCAAGGTCGCATCGAGTGACTGACTGGTCGTCAGAGCAGTTTGCTGCAATCTCGTCGCGCGGTTGAAAAACACTTCGCATGCCGCATAGACGTTCGCAAATCCGATCTGCTGGTAGTCGTACGCAGCCTTCGGCGTGTCATTGCACGAATTTACCCTGGCGATGATGACCTGATCATCGACGATCGGCACATCGCCGATCAATTGGCTGCACGCCCCCAAGGCAACAAAAGAAAATAGAACTCGTTACCCGCAAAAACCCCGCAACGCCACGCATCGCACGCCCCCAAAACTCCCCGTTAAGGATTGTGGCAACGGCTTGCGAAGTTGTTCAATATGTTTCTACGCCCTTAGTGCGAAATCGCGGCGCGTGTTCCTTTCTGGCAACACACGCAATGCTTCAATCGCCTTCCGATTGCATTTTTTCAACAAGATAATAGTAAGCTGATACCCGGCAAGGTCGCAAAACAAAAGCCCTCCCGCGATACGGGGAGGGCTTTTCGCATTCCGCGCTAGAGACGCGGGCTTAATTCAACTTCCGCTTCGGGATCGGCGCCTCGAACTGCGCGATCTCCGCGGTCGTGACCGCCTTCCCGTTGAAGGTCAGCACGTTGCCCTTGCTCGAGATCGCAACCTTGTCGCCGTCCTTGACCTCGCCCGAGAGGATCATCTCGGCGAGCGGGTCCTGCAGGTAGCGCTGGATCACCCGCTTGAGCGGACGCGCGCCATAGGCCGGGTCCCAGCCCTTGGCGGCGAGCCAGTCGCGCGCGGAGGCATCGAGCGTGAGCGCGATCTTGCGCTCTTCGAGCAGCTTCGTCAGCCGCGCGAACTGGATCTCCACGATCCGGCCCATCTCGCTCTTCTGCAGGCGGTGGAACAGGATGATCTCGTCGACGCGGTTGAGGAATTCGGGCCGGAAATGCGCCCGCACCATGCCCATCACCTGTTCGCGCACCTCCGCCGTGTCCTCGCCCTCCGGCTGGTTCACCAGGAACTCCGAACCGAGGTTCGAGGTCATGATGATCAGGGTGTTGCGGAAGTCGACAGTGCGGCCCTGACCGTCGGTCAGGCGGCCGTCGTCGAGCACCTGAAGCAGCACGTTGAAGACGTCGGGATGCGCCTTCTCGATCTCGTCGAACAGCACGACCTGGTAGGGCCGGCGCCGCACCGCTTCGGTGAGCGCGCCGCCCTCGTCATAGCCGACATAGCCCGGAGGCGCGCCGATCAGCCGCGACACCGAATGCTTCTCCATGTATTCGGACATGTCGAGGCGGACCATCGCGGTCTCGTCGTTGAAGAGATATTCGGCCAAGGCTTTCGTCAGCTCGGTCTTGCCGACGCCGGTTGGGCCCAGGAACATGAACGAGCCCATCGGCCGGTTCGGGTCCTGCAGGCCCGCGCGCGAACGGCGCACGGCGGTTGCGACCGCACGCACCGCCTCGGGCTGGCCGACGACGCGCTTGCCGAGCGAGTCCTCCATCTTGAGCAGCTTGTCCTTTTCGCCTTCCAGCATCTTGTCGACGGGCACGCCGGTCCAGCGCGACACCACCTGCGCGATGTGGTTGGCGGTGACCGCCTCCTCCATGGTCGCGCCGGCGTTCTCGCTGGCCTCGACATCGACGAGTTGCTTCTCCAGCGCAGGAATCCTGCCATAGGCCAGCTCGCCCGCGCGCTGGAATTCGCCGCGGCGCTGCGCGTTGGCGAGTTCGACGCGCAAGCCATCGAGCTCGCTCTTGAGCTTGGCGGCGTTCGACAGCTTGTTCTTCTCCGCGCTCCAGCGCGCGGTCAGCGCCGCCGACCGCTCCTCGAGCCCGGCGAGATCCTTCTCGAGCGTCTTCAGCCTGCTCTTCGAGCCGGCATCGCTTTCCTTTTTCAGCGCCTCCTGCTCGATCTTCAGGCGGATGATCTCGCGGTCGAGCGTATCGAGCTCTTCCGGCTTGGAATCGACCTGCATCTTCAGCCGCGCCGCCGCCTCGTCCATCAGGTCGATGGCCTTGTCCGGCAAAAAGCGGTTGGTGATGTAGCGGTTCGACAACGTCGTGGCCGCGACCAGCGCGGAATCCGAGATGCGCACGCCGTGATGCTGCTCGTACTTGTCCTTTAGCCCACGCAGGATCGAGATGGTGTCCTCGACCGTGGGCTCGCTGACATAGATCGGCTGGAAACGCCGCGCCAGCGCCGCATCCTTTTCGACATGCTTCTGGTATTCGTCGAGCGTGGTCGCGCCAATGCAGTGCAGCTCGCCACGCGCGAGCGCGGGCTTGAGCAGGTTGGACGCATCCATCGCGCCATCGGCCTTGCCGGCACCGATCAGCGTGTGCATCTCGTCGATGAACAGGATGTAGCTGCCCTCGGCGGAGGTGACCTCCTGCAGCACAGCCTTCAGCCGCTCCTCGAACTCGCCGCGGTACTTCGCGCCGGCAATCAGCGCGCCGAGGTCGAGCGACAGCAGCTTCTTGTCCTTCAGGCTCTCCGGCACATCGCCATTGACGATGCGCAGCGCGAGGCCCTCGACAATGGCGGTCTTGCCGACGCCGGGTTCGCCGATCAGCACGGGATTGTTCTTGGTCCGGCGCGACAGCACCTGGATGGTGCGGCGGATCTCCTCGTCGCGGCCGATCACCGGATCGAGCTTGCCGTCGCGCGCGGCCTGGGTCAGGTCGCGGGCATATTTCTTCAGCGCGTCATAGGCGTTCTCGGCCGTGGCGCTGTCGGCGGTACGGCCCTTGCGCAGCGCCTCGATGGCGGCATTGAGATTTTGCGGCGTGACGCCGCCCTTGTTCAGGATCGTGCCGGCCTCGCTGGACTTCTCCAGCGCAAGCGCCAGCAGCAGCCGCTCGACCGTGACGAAACTGTCGCCGGCCTTGTCGGCGGCCTTTTCCGCCGCATCGAAGGCGCGCGCCAGTTCCGGCGCGAGGTACACCTGGCCGGCGCCCCCGCCCGAAACTTTCGGCAGCTTGTTGAGCCCGTCTTCGGTGGCTTTGAGGATTGCGCGGGAATTGCCCCCGGCGCGGTCGATCAGACCGCCGGCCAGCCCCTCGCTGTCGTCCAGTAGCACCTTCAGCACATGCAAGGTCGAGAACTGCTGGTGGCCTTCGCGCATCGCCAGCGATTGCGCAGACTGGACGAAACCGCGCGACCGCTCGGTGTATTTTTCAATATTCATGTCATTCCCTCAGC
>CAWCGA010000034.1:0-46341 GCA_963794775.1 uncultured Alphaproteobacteria bacterium | reverse complement strand
GCACTCGAAGTCGGCCGCACGCACGGTGCCGCTGTCAAAGGACGCATGGGCCTACGCGCAGAAGGCCGGCGCGGTGTAGCCGCGCCGGTCGTGACAATCGTTGGCGTGTACAAGCACAGGGCAGGCATCGTGAAGTCGCTGGTTGCCGCGATCGCGCTGACGCTGATGGCCAATGCGGCGTCGGCCGAGCAGGTCAGGATCAAGTGGATGGGCGACTATCCGCACAACAGCGACGCCGTCTATTCGCCCGACAACAAATACCGTTCCGGCCTGTCGAAGAATTTCCTCAACGGGGCGCCGGAGGAGGGCGGCAAGGTCCAGCGCGACGGCGTGCTGAACGCCGAACTGCTCAAGCCGAAGGGGACGAGCGGCCCCTTGCCCTTCATCATCCTGATGCATGGATGCACCGGTCTGAGCCGCCCGGTGCAGAAATGGGCCGACGAAAAGGCCGACATCTTTCTCAGGCGCGGCTATGGCGTATTGATCCTCGACAGCTTCACGACGCGCCACGTCAAGGCCGTTTGCGGCGAAGGCAACTATCACTGGGGTTTGCGGCGCGCCGAGGATGCCTATTCCGCGCTGAGCTATTTGATCGAGAACAAGATCGCCGACCGGAGCCGGGTCTTCGTCATGGGCCGCAGCAATGGCGGCAGCGCGGTCCTGCAGATCGGCAATGCCATCATGTCGGACGATCATCAATACGGCTTCGCCATGATTTTCGCCGTCTCGCCCGGTTGCGCGGGTCTGGATCGTTCGACCTTCGTGCGACCGTCGGTGATCTTCATCGGCGACAAGGATCAGGCGAACGATCCCAGGAAGTGCGAGCTGCTCCAGGAGCATGGCCCGATCAGGTTCGTGCTCTTTCCGGGTGCCTACCACGGTTTCGAGGACAAGGGCCCGGCCTATGTCTTCCACGGCTGGCGGATGGAATACAACGCCACGGCCGACAGGGAGACGATCGATCAAACGTTGGCCCTGATGGCGAACCCTGGGGATTTCAAGGCCTCCAAACAGTAGATACGGATGCGCGCCCGGTCGTTTGGGGCGCCTGCCCATCCGGTGGGGCGCGGCCGTGGGAGACGCAGCGAGGCGCGGGTGATAGAGTTCCGGTCCTTCACAGGGAGGCTCGCATGAACAGAATAAACAGAAAGGTTGCGGGAATGGCGGTCGGCGTCGTGGTGGCAGCATTGACCGGCAGCGCAGCTGCGCAGAATACAACGGGTCGTGCTGCGATCGACGCCAGCCTGCGCGGCGCGGTCGAGCGCAAGGACGTGCCGGGCGTGGTGGCGCTGGTCACCGATCGCGATCGCGTTCTCTATCAGGGCGCCTTCGGCGTGGCCGATGTCGCGACCAACCGCCCGCTCGTGCAAGATGCGATGTTCCGCATCGCCTCGATGACCAAGCCGGTCACCTCGGTGGCGTTGATGCAACTGGTCGAGCAGGGCAAGATCAGCCTCGACGATCCCGCCTCGAAATATCTGCCGGAGCTTGCGGAGCTGAAGGTGATCGAATCCTTCGACGCCAAGACCGGCGACTACAAGGTTCGCCCCGCTGCGCGCGCGCCGACGGTGCGGAATTTTCTCACGCACACATCCGGCCTTGCGTATGGTTTCACCAGCGCGATCTGGCGCGACTTCAAGCCGCGCGCCGGCGAGACCTATCCGTTCGGCGGGCCGCTGCTGTTCGATCCCGGCGAGCGCTGGCACTACTCAACCAGCGTCGACGTCTGCGGCAAGCTGGTCGAGGTGATCTCCGGCCAGAAGCTCGAGGACTATTTCCACGACCATATCTTCGTGCCGCTGAAGATGAACGACACGTCCTATAATGTGCCCGAAGCCAAGGGGCCGCGCATGGTCGCGCAGCAGCAGCGCGACGGCGCGCAGATGGACGGCACTATCGTTCTGCAAAATCCGCAACCTGGTCTCACCATCGCCGCGCCAGTCGGCGGCGGCGGGCTGGCCTCGACCGCTGACGACTACGGCCGCTTCATGCGCATGCTGCTCAACGGCGGCACGCTCGATGGCGCGCGTGTGTTGAAAGCCGAGACGGTGGCGCTGATGAGCCAGAACCAGATCGGCGCGGTTTCTGTTCCGGCGCTGAAAAGCGCGCTGCCGCGCAGCGCCGACTTTACTTTCATCGACGACAACAAAGACAAGTGGGGGCTCGGTTTCCTGATCACTGTCAATCAGGTGCCCGGCAAGCGTTCGCCCGGCAGCTTGAGCTGGGGCGGCATCAACAACACCTTCTTCTGGATCGATCCGGCGCGCGGCGTCGCCGGCGTGATCATGATGCAGTATCTGCCGTTTGCCGATGCCAAGGCGCTCGCCACCTACGACGTCTTCGAGCGCGGCACCTATCAGCTGATTGCTGAGAAGTAAGGCCTTCGCTCGAGGCAAAACGGTCGCAGCGGTTCGGAACAATCGCTGCGACAGCGGCGTTGTCGCGGCATGGTCAGGAAGCTACTGCTCGTGTCCGCCGCGATGGCGTTGGTCGTTCAAGCCAGCGCCGCGTTCGCTACCGACCCGCCTGCAACGACCCTCAAAAGTCCCTCCGATTTCTCATCGATCGCGAATCCATCCGAGCGATCGCGCGCACTCTTCGCCGAGATCGGAAAGTTGCTGACGCATCCGCGATGCCTGAATTGCCATCCGGCTGGAGACCATCCTCTTCAAGGTGCCGATCATCGCGAACATATGCCGCCGGTTTGGCGTGGCGACACCGGCCATCTGGCGACCGACTGCTCGGAATGCCACACAGAGCACAACACGACGCTTCACGAGGCGGCATCGTACAAGAGCATTCCCGGCCATCCGCGCTGGGCGGTGGCTCCGATGTCGATGGCCTGGGAAGGAAAATCGACCGGCGAGATCTGCCGCCAGCTCAAGGACGTCAATCTCAACGGCGGCCGCGATCTGGCGTTGTTGCAGGAACACATCGCCGGGGATGACCTGGTTGGATGGGCCTGGAATCCGGGCGAAGGGCGCGAGCCCGCACCCGGATCGCAGCAACTGGCCGGACAGCTCGTGAAGGCGTGGATCGACAGCGGCGCCGAGTGCCCGCGATGAGCTCCGCCTTACGGGGACCAGGGCCGCGCTACGCGTCTTCTGGTGGTGAGGCAACCCGTCACTCCGGAAGGCCGGATTTGCGCATTCCATCCGCAATCGTGTCGAGAAGCCGTTGATCTCGATATGCGATGCCGCGGATTGCCCGTGCAATCGAAAAATTTGGCACCAATTGCAGGATGCGTCTCGCAGCTTCCTCAGCTTCGGGTCCACGCCCCGTGTTCACTGCAGCCACCGCAACTGCCGTCCATCCAGGCCTCCATCGCGGCATCGCATGGGTGGCGCGACGGGCGTATTCAAGCGCCTTGTCGAACTCACCCTTCATCATGGAGCAATAGGCAAGGCCGCCGAACGAGAACCCGATCTCGGGATCAACGGGACTCAACCTGATTGCCCGCAAGAACCCCTCGATTGCGCGGTCCGCATCGGAAACGAATGCCCGAACATAAGCACTGCGAAAGACAATCTGAAACGAATTGGGATTCATACGCAGAGCTTTTTCGGCAGCCGCAAGAGCCGTATCGTTCTCGCGGCCTAGCCAGGCCAATGCATGTGCGGCAAAGGCGATGGTGGCAGGCTCGTCCCGGCCAGAGATGAGGGCTTCGCGTGCCAATTGAGCGCCTGCGGCCATCTCCTCAGGAGTTGACCAGGTCTGAGCGGTGCGCGTACACTGAATTGAGGCGGCAATCGCCTTCGCAAATGCATAGTCCGGATCAAGGGCGATGGCCCGAGTCAGAAACTGAAGAGCTTCGTCGAGACCTTCGCGGGTTTGTGTGTACCAACGCGGAAGCGCGCGGAGATAGAGATCGTAGGCGTCGAGGCTATCGGTGGGTTTCGAACTGGATCGGCGGATTTCCGCAGATGTCAGGCTTGGTTCAATAGCGGAGACGACGGTTTCGGTGATCATGTCCTGCAAGTCGAAGATATCTTCCAGGCTTCCCTCGAATTTGTCCGCCCAAACGTGACTGCCGGTTGCCGCCTCGATGAGCTGTCCTGTGATCCTGATCCGATTGCCGGCCTTTCTTATCGATCCTTCGAGTACGTAGCGGACGCCCAACTCGCGCCCGACCTGACGGATATCGACGTGCTTGCCCTTGTAGGTGAAGCTGGAATTTCGGGCGATGACGAAGAACGATTTCACGTGCGACAGCGCGGTGATGATGTCCTCGACGACACCATCGGCAAAGTATTCCTGCTCGGGATCGCCGCTCATGTTCTGGAACGGCAATACGGCGATGGACGGTCTGTCGGGCAGCGCGAGCGGTTGAGCGGACTGAGCAATCTTTCCAGCAGGTGCCGCGGCCGCTTCGCCGCCAAGCCTTGCTCGCCACGCCCGCATCGGCTCGGCGATGTTTTTCAGGGTCTGCGGACCGAGATCGTCGAAAGCGATATCGAGCTTGCCGCGCACCTGCCGTTGTGCGTCATCGGAAATACAGACACCGCCCGGTTCGGCAATCCCCTCGAGGCGCGCGGCAATGTTGACGCCGTCGCCGAAAATGTCGTTGTCGTCGATGATTATGTCACCGACGTGAATACCGATCCGGAATTGCAGCCGAACGTCTTGCGCAATATCGGCATTTTGCGCGGCTATGCCGCGCTGGATGTCGACCGCGCAGCGCGCAGCTTCGACGGCACTGGCGAACTCGACCAACAAGCCGTCGCCCGTGGTCTTGACGATCCGACCGCGATGCGCGGCGATGGTGGGATCGATCACTGTCCTTCTGATCGTCTTGAGCCGGGCAAGCGTGCCCTCTTCATCGGCGCCCATGAGACGGCTGTATCCGGCGATATCAGCCGCCAGGATCGCCGCCAGCCGCCGTTCGACCCGCTCGCCGGTCAAGTACGCCCCCAAGTTTGCGACTTGTCCCGGATATCAAAGCACATCGGGACAGTGCCGGGCTAGGGTCCGTCAAGCGGCGCTGCGTGCCTTATCCGCGGCGCCGCCAAGCAGTCCCGCCTCGATCAGCGCATCCTTGATGCGCGCGATCTCGGCGTCGCCGATCTTGACCAGCGGCGGACGCACCACCGCGCGGGGTAATTTGCCGAGCAGGACCAGCGCCTCCTTCATCCGGTTGTGCATGTCGATGAAGGGATCGGCATAGAACACGCGCGCCGTGGGGTAGATGCGGTCGTTGAGCCGGCGTGCCTCTGCCAAATCGTTGGCGCGCACCGCACGGAACAGCCGCGCCTGCAGGTCGGCGATCACGCTGCCAGAGCCGGAGAGCAGGCCGTTGCAGCCGAGCACCAGTGAACTCATCAGCCAGGCGCTGTTGGTCGAGAGCACGTTGATCGGCCGCTTGCGCCCCTGCAAGGCGCGGATGGTCTGCTCGTGCTGTTGCACGACCGCGGTCCAGTCCTTGATGGCGCGAATGGTCGGCACTTCGTCGAACAGGCGCTCCAGTGTTGCCGCCGGATAACCCTGTCCGGTCGCCAGCGGATATTGAAAGATGATCAGCGGCAGGTCGGTCGCATCGGCAATCGTCTTGAAATGCGCCAGCGCCATGTCCGCTGTCTGGCCCATCGTGAACGGCGCGGGCGGAAACACCAGCAGCGCCGAGGCGCCGCCGGCCTCCGCTCGCCCTGCGATCCGCGCCGCCTCGAGGCTGCCGTCGGCCCACACGCCATGAACGATCGGCAACGTGTGGCCTGCTTCCTCGCCCGCGATCTCCATGACCCGGCGCTGCTCATCGGCGGTGCAGGAGGCGACTTCGGTGGAATGCGCGTTGACCGTGATCGCCGACAATCCCTGCACGGATGCCACGTCGCGCAGGTGCGCCCTGAAGCTGCGCTCGTCGATCGAGAAATCGTCGTGGAACGGCAGCAGCACCGCCGGGATCACGCCTTGCGGCACAAAATCTCTGACACGGCTCATGTGAGGTCTCCCTTGTGCGGCGGATTCTCCGCTTCTGATCGCATCATATCGCGGGAATCGGACGCTGTCTGCCCCGCGGCAAAACCGTCAGTCGGGCGTCTCCGCGCGGGCCGCAAGACGGCGAACCTGAAAGCCGGTCTTGTTCTGCTCGAACCCCGCGGAAGCGTAGAACGCCAACGTCGATGGTCGCTTCGAGCCGGTCATGAGCATCACCTTGTAGCAATCGGCTTGCCATGCCGCGTCGACGGCCGATTGCAGAATCTGTTTGCCGTAACCGCGTCCTCTGAACGCAGCATGCGTGACCACGTTCTCGATCAACGCATAGGGCTGCCCTCCGCGTGTCAAATTGGGAATCACGATCAGCGTGCAGGACGCGACCACGGCGCCGTCCGCGTGTCCGATGAAAATCGCACTGCCGCGATAGGCCTGCAGGTCGTCGAAGCGGCGCTCGGCGACATCGAGCGGCGGAATGCGGTCGGCCGGATCGAGGTGAGGATACAGCGCAAGCAGTTGCGGGAGGTCGGAACGCGCAGCGGTTCGAACGATCAACGCTGTCATCTTGCCGCCTCTCTATTCCAATCCCGCGCGCCGCAAACCTTCCAGGAAATGCTCGCGCTCCTCCGCCAGCGGAAGCGGCAGCTGCGTCGCCACCCATGCCAGCGAGATCTCGGGATGCGCGCGGCGCAGTTCCGGCAGCATCACGCGCGCCAGTTCCTTGTCGCCGGCCATGCCGGCGGAGGCGACGATGACGCGATAGCCGCCGACGAAATCGGCGCGCAGCCTGATGCTCTCGCGCGACAGGCGGATCGCCTCGGCATAGTCGCGCTCCACATAGGCGGCATAGGCGGCGACGCCATAGAAGATCGCCGAGATGGGGTCGCGCGGCGACAGATTCAGCGCGCGGTGCGCGGCTTCCGCGCCCTCGCGGAAGCGCCCGTTCCAGGACAGCACCAGGGCATAATAGCCGTGCGCCAGCGAGAAGCTTGGATTGAGCTCAATCGCGGTCTCGTAGCAGGCCAGCGCGTCCTCGATCCTGTCGAGATAGGAATAGGCCGCCCCCAGCGCGACATGCGCCCAGGGATCCTCGCCGTCGGCGCGGATCGCGGCCAGTCCCGCGCGCTCGGCGAACTCCGCTGACGCCCGCGTGTCCTCCCAGCCCATTCGCGCGCCGAAGGTGCGGCTCACCGCCAGCACCGCGAGCGCCTGCGCGTAGTTCGGGTCGATCGCGATTGCCTGCTCGAGCAGGTGTTGCGCGGCGATGTTGTCCTCCCGCGTCATGCGCCAGAAGTGCGACAGCGCGCGCATCACGAGCTCCCAGGCGTCGAGGTTCTCAGGCGCCTTGCGGCGGGAGCGGAAATTCTCCGCCGCGTAAAGCTGCGGCTCGATGGCGGCGACGATGGCTTCCGTGATCTCGTCCTGCACCGCGAACACGTCGGCGAGCTCGCGGTCGTAGCGCTCCGCCCAGACGTGGCTGCCGGTCGCGACATCGATCAGCTGCACGGTGATGCGCACGCGGCTGCCATCCTTGCGCACGCTGCCCTCGACCACGTAGTCGACGCCGAGCTCGTCTGCGAGCTGCTTCATCGGCACGGCGCGGCCCCTGTAGGAGAACGAGGAGTTGCGCGCGACGACGAAGAACCAGCGCAGTTTCGACAGCGCGGTGATGAGGTCCTCGCTGATGCCGTCCGAGAAATAGTCCTGGGCCGCTTCGCCGCTCATATTGTTGAAGGCGAGCACCGCGATCGCGGGGCGGCCGCTGTCGGGCGATGCGGCGGGCCGCGAGGCGGCCGGTGCTGGCGGCTGACCGGCGGCCGCTGTCTGCACCTCGCCGACGAAGCGCAGCCCCTTGCGCGCCACCGTGCGGATCAGCTTCTGTGCCTCGCCGCTATCGCCGATCGCGCGCCGCGCCGCATTGATGTGGGTGGCGAGCGTGGAGTCTGCGACGATCCGTCCGCCCCAGAGGGCGCCGAGCAGATCCTCCCTTGTGACCACGCGCTCGCGATTCTCGATGAGATAGACGAGCAGGTCGAACACCAGGGGCTGGACGGCAATAGCCTCAGCCCCGCGGCGCAGCTCCCGCGTGTCGGTATCAAGCGTATGATCGGCAAAGAGAAATTGCACAACCCGCTCCGCGCCGCTCGAAGAAAAAACCAGACTTTCTAAACCAAAAACCAAGGCCGCCGCAAAGTCTTTCGGCCCGCGGCCAAGTATCTCACTGGCAGCCCGCAATTATGGCGGGCCGCCTTTTTCGCGCAGCGCAAAGCCGAGCCGCATACGGATTAAAGGAACTCCAAGGATGCGCCCAGTGCGTCCTTGGTCGGGAGCCGGCGAGTTCGCCGCAATGCTTCTGAGAGTTGCCTCCATTGAGCCTCGTTTTGACTCCACCAACACGAGCGAGAATGGAGAGTTAGAATGATCAACCGACGTCGCTTCAACATCGTCACTTTCGCCGCCCTTGCCGGAACCACGGCTCTGGGGCGAGCCGTTTTCGCTCGAGGCGCGTTAGGCGGACTGGCAGACGACTTTGCCAGGATCGAAAAAGACGGCGGCGGCAGGCTCGGCATCGGCGTCATCGACACTGGGACCGGTACATCTGTCGGCCATCGGGCGTACGAGCGGTTCCCGATGTGCAGCACCTTCAAGATTCTGTGCGCGGCAGCGGTGCTCAAGCGTGTCGATGCCGGGAAGGAGCAGCTCGCGCGCCGCATTCCGGTGACCCAAGCCGACCTTCTCGAATACGCTCCAGTCACCAAGCAGCACCTCAATGGTGACATGACGGTCTCGGAGCTGTGCAATGCTATGGTGACGTTGAGCGATAACAGCGCCGCAAACCTCTTGCTCAAGAGCATGGGCGGTCCAGGCTCGGTCACTGATCTCGCCCGTGATATCGGAGACAATGTCAGCCGCCTGGACCGCTATGAACCCGCTCTCAACACTGCGATCGAGGGTGATGACCGCGACACCACGTCGCCGCTGGCCATGGCACGCAGCGTTCAGGCCCTGACCATCGGATCGGCGCTAGCGCGGCCGTCACGCGATCTGCTCAATGATTGGATGATCGGGTGCAAAACCGGAGATTCTCGGCTGCGCGCCGGACTACCAAAGGACTGGCGCGTCGGAGACAAGACCGGCACGGGTGAGAACGGTACTTCGAATGATGCTGCGGTGATCTGGCCGACCGGCCATGCGCCGATAATCATCACCGCTTACCTCACGCAATCCGACGCCGGCAACGACCAGCGCAGAACGACCTTCGCGGCCATCAGTAAGGCAGTCGCCGACGTGATCGGCGGCTGATCCTTGGAGCCTGGCTCGAAATGCGGCGAGTGACATTGTTGAGCTGATGCTGGCTCACCGGTATGCTCCCCAGCCTCAATTTGCGGGAAGGGAGCATGTCTTCTGATGGGACCCACGGCGTCTTTACGCTTAACGTTCGTCCTGATTGCGCGCGTGCCGGCGGACGGGGTCGCGCGCTTTCAGGCCTACGAGGACGCGGTGCTCCCTATGTTGAGCGAGTATGGCGGATTGCTGGAGCGCAGATTGCGCAACGGCGATGGCACGATTGAAGTTCACATCGTCAGCTTCGATTCGGAGCAGAATTTCGAGCGCTACAGAAGCGATCCAAGGCGTGCCGCTGTTGCGCATCTGTTTGAGGCGTCGGCAGCCAGCACTGAACGTCTTGCGATGACGGATGTCGCCTAGTGGCTGATCCCGCCGCGTCTCAACCCTCGATCCACGGCATCGCCATCGGCAGGATCGCGCTTGTCGCCGCCTCCGCCGCGATGGGCGGATTCCTGTTCGGCTTCGATACCGCCGTCATCAACGGCGCGGTCGATGCCATCAAGGACTGGTCTGGCGCGGCCTCCTGGTTGCTCGGCTTTGCGGTCGCCGGCGCGCTGCTGGGCTCGGCACTCGGCGCCTGGTTCGCCGGTCCGCTCGCCGATCGCCACGGGCGCATTGCCGTCATGAAGATCGCGGCCGCCATCTTCTTCGTAAGCTCGATCGGCACCGGGCTCGCCTGGGACATCATGGCTCTCAGCGTCTTCCGTTTCTTTGGCGGCACTGCGATTGGCGCAGCCAGCGTGATCGCGCCGGCCTATATCGCGGAGGTGTCGCCGGCCGCCTATCGGGGACGCCTCGGCTCGCTGCAGCAGCTTGCCATCGTCACGGGTATCTTCATCGCGCTGCTCTGTGACTTCGCGTTGGCGAGGCTGGCCGGCGGCGCCGAAGCGCCGCTCTGGTTTGGCCTGGAGGCCTGGCGCTGGATGTTCATCGCTGCCGCGATTCCGTCGGCCGTCTATTTGTGGCTCGCGAGTATGATCCCGGAATCGCCGCGCTATCTCGTGCTCAGGAAGCGCTATGTCGAAGCCGCCGACATCCTGCGCCGGTTCGTCGGCAATGTTCCGCCGGTCGAAGAGCGGATCGTCGAGATCGAGAAGAGCCTCGGCGACGAAAAAGCACGCAGCCTGCGCGATCTGGCCGGTACGACTTTCGGCCTGCTGCCGGTGGTGTGGACCGGCATCCTGCTGTCGGTGTTCCAGCAGTTCGTCGGCATCAACGTCATCTTCTACTATTCGGCGACGCTGTGGCACGCGGTTGGCTTCACGCAAGCCGACGCGCTCGTCATCACCGTCATCACGTCGGTGACCAACATCGTCGTGACGCTGGTGGCGATCGCGCTGATCGATCGGCTGGGCCGCAAGCCGCTTTTGATCGCAGGCTCGCTTGGCATGGCTGTGATGCTCGGCGTCATGGCCTGGGTGTTCGGCACGGCGCCATCAGCAATCGTTGCAGGCAGCGCCCAACCGCAGCTTGGCGCTACCGCGGGCGTAGTCGCGGTCGTCGCAGCCAATCTCTATGTCGTGTTCTTCGGCGTGAGCTGGGGGCCGGTGGTCTGGGTGCTGCTCGGCGAAATCTTCAACAACCGCATTCGCGCCTACGCGCTTGCGGTTGCCGCCGCAGCGCAATGGATCGCCAACTACATCGTGTCCCAGACCTTCCCGGCGCTCGCCGGCATCAGCCTTGGGCTCGCCTACGGCATCTATGCGCTGATGGCGATATTGTCGCTGGTGTTCGTGCTCGCGAAGGTAAAGGAAACGCGCGGGCTTGAGCTGGAGGAGGTGGGGTAGGGTGGCGGCTCTTGTGTAACATCGTGTATCGTTCTGCTGGCCCGACATAGAAAATTTCAAAACGATCACACGCGGAAATTCGCGGGATACGTTGGACACTCCAGTGATACTTCTCTTTCCTTTTAAGAAAGCGATGTCGATGGACCCCGACAAGGACAGGCTCTGGAGGACAGCGCTATGAGGGTTTCCTCACTCTTCATTGCGAGTCTCATGTGCGGCCTAAGCGGCACGGCCTTCCTCGTCGAGGCGGCCGCAGAGTCGATTGAAAACCAATGCCGTATGGCTGTGCGGGCCGAAATGATGGGTCCCGATTGCCGGGTGATCAACCCCAAGACGAGCAGTGGTGCTTATCAAGGAAACGACCCGTGCTACATCCTGGGCGACGCCAAGATGACCTATTATATCGAAAGAGTTGTCGAGTGTGTGAAGCGCGGCGGTCCCGGAAAGCGATAAAGCGAAGGTTTGCTGCCGCGATACGACGGGCAAAACAGCAAAAACCGCCGCCTGTTTTGCCCGACGAGTCAACATCGTCGGCCGCGAGGTGCCGAGGTGAAAAGTACGTGAGCCGGGAATCGCATCGTTGATCCCGGCTCACGAGACAATCAGGCCGCCTGGGCTTCGGCATTGACGGCGGATACCGCGATCTTGCTGAGCGTGTCGTCGGTCTTCTTTTCTTCCGCGAGCGTCTGGTCCAGCAATTTCGCCACGTCCTTGAGCCCGAGCTTTTCGGCCCAAGTCTTCAAGGTCCCGTAGCGCGAGATTTCGTAATGCTCGACCGCTTGCGCAGCGGCGAGCAGGCCCGCGTCCAGTGCAGGCGTATCCTCGTATTCCTCCATGATTTCCTTGCCCTCGTCGATGATGCCTTCGATGGCGTCGCACTTCTTGCCGCGCGCGGGCTTATCGATCAGTTCGAATATCTTCTCGAGACGTTCGACATGTCCCTCGGTCTCGTCGTGATGTTTCTCGAACGCGGCGCGCAACTGACCGGAGTTTGCTGCTTTCGCCATCTTCGGCAACGCCTTCAGAATCTGTTTTTCGGCGTAGTAAATGTCCTTGAGCGTGTCGACAAAAAGTGCGTTGAGGTCTTTTTCGGCCATCGGCTGTCTCCGGTGTTGCTGGAATGATCGGTCGATTGCAAACACAGACGTCACGCCGTGGTTCCTAGCTCCGTTCGCGTGCGCCTTGAACCGTGAAAGGCGGCGCTTACTCAAATTGCGGAGACGACGCAGGCCAAGGATAGCGATGGTCGCGGAACGCCCCTCGACGATCCGGCGGAAGCTCAAGCGCAGCAACAGGACCAGGACAGGGCGGGGCAGGACAGCGGTTGCCCGTCGCATCTCACAACATTTGTTAACTGAGTGTGCACGCAGGGCGGCTCTTGAATTCCCGAGCTTGCCGAGTTGGCGCGTTTGAAAAGTCACATGCAACGCGACGCCACTTTTTAGAGGACGTTTGGAACTTTCATTCCCGCTGCGACTTTTTCCCGGCAATCACACTGCTGGGAGAGACACCATGGAAGATACAGTTCGAAACCCCGCGACCGCCGCCCTGGTCGAGCCGGGGATCCCGGGGGTCTCCTGGGCCGCCGTCGTGGCGGGAGCCGTCGCCTCGTTGGCGTTGACGCTCCTGCTGTTGTCCTTTGGCGCAGGCTTGGGCTTTGCGGTCGTTTCGCCTTGGGGCAACTCGGGCGTTTCGTCTACCAGCTTCCAGATCGGCACCGGCCTCTTCTTCGTCGTGATGGCGATGATTTCGTCGGCGCTCGGTGGCTATCTCGCTGGCCGGCTGCGCACCAAATGGATCGGTATCCAGGGCAGCGAAACCCTGTTTCGCGACAGCGCGCACGGCTTCCTGGCCTGGGCGCTTGCCTCCGTGCTGGGCGCCATTCTGCTCGCGTCGCCCGCAAGCTCGATCATCGGCGGAACGCTATCGGGCGCCACGCAGGCGGCGGCGAACTCAGCCCAATCCTCACCGATGGATGGCTACGTCGATACGCTGCTGCGGCCCGACAATCCGTCCACGCAAACCCAGCAAAACCCCTCGGACTCGCGCGGGGAGATGGTTCGGCTGTTCACAGCGAGCTTCAAGAGCGGGAACGACCTGAGCCCGGCCGACCGAACCTATGTCGCCAAGGTCGTTGCTGCCCGCACGGGGCTCAGCCAGCAGGACGCGGAGAAGCGCGTCAATGATGTCGCCGCTCAGGTGAAGGCGGATTTGGACAAGGCCAGGAAAGCGGCGATGCAGGTCGCGATCTGGCTGACGCTGTCGCTCTTCATCGGTGCGTTCTGTGCCGCTCTGGCCGCCACGGAAGGCGGCGGGCTCCGTGACGGCACCTGGAGCAAACATCCATTCCGCCCGGCCCCTGTCAACCGCTGACTCAACCAAACGAAAGGAAACACGCCATGCCTATCCTGCTCTGGCTTCTTGGAATCCCGATTCCCCTGATCATTCTCGTCATGCTGCTGCATCACTGAATCCGGCGAACTGTTGAGGACCAGACGCCGTGCTACGCGCCGCGATTTTCGATGTTGATGGCACGTTGCTGGATTCGGTCGACTTGCATGCCATCGCCTGGCACGAAGCAATGGCCGCGTTTGGTCACAACGTTTCGTTCGAACAGGTCCGCAGCCAGATAGGGAAGGGCGGGGACAAATTGATCCCCGTCTTTCTGTCTCCCGCGGCCAAAACGCCGCCTAGCCTAGACGGCGAGGTTTACGGTCACGTTCTTTCGCTGCGTGAAGCTGTCGAGCATGCCTTCCAGCGATTGCTCGCGGCCAATGCCCGATTGCTTGATGCCGCCATACGATTGCCCTGGGAACTGACCGAGTCCCTGGTTCACCTGCACCCAGCCGGCCTCGATTGCGTGTGCGGCGCGGAGCGCGCGGCCGATGTCATGCGTCCACACATAGGCGGCCAGGCCGTAATGCGTGTCGTTAGCCATTCGGATGGCCTCCGCTTCGTCCGTCCAGCGGATCGCAACGAGTACTGGGCCGAAGATTTCTTCGCGCGCGAGGCGCCAATCGTTGGCTGCATTGGCGAACACAGTTGGGATAGCGAAATATCCCTTTGAAAGGGGCCCGGACTTCGGAGGCAGGCCGCCGACGAGTACCTTGGATCCGGTCAGCCTGAGACCTTCCTCAACATAACCACAGACCTTGGTGAACTGCTTTTCGTTGATGATGGCGCCGATGTCGGTCGCCTCGTCGAGCGGGTCGCCAATCTTGAGTTTCGATGTCTTGTCAGCGAGCTTCTGCAAGAAGCTGTCGAAGATGTCGGCATGGAGGAAGAGACGGGAACCTGCCGTGCATGACTGGCTCTGCCGCGTGAAACGCATCGCCGAGATTATGCCGTCGACGGCCCAGTCTTCATTGACATCAGGATAGACGATCGACGGGCTCTTGCCGCCTAGTTCGAGAGAGACCGGCACAATGCGGTCGGCGGCCGCACGCATGATGATCTTGCCGACCTCGGTCGAGCCCGTGAAAGACAGCTTGCGCACAACAGGATGGTTAGCAAGCGCTGCGCCGGCCTCCTCGCCGAGGCCAGTCACGACATTGAGGACTCCTTTCGGCAGGACGTCCTGACACATGCGGGCGAGTTCGAGCACGCCGAGTGGCGCGTCCTCGGCCGCCTTCAGCACGATGGTATTGCCAGCGCACAGAGCTGGGGCAATCTTCAGCGCGGCGAGCGCGACGGGCGCATTCCATGGAATGATTGCGCCGACTACGCCGAGCGGCTCTCGCCGGTTGTAACAGAGCACATGCTCGCCGAGGGGAATGGTCTCGCCTTTGAGCTCGCTGCCGAGCCCGCCGAAATAGCGGAAGATGTCGACGGCGCTGCGAGCTTCGCCGCGTGCCTGTGTTCGCAGCGCGTTGCCAGTTTCCTCGGCTAGGATGCGCGCCAGATTCTCGATACGAGCCTCGAGCGCATCGGCGATCTTCTGCAGCATGCGGCCGCGGTCGCGCGGCGGCACCTTCATCCAGGCCGGGAACGCCCGAGCTGCTGCGCTGACGGCCCGGTCGATGTCTTCCGCCCCACCCCGAGGGATCATGGCAATCGTTGTGCGCGTGCCTGGCGCCTCGACAGATAGTTCGCGTCCATCGGCGGCCGCGACCCAGGCACCATCGATCAGCATGGTGCGTGAGGCAGCCGCGGAAGCCTCAGTTTCGCGCATCGCAGTCATGAAATTCTCCGGTTTCGGTCGCCCTGAGGCGCGCTTTCGATCGGCGCATAGCATATTCGATCGGAGATGCCCATCAACCGGTCAGATTGCGCGCGGAGAACTTCCAATACGCACCGTCCGGCCTTGCAGCCAGCAGGTCCTAACCTGCGTTGGCCCGCAACACCATGTCAGCGGCCTTCTCGCCGATCATGATCGAGGGCGCGTTGGTGTTACCGCTCGTCAGCATCGGCATGATCGAGGCGTCGGCGACGCGCAGCCCATCAATCCCGCGCACCCGAAGTTGCTCGTCGACGACAGCCATCGGGTCCTGCCCCATCTTGCAGGTGCCGACAGGGTGATAGGTCGTTTCACCTGCTTGTCGAACCCAGTCGAGAATCTCAGCATCTGTCGTTTGCGATGCGCCAGGTGCAATCTCACGGACTCTCAAAGGCGCCATGGCCGGCGCGTTCATGATGGCGCGTGCAATCTGGATAGCACGGACCGTCAATTGGGCGTCGATCTCGGCCGACAGGAAGTTGAAATGGATCGCTGGGGGCTTTTTCGGATCGGAAGAAGTGATGTGGATTTGTCCCTTGCTCTCCGGGCGCATTGGGTGTGCGTAGCAGGTCATTCCGGACTGCTTGGCGATCTTCGGACCCTTCGGCGTGGGCTCAGTAAGCATCGGCACCCAACCAAGCAGCAGGTCTGGGGATTCGAGCCCTTCGCGAGAGAATGCAAATGCACGGAGTGGCGCCGCGACCATGCTGAAAAGCCCAGCCCCGGTCAGCGCATACTTCAGGGCCTGCCCGACCATTTTGGGCCCGCGGCCGCGATCATTGTAGGTGTAGCCCTTGGCATCAACCGACCAGCGGGTGCGCGGTGCGTAATGGTCGCGCAGGTTCTCGCCCACCCCTGGCAGCGCATGCTGTACCGTGATGCCGAGCGATTTTAGTCGGTCCGGCTGGCCGATCCCGGACAACTCCAACAGTTGTGGCGAGTTGACGGTGCCGGTCGATACGATGACCTCGCGGGCGGCGCGAGCCTCATGCGTTGTTCCGCCTGCCGAATAGCGCACGCCGACGCAGCGCTTCCCATCGAACAGTACCCGCTCGGCCAGGGCGTCCGATACGATCTGCAGGTTGCGCCGGGAGCGGATCGGGTCCAGATAACAGACGGCTGTGCTCATACGACGCCGGTCGGCGATCGTGGCTTGGCTCATCGCGATGCCATCCTGACGCTCGCCGTTGTAGTCCGAATTGTGCCGGATGCCGACCTGCCGCGCTGCCTCGATCAGTGCCTTAAACAGCGGATCGCGCGGCTGCGGATTGGTGATGCGAAGTGGCCCGCACCGACCACGGTAGGCATCATCGCCGCCTGCCTCGTAGCTCTCCATGCGTTTGAAAAACGGCAACACCTCCGCATAGCTCCAGCCGCGATTGCCGAGTTGAGCCCATGTGTCGAAGTCCTGCTTCTGTCCGCGCACGAAGGCGAGGCCGTTGATCGCGCTAGAGCCGCCGAGCAACTTGCCGCGAGGCACCGGAATGCGTTTGCCGTTGGTGGCGGGCTCCGGCTCAGATGAATAAAGCCAGTTCACCGCCGGGTTGTAGAGCATCTTGGCGAAGCCGATCGGCACCCGTGTCCAGGGATAGCTTGCCGGTCCCGCCTCGATCAGCAGCACGCTATAGCGCGGATCGGCCGACAAGCGATGAGCGACGACGGCCCCAGCCGAGCCGGCGCCGACGACGATGAAGTCGAACGACAGTGTCTCCACGTTTGGGTTCATGCTGATCACTCTCGCCCTGCGGCACTTGTTTAACGCTACTCGTCACGAGCCGTCCATACCTGCCAAACAACGCATCGGACGGTCACACGCGAAATGCTGCAGAACGAGAGACGTCGCTTATTGGCCGATTTTGTTGCAAAAGTCAGTTGAGACAGGCCGCGAGCCGTGATTCCGTTGTGTTGACGCGAATCGCGGCGAGGTCGATCCATGATGGGCCGTCTGAAGAGTGACCAGGGTCAACTGTTCTACGAGTTTCACCTTGGCGACGCAGTCCCCGAAGATCATCTGGTACGCAAGATCGACAGTGCTCTCGATCTGTCCTGGCTTCGCAGTGAACTTGCACCTCATTATTCGTCGATGGGTCGTCCGTCGATCGATCCGGAACTGATGATCCGGATGCTGGTCGTGGGATATGTCTTTGCGGTCCGCTCGGAGCGGCTGATCTGTCGTGAAGTGCAGGTGAACCTCGCCTATCGCTGGTTCTGCAAGCTCGGTATCGAGGATGCTGTCCCGGATCATTCGGCGTTCTCGCGGGCCCGCAATGAGCGCTTCCGCGAGGGAGAGGTTTTTCGCCGCGTGTTCGAACGGGTCGTCGAGGCGTGCATTGCGGCCGATCTGGTTGGTGGCGAAGGCTTTGCCGTTGATGCGAGCCTGATTCAGGCCGACGCCAACAAGCAACGCTCGATCGCGGGTCAGGATTGGCGCAGGGATCGCGATCCGCAGAGATCCAGCCGGGCGGTAAAGGAGTATTTGGCGACCCTCGATGATACGGCGTGGGGCGCTGCCAGCGACGTTGTCCCGAAGTTCGTCTCGCCATCCGACCCCGCGGCGCAGTGGACCGGAGCTCATAAGGGACCGGCTTTCTTCGCTTATTCCGACAACTATCTCATCGATGTGAAGTTCGGCGTCATCGTTGACGTCGAGGCATCCCGCGCCATTCGCCAGGCCGAGGTCGGCGCGGCGAGAACCATGATCGAGCGAACCGAAGAGCGCTTCGGTCTCAAGCCGGAACGGCTCGCGGCCGATACCGCTTACGGGGCGGCTACGATGCTGAACTGGCTGGTCGAAGAGAAGGGCATCGCGCCGCATATCCCCGTCAACGACAAGTCGAAGCGAGACGACGGCACCTTCTCGCGCAGCGACTTTCGATATGATCCGACTGGGGACGTCTACCACTGCCCGGGCGGAAAGCGGCTCGGGACCAGCGGCACCGTGCACGAGGGCAAAACACTTCTGTATCGTGCCAGCAAGCTCGACTGTGATGTTTGCCCGCTCAAACCGCGGTGCTGCCCGAGGGAACCTTCACGCAAGATCCCGCGTGATATCCATGAGCATGCCCGAGACGTTGCCCGGTCGATCGCAGGCACCGACGGCTTCGAGCAGTCGCGGCGTGAGCGCAAGAAGATTGAGATGCGGTTCGCACACCTCAAGCGCATCCTGAGGCTCGGCCGGCTTCGACTACGCGGCCCACGGGGCGCCCAGGACGAGTTTGTTCTTGCCGCCATCGCTCAGAACCTGCGGCGGCTCGCAACGTTGGTCGCTCGACCGCCGCCAAATCCGGTTCAGTGCATCGCATAGCGTGGGGGTTGCATAGAGAGCGTCAAGGCCGGCAGATCAAACCCGGGCGCCCTCAGCCTAATGACTGACGGGCATCCATCCGAGGCAACCGACTTTTGCAACAAAATCGGCCCATAGCGGACTAAGTCGAGTTCGGATACAAGGTCCGCTTCCGGCGCTAAAGCCTCCGGCGATGTGACCGCTCCGGCAGAGTGTTGCCGCCGCGACACGACGGGCAAAACAGCGAAAACCCGCCGCCTGTTTTGCCCGATGAGTCAAGTGCGCCGCGCAAAAATAATTCTCTTTCCGAAATATAGAAGTTATGATTTAACGAATCCGTCCCGCCCCAACACGAGGGACGTTCGGCCAATCGTCACGACACGTGGGGCGGGATGCGATGGACGCAACGGCGCGTGAGATGATGCGCGCCGACGCGTACGGTCAAGCCGTGTGGTCCTGTCCCCTCGACGCTGGGGTCAAGTGAATGGAGATGATCCATTCGCGACGGTGGCTAACAAGCCCGAGACACCGGGGAGAGCGCGGAGCAGCCGATAAGACCATCGCGCGGGGAATGCCGGATCGTTCGGCTTTACCTGTGGTGACTATGCTCGCGCGCTTTTTTGTCTTGCGTGCGAGGCTGCGGGTGCGGCTGGCGCCCGGCATTCCCTGCGCCCTCTGTTTTCGAAGGCGCGATGTTGATGGAACAACTCGGGCATCTCGTGCCGCGGGAACGAGAAATTGTGTCTATTCGTCATTGCGAGCGAAGCGAAGCAATCCATCGATCCGCTTGTGGCGCCATGGATTGCTTCGTCGCTTCGCTCCTCGCAATGACGATCTGGGTGGACCTCGTGTCGACGGCGAGGCTGCGTGTGCGCTTACGGAACCGGCTTCCCCGCATACGGCATCGACGCGGTCAGGCCGCCGTCGACAGGAAACGCCTGGCCGTTGACGTAAGACGCCTCGTCGCTCGCAAGGAACAGCCCCATCGCCGCGATCTCATGCGGCTGGCCGGGGCGCTTCAGCGGATTGAGCTGGCCGATCTTGTCCTGCGTGCCGCGCTCCTTGGCGCGATCGAACACCGGCTTGGTCATGCCGGTCTCGATCAGGCCGGGACACACCGCATTGATGCGCACGCCGGTGCCGGTGAGCGAGTAGGCGGTGATCTGCACCAGACTGATGACGCCGGCCTTGCTCGCGCCATAAGGATGGCCGCTGGCGCCGGACTTGAGCCCTGCGACCGACGCGGTGCAGACGATCGCGCCAGATTTCTGTTTGGTCATGTGCGGGATCGAATGCTTGATCGCGAGGAACGGCCCGATCAAATTGATCCGCAGCACCTCCTGCCAATGCTCAGGCGTCTGCTCGGCGAGCGGCACGAGCCCGCCGGAAACGCCGGCGTTGGCCCAGATCGCATCGAGCTTGCCGTAAGCCGACAGCGCCTTGTCGATGTAGGCGATCACGTCCTTCTCGGAGCCGGCGTCGGCCTGCACGGCGTCAGCCGTGCCGCCGGCCTTGCGCACCATGTCGACGGTCTCTTTCACGCCATCGGTGCGGTCGACGGCGATCAGCTTCGCGCCTTCCCTGGTGAACAGCAGCGAGGCCGCGCGCCCGATGCCGCTGCCGGCGCCGGTGATGATGGCGGATTTGCCTTCGAGGCGGCCCATGAGGTTCTCCCAGTTTCTTTCGGCGGAATTTCAAACAACGTTTCAAACCATCAAGTGTCAGCAGGAGTCACTTGAGACGTTACGCGCACTCACGTACGACGGGGGTGAACAGTATGGAAGGGTTTTTCTGATGTCCAATCCGGACAGGGCCGTGGTCACGCGATGGTGGTGGGTGCGGCATGCGCCGGTACGTAACGACGGCGGCAACATTTACGGCCAGACCGATCTCGCCTGCGACACCAGCGATACCGAAGTGTTCGAAGCGGTCGCGAAGATTTTGCCGCGCAATGCGGTCTGGGTCGCGAGCAATCTGAAGCGCACGCATCAGACCGCGGAAGCGATTTGGGGCGCAGGTTTTCCAAGACCGGACGAGATGCCGTGGGAGCCGGCCTTCGCCGAACAAAATCTTGGGCGATGGCAGGGCATGAACCGCGCGGCGTTCATCGCGGCGCGTCCGGCCGGCGCCAGCTGGTTTGCCGACATCAACGAGCCCGCGCCCGGCGGCGAGAGCTTTATGGACCTTTATAACCGCGTGACATCGACGATCGATCGCATCACCCGCGAGCAGACGGGCAGGGACATCATCGCCGTCGGCCATGGCGGCACCATCAAGGCGGCGATCGGTCTGGCGCTCGGCGGGTTGGTCGAGAAGGGCCTGTCCTTCGACACCGACAATTGTTCGGTGACGCGACTAGACCACTACGCAACCGATAGTCAGGCGAACTGGCGGCTGCCCTTCGTCAACCAGCAGCCGTGGATTGCCGACGAGAAGCACGCAGCAATGCATCAGCCGGCGGGGCCTGAGGTGACGAGCAAGCTTGCTTGATCGTCATTCCGGGACGCGCGAAGCGCGGACCCGGAATCTGGAAATTGTGGCGCGAGATTCCGGGTTCGACGCTGGCGCGTCGCCCCGGAATGACGATAGTAGAGAAGAACAATCCGGGAGGAATACATGAGCCTGTTCGACATGAAGGGAAAAGTCGCCGTCATCACCGGCTCGACGCGCGGCATCGGCCGAGCCATCGCCGAGCGCATGGCCGAGCACGGCGCCAAGGTTGTGATCTCCTCGCGCAAGGCCGATGTCTGCGAGGCCGTGGCGAAGGAGATCAACGACAAACACGGCAAGGGGACGGCGGTCGCGGTTGCCGCCAACATCTCCAGCAAGGAAAACCTTCAGCATCTCGTCGATGAGAGCAACCGCGCTCTTGGCAAGATCGACGTGCTGGTCTGCAACGCCGCCTCGAACCCGTATTACGGTCCGCTCGGCGGCATCTCCGACGATCAGTTCCGGAAAATCCTCGACAACAACATCGTCGCCAATAACTGGCTGATCTCGATGGTGGTGCCGCAGATGATCGCGCGCAAGGACGGCTCGATCATCATCGTGTCTTCGATCGGCGGCCTGAAGGGGTCGACCGTGCTCGGCGCCTACGCGATCTCGAAGGCCGCCGACATGCAGCTCGCGCGCAACCTTGCCTGCGAATACGGCAAGCACAACATCCGCGTGAACTGCATCGCGCCGGGCCTGATCAAGACCGACTTCGCCAAGGCGCTGTGGGACAATCCAGAGACGCTGAAGGCGTCGACCGCGCGCTCGCCGCTCTTGCGCATCGGCATTCCCGACGAAATCGCGGGTGCGGCGGTGCTGATGGGATCCGCGGCCGGCGACTTCATGACCGGCCAGACCATCGTGATCGACGGAGGCGCGACTATTAGCTGACCGAGATCGTCATTCCGGGGCGCTCGCGTCAGCGAGCGAACCCGGAATCCAGAAGTGTGGCGCGAGATTCCGGGTTCGATGCTTCGCATCGCCCCGGAATGACCCTTCGGGTCACTCCACCGCCGCGTACACCAGATTGCGCATCAGCGTGCGCGTGTACTGCCGCTGGCCCGGGCCCTGCATCATGAACACCGCGAACAGATCCTCCTTCGGATCGATCCAGAAGAAGGTGCCGGCCATGCCGCTCCAGAAGAACTGGCCGGCCGATCCCAGGAACGGCGCGATGCCGGCCTCGCGGCGCACGGCAAAGCCCAAACCGAAGCCATGGCCGGGCGGCACGAGCTCGCCCATGATCTTCACTTGCGGAGAGAGATGATCGGACGCCATCAGCTCCAGGGTCTTGCGGCCGATGATCCTGACGTCGTTGAGCGTGCCGCCGTTGAGCAGCATCTGCGCGAAGCGCGCATAGTCCATGGTGGTCGACACCAGGCCGCCGCCGCCGGATTCCATCGTCGGCTGCTCCAGCATGTTGAACAGCGCGACCTTCTCGCCGCTCCACGGATCGGTCGGGAAGGCCTCCGCGAGCCGGCCGGCATTTTCCTGTCCGGTAAAGAAGCCGGTCTCGGCCATCTGAAGATGGGCGAGGATGCGCTCGGTGAGGAACGCGCCGAGCGACTTGCCGCTGACGATTTCGATGATGCGACCGAGGATGTCGGTGGAGCGGCTGTAATTCCATTCCGCGCCGGGCTGGCAGATCAGCGGCAGCTCGGCGACCATGACCGCATGCTGGGCATTGGTCATCTTGCGGTTGCGCAGCGGCGCCTCCTTGTAGAGCTGCTGCACCATGCGGTTGCCGGTGTTGTCGGCGGTGATGCCCGAAGTGTGGCGCAGCAGATCCTGCACCGTCATCGGCCTGACCATTTCGACCAGTTCGAGCCGGCCGTTGTTCTCGACGCCGACCTTCTGGTGAGCGAATTCGGGGATGAATTTGGCGACGGGATCGACCAGCAGAAGCTGGCCTTCCTCGACCAGCATCATGATGCCGACCGAGACGATCGGCTTGGTCATGGAGTAAATGCGGAAGATGGTGTCGTGGGCCATTGGCCGACTGTCCGCCGGGCTTTGCCGCCCGATCGCGTCGAACCAGCCGACCTGGCCTTTGCGCGCGACCATCACGGTGGCGCCGGGCAGGGTTCCCTTGTCGACCTCGCGCTTGAAGGCGTCGGACAATTTCTGCAGGCGCGACGGCGACAGGCCGATCGACTCGGGCCTGGCTTGCGGCAGCGGCGGGGTCTGCGGGCTGGCAGCATGCTTGGCGGCGACTTGCGCGTTCATCTCTCTCTCCCGAGTGCGCTTACTGGCTTGCTCGAAGTGTGGCGCAGAAGGGTCGGCTTGAACAGTTGTTTCCCGCAATTCTCCTCTGCCTGGCCGGCGTCCTTGCCTTGTCAATTGAGGGTAGAGTATCGTTGCAAAAGTATCGCCGTTGGCGAGTTGGGGACGGGGGCCTACCTTGAGAGCTGGGTGGGGAACGGCGCGGCTTGCCGCGCTTGCGGTGATGCTCGCGCTGGCGGGCTGCAACACCATCGAGAATTCGCTGTCGCAGAACGACGTCGCCGCGATGAAGCTGGCTGCGGTTTCCGTCAGCTTTGCGCCGGAGGCGCACCTCCAGTGGGAAGACGGCATCCGCGCCTACGCGACGTCCAAGTCCATTTCCGACGACGAGATCGCAACCCGGGCCAATACGCCGGAGGGCAAGGCCTATACGCAGAACATGCTGGCGCCGAAGATCAAGGCCACGCTGGAGCAGAAGGTCGGACCGCAGCTGCACGGCGCGCGACCGGTGCGGCTCGAGGTCGTGGTCAAGAGTTTCGTGCTGGCCTCGGCGGTCCAGCGCATCCTGATCGGCGGGGGCCGCGGCATGGTTGCGGATGCAAATCTGGTGGATGCGCGGACGGGAGCGGTGATCGTGTCCTATCCCGGATTGACGGCGGTCATGTACGCGGGACAGGGCATCGTCGGCACGGCGGTGCAGGCCGCGGTCGATGCATCGTCGACGCAATCGCCGGCGGAAAAGCTGGTCGGCGCCTACGGCGACATGTATTGCCGCTGGCTGCTGAAGAGCGCCTGACCCTGTTCCGGTTAACGGCTTCGGCCTTGCAAAGCGCCCACGGCCTATGCTTGAAACGGCGCGGATCGAAGCGGCTAGCTCGATCGCACAGGAGTGTAGCTCAATTGGTAGAGCACCGGTCTCCAAAACCGGGGGTCGCAGGTTCGAGCCCTGCCACTCCTGCCAGCTAAGCCCTTGAAATACGGCCCTGGAATCGCTGGCGCTTGGGTACGAATTGCGAACACTGGACCCAATCTGGACCCAACGACCGTCCGGACCGACCAATAGTGCCAGAGATCAAGGCGATCGGCCGGCGCGCCGGTCGTGGCCGGCATTCAATCGCGCTGTCGTTCGCGCCGGCAGTGGGTCCCAGCCGGGGCAGGGGCAGCCAATTGGAGCGTTTGGGCTCCCGCACCTCGTTACTCACCTGCTTGTCGTCGCCCGCCTGTCGCCTCCGTAATCTTCGCCAGGACTTCGCCTAGTGCCGCGCGAACGGAATCGTTTGTATAGGGGTCGTCGGGGTGCGGTGGAGAACCTTCTCTGTTGAAATGGGGCCGCTCGTCCATCCTTCGTCCCCATTCGACATCGGCTTCGCGGACGAGCTCTTCCAGGCGATAATCCGAGGCGAGCACCCGTTGGCAGTAGCCCGCCAAAGCAAGCAGCGGCTGGTCAAGGTTGTTGAGCAGCAACTCGCTTCCCCTGAGCTGACGGTGCAGCAGTGCCTGCAACGATCCCGTCGAATCCGTGAGGTTGCTTCTCAGCCACGTCCCGATCCCGGTCTCGGCCTCTTGCACTCTAGAGATCGCGGAACCGCCTTTCATGGAGCCCGGACCAATCATCCGTCCCAAGGCCTCTTGCGCAGTGAACTTTCGACCCTGGCGGATTTCGCGTTCAAGTTCGGCGTCCGCTTCGGAACGCTGCTTGTCGTGGTCATCGCTCATCGAATTGCCTTTCGGCAAAGGAATATCCGGAGTGGGTCCCATCGCAGCCCCGTTGCTGAGATAGACGAATGTCCTGGCCCTTGACGGCCCGGAAACACTCGCCGAAGCGTCAGGGGCTGCAGCTCTGCGCGGTTGATCTAGATCAACGGTCTCGTTCACAGCATGTCCAAACCCTCACGCCGGTGTCCTGACGTTCGTTAGATTGTCGATCAGGATATATACGCTGATCATGAGCACCCAAACGGGCAATACGGTCAGGCTCCAACCGATATAATGGCCACCAATCAGAACAATCAGTGCGAGCGTAAATCCTACATAGGCAATCCAGCGCGGAACGATGCCTGTATAGATTACGACGGTTGAAGTCGAAAACATGAATACAGCGGCCATCTTGCTTGCGTAGACATTTGCGATGATAAAAGCGGCAGCACGCGCGAATCGAAAAGTGGCGGAGCTGGTTAGTTGGTTCGGCTCGGAAATTGAAGCCACCAGCATGACCGAGCCTATGACCGCGGCGGCGACAAACAGCATCGCGAGGAATAACAATCCGCTGCCCAAAAACACCGTCGCGAAAAAACGATCCTCCAACTGACCGAGCCGATCGCGCAACACGCCGATGAACCACAGAAAGGCGACGCCGGCGAACGGGACCAGGTTCAACGCAACGGCGATTGTTCCTCTGTCGGTATCAAGCCAGGCGCCTGGCTCCAGCGGGTCGGCGGGAATAGACCGTCGAAGCAGCCAAAAGATCGCGAACAGCAAGAAGGAAAACACGATGCCCGCGATTGCGGCTGATTTGGGAGTTTTCAGCTGTGCATGAGTAAGAGCGTTATTTGCTGCCATTGCAATTGGCCCCTGTCGCATGAACGTGCCCGGCCACGGTTTTGCGGAGTGTCAAGCGCTTATTGTTTTTCCGGAGTGGCCGCCGAGGCCCTGGGCGTCAGGGATGCGGGCAAGCGCCAGCTCTTCCGGGTAACTGAAGTGCCGTTCAATTTCACGATCGAGCAAACTCAGTTGCTGCAGTAACGTTGCGTGACGGGGGACCGGTAGCGTTCGGACCAGATTGTCGATCATCGCCCGCAGCCGTCTGACGATTTGCAGATTGTTCGACCCGCAGGCGCGGATTTCGCTGAAGGCGAGATGCACGAAATCATCCCAGTTAGGGGTCCGAAAGATCACCCGGAGACCACCGGATTCGTCGAGCCATTCGTCGGTGCGCAAATTACGCTTGCCGACCCACCTTAACAAACGATGCAACTGGTCTATCGCGAGTACAGCTGTCGTGGGGTCATTGATCGCCGGCGACAACGCCTTGAGTGCAATGTCGACGATAATGCGAAATGCGAAGGTCGGGTCCTGTTCCATGGTCCGCTCCGACCCGAGCGCAACCGCTCCGCGCAACGTCGCCTCGTCGGCCAGATGTGCCCTGCCGAATAAGTTGAACAGGGGCTCGTCTACCGCGACGAAGTCGCCGACTTGAGGGACGAACTCGATGACACCGTTCGATCGTTTGGCTTCGGCCATCAGCAGGTCGAGATTGACTGCCAGCACAATGGCCGACGTTTCCTGGTGCCGGATGATGCGAGCCGGAGGGCCAGGATCGAGCCTTTCCGGTGGCGGAGCGTCAGAAACGGAAATCTGATCGGGGTAGACGGTTTCGATGACCGCGAGCCCGTCGCGACCCACCTGGGCCAGAATACTGATCGGGCGCAACAGCCGTAAGGCGTAGTCGATCAGATAGAAGAAGGCCGCGAAGCAGAAAATGCTGAGCAACGCGGCCAACAACATGACCAACTGGTGAACTTCCTTCTCCACTCTGTTCTGCGCGCTGAGCGCGAACATCAATGTGAAGATGAAGAGGCCGACGGTATATCTGACGACGT
Organism: uncultured Alphaproteobacteria bacterium; assembly: GCA_963794775.1. Classification (GTDB taxonomy): domain Bacteria; phylum Pseudomonadota; class Alphaproteobacteria; order Rhizobiales; family Xanthobacteraceae; genus Bradyrhizobium. The sequence goes on along the minus strand of CAWCGA010000034.1, from coordinate 19,464 downwards.
CGTTTCTTAGCAACGTGGTGGCGATGATGCGGGGCGTCATTTGCGCGCTTGCGACCTGAATCGCCACCAGCAGCGAGCCGAAAGTGAAGACCACGAAGGAAAGCGTGACCGTGACGAATGTCTGGAGAAAGGCCTGAGCGCCGGTCGGCGAAAAACCCAGCAGGGTCCATCCGAGCCAGGCATCTATCCGATGCACCAGTCGTGTGGTCGCCAGTTCGAGCGGAATAGCGATGAATGGAACGATCCAGAGTGAGGCTTTCAAGTAGCTCCGGGCACCGAACCATAAGTTCCACTTCATAGGGCGGTGCTCTATCGAGAGATGAGGCAGGCTCCGATCGAATTCACGGAACGGCCGCGTCAAAAATGCTTTGCTAGCTTTGACGCTCCTTCGGGACGCTCCTTGATTTAGATCAACCCGGGCTCAGCTTTCAAAGCGTCAGGACAAGGTGAACCACCTGCGGATCCAAACCACGGCGAGCCTCGAAGCCGAACTTGCTAAACACTTTTCGCATGGCGGCGTTCTCGGGCAGCACATCGGCAATCAATTGCTTCAGTCCAGCTGAACGGGCGATGACCGCGAGATGGCGCATCAGCAACGTCCCGAGGCCTTTGCCCTGATAGTCGTCGATCACGACAAAGGCGATCTCCGCATGACCCGGTTCGGTCACGATGTAACGTCCGCCGCCGACGATTGCGCGCCGCCCGCCTTCATCGATCTCCGCGACGAGTGCGACGTGATTGACGAAATCGGCGTTCATGAAGAACGCCTTCTCCTTGTCCGAGAAAGCGCGTTTGGTGACGAAAAAGCGGCGTCGCAACAACTCGGCGTTGGTGTGATTGACGGCGTCGAGCATTCCGGCCTCGTCGGACGGCCGCAAGGCGCGGATCTCGATCGGGCGCCCATCGCGGAGTTGCTCGCGGGCGGAGTAGGTGGCCGGGGTCATCGTGCAACACATTCGCCTTCGACGGAGGCAGCCGACCTTGACCTAAGTCAAGGGTCCGTGCGCTGCAGCGCGCAAGATGTCCTGGTCAAGCTCTGAGGATGCGACGTGATGACTGAAAATACGGCAATTCCGGGCGGACCCATGTCGGAGATCGTTGCAAACGCGGTCAAATATATGGTGGACGCCGGCCAGCGCAGCGTTCTGTTCCTCGACATCATGCGCCAGCGCGGCGACCAATATCGCGAACAGGTCGCCCAGACGGCGCCGCATGTCCTGAGCTACGCGGCGGAACTGATCATCGACGGCCGCAAGCTGGATCAGCCGGTCAACTACGTGCTGGTGCGCATCATCCCGCCCAAGGGCGTCGAAATCGACATGGAACGCCGGCCATTCGTGGTCGTCGACCCGCGCGCCGGTCACGGTCCCGGCATCGGCGGCTTCAAGGCCGACAGCGAGATCGGGGTCGCGATGAAAGCAGGCCACCCCTGCTACTTCATCGGGTTCCTTCCCGAGCCGATGCCGGGCCAGACCATCGAGTCCATCGCGCGGGCTGAAGCCATCTTCATCGAGAAGGTGATCGAGCGGCATCCCAAGGCCGACGGCAAGCCATGCGTGATCGGCAACTGCCAGGCCGGCTGGGCGGTGATGATCCTCGCCTCGCTGCGGCCCGAGCTGTTCGGCCCACTGATCATCGCGGGCGCGCCGCTGGCCTACTGGGCCGGCGTTCATGGCAAATACCCGATGCGCTATTCGGGCGGGCTGCTCGGCGGTAGCTGGCTGACTGCGCTCACCAGCGATCTCGGCGGCGGCAAGTTCGACGGCGCCTGGCTGGTGCAGAACTTCGAGAGTCAGAATCCTTCGAACACGCTGTGGAGCAAGCAGTACAACGTCTACTCCAAGGTCGACACCGAGGCGGACCGCTATCTCGAATTCGAAAAGTGGTGGGGCGGGCACGTCAACCTCAACGCCGAGGAAATCCAGTTCATCGTCGACGAGCTCTTCGTCGGAAACAATCTCGCCGCCGGCCGCATCAAGATGTCTGACGGCACCGCAGTCGATCTCCGCAACATCCGCTCGCCGATCGTGGTGTTCTGCTCCGAGGGTGACAACATCACGCCGCCGCAGCAGGCCCTGCACTGGATTCTCGATCTCTACGCCGATGTCGACGAGATCAGGGCCTACGGGCAGACCATCGTCTACACCGTGCATGAGACGATCGGCCATCTCGGCATTTTCGTCTCAGGCGGCGTCGCCAAGAAAGAGCACGCCGAGTTCTCCAGCAATATCGACCTGATCGATGTGCTGCCGCCCGGTCTCTACGAGGCGACATTCGAGGCGAGGGGTGCGGAAACGCTCAATGATGAGCTTGCTGTCGGACAGTGGGTGATGCGGTGCGAAGCCCGCACACTCGACGACATCCGCGCCATGGGCGGTAATTCGCCGGAGGACGAGCGCCGCTTCGAGACCGCCAAGCGCGTGTCGGAAATGAACCTGGCCGCGTACCAGAAATATCTTCAGCCCTTCATCAAATCGATGGTTACGCCGCAGATGGCGGAGATGATGCGCAACTGGCATCCGCTTCGCGTGCAATACGAGGCGTTCAGCAGCGAAAATCCGTTGATGAAGGGCGTACAGAACGCGGCAGACAAGGCGCGGGAAGACCGCAAGACGATAGCGCAGGACAATCCGTTCCTCGCGTTCCAGGAGAGGATGTCGAAGCAGATCGTCAGCTCGCTGGATCAATGGCGCGACTCTCAGGAAGCGCTGAGCGAAGCGATGTTCCTGGCTATCTACGGCTCACCTGCCTTGCAGGCTGCTGTGGGCGTCGATCCGCAATCCGCTCCTTCCCGCCGGCGCGAGATGCACAGCGAGTACCGCGCGCGGCTTGAAGCGCGGGTCGCGGAGCTGAAATCGAAGATCGGGTCCGGCGGTCTGACAGAGGCCGGCATCCGCGCGCTGCTCTATATCGGTTCGGCTCGCGGCATGGTGGACGAGCGCAGTCTCGAGGCGCTGCGTCGGATGCGCCAGGCCGACGAGCAGACACGGCTGACGCTCGCGGAGTTCAAGATGCTGGTGCGGGAGCAGTTCTTCATGCTGCTGCTCGACCGCGAGGCCGCGCTCGCCGCGCTTCCAAAACTCCTGCCGGAAAGTATGGACGAGCGCCGCAGGGCATTCGCGCTCATTGAAGAAGTGCTGTCGGCCAGTGCCGGAATCTCCGGCGAGGTGGCAAAGCGTCTGAAGCAGGTCGCCAGCCTGTTCGGACTTGAGGGAAACACCGTCCCTTTCGATCCGAAGGCCAGGGCATCATAGAGATTCGGAGTAAAGCAATGAGCAGCATGACAGCCGGAACGAGCACGACCCAGCCGGGCTCGAAATACGATCGCCTGATCGCCGCCGCGAAGGCGGTTCGTACGGTCTCTACCATCGTCGTACACCCCTGCGACGAGAGTTCGCTGCGCGGCGCGATCGAGTCGGCGGAAGCCGGGATCATCAAAGCGACGTTGGTCGGTCCCGCCGCCAGGATCAAGGACATCGCCGCCAAGCACGGCCTGAACATCTCCGGCTACGAGATCGTCGACACCGCGCCGACGGAGGCTGCTGCTGCGGCGCGCGGCGTGGAGCTGATCCATGAAGGCAAGGGCGAGGTCCTGATGAAGGGCAGCCTGCATACCGACGAGATCATGCGCGCTGTGGCTGCGAAAACGGGCGGACTGCGCACCGACCGCCGTATCAGCCATGTGTTCGTCATGGACGTGCCGGCCTATGCCGACACCGTGTTCGTCACCGATGCGGCGATCAACATCTTCCCCGATCTCGACGCCAAACGCGACATCATCCAGAACGCCGTCGATCTCTTCAATCAGGCCGGCTTCGGCACGACGCCGCGGGTCGCGATCCTCTCGGCGGTCGAAACGGTGACGTCGAAGATCCCGTCCACCATCGAGGCTGCCGCACTGTGCAAGATGGCCGACCGCAAGCAGATCACCGGCGCGCTGCTCGACGGGCCGCTCGCTTTCGACAACGCTATCGACCTTGAAGCTGCGCGTATCAAAGGCATCAAGTCGGAGGTCGCGGGCAGGGCGCAGATCCTGGTCGTGCCGGATCTGGAGTCCGGCAACATGCTGGCCAAAAACCTGGCCTACTTCGCCAAGGCCGACGGCGCCGGCATCGTGCTCGGCGCCCGCGTGCCTGTTGTCCTGACGTCGCGGGCCGATACGGCGCGGTCGCGGATGGCCTCTGCGGCGGTGGCGTCGCTGCTTGCCGATGCAAGGCGCCGTCACGCGCCAGTCGCTTCTGCGTGACCGCCATGGATACCATCCTTGTCGTCAACGCCGGCTCCTCCAGCGTGAAGTTTCAGGTCTTCGCGGTCGAGGGCGATGGCGGCTTGAAGCGGCAGATCAAGGGACAGATGGACGGGATCGGCAGCCGTCCGCGCTTGCGTGCAAGCGGCGCGGCAGGCGAGACCCTGGCAGACCGGACCTATCCGGTAGAAAGCGTCGCTGACGTTCCGGCCGCGATGGCAGTCGCTGGTGCCTGGTTGCGCGAGCTTCAGATCAACCCGATCGCGGTCGGCCATCGCGTGGTGCATGGCGGGCCGGATCACGCCCAGCCGGTGCAGATCGACCAGGACGTCGTGACGCAACTCGCGTGCTACGTCTCGCTGGCGCCGCTGCACCAGCCGCATAACCTCGCGCCTATCAAGACCTTGCTGAAGAATTTCCCGACGCTGCCGCAGGTCGCCTGCTTCGATACCGCCTTTCATCGCAATCATGATGCGCTCGCCGACCACTATGCGATCCCGCATCAACTCCATGCCGAAGGCGTCAGGCGCTACGGCTTCCACGGCCTTTCCTACGAGTACATCGCCGAGCGTCTGCCCCAGGTCGCGCCCGACATCGCGGGCGGACGCGTCATTGTCGCGCATCTCGGCAGCGGCGCCTCGATGTGCGCCATCAAGGACGGCAAGAGCGTCGAAAGCACCATGGGCTTTACCGCACTCGACGGTCTTGCGATGGGAACGCGGCCGGGCCAGCTCGACCCCGGCGTCGTGCTCTATCTGATCGCGGAGAAGGGCATGTCGGCGGCGAAGGTGCAGGACTTCCTCTATCGCGAGTGCGGCCTGAAGGGGCTGTCGGGCGTCAGCAACGACATGCGCGAGCTCGAGACAAGCGCAGATCCGCGCGCGGCCTTCGCCATCGACTATTTCGTGTACCGGATCGGACTCAATGCGGGGATGTTGGCGGCGGCACTGCAGGGCCTGGATGCCTTCGTCTTCACCGCCGGCATCGGCGAAAATTCGGCCTCGATCCGCGCCCGCATCGCGGAAAAGCTCGGTTGGCTCGGCGTCATCATCGACCCCGCCGAAAATGCCAACAATGCCGGCAGGATTTCGCGGTCCGACAGTCGCATCCCCGTCTATGTCTTACCGACTGATGAAGAGCTGATGATCGCGCAGCACACGCTAGCGCTGCTGTCGAAGCGTCAGTCGATGCAGGCCAAAGAGAAAGCATCATGAGCATCCCCGTTTTCCCGGAGACCAAGGTCGCGCTCAAGGGCCGCAAGGGACTGATCGTCGGCATCGCCAATGATCAGTCGATCGCCTGGGGCTGCGCGAAGGCCTTCCGCGCTTTGGGAGCGGAGCTCGCGGTCACCTATCTGAACGAGAAGGCCAAGAAGCACGTGCAGCCGCTGGCGGAGATGCTCGAAGCGCCGCTTTTCATGCCGCTCGATGTGATGGTCGAAGGACAGATGGAGCGCGTGTTCGACTATATCAAGCAGGAGTGGGGTCAGCTCGACTTCCTGCTGCACTCGATCGCCTTCTCGCCGAAGGAGGCGCTGCACGGCCGCGTCATCGACGTCGGCCGCGACGGCTTCCTGAAGACGATGGACGTGTCCTGCTGGTCGTTCCTGCGCATGGCTCACCTCGCCGAACCCTTGATGAAGCGCGGCGGCACCATGTTCACCATGACCTATTACGGCAGCCAGATGGTCGTGCAGAACTATAACATCATGGGCGTGGCCAAGGCTGCGCTGGAAGCGGCCGTGCGCTATGTCGCCGCCGAAGTCGGACCGAAGGGCATTCGTGTTCATGCGATCTCGCCGGGGCCGCTGGCGACGCGCGCTGCATCGGGGATCCCCGAATTCGACGATCTCATGGACAAGGCGCAATCCAAGGCGCCGACGCGAAGCCTCGTGAGCATCGACGATGTCGGGGCAGCAACCGCGTTCCTGGCGCTCGACGGCGCCAAGCTGATCACCGGCAACGTGACGTATATCGATGGCGGCTACCACATCATCGATTGAGACGGAGCGCGTCCTTCGGCGCTTGATTTAGATCAACGTCCAGACGCTGGCCCGACCTAGCGTCGCCTTCAAAGCCCGCATGACAGCCGCCAATCGGGCACACCAATCGACATACACGCCTTGGGAGACCGATCATGAAGGGAAGCGCCGCTCTCAAACAGGACGCCGACACCGGAAACGGCTGGACGGGCTTCCGGCCGGGCGACTGGCAAACGTCGATCAACGTGCGCGATTTCATCGTCCGCAACGTCACGCCCTACAGCGGCAACGAAGACTTTCTCGCCGGCGCGTCGCAGCGCACCAAGGCCGTGTGGGCGAAGCTGCAACCGTATTTCGCGGATGAGAGGAAGAAGGGCGTCCTGGCGGTCGATGTGAAGACGCCTTCGACCCTGCTCGCTCACAAGGCCGGCTACATCGATCGCGACAATGAGGTCGTCGTGGGCCTGCAGACCGACCAGCCGTTCAAGCGGGCCATCTTTCCGTACGGCGGTCTGCGGATGGTCGAAGCCGGCATCAAGGCCGCCGGCTTCGAGGCCGATCCAGCCGTGCACGAGGCTTTCACGAAGTACCGCAAATCGCACAATGACGGCGTGTTCGACGCCTATACGCCGGAGATCATGAGTTGCCGCAGGTCCGGCATCATCACCGGACTACCTGACGCCTATGGACGCGGCCGCATCATCGGCGACTATCGCCGCGTGGCGCTCTACGGCGTCGATCGCCTGATCGAGGCAAAGCAGGCGGAGCGGGCGCAGATCAACGACATGTGGCCGACGGACGAGATCATCCGGACGCGCGAAGAGCTGTCCGAGCAGGTTCGCGCGCTGAAGGATCTGGCCGCGATGGCCAAGCTCTATGACTGCGATATCTCAAAGCCGGCCGCGAATGCCCAGGAAGCATTCCAGTCGACCTATTTCGCCTATCTCGGCGCGATCAAGGAAGCCAACGGCGCGGCGATGTCGATCGGCCGCATCTCGAGCTTCCTCGATATCTACATCGAGCGTGACCTGAAGACCGGCGCTCTCGACGAGGCGCGGGCCCAGGAGCTGTGGGACCAGCTGGTGCAGAAGCTGCGCATCGTCCGCTTCCTGCGCACGCCCGACTATGACGCGCTGTTCAGCGGCGATCCCTACTGGGCGACCGAATGCGTCGGCGGCATGGATCTCGATGGCCGCACGCTGGTGACCAGGAGCAGCTACCGCATGCTGCATACCCTCCACAATCTCGGGCCGGCTCCGGAGCCGAACATCACGGTGCTGTGGTCGAAGCACATGCCGGCGCCGTTCAAACGCTATTGCGTCAAGGTCAGCAAGGACACTTCGTCGCTGCAATATGAAAACGATGACCTGATGCGGCCGCACTGGGGCGATGACTACGGCATCGCCTGCTGCGTGTCGGCGATGCGGCTCGGCAAGCAGATGCAGTTCTTCGGCGCCCGGGTCAATTTCGCGAAGGCGCTGCTTTACGCCATCAATGGCGGCCGCGACGAGGTCTCCGGCGATCAAATCGCTCCAAAGACGATGCCTGTGGTCGGCGACGTCCTCGACTATGACGACGTCATGGCCAAGTTCGACACCACAATGGAATGGCTGGCCAAGACCTACGTGCATGCGATGAATTGCATTCACTACATGCACGACAAGTATTTCTACGAGCGGCTGGAGATGGCGCTGCACGACCGTGACGTCCTGCGGACGATGGCGTTCGGGATCGCCGGTCTTTCGGTGGTTGCCGACAGTCTCAGCGCCATCAAGTACGGCAAGATGCGCGTGATGCGCGACGCCACCGGCCTGATCGTCGACTTCCAGAACGAGGGCAATCAATCGACGCCGCAGTTCGGCAACAATGACGACCGGGTCGACCAGATCGCCGCCGCTCTCGTCACCGCCTTCATGGACAAGATCCGCAAGCATCCGACCTACCGGAACGCCACGCACACCCAGAGCGTGCTCACGATCACCTCCAACGTGGTCTACGGCAAGGCCACCGGCAACACGCCGGATGGACGGCGCAAGGGCGAGCCGTTCGGACCCGGCGCCAACCCGATGCACGGCCGCGACAGCCATGGCTGGCTCGCGTCCTGCCTGTCGGTGGCGAAGCTGCCGTACAAGGATTCACTTGACGGCATCAGCTACACCGTCTCGGTCGCGCCGCAGAAGGCGCATCTGTCGGAAGCCCAGCTGATCGACGAAGCCACCAAGGCCTTCGACGTCTATTTCGATCGCGGCGGTTTCCACATGAACCTCAACGTGATCGACAAGGAGACGCTGGAGGACGCGATCAAGAATCCCGACAAGTATCCGCAGCTCACCATCCGGGTCTCCGGCTACGCGGTGAACTTCGTTCGGCTGACGCCGGAGCAGCAGCGCGACGTGATCAGCCGTACCTTCCACGGTCAGATCTGAACGGAGTACGTCATGTCGACGGTGCAGACACTGGAGCCCGGAAGTCGTCATGACCTCCGGGTCGGGCTGTCGCCCGACGCGCCCGATGAGGACAAGGTCAAGGACGAGGTCGGTTCGTTCGGCTATTGCCATTCCTACGAAACGTCGTCGCGCTACGATGGTCCGGGTTTGCGGCTCGTACTGTTCGTCTCGGGCTGCCTGCTGCGCTGTACCTATTGTCACAATCCGGATACCTGGCATCTCAAAGACGGCACCTATGTCTCGGTCGAGCAGGTGCTCCGCCGGCTCGCCGATTTCGCGCCGTCCATCCAGGCTCTCGGCGGTGGGCTGACCATTTCCGGCGGCGAGGCGATGGTGCAGATGGCGTTCACCCGGCGAATCTTTGCCGGCGCCAAGAAGATGGGTCTGCACACGGCCATCCAGACATCCGGCTTTCTCGGCGACCGCGTCGATGACGGCTATCTGTCCGGAATCGACCTTGTCCTGCTCGATATCAAGAGCTCCGATCCGGAAACCTACAAACGGGTGACGGGCCGCGACATCGCGCCGACGCTTCGCTTCGCCGAGCGGCTGGCGTCGCTGGGAAAACCGGCTTGGATTCGCTTCACGCTGGTGCCCGGCGAGACCGACGATCCCGCCAATGTCGATGGCATCGCAAAATTTGTCGCGCCCATGAAGAACGTCCAGTGGGTGGAGGTGCAGCCGTTCCACCAGATGGGGTCGTTCAAGTGGAAGGCGATGGACCTGGAATACAAACTCGAAAACACCCAGGCGCCGAGCCGCGATCTGGTGAACCGGGTGATCGAACAATTCCGTGCCGCGGGGTGCAACGCCCGCTGATCAATCAGACGTCTGGCCAATTCGGGGGAAACACATGTTGGATCTTGCACGCGACATTATCGGCAGCCAGCCGATCCTCACGGCATTTCTGGCGATCGGCGTCGGTTACCTCGTCGGCCAGATCAACGTCGCCGGGTTTTCGCTGGGGGTCGGCGCGGTCCTGTTCGTCGGACTTGCCATCGGTGCATTCGCGCCGAAGGCGCAGATCATCGGTCCGATCGGGCTGACCGGCCTGATCATGTTCCTGTACGGCATCGGCATTCTGTACGGCCGCCAGTTTTTCGACGGCATCTTTGGCAGCGGCCAGAAATACAATCTGCTGGCGCTGGTCGCCTGTCTCGCGGGCCTGGCTGTCGCGCTCGGGCTGGGACATGTCTTCGGCATCAAGATCGGACACACGCTTGGTCTCTACGCGGGATCGATGACCAGCACGGCGTCGCTGCAAGCCGCGCTCGACGTGATGAAGAACAAGGATCCGTCGATCGGCTATTCCATCGCCTATCCATTCGGTGTTCTCGGCCCGATCCTGTGCATCTACGCGATGACGCAGATCGTGAAGCCGAAATTCCCCGCCAAGGCGCAGCGTTTCCATATGGGCGAGATTTCGATCGGTGCGAGCTTTGCCGGCAAGAAGCTGGAGGAGTTGGCGGCCGGCATCCTCAGCGACGTTCAGGTCACGATGGTCCGCAAGGGTGGGCGCAACGTCGTTCCGACGTCCGACACCGTTCTGTCAGCCGGCGATGCCGTGCTTGTCGTCGCGGAGAGCGAGGAGGCGATTGCCAAGGCGGCCGCACAGCTCGGTACCTTGGAGCCTGGTAAACTGGCTAGCGATCGCGCCGATCTCGACTACATTCGCGTCTTTGTCGGAAAGGCCAATGTCGTCGGCATACCCCTCGCCAGCTTGCCGATGCCGCAGGGTTATCCGACGCATCTGCTGCATGTTCGCCGCTACGATGCGGACCTGGTGCCGTCACCCGACCTGATGCTGGAGTTCGGCGACCGGGTCGGCGTGTTGACGCCGCCCGACAAGAAAGAAGAGATCAGGCGTCACTTCGGCGACACCGTGAAGGCGGCCGCCGAGTTCAGCTATGTCTCGCTCGGGCTCGGGATGGTGATAGGCGTCCTGCTCGGATTGATTCCGATTCCGATACCGGGCGTGGGCATCGTCACGCTGGGCATCGGCGGAGGGCCGCTGATCGTCGCACTCATTCTCGGCAAGCTCCGCCGTACCGGTCCCATGCTTTGGACCATGCCGTTGCCGGCGAATATCGTGCTTCGCAACTTCGGTCTTGCGATGTTTCTCGCCACCGTCGGTGTCAACGCCGGGCAACCATTCGTTCGCACTGTGTCTGAATCAGGCTTCACGATGCTGTTCATCGGCGTGGCCGTGCTGCTGACGACCGTGTTCATCGTTCTCCTGGTCGGCCACTACGTCATGAAGATCCCGTATGACGATCTGGTCGGCGTCGCCTCAGGTGCCACCGGCAATCCCGCCATCCTTGTCTATTCGACCAAGATGGCGCCGACCGAGCGGCCCGATATCGGCTACGCCATGATCTTCCCGTCGATGACCTTGGTGAAGGTGATCGCCGCGCAGATTGTCGGACTTCTCGTCGGGGGCGGCGGGGCAGGCGGGTAGCGGCGAACCGAGCAGGGGACCATCACGCATGGCTGAGCCCGCGCCACAACCGCCTATCTTCAACCTGTCCGCCTATGGCCCTGCGGAGATCAAGGAGGCCGTCGAGAAGGTCGGGGTCAAGAAAGCCAACTTTCCATTCCTGACCTCGTTCATGCTGGCGATCGTGGCCGGCGGCGGCGTCGGGTTCGGCGCGCTCTATTACACTATCGTAGCCAGCGACCCGACGTTCAGCTTCGCCACGGTCCGCGTCGTCGGCGGACTCGTGTTCACGTTAGGCCTGGCGCTGGTCCTTGTGGGGGGCGCCGAGCTGTTCACCGGCAACAATCTGATCATCATGGCCTGGGCCAGCGGCAAAGTGTCGACGCGAACCATGCTGCGCAATTGGACGATCGTGTGGCTCGGCAACTTCATCGGAGCGCTCGGGCTCATCGTGCTGGTCTTTTTCTCCCACCACCTCGACATGAACGACGGCCGCATCGGATTGTCCGTATTGAACACGGCAGCCGGCAAGATCCGCCCAGACATGATGACGCTGTTCGTCAAGGGCATTCTCTGCAACGTGCTGGTGTGTGCGGCGGTGTGGCTTGCCTATGCGGGCCGGTCGGTTACCGACAAGCTGATGGCGGTTATCTTGCCGGTCTCGGCCTTCATCGCAGCCGGGTTCGAGCACTGTGTCGCCAATATGTATTTCCTGCCGCTGGCGTGGCTCATGGTCCAGACCGGCCACGCTCCCGATAATTTCGACGCGTCGCTGATCACGATGTCCGGGATCGTGCACAATCTCATTCCGGTCACGCTCGGCAATATCGTCGGCGGAGCCGGCTTTGTCGGCGCCTTCTACTGGACGATCTATCGGGCAACGTTCGGACCGCCGTCGCTCGACCAGAAGTAGTTCGATGACGCCACCCGCGACATTTTGAAAAGGGTAAGGCGCGGCTGACGGCATGCAATCGACCTCACGGCGGCAAACTCTCATTCAACATGATGATCTCCGGCACGAGAAAGTTCGATGCTGAGCGAGGGATTACGGCGGCGTGGCCTGCCTGCAGCGAATTGAGTGCTTGAACGATCGCCTGCTCGCCATCGGCGTCGAACAGCGGATGACCGGCAACCCCGGCTTCGACCTCCCAGCACGCGGCAAGAATGCGGAATGCCAACCTTTGGACGGCGACTATCGCAGGCCAGGCTCGGTCCGCCTCTGCACGTGCCCGTCCCGTTCCACCCGCCTGCTCCTCGTAGAGCAGGATCAAATCGAAGGCATCGGATCGCAATCGTCGGCGCGCGACGCGCGCTTCCTCCGACGTTACTTCACCGCGTGACAGAAAAGGCAAAACCGACTTCGCAGCGTCAAATGTTTCCGAAATCGCATTCCCTACTGTCGCACTGTCCGTTCGGTAGGTCGCAAGCAGCACAGCCAGTCCGATTCCGCAGCCAATGATCGTGTCGAGGCCGCGTGCTGCGAGCAATTGGCTGGCGTCGGAAGCGGATGCGCCGACCGCCGTTGCCATCAGCAAAGCCATCGGGGTGAAGAAGAAGACGGCGAGCGCATGGTTTGACACGACGAACAATTGACCGATGAATTGCAGCCCGGCAATGCATGCGACCAGAGCAAGGCCACCGGGGTGAAGCCACGCCAGGACGGCCGCAACGATCAAGCCGAGGATCGTACCAAGAGTTCGCTCCAGGCCGCGTTGCATGGCGCGCACCCAGTTGAACCCCTGGTGCAGGATCAACACGGCGGCTGCCGCGGCCCAATAGGAGCGTTCCAGCCCAATCAATGCCGCGACAGATCCCGCGATCAATGCCGCCGTCCCGACGCGAACGGCAATGCGCGGCGGCTGTGCGGCCCAGGCAAAGGATGCCGCGATCATTTCACGCGGCTCGAAGAAAGAGCGTCGTTGATTTGGTCCGGCAGGGGCATCCTCGGTCGGCCATTCGGTCAGGCGAAGTCTGATGTTTCGGGCTTCGTCACCTGCCTTCGGATCGAGCCCACGGCCCGCGCTGCCCTCGCGAACCGCCGCGGCAAACAGCCCATGCAGTTCGCGGCTGCACGCCTGTAGCCGATCTAACGTCACATCGGACCGGGCTCGTGCGGGTTGCCAGGCGATGAGCGCTCGCCAGGCATCGTGTAAGCTCGTCGCGGCTTTGTGACGCGGCAGATCCGACTGACCGCGCGCCGCGCTATCGATGAAGTCGGCGACTGCGGAGGCCGCATTGGCTACGGCCTGGCGCTCAGGCCCGCGCGGCTGCCAGAGCGCCCCGAGCATATGCAATGTCCACGAGACAGCCCCGCCCGCCGCGACAAGCATCGCGATCCGCGCGAGATGCGGCCCTTGTCCGGACATCGAGGTGCCGACTGCACAAGCGAGCATGAACATGTAGGCCCCTGGCGGTCCAACGTTCAGCGCGCTGCAAAAGAAGCTCGCGAGGGTCGCAATCAGCGCCGCCACCGTGACGCCGACCCAAGGGTTTGCCACCGTGGCGGCCTCCAAACCCACCGCGACGCTCAGGACAAGGCCGCCTACACGAGTCCCAGCAGGACTGCGCGGTTGCGGTAGGGGCGTCCGCTGCCGTAGAGCGCGGCAAAGGCGCCGAGATTGGCCGTCAAACCGGCCGCTTGATTGTCGAGCAACCAACCTGCAAGCAGGCAGATGCCGGAGGCCATCGACGCGCGCGCCGCCGATACCAATCGACTCCGGTCGGGTCGCAGGTTCAACAAAGTAGCAAGGCTTACCCGTGGTCGGGACGGTGGGACCGGATTCCGTGGAGTGTCGATCATTGCTGACTTATGCGACGGATAAACGCCCGCGAAGCACTTGGCGAGGATCTCGATCGAGGTCAAAGGCTCCAGGGTTTCCTTGGACCCATTCGGGCTTCGGCGCTTAATAGCGCTATATGGCACTCCTGTGGGGCGAGCCAGGAAAAGACAAACAACATCAGATGAGAAGGGACACGTCAGCACCGGGTGCCATGTGTCCCTGCGAACTCCAAAACCGGGCGTCGCAGGTTCGAGCCCTGCCACTCTTGCCAGCCTCTCTGCCGGCTAAGCCCTTGATTTCACCGCCTCCCACCTTGACCTTTGGAGCAGACGGCAGTAGATAGCCGCCACCTGCAGCCGGCCCGCTTAGAGGCGGATATCCGGCGCGGCAATAGAAATCCCCGAACAATCGAGCCCGCTGTCCGGCTCCTCCTTCTTGCAATAGAGGGTTGGGCCGATAATGCTTGTGCGAGGCGAAGGTCGTTCGGTTTCCCTTTTCACATGACATTCGTCCCCGAGGGGACGCGGAACTGCGATGGCTTTCAGCCCGTTCAAATTCCTGCAGGAAGTGCGCTCGGAGACCGCCAAGGTCACCTGGCCGACCCGCCGTGAGACCACGATCACCACGATCATGGTGTTTGTGATGGTTGCGTTGGCGTCGATTTTCTTTTTCGCCGCGGATCAGATCATCCGCTACCTGATCACTCTGGTTTTGGGCATTCACTAATGGCAACCGCCGCAGCAGAGCTCATGGACAAGCGCTGGTACATCGTCCACGCCTATTCGAACTTCGAGAAGAAGGTCGCCGAATCCATTCGCGAGCAGGCCAAGCAGCGCGGCCTCGAAGAGCTGTTCGAGCAGGTGCTGGTGCCGACCGAGAAGGTCACGGAAGTGCGCCGCGGCCGCAAAATCGACGCTGAGCGCAAGTTCTTCCCCGGCTACGTGCTGGTGAAGATGAAGTTGACCGACGAGGCTTTCCATCTCATCAAGAACACGCCCAAGGTAACGGGCTTCCTCGGCGCGGAAAACAAGCCGATGCCGATTTCGGAGAAGGAAGCCATGCACATCCTGCACCAGGTGCAGGAAGGCGTGGAACGGCCGAAGGCGTCGGTGTCGTTCGAGATCGGCGAGAATGTGCGCGTGGCGGACGGTCCGTTCGCGTCGTTCTCCGGCGTGGTCGAGGAAATCGACGAGGGCCGCTCGCGCGTGAAGGTCGCGGTTTCGATCTTCGGCCGCGCGACGCCGGTCGAACTGGAATTCGCTCAGGTCGAGAAGGTCTGACCGTTTGCTCACCTCTCTCCGCAAGAGCGGGGCGAGGGAGAAGAAGTGAGGCCGTGGGAGGACAAGCGCGGTTGCCAGCCGCGCTTCCATCCGCACCACGGAACCTGAAACCGCCGGACACGTGCCGGCACAACAGGAGTGAGATATGGCAAAGAAAGTGACCGGATACCTGAAGCTTCAGGTGCCGGCGGGGGCAGCGAACCCATCGCCCCCGATCGGCCCCGCGCTTGGTCAGCGCGGCCTGAACATCATGGAGTTCTGCAAGGCGTTCAACGCCCAGACCCAGAAGGAAGAGAAGAACACCCCGATCCCGGTGATCATCACGATTTACGCGGACCGTTCCTTCACCTTCGAGATGAAGACGCCGCCGATGTCCTACTTCCTCAAGAAAGCGGCCAAGATCGAGTCCGGCTCGAAAGCGCCGGGCCGCGACAAGGCCGGCAAGGTGACCAAAGCGCAGGTGCGCGAGATCGCCGAGAAGAAGATGAAGGACTTGAATTGCGATACCGTGGAGTCGGCCATGAAGATGGTCGAGGGCTCGGCCCGTTCGATGGGCCTGGAAGTGGCGGGGTAACGGATTATGGCAATCGGAAAACGTTTGAAGACCGCCCGCGAAGGCGTTGATCGCGAAAAGCTTTATCCGCTCGAAGAGGCCATCAAGATGGTCAAGGAGCGGTCGAAGGCGAAGTTCGACGAGACGATCGAGATCTCGATCAATCTCGGCGTCGATCCGCGCCACGCCGACCAGATGGTCCGCGGCGTCGTCAACCTGCCGAACGGCACCGGCCGCACCTTGCGCGTCGGCGTGTTCGCGCGCGGCGCAAAGGCTGACGAGGCCAAGGCTGCGGGCGCCGACGTCGTCGGTGCCGAGGACCTGGTCGAGAAGGTGCAGGGCGGCACGATCGATTTCGATCGTTGTATCGCTACCCCCGACATGATGCCGCTGGTCGGCCGCCTCGGTAAGGTGCTCGGTCCGCGCGGCATGATGCCGAACCCGAAGATCGGCACCGTGACCATGGACGTCAAAACTGCGGTGCAGGGTGCCAAGGGCGGCTCGGTCGAGTTCCGTGTCGAGAAGGCCGGCATCGTGCAGGCCGGCGTCGGCAAGGCCTCGTTCTCCGAGGACAAGCTCGTCGCCAACGTCAAGGCACTCGCCGACGCCGTCAGCAAGGCCAAGCCCGCCGGCGCCAAGGGCACCTACATCCAGCGCGTCGCGGTGTCCTCGACGATGGGACCGGGCGTGAAGGTCGAGCCGGGCTCGCTGCACTAGAGCGAGCGCTGAATGAAAATTGCAAAGGGCGGGATCGGCAACGGTTTCGCCCTTCGCATTTTGGGGGTGCATCGATGTCCGAAAAAGTTTTGATCCTGCACCGTTTCCCGAAGGCGCAGCTGGCGCGCATCGGGCAGCATTTCGATCTGATGGATGCGGCGGGCAAGAAGCCGAACGAAACCTTTGCGGCGGACGAACTGGCATCGGTACGCGCCATTATCACAGCCGGCGGCAGCAAGTTCGGCGCTGACATCATGGACATGCTGCCGAAGCTTGAGGCCATCATCTGCTACGGCACGGGCTATGACGGCGTCGATCTGAAATCGGCGGCGGCGCGCGGCATCAAGATCGGGCACAGCCCCGGCGCGAACGCCTCATCGGTGGCCGACATCGCGCTGACTTTGACGCTTGCGAGCGTGCGGCGGCTCGTTGTCGCGGATCAATACATTCGCGAGGGCAGCTGGGCAGCGATGAAGCCATCGCCACTGATGCGAGCACAGCAGGGCATGCGCGGCCGCAAGGTCGGCGTCTACGGTCTCGGCGAGATCGGCCGCAAGATCGCTGCGCGCGTGGCCGCCTTCGAGTCCGAGGTCGGCTATTTCAGCCGCAGCAAGCGCGACGTCCCCTATCAATATTTCACGACGCTCGAAGCGCTGGCCGACTGGTGCAGCGTGCTCATCGTCGCGGTGCGCGCGGGCCCGGAGACCAATGGGATTGTGAACGCTGACATCCTGCGCCGGCTCGGCGAGGACGGCCATGTCGTCAACATCGCCCGTGGCTCGGTGATCGACCAGCCCGCCCTGATCCAGGCGCTGACCGACAAGGTCATCGCGGGCGCCGGGCTCGACGTCTACGCCAGGGAGCCGCACGCCCCGGATGCCCTGACCGCGCTTCCCAACGTGGTTCTGACCCCCCATACCGGCGGGCACACCCTTGAGTCGCACGTGGCCATGCAGGACTGCGTAATAGCGAACCTCGCCGCCTTCTTCGCAGGCCAACCGCTGGCCTATCCGATTCCGGCCTAAAGGCTGGCGACTTCGACCGAATTCAGGGTGTCCGACTGCGTCAAACTGGTCTGAAAATTGCTCTTGGCAAGGTGGGCGAGACCAGCTAAAGAGCGCGCCTCCGGGCGTGCTGGCCGTTGCTGGCACGTCTGTGTGCGCACTCCAAAACCAGAGATCACGGGAGTTCATTCCTTTCCGAGGACATCCACAAGGATTGCTCGAAAGGAAAGAAAAGCCGTCGTTTTTGCAAGGAGTTGCGGGCAGGGGTCTTTCGGTTCGCGCCGATGACCTCGGGTCCTGTCCAAGACTGCAGGCGCTCTGCGAGGAAACAAGTTTCCTCAAAGGCTTAATCGCATGGCCTGCATAGACGGGTGAAGACCGGATTTCGCTTTCAGCCTGCTCGCAGAGAGTGGCGGGAAGCCTGTTTGGTTCGAACCTCGACACCCCGCGTGGCCCTCAAGGCGATGCGGGAGGGCAGGCTTCTAATTGTCGTCTTGCCCGACGTGTCCTTGGGACTAGTCCAGAGGTCAGGTTTTGGGCGGGACGATGGGTGCAACCCGGCGGTCCCGCTTTGCGTCGACCGCCAACCGGAAAGAGCTTGCTGTGGAACGAGCGGCAAAAAAAGAGGCGGTCGAGGAGCTCAACGCGGTCTTCAAGACCACGAGCGTCGCGATCGTTGCTCATTATTCCGGCCTCACCGTGGCCCAGATGCAGAAGCTGCGCATGCAGATGAAGCAGGCTGGCGCCTCCGTGAAGGTCTCGAAGAACCGTCTCGCCAAAATTGCTCTTGAAGGCACTGACGTCGCTTCCATCGGCTCCCTGTTGAAGGGGCCGACCGTGATCGCAACTTCAAACGATCCGGTTGCGGCGCCAAAGGTTGCCGTCGATTTCGCCAAGGCGAACGAGAAGTTCGTCATCCTCGGCGGCTCGATGGGGAAAACCGTCCTGAATGTCGACAGCGTCAAGGCGCTTGCCTCGCTGCCGTCGCTCGACGAACTGCGCGCCAAGATTGTCGGTCTCATTGTTGCGCCGGCAACCAAGCTCGCCCAGCTCGCGAACGCGCCCGCGGCCAAGCTCGCGCGCGTCATTCAGGCTCATGCCTCAAAGAGCGAAGCGGCCTGACGCCCTTCGCAAAACTCAAACCCTGGTTCGAACCAAACGTCTTAAGGAAACAGATCAATGGCTGACTTGCAGAAAATCGTCGACGACCTCTCGAGCCTCACCGTGCTCGAAGCCGCCGAACTCGCGAAGCTCCTGGAAGAGAAGTGGGGCGTCTCGGCCGCGGCTGCGGTCGCGGTTGCCGGCCCGGCCGTGCGGCGCCGCTGCCGCTCCGGTGGAAGAGAAGACCGAGTTCACGGTCGTGCTCGCCGCTGCCGGCGAAAAGAAGATCGAGGTCATCAAGGAAGTCCGCGCCATCACCGGTCTCGGGCTGAAGGAAGCCAAGGACCTGGTCGAAGGCGCGCCGAAGCCGGTCAAGGAAGGCGTCAACAAGGACGAGGCCGAAAAGCTCAAGGCGCAGCTCGAGAAGGCTGGCGCCAAGGTCGAGCTCAAGTAAGCGCGAGGACAAAGCGGAGGCCGGATCGCCGGTCTCTGCGCCCGGCCTGCAAAAGGGATGCCCGGATGCAGGCCAAACACGAAAAAGTGTGGGGATTCGATGGTTTACCCCTCGAATCTTCACGATTGTTACCCCATATCGGGGCGGCAGCACGAAAGCACGACGGGCGTTGGAGAGGCGGGTATTCCTGCGCAAGTCGTTGGGAGACAGGCGATTTCGGGCTTTTGCAGGCCGGCAATGAGATGATTCTGACGGGTGGAGCGATGAGGTCGCCCCGCGCGTCGTTTTGCGTTTTGAAGGTCTGAAGAACAAAATCAGGACCAAACGGCCCTGAAAGAGGTCTTCCGGCTCTCGAAATGGATCGAAATTCAACCCGGGGACGGCGACAGCCGCACCTCGGAGGTGTCGCCCCGCAAGAGGGCGACGATAACGAGAGGCCACGATGGCGCAGCAGACATTCACCG
>CAWCGA010000033.1:0-67024 GCA_963794775.1 uncultured Alphaproteobacteria bacterium | reverse complement strand
CGCGGGCAAGACCACGGTGTTCTACATGATCACTGGGCTGATCAAGGCCGATCGCGGTGCGATCGAGCTCGACGGCCACGATGTCACGAAGCTGCCGATGTATCAGCGCGCGCGGTTAGGCATCGGCTATCTGCCGCAGGAAGCCTCGATCTTTCGCGGCCTCACCGTGGAGCAGAACATCCGTGCGGTGCTCGAAGTGGTCGAGCCCTCGAAGAAAAAGCGCGAAGCCGAACTGAACTCGCTGCTGGATGAGTTCAACATCGCGCGCTTGCGGAAAACCCCGTCAATTGCGCTGTCCGGCGGTGAGCGGCGTCGCGTCGAGATCGCGCGCGCGCTGGCGACGCGTCCGAATTACATGCTGCTCGACGAACCCTTTGCCGGCATCGATCCGATCGCGGTCGGCGACATCCAGGATCTCGTGCGCCATCTCACCAATCGCGGCATCGGCGTGCTCATCACCGACCACAATGTGCGTGAGACGCTGGGCCTGACCGATCGCGCCTACATCGTCTATGCCGGCGAGATCCTCACGGAAGGCAGCCCGGACGAGATCGTCAGCGATCCCGATGTGCGCCGGCTCTATCTCGGTGAGGAATTCCGGCTCTAGCGGGCAGGGCAGGGAGCCGGTAACTATTTTTGTGCATTGCGGCGATGCCGCTTTTTTCGCATCCGTCAAGGCGTGTACAAGGCGGTTGGACTAAGATAAGCAAGAATCGGACCAGTTTTCACGGATCGTTCTTGCCCCTATGGCGCTGACGCAGAGATTAGAGTTTCGCCAGTCCCAGTCGCTGGTGATGACGCCGCAGCTGATGCAGGCGATCAAGCTGCTGCAGCTGTCGAATCTCGATCTGTCGGCCTTTGTCGAGGAGGAACTCGAGCGAAACCCGCTGCTTGACCGGGCGAGCGACAATGCCGAACCGCCGGTCGCCGGTGAGGCTGTCCCGGAGCAGGCCGAATACCCAGAGTCGGGGGAGGGCGGGCACTCTGAGGAGTTTGGCGCGGCCGCAACCGAAATGAACGGCTCGGCGGAAGGATTCGAGCCGGTGCAGGAGGATTGGCTGAGCCGCGATCTCGGCAGCCGCACCGAGATCGAGCAGACGCTCGATACCGGCCTCGACAATGTGTTCACCGAGGAGCCGGCGGAAGCCGCGGCGCGTGTCGCGCAGGACGCCGCGCCAACCACCTACACCGAGTGGGGCGGCGGCGCGTCTTCGGACGAGGACTATAACCTCGAAGCCTTTGTCGCCGCCGAAGTGACGCTGTCGGATCATCTCGCCGAACAGCTCACGGTCGCCTTCTCCGCGCCGGCGCAGCGCATGATCGGCCAGTATCTGATCGATCTCGTCGATGACGCCGGTTACCTGCCCGCCGATCTCGGCCAGGCCGCGGACAAGTTGGGCGCGTCTGAGGGTGACGTCGAGGCGGTGCTGGCGGCGTTGCAGAAATTCGATCCGCCGGGCATCTGCGCGCGCAATCTGAGCGAATGCCTCGCAATCCAGCTGCGCGAGCTAGACCGTTACGATCCGGCGATGCAGGCGCTGGTCGAGCATCTCGATCTGCTCGCCAAGCGCGACATCGTTGCCTTGCGAAAACTTTGCGGCGTCGACGACGAGGACATCGCCGACATGATCGGCGAAATCCGCAAACTCGATCCGAAGCCCGGGCTGAAATTCGGCACGTCGCGGATGCAGACCATGGTGCCGGACGTTTATGTGCGGCCGGGGCCGGACGGCGGCTGGCATGTCGAGCTCAACAGCGACACGTTGCCGCGCGTGCTGGTCAACCAGACCTATTACACCCAGCTGTCGAAGACGATCCGGAAAGATGGCGACAAGTCGTACTTCACGGATTGCCTGCAAAATGCGACCTGGCTGGTGCGCGCGCTGGATCAGCGCGCCCGCACGATCCTGAAGGTCGCCACAGAGATCGTGCGCCAGCAGGACGGCTTCTTTACCCACGGCGTCGCGCATTTGCGGCCGCTCAATCTGAAGGCCGTGGCGGATGCGATCCAGATGCATGAATCCACCGTGTCGCGCGTCACCGCCAACAAATACATGGCGACCAACCGCGGCACGTTCGAGCTGAAATATTTCTTCACGGCTTCGATTGCATCCGCCGACGGCGGCGAGGCCCATTCGGCAGAGGCGGTGCGTCATCACATCAAGCAGTTGATCGACGCGGAAGAGCCGACCGCGATCCTGTCGGACGACACCATCGTGGAACGATTGCGCGGCTCCGGCATTGATATTGCCCGCCGTACGGTCGCGAAATACCGCGAAGCGATGCGGATTCCCTCCTCGGTGCAGCGCCGCCGTGACAAGCAAAGCTCGCTTCTGCTGCCGACCTGACTGCGACAAGGCAATTGTTGCACCCTGTCCAAATCGGATTACTCTCGATCATCCCAGATTATAGTCGAGGCACGTCATGACTCTCAGGATCTCGGGAAAAAGCATCAGCGTCGGTGACGCGCTACGCGACCGCGTCAATGATCGCACCGAAGAAGTCCTGCGCAAATATTTCGACGGCAATTATTCCGGTCACATCACGCTGTCCAAAGACGGCTTCGGCTTCAGGACCGATTGCGCGCTGCATCTGGATTCCGGCGTGACGCTGGAAGCCGAATCGAACGCGACCGATGCCTATGCGAGCGCCGACGCCGCGCTTCTGATGATCGAGAAGCGGCTGCGCCGCTACAAGAGCAGGCTCAAGGACCGCTCCGCGCGCAAGGCGCATGCCGCGTCCGCCGCAATGGCCGAGATGGTTGCGCCGACGCTCGATGCGCCGAGCTATGTGATCGAGGCGCCCGCGGAAGACGAGGTCGAGGGGTACAACCCCGTCATCATCGCTGAGGCGACCACCTCACTGAAGCGGCTGTCGGTATCGGAAGCCGTGATGGAGCTCGACTTCACCGGCGCGGCCTGCCTGGTGTTCCAGCATGGCTCGAGCGGGCGGGTGAACATCATTTACCGCCGCTCCGACGGCAATATCGGCTGGGTCGACCCTCCGGCGGTGAAGCCCTGATCGGTCCGGCTTTTTGACGCTTTTTTGGGCCCCTAGGGCCATGCCCGGGGTATTTACGGGTAGGCGGTAGAAGGCCTTCAGAAGTGTTGGCAGGGCCGTTGTCTTGGAGTAGAAGCCCCGCAAATCAGGACCCGGGCATCAGCCCGCCTCCCGCCCCATCGCCCTTCTTGACGGCCGGCCACCAAGGCCTATTTCGCACCCTGACGGTTCACTCACCTCGGAACGCATGATGACGATTACCGATCTGGTCGCGCCCGAGGCGATTCTTCCAGCCCTGAAAGTCAACAGCAAGAAGCAAGCACTGCAGGAGCTGTCGGCGAAGGCTGCCGAGCTGACGGGGCAGAACGAGCGCGCGGTGTTCGAGGTGCTGCTGCAACGCGAGAAGCTGGGCACGACGGCTGTCGGCTACGGCGTCGCAATTCCCCACGGCAAGCTGCCGAAGCTGGAAAAGCTGTTCGGCCTGTTCGCGCGGCTGGAACGCCCGATCGATTTCGAGGCGATGGACGGCCAGCCGGTCGATCTCGTGTTCCTGCTGCTGGCGCCCGAAGGCGCGGGCGCCGATCACCTGAAAGCGCTGGCGCGGATCGCGCGGCTCTTACGCGACCAGGACGTCGCCAAGAAGCTGCGTGCCTCGCGCGACGCGCAGGCGATCTATTCGGTGCTGGCGCTGCCGCCGGCGAGCGCGGCCTGACCGTCCAGCGACCTCAGCAGATAGCGCACAGTCTTGGCTCCGCCATCGATGGCGGCGGCTCCGACTTCAACAAAGCCCAAGCCAGCGTGAAACGCGTCCGACGCCGGATTGGGCGGCTGTGAATTGACCTCGCAGACCACGCGAACATGCCCCTCGCGCGCGGCTTCCGCGAACAGGTCGCGGTAGAGCAGGCGCGCCAGCCCGCGGCCGCGCGAGCGAGCCGCGACCACGATGCGGTCGACATAGACGAAGCGCGGGTAGCGTCCGCGAAACCAGAGAAAGTTCGGGCTGTCGTAATCGGCATCCTGATCGAAGGCGAGCAGGAACGCATCGATCTGACCGACGCGACGCGCGCAAAACGCCTGTCGCACCAGATGCGTCAGCCGTTCGGGCGCAAGCCAGGACAATTCCGTCGCATGCGCGTTGTTGAGCGCGAGCAACGCGTCCGCAAGCTGCGATCCAGCCGTCATGTCTGATGCGGAGATCGGTAGCGTTTCGCTCATCGCCAAACGATAGACGAGGCAGGGCAAACAAAATGCGCGGATGCGGTCCTCATCGAGGACGGCACCCGCGCATTTGAAAACTCTGTGCGTCGCTCGCAGCGACGCTTACATCACGTCGACGCGAGGCAAGCGCCTCAGTGCACGCTCACGGCCTGAAGCTCATTGCTCCAGGCGTTCGCAATCGCAGCCTCGCGGCTGTCGGTCAGCATGATTGGCGTGCCGTCGGCCGCATGAAGAGCGAACAGCTTCAAGCCCGGCGCGATCTTCGGTGCCTGCGGGAAGAGGCCCGGTACGTCCTCGGAGCGGATCTGCTTCACATAGGCGATATGACCTTCGCCCAAAGTCGCCAGCGCCTCCGGTGAGACGCGCGGTTCGGTCGCAACAACATTACCGTCAGTCATGGTCTCGACTCCTCTGTAGTCTAAGCGGTCGAGTCCGCTACTCGTTCCATTATTCGTGCTCATTGATAGCGATTGTCTTAACGATCTTCTCCGGCTCGGGCCGGGCCAGATCGATCGACAAAAGCCCGTTCTTCAGATCCGCACCCAGCACATGCATTCCCTCCGCCAGCACGAAGGTGCGCTGGAAGTGGCGCGCGGCAATGCCGCGATGGATGTATTGCCGGGTCTTGTCGTCCTGCTGACGACCCCGGATCATGAGCTGGTTTTCCTCAATGGTTACATCGAGTTGGTCACGGGTAAATCCCGCCACCGCCAGCGTGATCCGCAGCCGCTCGGGTTGGCCGTTCGACCGTTCACACCTCTCGATATTGTAGGGAGGGTAACCGTCGGCGCCTTTGACGACGCGGTCGAGCACGCGCTCGATCTCGTCGAAGCCCAGCAGAAACGGACTGGAGAGCGAAGGAACACGAGACATAGTTTACAAAGTCCTCTCGAAGCGACTTTGACGTTTCAGGGCCCTTGCGGCACCCCTTGCAGGACAATATGGGCGCAAGCCGCGTGCGGTTCAAGCACCCCGGGAACCGGCCCACAGGGCCAAAACAGCCTAGATTTCCAGTCGTTTGCGGCCGCCCTCGACGAACACATGCAATCTTTCACGGGGTGCGAGCACCCTGATTTTTTCGCCGATTGCTGGCGCGTTCTGGCCGGGAATACGCACCAGCATTTCGCCCGGCGGCGCCTCGCCCGGTTTGGCGCTGATCGTGTCGGCATCACCCTGCTGCGGGCGCATGCCGTAGACGAAGGTCTCCGCGCCGACATGCTCGATTGCGCTCACGATCAACTCGAAGGGAATCGCGCCGTCAGGCGTTCCCTGATTCGCGATCTCGAGATCCTCGGGCCGGATGCCGATCACGCCATCTGAGGCACCGGGGATATTCAGACTGGCATAGCGCGCCGGCATCAGGTTCATCGGTGGCGCGCCGATGAAGGTCGCGACGAACGTCGTGGCCGGCTTCTTGTAGATGTCGAGCGGATTGCCGATCTGCTCGACCTGGCCGCCGTTCATCACCACGAGAATATCGGCAAGCGTCATCGCCTCGAGCTGGTCGTGAGTGACGTAGATCGACGTGGTGTTGAGCCGGCGCTGCAATTTGCGGATTTCGACCCGCATAGCGATGCGCAGCTTGGCGTCGAGGTTCGACAGCGGCTCGTCGAACAGGAACACTTTCGGCTGCCGCACGATGGCGCGGCCCATTGCCACGCGCTGACGCTGACCGCCCGAGAGTTGCCGCGGCTTGCGATCGAGCATCGGCGAGAGTTCGAGGATGCGCGCGGCTTCCTGCACGCGCGTCTCGATCTCCGGCTTGGCCATGCCGCGATTGCGCAGGCCATAGGCCATGTTGTTGTAGACGCTCATATGCGGGTAGAGCGCGTAATTCTGGAACACCATCGCAATGTCGCGATCGGCCGGTTCGATCCGGTTGACGACGCGGCCGCCGATATCGATCTCGCCCGAACTGATGGTCTCGAGCCCGGCGACCATCCGCAGCAGCGTCGACTTGCCGCAGCCGGAAGGGCCGACCAGCACGCAGAACTGGCCGTCGCCGACGTCGAAGTCGATGCCCTTGATGGCCTCGAATCCATTCGGATAGGCCTTCTTGACGTTGCGCAGCGTGACGTTGGCCATGGCTTACTTCTCTGTCTCGACGAGTCCGCGCACGAACAGTTTTTGCATGACGAGTACGACGAACACCGGCGGCAGCATCGCCAGCACCGCGGTCGCCATCACGATCGGCCACTCCGTCAGCGCGTCGGTGGTCGTGATCATCTTGCGAATGCCGATCTGGATGGTCTGCATGTCGTCGCGCGTGGTGATCAAGAGCGGCCAGAGATATTGATTCCAGCCAAGGATGAACAGGATCACGAACAGCGCCGCCATGTTGGTGCGCGACAGCGGCAACAGCGTATCCCAGAAGAAGCGGAAGGGGCCGGCGCCGTCGATGCGCGAGGCCTCCAGCAACTCGTCCGGCACGGTCATGAAGAATTGCCGGAACAGCAGCGTCGCAGTGGCGGACGCAATCAAGGGCAACGATAGGCCGGCGTAGCTATCGAGCAGATGCAAATCGGCAACGATCTTGTAGGTCGGATAGATGCGCACCTCGACCGGCAGCATCAGCGTGATGAAGATCAACCAGAAGATCGCCATCCGGAACGGAAACTGGAAATAGACCACGGCATAGGCCGAGATGATCGAGATCGCGATCTTACCGATGGCGATCAAGAGCGACATGATCAGCGAATTGAGCATCATGGTGCCGACGGGCTCGCGGGTCGAGCCGCTCGTGCCGACGAAGATGGTTTGATAGTAGGTTTCCAGGAAATGTCCGCCGGGCAGCAGCGACATCTGGCCGTTGGCGATGACAGCGTTGTCCTGGGTCGAGGCGATGAAAGCGAGATATACCGGAAAGGCGACGATCGCGATCCCGATCCACAGGATGACGTGCGCGACGTATCGCCGGATGCCCTCTTGCTCGACCATCAGTAATTCACCTTGCGCTCGACAAAGCGGAACTGGATCGCCGTCAACACGATGACGATGGCCATCAGGATCACCGACTGTGCCGCCGAACCGCCGAGATTGCCGCCGAGCAGGCCGTCCGAATAGACCTTGTAGACCAGCGTTTCGGTGGCCTTGGCCGGGCCGCCGCGGGTCATGGTGTCGATGATGCCGAAGGTGTCGAAGAAGGCGTAGACGATGTTGATGACCAGCAGGAAGAAGATGGTCGGCGACAGCAGCGGGAAGGTGACCGTCCAGAACCGTCGCATCGGCCGCGCGCCGTCGATCGCGGCAGCCTCGAACACGCTTTTCGGGATCGCCTGCAGGCCGGCCAGGAAAAACAGGAAGTTATAGGAAATCTGCTTCCAGGCCGCGGCGAGAATGATCAAGAGCGCCGCCTGATCGCCGTTGAGGAGGGGATTCCAGTCGACACCTGCGTTGCGCAGGTAGCGCGCAAGCACGCCGAGCGAGGGATGCAGCATGAAGACCCAGAGCACGCCGACCACGGGTGGCGCGACCGCATAGGGCCAGATCAAGAGCGTGCGATAGATTGTGCCGCCGCGCAGCGGCTTGTCGGCCATCACGGCGAGCAACAGAGCGAGCGAGAGCGAAGAGACTGCGATCGCAAAGGAGAAAGCGAAGGTACGGACGATCGCTGCGAAATAATCGGGTTGGCTTAGAAGGTCCTGGTAGTTTTCGAACCAGACAAAGCTGGTCGAAAGACCGAATGCATCCTGCAGCAGGAACGATTGGATCACGGCCTGCACCGCAGGCCAGTAGAAAAAGATCAGGACGACCGCGAGCTGCGGCGCAACCAGCACATAAGGCAACAGCTTTGAGTGGAAAATCGATTGCTTCTGCATGAGCGCCGGAAGTTGGGAAGCGGCAGGCCGCCCCATGCGGCCCGCCGTGTTTAGCGCATCATCTTAGCGCACGGCGGTTTTTTCAAACTGCCGCAGCATAGCGTTGCCCTTTTCGGTCGCGGCATCGAGCGCTTCCTTGGCGGTCTTCTTGCCGGCCAGCGCCTGCTCAATCTCTTCCGACCAGAGGTCGCGGAGCTGAACCATGTTGCCGAGCCGAAGTCCGCGGGAATTCTCGGTCGGCTCCTTGTTGGTCAGCTCCTTCAGGGGCGTTTCGAGATAGGGCTGATCCTTGTAGAAGCCTTCCTCCTTTGCCTTGTCGTAGGCGGCCCTGGTGATCGGCAGATAGCCCGTGGTCTTATGGATCCAGACCTGGCGATCGGTATCGGAGAGGAAGGCGAGGAACTTGGCGACGCCCTTGTATTCCTCGGCCGTCTTGCCGCCCATCACCCACAGCGACGCGCCGCCGATGATCGAGTTCTGCGGCGCACCCTTGACGTCGGGGTAATAGGGCATCGGTGCGTTGGTGTAGTTGAACTTGGCTTGCGACTTCACCTGACCGAAGAATGCGGACGAGGTCAGGAACAGCGGGCACTCGCCCGAGGTGAAACGACCTTCGCCGGTGTTGGTGCGTCCGGAATAGTCGTAGGTCTTGTCCTTTTGCAGGTCGATCAGTGTCTGCAGATGCTTGACCTGCAGCGGACCGTTGAACTCCAGCACGGTGTCGAAACCGTCGAGGCCATTGGCCTTGGTCGACAGCGGAACGTTGTGCCACGCGGAGAGCTGCTCGATGTTGACCCAGGTCGCCCAGGCGTTGGAGAAGCCACAGGTCGCGTAACCGGCGGCTTTGAGCTTCTTGGCATCCTCAAAAACCTCCGGCCAGGTTTTGGGAATCTCGGCGATGTTGGCTTTCTTCAGCGCGTCAAGATTGACCCACATCACCGTCGACGACGAATTGAAGGGGAAGGACAGCATGTCGCCTTTCGCCGTCGAGTAGTAGCCGGTGATGGCGGACAGGTAAGCCTTGGGGTCGAACTTCTCGCCGGTCTCGGCCATCAGCTTGTAGACCGGTTTGACCGCACCGGTTGCGGCCATCATGGTCGCGGTGCCGACCTCGAACACCTGCATAATGTTCGGCGCGTTTCCGGCGCGGAACGCGGCGATGCCGGCGTTCATGGTGTCGGGGTAGCTCCCCTTGTAGGTTGGGATGACCTTGTAGTCGCTTTGCGAGGCATTGAAATCATTGGCCAGCTTGACGATCGCGTCGTTGTTGCCACCCGTCATCGCGTGCCACCACTGGATTTCCGTCACCGCAGATGCGGGTGAAGCGGCAAACGCCAGCGTGAGCGCGGTTGCGGCGGCAGCGCCGAATTTTCGAAAAGCCATCAAATCCCTCCCGTTGGACCGTCATTTCCTTGTGGCGCCTATCAGCGCCGGATGACGTGCGCATGACCGTAGCAGCGCCGATGCTACGGGGGAAGCGCGACCCAAGGGAAGCCCCAATCGGGGCGGCGAGATTAAACCATCGTCCCGGTTGGACCCGGGACGATGAGGTGTTCAGCGCTTGCGCTCAGTGCCGCAGACCGCACCACTTGCGATCAGTGCATCGATCTCGCCACTGGCGTAGCCGAACTCGCCGAGCACCTCTTTGGTGTGCTGGCTGAACTTCGGCGGTGTGCTGCGGAGACTCGGCTTGCTGCGCGCCATGCGGATCGGCGAGGCGACGCCCTTGTACCAGTCCTTGGCAATCACATCGCCGCGGTGGACGGTGTGCTCGTTGGTCAGCGCCTGATCGATTTTTTGCACGGGGCCTATGGGGAGGCCGGCGGCAAGCAGGCGATTGCAGAGTGGCTCGGCCTCGTGCTGTGAGAAGACGGCGGCGAGTTCCCGGTGCAGCGCTTCGCGATTGGCGATGCGATCCTTGTTGCGCGCAAAGCGCGGATCGTTGCCGAGTTCGGGCTTGCCGATTTCTCTCGCGAGCTTGCGGAAGGTGCCGTCATTGCCGGCGGCGATGAAGATGTCGTCGGTCTTGGTCGGAAAGATCGCATAAGGCACGAGGTTCGGATGCTCGTTGCCGGTCAGCGACGGCGGCTTACCATGCATGAAGTAATTCGCGGCGTGCGGATGCATCACGGCGAGGCCGCATTCGTACAGCGTGGTCTCGAGGAATTGCCCCTTGCCCGATTTCTGCCGCTCGGCGACCGCCATCAGAATGCCGATCGTGGCGTAGAGGCCGGTCGAGATATCGACCACGGGCACGCCGATCCGCATCGGCCCGCTCGCTTTCGAGCCGGTGGCGGCGATCATGCCAGTCATGGCCTGGATGATTGCGTCATAGCCGGGATTGCCGCCGCGCGGACCGTCGGCGCCGAAGCCGGAAATCCGGCAATGCACCAGCCGCGGAAATTTTTCGCGCAGCACGTCGTTGCCGATGCCCCATTTGTCGAGCGTGCCAGGCTTGAAATTCTCGATCAGCACGTCGGCGCCTTCGAGCAGCTTCATCAGCACCGCGCGTCCGCCTTCGGAGGCCAGGTCGAGGCCGACCGAGCGCTTGTTGCGGTTGATGCCGATGAAATAGGCCGCGTCGTCCTCGTGGAAGGGCGGGCCCCAGTCGCGGGTTTCGTCGCCGGCCGGCGGCTCGACCTTGATCACGTCGGCGCCGTGGTCGGCGAGGATTTGCGTGCAATAGGGGCCGCCGAGCACGCGCGTGAGATCGATCACGCGCAGGCCCGTCATTGCGGCGGTTGCGGCTTGTGAATTCATCGAAGGCCTTGCTCACATCCAACAAAAGGGAGTTGAGAGCTATCGGCCTTCGCATGCCGCATCAAATGCTTTTTGCGCAGACGGCCCGCCGCTGGCAGCGGGCCGTGTTGCAGAAGCTTTAGACGACGGTCAGCTTCACATCGACATTGTTACGGGTCGCGTTGGAGTAGGGGCATACCTGATGCGCCTTCGCCACCAGCGCTTCCGCATCGGCGCGCGCAAGGCCCGGCAGCGCGACTTCGAGCGCGATGTCGAGGCCGAAGCCGCCTTCCGAGCGCGGGCCGATGCCGACGGTTGACGTCACGGACGCATCCGCCGGGACCTTGGGGCCGCCCTGAGCGGCGACAGCCTTCATCGCGCCGATGAAACAGGCCGCATAACCAGCCGCGAACAGCTGCTCGGGATTGTTGCCGGGACCGCCGCCGCCGCCGAGCTCCTTCGGCGTCGAAAGCTTCACATTCAGCGCGCCATCGAGCGTCGAGGCGGTGCCGTCGCGGCCGCCGGTGGCCTTGGCCTGGGTCTTGTAGAGCACTTTCACGGACATGGTCGTCTCCTCTGTTTCGGTGCGGTGTATATTGCAAACAATTCGATTGTGCACAATATAAAAAGCATGGCCTCACATTTAATTGTTCGCAATTGAATCCAAAGCTCCTCCAGCCCAGAATGGCAGGGAATCAAGACAAGGACGATGCAAATGGCCCGAAAAGCGCCCGCCGGCGACCAGATGCTGCGGCTCGACAACCAGATCTGCTTTGCGGTCTATTCCGCCGCCCACGCCTTCAACCGCGTTTACAAGCCGCTGCTCGACCGGCTCGGCCTGACCTATCCGCAATATCTCGTCATGCTGGCGCTTTGGGAACGTGACGGCGTGCCGCTCAAGGAGATCGGCGAGCAGCTGTTCCTGGATTCGGGCACGCTGACGCCGCTCTTGAAGCGCCTCGAAGCGGCGGGCCTCGTCAAGCGTAACAGGAGCACAGAGGATGAGCGGCAAGTGCTGATCGCGCTCACCGCGCAGGGGCAGGCACTGAAGGACAAGGCGCGCTCGGTGCCGTTGTCGATCCTCGATGCGTCCTCGTGCTCGGTCGCGGAATTGTCCGCCGTGAGGGACGAGATTGTCGCGCTGCGCGACCGGCTCAATGCGGTGGCGGGGGAGTAGGTAGGACCAAATCTGTCAGCCCGCCTACGCCCTATCGGGCTTCGGCGCGGCAGCCTTCGCTAGCTTCGCTACGACGGATTGGAGCGTGGCTTGCCGA
The DNA here is from genome assembly GCA_963794775.1 of uncultured Alphaproteobacteria bacterium. Lineage (GTDB taxonomy): Bacteria > Pseudomonadota > Alphaproteobacteria > Rhizobiales > Xanthobacteraceae > Bradyrhizobium. Next base: position 54,975 of record CAWCGA010000033.1, on the reverse strand, counting down.
GCCGAAGCAGGCGAAGCCTGCGAAGGCTGGTGGAGCCAGGCGGGATCGAACCGCCGACCTCTTGCATGCCATGCAAGCGCTCTCCCAGCTGAGCTATGGCCCCTTAACCTTCGTGCATGATCTTGCGATCATGCCGCGGTGCGCCTTGGGCGACGCACCGAAAACCCTTCACCACAGATCGGCGATGATCTCAAGTCTCGTCGTCGCCGCCGACATCGCCGATGATATCGGTGACGTCCTCATCGCCCTCTTCCTCGTCGGCGATGAAGGTGGAATCGTCGTCGTCGTCGTCCTCGATGGTCTCGTCGACCTCGATATCGTCTTCCGACTCCGGCACGACCGCCTTCACCTTGCCGGTGTTTTCCTCGGCATCGGCTTCTTCCAGCGAGACCGTCTCTTCGGCTTCGGCAGGCTCCGGCGCTTCGGCAGGCGTATGAACGGGCGCAGCGGCCGCAGCGGCCGCGCCGCGAACCGGACGCGGCGGCGCGACGGGGGCGATCGGCACGACCTCGCCGGTATAGGGCGAGATCACCGGGTTCTTGTTCAGGTCGTAAAATTTCTTGCCCGTGGTCGGGCAAATGCGTTTGGTTCCGAGATCGGATTTGGCCACGTGCGGAATCCTGGGAATGTCTGAAAAGCGGTGCTTCACTTGGCTAGTTGAAACGCCGCTGTCAATAGCGCTTTGTGCAGGAAATACCGGGCGGTGACGCGGGCTGGTCTCCGTGCTACCTGCCCGGCCGAAGAGGACACATTCTTGACCGATTCCGCCCCGCCGACCCCGCTTGAGGCCCGTTCCAGCGGCCCGCTGACCGGAAGGGTGCGTGTGCCCGGCGACAAGTCGATCTCCCACCGCGCCCTGATCCTCGGCGCGCTGTCGGTCGGCGAAACCCGGATTTCCGGCCTGCTCGAGGGTGAGGACGTGCTCAACACCGCCAAATCGATGCGGGCGTTGGGCGCCCGGGTCGAGCGTACCGGCGATTTCGCGTGGAAGGTCAACGGCGTTGGGGTCGGCGGCTTCGCCCAGCCCAAAAATCCGCTCGATTTCGGCAATTCCGGCACCGGCTGCCGGCTGGTGATGGGGGCGGTCGCGGGCTGCCCGATCACGGCCGTGTTCGACGGCGACGCCTCGCTGCGCAGCCGGCCGATGCGGCGCATCCTCGACCCGCTGGAATTGATGGGGGCGCGCACCGGCGACGTCAGGGAAGGCGGCCGGCTGCCGCTGACCTTGAGCGGCGCCCGCTATCCCGTCCCGATCACCTACAAGACGCCGGTGCCGTCTGCGCAGATCAAATCGGCAGTGCTGCTTGCCGGGCTGTCGGCGCCGGGCACCACCACCGTGATCGAGCAGGAGGCGAGCCGCGACCACACCGAGCTGATGCTCGCCCATTTCGGCGCCGACATCACCTCGGAAAAGGAAGGCGCGCATGGCCGCAAGATCACGCTTGCGGGCGAACCGGAGCTGCACGGCGCCCAGGTCGTGGTGCCCGCCGATCCGTCGTCAGCCGCTTTTCCGCTTGTTGCCGCGCTGATCGTCGAAGGCTCCGACATCGCGCTCTCGGATGTTATGACCAATCCGCTGCGCACCGGCCTCATCACGACACTGCGGGAGATGGGCGCATCGATCGAGGAAAGCGGTACGCGCGGCGATGCCGGCGAGCCGATGGCACAATTGCGCGTGCGCGGCTCGAAGCTGCGCGGCGTCGTGGTGCCGCCGGAGCGCGCGCCCTCGATGATCGACGAGTATCTGGTGCTGGCGGTTGCGGCCTCCTATGCGGAGGGCACGACCACCATGCGCGGCCTGCACGAATTGCGCGTCAAGGAATCCGATCGTCTGGCGGCGACCGCGGACATGCTGCGCGTCAATGGCGTGAAGGTGGACATTTCCGGCGACGATCTGATCGTCGAGGGCAGGGGCTATGTGCCCGGCGGTGGTTTGGTCGCAACCCACATGGATCATCGCATTGCGATGTCGGCGCTGGTGATGGGGCTTGCGTCGGACAAGCCGGTCAGGGTCGACGACACCGCCTTCATCGCCACCAGTTTCCCGGACTTCATCCCGATGATGCGCGCGCTCGGCGCGGAGTTTTCATGATCATCGCCATCGACGGACCCGCCGCCTCGGGCAAGGGCACGCTCGGCAAGCGCCTCGCCCATCATTACGGCTACCGCCATCTCGACACCGGCGTGATTTATCGCGCGGTGGCCTATGCGCTGATGAGTGCGGGCGCCGATCTGCGCGACGAGGCGGCGGCAGTGTCTGCCGCCATGGAGCTCGATCCCGAAAAATTCGGCAATCCGGTGCTGAAGACCCAGAAGGTCGGCGAGGCTGCCTCCGTGGTGTCGGCAATTCCGCGGGTGCGGGAGGCCCTGGTCAACTTCCAGCGCCAGTTCGCGGCCGATCCGCCCGGCGCCGTGCTCGACGGCCGCGACATCGGCACCGTGATCTGCCCCCATGCCGAGGTGAAAATCTTCGTGGTCGCCGACCCCAAAGTCCGCGCCCGCCGCCGGACGCTGGAGGCCCGCGCCCGCGGCGAGGACGCTGACGAGGCCGCCGTGCTCGCCGACATCATCGCCCGCGACGAAAGGGACCAAAACCGGCCCGTTGCGCCTCTAAAACAGGCCAAAGATGCCTACTTGCTGGATAATTCCAATCTGGATATAGAAGGCGGCGTCCGGGCCGCCATCGACATTGTCGAGGCCGTTCGAGCGGGCCGGCAGCGGGTCTGAAACCCCTGCCGTCATTGGAGGAAAAGCCCGCTCCCGCCCTTGAGTGCCGATAGCTCGATCAGAATTTTCGAGACCTTCGCTCCGGACAGAACTCAACGTATCGATCGTGCAGGCCTCTGCCGGCCCGCTGTTGTCATTTGCAACATGCGGTCGTCGTGGGCTTTGCGACCACCGACCCTGCAGGCGCGATACGCCAAACAACCCAAACGGCCGGCAAGATCATCGCAATTGGAGAACACATGGCTTCGAGTGCTACTGCAAATTCCTACAACCCCAGCCGCGACGATTTCGCCGCGATGCTGGATGAATCCTTCGCCGGCGGAAACCTTCAGGAAAGCTCCGTCATCAAGGGCAAGGTGGTTGCGATTGAAAAAGACATGGCCGTCATCGACGTCGGCCTGAAGACCGAGGGCCGCGTCGCGCTGCGCGAGTTTTCCGGCCCCGGACGCGAAAGCGAACTCAAGGTCGGCGACGAGGTCGAGGTGTTCCTCGACCGCATCGAGAATGCGCTCGGCGAAGCCGTGCTGTCGCGCGACAAGGCGCGCCGCGAGGAGAGCTGGGGCAAGCTCGAGAAGGCGTTCCAGAACAACGAAAAGGTCAACGGCGTCATCTTCAACCAGGTCAAGGGCGGCTTCACCGTCGACCTCGACGGCGCGGTGGCCTTCCTGCCGCGCTCGCAGGTCGACATCCGTCCGATCCGCGACGTGGCGCCGCTGATGAACAACTCACAGCCGTTCCAGATCCTCAAGATGGATCGCCGCCGCGGCAATATCGTGGTGTCCCGCCGCACGGTCCTCGAAGAGACCCGCGCCGAGCAGCGCCAGGAGCTGGTGCAGAACCTCGAAGAGGGGCAAGTGATCGACGGCGTGGTCAAGAACATCACCGATTACGGTGCGTTCGTCGACCTCGGCGGCATCGATGGCCTGCTGCACGTCACCGACATCGCCTGGCGGCGCGTCAACCACCCGACTGAGGTGTTGTCGATCGGCCAGACCGTGAAGGTCAAGATCATCAAGATCAACCACGAGACGCACCGCATCTCGCTCGGCATGAAGCAGTTGCTCGACGATCCCTGGCAGGGCATCGAGGCGAAGTATCCGCTCAATGCGCGCTTCCACGGCCGCGTCACCAACATCACCGACTACGGCGCGTTCGTCGAACTGGAGCCCGGCATCGAAGGCCTGATCCACGTCTCGGAGATGTCGTGGACCAAGAAGAACATGCACCCCGGCAAGATCGTCTCGACCTCGCAGGAAGTCGAGGTGCAGGTGTTGGAAGTCGATTCCGTCAAGCGCCGCATCTCGCTCGGTCTCAAACAGACCATGCGCAATCCCTGGGAGGTCTTCGTCGAGAAGTTTCCGGTCGGTTCGACCGTCGAAGGCGAGGTCAAGAACAAGACCGAGTTCGGTCTGTTCCTCGGCCTCGAAGGCGACGTCGACGGCATGGTGCATCTGTCCGACCTCGACTGGAAACAGCCGGGCGAACAGGTCATCGACAATTACAAGAAGGGCGACGTGGTCAAGGCCATCGTCCTCGATGTGGATGTCGAGAAGGAGCGCATATCGCTCGGCGTCAAGCAGCTCGAAGGCGATCCCTTCGCCGAGCCGGGCGACGTCAAGAAGGGCGCGGTCGTGACCTGCGAAGTGCTGGAAGTGAAGGAGCCCGGCATCGAGGTGAAGATCGTCGGCACCGACTTCACGACCTTCATCAAGCGCTCGGAGCTCGCGCGTGACCGCAACGACCAGCGCGCCGAACGCTTCGCCGTCGGCGAGAAGGTCGATGCCCGCGTGATCCAGTTCGACAAGAAGGCCCGCAAGGTGCAGGTCTCGATCAAGGCGCTGGAAGTCGCCGAGGAGAAGGAAGCCATCGCGCAATACGGCTCCTCCGATTCGGGTGCGACGCTCGGCGACATCCTCGGCACCGCGCTCAAGAATCGCGGTGGCGACAAAGACAAGTAAGCGACACGCCGCTCACGACATCAGGCCCCGGTCACGACCGGGGCCTTTTTCATTCAACTGTCGTCCCCGCGTGCGGGACGACAGCGGGAGGCCTTGTTTTCTTCATATTGGGTGGCAATTGATTGAACTGGATAACCCGGTATTTGCGCTATACATGCAAAGCACACGGGCTTTGGTTTCAGGAGAATTTCCATGTCGCTCGATTCGGACGTGATCGTCGATCGCCGCAGGATTCGCCGTAAGCTGACGTTCTGGCGCGTGCTGGCCGTGATCATCGCCATCGGTGCGATCGCCGTGATCGGCATGCTGGCTTCGCCAGGCGCGCGCGGCACCTTCACCAGCGCCGGCTCGATTGCCCGCATCAATATCGAAGGCTTGATCCGCAGCGACCAGGACCGTGTCGAGGCGCTGGAGCGGCTGGCGAAGTCGCAGGCCGCCGCCGTGGTAGTGCACATCAACTCGCCTGGCGGCACCACCGCCGGCTCCGAGCAGCTCTATGACTCGCTGGTGCGGCTGAAGGCCAAGAAGCCGCTGGTCGTGGTGGTCGAGGGCTTGGCGGCCTCCGGCGGCTACATCACTGCCATTGCGTCCGACCACATCGTGGCGCAGCAGACCTCGCTGGTCGGCTCGATCGGTGTTCTCTTTCAAATTCCGAACGTCAGTGACCTTCTGAAGACCGTCGGCGTCAAGATCGAGGAAGTGAAGTCCTCGCCGCTGAAAGCGGCACCCAACGGCTTCGAGCCCACCAGCCCCGAGGCGCGCGACGCGCTCGACGCGCTGGTGAAGGATTCCTATGCCTGGTTCAAGGGACTGGTGAAGGACCGTCGCGGCATGGATGACGCGCTGCTGGCCAAGGTTGCCGACGGACGCGTCTTCACCGGCCGCCAGGCGGTCGAGCTCAAGCTGATCGACCAGCTCGGCGACGAAAAGACTGCGATCGCCTGGCTGGAAACCGAGAAGGGCGTCAAGAAGGACCTGCCGGTGCGCGACTACAAGCTCTCGCCCCGCTTCGGCGACCTGACATTCCTGCGCACGGCGGCCTCACTCACCCTCGAAGCGCTGGGCCTGGGCGGCATCGCGCACCAGATCGAGCAGGCCGGGGTCGCGCAGGCGGTCGACCGCCTCTCGCTGGACGGCATGCTGGCGCTCTGGCACCCCGCGGGCACCAATTGACGGCTTTTCCCGCACTGCGGGTAATTGTGACAGGGCCGCACTGACCCCCTGTCACGCACTTTCCGGTCGCGTTGACCTCATTTAGCGTCTTGACAGTTCAAGGCATTTTCACGGAAATGGCTGACAGACGCGGCAGGCCTACCCCCGATGATCAAGTCCGAACTCGTTCAGCGCATCGCCGAGCACAACCCGCACCTCTACCAGCGGGATGTGGAGAACATCGTGAACGCGATTCTCGATGAGATCGTGGCCGCGCTGGCGCGTGGCGACCGGGTGGAACTGCGCGGTTTTGGCGCCTTCTCGGTCAAGCATCGTCCCGCACGCTCCGGCCGCAATCCGCGAACCGGCGCCCATGTACCGGTCGACCAGAAGAGCGTGCCGTTCTTCAAGACCGGCAAGGAAATGCGCGAGCGGCTGAACCGCGAGAATCCCGAAGCCGGCGCATAATCTTCGGGAACGCGCGTCCCGCGCGTTGCGTCGGTTAGATTAATCAACGCGAGCGATTCATGCGGAAATTTCTCACGGCTTTGATCGTCATTCCGCTAGCCATCATCTTCCTCGTGTTCGCGGTGGCGAACCGGCATTCCGTCACCGTGTCATTCGATCCCTTCAACTCGGCCGATCCCACCCTCTCGGTCTCGCTTCCGTTATTCGCGCTTATCATCGTGATCGCGATCCTTGGCGTGATCGCCGGCGGCCTCGCCACCTGGTTCGGCCAGCGCCGCTGGCGGCGCGCCGCTCGTCAGCACGAGCTTGAGGCGCGGACCGCGCGCGCCCAGCTAGCGGAACTGCGCAGCCAGGCCGCAAGCCAGCGCGGTGAGCCGCAGCGGCGGGCGCTGCCGGGGGCGATTTACGGGGCCTCTGGGCGAGACAAGCAGGGCGCGACGTTGTAGAAGCGGCCCCGCTGAACCCTTTCTTGCTCACCCCGAAGGCCGATGTCCCTGGTTGTCAAAATCTGTGGCCTGTCCACGCGCGAGACGCTCGACGCGGCGCTCGACGCCGGCGCCGACATGGTGGGCTTTGTGTTCTTCCCGCCGTCGCCGCGCCACCTCGCGCTCGATGCCGCACGCGAGCTCGGACAGCGGGTCAGAGGCAGGGCGCTCAAGGTCGCGAACACGGTCAATGCCGATGACGCGACGCTGTCGGGCATCGTCGAGGTGCTGCAGCCTGAAATCCTGCAGCTGCATGGGCATGAGACGCCGGCCCGTATTGCCGAGATCAAGCGCAAGTTCGGCTGCGAGGTGATGAAGGCGCTGCCGGTCGAGAGCAAGGCAGACCTTGTCTCGTTGTCGTCCTATGCTGCCGTGTGCGACCGCATCCTGTTCGACGCTCGTCCACCCAAGGGTGCCACCCGGCCGGGCGGCCTCGGTGCCGTGTTCGACTGGCGTGTGCTGGAGCATCTCGACCTCAAGCTGCCCTTCGTAGTGTCCGGCGGGCTCCATGCCGGCAATGTGGCGGACGCCGTGCGCATCACCCGTGCCGGCGGCGTCGATGTGTCCTCGGGCGTGGAACGCGCGCCCGGCGTCAAGGACGTCGACATGATCCGCGATTTCATCCGCGCCGCGCGCGCGACCGAAGAACTGAGTGTCCGATGAACCAGGCGCGTCCCAATTCCTTCCGCAGCGGTCCCGACGAGCACGGGCATTTCGGCATTTTCGGCGGCCGCTTCGTCGCCGAAACGTTGATGCCGCTGATCCTCGAGCTGGAGAAGGCATATAACGCGGCCAAGGCCGATCCGGCGTTTCAGGCCGAGATGAACGGGCATCTGCGTGACTATGTCGGCCGCCCGTCGCCGCTGTATTTCGCCGAGCGGCTGACTGAGCATCTCGGTGGCGCCAAAATTTATTTCAAGCGCGAGGAGCTCAACCACACCGGCTCGCACAAGGTCAACAATGTGCTCGGCCAGATCATGCTGGCGCGGCGCATGGGCAAGAAGCGCATCATCGCCGAAACCGGCGCCGGCCAGCACGGCGTCGCCACCGCGACGCTCTGCGCACGCTTCGGGCTGGAATGCGTGGTCTATATGGGTGCGGTCGACGTGGCGCGGCAGCAGCCCAATGTGATCCGCATGGAGATGCTGGGCGCAAAGGTGTTTCCGGTGCAGTCGGGTACGCGCACGCTGAAAGACGCCATGAACGAGGCGCTGCGCGACTGGGTCACCAACGTCCACAACACCTTCTACTGCATCGGCACGGTGGCGGGCCCGCATCCCTATCCGACGCTGGTGCGCGATTTCCAGTCCATCATCGGCAACGAGACCCGCAAGCAGATGCAGGAGGCGGAAGGCCGCTTGCCGGATTCGCTGGTCGCCTGCATCGGCGGCGGCTCCAACGCGATGGGCTTGTTCCATCCGTTCCTCGACGATCCCAGTGTCGAGATTTTCGGCGTGGAAGCCGCCGGGCACGGGCTGACGCAACTCCATGCGGCCTCGATCGCGGGCGGGCGTCCCGGCGTGCTGCACGGCAATCGCACTTATTTGCTGATGAACGAGGACGGCCAGATCCAGGACGCCCATTCGATCTCGGCGGGGCTGGATTATCCCGGCATCGGCCCGGAGCATTCCTGGCTGCATGAGATCGGCCGGGTGAAATATCTCTCCGCGACCGACGACGAGGCGCTCGCCGCGTTCCAGTTGCTGTCGCGTCTGGAAGGCATCATCCCCGCGCTCGAACCTGCGCACGCCATCGCCAAGGTGATGGAGTTGGCGCCAGCGCGCGCGAAGGATCATCTGATGGTGGTCAATCTCTCCGGCCGCGGCGACAAAGACGTGCCGCAGGTCGGCGACATCTTGCGGGGGAAGAAGTGACCACCCGTATCGATGCACGCTTTGCGCAACTGAAAAAGGAAGGCCGCTCGGCCTTCGTCACCTTCCTGATGGCAGGCGATCCGGATCCTGCAACTTCGCTTGCGATCATCAAGGCGATGCCGAAGGCCGGCGCTGACGTCATCGAGATCGGCATGCCCTTTACCGATCCGATGGCCGACGGCCCATCGATCCAGGCCGCGGGCCTGCGTGCGCTGAAGGCCGGCATGACCCTGAAGAAGACGCTGGAACTGGTCCGTGGCTTCCGCGTCGGCGACGATGCGACGCCCATCGTGCTGATGGGCTACTACAATCCGATCTACATTTACGGCGTCGACAAATTTCTCGCCGATGCAAAGTCAGCTGGTGTCGACGGCCTGATCATCGTCGACCTGCCGGCGGAGGAAGACGTCGAGCTGTGTCTGCCCGCACTCAAGGCCGGCCTGAACTTCATTCGCCTCGCCACTCCGACGACTGACGACAAGCGCCTGCCTGCCGTGCTCGCCAACACCTCGGGCTTCGTCTACTACGTCTCGATCACGGGGATCACCGGTGCGGCTGCGGCCGACTCGAACGTCGCAGGAGAAGCCGTGGCGCGCATCAAGCGGCATACCAAACTGCCGGTGTGCGTCGGCTTCGGCATCCGCACGCCGGACACCGCTCGCGCCATCGCGGAGCGGGCCGATGGCGCCGTGGTCGGCACCGCGCTGGTCGATGCCTTGAGCGGCAGTCTCGATAACGGCAAGGCGACGGCAAAGACCGTGGGTGCGGTGGCCGATCTCGCGGCCGCGCTGGCCGCGGGCGTCCGCGGCGCCAAACAGGCCGCGGAATAATCTGATATACTTGCCGGGCTCTGCCCGAGCCATATATTGAAGCGACATCCGGAGCGGAACCATGAACTGGCTCACCAACGTCGTTCGGCCGAAAATCCGCAACATGCTGCGGCGGGAGACGCCGGAGAACCTGTGGATCAAGTGCCCGGATTCCGGGCAGCTCGTGTTCTACAAGGACGTCGAGGCGAACCAGATGGTGATCCCCGGCTCCAACTATCATATGCGCATGGGCGCGGTGGCGCGGTTGAAGTCGATCTTCGACAACGAGACCTGGTACGACATCGCGTTGCCCGAGGTTACGCCCGATCCGCTGAAATTCCGCGACGAGAAGCGCTACTCCGACCGCATCAAGGATGCGCGCGCTCGCACCGGGCTGAACGATGCGATCAAGGTCGGCTACGGCAAGCTTGAGGGCGCGGCCGTCACCATCGCCGTGCAGGATTTCGATTTCATGGGCGGCTCGCTCGGCATGGCCGCGGGTGAAGCCATCGTGCGCGGGCTGGAGCTCGCCGTCGAGAAGAGGACACCGTTCATCGTGTTCGCGGCGTCCGGCGGCGCGCGCATGCAGGAAGGCATCCTGTCGCTGATGCAGATGCCGCGCACCACCGTGGCGGTGCAGATGCTGCGCGAGGCAAAGCTGCCTTACATCGTGGTGCTGACCAACCCGACCACCGGCGGCGTCACCGCGTCCTACGCCATGCTCGGCGACGTCCAGATCGCCGAGCCCGGCGCACTGATCGGCTTTGCCGGTGCGCGCGTGATCGAGCAGACCATCCGCGAGAAATTGCCGGAAGGTTTCCAGCGCGCCGAATATTTGCGCGACCACGGCATGGTCGACATGGTCGTGCACCGCCATGAGCTGCGTCCGACGCTCGCGCGGCTGTGCCGGTTGCTTACTAAATCGCCGGCACTGGAGATCGCGCCGAAATCGGTACCGTCGGTAACAGCCGCGCAGATCGTCACGGCTGGCGAAGCGCCGCCGGCTGCGCCGCACGCGTGAACGCGTCGGCCGCCTCATCGCCGCCGTCGCTCGACGAACTGATCGCGCGGCTGTCCGCGCTACATCCGAAACGCATCGACCTCGGGCTCGAGCGTATGCATCGACTGCTGGCGCGGCTCGATCATCCCGAAAACAAGCTGCCACCGGTGATCCATGTCGCCGGCACCAATGGCAAGGGTTCGACCGTCGCCTATTTGCGCGCGATCCTGGAAGCCGCGGACCTGCGGGTTCACGTCTACACCTCGCCCTGGCTGGTGCGGATCAACGAAAGTTTCCGCCTCGCGGGCAAGCTGGCCGGCGATGACGAGCTGCGCGCGGCGTTTGCGCATGTCGAACGCGTCAATGAGGGCGAGCCGATCACGTTCTTCGAGGCCAAGACGGCCGTCGGGTTTTGTCTGTTCGCAAAGCATCCGGCCGATGTGCTGTTGCTCGAAGTTGGTCTCGGCGGCCGGCTCGATTCCACCAATGTGATCGAAACGCCGCTCGCCTCCGTCATCACACCGATCAGTATGGATCACACCGAGTTTCTCGGCGACACCCTGACCGCGATCGCAGGCGAGAAGGCCGCGATCATCAAGCGCGGCGTGCCGGTGATTTCGGCCGAGCAACAGGCCGAGGCGATGGCCGTGATTGAGGCGCAAGCGCGCCGGCAGCGCGTGCCGCTACATGCCGCCGGCCAGCAATGGCATGTCAGCGTCGAGCGCGGCCGGCTGGTCTATCAGGACGAACGCGGTTTGATGGACCTCGCTGCGCCAAAACTGTTCGGACGGCATCAGTTCGACAATGCGGGACTTGCGATTGCGGCCCTGCGCGCGATCGACAGTTTCAAGCTGCCTCATGCGGCCTATGAAGGGATCGTCACTGCCGAATGGCCGGCGCGGATGCAGCGTCTCTCATCGGGCCGGCTTTGCGAACTCGGTCCGCAAGGCGGCGAGATCTGGCTCGACGGCGGGCACAATGCGGAGGGCGGCCGGGTCGCAGCAGCCGCGCTTGGCGATCTCGAAGAGCGGGTCTCGCGGCCGCTGGTGGTGATCGCGGGCATGATGGCCAACAAGGACGCGCGCGCCTTCCTTGCGAATTTCGCCGGGCTCACGCGCCACATCATCGCAGTCCCGATACCGGATCAGGACAATGCGATGTCGCCAGAGTTGCTGGCGGACGCGGCGCGTGCGCTGAACATGCGCGTGGAGATTTCCGCAGGCGTCGAGGCCGCGCTGCGCGGAATCGCCAAGCTCGCTTATGAGACCCCGCCGCGCATCCTGATTGCGGGTTCGCTGTATCTCGCGGGCCACGTGCTCGCGCTCAACGGCACGCCGCCTGCCTAAAACAAAACGGCCGGCATTTCGCCGGCCGTTCCACAATCTCAGTCGTGACGCAGATCAGACCGCAGCGGAAATCCACTGCTGCAGCTTCTGCTTCGGCGCGGCGCCGACCTGGCGCGAGGCCATCTCGCCGCCTTTGAAGATCATCAGGGTCGGGATCGACATCACGCCGTATTTCGATGCGGTCTTCGGGCTCTCGTCGACATTGAGCTTCACGATCTTGACCTTCTCGCCCATCGCGCCGGCGATCTCGTCGAGTGCGGGAGCGATCATGCGGCAGGGGCCGCACCATTCGGCCCAGAAGTCGACCACGACAGGACCCTGTGCCTTGAGCACTTCGGCTTCGAAATTGGCGTCAGAAACCTTGCCAACGGCCATGGGAATACCTCGTTCGGTTGGAGAGGAGGGCGCGAGAGAATCGCGCCATGATCATGGGATCAAACCTATGAACGGGGGGTTGCCGGGTCAATCCCTGCGCCCAAAGATGCCAGTTCCGCGTCCAGCGCGGAGGCAGAAATCTCCATCAAATCAGCCGTTTCGGTCCAGAGCAGCGCGGCGCGGACGCCATGCTGGGGATAAAGTCGGGACAATACCGCCCGGTAAAGCGCGAGCTGGCGGACATAGGCCTGCGGCGCCTCAGTGGCGGCCTTGGGCGGGGCGTGATTGGTCTTGAAATCGACGATCAAAACCTCGTTTTGCGTGACCACGAGGCGGTCGATCTGACCGGAGACCAGCGCCGTCGGGCGCCCCGGCAGCGTCAGGCGTCCGACGATCGCCACCTCCGCGCGGCTGCCTTCAGCGAACACGGCAGCGAATCGCGAACCGGTGATCAGCGCGATCGCTTTCCCGGCAAGCTGCTCGCGCTCGGCCGCGCTCCAGGCGGGCGCGTTACGGAGGAGATGTGCGAGCGCGGCATCGCGCCGCCGCTCGGGCGGCAGATCGGGCAGGGACTGCAACAGGCGATGCACCAGCGTGCCCTGCTGCAAGGCGCGCGTCCGCTGCGCGATCGCTTCGGTCGACTTGACGCGATGCGCCGCGTCGCCACTTGCCTGCGACGGACGCAGCAGGCCGGCGGTCGTCGCTTGCGAAGGCATTGGCGCGCGCAGCCATGACGGCAGTTGTTGCGACGTGATCGCGGCCGATGCCGCCGCGCCGGTCGCGTGCGCGCCGTCTTCCGCGCGCATGTAGCGCTTGATCTGGCCGTCGTCGGTGTCGATGGCCTCTTCCTGCAGGCCGGAATTGGCGAGACCCTTCTTCACCAGATCGTACCAGCAGTCTGGCCGGACGCCGTTCCTGTTGCCGGGCTGAATGCCCGCAACGATCAGCCGGTCGGCGGCGCGCGTCATCGCGACATAGAGCAGGCGTCGATATTCGTCCTCGGTATCATCAAGCATCTTGTCGCGCGCCGGCACGACGGCCCGGGGATCGTCGGCCTTCCTGCCGGCCCAGACCGTGACCTCGCGGCCTTCGTGCGGCACCTGAATGAGCCGCAGCCGCTGCGTGTCGGACGGTGACGACGTGGTATCGACCATGATCACGACCGGCGCTTCCAGGCCCTTGGCGCCATGCACGGTCATGACGCGGACCTCGTCGCGCGAGATTTCCATGTCGCGCTTCACCTCGGTGTCGGCAGAGCGCAGCCACGCCATGAAGCCCTGCAGCGAGCTAGGGGCCTTGCGCTCATAGTTCAGCGCGAGTTCGAGAAACTCGTCGAGCGCGTCATTGGCTTCGTGACCGAGCCGCCTGAGAATCCGTGCGCGGCCGCCGTCGCCCCCGAGCAGCCAGGCATAGAACGCAAACGGCGTGTCGTGCGCAAAGCGCAGCTCGCATTCTTCCAGCCGCCGCAGCACGCCTTCGAACTTCTGATCTTCCTTGGCATGATTTGACAACGCCATGCGCAGTGAGCCCTTGCGCTCCCAGGCCAGCTTGAACAGGTCGTCCTCACCAAGGCCGAACAGCGGGCTCTTCAGGGCGACTGCAAGCGCGAGATCGTCCCGCGGCAGCAACAACGCATCGGCCAGATTCATCAGATCGATGATCGCGATGTGCTCGGTCAGTTTGAGCCGGTCGGCGCCGGCGACGGGGATGCTGGCGTGCTTCAGCGCCTGGATCACGGCGTCGAACAAATTGCCACGGCGGCGCACCAGCACCAGCACGTCGCCGTAACTGAGCGGCCGGCGGTTGCCTCGCGGACCAGTTAAAGTGCCGCTTGCGACCAGCCGCTTGATCTCGGCTTGAATACGCTTCGAAAGCTTTACCTCCGGGCTCGTCACCGAGACGCCGTCGAACGGCGCGCGCCAGCCTTCGATCTCCTCGCGCTTGTCGGCCTCCGCCAGCGGCCACAGCTCGATCAAACTGGGGCCGGCGTCGTCGAGCCATTCGTGACGCGGCATGCCGTCGCGATCGGTGGTGATGCTCTTGTAGATGTCGGGCGAGCGGAACGCGTGTTCGACCGCGCGCAACACGGCGGCGCCGGAGCGGAACGAATAGGTGAACGAGATTGGTTCGAAAGCGAGACCGGCGGCCGAAAAGCGCGTGCCAATGCGTTGGCGCCGCGCGTCGAACTCGCGCGGCGCCGCGCCCTGGAACGAGAAGATCGACTGCTTCTCGTCGCCGACCGCAAACACCGTGCGGGTCTCATCACGCGCGCCCTTGCCAGCCGCAAACTCCGCGATGATATGCTCGACAATGTCCCATTGCCGGGGACTGGTGTCCTGCGCCTCGTCGATCAGCACATGATCGACGCCGCGGTCGAGCTTGTAATGCACCCAGCCGGCCGAGACCTTGTTCAGCATCGCGAGCGTCTTGTCGATCAGATCGTCGTAATCGAGCAGGCCCCGTTCGTCCTTTTCGCGGCGGTAGTTGGCCGCGGCCGCGGTCGCGATGTGCAGCAGCGCTTCAGTGCGATCGCGGGTGATGACGGCGCGACGCGTCTCGATCAGCGGACCGAGGCGCAGGATTTCTTCGGCGAACAGGTGAGCGATCGCAGGATTATCCCGGATAAACCCCTTGGTCAGGACGTTGGCGCGGGGTGCCTTGTCGTCGGTGAGAAAGACGCAGAGGTATTCCTCGACCTGCGCGCTGCCGGTAAAGGCCAGCGAAGCACGCAACTGGTCCGCCTGCTTCAGGTCGGTCTTGCTGGCGCCGTCGAAGGTCGCGGCGATCTCCAGCCAGCGCTTGTGTGGCAGATACGGCCCATCAACGATCTCTCGCTCGATGGTCTCGATGTTGTCGGCCGCAGCAACGCCAAGCGCGGCCGAGACTTCGCGCGCAGCGGCCCCAGCGCTGCCGGCGCTGTCGGCCCAGGCCATGAAATGATCGCGGGCAAGACACGCCTCCCGCACCACGTCCTTGAAGGTGACGTCGGCGGCATTCGCCATCGCGGTCAGCAGCGCGCGGCCGAGCACGCTGTCCGGCGCGTTGGCGGCCTCCAGGAACACCTTGAGATTGGCGCGCTCCATCATGTCTTCCTGGTCGCGCTCGTCGAGTACGGCAAAGCGCGCCGGCACATTGGCCTCGAACGGAAACTGCTGCAGCAGTCGCGTGCACAGTGCGTGGATGGTCTGCACCTTCAGGCCACCCGGCGTTTCCAGCGCCTGCGCAAACAATTTTCGCGCGATTTCGCGCAATTTCGGACCGGAGTTGGGCACGCCGGCATCGGTGATCGCCGCATCCAGTGCGACATCGTCGAGTGTCACCCAGTGGCCGAGCGTGGTGAACACGCGCTCGGCCATGTTGGCCGCGGCGGCTTTGGTGAAGGTGATGCAGAGGATCTTTTCCGGGGGCACGCCCGTGAGCAACAGCCGGATCACGCGCTGCACCAGCACGTGGGTCTTGCCCGACCCCGCGTTCGCCGACACGAAATAGGAGCCGCGCGGATTCGATGCGGCGGCCTGCTTGGCGCGGACCGCGGGAGGAATGATGCGCGCGGCCTTCACCATTCCGGCAGCCCCAATCCGCCGGCCGCGGACCATTCCTTGATCCGCGCGAGGTCGTCATAGCTGCCGTAGCGGTTGGTCCACATCGGCAGGTTCAGTGAGCTGTAGGGCTCGGCTTCATTCTCGAAGGCACGAATCAGCGCTTCGAGCTGCTGGCGCGCATAATCGGCGGCCTCGTCCGGCGGCTGCGGCGCCTCGTTCCTGATCTTCAGCTGCAGTGCCTTGTGCTCGCCCGGCGGATTGTTGCCGCTGATGCGGACATAAGCGAGTTCGCCGACGGATGAGCCTGCGTCGATCCCTTCGAACCCTCCGCCGCGCAGGATCGCGGCCTCCAGCGTCAGCTGCGGCGACAGTCCCATCCGCACCTGCTTGGCCGTCGGCGGCTGCCCGGTCTTGTAATCGAGGATAGCGAAACTGCCGTCGGCGCGGCGCTCGATACGGTCGGCACGCGCGGTAAGTGTGAAGCTGCGCGCGTTGTCGAGCTGGATTTGAATTTTGCCGTTGATTTCGGCTTCGATCTCGACGATGTCGCTGCGACGCGCCGTCTCCCATTCCGAGAACCATCTGACGATGCGCTGGAAGCGCGGCCACCACAGCGCGCGCGCCTCGGGGCGCTGCATCAGCGGCGCGAAACATGTTGCGCCGATCTCACGTAACACACGAACGGGATCGGCAGGCAGATCCTTATTCCAGGTCTTGGTGAACTCGCCCAGCGCATCATGGATCGCCGAGCCGCGATCAGCCGCCGACAGCGGCATGTCGACGGGCTCAAGCGGCTCGAGCTTCAGAATATGTTTCGCATAGACCGTATAGGGATCGCGCAGCCAGTCCTCGATCTGGGTGACCGAGAGCCGCAACGGCCGTGTCTCGCGCGGCGGCCTCGGCGCCGGCTGTGCAATCGGCTTGACCTCGGCGGGCGCGTCGAGCGCCAGCGCGAAGTCGACATATTGCTTGCCGGCTTGTTTCGCTGTTTCCCAGCGTTCCTCGCCCGCGACCGCTTCCATGCGGTGCAGGAAGCGCGAGGCCACCGCCGGCGCGCCGCCGGCTTTCGCAGAGTGGCTGAGGATCACGTCCGCATTGCCGAGCAGCTGGGCGAAGTCGTGGGCGGAGAGACCGATACGCCGCTCCGGCAGATCGAGGCCGAGCTCATGGCGCATCGGCCGGCTGAGCCAGGGATCGGTGCGCGGCGCCGGCGGCCACACGCCCTCGATCAGGCCGCCGGCGATGATGCGGTCGGCCTGCATCAGCCGCGATTCCAGCGGGCCATAGATGTGCAGCGTTGCGCCTGGCTTTTCGGGCCGCCGCACCGCGCGGTCGGCGAACGCGGTCTGGAACACTTCCGGATAATCCGGCAGCGTGACTGACAGCCCGCTCGGCTTCTGCTCGGCGACGAGGTCGTCGAAGGCGGCAGATAGCGCGAGACCCTCTTGCGCCTCGAACGCAACCGCAACGCCGTCGCTATCCCGCGACAGCGCGATCAGCATTTCGCGATGGCGCGTGGCGATCTCGGCGAAATCATACGGCCTTGTCGGCGACAGGCCTTCCATCGGTGCTAGCGCCGCCTGCAGCACGGATATCAGTTTTTCCGCAAGGTCGAGCTGCCAGTCCTGCAGCCGCGTCCGCGGCTCCGATCGATGCAGCGAAGAGACCTCTTTTTCGTTTAGGTTTTTCAGCTCGCTGCGGAAGCGCGCAAAGTCCTCGACGAGACCTTTGGCTCCGGGCGACGGACGCGTCCCGCGCAGCAGCGCCAGCTCCAGCGCCTCGATCGCGCGCGCATGCGTGCCGGGCGCGCCGCCAAGTCGGCACAGCGGATGTTTCAGCAGCGCCAACAAGGTCGGCGGCTCCAGCTCCTTTGCAGCCGCCTCGGCTGCAAGCCGCGCAAAGGTGCCGGCCGGAGTCTCGATCAGCGCGTCGCCGCCGGAATCGTCATAGTCGAGGTTCCAGCGCGCCAGCGCCGCCATCACCCGCCGCGCCAGCGCGCGGTCCGGCGTCACCAGCGCCGCCGATTTTTCGAGATGCCGCGCCTCGCGCATCGCGATTGCGATCGCCAGCGCTTCCATTTCCGGATTGGGCGCCTCGATCACGGCGAGGCTCTTCATGCCGCGCGCGATATGCGCTGCGATCTCCGGCCGCGCCAGCCGGTCATGCCATTGTGCCGTCGCATTCGACGGCCGCATCGTTTCCGACAGCAGCACGTCGCGTCCATCAGGCGCGGGCGTGCCGAGAGTGTCCACATCGTCGCGATGAATCCCGAATCGTTCGAGCAGCGCGTGCATGGCGTATTGCGGATGGTTCGAGGCCGGATGCTCCGTGAATTTGCCCTCGTCATTGCGTTCGCCGCCGATTTTCTGCCACGAGTCTTCGTCGAGATCGGTGTCGAGCCCGGGCAACACCACTGCACCCTGCGGCAGCTTCGCCACCGCATGCAGGAATTTGGCGGTCGCCGGCATCGAGCCGGTCGAGCCCGCCGCGATTACCGGTCCTTTTGCGTGCCGGGTCAGCCGCTCGGCTTCGGCAGCAATCAGCAGATCGCGCCGCGCCGCTGGCTCGATCTTGCCGATCTCCTTCAGATGATCCGGCCACAGCTTGCGCGCGATGCGCAGGAAATCGAGCGACAGTTTCCAGTATTCGTCGAGATTGTCGGGCACCAGCCCGTCGAGCCGGTCCCACGAGACGTCGCGCGTCACCATATCGTCGATCAGCCGCGCGAGATCGGATGCGAGCGCCAAGGTCGAGGCCGGGCCGCCGACCACCAGCGGCGAAACCGCGCTGCCTTTGGCCCAGGCCGTGACGAGATGCGCAAGCGTTAGGCGGCGATCGAGTTCGCCGAGTTTTGGCGGAATGTCGAGCGGCGCCGTGCCGTCGAGCTGCTCGGCTTCATCGGCAAAGGCAAGCTCGTCCTCGTCGATGTCGCCGAGCGGAATGATGCGCGGCAGTATTGCCGCGTCCGCTTTCAGTTCATCGAGGAACACTTCGCGCGCGACCCGCACCGCGCGCCGCGTCGGCAGATACAGCGTCGCGTCCGCAAGCGCCGCTGGATTGGTGCGCGCCTCGAAGCCGTCGACCAGGGCGCCGTCGATCAACGCAGCAATCACGGTGCGTAGGAACGGCACGGAAAGGGGAACGCTGCAAACGCGCATGAAGGGCCTGATTCGAGGAACAGGCAGGCAATATAGGGGCTGTCGTTATTCGGGAAAGGGCGGCGTGTATTGGTCGTGCGGTTGTGCCCGCGTCCCACAGGGGAGAATGTCGTCCCCGCCTAGCGCGCAATTGCGCGCGGGGAGCGGGGACCCATAACCACAGGATATCGTTGTTAGCGAGCTGTGGCCCCAGCTCGGCTCAGCAATTATCAGTGGTGGTTATGGGTCCCGGATCTCGCTCGCAAGCGCGCGCTTGTCCGGGACGACAGCGGTGGTTTACGCCACGCTCTCCAGAAACGCCTCTTCGGCCGCGCCGACGGCATCGGGCGTGCCGACATGCATCCAGACGCCATCGAGCCGCAGGCCGAACAGCCGTTCCGGCTCATTGGCGGCGTCGAACATCTTCGTCAGTGAGAACTCGCCCTTTGGCGCGTTGGCGAAGATCGATGGCGACATGATCGCCGCACCGGCATAGACGAACGGCACCACCTGATGCTCGCGCCGCGCGCGCAATGCGCCGTCCGGCAGCATGGCGTAATCGCCGCGGCCGCCATAGCCGATGCTGCTCGCGGTCGGCGCCATCAGCAGCAAAATATCCATGCGCGCGGGATCGAAGGTCTCCGCCAGCCGCAACAGATTTGACCGCACGCCGTCGATCCACATCGTGTCGGAATTGACATGGAAGAACGGGGCGTTGCCGAGCAGCGGCAGCGCCTTGACCACGCCGCCGCCGGTGCCAAGCACCTGGTTACGCTCGTCCGAGATGATCACGCGCGGTCGTGTGCGGGAGGCGACGTGCTCGATGATCTGCTCGCCGAGGTAGTGCACATTGACGACGGCCTCGGTCACGTCTGCATTGCCGAGCTTGTCCAGCACATGATCGAGCAGCGGCCGGCCCGCCACGGGAACCAGCGGTTTCGGCATCCGGTCCGTCAGCGGTCGCATGCGCAGGCCGAGACCTGCGGCGAGGACCATGGCTTTGGTAGGCTTGACGGGCATTTCGGGGATCTCGGTGGTGTCTCAGTCGCCATCTTTAGCACGGCGATTCGGACAAAACAGTTGCAGGCAGGCCATAGTCGCCACGGATGACGGCCGTACGACGGCCCTAGGCATCCGCCCCGGCGCGGCGCGGTTTCTTCTTCTTGCCGTCGCCCTGCTTGAGGAAAGTCACGCCGATCTGGTCGCCATTGACCCAGGCCAACTCGCAGCGGCGGTAGGCGAGGCCAGTCGACGACAGCAGCAGGAAGAACTCCTTCAAATGAAGCCCCTCGACCGAGCCCTCGATGGTGAGCTTGGCGCCGGTCTCGGATACGTCCTCCATGGTGCAATCGCGGCGCCAGGTGCCGTCGATGCCCATCATGTGTGCCGGGATCCCGCGCTCGAAGGTGACCCGGTCACCCTTGCGCCGCTCGGTCGTGCTTGCCATGGCCATAGCCTTTTGAACGGCCGGTGCGCGCGCACCACGGCCGGGTTCCAGATTAAGGTCTGCTTGGCTAACAGTTGGTAAAAGTCAGCCGCCCGGCGGTGGCACATTCGCCTCGTACCAGGCCCGAACGGTCGCCAGCGCCGGATGCGCCAGCGAGCGGGTGAGATAGGTCCAGATCCGGGGCTGGTGGCGCAGATATTGCGGCTTGCCGTCGCGCCGGTTGAGCCGCGCGAAGGTGCCGAGCAGCCGCGTGTTGCGCTGCGCCGACATGATGGCGTAGTTGGCGGCGAAGGCTGCCGGATCGAAGCCGGCGTCCGCCTCGCGCCGCGCCTTGATGTAGCGGGAGAACAGCGCAAGCTCGAGCATCTCCGGGATATCGATCCGCGCATCCTGCAGCAGCGAGACCACGTCGTAGGAGGGCGGGCCCAGCACGGTGTCCTGGAAGTCGATGATGCCGACGCGCTTGATGCCTTCGCGCCCCGCCAGCCAGATCAGATTGGGCGAATGGAAATCGCGGAGCACCCAGGTGCGCGCCGCAGCCGCGGGCTTTTGCAACAGCTCGCGCCACATCGCAGTGAATTCGGCACGCAGCGCATCGCTGATCGGCGCGCCGCGATCGGGCAGATACCACTCGATCATCAGGCCGATCTCGACCAGCCAGGCGTCGACGTCGAACACCGGAATCGCGTAGTCAGTCTCCGGCACCAGCGGCAGTGCTTCGGGCAGCTGTTCACGATGCAGCGCCGCCAGCATGTCGACTGCGGCTTCATAACGCTCGGTCATCGGCGCCGGCGGATCGCCTTCGATCACGCCCTCGATGCCGAAATCCTCTGTGATCAGGAAGCCGGCTTCGATGTCGGCATGATGGATTTCCGGCGCCGACAGCCCGCGGCCGCGCAGGCCATTGTCGATGGCGACGAACGGTTTGACGTCCTCGGCAAGATGAACCGCGGCACTATAGGACTTGCCGTTGTAGATCGCAGGACCATCCGGCCGCTTGGGAAAATTCATCAGGATGAAGCTGACATCGTCGCGGATCAGCCGCGCATAGGAACGCGTCGATGCGTCGCCGGGCATTCGCTTTCGCTTCGCCTCGCCGAAGCCCGCACCGTCGAGGAATTGCCGCAAAATCTTCAGCCGCTCGACCACAGCGGTCATTTTGCCGAAGCCGGTGATCTCGGCCGCGCGCGCATTTGAGCCGAGCGCCGGGCGGTGGCTGAAGGCGATGTCGATCCGGTCCGCCGGCAGGGCGTTGGGCGCGCGCTCCGGCCACTCGATCAGCGCGACTTCTTCGGGCAGGGGCCACAGCCCGATCTCATCCAGCTCGGATGGATCGTTGATGCGATAGAGGTCGGCGTGAACAAGTTGGAACGACGGCAGCTGATAACCTTGCGCCAGCGTGAAGGTTGGGCTCGGAACTTCGATTCCCTCGTCGTCGGCGAGATATCGGATCATCGCGCGCGCGGCCGCGGTCTTGCCGGCGCCGAGATCGCCGGAGAGCGTAATGACGTCGCCGGGGCCGATCAGCAGCGCGAGGTCGGCCATCAGATGCGCGGTCGCCGTCTCATTGGCGAGCGCGACCGAAAATGTTGCAGGCGATGTCATTCCGCGGCGTCGCGCACGGCCTGGTCGATCGGAAATTCACAAGTGACGGTCGTGCCCCTGCCGAGCGTGGAATCGACCCGGACCTTGCCGCCATGCAGCTGCACGAAAGATTCCACCAGCGACAGGCCGAGACCTGCCCCGCGCCGCCGCGAGCCGTGCGCAAAGCTCTCGAAGCGGTTAAACATCTTGTCCTTGACGTCGGGTGCGATGCCGGGGCCGGAGTCGGTGACCGCGAATACTACACTGCGCTCGCCGCGTCTGGCGCTGACGCCGACGATCGCATCCTGCGGCGAGAAGCCAACCGCGTTGGCGAGAAGATTATAGAGCACCTGGACCACGCGCCGCTGATCGCCGATGAATGTGCCGACATTGGGATCGATGTCGATTTTCAGCTTGATGCGATCGGTGGCGAGCCGGTCCTGGATGCCTTCCGCGGCGGCCTCGATCGCCTTGGGAATATCGACCGGACCGAGTTCGAGCTTCATCACGCCGGCGTCGATGGTAGCGAGGTCGAGGATGCTGTCGGTGAGCGCCATCAGCGCGTTGGTGGATTTGGTGACGTAGTCGAGATATTCGGCCTGCTTGCCCGTCAGCGGGCCGGTCGAGGGATCGCTGAGGAAATGCGCGAAGCCGATGATGGTGGTGAGCGGCGCGCGCAGCTCGTACGATACGTGGTGGACGAAGTTGAGCTTCATCAGGTCGGCGGCCTGCAGCGACTCGTTGCTCTCGCGCAGCGCGCGCTCGACATTCTCGGTGTCGGTGATGTCCTGGAAGGTCAGCATAGTGGCGCCGTCGGGCAGCGGCCGGCTCATGCAATCGAGCACGCTGCCGTCGGTACGTTCGAGTTTTAGCGGCACATCGTTGCGGTTTTCCAGTCCCGTGATCGACTCGCGGATGATGCGCCACGCCTTGGTGTCGTCGAGCAGCGGCTTGCACCACGCCGCCACCGTGTCGATGTGCGGCTCGTCGCCGAGCTGCTCCGGCGACAGCTTCCACATCCTGGCGAAGGCCGGATTGAACAGCCGCGCCTTGCCATTGCTGCCGAACACCGCGACGCCTTCGGCGAGGCTGTCCAGCGTCTCGCGCTGAACCTTGATCAGGCGGTCGAAGCGCCGCGCCAGATCGAGGCTTTCGGTGACGTCGTCGAACAGATAGGTGATGCCGCCTTCGGGATTGGGCGTGGTGACGACGCCGAGCGCGCGGCCGTCCGGCAGATACCAGGTGTCCTTGGCGGGTTCGATCGCACGATAAGCCTCGTGCAGCTTGGCCTTCCAGGCGCGGAAGTCGGCTTGCTCCGGCAGCTTGCGCGACGCGCGCAGGCGATCGAGCACGCTGGAGTTGTCAGGATTGTTGTCGAGAAAGGCCGGATCGAGGTCCCAGAGCCGGCGATAGCTGTCGTTATAGAAGGCAAGCCGGCGCTGGCCATCGAACACGGCAACGCCCGACGACAGCTGGTCGAGCGTGCGGCGATGCGCTTCCGCCATCTGCACAAGCGCCGAGCTCAGCGTATTGGCTTCGCTGGCGTCGATCGCAATGCCGACGCTGCCGCCGCCGACATTGATGGCGCGCACATCGTAGATTCGCCGCTCGCCGCTCGCCACGATTGGAAGCCGCGCGGCAAAGCCGGCATTGGCGGCGAGCGCGTGTTCCATCTCGGTACGGCCGGAGGAATCGAGCAGCTCGAGATTGCGGGAGATCGCGTCATCGACGCCCGCCGCTTCGGTCGCCTGCGCATAGGCGGCATTGGCATAGATCAGCTTGCCCTTGGCGCCCTTGGCCCACAGCGGCCATGGCGAGGCGGCAGCGAAGCCGCGCAGCATCTCGGTCTCTTCCATCACCGATTTCAGCCGCAGATTGGTCTCGGCGAGGTCCTTCCTCACGCCCGAGAGCGGGCGGATCCGGACGATGGCCTGGCCGCCGATGGCGCGGCCCATCGCCTCGATGGCGTTGCCGTTGGCGGTGGTTAAGTTGAGCAGGAAGCTTTCGCCGCTCTCGCGCAACGCGTCGACCGCGTGATCCATCTGCAGCGCCGGCTCGGGCGGCAGCCAGGTTCCAAAGGCGAGGATGCGCTGCGGCGAGTCCTGCTGCAGCACCAGCGAGGTGTCGCCTGTGATGCGCGGTCGGTTGCCGCCCGCCGGCCATGAGATCACGATCTGCGGTTCCGCGAACAGCAGGGTCTGGTAGGAATTGGCCTGGGCCTGCAGATCGCCGATGTCGGCACGGAGCTTCGTTTCGGTGCGTGCGGCCCGGACCCGATTGTGCATCAGCAGGATCGAGGCCACCACGGAAAAGCCGAGCAAGGCCAGCGCCGTGGTGAGCACTGCGACTTCCTGGCGGTTGAAGTCGAGCAGCGAGGAGAGCGTCTCGGCGAGCGAGTCGGCATATGCCGGAGAGGCGAAGGTGGCCGCGAGTGCAGTCAGGCCGTAGCGCGATGTGCACGACAGCAGTGTCCGACGCATCGCGACGATTACGCCTGACATGATTGCCCCAGAAACGAATCAGAAGACCGCACGATTCCGCGCCCGGCGTGTCGCCAGCGCGAATCAAACGAAGATATCGCCAAGCGGAGTCGAGCGGTAAGAGTCCAGACCGTGAACGCCAACTTCGCTGTGCAAAAAAGCGGGAGAGAGGCGGAATCGGAGGATTTTTCCGAATCAAATCGACGGATTAGCGTCCGGTCGAACCATAGCCGCCGCTGCCGCGGTCGGTCGTTGAGAGCGAGACGGCGGGAACCAGTTCCACCTGTGCCACCGGCGCGATCACCATCTGCGCGATGCGCTCGCCACGCCGGATCGGGAACGGCGTGTTGCCATGATTGATCAGGACAACACTGACTTCGCCGCGATAATCGGCATCGACCGTCCCGGGCGCATTCAGCACGGTGACGCCGTGCTTCAAGGCGAGCCCCGAGCGTGGACGGATCTGGGCCTCGTAACCCAAGGGAAGCGCGATCGCCAATCCGGTCGGCACCAGCGCGCGCTGACCTGGTTCGAGCACCAGCGGCGCGTTGTCCGGGACCGCCGCGAGCAGGTCGAGGCCAGCCGCATGCGCGCTCTGATAGGCCGGCAGCGGCATGCCTTCGCCGTGAGGGAGTTGACAAATGTCGAGTTTGATCGCGGTGCTCAACGAGCTACCCCCGCACGTCTGACGGCTATCAACGCTCGCATCGCTATTCCGACTCGATGTCTTCGAGCCTCACACCGCGACCCGCGCGCAAACTCTTCCGCGCCTGCTCGATGCGACGCAAAAAACGTGGATCGTGCTCGAGGCCGTATTCGAACCGAGCGTTCTTCTTTTCAGAGAGCGGAACTTCCTTCACTCTAAATCCCCAACGATGCGAGCCATGACTGAGCCTCCGATTTGGCCACAGGCCCTTCGAGCGATCAAGCGCCCGTAACTTTCTTCCCGACCTTCGCGATCAACTCCGTCGCGACCTCTTCCTTGGTCATGACTGGCCAGGAATCGACGTCGATCGCTTCCCCGTGCCGCGTCAGCAGATGCACCGTGTTGCGGTCGCCGCCCATCACGCCGGTCGCGGGCGAGACGTCATTGGCGACGATCCAGTCGCAGCCTTTGCGCTTGAGCTTGGCCCTGGCGTTGTCGATGAGATGCTCGGTTTCGGCGGCGAAGCCGATCACGAGCGGCGGGCGCTTGTCCTTCAGCTTGGAGATGGTCGCCAGAATGTCGGGGTTCTCGACCAGCGCGAGCTGCGGCATGCCCGCGCCTTCCGTCTTCTTCAGCTTCTGCTCGCCAGCATTCGCCACGCGCCAGTCGGCAACCGCGGCGGCGAAGATCGCGATGTCAGCCGGAAGTGCGGCCTGAACCTTTGCCAGCATGTCGCGCGCGGATTCCACCTGCACGACCGTCACACCCGCGGGCTCGTCGAGATCGACCGGGCCGGACACCAGGATCACCTCGGCGCCTGCGGCGGCCGAAGCGGCGGCGATCGCATAGCCCTGCTTGCCGGAGGAGCGATTGGCGATGTAGCGCACGGGATCGATCGGCTCATGCGTAGGGCCTGCCGTGATCAGCACGCGCTTGCCCGCAAGCGGTTGCGGCATAGGCGGTCGTAGCAGACGCGCGGCGGCTTCCGCAATTTCAGTGGGCTCGGCCATGCGCCCCGTTCCGGCTTCGCCTGATTCCGCCATTTCGCCGCTGTTGGGTCCGACCGTGGCGATGCCGTCGCGCGAAAGCTGCGCAGTGTTGCGGCGGGTAGCCGCGTTGCTCCACATCGCGGGATTCATCGCGGGCGCGAGCAGGATCGGCCGGCGCGCCGCGAGCAGGATCGCAGTGGCGAGATCGTCGGCATGTCCGTTCGCCATCTTGGCCATGAGGTCGGCGGTCGCCGGCGCCACCACGATCAGGTCGCAATCGCGCGCGAGCCTGATATGGCCGGCGTCGAACTCGCTCTCGGGATCGAACAGGTCGGTGTAGGCGCGCTCGCCGGACAGCGCGCTGGCGGCCAGCGGCGTGACGAACTGCTGTGCTGCGCGGGTGAGCACGCAGCGGACATGGATGTGGCGCTCCCTGAGTCGCCGGATCAGATCCAGCGCCTTGTAGGCGGCAATGCCGCCGCCGATGATCAGGGTGACGCGGGCTTCGCCAGCCGTCGCGGCGCGCGGCATGGGTGTCGCAGGAGCGGGCGTCGGCGACTGTGGGGTGGCTTCATAGGGGCGACCCTGTATCAGATCGCCCAGGATGACCCGCACCTCTTCCTCGACCGAGCGGCCGTGTCGGGCCGAGCGCAGCCTCAGATAGATTTTGACGCCCTCGTCGAGTTTGCGGACGGTCAGGCTGGCCATGTGGGCCTCCGACGGAATGATAGCAATGCTATCATCAACTTGATTGCGATGCAATCAAAGATGGATCAAGGCTATCAAAATCCCGATGGAGGCGGCCGCGATGATGCAAAGCGCAATCGTGCTGACGCGGGCCTTCTTCGCTTCCTTGCGGCCCAGCGCCTCGATCGTATCCGGCGACAGCATGTGACCCTCGCGGGTCATGTCTTCCAACTGCCCAAGCACCGTCACGGCACGGCTTGCGATATCGGGCAGGTGCGACAGCAGCCGGGCCAGGTCGCCCACGCCCGACGCAGCGCTTTGGATCCGGCCGACCGGGCCGAGATTGCGTTCGATCCATTCGCGCACCACGGGCTCGGCGGTGGTCCAGATATCGAGCTTCGAATCGAAGCCGCGGGCCACGCCTTCGACCACCACCATGGTCTTTTGCAGCAGGATCAGCTCGGGCCGCGTGCGCATGTCGAACAGTGCGGTGACTTCGAGCAGCAGCGTCAAAAGCCGCGCCATCGAGATTTCCTCGGCGGTGCGATTGTGGATCGGCTCACCGATGGCGCGGATGGCTTGCGCGAAATTCTCCACGGAGTGATGGCCCGGCACATAGCCGGCCTCGAAATGCACTTCGGCCACGCGGCGGTAGTTGCGGGTGATGAAGCCCAGCAAAATCTCGGCAAGGAAGCGGCGTTCCTTCAGGCCGAGCCGGCCCATGATGCCGAAGTCGACCGCGACGAGGCGGCCCTGATCGTCGAGGAAGAGATTGCCGGGATGCATGTCGGCATGGAAAAAGCCGTCGCGCAGGGCGTGGCGCAGGAAACTCTGGATCACCTTGCGGCCGAGATCTTTCAGATCGACCTGCGATGCTTCGAGACGCGCGTGATCCGACAGCGCAATGCCGTCGATCCATTCCATCGTCAGCACGTTGTGGGTGGTGCGATCCCAGTCCACCGTCGGCACGCGGAAATCCGGATCGTCGCGCGTGTTCTCCGCCATTTCGGACAGCGCGGCGGCTTCCAGCCGCAGATCCATCTCCATCGCAACCGAGCGCGACATGGTGTTGATGACTTCGATCAGCCGCAAGCGCTGCGCCTCAGTCGAATACTGCTCGGCCTTGGCGGCGGCCCAGAAGAAATCGGCGAGGTCGCGGCGGAAGCGCGAGGCGACGTTCGGCCGTAGCACCTTGATCGCAACCTGCTGCCGCACGCCGTCGCGTTCGGTCTCGCCGCGATGCACCTGCGCGATGGACGCGGCGGCAACGGCCGGGCCGAAGCTGGCAAAAGCCTGATTTACCGGGCGTTCCAGTGAGGTCGCGATCGCAGCTTCCGCTTCGGCTTGCGAGAACGGCGGCAAGCGATCCTGCAACGCCTCAAGGTCGCGCGCCATCGCCACCCCGACCACATCGGGCCGGGTCGCCAGGAACTGGCCGAGCTTGAGATAGGCCGGGCCCATCCGCTCCAGCGCGCGCGACAACCGCGGGCCCGATTTGGCGCCCCGGCGCTCAATGAGCCGCGCGAGCTTGATCGCGAGCTGGCCGGAAGGCGGCACCAGCGAGGGATCAACGGCGCCGAACACGCCTTCGCGCGCGAACACGAGTCCGGCGCGCGCGAGTCGCGTAATGTGAGTGAGCGCCGAGATCACAAACGCCAGCCCGAATGCAACGCCACGATGCCGCCAGACAGGCTTTGCCAGTTGACGCGCGCGAAGCCCGCGGCGCGGATCATGTCGGCGAACGCGGCCGGCCTGGGAAATTTGCGGATGGACTCGACGAGATATTGATAGGACTCGGCATCGCCCGTGATGGCGCGCCCGAGCGGCGGGATCACGTTGAACGAGAACAAGTCATAGAGCCGATCGAGCCCGGGCACATCGACGGTGGAGAATTCCAGGCAGAGGAATCGGCTGCCGGGCTTGAGCACGCGATATGCTTCTGCGAGCGCGCGATCGATCCGCGGCACATTGCGGATTCCGAACGCGATGGTGTAGCCGTCGAAGGCGCGATCGCCGAACGCCAGCGCTTCGGCATTGCCTTCGACAAAGCTGACGCGGTCGTCGAGATGTCGCGCAACGGCGCGCTCCTGGCCGCCGCGCAGCATGTCCGGATTGATGTCGCAAACGGTGGCGCGAAAACCGCTGCCCGCCATCTTCGCCGCCCGGAAGGCGACATCGCCGGTGCCGCCGGCGACATCGAGCAGCGCGAAGCTGCGCTCGCTTTTGGGCGGATCGAGCGTATTGACCATGATGTCTTTCCAGACGCGGTGCAGCCCGCCCGACATCAGGTCGTTCATCAAATCGTAGCGCGACGCCACGCTGTGAAACACCGAGTTCACAAGGCCTTGCTTGTCCTCCAGCGGCACGTCGCGGAAGCCAAAATGGGTGGTCTCGTCGGACGCGTTCATCACACTACTCCACAGGCGTAACCATAGCGCGCCCGGCCCAATGGGGCTATCACGTCACCTCCATAAGGTGAATGACTTGAAGGTGATAGCTGAATGCCCGAGCTGCCCGAAGTCGAGACCGTCCGCCGCGGCCTGCAGCCGGTCATGGAAGGGTCGAAAATCGTTACCGCCGAGGCCCGCCGCAAGGATTTGCGCTTTCCCTTTCAGAAGGATTTTGTCGCGCGCCTGAAGGGCCAGACCGTCACCGGGCTTGGCCGCCGCGCCAAATACCTGATGGCCGATCTCGGCTCCGGCGACGTGCTGTTGATGCATCTGGGCATGTCCGGCTCATTCCGCATCCAGAAGGACAAAGACGAAACGCCCGGCCAGTTCCACCATCCGCGCGGCAAGAACGGCGCGCACGACCATGTGGTGTTTCACATGTCCTCCGGTGCCGCGATCATCTTCAACGACCCGCGCCGTTTCGGTTACATGAAGATCATCGCGCGCGGCGAGCTCGACGACGAGCCGCTGCTGCGCGGGCTTGGCCCCGAGCCGCTCGGCAATGAATTCGATGCGGCGATGCTGGCGGCATCGTGTGAGGGCAAGGCGACGAGTTTGAAGGCGGCGCTGCTCGACCAGCGCGTGGTGGCGGGGCTAGGCAACATCTATGTCTGCGAGGCGCTCTATCGCGCGCATCTGTCGCCGAAACGACAGGCCTCGACCCTGGCTGACCGAAAGGGCGGCCCGACCGATCACGCGAAACGACTGGTGGACGCCATTCACACGGTGCTGAACCAGGCGATCAAGGCCGGCGGCTCGTCGCTGCGCGATCATCGCCAGACCTCGGGCGAGCTCGGCTATTTCCAGCACTCGTTTCTGGTCTACGACCGCGAGGGTCAAAAATGCGGCTGCGGCGGCGTGGTGAAGCGCTTCACCCAGAATGGGCGGTCGACCTTCTGGTGCCCGAAGTGCCAGAAGTAAGCGCGTCGTTTCGTCGCTAGTACAGAAACTGTACTGGAACCGGTGTGTCGCCGGGCGTAGCTGTTTCGGCAGCTTTGCGCTTCGCGGAGACGGTCATGGCTGCCGCCAGCTATCAGCAGTTCTGTCCCGTGGCGATGGCCGCGGAAATTCTCTGCACGCGCTGGACCATCGTCCTGCTGCGGGAAATGTTCGCGGGCTCGACGCGATTCAACGAGTTGCGCCGCGGCGTGCCGCGGATGTCGCCGGCGCTGCTGTCCCGGCGGCTGAAGGAGCTGGAGGATGCCGGCATCGTCACACGTGCGCCGTCATCGGAGAGCGGCGTGTTCGAATATCACCTGACCGAAGCCGGACGCGAACTGCGGCCGCTGGTCGAAGCGTTCGGCATCTGGGGCCAGCGGCGGATCGAATCGGATTTGTCGCTGCAGCATCTCGATGCCGACCTGTTGATGTGGGATATGCGGCGCAGCCTCAACATCTCGCCACTGCCAAAACACCGCAGCACCATCGAGTTCACCTTTCCGCGTCAGCCGGCGGCGCAGCGGCATTACTGGCTGGTGGTCGACCCGAAGGAGGGCACCGATCTCTGCAAGATCGATCCCGGCTTCGACGTCGATCTCTATGTCTCCGTCGATCTGCGCTCGATGACCGCGATCTGGATGGGGCTCGACAGCGTGCGCGCGGCGGTTGCAAGCCAGCGCATGGTTCTCACGGGGAGCAAGCCGCTGGCGTCCTCGATGCAGACCTGGCTGGGCCTGAGCCCGTTCGCCAAGGAACGCAAGCTCGCGAGCTAGCGTCAAGCCGCACTCACGACTTTGCGAGTACAGTTCCTGAACTGGACGCTTTCCCGGAACCGCCCAAGACTGCGCCCTTGATCGTTCATCAAGGAGAATACCAATGGGTTATGTCGGGAAATGCTTTTGCGGCGCGGTCGAGGTCGAGGCGACGGGCGCGCCGGAAGCGATGGGTTATTGTCATTGCAGCTCCTGCCGCTCGTGGTCGGCCGCGCCCGTCAACGCCTTCACGCTGTGGAAGGCCGATGCGGTGAAGGTGAAATCCGGCGCCGAGCATATCGGCACCTTCGAGAAAACCGCGTTCAGCCAGCGTATGTATTGCAAGAAGTGCGGCGGCCATCTGATGACCGGGCACAAGCCGGTCGGCCTGGTCGACGTCTATGCCGCGACGATCCCGCAGCTGAAATTCGTCCCCGCGGTCCATGTGAACTATGGCGAGACGGTGCTGCGGATGAAGGACGGCCTTCCCAAGATGAAGGATTTTCCGGCCGAACTCGGCGGCTCCGGCGAGACGCTGCCGGAGTGACCCGCACTATGTGCGCTTGACCACGACAGAAATTGCCGCTCACATTCCTCCCAAGCAAGAAACGCGGGGATGGATATGAGCGGCAACTGGCGGGACCGGACGGCGACGAATTTCACGTGCCAGAAAAAGCCGGCGCATGGCAGCCGCGGCATGGTGGTGAGCAACCATCCGTTGGCTTCCAGTGCTGGCGCGGAGATGCTGGCCGCGGGCGGCAACGCCATCGATGCCGCAATCGCGACCCTATTCACCCTGACTGTGGTCGAACCGATGATGGTCGGCATCATCGGCGGCGGCATGGCGCATATCCGCACCGCTGACGGCAGCCATCGCTTCATCGACGGCCAGAGCACCGTGCCGCTTTCGGTGAAGCCCGACACCTATCGCAGCAAGCCCGGCTCGGCGCATGACGTGTTCGACACGGTCAATGACGAGAACCTCAACGGGCCGAAGGCGGTCGCGACTCCAGGCTCCCTGAAGGCGTGGTGCGAGACCTTGCGCCGCTTCGGCACCATGAGCCTCGCCGACGTGATGCAGCCCGCGATCAAGCATGCCTCACGCGGCTATCGCGCCACGCCCTATTTGCACGAATGCATCCGCGACGGCGCCGCCGTCATGCTCCGCGACAAGGCGATCTCGGCGATCTATCTGCCTGATGGCGCGCCGCTGAAAGCCGGCGAACGCGTGGTGCAATCCGAATATGCGGAGACGCTGACGTATATTTCGAAGCACGGCGAGGGCGCGCTCTATGGCGGGCCGCTCGGCGACATCCTGGTCGACTACATGGCAAAGCATGGCGGCTTCATCACGCGTAACGATCTCGCCGCGGTCGAGAGCGTCGAGCGGTTGCCGATCCGGGGCGAATACCGCGGCTGGGAAATCCTGGGGCCGCCGCCGCCGGCGGCGTCCGGCATCCACATCACGCAGATGCTCAATATCCTCGAAGGCTATGATATCAAGGCGTCAGGTTTCGGCACGGCGGAGACGATCCATCTCATCGCCGAAGTGCTGAAGATCGCGTTTGCCGATCGCGCCGCCGCGAGCGGCGACCCTGACTTTGTCAACGTCCCCGTCGAGCGGCTGACCTCAAAGGACTACGCACGCGAGCGCCGCAGCGCCATCGACTTGAGCCGCGCGCAAAAATGGGGCGCTGGTGTCAAGCAACTCGAAAGCGCCTACACGACTCACATGACCGCCGCCGATGCTTTCGGCAACGTGGTCGCGACGACGCAGACCATCAACAACCTGTTCGGCGCAAAAATCCTGATCCCCGGCCTCGGCACCATCCCGAACAATTACATGAACCTGTACGACCCGCGCCCCGGCCACGCGCTGTCGCTCGCCGCCGGCAAGCGCGTCACCACCTCGATGTCGCCGCTCATGGCGTTGCGCGAGGGCAAGCTCGCTTACGCGCTTGGCCTGCCCGGCGGAAAGCGCATCTTCCCGAGCGCGATGCAGGCGCTGATCAATCTGATCGATCACGGCATGTCGCTCCAGGAAGCGGTGGAAGCGCCGCGGGTCTGGACCGAGGGCAATGCGCTGGAAGTCGAGCACGCGATTCCCGAAAGCGCGCGCGCAAAACTGCGCGCGCTCGGTCATGACGTGGTGGAGATGTCGACCGTCGGCGGCGGCATGAACGCGATCCAGTTCCACGATGACGGCACGATGTCGGGCGCGGCGTGCTGGCGCGCCGACGGCACGCCTGCGGCGCTGGCCGGGGGGCTGGCGCATGCCGGCGTCCGCTTCGGGCTGCGGTGATCCATGCCTGAGACAATCCGCATCGCGGTGCTGCACTTCGCGCACGAGACCGTGACGTTCCTCAAGAACGACACCACCTTGTCGGATTTCATCTATCCGGGCTCGCCGGCCAGCGGCGAAGCGCTGCTGAAGGCCTATCCGAAATCCTACATGGGTGGCTTCGTGAACATGGCGCGCGAGTTCGATGGCGTCGAGCTTGTCGGCATCGAGTCGCCGCTGTGGCCGAAGACCTATATGGGCTCGGGCTGGGTCACCTCGGAAGCGTTCGAGACGCTCACCGGGAAAATGATCGAAGGCCTCAAATCGGAAGGGCCGTTCGACGGCGTCTATCTCTCGCTGCATGGCGCGATGGCGGTGCGCGGTGTGCCGCGTCCCGAGGCCGAGCTGGCGCGCCGGGTGCGCGCGGCCGTCGGACCGAAGGCGATCATCGCCGCGACCTTCGATCTCCACGGCAATGAGGACGACGAATTCCTCAAGCATGCCGACATGGGTTTTGCGGTGAAATATTTTCCGCATTACGACGAATATCTGCAAGGCGAGCGCGCCGCGCGCATGCTGCTGCGCGCGATCCGTGGCGACTACAAGCCGGTCCATGCGGTCAAGAAGGTGCCGATCGTCACGGCGACGGTGCGGATGTGGACCGGCGCCGCGCCGTGGATGGATCTGTCCCAGCGCGCACTGACCTGGGAGGCGCGCGAGCCGGACGTTTATGTCAACGTGTTCTTCGGTTTTCCCTTTGCCGACGTGCCGGACATCGGCATCACCGTGCAGGTCCTGACCAACGACAATCCCAAGCTCGCGGAGAGCATCGCGCGCGACATCGCCGAGCTCGCCTGGCGCAAGCGCGAGGCGCTGCTGACCTCGACGAAGATTGTTTCGATCAAAGAGGGCGTGGCGCTGGCGAAGCAAGCCGCTGCCAAAGGCGAGACGCCCGTCGTGCTGGCCGATCACAGCGACCGCTCGGGCTCGGCGACGTTCCTGCTGAAGGAGATCATCGCGCAGGATTTATCCGGGGTGTTGATCGCGACGATTGCTGACGGCAGGGCGACCGCGAAACTGAAAGCTGATGGCGTCAAGGCGGGCGATGCCTTCGACATGGAGATCGGCGGCCTCGTCGATGAATCCGCGGGCGATCCCGTGCGCATCACCGGCACGATCGTCAACGCGGTCGAGGGTCACGGCCAGTTCTGGGTGGTGGTCAAATTCGGTCGCGACAACATTCTCATTCTCTCGACGTATCTCGTGCAGATCATGGAGCCGTTCGGCTTGCGCGCCCTCGGCATCGATCTCGACACCTTCAAGGCCTTCGCCATCAAATCACGCGTGCATTTTCGCAAAGGTTTCGACGACAACGGCTTTGCCAAGACGATCCTGCTGGTCGAGCCGGACCAGCCGTTCCTCGGCACCGTCCATCTCGACGCGCTGCCGTACCGCAATGTGGATTTGAGGAAGTTCTATCCGTATGGGGAAGGGGAGTTTCGAGGGTGACGTTTGCTCGGCGCTCTTCCCGCGCGCTCGCTGCGTTCCCTCCCCCCTTGCGGGGGAGGGCTAGGGAGGGGGGTAAGTCGCACGCGCTGTGTTCGTGATACCCCCACCCCTGACCCCTCCCCGCAAGGGGGAGGGGAACACTGGCAGCGTCGCGAAACTACTTCCGCACGCAAATCACCCGCACCACCGCGGCCTTCGCATCGCCGGATGCGCCGTTCGCCGTCACGCCATTCGCCTTCAGGAATTCGCGCAACGTCTCCGCCGTCACCAGCACGCCCTGCGCGGCGGGTGTGGCATTCGTTGCCGCGGATGTCGCGACCACGACAGGCTTGAGCAACGCGATGCCGGCGAACTTGCCGCTCTCGTCGAGTGCCGCCGCACCCGAGAATCCAAACCCCGGCGCCGGCGACAGCGCGAGATCGCCGCCCGTGCCGACCGGCGCCACCTGTGCTCTCACGTTGCTCGCGGCAGCACCACCGCCCTGGCTTTGCGGATCGGCAATGCCGGTAAGGTCGACGCTCGCCTTCGCCGCGCCATCGCCAAGCGCGAGCGGCTTCAATCCGCGCGCGCCATAGACGCGCAGCAGCGCCAGCCCGTGATCCCGATCGTCGGCGGCGACGTCGGCATTGCCGAGTCCGCCGATGGTGATCGTCATGCAGCTATCGGTGATTTCGCGATCGGCCAGGATCGCGCCGTCGTCAGACACGACGATGCCGGTGCCGTAGTCGACAGACTTGCGTTGCACCGGCCCCGCGCCTGATGGGAACGGCGTGAACGCGCTCGACATCGCGATCACCACGGGCTCGACAGTGTTCTCGACCGCCTGATCGTAGAGGATGGTGAGGATGCGGACTTCGTCGTTCTTGAAGCTTCCGCGCAAATAAAACTTCTTCAGCCCCTGCAGTCCCGACAGCACGAAGAAATCCGGTTTCACCACGGTGTAATCGACCGTGCGGCCCGCCTGCTTTTTCTCGGCCTCGGCGAGCTTGACCGTGGTCGGGCTCGCTTCCTTGCGCCGGGTCAGCATCACCTGCGTGGTGCCGGTCGGTGAGCTCCATTTGGTGCCATTGGCGTCGCTCGACTGCTGCGGCACGAGTTTTGAGGGAATGCCGAGCCGCGAGCCCGTAACGGGATCGGTGACGATCTTCCAGCCGGCATTGTCCTGCCGCCGCCGCGCGGTTTCGGCCAGCACCGCGCGCTCCTGCGGATTGAGCACGCCACTCTGCCGGCCGCCCTTGAGCTTCTGATAGGTCTTGATGGCCTCGACCATGCGGTCGCTGACGTCGCCGGTGATGGCCCCGTTATATTCGCCGACCCAGGCGAGGTCGGATTGCAGCGCCAGCCGCTCGGCCTGCGCCATCGCGCCCGCGGTGTCGGCGGGGGTCTGCAGGCCCGGCGGGCGGATCGGCACGGTCACGACTCGCTTCGGCTTGGCGCCCGCGGTGGTCGGCGGCGCCACCATCTGCGCCTGCGCGCCCGCAGCTGACAATATCAGTGTTGCTGCGAGCCACGATCTCATGACAAATCCCGGGGACAGTTGACGCCACGCAGTTAAACACATCTGCTTGGTCGGCAACAGCCGGGCGAGGGTTCGGAATTTGGTCTATTCGTCATTGCGAGGAGCGAAGCGACGAAGCAATCCATAGCGCCACAAGCTGATAGGTGGATTGCTTCGCTTCGCTCGCAATGACGAGTTTGAGAGACAGGAAGCCGCAGGGAACATGCTCACCGCCGACGAACTCGAACGCTACGCCCGCCACATCGTGCTGCGCGACGTCGGCGGACCCGGCCAGCAGGCGCTAAAGGAAGCGTCCGTGCTCGTGATCGGCGCGGGCGGGCTCGGGGCGCCGGCGCTGATGTATCTCGCCGCGGCCGGCATCGGCGAACTCGGCGTGGTCGACAACGACATCGTGTCGCTGTCCAATCTGCAGCGCCAGATCATCCACACCACGCCCGACATCGGCCGCCGCAAGGCCGACACCGCCGCCGAACGCATCTGGGCGCTCAATCCGAATGTACGTTTCGCCGCGCATGCGACGCGGCTGAAGGCCGGCAACGCCATGGAGCTGATCGGCGGTTACGACCTCGTGCTCGACGGCTCCGACAATTTCGAGACGCGCTACCTCGTCTCCGACGCCTGCTACCTCGCGGGCGTGCCGCTGATCACGGCTTCCCTCGGCACCTTCGACGGCTCGCTGACCACGATCCGCGCGCATGAGAAGAACGCCGACGGCGAGTTCAATCCGACTTATCGTTGTCTTTTCCCTGAAGCGCCGCCGCCGGGCACGGTGCCGACCTGCGAGGAGGCCGGCGTGCTCGGCGCGCTCGCGGGCGTGATGGGCTCGATGATGGCGCTGGAGGCGATCCGCGAGATCGTCGGCTTCGGCGAGGGGCTGGTCGGCAAGCTTCTGATGCTGGACGCGCGCAACATGCGCTTCGAGACGCTGCGTTATAAGCGCGATCCGCTGAACATTCTCAACGGCGATGCGCTGACGATCACGGATTTGAGTGGGCATAAGTAAAGCGGCAGCGCGCTCTCGGTTCGTGTGAAACTGTGGGTCCCGGGTCTGCACCGCGTCATTTCATGCCGCGCCGCGCCGGGGACACGAGGGGTGTGTCTTTTTTTGCACGTCGTGCTGATTTCAGCACGTCGCGTTAATTTGCCGCAGTGCTTGTGGCTTCCGTAAATCGGAAACAGTGTTATATCCCTCGCCGTCCCGCACCCACAGGAGGGCGCGTCGCGATCGTCACGAACGTCGGGTGCGGGATGCGATGGACGCTGTGGTGTCGCAGGCGAGCGATATCGAGGCGTACGGTCAAGCCGTGTGGTCCTGTCCCCTCGACGCTGGGGTCAAGTTTGCGGATGATGATTCCGCAGGCGACGGTGGCTAAAAGCCCGATACACCGGGGAGAGCACGGAGTAAGCCGTAAAGCCATTGCGCAGGGAATGTCCGAGTGTTTCGGCACTACCTGTAGTGACTATGCTTGTGTGCTTTGTTTTTCACCGCACACAAGGCTGCGGGTGCGGCCAGCGCCCGGCATTCCCTGCGCCCTCTTCTTCATGAGGGACAATGATGATGCAAAGCCCGGACGCGAAATCGCGCCGCGGGGATGCGGATGCTCGTCATTGCGAAGAACGTAGGGTGGGCAAAGCGACTCGCGTCTACCGTAGCTCAACATGCGAAGGCAGAAGCGTGCCCACCATTCTCGGCGTGCTCGTGAAGGTGGGCACGGCGCAAGCGCGCCTTTGCCCACCCTACGTTCTTCGCGCAACAACGACGCGCTGTTTGAAATTCGAATCAGAAACGCGCGCCGATCACAGCATGCTCGGCAGCACGCGATCCGGCGGCTTGTGGTTGTCGAGGAAGGTTCTGATATTGATGATCACCTTCTCGCCCATCTCGACGCGGCCCTCGATCGTGGCCGAGCCCATATGCGGCAAGAGCGAGACCTTGCCCTGCTTGGCGAGCCGCACCAGCTTCGGATTGACCGCGGGCTCGTTCTCGTAGACGTCGAGCCCGGCGCCGCCGATTTCGCCGGTCTCGATCAGCTTGACCAGCGTGTCCTCGTCGATCACCTCGCCGCGCGCGGTGTTGACGATATAGGCCTCTTTCCGGATCAGCTTCAGCCGCCGCGCCGACAGCAGATGGAACGTCGCCGGCGTGTGCGGACAGTTGACGGAGATGATGTCCATCCGCGCCAGCATCTGGTCGAGGCTCTCCCAATAGGTGGCGCCGAGTTCTTCGGCGATCACGGGCGCGACCGGGCGGCGGTTGTGGTAGTGGATCTGCAGGCCAAAGGCCCGCGCGCGCCGCGCCACCGCTTGGCCGATGCGGCCCATGCCGATGATGCCGAGGCGCTTGCCGCCGATGCGATGGCCGAGCATCCAGGTCGGCGACCAGCCCGCCCAGCGCTTGCCTTCGTGCAAAATGGTCGTGCCCTCGACCAGCCGGCGCGGCACCGCGAGGATCAGCGCCATGGTCATGTCGGCGGTGTCCTCGGTCAGCACCTTCGGCGTGTTGGTGACGGTGATGCCGCGCGCATGCGCGGCCGTTACGTCGATATTGTCGACGCCGTTGCCGAAATTGGCGATCATCTTGAGCTTGCAGTCGGGCTGCTTGAGCAGGTCCTCAGTGATCTCGTCGGTCACGGTTGGCACCAGCACGTCGGCGGTACGCACGGCTTCCGCGATCTGCGCCTCGTCCATCGGCGTATCGTCGAGATTGAGCCTGGCGTCGAACAATTCGCGCATGCGCGTCTCGATCGAGTCCGGCAGCTTGCGAGTGACGACGACGAGAGGCTTTTTCTTAACCGACATGTCCTGCTCTCATGAGGTCGTTCAGACCTCATTAACCCGGGTAATCGAAACTGCGATTGCGCGAAATACAGCGTTTCCGTGGGTTCCCGACCGCTTCCTCTGGATCTCGCCAACGGCTTTCCGCGCGTCTTGGTCGGCGTTTCCGTCCTCTCTAGCAGAAGGCCGCGCCAAGACAAGAACTCCGGCGAAACTCCGGGCTTGGGTAGGGCCTTGGGTGCGAACGGGGCAGGGGATTTTGGGGATCAGGCAGGCCTGAGCGATGTCCGGCGTTCTGCGTTGGGGCGCGCTCGGCAGGAGACGGGTTGATGGCGTTGCGGCGTAAATGTTCGATTGTCATCCTCGCGGGCGCGCTTCTCGGCGCCTCGGTCTCGACGGCATCAGCCGCAAAGGACGTGCTCACCACCTCCGGGCTGCCGATCCCGCGCTATGTCAGCCTGAAGTCCGATCATGTGAACGTCCGCGCCGGTCCGACCAAGGACAATGACGTGGCCTGGGTCTACACCCGCAACGGATTGCCGGTGGAGATCACCGCCGAGTTCGAAAACTGGCGGCGCGTGCGCGATTCCGAAGGCGCTGAGGGCTGGGTCTATCACTCGCTGCTGTCCGGCCGCCGCACGGCTGTGGTCACCATGAAGAACAAGGACGATCTGGCGCCGGTTTATGATCGCGCCGATGTCACGGGGTCGGTGACGGCGAAGCTGCAGGCCGGCGTGGTTGCGAGCGTGAAGAAGTGCGATGAACACTGGTGCCACATCTTTGGCCAGGGCTTTGACGGCTGGATCGAGCAGCAGCGGCTGTGGGGCGTCTACGCCGACGAGAAGGTGGAGTAGTCGCTCCGTCGAAAGCCACGAATTGTAGGGTGGGCAAAGCGCAGCGTGCCCACCATCCTCTCGCAATCGTTGAAAGCTTGTGGTGGGCACGGCGCTGCGCGCCTTTGCCCACCCTACATTCTTCGCGCAGTAAGCAAACGGCCGGGACAAGCCAAGCCGTGACGATCATAATTCGCGTAGATTAGCGCTTCTTGCGCAGGCGCACGACCATGTCGACGCGGGCAATCTCGTAGCCCTCGGGCACGTCGGGCATCTTCGAGAGCATCAGATGCGGGTCGGGAATATCGACGAGCTCGTGGTTGTTCTCGAGATAGAAGTGATGATGCGCTGACACGTTGGTGTCGAAATAGGTCTTGGTGCCGTCCACGGAAACCTGGCGAAGCAGGCCGGCGTCGGTGAGCTGGTTGAGCGTATTGTAGACGGTCGCAAGCGACACCGGCACCTTGGCGAGCGTCGCTTCCTCGTAGAGCATTTCAGCCGTGAGGTGGCGCGCGCCCTTGCCGAACAACAGCCAGCCGAGAGCCATGCGCTGGCGGGTGGGACGAAGGCCCGCCGCCTGCAGCATTTCGTTGACGTCATGCCATGGGCAGCCGGTCAACGCCGGCTGCCGGCTCGCATGCGAGCTCGCAGAGCGGTTCGTGTCGTCGCCCTCGGGGAGGCGATTATTGTTGGGTTCCAGTGCTGGCACGCGCGTCTAATCCTGACTAATCTCTCGATTTATATGGAGGAAATCAGGCAGATGCAAGTTTCTCGCAACTAGAACGGTCCTAAACAGGTCAGCTATGTCCCTTCGATGCGGCGATTTACCTCCCGCCGGAACTTTGCCGCCTGCGGGGCCTATGTTAGAGGAGCGCCCGGACCCGGTTAACCGATTTCGGCATGGCGGGGGCCTGCCAGAGCTCAGGAATTCGCGCCGATCCACGGTAATCCGGCGCGCATCCCAAGCGGAACGGGTCCGTTTCGCTTAAAGTCCACGCTACCGTAAATTGTAGAGAGGCTGCCACTATGCTGGAACGGCGCAGCGGTTACGAATACGAGGATTTGCTGGCCTGTGCCCGCGGCGAGCTGTTCGGTCCGGGCAACGCACAATTGCCGCTGCCCCCCATGCTCATGTTCGACCGCATCAGCGAGATCAGCGACAACGGTGGGGAATATGGCAAGGGCCATATGCGCGCCGAACTCGACGTCAAGCCGGACCTCTGGTTCTTCGGCTGCCATTTCAAGGGCGATCCTGTCATGCCGGGCTGCCTTGGTCTCGACGCGCTCTGGCAGATGCTCGGCTTTTTCCTGGGCTGGACTGGCGGCGAGGGCCGTGGCCGGGCGCTGGGCCTCGGCGAGCTGAAGTTTGGCGGCCAGGTGATGCCGAACGTGCGCAAGATTGTGTACAACGTCGACGTCAAGCGCGTGATGCGCCTAAAGCTCTGGCTTGGGATTGCCGATGGCTGGCTTTCGGCCGATGGCGAGATTATCTATCGCGCCAAGGACCTGAGGGTCGGATTGTTCAAGCAGGGCACCGCGCCGGCTTGAACGGACGCACCGCGCAGACGCACATAAAGAGACAAGGTAAGGCGAGGCGAACATGAGGCGGGTTGTCATCACGGGGATGGGCATCGTCTCGTCCATCGGAAACAACACCCAGGAAGTGCTGTCGAGCCTGCATGAAGCGAAGTCCGGCATCTCCTTTGCCGAGAAGCAAAAGGAGCTCGGCTTCCGCTCGCAGGTCTATGGCGCGCCCACCGTCAACGCCGCCGAGATGATCGATCGCCGCGCGATGCGCTTCCTCGGAGAGGGCGCCGCCTGGAACCACATCGCCATGGAGCAGGCGATCCAGGATTCCGGCCTCGATGCTTCGGACGTCTCCAACGTCCGCACCGGCATCATCATGGGCTCCGGCGGACCGTCGGCACGCACCATCGTGGAGGCCGCCGACATCACCCGCACCAAGGGTCCGAAGCGCGTCGGCCCGTTCGCGGTGCCGAAGGCGATGTCGTCGACGGCGTCGGCGACGCTCGCGACCTGGTTCAAGATCAAGGGCGTCAACTATTCGATCTCGTCGGCCTGCGCGACCTCGAACCACTGCATCGGCAATGCCTATGAGACGATCCAGATCGGCAAGCAGGACGTGATTTTCGCCGGCGGCTGCGAGGAACTCGACTGGTCGCTGTCGGTGCTGTTCGACGCCATGGGCGCGATGTCGTCGAAAT
The DNA here is from genome assembly GCA_963794775.1 of uncultured Alphaproteobacteria bacterium. Taxonomy (GTDB): domain Bacteria; phylum Pseudomonadota; class Alphaproteobacteria; order Rhizobiales; family Xanthobacteraceae; genus Bradyrhizobium. The sequence continues at coordinate 12,986 of CAWCGA010000033.1, read as the reverse complement.
ACAACGACACGCCCGCCAGTGCGTCGCGCCCCTATGACATCAGCCGCGACGGCTTCGTCATCGCCGGCGGCGCCGGCGTGGTGGTGCTGGAAGAGCTGGAGCATGCGAAAGCGCGCGGCGCGCGCATCTATGCCGAGATCGTCGGCTATGGCGCGACCTCGGACGGCTACGACATGGTCGCGCCGTCAGGCGAGGGTGCCGAGCGCTGCATGCGCATGGCGATGTCGACCGTGAATACCAAGGTCGATTACATCAATCCGCACGCGACCTCGACGCCGGCCGGCGATCCGCCGGAGATCGAGGCGATCCGCAAGGTGTTCGGTGTCGGCGACAAATGTCCGCCGATCTCCGCGACCAAGGCTCTCACCGGTCATTCGCTCGGCGCCACCGGCGTGCAGGAGGCGATCTATTCGCTGTTGATGATGAACAACGGCTTCATCTGCGAGAGCGCGCACATCACCGAGCTCGACCCGGTGTTCGCCGACATGCCGATCGTGCGCAAGCGCATCGACAATGCGAAGCTCGGCACGGTTCTTTCGAATTCGTTCGGCTTCGGCGGCACCAACGCCACGCTGGTGTTCAAGCGGCTGGATGCCTAAGGGCCCGGTTCATCCCGTAAGTATGGAGTGTTGACGGCGATGCAGGACCTGATGAAGGGCAAACGCGGGCTGATCATGGGCATCGCCAATGATCACTCGATCGCCTGGGGCATCGCGCGGACGCTCGCGGCCCACGGCGCCGAGATGGCCTTCACCTACCAGGGCGAAGCGCTGGGCAAGCGGGTGCGACCGCTCGCGGAACAGCTCGGGGTCAAGCAGGTGTTGCCCTGCGACGTCGAGGATATCGCCAGTGTCGATTCGGTCTTCAGCGCCTTGAAGAAGGAATGGGGCCATCTCGATTTCCTGGTCCATGCCATCGGCTTCACCGACAAGAACGAGCTTCGCGGCCGTTATGCCGATACCACGCGGGAGAATTTCTCGCGTTCGATGGTGATCTCCTGTTTCTCGCTCACCGAGACGGCAAAGCGCGCCGCGGCGATGATGCCGGAATCGGGAGGCTCGATCATCACGCTGACCTTCGGCGGCTCGATGCGGGTGATGCCGAACTATAACGTGATGGGCGTGATCAAGGCGGCGCTGGAGGCCTCGGTGCGCTACCTCGCGGCCGATTTCGGCCGGCAGAAGATCCGCGTCAACGCCATTTCGGCCGGCCCGGTGCGCACGCTGGCCGGCGCCGTGATCGGCGATTCCCGGGCGATGTTCGCCTTCATGCAGAACCATTCGCCTTTGGGGCGCGGCGTCACGCTCGACGAGCTCGGCGGTTCGGCGCTCTACCTGCTGTCCGACCTGTCGACCGCGGTAACGGGCGAGATCCACTACGTCGATTCCGGCTACAACGTCATCTCGATGCCCCGGACGGACGAGCTGTAGAGCGGCTAGCCTGCGGCAATCTTCTCGGCGCGCTGGAATGCGGGCCGCGCCATGCAGCGCGCGAGATAGGCTTCGAACGACGGCCGCGACGGCACCATCTTGAACAGTCGCACCGAAAAGTTCAGCGCCGCGCCGATAGCAATGTCGGCGGCAGAGAAAGTCTCGCCGAGTATCCACGGTCCCCTGGCGAGCGCGGCATCGAGCACGTCGAACACGCGTGTGGATTCGCCCCAGCCGGCCGCCACCGAATTCATCTCGAGCTTGGTTGCGATCTGCACCATCGCCGGCTCGATGCAGCCCGGCGCGAAGAACAGCCAGTAGTGATATTTCGCGCGCAGGGGATCGCCAAGCGGCGGCGCGAGCCTGGCTTGCGGATAGCGCTCGGCGACATAGGCGCAGATCGCGGCGGCTTCCGCGAGCGTCGCCTCGCCGTCTTTCAGCGCCGGTACCTTGCCCATCGGATTGATTGCGAGATAGTCCGGCTTCTTCTGCGCGCCGGTCGAGATATCCGTCAGCACGCGCTCGTAAGGCGCTCCGGTCTCTTCCATCAGCCAGAGCGCGGTGAACGACCGCGTCCGCGGCGACCAGTAGAGCTGCATCATCGTGAATCTCCGTCGCTCTTATTTCCCGAGCATTTCCGGCAATGTCATGTCGAGACTTGACGCCAATAAGGCGCGCATCGGCTCGGCTTTGCGCAGGCTCGACGTCACGGCTTGAAGAAGAACGGGAATAGCTTGTCGAGCCGGCTTGCCAGCAACGTGCGTGTCTTGTCGCGCAAGAATGCGCTATTGGCGGCGTCGGCGGCAACCGCGGGGAATGCGGAGCCGTCGATCCTCTCCATGTGCTCGTTGGTAAGGTTGTCGGCCATGCGCTGTAGAAAGCTGTCCAGACTGATAGGATTTTGCTGAATCTCGAAGGTCTGGCCGTCGACAATCACGATGCGCGCATAGGCAAACACGAACGTATAGTCGACGATGGCTTTACGCTTGAAGACACCAACGCCATCGAGCGGCAATTTGGTGCCTGGGACTTGCCCGTTGCCCCGCATCACGACGAAGTAGCGTTGGCAACCGGCGTTCCCCGCAATCTGCCGGACGATATCGGTCAACTCTCCGCGGTAGTTGCGAAACAAATTTCCCAGGCCGCTCTTGCCCTTGTAGTAGGAATCGAACGCGCCCTTGGCGTAGGTGATGTTACGTACCGCTATGGGGCCGGCGGCGGCGCGCGCCCGTGCAAGGACGACTTCATCGAGGCCCCAGGACACCGGGATTTCGTCAAGTTCATTGCCGAAAGCGGTGATTCCTACTTTTTGCACCGAGAAAAGATCGAGCACGGAGATGATGCCGACCTGACATGGACCGCTTTCCGCGGCCACGGGCGGTCCGGCCGGTTTGGGCTTGGCGGCAGGCTTTTTCTTGGCGACGGCCTTGGCGGGTGCAGGGGCGGCCGGGGCAGGGGCAGGTGCTTGCGCCGAGGCGGCGGTGACAAGGAGCGATAGCAGGCAAGCAAGAACAAGGCGCGTCATGATATCCGGGTCGATAGCGGTGCTATGTCTGCTTAGTTCACGCGCAACGCAACTGCAAGCTGCACGAGCGCCGAAAAACTACGGCTTGGCCACACGCGTCCAGCGATAATATTTCATCATGAAACCGTTCATCGGCTCGATCGCTTCCTTCTCGAACACAAAACCTTCGCGCTCGTACCAGCGCCAGGCCTTCTCGTTCTCGCGCACGCAGCGCAGCCAGATCTCGTCGGGCAACAGCCTTCGGGTGAAGGCCAGCAGCTGGCGGCCGACCGAGCGGCCCTGATAGTCGGGGGCGACGAACAGCATGTCGAGATAACGCTTGGGCAAATGCAGCGCCAGCATGGCTGCGATCGTTCCATTGTCATCGGCGACAAAGAGGCTCCAACCGTCCTCGATCTCCTTGCGGATACGGGCGCGCAGATTGGCCAGCAGGAAATTGCTGGCTTCGCCGAGGCCGGTGGAGACCCAGCTCTCCATCCAGACGCGACCGACCTCGTCATATTCGTCCGCGCGGGCGGGGCGGATGATCGGCTCGCGCATCGGCTCTCAGCTCCGCTGGCCGCGCGATGCGACAACTGCTGGCCGCCTGCGCGTCTTGCCCGCCGACAGACATACCACTTCGGAAATCTGTTGCAGCTGTCGCGCCAGCGGGCTGGTCCTGCGCCAGACCATGCCGATGGTGCGCGAGGGCTGCGGGTTCCGAAAGCGCGAGACCGTGACCTGCGCCGAGCGCGTCTCCACGGCGACAGCCATTTCCGGGATCAGGGTGACGCCGATTCCGACGCCGACCATCTGCACCAGCGTGGACAGCGAGCTTGCGTCCAGCACCTCGCGCGGTGGTGAGGATTGCATGTTGCAAAACGACAGCGCCTGATCGCGGAAGCAGTGACCTTCTTCCAGCAGCAACAGGCGCATCTCCCGCAGCATGTCCCGGCTCGGCACCGGCGTTCCCTCGGCTTCGCCCGGTCGCACCAGCAGGAAATGTTCCGTGAACAGCGCGACCTCGGTCAGCGACGGCTCGGACACCGGCAGCGCCACGATCGCGGTATCGAGCCGCCCCTCGACGACCTCCTTGATCAGCTTCGGCGTCAGCGTCTCGCGGACGTGGATGTCGAGCTCGGGATGCAGGCGCGCCAGATTCTCGATCACCTTCGGCAACAGATAGGGTGCAATCGTCGGGATCATGCCGACCCGCAGCCGGCCCGCGAGCCGGTCCTGCGTTGCGCGGGCGAAATCGCCGAGCTCGTCGACCGAGCGCAGGATGTCGCGGACGCGCTGCAGAAGTTCCTCGCCGAACGTGGTGAGCGCGACCTGTCGCGCGCTGCGATCGAGTAGCGGGCCACCGAGCGCCTGCTCCATCTCCTTGATCTGCATCGACAGTGCCGGCTGCGACACCGAACAGGCATCCGCGGCACGACCGAAATGGCCGTGGCGCGCCAGCGCATCGAAGTAGCGGAGTTGTCGCAGGGTCACGTTTATCATCAGATAATCCTATCGCTGCAATCAACAAAGTCAATTTTACCTGATGGATTGGCGCGCGTAGACTTGCCAGTAGTTCGCCAAAGTGCGCAACTCCCGAAACACAAGAGGAGACGATCATGGATGACCAAGCCAAGTGCCCGTTCTCGCCACGTGCACACACCAACCGCGACTGGTGGCCGGACGCGCTGGACGTCTCCGTCCTGCACCGCAATTCCAGCCTGTCCGATCCGATGGGCAAGGCGTTCGACTACGCCAGGGAATTCAAGACGCTCGATCTCAACGCCGTAGTCAGGGATTTGCGCGCGGTGATGACCAATTCGCAGGAATGGTGGCCGGCCGATTTCGGTCACTATGGCGGCCTGATGATCCGCATGGCCTGGCATAGCGCCGGCACCTATCGCATCACCGATGGCCGCGGCGGCGCTGGCGCTGGACAGCAGCGCTTCGCGCCGCTGAACAGCTGGCCGGATAATGCCAACCTCGACAAGGCGCGCCGCCTGCTGTGGCCGGTCAAACAGAAATACGGCCGGAAGCTTTCGTGGGCCGATTTGATGATCCTCGCCGGCAACGTCGCGCTGGAATCGATGGGCTTCAAGACCTTCGGCTTCGCGGGTGGCCGTACCGACGTCTGGGAATCGGAAGAACTGTATTGGGGTCCCGAGGGCACCTGGCTTGGTGACGAGCGCTATAGCGGCGAGCGTCAGCTCGCCGAGCCGCTGGGCGCCGTGCAGATGGGCCTGATCTACGTCAATCCGGCAGGACCGAACGGCAATCCCGATCCGGTCGCAGCCGCCAAGGACATCCGCGAGACGTTCTTCCGCATGGCGATGAACGACGAGGAAACCGTCGCGCTGATTGCCGGCGGGCATTCGTTCGGCAAGGCGCATGGCGCCGGCGACCCATCGCTGATCGGGGCCGATCCGGAAGGCGGCGCGCTCGAGGATCAGGGCTTTGGCTGGAAGAGCAAGCATGGCACCGGCCACAGCGGCGACACCATCACCGGAGGTCCGGAAGTTACCTGGACCCAGACGCCGACCAAGTGGAGCAACTTGTTCTTCAAGAACCTGTTCGAGAACGAATGGGAGCTCACCAAGAGCCCGGCCGGTGTGCCGCAATGGAAGGCGAAGAACGCAGCAGCCGACATTCCGGATGCGCACGACCCGTCGAAGAAGCATGTGCCGACCATGCTGACCACGGACCTGTCGCTGCGGATGGATCCGGCCTACGAGAAGATCTCGCGGCGCTTCTACGAGAACCCGAAGGAGTTCGCCGACGCGTTTGCGCGGGCCTGGTTCAAGCTGACGCATCGCGACATGGGTCCGCGCGCGCGTTATCTCGGCCCGTTGGTGCCGAAGGAAGTGCTGATCTGGCAGGACCCGGTTCCCGCCGCCACCGGCAAGCCGATCGACAACAGGGACGTGACGGCTCTGAAGGAGAAGCTGCTTGCGGGCTTGTCGGTGCAGCAACTGGTCTCGACCGCCTGGGCCTCAGCCTCGACCTTCCGAGGCTCGGACAAGCGCGGCGGCGCCAACGGCGCGCGCATTCGGCTCAGTCCGCAGAAGGATTGGGAGGTCAACAATCCGGCTGAACTGGCGAAAGTGTTGAAGAAGCTGGAGGCGATCCGGGCCGATTTCAACAAGGCAAAGGGCGGCAGGCACGTCTCGCTCGCCGACCTGATCGTGCTCGGCGGCTGTGCGGCGGTCGAGAAGGCCGCGAAGGCGGCGGGCGTCGACGTGAAAGTTCCGTTCACGCCGGGCCGCACGGATGCTTCGCAGGAGCAGACCGATGTCGAGTCGTTTGCCCCGCTGGAGCCGCGCGCCGACGGTTTCCGCAACTATATCGGCAAGAAGCGGCAGTTCATGCAGGTCGAAGAGGCGCTGGTGGACCGCGCGCAATTGATGCGGTTGACGGGACCGGAGATGACGGCTCTGGTTGGCGGTCTGCGGGTGCTTGGCGCGAATGCCGGCGGCTCGAAGCATGGCGTGCTGGCCAAGAGGACGGGGGTGCTCACCAACGAGTTCTTCGTCAACCTGCTCGACATGGCGACGGAGTGGCACGCCACCGGCGAGAACTCATACGAGGGCCGCGACCGCAAGACCAAGGCGGCGAAGTGGACCGCGACCCGCGTCGACCTGATCTTCGGCTCGCACTCGCAGCTCCGCGCCTTTGCGGAGGTCTATGCCTGCAAGGACTCCAAGGAAAAGTTCGTCAAGGACTTCGTCGCGGCCTGGACCAAGGTGATGAACGCGGACCGCTTCGACATAGCGGCGTGATCAAGAGCCGTTACGCGAAAACAAAAAGGGCGGCCGCGAGGCCGCCCTTCGTATTTGGTGAGCGCGTGAAGCTTATTCGCCGGCGGCTTCGCGCACCGCGGGCGCTTCCGCCTTGCCCTTGCCTTCGAGGTCTTCGCCGGTGGCCTGGTCGACCGCCTTCATCGACAGCCGCGTCTTGCCGCGATCGTCGAAGCCGAGCAGCTTGACCTTGACCTTGTCGCCTTCCTTGACGACGTCGGAGGTCTTCTGCACGCGGTTGGCCGCGAGCTGGCTGATGTGGACGAGACCGTCCTTGGCGCCGAAGAAATTCACGAAGGCGCCGAACTCCATCACCTTGACCACGGTGCCCTCGTAGATCAGGCCGACCTCGGGCTCCGAGGTGATCGACTTGATCCACTTGATCGCGGCCTTCATGGCCTCGCCATCGTTGGAGGCGACCTTCACGGTGCCGTCGTCCTCGATGTTGATCTTGGCGCCGGTCTTCTCGACGATCTCGCGGATCACCTTGCCGCCGGTGCCGATCACTTCGCGGATCTTGTCGGTCGGGATCTTGAAGGTCTCGATGCGCGGGGCATATTCGCCGAGCTCGGCGCGGGCGTTGGTCAACGCCTTGGCCATCTCGCCGAGGATGTGGATGCGCCCGTCCTTGGCCTGGCCAAGCGCGACGCGCATGATTTCCTCGGTAATGCCCTCGATCTTGATGTCCATCTGCAGCGAGGTGATGCCGTGATCAGTGCCGGCCACCTTGAAGTCCATGTCGCCGAGATGATCTTCATCGCCGAGGATGTCCGAGAGCACCGCGTAACGCGATCCTTCCAGGATCAGGCCCATCGCGATACCCGCGGTCGGCCGCTTCAGCGGCACGCCGGCGTCCATCAGCGCGAGCGAAGCGCCACAGACCGTCGCCATCGACGACGAGCCGTTGGACTCGGTGATCTCCGACACCACGCGAATGGTGTAGGGGAACTCGTGATGCGGCGGCAGCACGGGACGGATCGCACGCCAGGCGAGCTTGCCATGGCCGATCTCGCGGCGCTTTGTTCCACCCAGCCTTCCGGTCTCGCCGACCGAGTAGGGCGGGAAGTTGTAGTGCAGCAGGAACGTTTCCTTGTACGTCCCCGACAGCGCGTCGATGTACTGCTCGTCCTCGCCGGTGCCGAGGGTGGTCACCACCAGGCCCTGGGTTTCGCCGCGGGTGAACAGCGCCGAACCGTGAGCGCGTGGCAGCACGCCGACCTCGCAAACGATGTTGCGGACGGTCTTGACGTCGCGGCCGTCGATGCGCTTGCCGGTATCCAGCACGTTCCAGCGAACGATCTTGGCTTCAAGCTCCTTGAACACGCCGGCGATTTTCAGCTTGTCGTGCTTCGGCTCCTGCCCTTCCGGGAAGTAGTGCGCCATCACCTTGTCCTTGACGGCACCAACCGCGGCATAACGCTCCTGCTTCACCGGGATCGCATAGGCCTTGCGCAGATCCTGCTCGACGAGGCCGAGCATCTCCTTCTCGATAGCGCTGTTGTCGGCGACCTTGACGTCGCGCGGCTCTTTCGCGGCCTTCTCGGCAAGCTCGATGATCGCCTTGATCACCGGCTGGAAGTGGCGGTGACCGAACATCACCGCGCCCAGCATGATGTCTTCGTTCAGCTCCTTGGCTTCCGATTCCACCATCAGCACGGCGTCGGCGGTGCCGGCGACGACGAGGTCGAGCTGGGTTTCGACCATCTCGTCGAGCGTCGGGTTGAGGATGAACTCGTCATTGGCGAAGCCGACGCGGGCAGCGCCGATCGGGCCCTTGAAGGGCGCGCCGGACAATGTCAGCGCGGCGGACGAAGCGACCAGCGCCACGATGTCGGGATCGTTCTCCATGTCGTGGGAGAGCACGGTAACGATCACCTGGGTCTCGTTGCGCCAGCCGTCGACGAACAGCGGACGGATCGGGCGGTCGATCAGGCGGGAAACCAGCGTTTCCTTCTCGGTCGGCCGGCCCTCGCGCTTGAAATAGCCGCCGGGAATGCGCCCCGCGGCGTAGGTCTTTTCCTGGTAGTCCACGGTGAGGGGCAGGAAGTCCACGCCCTCGCGCGGCGTCTTTGCCGCAACCACGGTGGCGAGCACCACGGTTTCGCCATAGGTCGCCACCACGGCGCCGTCGGCCTGGCGGGCGATCTTGCCGGTTTCAAGTTTGAGGGGACGTCCACCCCAATCGATTTCCACGGAATGCTTATTGAACATGTAGGTCTTCTTTCATCTGTTCGCGAAAGAGCGGAGCCCCAAAGCAAAAAGACCATGCGCAAGATTGCGAGACGCTGATCGAAAATCCCGATCAGCATCCGGCGATCCTGCCATGGTCTTGATGTTTCGGATGGCGGCCATCCTTTCACAAGTCACGGGCACCTTGCCCGTTACGCCCAGCGGCCGGATTGCCACGGGGCTTTCTCTTCTCAAGGACATGATGTTTTCTGTTTCATGTCCGTATGCATGGTCGTTTTCGAAAGCCGCGACTGCGGCGGTTGAACGACCGTGCGAAAACGCGCGCTTTGTCGGCGCGCGATACTCAAAACAAACTCAACGACGAATGTTGTGCTTCTCAAGCAGCGCCTTGTAACGCGCTTCGTTCGTCTTGCGCAGGTAGTCGAGCAGCGAACGCCGCGTCGACACCAGCTTCAACAGACCGCGACGCGAATGATTATCCTTCACATGCGACTTGAAATGCTCGGTGAGATTATTGATGCGTTCCGACAGGATCGCGACCTGAACCTCGGGGGAGCCGGTATCGCCGGTCTTGTTGGCACTCGCCTTGATGACTTCCGCCTTGCGTTGCGCGGTAATCGACATCGTCAAACTTTCTCGTTGCGACCGGAGCTGGCAGTCAGCCCGGTCAGGTTGAACACGCGCTTGGGGATGAGTTCGCCATTGCCAATTTCAGCAAGCGCGAGAAGCCGGCCTGCCACCGTGACATAGACTGTGCCGCTACTATTGGGCGCATCCCGTCCGCGCAACAAAACGGCTTGGCCCCGATGGAGCCTTGCCGCATCAGCCCGAGTGACGGCCAGTGCCGGGATGTCGTCCAGCGCGGTCTCAACGGGCAAAAGCGCGTCGGCGAGGCTTCCCTCGCCGGACGCGGCTCTATTGCACAAAGACTCCAATTGTTCCAGCGAAATCATATCGTTCTCGCCGAAAGGGCCGACCAAAGTGCGCCGAAGCGCGCAAATATGGCCGAAACAGCCGAGAATCCGGCCGATATCGCGGGCCAGTGCCCGGACATAGGTTCCCTTGCCGCACTCGGCATCGAACACCGAGAGGTCCTTATCCAGTTGTTCGACAAGGGTTAACTGATGAATCTCGACGGGGCGGGGGGCCAGCTCGACGGTCTCGCCGTCGCGTGCCAGATCGTAGGCGCGTTCGCCCTGGACCTTGATGGCGGAATAGCTCGGCGGGGTCTGCTCGATGACGCCGGTGAACTGCGGCAGCAGCGCGCGGATGGCGTCCGCCGTCGGGCGGATGTCGCTGGTCTTGACGACCTTGCCCTCGGTGTCGTCGGTGTCGCGCTCCTCGCCCCAGCGCACCATGAAGCGGTAGCGCTTGCGGCCGTCCATCACGAACGGAACGGTCTTGGTGGCTTCCCCAAGCGCGATCGGCAAACCGCCGGAAGCAAGCGGATCGAGCGTGCCGGCGTGACCGGCGCGCTTGGCGGAGAACAGCCGCTTCACCACGGCAACCGCCTGCGTCGAGGTCATGCCGATCGGCTTGTCGAGCACGACCCAGCCATGCACGTCGCGCTTGTCGCGCCGGGGCTGATTGTTTTGCCGCTGCGGCTTTGCGCCGCGCGGATCATTGTCGCTCCGCGAGTCCTGATGTGTGTCGGGAAAATTATTTTCGACGGGCGCATGCTGATCCGCGTTCAGCGGCTCAATCACGCTCTTGGCGGGAGTGGGAATCATCTGTCTTCGTCCGAATCGGGTGCGAGGTCTCTTTGCACCGCAGGCGTTCGCAATAACTTCTCGATCCGTTCCGCTTCGTCGAATTGATCGTCGGCGCGGAAGCGGAGATCAGGCGCAAATTTCAGGTTAACGCGCCGCGCGACTTCGCCGCGCAGGAACTTCTTGTTTCGCTCCAGAGCCGCGATCACGATGTCGGTGTCGCGGCCGCCGAGCGGCATGACGTAAATGGTGGCAAGCTTCAGGTCAGGCGACATCCGGACCTCGGGCACCGTAATGATGTGGCCCTCGAGATCGGTGTCGTGCACATGACCGTGCGCGAGAATCTCGGCAACAGCATGGCGCACGGCTTCGCCGACGCGCAATTGCCGCTGCGATCCGCCGGGAGCGGAATTTTTCTTCAGGTGATGACGCGGCATCGTTGTCTTTCAAATCGGCAATGCCCGCGTCTGCTGCGAGCATTGACGTCTTTCATGTTTCATCAAGTGAAGCGTGGATGGCCGGATCAAATCCGGCCACGTCGCCTGTATTTCAAGTTTCGAAAAGATCCCAAGCGCTTCGCAAGATTTGGACTTACAATGAGCGCTGGATCGTCTCCACGCGATAACATTCGATAACGTCGCCGGCACGCATGTCGCCGTAGTTCTCGAAGGCCATGCCGCATTCCTGGCCGGCCTGCACTTCCCTCACTTCGTCCTTGAACCGCTTCAGGGTCGAAAGCTTGCCTTCATGCACGACGACGTTGTCGCGGATCAGCCGGACATTGGCGCCACGCTCCACGGTGCCGTCGGTGACCCGGCAGCCCGCGACCTTGCCGACCTTGGAAATGTTGAAGATTTCCAGGATCTCGGCATTGCCGAGCATGGTTTCGCGCAATGTGGGCGCAAGCAGGCCGCTCATGGCCTTCTTCACGTCATCCACAAGGTCGTAGATGATGTTGTAGTAGCGGATCTCGATGCCGTTACGTTTTGCCGCAGCGGCTGCTTCCTTGTTTGCTCGTACCGAGAAGCCGATGATCGCGGCGTTGAAACCTTCGGCGAGCGTCACGTCGGATTCCGAGATGCCACCGACGCCGGCATGCAGGATGCGGGCGGCGACCTCGTCGGTGCCGAGCTTCTCCAGCGAGCCGAGAATGGCTTCCAACGAACCCTGCACGTCGGCCTTGATGATGAGCGGGAAATCCTTGCGGCCCGAAGTCTTGAGCTGCGACATCATCTGCTCGAGCGAGCCGCGCATGCCGGAAATCGAGGCGGCGGCGTTCTCGCGCTTCTGGTGGGCGCGGTAGCTGGTGACTTCGCGGGCGCGGGCCTCATTGTCGACCACCGCGAGCCGGTCGCCGGCTTCCGGCGGGCCGTTGAAGCCGAGCACCTCGACCGGTACCGACGGACCGGCCTGGTCGATAGTGACGCCCTGATCGTTGATCAGTGCGCGGACGCGGCCCATCTCGGCGCCGGCCACGACGATGTCGCCGACCCTGAGCGTGCCGCGCTGGACCAGCACGGTTGCGACCGGACCGCGGCCGCGATCGAGCTTGGCTTCGATCACAGTGCCTTCGGCCGGACGCTCGGAATTGGTCTTCAGTTCGAGGATGTCGGACTGCAACGCGATCATTTCGAGCAGGCGATCGAGGTTGGTCTTGTTCTTCGCCGACACCTCGACGTCGACCACTTCGCCGCCGAGCGATTCCACCTGCACCTCGTGCTGCAGCAGTTCGGTGCGCACGCGCTCGGGTCTCGCGTCCGGCTTGTCGATCTTGTTGATCGCGACGATCATCGGCACCTTGGCCGCCTTGGCGTGATTGATCGCTTCCACCGTCTGCGGCATCACGCCGTCGTCGGCGGCGACCACCAGCACCACGATGTCGGTGACCTTGGCGCCGCGGGCGCGCATCGCGGTGAACGCGGCGTGGCCGGGCGTGTCGATGAAGGTGATCTTCTTGCCGCTCTCGGGCGAGGTGACCTGATAGGCGCCGATATGCTGGGTGATGCCGCCGGCTTCGCCGGAGACGACATTGGCGTGGCGCAGCGCGTCGAGCAGTGAGGTCTTGCCGTGGTCGACATGGCCCATCACGGTCACGACCGGCGAGCGCGGCTCGGTATCGCTGGAATTGTCGACGGTGTCGAACAGTCCTTCCTCGACGTCGGAGGCAGCCACGCGCTTGACGGTGTGGCCCAGTTCCTCGGCGATCAGCTGCGCGGTGTCGGCGTCGATCACGTCGGTGATCTTGTGAATCGCACCCTGCTTCATCAGCATGCGGATGATTTCAACCGCGCGCTCCGACATGCGGTTGGCGAGTTCCTGGATGGTGATGGCCTCGGGGATGATGACTTCGCGGATGAGC
>CAWCGA010000032.1:0-54279 GCA_963794775.1 uncultured Alphaproteobacteria bacterium | reverse complement strand
TCGCCGATTACGACAGGCTGCTCGCGTCGGCGCCCGACGACAAATACGCGCAACAGCAACGCCAATCAGCGGTCACGATGCAGGCGGAGCTCGCCAAGGTTCACGACCAGCCGGGCAACAAGCAGGCGGCTGCGGTTGCGGCAACGCCGCCGGCTTCGGCGTCGCTGGCGGTGCCCGCTCCCGCACTGCCGTCGTCGTCGAGCCAGGTGATACGGGAGGCCCAGGCTCTCTTCGCGCAACGAAAATTCGCCGACGTGGTTGCGCGGCTGTCTCCCGTCATCTCCGCAAATCCCCGCGACGAAGCTGCGCTCAGGCTCCGCGCCATCGCCTATCTCAGCATGGGCCGCTATCCGGAGGGCCGCGGCGACGTCGAAACGGTGCTCGGCATGAAACCGGACGACAAGCCGATGCTCTATGAGCGGATTCTGGCCTCGCTCGGCATGAAGCAGCCCGACCAGGCGCTGGACGAAGCCAACAAGCTGATCGCGCTCGATCCGAACTTCGCGCTCGGCTATTACGGCCGCGGCATGGTCAGCCGCCTCACCGGAAAATACCAGGACGCGGTCGCCAACATGGATCGCGCGATCTCGCTCAATCCCAAGCAAGCCTCGGCCTATACCGAGCGCGGTCAGGCCTATATGGCGCTGATGCAGCTGGACAAGGCGCTGGTCGATTTCGACCAGGCGCTGGTTCTTGATCCCGCGAACGATTTGGCGCGGGCCTCACGCGGTTTGACACTGCTCTTCAAGGGCAACAGCGCCGAAGGACTGGTCGATATCAAGAATGCGCTCGACCGCAATCCGGCCAATCAGATCGCCGAGCTCGGCCAGGGCTTCGCGATGTTGATGTCCGGCCAATATGACCGCTCGATCGTGGCGCTCAACCCGCTGATCGGCAAGGACGGCGATTTCTTCCCCAGGACGTTGCGTGCGCGGGCCTACATCGCCAAGAAGGACCCGGTGAGCGCGATGGCCGACCTCAATCAGGTGCTTGCAGTGCGGCCGAACGATGCCGATGCGCTGCGGCTGCGCGGGATCGTCTACTCGACCACCAAAGACTATGACCGTGCGCTCGACGATCTCGGCAAGGCAATCGGGCTGCGCGAGACGATCGAGGGCTATGTCGCTCGCGCCACGATCTACGAGGCGCAGGGCAAGACCGACAAGGCGGCGAGCGATTATCGCCGCGCCACCGAGTTGAAGCCGCTGAACGTATTCGAGACGGTGGCGCAAGCCGAGTCGAAAAAGAAGGCCGACCAGCTCTCCAAACGCGTGCCTTGCGCGAAGGACGGCACCTGCCTGTAGGCCTTACTCGTCGCCCGACAGCAGCGATCGCGTTAGGCTGCAGAGAATGTAGGTGGGAACGACGTCATTGCGCGGCCGTTAATGCCGGTGTCTTATCACGCAGCAAGCCGCGAAAAACGTCTGATGCGCAGAAGCGGACATATCCGCTTCTGCTGAAATTGTTTAATCGAAATGCGTTCGGGAGTTCGCGCTTGCGGCGCTAAACCTTGATGTTCTCGGCCGAAGTCTTGCCGCGATTGGCAATCTCTTCGTACTCGATCGTCTGCCCCTCATTGAGGGACGTAAGACCAGCCTTCTGCACTGCCGAGATGTGAACGAACACGTCTTTGCCGCCCGATGAGGGTTGGATGAACCCGTACCCCTTGGTCGGGTTGAACCACTTGACCGTACCTTTAGCCATAACGTCGTCTTCTCCGCGGGCAAATAAATCCGGAACCGCCGGCGCCCGCACCACACCGGCCGGTTCAATGCACAGAATACGACGGATAGCCCAAACTGGGTAGCTCAAAGCATGGCCTGTTTTGGCGGGAAATGACCGATATCGTGGCGCATTTGCGGCATTTGCCCGTTTGCCGCGTATCTTGGTGGCCGGTCAGGTTCCATCTTGGCAACGCTGACCGGCGGCTGTGCCATCCGCTCTCAATAGGCCGTGGTGAGGTACTCGACGAGCTTGGGCACGTCAGCGTCGTCGATCGGCGCGCCGTAGACTTTGATCATCTTGGTGACCTCGGCCTGCCAGAAATCCTTCTTCGACTTCATGTTCGGCTGGGTCTTGATGTAGTCGGAGGAATGGCAGGCGGTGCAATTGTTCTGCGCCACCTCGAGGTTCGGTCCGGGTTTCAGCGCCGCCGTTTCCTCCGGCAGCTTGTAATCGACCGGCGCGGCATTCGCCGTCATGACGCCGGCAAGCGCGAGGGAAGCGAGGGCGAGGAGGAACGTGCTTTTCATGATCTCCTCCTTCAGGCTACGGTGACGCGGGTGGTTTCGATGACGTTGCGCAGATATCCGGCCGGATTCCAGCGCGCCTCCGCCGGTTGCACGTCGCCGCCATTGCTGGTGGCGCGCACTTTCAATTCGTAAGAACCGGCTGCGAGCTTCACCGGCAGCGTCCACTCGCGAAAGGAGTATTTGCCCAGGTCCTTGCCGAGCTTGGCCGGTGTCCAGCTCTTGCCGCCGTCGGTGGACACCGCGACTTCCTTGATGCCCTTGCCGCCGTCGAAGGCGATGCCCTTCAGGTTGGTCCGCCCGGCCTTCAGCTTGCCGCCATCGGTGACGCTGGTGATGAAGGAGCGCACCGTGAAGCGGTTGATCGGGATGGTCGCCTTCGGCGCCGTGCCGGGCTCGATGCAATTGCAGTCGTTGTCGGGGATGCGATAGGCCGACTTCATCCAGAAGCCGTCATAGACGCCGTCGATCACCGTGATCTCGTTGAGGTGCTTGACCCAATAGGTGCCGTAATAGCCGGGCACCACAAGCCGCAGCGGAAAGCCGTTGAGCACCGGCAGCTCGTCGCCGTTCATGCCATAGGCCAGCATCACTTCGCCGTCGCGGGCATGATCGATGTCGAGCGCCTTGACGAAATCCGGCGTCTTGTCGGAAACCGGGCCGTCCAACCCGTTGAACGTGACTTGCTTGGCGCCGGCCTGCACGCCAGCCATGTCGAGCACGGCCTTGAGCGGCACGCCGCGCCATCGCGCGCAGCCCATCGCGCCGTTGCCCGATTGACCGCCGGCGACGCGCGGGCTGGAGAAGCCGCGGCTGTTGCCGGAGCATTGATTGACGGCGACGATCTCGGTCGCCTTCATCTTGCGGATATCTTTCAGCGACAGCGTCAGCGTCTTGTCGACCTTGCCCTTGACGGCAAGCGTGAACTTGTCGGGATCGATGTTGGTGGGAACGTCGGCGAGGTGATAGCGCACGAAGAATGCGTTGTTCGGCGTGATCGGCCCGTCGTTGAAGATCTGAAATGGCGTCTCGAGCTGTGGCGGGCGGCTAGTCAGGCCAATCATCATCCGCTTCTGCGGATATTTCACCAGCGGCCGCTCGCCGTTCTCGAACGGCAGGGTCACGGTCTCCAGCGCGAACGCTTTGGCCGAACCAAGACCCGTCACAAGCGCGGCCATACCGGCGCGCTTCATCAGCTCACGTCGATCCATCATCGGGCTTCCTCCGAAGCTTCTTTTCAACCCCGGTCATCACCGGAATCGGAAAAACATTCTTTGGCGGAGCCCTGCGGAAGTCAAATCATGCTTTCGACGCACCTCGTTGCAGTGCGACACAAATGGAAAGTCCCGGCCGCGAGGCGGCCGGGACTTCCATTTCAGTGCGAGAGGCTGATCAGTAGCAGACGTTCACGGTGCGATAGCGCATGCCGAACGGCGTATCCACCAGCCGGGTCACGTAGCAGCTTTCGGCAGCGCTGACGGCGGCAACCGCGCCGATAACGCCGAGGCCGAGGCCATAGTGATGATGGAAACCCCAACCCCAGCCAGGGCCCCAGATCGGCTTGGCGGAAGCGGCGGTCGGCGCCAGCGCGGCGGCACTGAGAGTGGCGGCGGCAGCAAGTCCAAGAGCAAGTTTACGAAACATGGTCATTCTCCAATTTGATGCGCCGTTGGCTCTGCCTTGGCGCGGGTTACGTTGTTACCCACCGCCCCATCAGACGCAGGCATGCGCGGCCGGGTTCGGTTTCTGGTTCGGAGAATTTTCTGAACGGATATTCAGATGTGCGGAAAATCACACAGCGATTTCGGCCGGTGCCGGCCGTGGGGCGTCAGGCTGTGACGAGGCAAGCGTATCGACCAATGCCGCCAGTGTTTTCGCTTGCGTAACCACGCGAACCTTCATCGGCTCGGCGCGCCCGCGGATTTCAACGTCCTGCTGCGGCAAATCGTCCGCGGCCAGTCCCGCAGTGACGCGGACTTCTTCCGAGATCACCGCTTCGCAAGCCAGCGACTTCGTCATGTCCTGCAGCCGGGCCGCAACATTGACGGGGTCGCCGAGCGCGGTGAACACCATGTGGTCGCGGTAGCCGATGTCGCCGACGATGACCTCGCCGCCGTGAATGCCGATGCCGAAGCGGATCGGCTCGCGCAAATCGTGACTGAGGAATTCGTTCAACTCGTCGATATTGGCCGAGATCATCGCCGCCGCGCGCAACGCCTGGCGGCAGGCGAGCTGCGCCGTGGTGCCGAGCCCGAACAGCGCCAGCATGCCGTCGCCGAGGAATTGGTTGGGCCGTCCGCCGCATTCCATCACCGCCTGCGCGACCGCGGCGAGGAAGCGGTTGACGACGAACACGGTGTCGAACGGCAGCCGCTTCTCGGCCAACTTGGTCGAGCCGCGCATGTCGACGAACAGGCTGACGAGGTAGCGCTCCTGGCCGATCCGCGCCGGGTTCGACGCATGGGTGTTGCCCGTGGTGGTGCCCGGCAGGAACAGCTGGAAGAACGACAAGTCCTCGTTTGGCCGCAGTTGGCAGGCGAGGCGGATCGAGGGATCGCTGGTGCCGACCCGCGCCAGCACGAAGGCCTCGCGCTGCGACGGCTCCGGCAGCGCGGTACAATCGCCGATGATGCGGATGCGGCAGGTCGAGCAGCGCGCGCGCCCGCCGCAGACGCTGGCATGCGGGACGTTGTTGCGCAGGCTCGCTTCCAGCACGCTCAAGCCCTTCGGCACGCGTATCGTGCGGCCGTTGCCGTAGGACAGCGCGACCATGCCGCCGCGCCGCTCGTGGAGCACACGCACGCCGCGCGCCAGCACCACGAGGCCGAGCAGGGCGAGATATCCGGTCAGGAAACCGTTGGTGATGTTGTCCAGCGTGCTCTGCTCTGCCGCGGTTCCGACCTGCTGTTTGGTCAAGTTCCTGATCCGCCAGTCCGGATCGTCGGCATCCGCAATCACCATCTGGCCGCCCTGGTAGAAGCCGAGCAGCGCGAGCGTCGGCACCAGCACGGCGCCCGCGAGCAAATATGGCGCAAGGCGCTTGTAGAACGGCTTCATACGCAGCCAGAAATGCAATCCGATACAACCGTGCACCCAGGCGATGACGAGCACCGCCGACATCTGCCACACCCTGAACGGATGGACGATCCAGAACAGGTAGAGCTCCTGAGGGTACAGCTTCTGATGCCCGAACATCGTCTGCGCCAGCCTGACGCCTATGATGTGGAAGACCACGAGCGCTGGAATGCTGAGCCCAAGCACGAGTTGCAGCGGCTCGACCGTCTTCCAGCTGAACTGCCGGCGCTGGTACATCGCCCAGACGCCGAGCGCGAAGTGAACCAGCATCGCGGTGTAGAGCACGATCGCGACGGGGAGGAACTGCCAGAATTCGGTGTGATAATAGACGCCTTCGGCCAGCGCGTTCATCGAGATGTTGCCGAGCGCGTGGTTGAGGAAGTGGCTCAACAGATAGGCGAACAGGATCACGCCGCAGACCAGGCGCACCTGTCGCACGCCGACGCCTTCGATCTTCTTCCTGATCTGCTCGGATGAAAAATAGGCCATTTCCCTGACATTATCGGCGATCGGCCGCGTTCATTCCACTTCAATTGTCACTTCTCACACGCGTTTATGTGACGCGGCGTGAGGCGGTGCCTTGCCCCGCGTTGACAGCCGATGTGGCATCGGCAAGAAAGCGCCGTGACATCGCTTCCCCTTCAAAAAATGCCCGATCGGGCTGCGCGCCGGCTGCTCGTGAATGCAGCCGTCGTGATCGCGGCAATGACCGTTTTGCGGATTGCATGGGCGCATCTGATCGAGCTGCGCACCGACGAGGCCTATTACTGGACTTGGTCGAACGAGCACGTGCTGTCCTATCTCGATCATCCGCCGATGGTCGCCTGGTTCATCCGGATCGGCACGACGATCTTCGGCGACACCAATTTCGGCGTGCGTTTCGCCGGCATCGCCGCGATGCTCGCCATGCAGTTGCTGCTCGCCGATATCGTCCGCCGCGTCACCCATGACTGGCGCGCGGTCGTCTTCGCATTGCTGATGCCGGAGGCTGCGCTGTATTACGGCCTGTTGATGGCGAAGGTCGCGCCCGATACCGCGTTGATCCCGTTTGCAGTGGCCACGATCTGGTCGCTGGTGCGGCTTGCCGAGAGCGGCGATCTACGCTGGTGGCTGGCGGCCGGCGTATTCGGCGGATTATCGCTGCTGTCGAAATTCACGGGCATCCTGCTGGTGCCTGCAGTGCTGGCTTTCATGCTGGTGCCGGACTGGCGCTGGTGCCATTTGCGCTCGCCCTATCCGTGGGTCGCGGCGCTGATCGCGGTCGCCATCTTCTCGCCCGTGCTGATCTGGAATTACCAGCATGACTGGGCGACGTTCCGCTTCCAGTCGGTGCGCGCCACCACCTCCTACGGGCTCTCGCTGCGTACCTTCGGCGATTTCATCGGCCTGCAATGGGGGCTGGTCGGCTTCGTGCTGTTCCCGGTGGTGCTGGTCGGCGTGGCGCTGACCGCCTGGCGCGGGTTTCGCACGCGCGAACCTGTAGCCATCCTGCTATCGACCGCCGTCATCGTGCCCTTCGCCTATTTCCTGGTGAAGTCGCTGACCTTGCGGGTCGGCGACACCTGGCCGATGTTCCTCTGGCCCGCCGGTATCGCGGCAGCCGCAATCAATATCTCTGTCCTGCCGCGCGAAAACTGGCGCGCAGCGATCATTCGCGCCACGCCGTTCTGGGCGAAGACATCGGTCGTCACCGGCATCGGCTTCATCGTGATCGTGTTCGTCTATTATGTCGCGACGCCTTTCAATTTCATCAGCCGCATCGATCCCGTCGGCAGCGAGGCGAATTTCGATCAACTGGCGGCGCGCGTGCAGACGCAGCTGGACAAGACGGGAGCAACCTGGATCGCGACCACGGACTATCGCACCAACTCGATGCTGCGCTGGTATTTCAGGGGCAAGGTGCCCGTGATCGAGGTGACCGAACGCGGCCGCTTCATGGGGTTTGCCGATCCCGGCATCGACCGCATCAAGGGACATCCCGGGCTCTATGTCGCGCGCGCCTACGACTACATGCTGCCGATATGGGATTTGACCGGAGCCAAACGCGAGCGGCTGGAGCAGGTCGACCGGACCTGGCGCGGCGAGGTGATGGACACCTACACGCTGGAAAAGATCACGGGCTGGACGCCCGAGCTGTCGCCGCCGCCGGATACGCCATTTTTCCGATGGCGCGTGCTGGCCGAGAATGCAAAACATGACGCCCTCGCTCTCTTCAACAACAGTCGCGGCAAGCGACGCATCCCGGGAGACGTCCGTGAAATCTGTTCGGATGGCAGCGTTCCTGCTGTCGCTATGCGCATCTGTTCTGCCGGTTAAAGCCGAATACCCCGATCACGCCATCAAGATGATCGTGCCGTTCGCGCCCGGCGGCGGCACCGACGTGCTGGCGCGGATCATCGCCCAGAACCTCAACAGCAAATGGGGCCAGCCGGTCGTCGTCGAGAACCAGCCGGGCGCCTCGGGCGCGATCGGCACCCGCGCGGCGATGAATGCGGCGCCCGACGGCTACACGCTGCTGATGGCCTCGACCGGCGCGCTGATGGCGGTGTCGGCGAGCGCCGAGGGGAGCGAGCCGTTCGACGTCAACAAATATCTCTCGCCGATCGTGATCGGCGCCGCGCCGCCTTACCTGCTGGTTGCAAGTCCCAACCTGCCGGTGAAGACGACCGACGATCTGATCCGCTACGCCAGGGAAAAGCCGGACGGATTGACCTTCGGCTCGTCGGGCGTCGGCGCCGCCTCGCATCTGTCGGGGCTGCTGTTCGCAAGCCAAACGGGAATCAAGATGCTGCATGTGCCTTACAAGGGGACGGGACCCGCGGTCACCGATCTCCTGGGCGGCCGGATCGACGTGATGTTCGCGCCGGGACCGGTGGTGCAGCAATTCGTGCAGTCCGGCCAGCTGAAGGCGCTGGGCACCACCGACACAGAGCGGTCGAAATTCTATCCCGACGTGCCTGCTGTTGCCGATACCGTGCCGGGCTACGAATCCGTCGGCTGGTTCGGCCTGTTGGGACCAGCGAAGATGCCGCCCGATATCGTCAAGACGATCAACGAGGTCATCGTGGCCGCCATGCAGACCCAGGAATTCCGGGATCATCTGGCGACCCTCGGCGCCGAGCCGCGGCCGCAAACGCCGGAAGAGTTCGGCCGCTACATCAATGCGGATGTGGCGAAGTGGACGAAGATCGTCAAAGACAACAACGTGCAATTGCCGGGAGGAAAGTGATGCGTCTTGCAACTTTTGTCGATCCGCTGAAGAGCAACGACGCGCGGTTCGGCATCGTCGGCGGTGACGAGATCATCGATGTCGTCGCGGCGGCGGACGCACTGCATCGCGCTGTCCCCGCGACGACCGTGAAGCTCGCGCTGACCAGCGGCGCACACACGCTTGCCGCGCTGAAAGATCTGGTGGCGGCCGCCGAACGCGCGAAACTGTCGCGTCCGATCACGGGGCTTAAATTCCTGCCGCCGATCCCCGATCCCTCGAAATTCTTCTGCGTCGGCAAGAACAACAGGAAGCATCGCGAGGAGCTCGCCGCCAACAAGATGCTTACGGAGGTACCGAACGAGCCGACCGGCTTCATCAAGCTGATCAGCACCATGTCCGGCGACGGCGACGAGGTGGCGAGGCCCGAGGGAATCGTCAAGCTCGATTACGAGCCAGAGCTTTGCTACATCGTTGGCAAACGCGCGCATGGCGTGAAGAAAGCCGAGGCGATGGACTACATCTCGGGCTTCACCCTGACCAACGACGTCAGCGCGCGTGAAATTCAGCAACGCGAGGTCGCCTCCGGCAGCCGGTTCTGGACCGCCAAGAACATGCCGGGCTTTGCGCCGGTCGGGCCTTACATTCTCACCATGGACGAGGTTCCGGACACCGAGAATCTATGGGTGACCTGCGAAGTCAACGGCCAGAAGCGGCTGCGCTCCAACACTGGCGACTATCTCTACAAGATCGCGGATGTGCTGGAGCATTTTTCGCGCTATGTCGTGTTCGAGCCCGGCGACCTCATCGCGATGGGCGCGCCGAGCGGGGTCGCGGTCGGCCAGCCCAATGCGGACGAGCTTTATTTGCGGCCGGGCGACGATATGGTGATTGCCTTCGAAGGCTTGATGCGGCTTCGCACGAAGATCGTGGCGCCGAAACAGAGGTGATGGACATGACAGCGACCGACATCGCTCAAAAATACGACGTCATCGCCGAGGATCTCGAATATGGCCGCGCCGGCGACATTCCACTGATCGCGCGGCTGTATCGCCCGCGCGGCGCTGCCGGCTTTACGTCAATGGTGAACGTGCATGGCGGCGCCTGGGTCACCAACGACCGCCTGCAGATGGCCGTCATCAATGAGGCCATCGCTGCGTCAGGCACGGCGGTGCTGGCGCTGGATTTCCGTATGCCGCCGGTCGCGACCTATCCGGCCTCGATATCAGACATCAATCTCGGCATCCGCTGGCTGAAGGCCAACATCGAAAAATTTGGCGGCAGCGCACGCTGCGTCGGCGGGATCGCCGGCTCCAGCGGTGGCCATCAGCTGTGGTTGAACGTGATGCGGCCGCGCGATCCCAGATACACTGCCCACAAGCTCGCCAGCGACGTCGACGCCAGTCTCGATTTCGTGGTCGTGTGCTGGCCGATCTCCGATCCCGTCGCCCGTTACAAGATGGCGCGCGAGACCGGCAACGAGCGGCTGGTCAAGAACCATGATGCCTACTTCCCGACGCTAGCCGATATGGCGGAGGCCAATCCGCAGACCATTTTGGAACGCGGCGAGGCGAAGAATTTGCCGCCGGCCTTGATCATCCAGGGCACCGCCGACAACAATGTCACGCCTGACATGCCCGATCGGTTCGTTGCGGCTTACACGAAGGCCGGCGGCAAGATCACGCTGCGGAAGTTCGAGGGCGAGCCGCACACCTTCATCGTGCTGAACCCGACAGGCCCGGCTTCGGTCGAGGCGATCGGCCTGATCGTGGATTTCGTCCGTGCGCAGACGAAGCGCTAGTCCTCGGCGTCGTCGCGTTTCCTCAGCAAATCCTTCGCGAGGTCGGTCAGCGCCGGTCGCGGCAGTGCCGTGAACGGCAGCGGCCGCGTCACGTCGATCGCGGCAAGTCCGAGCCGCGCGGTGAGCAGTCCGTTCAGCATGCCTTCGCCGAGCCGTTGCGAGAGTTTTGCAGCCAGCCCATGGCCGAGCATCTGCTGAATGAGGCTGTCGCTCGCGGCCATGCCGCCCGTAATCGCGAGATGCGCGATAACATGCCGCAGCAGGCTGATCATGCCGAGCGCGCCCGGCCTGCCGCCATAGAGCCGCGCCAGTTGCCGGATCAGCCGCAACGCGGCCACAAACACGAAGATGACGTCGATTGCCGCGCGCGGGCTGATCGCGGTCACGATCGAGACGCGCTGCACGGCCGAGGACACCAGCCGCCGCGCCTCCTGATCGAGCGGGCTCATCAGCTCGCGCTCGGCCAGCTTGATCATGTCGGCGCCGTCGATGATGTCTTCGGCGTGCGAGGCCAGCGCGTTGCGGGCGCGAGCGAGTTGCGGGTTCTGGTGCGCGATTTTCAGGAGATCGCGTAGAACGGCGCGGCTCTCGTCGCGATCGTCGTTGACGAGCACGGCGACCGCGCGCGCATGCAGCTTCTCGATGGTCGCAAGCCGCACCAGTGCGGTCAGCTCGCGCATCGTAATCACGCCGAGCGCGAGCGCCGCCGCTGATGTCAGCGCGATTCCGAGCAAGCCCAAGCCTTCGCTGCGCGCAAACAGATCCTCGATCAGGTTGACGGTGCCGAGCCCGAGCCCGAGCAGCACGAGGCCCGCCACCGCGCTCCAGAACAGCGTGCCCCAACCGAAACCGCGCCGCGGCAGGGCGGGCGCCTCGATCGGAACGGGCAATTGTGGCTCCGCCTCCGGCATGATCTGCACGGTGCCGCGCGCGGGACGGCCGGCGTCGTCGCCATCCACAACGACGACGTTGGCGTCGTCGAGCCGGAAGGTGGCGGGCTTGCGGGGTTTCGATCGGTCGGTCATTGCAAGCGGTCTCCGATCAGGAACTGCAGCGCCCGGTCAAGGCGGATGTGAGGCAGCGCCGGCTCGCCCTTGCCATCGCGCTCCAGCGCCGGAGGACGAAAGCGCAGGAAGCGGAAGTCGCTTGTCTCGGGTGATGCGCTGGAGAGGCCGCGGAACGCGCCGTTGAACAGCGCCTCGGGGTCGGCGGGCAGGTCGCCCGGAAAGGTCGCAACTTCGGTATTGTCGTCGAACATTTCGCCGCCGGCGCTCTCGCCGGAATCGGCATGCCAGTGATCGCCGGCAGCTTGTCTCGGCCGCGCGTGACGATGGCCTCTCTGGTCGCGCGCACGGCGGCGAGCGCTACCACGTCGATCGCGGCACCCGTCGTCTCCGCCCGCGCCACGGCGCCGCTGACCGCGCGGCGCAGCACGGCTTCGAGCCGGTCGTGGCTCAGGTGATGCAGGTGATCGGCTTTGGTGGCCGCAAACAGGATGCGGTCGATCCGCGGCCGGAACAGGTTGGACAGGATGGTGCTCCGGCCGACCCGGAAGCAATCCAGAATGCCGGCCAGCGCGGCCTCGAGATCGTGCAGCGCTTCGGGGCCGGAGTTGAACGCGGCCAGCGCATCGACCAGCACGATCTGCCGGTCGAGCCGGGCGAAATGATCGCGGAAGAACGGCCGCACCACGACGTCCTTGTAGGCCTCATAGCGCCGCGCCATCATCGCCCACAGCGAGCCTTCGCCCGCCACGCCATCGGCGGGCACGTCGAGCGGCGCGAAGGTCAGCGCGGGTGAGGCCGCGAGATTGCCCGGCATCAGGAAGCGGCCGGGCGGCAGCAGGCTCATGGCAAAGCGCTCGTCGCGGCAGGCGCGCAGATAGTTCGTGAACAGTTTCGCCGACGTGCGCGTCGCCTGTTCGTCCTCCTTGGCCGATGGATCGAGCGTCGCAAGCTGCTTGTGCCACTCCGTCGCAAGATGCGAGCGCGGCGCCTCGCGCGACAGTGCGAGGCTCTCGCTCGCCCATCGCTCATAGCTTTTGTTGAGCAGGGGTAGGTCGAGCAGCCATTCGCCGGGATAGTCGACGATGTCGAGGGTCAATGTGCGGTCGGCGCCGTTCTGGCGCTGGTAGTCGATCACCAGACGCAACTCGCTGATGTCGACGGTCGAGTTCGGCCAGCGCCGCTCCTCGATCAGGGTGCGCAGATGGGTCTCGTAGTCGAACCGCGGCACCGCGTCGTCGGGCTGCGGCGCGAGCGCGGCTTGCGCGATGCGACCGGAATTGAGCGCCTCGAATACCGGAAAACGGCCGCCGCGGGTCAGCCCATGGATCAGCGCCGTGATGAACACGGTCTTGCCGGCGCGCGACAGGCCGGTGACGCCGAGCCGCACCGTCGGGTTGAAAAAGCTCTCGCCATAGTCCAGCAACGCCCGCGCCGACAGGCGCGCTTCCTCGACGATATCGGTAAAACTCGGGGGCATGCGGGAGGGCTCAAAGGGGGCGTTGACGCAAGTCAAAAGGTGGCGATTTCAGGCGTGAAATCAAGCTTCACAGATCGGTCGCGATTGGCCCATAAACGAAACGAAAACCCCTCTTGAACGCTTCGTTGACTGTTGCGACCTATCATCCACCCCGGGAAGAGTGAAGTACGCGTGCCATGACCATCTTCCGCCTGAAACAGCTTGCCTCGACCTCGGTCCATGCCGCCGCCGGCATGATCGGCTGGCATTACGACCGCGCCGAATTGATCGCCGATGGCATCGTACATGCCATCGGTATCGTGTTCGGGCTGATCGCCGCGACCGTCCTGATCGTGCTCGCCGCGGTCTATGCCCACGCCATCGACATCGTCGCCGCCTCGATCTATGTCGCCGGCCTGCTGTCGATGCTGGTGCTGTCGGCGACCTACAATCTCTGGCCGGTGTCGCGTGCCAAATGGGTGCTGCGCCGCTTCGATCACTCCGCGATCTATCTCCTGATTGCCGCCACCTATACGCCGTTCATCCTGGAGCTCCGGGAAAGCCTGTTTGCGCTGGCGCTGCTCGCGGGCGTCTGGTGCATCGCCATTTTCGGCATCGTGCTCAAGCTCGGCTGGCCCGGCCGGTTCGACCGCCTCTCGGTCGGGCTCTATCTCGCGCTCGGCTGGAGCGGCTTGATGCTCTACGACCGCGTGGTTTCGGCGCTGCCGCAAATGGCGCTGTGGTTCGTGCTGGCCGGCGGCGCGCTCTATAGTCTCGGGGTCATCTTTCATGCATGGCGGCGGTTGCGCTTCCAGAACGTGATCTGGCATTGTTTCGTCCTGCTCGGGGCGGCCTGCCATTACACCGCGGTGCTCGCCCTGGTCCTGGCCTGAGGGCCAACAAGGGAGGCGGTGATGCAGGTGACCGGCAAGGTCGTGGTTGTCACCGGCGGCGCCAACGGCATCGGCAAGGCGCTGTGCGAGGCCTTTCATGGCGCGGGCGCGGCCAGGGTCATCGTCACCGACATCGATGGCGCGGGGGCGCGGGCCACGGCGGCGGCCGTCAACGGCGCGGCGTTCCAGTGCGATGTCGCCAAGGAAAAGGACATCCTGCACGTGATCGACGAGACCGAGCGGCAGTTCGGCCCGATCGCGCTGTTCTGCTCCAATGCCGGCATCGGCGGCGGCTTTGATCCACTCTCGGTCAATGCCGGCGGCACCTCGGACGAGCCGTTCGCGCGCAGTTGGGCCATCCATGTGATGGCGCATGTCTATGCCGCGCGACACCTGATCCCGCGCTACAAGGCGCGCGGCGGCGGCTATTTCCTCAACACGATCTCGGCGGCCGGCCTGCTGTCGCAGGTCGGCAGCCCCGCCTATTCGACCACCAAGCATGCCGCGGTGGGCTTTGCCGAAAATCTCGCGATCTCGCACCGCGCCGACGGCATCAAGGTCTCGATCCTCTGTCCGCAGGGTGTCGATACCAACATGCTGCGTTCGATCCCGAAGGGGCCGCAGTCCGGCGATGGCGATTTGTCGCCTGAGCAGGTGGCGCAGGATGTATTAAAAGGGCTTGAGCAGGAGACCTTCGTGATTCTGCCGCATCCGCAGGTGCTCGGCTATATGCGCAAGAAGACCGAGAATTACGACCGCTGGATCGCGGGCATGGCGAAGATCCAGGCGAAGCTGCGTGAAACCTACGGGAAGTGAGAAGAACTTTAACATCATCGCTGGGGTCGCATGAACTGGTGGCCATTCGGGGGAAGTTCGACGACGCAAGAGGGCCAGCTTTCGTTTCTCGATGAGATCGAGAAGCGCGCGAAGCAATATCTCGACGACGTCGATAACGGAAAGTTCGTCTATCCCGCCTGCAAGCGCGCGGCGTCCGATCATGCCGGCGACGAGCCCTCGATCTGCGATCACACCAGGCTGGAAGCCTTCCGCTATCTCCTCAGCGTGCCGCGCCGCGAGTTCGCGCTGCTCGCCGATCCCGACCAGCAGGCCGCGCTGCTCGATGGCTATCTGCGCCAGCTGCCGCACGACCAGATCGTGGTCGAGTTCACCGGCAACACGACCGCCGATCTCGCCATCGCCATCCTCGCCGGCTTCAACTGGCTGGTGCAATGCGCGGTGCAGGCCGGCGCCGACCCCAGGGAGTTTCTGGGCGCGCTGCGCAATTTCCGCAAGGTGGCGTCCTCGGCGCAGAAATGGTGGGCGATGGACGGCGCGAAGGCGCGCTATGCCGAAATGCTCGCAGCCGGGCAGGAGCCGCCGTTGTTCCTTAATCTCGTCTGGACCGACTATACGCGGATGGCGACAGAGATCGCCGCGGCGCGGGTCGCGAAGCGGTGATTTTTTTGGGCATAATCTTGTCGGAAAACCGCTTCACACTTTTCCGGATCACGCCCTAGCTCTTCTGCGTGTAAAGCAGCGGCACCGCGGAATCGACGATCACCTCGACCAGGTTCGTACCCTTGTGCGCGAGCGCGCGCTTCAGGGCCGGCGCCAGCTCGGAGGATTTGGAAACGCGCACCGCGTCGCAGCCATGGCCTTCCGCGATCCTGACGAAGTCGATGCCGGGCAGGTCGAGTCCGGGCACATTGCGCACCTGCATCACCTGGCTGAACGAGCGCATCGCGCCGTAGCCCGCATTGTTCACCACCACCACCGTGAGCGGAAGCTTGCGCTGCGCCGCCGTCCACAACGCCTGGATCGAATACATCGCGGAGCCGTCGCCAATCAGGCAGACGGTGCGGCCCCTCGCGCGCCCCAGCGCGATGCCGACCGCGGCCGGCAGGCCGTAGCCGAGGCCGCCGCTCGCCATGGTGTAGAAACTGTCCTGGCCGGGCATGGCGAGGTGCTTATTCATCGCCGGCCGGTGTGAGGGTACTTCCTCGACCAGCGCCATGTCGTCGGACATCGCCTGCGACAGTGCGTGCATGAGATATTCGACGGGAATGGGATCGGCCGCTGCCGGCGCCGGCGCAAGCTTACGGCCCGCTTGTGCCATGCGCTTTGTTTCGGGCAACGCCGCCAGCAGCGCCGACAGCGCCGGCTTCATGGTGGCGATGATGCTGGTGCCGACAGGCGTGTAGGCGGCGGCGTTGCCGTCATCGGTGATCTGGAAGATCGCGGTAGGCCCATCGAAGATCGACGCATGGCCTTCGACATGGAAAGTGAACACGGGCGCGCCGACCACGACGACGAGATCGTAATCGCGCAGGGCTTCCGACACTTGTCCGGGCGATGCCGGCAGGAAGCCCGCGAATTGCGGATGCCGCTCCGGAAACGAGCAGCGCGCCGAGAACGGGCTGACCCAGACAGCAGCCTTTACCTTCTCGGCAACGTCAACCATCAGGTCGACCGCCTCGGCGCGATCGACGGCGGGGCCGACGACGAAGGCCGGATGCTTGCTCGCTGACAGCGCGGCGACGAGTGCCTTCATCGCGTCGGCATCGGGACCGAGCTCGCGGCTGACCTGTCGCGCGGCCAATGGCTGCGCCGGATGCATCCAGTCGTCGATCGGCACCGAAACGAAGGTCGGCCCGCAAGGTGGCTGCATCGCCGTGTAATAGGCGCGCGCGATCGCGGCCGGCACGTCCTCAGGACGCGCCGGCTCGATGCTGTATTTCACGTAAGGCCGCGGAAACTCGGCGGCTCGCTCGGAATAGAGGAATGGCTCGAGCGGCAGGATCGAGCGTGCCTGCTGGCCCGCAGTGATGACGAGCGGCGTCTGGTTTCGATAGGACGTGAAGAGATTGCCGAGCGCGTTGCCGAGGCCGGCCGCCGTATGCAGGTTGACGAAGCCGGCGTTGCGCGTGGCCTGCGCGTAGCCGTCGGCCATGCCGACCACGCTCGCTTCCTGCAGGCCGAGCACATAGTCGATGTCGTCGGGCCAGTCGGCGAGAAATGGCAGCTCCGTCGAGCCGGGATTGCCGAACACTTTTTTGATGCCGAAGGCGCGCAGCAGGTCGAAGGTTGCCTGCTTGACGGTGACAGTGCCGCTCTTCGGCGACTTCACCACGTCGCCGTCCCCTTCATGGTGGGTTGACCCTCGGCGTTCGCGGTCCAGAGTTCCAGGCCGCTGCCATTGTCGTTGGCGTTGACGGAGAACTCGCTGCCTTCGAACAGCGGCTGCACGCCGCGATAGCTGAGCTTCTTCGGCGGCGTGCCGCCATGCAGCTTTGCGGCCAGTTCGACGATGAACGCCGCCTGCAGAGGCCCATGGAAGATCAATCCGGGGTAACCCTCGACCCTGGTGACATAGTCGCGATCGTAATGGATGCGGTGGCCGTTGAAGGTCAACGCCGAATAGCGAAACAGCAGCACCGGATCGGCCATGTGCGTTTCGCGGTGCTTCGCAACCGGAGGCGGAGGCGGCGCTTTGGCTGGCGCGGCCTGCGCGCCGCCCATCTCGCGATAGACGATGTCCTGGCGCTCGCGGACCGCGATGCCGCGCGGCGTGGTCACGACATGCTCGACCGCAACGAAGCACAGCGTACCGGTCGAACCGGTCTTGATCGTCACGTCCGAAATCCGCGCCGTGCGCTTCGGTTCATCGCCAACGCGCAACGCGTCGAAGAATTCCAGCTCGCCACCGGCCCACATCCGCCGCGGCAGCGGCACCGGCGGCAGGAAGCCGCCGCGCGTCGGATGGCCGTCGGGTCCGAGCATCGACATCGGGAACACCGGCTGGCCCAGGCACCAGTGCACCGTGAACGGCGCGGCGTCGCCGTCCTTGGGCTCGCCGACGTCTTGAAACAGTGTCGCGCGCAGGCCCATCACCAGATGCGCGGTGACGGTGTCGGTCGCCTCTGCTGAGCGGCCGATCCATTGCCGCAAATGACCGAGATCGAGCGCCTCGCTCATGACGATTTTCGCACGCGCGGTGCGTCCGTCGCGGTGTGCTCGTCGATAGCGGGCACCGGACCGTAGGTGCGCGGCTCGCCGACGAAAATCGCGGCCGGCGCGGAATAGGTCACGACGCCCTTCGGGGTGCCGACCTCGATGCGCCGCAGATGCGGATGCACCGTGAGATCCGCCAAGCTGTTGACCTCGCCGAAAGCGATGTCGGCGTCGTCGAGACGCGCGATCAATTCATCACGGTTCAGCGACCCGAAGACGTCGGCGACGATCTTGTCGGTGAGCGGACGGTTGCGGACGCGTTCGGAAATGTTGGCGAGGCGCGGATCGTCAGGCAAATCAGGCTGCTTCAGGACCTCGGCGCAGAGCTTCTTCCATTCGCGCTCGCTCTGGATCGAAATCAGGATGTCCTTGCCGTCCTTTGATTTGAACACGCCATAAGGTGCAATCGAGGGATGGGCGAGTCCGATTCTTGTAGGCGGGTTGCCGGCTTCCGAATTGATCAGGGGCACCGCGAGCCAGTCGGCCATCACGTCGAACATGGATATGCGGATGTCGGCGCCCTTGCCGGTGCGGGTGCGCGCAAACAGCGCTTCCAGGATCGCGGCATGCGCGGTGGCTCCGGTCGAGATATCGACGACGGAGATGCCGACCCGGGAGGCGCCTTCCGGTCCGCCCGTGATCGAGGCAAGCCCACTCTCGGCCTGGATCAGCAGGTCATAGGCCTTGCGATCCTTGTACGGGCCCTCGTCGCCATAGCCGGTGATGGTGCAGCAGATCAGCGCCGGATAATCCTTGCGCAGCCGCTCGCGCGAGAAGCCGAGCTTGTCCATCGAGCCGGGCTTCAGGTTCTGCAGCAGCACGTCGGCGCTCGATATCAGCACCTCGAGCTGCTCGCGGCCGCCTTTGGTGGAAAGATCGATCGCAACCGACTGCTTGCCGCGGTTGAGCCAGACGAAATAGCTGCTCTGGCCCTTGGCGGCTTTGTCATAACCGCGGGCGAAATCGCCCTCGGGGCGCTCGATCTTGATGACTGTTGCGCCGGCATCCGCCAGGCGCGACGAGCAGAACGGCGCGGCGACCGCCTGTTCCACGGCGATAACGGTAATTCCCTCGAGCGGCAGCATGGTCTCACCTCAATAGGAGCGCGGCATGCCCAAGACATGTTCTGCGATGAACGACAACACCAGATTGGTCGAGATCGGCGCGACCTGGTAGAGCCGCGTCTCGCGGAACTTGCGCTCGACGTCATATTCCTCGGCAAAGGCAAAGCCGCCAAAGGTCTGCACGCAGGCGTTGGCCGCTTCCCAGGCCGCGTCCGCCGCCAGCATCTTGGCCATGTTCGCTTCCGCGCCGCAGTCCTCGCCCAGCTCGTATTTGCGGGTCGCTTCCTTCACCATCAATTCCGCAGCGCGCATCGCCGCATAGGCCTTTGCGATCGGAAACTGGATGCCTTGATTCTGGCCGATCGGCCGGCCGAACACCGAACGCTCCTTGGCGTAGTTGGTAGCCTTGTCGATGAACCATTTGGCGTCGCCGATGGACTCGGACGAAATCAGGATGCGCTCGGCGTTCATGCCGGAGAGGATGTAGCGAAAGCCCTTGCCTTCCTCACCGACCAGGTTTTCGGCCGGCACTTTCATGTCGGTGAAGAACACCTCCGTCGTGGAGTGGTTCATCATGGTGCGGATCGGACGAATGGTGAGTCCGGCCTTTTTTGCCTCGCGCATGTCGACGAGGAAAACGGACAGGCCGTCGGTGCGCTTGCGCACTTGCTCCTTCGTTGAGGTGCGCGCGAGCAGGAGCATAAGGTCGGAATATTCGGCTCGGCTGGTCCAGATCTTCTGGCCGTTGACGATGTAGCTGCTGTTGCCCTGCTTCTTGGCGAAAGTCTTCAGCGACGACGTGTCGGTGCCGCTGGTTGGCTCGGTGACGCCGAAGGCCTGCAGGCGCAGCTTGCCGTCGGCGATCTGCGGCAGCCATTTCGCCTTCTGCTCGTCGCTGCCATGCCGCAGCACCGTGCCCATGGTGTACATCTGGGCGTGGCAGGCGCCGGCGTTGCAGCCGGAGTGATGAATCGTTTCCAGGATCGCGGTCGCGGCCGACAGTTTCAACCCGGCGCCGCCATATTCCTCGGGGATCAGCACCGAGAGGTAGCCGGCTTCCGTCAGCGCGTTGACGAAGTCCGAGGGGTAGGCCATCTCGCGGTCGAGCTTGCGCCAGTATTCACCGGGGAACTGGGCGCAGAGCTTTGCGACCGCGTCGCGGATATCGGCGTGTTCGTCATGGGTGTGAGGTTCGGCGGTCATTGCAATCCGGTCGGCAGGAAGCTGCGCCCTTGAGTGTGGGCGCGAGGGTGGGTTAGCAGGGCCGTCCGGGTCGTGGTAGTCGGAACCGATCAGCCGGGTATGCGTACCGGCAGGGACTCGATGCCGCGCACGAAACTGGAATAGACCCGCTTCGGCTCGCCGACCACCTCGATGCGGTCGAACCGCTTGAGCATCTCTTCCCAGACGATACGAAGCTGCAATTCCGCAAGCCGCATGCCGACGCAGCGATGAATGCCGAAGCCGAACGACAAATGGGTGCGCGGGCGGGCGCGGTCGATGATGAATTCGTTCGGCCGCTCGATCGCTTCCTCGTCGCGGTTACCGGAGACGTACCACATCACCACGCGGTCGCCCTTCTTGATGGTCTTGCCGCCGACCTCCGTATCCTGAAGCGCGGTGCGCCGCATATGCGCCAGCGGCGTCTGCCAGCGGATCACTTCGGGCACCATGGAATCGATCAGCTTGGGATTTTCGCGCAGCTTCTTGTACTGGTCGGGATTCTCGTTCAGCGCCAGCACCGAGCCGCTCATGGTGTTGCGGGTGGTGTCGTTGCCGCCGACGATGAGCAGGATGATGTTGCCCATCAGATTGTCGGGATCCATGTGGCGGGTGGCTTCGCTGTGCGCCATCATCGAGATCAGGTCGTTGCGCGGTTCGGCGTTGACCCGCTCGTTCCAGAGCCGTGCGAAATATTCGCGGCACTCGTCCATTTCCTGGCGGCGCTGCTCCGGCGATTCCACGATGCCGCTCTTGGGCAGCGCGGTCGAGACGTCGGACCAGCGCGTCAGCTTGCGCCGCTCCTCGAACGGGAAGTCGAACAGCGTCGCCAGCATCTGCGTGGTCAGCTCGATCGACACCCGCTCGACGAAATTGAAGGTTTCGTTGCGCGGCAGATTGTCCAGCACCTTGATCGAGCGTTCGCGGATCAGCTTGGCGAGCTCGTCGAGGTGCGTCGGCGTAAACATCGGCGACACGGTCTTGCGCTGATCTGCGTGCCGCGGCTGGTCCATCGCGATGAAGCTCGGCCAGTCGTAGCCAACCGGCGCATCGCGGATGTTGATGCCGCCAAGCGTTGCGTCGGATGAGAAGACGCCGTGGCCGGTGTCGACTTGCATGATGTCGTGGTACTTGACCACCGACCAATAGGGCTCGATCGGCGCATTGGTGCAGTAATGCACCGGCTCTTCCTTGCGCAGCCGCTCGAACCACGGCCACAGCGTGTCATTCTGGAACAGCCGCGGCGCGCCGACGTGAAAGTCCTTGAGCGGCGTGGAATAGGCTTCCTCGCGCGCTTGGCGCATGAGTTCGGCCTTGTCGGCGCGGATCGCGGTCTGAACGTTCATCGTACTGATCCCTTGGAAAGCAACTGGCGCTCGCTACTCAAGCGACGATGCGCACCGGCAGGGTTTCATAGCCCTTGACGAAGCTGGAATACACCCGCTTGGGCTCGCCGACCACCTCAATCTTGTCGAAGCGTTTGAAGATTTCTTCCCAGATGATCTTCAGTTGCAGCTCGGCGAGGCGCATGCCGATGCAGCGGTGAATGCCGAAGCCGAACGACAGATGCGTGCGCGGCCGCGCGCGATCGATCAGGAATTCGTAGGGACGCTCGATCGCTTCCTCGTCGCGATTGCCGGAGACGTACCACATCACGACCTTGTCACCCTTCTTGATCTTCCGTCCCTGCAGGTCGAAGTCTTCGAGCGCGGTGCGGCGCATATGCGCGAGCGGCGTCTGCCAGCGGATCACCTCGGGAACGAAGGTGTCGAGCAGCGCCGGATTCGTCGCGCAGCTTCTTGTATTGGTCGGGATGCTTGTGCAGCGCATAGACACTGCCCGACATGGTGTTGCGCGTGGTGTCGTTGCCGCCGACGATCAGCAGGATCAGATTGCCGAGGAAGTTCCTCGGGTCCATGTCGCGCGTGGCGTCGTTGTGCGCCATCATCGACAGCAGATCGGCCTTCGGCTCCTGATTGCTGCGCTCCTTCCAGAGCCGCGAGAAGTAGGTTGCGCATTCCAGCAGTTCGACCTGCCGCTCATCCTCGGTCGCGACCAGGCCACCTACGCCGGGAAGCGTGGTCGCGACGTCGGACCAGCGCGTCAGCTTGCGGCGGTCCTCCCAGGGGAAGTCGAACAGCACCGCCAGCATCTGCGTGGTCAATTCGATCGCGACATGTTCGACGAAGTCGAACGGCTCGTTGACCGGCAAATTGTCGAGGCAGCTCGCCGCGCGCTTGCGGATGTTGATCGCAAGCTCGTCCAGATTGGTCGGGGTGAACATCGGCGCCACGGTCTTGCGCTGCGCGGAGTGGCGCGGCTGATCCATGGCGATGAAACTCTCGCGGCGGACTTCCACCGGGGCGTCGCGGATGGTGATGCCGCCGAGTGACGCCGCTGACGAGAACACTTGATGGTTGGTGTCAACGGCCATGATGTCGTTGTAGCGCGTCACCGACCAGTACGGGCCGAACATCGACTCCTTGCAGTAGTGAACCGGGTCTTCCTTGCGCAGCCGGTCGAAATACGGCCAGAGCGTATCGGAGCGGAATAATTCAGGGTTGCCGGGATCGAACTCACTCGAGCGGCAGTGAAAATGCGCGTTCGCGCGCGGCGTCCTGGCTGGACTTCGTGTCCAGATCGATCGTTCCGTCCATGAGCGGCTCCCGTCTTGCCCTGCCAAATTGGGTCCGGAGGGCGAACTTGTTGGCGGGAATTACACCCCGTGGGGAACGCGCCCGCAAGGGCGAGTTTGGCGCTTTTGGCCGCACTGCACAGGGCGCGTTCACAAGTTGATACGGTACCGTATCATTTCTCGTGACAAGCGCCGCGGCGCGAGCTATGGCATTCTCGACTTGCGTTAAGTCGCCGGAGGCCACGACCATGATTCCCAACGCGCAGCGGATATTCAATTTCGATCTCGGCGAGACCGCGGATGCGATCCGCGAGACGGTGCAGGACTTTGCCGAGCAACGAGATCGCGCCGCGCGCCGCCGAGATCGACAAGAGCAACCAGTTCCCGCGCGACCTCTGGCCGAAGATCGGCGCGCTCGGACTGCACGGGATTACCGTCGAGGAGGAATATGGCGGCGCGGGCCTCGGCTATCTCGAGCATTGCATCGCGATGGAGGAGATTTCGCGGGCGTCAGCGTCGGTCGGCCTGTCCTATGGCGCGCATTCCAATCTCTGCGTCAACCAGATTGCGCCGCAACGGCAACGAGGCGCAGAAGCGCAAATATCTGCCCAAGCTGATCTCGGGCGATCATGTCGGCTCGCTGGCGATGTCGGAGCCGGGCGCGGGCAGCGACGTGGTGTCGATGAAGACCCGCGCCGAGAAGAAAGGCGACCGTTACGTTTTGAACGGCAGCAAGATGTGGATCACCAACGGTCCCGTCGCCGAGACGCTGGTGGTTTACGCCAAGACTGATCCGAACGCGGGGCCGCGCGGCATCACCGCCTTCATCATCGAGAAGGGCATGAAGGGATTTTCCACCGCGCAAAAGCTCGACAAGCTCGGCATGCGCGGCTCCGACACCTGCGAGCTGGTGTTCGAGGATTGCGAAGTGCCGGAAGAGAACGTGCTCGGCGACGTCGGCCGCGGCGTCAACGTGCTGATGTGCGGCCTCGACTATGAGCGCGCGGTGCTGGCGGCGGGACCGCTCGGCATCATGCAGGCCTGCATGGACGTGGTGCTGCCCTACGTGCACGAGCGCAAGCAGTTCGGCGAGCCGATCGGCAGCTTCCAGCTGGTGCAGGGCAAGATCGCCGACATCTACACCACGATGAACGCCTCGCGCGCCTACGTCTATGCGGTGGCCAAAGGCCTGCGACCGCGGCGAGACCACGCGCGAGGATGCGGCCGGCGCGATCCTCTATGCCGCCGAGAAGGCGACGCAATGCGCGCTGGATGCGATCCAGCTGCTCGGCGGCAACGGCTATATCAACGATTATCCGACCGGGCGGCTGCTGCGCGATGCCAAACTCTACGAGATCGGCGCCGGCACCAGCGAGATCCGCCGCATGCTGATCGGGCGCGAGCTGTTCGCGAAGGGAATTTAGCTGTCGTCCCGGACAAGCGAGCGTAGCGAGCGCGATCCGGGACCCATAACCACTGACAATACTTTTGCGAAGGCTGGGGCCCCAGCGAGTTCTAACGACTAGGTCCTGGGGTTATGGGTCCCCGCTTTCGCGGGGACGACGGCGGAGTGTGTGATCACTCCCTCAATCCATTCACCTTCCGCACCCACACCCGTACATCCGCCAGCGCGGCCGGCAGCACGGCCTTGACCTCGTCGACCGTCATGCCAGGGCGGATGCGAGGATCGTAGAGCAGATTCAGGATGTACTGATCGTAGATGTCGAAGAAACCCATGGAAACCTTGTCGTTGAACATGGTCCACGGCACCGAGCTGGTATCGTTGATCGGCCCGAGCGACTGCAACAGCTCCTCATAGGCGCAGTCGAGGAAGATGAAATCGCCGTTGTCGACGGTGAGGATGACGTTGGAGCGCTCGATCTCGTAGGCGTCGTTCTTGCGGAATCCCGAGAGGCATTGCGGATCGAGCGAGGTCTTGATTTCCTTCGCGCGTTCGTTGCCGTAGTCCTTTGCGATGGTGCGGGTGAGGTCGCGATCGCGCACCAGCTTCACCGTGACGTTGGCGTCCTCGGCGCGCGAGGCCATCGCGATGTCGAGATGCTGCACGCGCTTGCCGATGTCGGCGACGACCTGTGCCAGTTGCGCTGTTCGATCGGCGCGATTGCCTTCGGCGAACACGCGCACCGGCGTGACATATTTGCGGATGCGGTCGACCCGGCCGGCGAGCTGGAATTCCGCGCCGAAAGTGGTCTTGAGGAAGCCTTCGATTATCTCGGCGTCGGTGAAAGTTTTCTTCTCCGCGCGCTGGCGCGCCGCGATGGCGGGGATTTCCGCTGATCCGTCGACAATGGAACAGCGATCGTGCCGAGCACGATCGCACACCATCATCCGCGACCTGCCGCACGGCACGCAGCAGGCGCAGGCCTTCAGTTCTTCACCACCACGGTCGCGCCGACATGGACGCGATCGTAGAGATCGCTCACGTCCTCATTGGTCATGCGGAAGCAGCCGGACGAGACCGCCTGGCCGATCGTCTCCGGCTCGTTGGAACCGTGGATGCGGTACAGCGTCGAGCCGAGATAGATGGCGCGCGCGCCGAGCGGATTGTCGATGCCGCCGGCCATGTGGCCCGGCAAGTCCGGCCGTCGCCGGCGCATCTCCGTCGGGCGGCGTCCAGCCCGGCCATTCCTTTTTCGCGGACACGCGATGCACGCCGCTCCAGCGGAAACCGTCGCGGCCGACGCCGATGCCGTATTGCAGCGCCGTGCCGTTGCCCTGCACCAGGTAAAGCCGGCGCTCGGCGGTGTTCACGATGATCGTGCCCGGTGCGTAGTTGCCCTGATAGTTGACGGTCTGGCGCGGGATCGGCCCACCGCCTCCGCCATAATAGCCGCCGCCATGTTCGATAGCCGCCGCCCTGATTACCGTAGCGGTAGTATGACGGCCCGCCACCCATGAGCTCGCGCATGTCGACGCCCTGGGCGCGTGACGCGGCGGTGCCGCCCAGCAGAGCCACGAACGCCACCAGCAATATGAATACCCGGGTCATGGTTTCCCCCGAAAATTCCGTCTCCGGTCAAACTGGCCACATCGGCTGCCGCGTGCAAGCAAACCGTGTGTGATCGCGACCTTTAGCCGTCAGTGCGGTTAAAAAACGGCTCTGCTTTACAATGATGGCTGGTATTGCCGTGCCGTCCCTTTGACTGCGGACCCGAACAATGGTTGATCTGCCACACCAGAAAAGCCTCACAACGGGGTTGGAACGATGAACGGTGCGGAAAGCCTGGTACGGACGCTGGTCGCGGGCGGCGTTAACGTCTGTTTCACCAACCCCGGCACCTCGGAAATGCATTTCGTCGCCGCGCTCGACCGGGTCGAGGGCATGCGCTGCGTGCTCGGCCTGTTCGAGGGCGTGGTGACGGGCGCGGCCGACGGCTATTACCGCATGAAGGGCACGCCGGCCTCGACGCTGCTCCATCTCGGTCCCGGCCTCGCCAATGGCCTCGCCAATCTGCACAACGCCAAGAAGGCGCGCTCCGGCATCGTCAACATCGTCGGCCAGCACGCGACCTATCACATCGGCCTCAACGCGCCGCTGACCTCCGATATCGAGGGCCTGGCGCGGCCGATGTCGGATTGGGTCAAGACCTCGCCGGACGCCAAGTCGGTCTCCGCCGATGGCATGGAGGCGATCGCGGCCGCCAGCAACTCGCCGCCTGTGATCGCGACCCTGATCCTGCCGGCCGACACCGCCTGGAACGAGGCCGACGGCATCGCGAAAGTGCCCGGCGCCGAAGCAGCAGCCGGGCTTTTCGGCTGAAGCGGTCGAGAAGGCCGCCAAGGTGCTGCACTCCGGCGGCGACACCAATCTCCTGCTCGTCACCGGCGGCGCGCTGACCGAGAAGGGCCTGGCGCTGGCGCAGCAGATCGCCGGCAAGACCGGCTGCAAGGTGATGGGCCAGACCTATCATCCGCGCATGGCGCGCGGGCGAGGCCGCTTCTCGATCGATCGCATTCCCTATGTGATCGAATCCGCGCTGCCGATCCTGAAGAACTTCAAGAACATCGTGCTGGTCGAGGCCCGCGACCCCGTCGCCTTCTTCGCCTATCCGAACAAGCCGAGCATGCTCAAGCCTGAAGGCTGCGAGGTGCACCAGATGACGTCGTGGGGCGAAAACTCGGTCGCGGCGCTTGAAGCGCTGGCCGACGCGCTCGGCGCCAAGCCCGCCGACGTCAAGCCGCAGAAGCTCGTCGAGCTCTCCAAGCCGACCGGCGCGCTGACCCATGCCTCGATCGCGCAAGCGCTTGCGCTGGCGATCCCCGAGAACGCGATCGTCGTCGACGAATCCATCACCACCGGGAGAGGCTTCTTTCCGCCGACGGCGGCGTCCGCGCCGCATGACTGGCTGCAGAACATGGGCGGCTCGATCGGCTTCTCCACGCCGGTTGCGACCGGTGCGGCCGTCGCCTGTCCCGACCGCAAGGTGATCTGCATGGTCGGCGACGGCAGCGCGATGTACACCATCCAGTCGCTGTGGACGCAGGCGCGCGAAAACCTCAACGTCGTCACAATTGTGTTCGCCAATCGCATCTATCAGATCCTGCGCGGCGAGTTCGACGGCGTCGGCGCCGGGGAACCCGGCCAGCGCGCGCAGGACATGCTCAAGCTCGACCGGCCGACCATCGACTTCGTCGCGCTCGCCAGGGGCATGGGCGTGGAGGCCCGCGCGGTCGCCAATGTCGACGATTTGAACAAGGCGCTGGCGGATTTCGTCGCGGCACAAGGACCGCGACTGATCGAAGTGCAGATGGCATAGTAGCAAAGATCGCGGCGCGGGGGCGTCAGCGCGACAGGGGGACGGGCGACATGCAGAACGAACTGGGCAAGGTCGTCGCCGCGCTCCAGGAGTTCTTTGCGCGCGAAGGCTTCCTGATGGAGCGCGACCTCGGCGAGCGCGCGCTGACCCATCGCCTTGCCGTCTACATCGAGAAGCAGTTCTCCGGCTGGGAAGTCGATTGCGACTATGACCGGCTTGGCGATCGCACCATGCGGTTGCCGCACGGCTCGATCGTCTCGACCGACGATCATTACGGCAAGTCGGTCTATCCCGACATCGTCGTGCATCAGCGCGACATCCCGAACAATCTGCTGGCGATCGAGGTCAGGAAGGCCTCGAACCATCAGCCGATCGAGCACGACCAGCACAAGCTGAAGGCGCTGACCGATCCGCATCTGTGGTTCGCCTATTCCATCGGCGTCATGGTGACGCTGGCGCCCAAGCACGTCACCCATGCGAAGTCTATGCCGGCGGCGTGATCGAGCCTCACGGGTCGGTCTGGTTCGGCCACGCGCTGAAGGAAGCGGGCTTGAGCGGGTAGCCCAACGAAAAGGCCGCCAGCCCGCCACGTCAGCGCAAAGTGGATACCGGTTTTCCGCAAGGATCATGCGCAAAAACCGGCGCGATGGCATTTGAGCCATCGCGCTCGGCGGCCTGTTGGTTGTCGCGGATGCGCCTACTGCTTGGGCATCGCGGCGTCGTCGCTCTTCTTCTTTGCCGTTTTCTTCGCCTTCTTCGGCGCCTTCTTCATGGTGTCGCCGCCGCCCGTATCGGCGGTGCCAGCGGCGGGTGCAGCGCCCTTGTCGGGGCCTGCCTTGTCCTGGGCGAGGGCGGGGGACGCGATAAAGGCGAGAGCCGTGGCCGCGATGATCAGTTTGCGCATGCGAAAACCTCCGTTGTTCTTGTTTTCCGGCGTGCGCACCATAACGGAGCGCTGTCGATTTCGGCCCAACGCTCCGATCAGTTGTTCGTGAGTTTGACCGCCATGCAATCGGCGCTTTCCGCGCGGCGGCGGGCATGGGGAACCGGCGGACGATGCTGGCGTTGATCACGGCAAGGCAGGGCCTTCTCGGAGATGAGGCCATGGACTGGAAGAGCGCGATGGTGCGAACCGAAATGCCGCACGCGACCCCTGAAGACGACGCTGCCTACGCGGCCGGCTGGACCATCTCCGGTCTGGCGACGCTCGGCACCATCATCGCGGTCTGGATGTTCGCGATCTGAACCAGGCCCGCATTTGTCTACTGGGCGTCCGTCACGCAACCTTACTTGGTTCGGACTGCGAACGGGCTTACTTGGTTCGGACTGCGAACGGGGCTTCGTTCATCGAAGACCCAGATCAGTTTCTAATTTCAAAATCGATCGTAGGTTGCTGAGCCACAATAGCGGCCTTGCAAGCACCCGAGTTGTCTGTGATCACCCAAGGATGGGTAATGTAAGTTGGTTGCGTATAATGCTGGCCTGGTTGCAGAGTTATGTAAAACACCCGCTGTCCGGAATAATTGATCCAGTAAACATCCCGTGCCGCCGGTGCATCATTCGTGAAGGTAATCTGCGCGGCGCGATCGCCAGGTAGGGACGTCAAATTTCTCTCATCATTGCATTTCGTTGCGCCAGAATCCGCGACGGTCGGCGCGGCATAGGCTGATAGAGGGACTGTTGTAATATCCGCGTCGATTGCAACTGTTTTTCGGTCCGCCCCGAGAGCCCAAAGGACGTCGCCTTTTCCGCTTGTTCTTGCAATTAATCTCACGTTGACGGCAAAGGAAGGCGGGCCTTCTCCACCAGGCCAGAGCATTAATTCTCGGCTGAGGCTGTCTCCCGATCTCAGAACTAGCTTTACCGCGTCATTCGGAACG
Organism: uncultured Alphaproteobacteria bacterium; assembly: GCA_963794775.1. GTDB lineage: Bacteria > Pseudomonadota > Alphaproteobacteria > Rhizobiales > Xanthobacteraceae > Bradyrhizobium. The sequence goes on along the minus strand of CAWCGA010000032.1, from coordinate 25,001 downwards.
GGCAGCACCGCAAATTGCCCTATTGCGAACCCGCCGAGCAACGTCGCGGATCCGTCTTTTCGAACCGCCGTTACGGTCACGATGCTGTTTTCAGGACGACCTTGTCCGGCATAGCCAATCGATAAAACGATGGACTTGTGGCCAAGACTGCCATCTGTCGCTGAAGGGGCTGGTTGCGGACTTTGTTGCGCGAACGCCGATGGTATCAGCCATGATTTTCCATCGATCCGGAGTTCACTTACCCTTGGCGGCACCGGTTGAGGTGCCTTTGCGCCACCTGATGCTCCGTTGATAATGTTAGTGATGATTGCCGGCGCCGAAATGCCAATTACGATGGCCTTTCCCAGGTCCGCCTCTTTGTTAAAGGCAAAATTCAAAATTGCGCCGATCCCAAAAAACAATGCAATCGCAAAAAGAATATGCCAATGCGGGAGCGGTTGGTCTGGCTGCGCTGCAAATGAAGCCGCCAACTGCGCCGTGGTCGGAAGTAGTCCGCCAAATCCCGCAAGAACCACTGCGCCGACTTTTCCAGACATGCGTGTGCCCTCCCGCCCTAGCAATCGATGATAGCAATTTTAGCTGTGACGTCCAGCCGAGCGCGCTGTGAACGACTCTGTGGTAAGATATCTGCCATCCAGAGGAAAATCGGGGCCGCATGTCGAAGCGAGCTTCGGCGCGACGGCCGTCTCACTTCGCGGCGTGAGGTTTGGGCTGACTTTGCCCGGCCGGAGTTCGACTCGCGAGCGAAGCATGGTGGGCGCACAAGGGATCGAACCTTGGACCTCTCCCGTGTGAAGGGAACGCTCTCCCGCTGAGCTATGCGCCCTGAAAATGACCGCAATCGAGTCATGCTCCAGAGCCCGCGATTTACGAAGCGCGGGCCAGGTGGTGTCAACCTTTAATGCCCTGAATTTATGCGCCCTGCTGGCGGGCGCGGGAGGCGTGCGACTGCAGCGCCCGGATGCGCTCGGCCAATGTGCCGCCGGACGACGGCGCGGCGGCTGAGCCCAGATCATTGGCCGGCGTGGTGGCGCCATTGGCGACCTTGACCGGCTTTGCGGTCGCGGCGTCTCCAGCGAGCAGCGCCTCGATCGGCGAGTTCGGCCCTTCGAGCTGCATCGCGAGTTTGGCGACTTCGGCGGCGATGTCGTTGATGCGCTCGCGCAGCAGCGCATTCTCCATGCGCTCGGTCGCCCAGTTGCTTTCGGCCTGCTGCTGGATCGCGTTGATGTCGCGCTGCAGCTTGGAGCGCTCGTCGCGGGTGACGCGAAGCTGCTCCTCGAGCGCGGCCTTCTCGGTCTTCAGCTTCTCCAGCGCCGGCAGCTTGCCGCTGTCGCCTTGCGCGATCTGCTCGCGCAATTGCTGCATCGTGCGTTCGGCCGCCGTGCCCGCCTGGCGCAGCTGATTGTTCTCGAATTCGCGCTCGGCCAGCAGCTTGCCCTGCGTCGCAAGCCGCGCCTCCAGATCGTTGACGCGGTTGCCGAGCATCTCGGCTTCCTTGACCTGCACGATCAGCTGGCGGTCGAGATCGGTGACGCGCTGGCTCAGATTCTCCACCCGCGAGCGCGCATCGCCAAGCTCGCGCGTCGCATTCTCGGAGTCGCGCGTCTCCTGCGTCAGCCGCGCCTGCGTGGCGGCAAATTCCTTCTCGGCGTCGCCGACGCGATTTTTCAACTCCGCGATCTGGGCATGCACGGCGACCAGTTCGACCTGACGGCTGTCCGCCATCATCGAGCGGTCGCTCAGCTCGGCATTGATCTTGGCGAGCTCGCCCTGCTTGTCGGTCAGCGCCTGCTCGGCGCCGCGCAGCGCCTCGGTCTTGGCCGCGAATTCCTCTTCCGTTGCGCGCAGCTGTTCCTTCACCGCCTTCTCGCGCGCTTCCAGCGCGAAGATTGTGGCGTTCTTCTCGCCAAGCTCCATCTTCATGCGGTTGATCGCGTCGCTCTTCTTGCCGAGCTCGGCGAGCTGGCTGGTGGTCTTGTTCTTGAGCTGCTCGACATTCATCTCGAGCCGGCGCGCCGACATGGCGAATTCCGCGCGGAGCTGGTCCTTGTCGGCCTGGATTTCCGCCATCGACAGTGGCGTCGCGGCCTCGAGCCGGCGCGTGGTCAGTCGCACCGCGCGGTTATGCACCAGCGGCACGATCATCAGCCCGCACAGCATCGAGACCAGGAAACCGATCGCCAGATACATGATCGGTTCGATCATGGGGTACTCCGCACAATTCAGAAATCGTTAACGAACAATGCCACGGAGCGCGGGCAAAAGGCCAGCCCATTGCCGCGTTAACGTGAATCCCGCAAAGGCTCCGGGGAATGATCCCGCGATCAGAACGGGTTCCAGGTCGCGCGCGGGGTGTATTTCAAATAGCCGATATTGGCGCCCAGCCGCAGTCCAATGCCGGAGCGGATCGGCACCAGCACGATATTGTTGGCGGTCAGCGCGGTCATGCCGAAGCCGCCGACAATATAGGCAGAGCCGTCGATGCCGACGAAGCGCTGGTAGATCGCGTTGGTGGCCGGCAGGTTGTAGATCAGCGTCATGGTGCGTGCCCCGTCGCCGCCCCAGTCGAAGCCGACCGACGGCCCCTGCCAGTAGACCCGCAGGTCGCCCGCGTTCTTGGTGTAGAGCGTGCCCTCGCCGTAGCGCAGCCCCGCGACAAAGGCGCCGGAGCCTTCCTCGCCCAGCACATAGCCGTTCGGCAGGCCCCATTGGCTGACCGCGCGCTCGATGATCGAGGCGAGCCCGCGCGAGACATTGCCGAAGAAGCGATGACCGGCGCCGACCAGTTCGTCGGGCCCGTAAACGCTCGGACCCGGTTGGCGCTGCGGCGGCGGCAGGTTCTGCGGCGGCGGGCCCGGCGGCGGCGCCTGCTGCGCGGAAGCCGGAAGCGACCAGCACAAGAGTGCCGCGACCGTCACCGCGGCAAGGCGCGAAACGAGTTTCATGAAACTACCCCTGATATCGAAAACGCGGCCGCCGCCTTTAACCTGACGCCAACATGCAGGGCAGTAGGTTGCAGCCGAGTGTCCCCTCGACTCGCTTGTTATCGGCATCAACTATGACGGCACAACGGCAAGAAAGATACCGTAGGCGCCTCAGGATCGCCTTTTTCGGCCTCCTGGCCGGCATTTGCCTGATTTGGGCCGATTTTGCCGCAAACGCCGCCACCACCGAACGGGTGGTGGTCAATCGCTTCTCGGGGCTTGCGATCGAGGGTTTCGACCCCGTGGCCTATTTCGTCGACCATCAGCCTGTGTTGGGGCTGCCCGAATACGAGGCGGCGGAAGCCGGTGCGGTCTGGCGTTTCCGCAATGAGGGCAACCGCGCCTCCTTTGTCGCCCACCCCGAGGTCTATGGCCCGCAATTCGGCGGCTATGACCCGATCGATTTGGCCCGCGGCGTCACCTTTGCCGGCAATCCCCGGTTCTGGGTCATATCTGGCGAGCGGCTTTATCTGTTCGGCCTGGAGGCCAGCCGCGACGCCTTTGCCGCCGACCCCGCGCGGTATTTGCGGCTGGCGAGTGCCCGCTGGCCGCAGTTGGAGCAGGGGTTGTCGCAGTAACTCATCGTCATTCCGGGGCGCGCGAAGCGCGAACCCGGAATCTCGTGCCGTCTTTTCCCTTACTTCGAGATTCCGGGTCTGGTCCTTCGGACCATCCCGGAATGACGGCGATTAAACAGCCTCAGGATCGCCCCAGGCAATGAACGCCGGCATGATGAAGCTGTCGGCGCGTTCGCCAAACCGTAACGGTCGCCCTTCGGCGTCCGTGACCTTGCCGCCGGCCGCGGTCACGACCGCGCAGCCGGCCGCGACGTCCCATTCCGAGGTTGGTCCAAGCCGCGGATAGATGTCGGCGCCACCTTCGGCGAGCCGGCCGAACTTGACCGCCGAGCCAAGCGTGACGCGCACTGCGCCGGGACGCGCATCGATAAAGGCTTCGGTTCTGGCATCGCCATGCGAGCGGCTCACGGCCGCGACCCAAGGCTCGCCGCGCCGGGGCGAGCGGCGGGTATGGATCGGCTCGGGCGCGCTCAAGCCGGCTTCGGTCAACGCCAGCCGCTCGGCGCCGCGGCCGACCAGTCCGCGCCAGAGCCAGCCGAAAGCGGGCGCGCCGATGATGCCGAGGACAGGCGTTCCATCCGTCACCAGCGCGAGGTTGACGGTGTACTCGGTGCGACCCGCGACGAACTCCTTGGTGCCGTCCAGTGGATCGACCAGAAAGAAGCTGCCGCGAAACGGCGGTTGTACGGCCTGCACACGCTCTTCCGACAATGATGGCACGCCGGGCGCGATCCGCGCGAGGCCGTCGGCGATGACGTGGTCGGCGGCAAGATCGGCCTCCGTCACCGGCGAGCCGTCGTCCTTGCCATGAACTTTCATGACGCGTCGGTTGACGGCGAGGATGGCCTGTCCCGCCTTCACCACGAGATCGGTCAACGAATCCATCAATGCAGCCGCTTCGTCGAGACCTATGATGCGCGGCTTTGGAGCAGTCTCAGTCATTGTCGCATCTTATCAAGGGCGGCGATTCCAGCAGCAAGACCGATTATCCCGCTGTTTGCAAATCCTGATCTCCGATGGCCCTGCGCAGCGCCTCGGTGTATCAAGCGTGCAACGCAAAATGTGATTCGCCCCCGACGGAAATCGCTCATGTCCGGCACATCGTCCGCCCCCGATCACCTCGAACTCGCGGCGCTGTTGTGCTCCCGCGTTTGCCACGATCTCATCAGCCCGGTGGGCGCCATCGTCAACGGGCTCGAGGTGCTCGACGATAATCCAAAGCCGGAAGACCGCGAATTCGCGCTCGATCTGATCCGCAAGAGCGCGAAGACCGCCTCCGCCCGGCTGCAGTTCTGCCGGCTCGCGTTCGGCGCCGCCGGTTCCGCCGGCGCCCAGATTGATCTCGGCGACGCCCAGAACATGGCGCGCGGCCATATCGAGGACGCCAAGACCACCATCGCCTGGAACCTGCCGCGCCTGCTGTTGCCGAAAAACCGGGTCAAGCTTCTGCTCAACATGATGGTGATTTCGCAGCAGACGATACCGCGCGGCGGCACCTTGACGGTCGATCCGATCGGCGAGGGCGAGACGATGAGCTTCCGCGTCACCGCGACGGGGCTGAATGCGCGCCTGCCGCACAACATCGCCGACATGCTGGCAGGTTCCGCGCACGCTGCCGACGCGCATGCGGTACAGCCTTATTATACGCGCCTGCTTGCGGAAGCCTGCGGCCTGAAGGTGAAACTCGCCGCCGAAGGCGAGGCCGTGGTCGCGACCGCTTCGTAAACGCGGACTTAAGAAACAGGATTAACGAAGGGTGAAGGACCTCGTCCGGTAATTTCACGGGACGCGTTATCTCCTTGTTCAGTCCGTTCATTTCCGTTTCCGCAACTAAACTTAAACGCTTTGCAGGGAAGCTGGCCGGACTTTGTATGGCGCGTTTTCGCGCGCGCAGTTCTGAGGCCGGTTTAAATGGACGATCTGTTGCGGGAGTTTCTGACGGAGACGAGTGAGAGCCTCGACACCGTCGACAATCAGCTTGTGCGCTTCGAGCAGGAGCCGAACAACGCCAAGATTTTGGACAACATCTTCCGCCTCGTTCACACCATCAAGGGTACCTGCGGCTTCCTCGGCCTGCCCAGGCTGGAAGCTCTCGCCCATGCCGGCGAAACGCTGATGGGCAAATTCCGCGACGGCATGCCGGTGACGGCCGATGCGGTGACGCTGATTCTGTCCTCGATCGACCGCATCAAGGAGATCCTTAGCGGGCTGGAGGCGACCGAGACCGAGCCGGAAGGCAATGATCACGACCTGATCGATCAACTCCACGCCATGGTCGAGCGCGGCATGGCTGCAATGGCTGCGGCTGCCGCCGCGCCGCAAGCCGCCGCCCCTGAACCTGTACCTGCGCCCGTTGCGAAGGCCGAAGAGCCCAAGGTCACGCAAGGCAGCCTCATCGAGCAGACGCTGGAGCGGCCGCTGCGTCCGGGCGAAGTGTCGCTCGACGAACTGGAGCGCGCGTTCCGTGAGACCGCGATCGAGGTCGCGCCTGTTGCCGCGCCCGCGCCTGTCGCCGAGAAGCCGGAAGTGAAAGAGGCCAAGGCGAAGCCTGCGAAGGGGCCAGTCAGCAAGGCCGCCGAGGAAACGCAGGAGGCCGACAAGGTCGCCAACCAGTCGATCCGCGTCAACGTCGACACGCTCGAGCACCTGATGACCATGGTCTCGGAGCTGGTGCTGACCCGCAACCAGCTGCTCGAGATCAGCCGCCGGAACGAGGACACCGAGTTCAAGGTGCCGCTGCAGCGCCTCTCCAACGTCACCGCCGAACTGCAGGAAGGCGTCATGAAGACGCGCATGCAGCCGATCGGCAATGCCTGGCAGAAGCTGCCTCGCATCGTGCGCGACCTCTCCGGCGAACTCGGTAAGCAGATCGAGCTGGAGATGCACGGCGCCGACACCGAGCTCGACCGCCAGGTACTCGACCTGATCAAGGACCCGCTCACCCATATGGTGCGCAACTCCGCCGATCATGGCCTCGAGACGCCGGCCGAGCGCGCCGCCGCCGGCAAGCCGGAGCAGGGCACCATCCGTCTCTCCGCCTATCATGAGGGCGGCCACATCATCATCTGCATCGCCGATAACGGCCGCGGCCTCAACACCGAACGGATCAAGGCCAAGGCGATCTCCAACGGTCTCGTCACCGAGGCTGACCTGGAGAAGATGTCGGAAGCCCAGATCCACAAATTCATCTTTGCGCCCGGCTTCTCCACCGCAGCCGAGGTCACCAGCGTGTCCGGCCGCGGCGTCGGCATGGACGTGGTGCGCACCAATATCGACCAGATCGGCGGCGCCATCGACATCAAGTCGGTGGCCGGCGAGGGCTCCTCGGTCACCATCAAGATCCCGCTGACGCTCGCCATCGTCTCGGCGCTGATCGTGGAAGCCGCCGGTGACCGCTTCGCCATCCCGCAGCTCGCGGTGGTCGAGCTGGTGCGTGCGCGCGCCAATTCCGAGCACCGCATCGAGCGCATCAAGGACACCGCGGTGCTGCGCCTGCGCAACAAGCTGCTGCCGCTGATCCATTTGAAGAAGCTGCTCAAGATCGACGACGGATCGACCTCCGATCCCGAGAACGGCTTCATCGTTGTGACGCAAGTCGGCAGCCAGACCTTCGGCATCGTGGTCGACGGCGTGTTCCACACAGAGGAAATCGTGGTCAAGCCGATGTCGACCAAGCTGCGTCACATCGACATGTTCTCCGGCAACACCATCCTCGGCGACGGTGCTGTCATCATGATCATCGATCCGAACGGGATCGCGAAGGCGCTCGGCGCCTCCGGCTCGGATGCGCATGCGATGGCGGAAGACACCGCGCATCAAGTCAGCTCCGCCGAACAGCTGACCTCGCTCTTGGTGTTCCGCGCCGGCTCCAGCCAGCCCAAGGCGGTGCCGCTCGGCCTCGTCACCCGTCTCGAAGAGATCGCGGTCGACAAGATCGAGCTCTCCAACGGCCGGCACATGGTGCAGTACCGCGAGCAATTGATGCCGCTGGTGCAGATGGACAGCGTCGAGATCCGCGCCTCCGGCTCGCAGCCGATCCTGGTGTTCGCCGACGACGGCCGCTCGATGGGGCTCGTGGTCGACGAGATCGTCGACATCGTCGAGGAGCGCCTCAACATCGAGGTCGCGGGCTCGCAGTCCGGCATTCTCGGTTCCGCCGTGATCAAGGGCCAGGCCACCGAGGTGATCGACATCGGCCACTTCCTGCCGATGGCGTTCGCCGACTGGTTCAGCCGCAAGGAGATGCGGCCCTCGGCCGCCTCGCAGTCGGTGCTGCTGGTCGACGACTCCGCCTTCTTCCGCAACATGCTCGCGCCGGTGCTGAAAGCGGCCGGCTATCGCGTGCGGGTCGCGCCCAACGCGCAGGAAGGCCTTGCCGTGCTGCGCTCGGGCCAGGCCTTCGACGTGGTGCTGACCGACATCGAAATGCCGGACATGAACGGCTTCGAGTTCGCCGAGAGCATCCGCTCCGATGCGCATCTCAGCCAAATGCCGATCATTGGCCTGTCGGCGCTGGTGTCGCCGGCGGCGATCGAGCGCGGCCGTCAGGCCGGCTTCCACGACTATGTTGCCAAATTCGACCGTCCCGGCCTGATCGCGGCGCTCAAGGAGCAGACCGCCGAGATGGCGCGCGCGGCGTAAGGAGAGAGTTTAAATGTCCAGCAAGACCCGGAGCAGCGAAGGCATGGTGGCCGAATACGTCACCGCCGTGATCGGCGGGCAGTTGTTCGGCCTGCCGATTTCGCGCGTGCAGGACGTGTTCATGCCGGAGCGGTTGAACTCGCGTGCCGCTGTCCTCCCGCGAGATCGCCGGCGTGCTCAATCTACGCGGCCGTATCGTTACCGTGGTCGACATGCGCGCGCGTCTCGGCCTGCCGAAGGTCGAGGACGGCAAGCCGCCGATGGCGGTCGGCGTCGACCTGCGCGGCGAGTCCTATGGACTCTTGATCGACCAGATCGGCGAGGTGCTGCGGCTGGCGGAAGAAAGCCGCGAGGAAAATCCGGTCAACCTCGATCCGCGCATGGCCAAGCTCGCTGGCGGCGTTCATCGCCTCGACGGTCAGCTCATGGTCGTGCTCGACGTCGATCGCGTGCTTGAAATCGCGCCCGAACTGAAGGCGGCGTAAGCGGGCGGCGGCCCGCGCCAAGAAGAGTGGAAATGAAAATCTCCCGGGATGGGAACTGTTGTTGAGGTGCTAAAATGAGAACATGTCTTGTCGTCGATGACTCCAGCGTCATCCGCAAAGTCGCACGCCGTATCCTGGAAGGGCTGGATTTCCAGATTATCGAGGCCGAGGACGGCGAGAAGGCGCTCGACGCCTGCAAACGCGGCCTGCCCGATGCCATCCTGCTCGACTGGAACATGCCCGTGATGGACGGTTACGAGTTCCTCGGCAATCTGCGTCGCATGCCCGGCGGCGACGTGCCGAAAGTGGTGTTCTGTACCACCGAGAACGACGTCGCGCACATCGCCCGCGCGCTCCATGCCGGCGCCAACGAATACATCATGAAGCCGTTCGACAAGGACATCGTCACGGCCAAGTTCCAGGAAGTCGGCCTGATCTGATCCATCGCGGTCGGCGGCTGTTCGGCCATCGGCGTTGTTGTGTTCCTGAGACCTGCCGCTCGGCGGCATCTGGTGGCGTATGAGTGTTGCGTTGGCGAGTTCTTCGGCCGTGTCCGCCAGGGAGGCAAAACTCCGGGTCATGGTGGTCGATGATTCCGTTGTCATCCGTGGGCTGATCTCGCGCTGGGTGAACGCGGAAGCGGACATGGAGGTCGTGGCCTCGCTGCGCACCGGCCTCGACGCCGTCAACCAGCTCGACCGCATCAAGCCCGACGTCGCCGTGCTCGACATCGAAATGCCGGAGCTCGACGGCATTTCCGCGCTGCCGCAGCTGCTCGCCAAGAAGCGCGACCTGATCGTCATCATGGCCTCGACGCTGACGCTGCGCAACGCAGAGATCAGCTTCAAGGCGCTGTCGCTCGGCGCTTCCGACTACATTCCCAAGCCCGAGAGCACGCGCGAGGCGTCCGCCGCCGATATCTTCCATCACGACCTGATCCAGAAGATCCGTGCCTTCGGCGCCAAGGTCCGCCGCGCCCAGCCGGCGATTGCCAGCCCCTCGCTCGCGCCTGCGCTGCGGGCCGACAGGCATGCACCGGCGGCGCGCCCCGCCGTGGCGCATCCGGCGCTGATGAAGCGCGCCTTCGGCTCCCAGATGCCGCGCGTGCTCGTCATCGGCTCGTCCACCGGCGGCCCGCAAGCGCTGATGGCGCTGGTGACCGAACTCGGGCCCGTGATCGACCGCTGCCCGGTGCTGATCACCCAGCATATGCCGCCGACCTTCACAACGATCCTCGCCGAGCATCTGGCGCGCTCGAGCAAGCGGCCGGCGCACGAGGGGGTCGACGGTGAGCCGGTCAAGGCCGGCACGATCTATCTCGCGCCCGGAGGACGCCACATGCGCGTCGCGCGCCGCGGCACGGAGACCGTGATCGCGCTCGATGACGGTCCGGCGGTGAATTTCTGCAAGCCCGCGGTCGATCCGCTGTTCGCCTCCGCGATCGACGTGTGGCAGGGCGGCGTGCTTGCCGTGATCCTGACCGGCATGGGCTCCGACGGCATGCGCGGCGGCAAGGAGATCGTCGCCGCCGGCGGTAGCGTGATCGCGCAGGATGAAGCGTCGAGCGTCGTCTGGGGCATGCCGGGTGCAGCGGCCAATGCCGGCATCTGCGCCGCCGTCCTGCCGCTCAACCAGATTGGACAGAAAGTCGTTCGCGTGTTCGCAGGAGATCGTTCGTGACCCCCCTGGACTATGAGTATCTGCGCAAGATCCTGAAGGATCGTTCGGGTCTCGATCTCTCCGCCGACAAGCAATATCTGGTGGAAAGCCGGCTGGTTCCGCTGGCCCGCAAGGCCGGGCTTGCCGGCATCCCCGAGCTGGTCGCGAAGATGAAGAGTGGCGCCGAGGCCCTGACCTCGGACGTGGTGGAAGCGATGACCACCAACGAGACGTTCTTCTTCCGCGACAAGATTCCCTTCGACCATTTGCGGGATACGATTCTTCCGGCGCTGATGCAGACGCGCGCGAGCCGCAAATCGATCCGGATCTGGTCCGCCGCGTCCTCGACCGGCCAGGAGCCGTACTCGATCGCGATGTGCCTGAAGGAAAAGGCGGCGCAGCTGGCCGGCTGGCGTTTCGAGATCGTCGCCACCGACCTGTCGCAAGAGGTGCTGGAAAAGTCCAAAGCCGGCATCTACAGCCAGTTCGAGGTGCAGCGCGGCCTGCCGATCCAGTTGCTGGTGAAATACTTCACGCAAACCGGCGAGCTCTGGCAGATCAACCCCGACATTCGCGGCATGGTGCAGCATCGCCCGCTCAACTTGCTCGGGGACTTCTCCCATCTCGGCAAGTTCGACGTGATCTTCTGCCGCAACGTCCTGATCTATTTCGACCAGGAGTCCAAAGCCAACATCTTCGAGCGGATGAGCAGGATCGTCGAACCCGACGGCATGCTGATGCTGGGCGCGGCCGAATCCGTGGTCGGCATCACCGATGCGTTCCGTCCCTATCCGGACAGGCGCGGGCTGTATCAGCCGAACCCGTCGCGCGGCGCGCGGCCGGGTGGCGGCGCAATGTTGCAAGGCCTGAAGGTCGTCGCCGCGCGGTAGCGCGCGGTCTCAAATGATGGCGTGCGGCAGGAAGCGCGAATTGTTGCCGGTGATCGGGCCTTCATCCTCGCGGATCGACAGTCCGCACGGCGTGTGATCGACCAGCCAGCTTCCGAGCACCGGATATTGCCCTGAAAAATTGCGCAACGGCGCGAACGCCTGGCGGATGAATCCCTCGGCCCCGTATGGGCCTTGGTGCTCCGCCAGTGGCGTGCCGTGACTGATCAGCGCGACATTGGCGCCCTCGCGCGAATAGAGCGGCTTGCGCACATAGGATGTGCCGAGTTCGCTCGAGCGCGGGTCGTCCTCGAAAAAAGCCGGCAGCAGATTGGGATGGCCGGGAAACATCTCCCACAACAGCGGCAGGATGCCCTTGTTGGACAGCACGGCCTTCCACGGCGGCTCGATCCAGCGGGTCTGCGCCTCCGCAAGCCTTAAGCCGAAGGAGTCGCGGAACATCCATTCCCAGGGGTAGAGCTTGAAGGCGAAGGTGATGTCGCGATTGTCGAGATCGACGAAGCCGCCGGCATCGCGCCAGCCGATCTCCTCGATGTCGATCAGCGTGGTCGTCAGGCCCGCCTGGGTCGCGGTGTCCTCGAGATAGGCCAGCGTGCCCAGATCCTCGCTATTCCCGGTGGTGCCGGTCAGATGCAGATGTTTGCCTGCGCCGAGTTTCTTCCAGCCTTCGATCAAGCGCTCGTGGATCGAATTGAACTGGTCGGCGTCCTTTGGAATGATGCGGCGCTCGATCGACTGTTCGAGCCAGCCCCATTGAAACACCGCGGCCTCGAAGATCGAGGTCGGCGTGTCGGCGTTGTATTCGAGCAGCTTCGCTGGACTGTTGCCGTCAAAGGACAGATCGAGCCGGCCGTAGAGGCTGCCTTCGTCGCGCTCCCAGCTGTCCGAGATCAGTGGCCAGAACGTCTCCGGGATTTTCAGCCGCTTCAGATACTCCTCGTCGTCGATCGCTTTTGCGACCAGCGCGAGGCACATCTCGTCGATCTCACCGGTCGGCGCCTCGATGCGCCGTTCGATCTCTTCCAGCGTGAAAGCGTAGTAGCCGCGCTCGTCCCAGTAACGCTCACCGTCGATGGTGTGGAAGTCGAAGCCGCAGCTTTCTGCCGTCGCGCGCCAGTCGTCGCGTTCGGGGCAGACGATGCGCTGCATAAGGAGCGGCTATCCGCCGCCGCCGCCACCGGCGTGCATGCCACCGCCGCCGACATGGCCATGACCGCCAGGGCCGCGTCCGTGAACCGTGTAGAGCGTGCCGCCGAAGCCGCCATAGGTGGCAGCGCGGCAATACGGCCGGCCGCCGTCGGGACCGGACACCAGGGTCTCGCCGGGGCCGCAATTGGACGCGCCCTCCATCCGATCGACACCACGCCGACCGCTGCACTTCCCATCATTGTCAGCACGACGCGGCGCGAGCGTTTCATGTTTCCCTCCCAGGATGTGGGGCGATACTCACTTACCTCCCGGTGGTCGGGCAAGCGAAAAAGGAGAGATTGTCGTTTTAGCCGGTTCCGCCAAAGCCGAATGCGCGTGCGAACGAGCCGAAGCCGCCGCGCGTGACGCCGCCGGATGTTCCCGATGCTGGCGGCGACGCCCCGGAATTGCCGAAGAAGCTGAATCGCGAGGAACTGTATCCGCGACTCCCGCCGCCCGAGCCGCCGCGCGATGTGCAGCCTGCATTGGCCTGCGACATTCCCGGCGCGGCCATTCCCGGCGGCGTCGGTTGACAGTTGTTGTTCGGCATCAGCGCATAGGCGCCGCCGCCGACCGCGAGCGTGCCCATGACAAGCAGCGCGACATGATTGCTGCGCTTCGGCCCAGGCGCAGGTGGCAGCGGCGCCGGCCTGCGTTGGCCAAACTCGGTGAGGCGTTGTCCGGTTGTCATCAAATGATCATGCAGGCGGCGTTGAGCGCGCCGGCCGCGAGCGAGGCAAGTCCCAGCCAGATCGCGGGCGCAAGCTGGCCCTCGGCGATGCGCTGCGAGAGGTCCGGCACGGGGATCTTCACGAGAAAATAGACCACGATCTGGACGATCAGCGCGATCAGGCTCCAGATCAGGCAGTCCATGACATTGGCGGAATGCGCGATCGCACTGACCACCGGGAGCACGAAGCCGAGCAGGCTCAGGCCGAGCGCAATGGCGGCCGCGGGATCGTTGTCGCGGATCAGCTGAAACTCGTTGTGCGGCGTGATGCGGGTGTAGACCAGCAGATACAGCACGACCGCGATGATGGCGGTGCAGAAATAGACCAGGAAGGCCGGCAGCCCGGCGAGCGATTGCAGGATCATAAGAGACCTCGCGACTCGTGCACGAGGAGAGTCGCACGATGCTTCAGTCGGCGCACGGGCGGGGCCAGTTCATCCCCAAGAACAAAAATCCCATTATTTGCGCTGGTCAGGCCGGCTCTTTTGCCGGAAGGCGGCGCCTTGAACCGACCGTGTCCCTTGAATGCCGCCGCAGTACGTCGCAGGCGTGAACCTAAAGTTGCATCCGGGGAACGAGTTTGTTAGGATCGTTGCCGTTGAGGGCGACATCGTTATTTGTCGCAGGTTTTTGCTGCGGGAAGCCGGCAAATTCGAAGCCGGCAAATATCCGGAGGTCGGTTCTCAGAACCAGGAATTAGTCTTTCAAATGTAAGCTTTTCGAGTGAGGCACCATGCCCTCGGATCATCATGACTTCGAGCTTGAAGTTGGTTCCGACAGCGCCCCCGGGGCACCGCGACGCTACTTCGCCCACGTGATCAAATCGCCGGCCGGCGAAGCCAGCAGATCCCCGGTGGAGTTCCGGTTCTCCGAGCCCAGGAAATTTGCCAAGCTGCGCGCCGATCTTGAAAGCGCTGTCCTTGACATCAGCGTGGGGAATGTCGGGGGTCTCACGTCACGCGCCGAGCAGATTCTGCGCGAGTTTGGCCAGGAGCTTTTTCGCAGCATATTCGTGAACGTGTCGAGCATCTCGAACGTTTACGCGCAAAGCAAGCAAAAGGACCTGAGGATAAAGCTCAGGATTACCGCGCCCGATCTGGCTGCGCTGCCCTGGGAATATCTCTACGAGGAAAATGACGTCATCGGCTATCTGAGCCTCCGGCGTCCTTTCGTTCGCTATCTGGAGACGGCAGGGGCGGCGGGTGCAATGGGCGTTAAAGGTCCGCTGCGCATTCTCGGAATGATTTCCGCGCCCGACACCAAGGAATGGCCCAGACTGGAGGTCGCCAAGGAGCGTGAACGAATCAACAAGGGCATGGACAAGCTGCAGCGGGAAGGGCGAGTCGTTTTCGAGTGGGTCTCAGGCGGAACCGCAAAAGACCTGATGGACAAATTGCAGGAAGCCGACTGGCACATTTTTCACTTCATCGGTCATGGTGGTGTAGAACCGCAATCCCAATCCCCTAAGACGGGAAACAACTTCAATCAAAGCGGCTTCATCGTGATGGTCGATGAAGATGGAAGGCCGGCTAAGAAATTCGCTTCCGACCTCGCGATCATGCTCGACGACGCACGCGACAGTCTTCGGCTGGTGGTGTTGAACTGCTGCGAAAGCGCAAGGATCAATGTCGGGGAAAAATTCGGCAATCCGGCCATTGGGGTAATGTCGGGTGGGTGGCTGCCGGCGGTTATCGCCATGCAGTTCCCGATCAGCGACAGAGTTGCAATCGGTTTGTCGGAGGCTTTTTACGGGGCGCTTGCGAGAAGTTCGCCGATCGACGATGCGGTCACGACCGCCCGCAAATACATCCACCAGGAGCAGTCGCGAGTGGAGTTCGGCATTCCCGTCCTCTATATGCGTTCGATTGACGGGAAAATATTTGAAGTCGACAATCCAGCGCCCACGCCGCCCCCCGCTGCTGTGGCGGTTAATCACACGCACGAAGAACTGCAGCGACAGCGGGAAGAATTCATGCGCGCTGCCGCCGCTCCCCCGAATTCGATCGAGGAATTGGAGCCACTGACGCGGAAAGGGCAAAATCTCGTCGCGGGACTGAAAGATGACGCGCAATTGGTCAAGCGCGTTGCCCGGCTTTATCACGATCTTGGTACTCTGCAGCAACGGCAGAAACAGACCCCGGAGGCGGCAGGGAGTTTTGCCTATGCGATCACATTGGACCCGCAGAATCCGGAATATCATGTGCGACGAGCCAACTTCAACGCACTGGTGGGGCGATTCGAGATTGCACTGACGGACATCGCTGCCGCCATCGCCATCAAGCCGGACGAGGCGGAATATTACTGGATCAAGGGAATCATCTGCTTCACGGCTTCGGGCCCCCAGAACACGCGAGGATATCTTGAACAGGCGGTGGAGGCGTTCAGCACGGCGATCGAAAAGCAGCGCTCCGAGCCAAAATATCTGGCTTCGCGCGCCAATGCATTTGTTCAGCTGAAGCGGGTCGAGGATGCGATCAGGGATATCGACGCAGCGATGGAGCTCGCGCCCGACAATACCGATCTTGTGGTGCAAAGGGCGCGAATGCGGAATTGAACGGATTGAAGACGTCCGTTCCGACCAAATGCGTAGCCGCAGACTGGGAGGAGTGCAGTGTCCTTTGAACCGTCCGTCGCCGCATTGAACGGTTTCTGCGAGTATCTTGGTGCGCCGTTTCTGGTCGCGCTGTTCTATTGGTTCAGATTCCACACCCGGAAGGGAACGCGCTCCTATACGACGCTATTCCTGTATTGCATCGGCGTTATCGCGTTCGTTTTGCCATTTCTGCTGACATATTTTTTCATCTATTATCTGGTCGGGGAGCCCACTGGGTTTGGCGCCGCGGCGCATCCCGAGCCCGCAGCCGGGGAGCATGCCAAAAACATCTCCGCATTGTCCGCGATGTGCCTTGTCATGCTGGCCTGGCTCTTGCCGTGGGCGCCTGAGCGATGGCGGGACTTCTGCCAAGGCATGGCCCGTATACCGTTCTATGCGCGTGCGATGCGAGATACCCTGCGCAACGCCGCCTGGGAATTGCGTCCGAACGATTGGCAGGACGTAAGCAGAAAGCTCGGGCGCGTCGGCTACCGGATTGACGATCTGCGGGCGGTCCAGGCGGCACCGATTCAGTCTCGCTTCCTGAAAATCGCAACGATAATGCATCATCTCGAATTATTGAAGCTCGAGGGAAACGCGTTTCTCGATCGCAACGCGGAGCAATATGCGAATCTTCTGGCCGTCTATGACTTGTTGTCTTTCAAGGCAATTCGCGCGCTGAAGAATACATCCGAGATTTACGGCGCGATCATGGAAGACAGCAAGGTCCAGCCGGACGATTGGCGCGCGCTGGATTCGTTCAGCGCCCGGAACGACTCGAGCAATCGGCTGCAGTCAATTGCGCAGATTGCCGCCGGAACCGTGCTGGAGGATTTGCGCAAGGATATGGATCTCTTTCTCGATGATCTTCTCCTGCTGACGGTGCGCTCCGTGCTGGCCACGGAGTGGAATTTCGCCGGTTGCAAGCGCCGGTTGGGAATGGTCGGCTTTACCGTGCCGGAGCCGAGCTACGCGGCGGTGTGGATGACGTTGGCGGCGCTGGGGATATCGGTCGCAACGATCGTGGTCTGGCTAATCACGATACAT
Organism: uncultured Alphaproteobacteria bacterium; assembly: GCA_963794775.1. Taxonomy (GTDB): domain Bacteria; phylum Pseudomonadota; class Alphaproteobacteria; order Rhizobiales; family Xanthobacteraceae; genus Bradyrhizobium. The sequence goes on along the minus strand of CAWCGA010000032.1, from coordinate 8,185 downwards.
AACCCGTCTGATCTCATCGCGGGAAATAAGGCCGCGGGTTTGACGCGAACATTCGTGGTATCGCCGGCGAACATCATTGTCAGTATTCTGATGGTTTATCATATGAAACGCAATTATGCGTTTGCGAATGAGGGCGTATTCGGCGGCCTTCCCTGGAAGTTCATATTTACGATCGGACTCGCGATTGCGCTGCTGATTTTGCCGCTGCAGGTCGTCTTCGATCATTATCAGTTTCGAATGGGCCAGCCGGTCGGAACGGAGGATGTGTATAACTCGATACGCGGACTGCCGGTCCTGATTTACATGTGGGCCACGGGATCGATCGTTGCGCTGCTGGCGCAGGATTCGATCTGGAACCGGCCCGAGTCGGAGCGAGCGAAGCGAGTCAGGGATGGCTTGGCGTTCGGCGCAGCCTGGACGTTCGCCGTTGCCCTCTTGTTCGCGATAAATCACATATCTCCCATCCCAGTCATGGAAAAAATGGCGAACGAGGCTTCCAACATGATCGTTGGTCTGGTGGCTACCTTCCTCGCCGGCTTCGTGTTCGGATATTGCATGATGAGCTTTGTCCGAGAGGCGGCATCCTTGCGCGCGATGCGCGAAGACGCGACGTCGGGCGCAGCGTGGGCGCGCGGATAGGAAACGCGCGCTGGACCTCCCCCACAAACAAAAACCCCGCCATTTGCGGCGGGGTCCAGTCTGGGAGGAGCGAGCGTACGGCTCGCGGGTAAACCGGTTCAGGCGGGGATGCGCTCTTCGATGTCGTGCGGCTCGCGCAGCACATAGCCGCGGCCCCACACCGTCTCGATGAAGTTGCGGCCTTCGGAGGCATTCGCAAGCTTCTTGCGCAGCTTGCAGATGAAGACGTCGATGATCTTCAGCTCCGGCTCGTCCATGCCGCCATAGAGATGGTTGAGGAACATCTCCTTGGTGAGCGTGGTGCCCTTGCGGAGCGAGAGCAGCTCCAGCATCTGATATTCCTTGCCGGTCAGGTGCACGCGCTGACCGCCGACCTCGACCGTCTTGGTGTCGAGATTGACCACGAGATCGCCGGTCTGGATCACCGACTGGGCGTGGCCCTTGGAGCGGCGCACGATCGCGTGGATGCGGGCAACCAACTCGTCCTTGTGGAAGGGTTTGGTCATGTAGTCGTCGGCGCCGACGCCGAGACCCTTGACCTTGTCCTCGATGCCGGCAAGGCCGGAGAGGATCAGGATCGGTGTCTTGATCTTGGAGACCCGCAGCTGCTTGAGCACGTCGTAGCCGGACATGTCGGGCAGGTTCAGGTCGAGAAGGATGATGTCGTAATCGTAGAGCTTGCCGAGATCGACGCCTTCTTCGCCCAGGTCGGTCGTGTAGACGTTGAAGCTCTCGGATTTGAGCATCAATTCGATCGACTGCGCGACGGCGCTGTCATCTTCAATCAGCAAAACGCGCATGCCAGTTCCCCATCGTCGCCGTTCCGGGCGTCAGGTCGGCCGCACCTCGCGGCAACACAACAACGCCTTTGACAACTGATTCGGACCCTGACGAGATATCGTTAACAAAATCTGATTCTGTTCCGCAAGGTCTCTCGGTGCAATTTTTGTCGAATCGCCCTAAGATATTGCGTCAAAGCAGCTTTTCGTACCCGTATCCGCTCAAGTTCCACATTAAGAGTCTGAACTAACCAACTCTCGCGACTCGCGGTTCTCACCCGAACAGCAAGCCGCCCAGCCATCAAAGACAGTGACGCAATGATTAACGATGCGGGTAAACACGAAGTTAAGCGGACGGCGGAAATACGTGAAAACTTAAGGTTTTCGCAATGAAGGATGCGACGTGAAGGCGCTGGCCGAACAAATCGGCGATATCGACGGGGTCAATATCTATGGCCGCGTCGTCGGCGTGCGCGGCCTGATGGTCGAGGTCGCAGGTCCCATCCATGCGATGTCGGTCGGCGCACGCATCGTGATCGAGACCGGGGCCCAGCGCCCGATCCCCTGCGAGGTGATCGGCTTCTCCGGCAGCAATGCGGTGGTGATGCCGTTTGCCGGCCTCGAAGGCGTGCGGCGCGGCTGCCGCGCTGTCATCGCCAATGCATCGAACCAGGTGCGCCCCAGCGCGGCCTGGCTCGGGCGCGTGCTGAACGCGATGGGGGAACCGATCGACGGCAAGGGGCCGCTGGAGCAGGGCGCTTCGCCGATGCCGTTCCGCAACACGCCGCCGCCCGCGCATGCGCGGAAACGCGTGGGTGCGCCGCTCGATCTCGGCGTGCGCGCGCTCAACACGTTCCTGACCTGCTGCCGCGGCCAGCGGCTCGGCATCTTCTCTGGCTCCGGCGTCGGCAAATCGGTGCTGCTGTCGATGCTGGCGCGCAATGTCGATGCGGCGATCTCGGTGATTGGTCTGGTCGGCGAGCGCGGCCGCGAGGTGCAGGAATTCCTGCAGGACGATCTCGACGAAGAAGGTCTCGCGCGCTCGGTCGTCGTCGTCGCGACCTCGGACGAGCCGGCGCTGATGCGGCGGCAAGCGGCCTATCTGACGCTCGCCATCGCCGAATATTTCCGCGATGAAGGCAAGGACGTGCTGTGCCTGATGGACTCGGTGACGCGCTTTGCCATGGCGCAGCGCGAGATCGGCCTGTCCGCGGGCGAGCCGCCGACCGCCAAGGGCTACACGCCGACCGTGTTCACCGAATTGCCGAAGCTGCTGGAGCGCGCCGGCCCCGGCATCAATAACGGAACCATCACAGGCATCTTCACGGTGCTGGTCGACGGCGACGACCATAATGAGCCGATTGCCGATGCCGTGCGCGGCATCCTCGACGGCCATGTGGTGATGGAGCGCGCGATCGCCGAGCGCGGGCGATATCCGGCTATCAACGTCCTCAAGTCGGTCTCCCGCACCATGCCGAAATCGGCCGATCCGGCCTACCTACCTGTCATCACCGAGGCCAAGCGGGTGATGGCGACTTATGCCGACATGGAGGAACTGATCCGGCTCGGCGCCTACCGGCCGGGTTCCAGCGAGGAGGTCGATGCCGCCATCAAGTTGCACGAGCCGCTGGAAGCCTTCCTGCGCCAGGCCAAAGACGAAGTCACCCATTTGGGCGAGGGTTATGAGCGACTTGCACGAATCCTCAAGGGTTTGGAAACGGAACGCTAACTTTGTCAGGCCATGATCCCCGGACGTTTAGTGCCGCCGGTGGGGCCCTGCGGGGAGCCGGTCTTGTCCCGCGTCTGCAGGGACTTCTGGGGAGTATGAGTCGATGAAGTCACGCGAAACGCTAATCCGCCTGAAGAAGTTTCAGGTCGATGAGAAGCGCCGAAGGGTCGCTCAGATCGAGGGCATGATCGCCGACTTCCAGCGCATGTCGGTCGATCTCGAGCGCGAGATCCTTGCCGAGCAGGAGCGCGCCGGGATCAACGATCCCTCGCATTTCGCCTATCCGACCTATGCCAAGGCCGCGATCCAGCGCCGGGAAAACCTGACCCGTTCGGCCGACGAGCTGCGTATCCAGCTCGAGGACGCCAAGAGCCTGCTTACCGAGGCCTATGAGGAACTCAAGAAGGTCGAGCTGCTCGACGAGCGCGACCAGGCCCGCGAGCGCGCCGAAGAGAGCGCCCGCGAGCAGGCCGATCTCGACAGCATCGGTCTGATGCGCGCCCGCCTCGGCGTCGCCTGAAGCTTTCAAGCCATCTCAGCACCGTCGAAGCCCGGGCCCGCAAGGGCCCGGGTTTTTCATGTGGGGGCGGGATGGTCCCTAAAGTCCTGTGGCATGCGACTTTTTACGGCTGAGGGGTGGACCGGGGGGCTGCAAAATATGCTACGAAAGGTCCCGGCAGGGGCGTGATCGCCTGAGGTCATGCTCGAAGGAGCGATGGCGGATCGCGGTTTTGGGGAAAGTGAATGCTGACGCCGGCTGAGCTGGTCTGGCTGATTGCCGCGGTTGCGAAGGGCGACGAGGCCGCTTTCGAGCGCCTCTATGCCGCCACGCGCGCGAAACTCTATGGCGTGGTCCTCCGTATCTTGCGCAGACAGGATCTCGCCGAGGAGGTTATTCAGGAAACTTACGTCAAGATCTGGAACAGCGCCGGCCAGTTCAATCCCGGCCTGTCGTCGCCGATTACGTGGATGGCGTCGATCGCCCGCAACCGCGCCATTGATCTCGTGCGCAAGCGGACCGAGTCCTCGATCGAGGAAGAGCCGGCAGCGATGGAAGTCGCGGCCGACAGCCCGGACCCGTTGGCTCGGCGGGAAATGACTGAGGAATTGAAGCGCTTGCTGGAGTGCGTGGGACGTCTCGAGCCGGACCGGCAGAAGCTCGTGCTGCTCGCTTACTACAACGGCTGGAGCAGGGAGCAGTTGGCGGCGAAGTTCGAGGCGCCGGTGAATACGGTGAAGACGTGGCTACGGCGGAGCATGATGGATATCAGGGAGTGCCTTGGTCTTTAGGGACCTGACTTGAGAACGATGGAATACAGCGAAGACCATATCGCGATCGCGGCGGAATATGCGCTCGGCACGCTCGATGCCGACGAGCGCGCGCAGGTCGAGACCATGATGGCGGTGGACCCCGAGTTCACCTCGATGGTGCAGTCCTGGGAATTCCGTCTCGGCGTGCTGAACCAGATGGTCGGTTCGGTCGAACCGCGGCCCGAGCTGTGGGAGCGCGTGCGCGAAGCGGTCGGTCATTCCTCGCAGCAGGCGCCGCTGGTGTTGCCGGAGGCGCCCCCGCCGCCGGCTCGGCCGACAGATGTGGTGACGGAAATAAAAGGATTTGATCCGAACCCACCGGCGTCGACCTTCGATCCGATCGCCCCGACCGGGCCGATCGCACCCTCCCCGACAATTCCAATGTCATTCGCCTGTCCTCGCAAGCGCGCCGCGCGCGGGGCGTCGCCTCCGTGATGACCGCGCTCGCCGCGGCGCTGGTCGCTGTCATCGGCGTGCAGCTGTTCTCGCCGGACATGCTGCCGGCGCCCTTGCGCCCGAAGCCGCGCACGCAGGTGGTCGAGGTCAAGACGCCGGCGCCGCCGTCTGCGCCGTCCGCGCAATATGTCGCGCTGCTGCAGGGTTCGGCCGGCGGCCCGGCCTTCATCCTCACCGTCGACGGCGCGAGCAAGAATTTCACGGTGCGCAAGGTCGGCGCGCCGCCGGTCGAGGTCGGCAAGAGCTACGAGCTCTGGCTGATCTCCGACAAGCTCGGCGGACGGCCGCGCTCGCTCGGCGTGATCGGCGGCAACGACTTCACCGCGCGCACGGTTCTGACAAGCTTCGATTCCGACGTGATCAATGGCGGCGTCTACGCCGTGACGGTGGAGCAGTCCGGCGGCTCGCCCGACGGCGCCCCGCACTCGACGCCGGTGTTCGCCGGCAAATTGATCGAGACCGTCCCGGCGAAGTAACGCTGGCGCTGTTGCTCCTTCCGCGCGAGAATCCATTTCAGGACAGGCGGAGCACCAGGCCGATGGATTGCGAACTGTGCAAATCGGATATGGCGTTGTTCGGCGACGACAACGCTTTCGTCCGCTACGACAACAACAGCCTCAGCAAGGGTCACGTGCTGGTCGTCCCGCGACGCCATGTCGCCGATTTCTTCGACATGACGCCGGCCGAGAAGGCGTCGGTGCTGGCGCTGCTCGACAAAGCGAAGGCCCGCATTTCCGAAGAGCATTCGCCCGACGGCTACAACATCGGCGTGAACGTCGGAAAGGCGGCAGGCCAAGCGCGCATGCACGTCCATGTGCACCTGATTCCGCGCTATGCCGGCGACGTCGCCGATCCCAGCGGCGGCATTCGCTGCGTGCTGCGCCCGGTGAAGTAGGTCGGACTAATCGAGCAGAGATCGCGCAGCGTTATCCCCGAAGCGGGCGTTGTCGTTCTTTCCCTTTGACGACTTTCTCGAGCTCATCATTGATGCGGCTCTGCCAGCCAGGTCCCTTTTCCTTGAAGTAATCGAGGACAGCCGGATTGAGGCGGAGCGTAACCTGCTTTTTGGTCGGGGACTTGTTCGGGCCACGCCCCCTGCGCAGGTTCGGAAAAACCTCGTCGAACGGCCTGGCTCTGGCAAAATCCGCCTTGGTCCATTCCGGATTGTCGTTCACCGCGCGCACGTTGCTTGCAATGTAGCCCTTGTTCTTCTTAGCGGCGGTTCGCTTCATAAAACGCCCTTTCTTTCTTGCTTGCCGGACGCATGCTGATGATGCTGACACCTTCCGTGCCGCGCCTTGCAAAGATCACAGCAATGACACCGCGAATGCTGATACCGATCGCGCGCCAGCGGTTGGCGTAGATGCCAGAACGAGTGCAGTAGCGAAGAATTTCTCGTTGAGATCGCCGAAGTCCATCCCGTGTCTATCGAGATTGGCAAGCCGCTTCGGTTCGTCCCATATGATTTTCACAGTGTTATTTTGTAGTTACAAAATAATTAGGCGTCAATCCGCATCCCACAAAAAGAAAACGCCCGTGGGGAGCGGGCGTTTTCCATAGTCAACTTGGGGTAGTTGGGGTCTTCTACATATCCACGTGGCGACTTTGGGGGGCTGGTAAAGAGCCGCGTGAATTCCTTAAATTCCTCTGTTAGCGCACCAGCGCTCCATTGCTGCTGGTGACGGTGACCGGCTTGCCGGCCTTGATCACATGCGCGGTCTGCGCGTAACCGTCGTCCGACGTGGCCCGGGCCGAGATGCCGAGGCCGGCAACCACGATGCCCGCAACGAGCGCCACGACCACGATCTTGAGGTGGGTCGAGCGATCTGCGCTGTAGATCGAGTGGTTCATCGAAGTCTCCTGCCGCCTTCCGTGAACTCTGCCGATATTTGTCTGTCGCGTTCGGCGGCGGGTTCAACGTCGTGCTTTGGAAACGTGGATATCCGGGGTTTGGTCCGTAAGGGGCGATCACAAGGCGGTGATAAGACTTGAAAGCCCGCGATGGGCGGGCCGACAGATGCGCCGAATACCGTTGACTCAACAGCACGTTACGCCGTGGCGAGTTGTCGCGGGCTGCAGGCTACCCGCATGAACGGAAATTAAGAAATCGGTTGCCTGTGGCGGAAAAGCACAGCCGGAACCGGCGCCGCTTTAGGACGCGGACTCATTAAAGCGCAGACATAGCCTGATTGACGCAAGTTGAACGAATGCGAGGTAGTTGGCGGCGAGCCTATCGTAGCGCGTCGCCACCCGACGACATTGTTTGATCCTGTTGAAGAACCGCTCGACCTGGTTGCGAACACGATAGTGATAGGGGCTGAAGCAGATCGGATCGCACCATCTCGGGCCGCCGGACACCTGATGTTCGAGCAACGCAAGCTCCCGCCAATTTCATCAGCTGTCAGTGTGCCTTATTGTGCGAGTACGCCGCGTTGCTCCCATGGTCCCGGATTGAGAACCGCGCCGTTGACTTTGCCGGCTGCGTCTCTGACGAAGGCGATCCGCGTGTGGTCGCCACTCTCGACCTGGAGTTCATCCTTTGAGCGGACCGCCACGGGCGTCGGCTGACCCTTATCGAAATCAAGGATCGACCAGCCGCCTATTGCTGTAACGACGAGCTTGCCGTCCGCGACACGGACTTGAAGCGCGACACTGTGCGAGGGGACCGCCTCCCGGGTAAAGGCGATCACGATCAGATCGTTCTGTGTCGCGCGGATGACCTTGAGCTTGATCGCGGCGTTGACCGGACCTGAAATCCGACGAAAGGCCGCCTCCAAGGTCAGGCCCTTGATCGACTTGTCGTCGATCGCTGTGATGAGATCTCCCGCCATGACGCCTGCTTTCGCGGCAGGGCCGGTGTCGGCCAATTTGATCACCCTGAGGCCATCGGTGCCCGCGATAACGGACTCAAGACCGGTCCAACCATTGCCGTCGGCGACCGAGGTCTGCCTGTCCAGCGAACTTGCAGACCCGCCGAAAACGTAGCGTCCGACATATTCGGCGAGCGCGCCGGCATTCTCTTGTCCGGACGCGACTGGCGCGGGCACTTCGGGCACCTTCAACGCGGCATAAGGCAGGCGACGGATGGCGTTGAAGTAGAAGCCGTTCTCACTGTGCTCCCTTCGCTGCATCATCATGATCAGGATCAGCTTCTGTGCCGGGTCGACCGAGAAGAACGTGCCCCAGCTTCCCTCCCAGTTGAAGCTGCCGATCGCGCCTGGAATCAGGCTGAAATCCGGGCTGGTGCGGACTGCGAAGCCGAGCCCCCAGC
>CAWCGA010000031.1:0-101797 GCA_963794775.1 uncultured Alphaproteobacteria bacterium | reverse complement strand
AGTACCTGTGCCCTGTGGTTCAAGAATTAGTCACCGCATCATGCCATCGGTTGCAAATTGAAGATACTGATAACGAACTTGTCGGTCGCGAACTTTTCAGGTTCCGAATCGGTGGTCGAATTGCTCGCCCACGCGCTGAGGCGGGCGGGACATGAACCCATGGTCTTCGCGCCGACTCTCGGCATGCAGGCAAAACAGATGCAAATTCGCGGATGCGTTGTAGTCGACCGTCTGAGTCTTCCGGCGCGTCCCGATGTGTTGCACCTGCAGCATGTTACGCCGGCGTTGATGGCACTCGCGGCTTTTCCCGACGTGCCGGCCGTATTCACCACCCACAGTGCGACATACGAGATCGAGGCGCCACGACCGCATTCCCAGATCAGAAGGTACGTGGCCGTCGACGACCTGTGCCGGGCTCGCGCGCTGGACCGAAAGATTCCCTCGGAACGGCTCTCTGTCATACTGAATGCAGTGGATTTGACGCGCTTCTTGCCGCGGCCGCCCCTGCCGGCAAAGCCGAAGACCGCGCTGATGCTGACGAAAACCTGGGAGCAGCAAGACCTCGTGCGTGCGTCGTGCGCCAAGGCCGGTCTCATCTTCGATGAGCTTGGCCCTGCGACCGGCGAGGTGACGGACCGGCTCGAGACGGTGCTGCCGCGCTACGATATCGTGTTCGCTACCGCACGCATGGCGCTCGAGGCCGCCGTGGTCGGTTGCGCCGTCGTGGTTGTGGACGGTCGCGGCTTCGCCGGCATGCTGCGGAGTGAAAATCTGGCGGCCTGGCGACGCCTCAATCTCGGCGTCGGCCTCTTGACCGCGCCGGTGACTTCGGCGGCCCTCAATGCCGCGATCGCGTCATACGATGCGGCCGACGCAACCGAGGTAAGCACGCAGCTTCGCAAGGGCGTTTCGTCCGACGATTATGCCGCCGCTTATCTCGGGCTTTATGAGCAGGCGATCGCCGAAGGAGCGCCGCAGGATGGCTCGCAGTCGGCTGCGACGGCGGCATGGTTGGAAGACCTGCTCCCGAGTTCGGCTGCTCGCGCCTGGCTCGACGTTGCCGGAGAAACAGGTCTGTTTGACGGGCTGGAGAGCTTGTTCGGTCGGCGGGCCGCTCGTCTGCGTGCCTGGTTGCGCGCCTTGCCAGCTCCGCTTCGCGCGCGATTGCGACGCTGGCGTCGCACGGGAGCTTAAGTGCCCCTGCTGAGCGGCATGATAGTCGCGGTCGACAGAGAGGTGACGGTCGATCTCGTATTGCTGCCCTAACATAGGGCGCCGTAGACGCCTTCTTGGACATATTTAGTACCCTCTGCGCTGTGGTGGCGCCGAATACACAAAGCGACGGGATGCTATATGTGCAACGATTTTTCCTACAATCACCCCAACACGTATTTCTGCCAGATACGGATCGTCGAAGCTCAGTCAGGTGTCACTAGCGAGCTCTCCTTACCGTCATGATAGCGATGACCTTTGGGCTGGATGACATCACCGGCTCGTGCTTGCGATCGAGGGCATTGCATCGGTGGGCGTGATTGCGCCATTCGCCGTGTTCATTTGTGGTACCGCAATCTCGATGTGCGCTTCTGTTCCTGCTTGCTAGGTTATTCCACGACGAACTATATGCAACTTTGAGAAGCCGCTCGTTCAAAGCTGAAAGGCGATCAAGAACCAACCAGCTCAATCCGATGATCATTGCGCACGGACCTAAAACGCTAATATAGTGAGTCCATCGAAACGACATCCTTAAGCGCGTTTGCATGAACAAATTAATCACCGTACTGGTCACCGGCTCGCACGGCTTTATTGGACGTCATCTCGTCAGTTATTTGGCGGAGCGCGGATATTCGGTTAGAGCTGCTTCCAGATCAAACCTCCAATTCGATGGTGCGAACGTCGTTTCTGTCGCGCTCGGCGACTTGCGTCAACCCTTTGATTGGCGACCAATGTTGACCAAATGTGACGCAGTGGTCCATCTGGCTGGAATTGCTCACACCTACGCGGATGCGGCCCTGTACGATCTGGTCAACCATCAAGCTACCGAAGCACTTGCGCAAAGCGCAGCCGACTTCGGTATCCATATGATTCTCATGTCGTCAATTGCAGCGCAGTCCGGTTCGTTTGTGGAGCATGAATTGACCGAAACCGATCAGGCAAATCCCGACAGCGCGTACGGGCGGTCTAAGCTTGCGGCCGAACACGCTGTTCGCGCAGCAGGTCACAATTTCACGATATTACGTCCCGTCGCAGTCTACGGCGACGGCGCAAAGGGCAATTTTGCGAACTCTCAATGCTCTGGCAAAGCTCCGAATCCCCCTGCCGCTAGGCGGACTGACGGCCACGCGGTCGATCCTCTCTGTCAAAAATCTGGCCTCGGCGGTAGAACTCGTCCTGACCGATCCTCGCGCTCGCGGAGAGACCTTTATCGTGTCGGATCCGGAGCCGCTCGCAATTTCCGAAATCATCAAGCGTTCGAGACAACGTTTGGGAAGGCCAAGCTGGCTCGTCCGAGTACCGGAGAACTGGATCGAAATTGTTCTCAAAGTTATGGGTAAAAATTCTTTGTGGCAGGGGATTGGGCGTTCACTGGTTGCACGGCCCAAGAAGTTACTGGCTCTTGGGTGGAAGCCTATGGAATAACGCTTGGCGCGCTACGCCTCGACACACTGGCACCGACATCGATCTTTTTTTGTCATCGGTCGTTCTACTTTTGGTTAGCTCTTGCGCGATCAGGGCCAGTGTTGCGGCATCGCGTGCCGATTTCAAGTGCGGCCGTCGTCTTTTCGCGGCAGTTCCCTGTCTTGCCTGAGGCTGGGCCATAGGCTATCCACCGCGCGAACTTCGCGGCGGGAGAAGACAGCGATGTCGGGCACGGGTCAAACGCTTTACCGGCGCGCTCGGAAAGTGATGCCGGGCGGCACCCAGCTGTTGTCCAAGCGTCCGGAAATGTTCCTTCCCGAACAATGGCCGACCTATTTCAAGTCTGCCAAGGGCGCCGAAATCGTCGACCTCGACGGCCGGACCTATCTCGACATGAGCTATTGCGGCATCGGCGCCACTATTCTCGGCTTCGCCGATCCCGACGTGGACGCCGCGGTGAAGCGCGCGATCGACATGGGCTCGATGTCGACGCTCAATTGCGCCGAGGACATCGAGCTCGCCGAGCTGCTGGTCGAGCTGCATCCATGGGCCGACATGGTGCGGTTCGGGCGCGCTGGCGGCGAGGCGATGGCGATTGCGGTGCGCATCGCGCGCGCCGCGACCGGCCGCGACATGGTGGCCTTCTGCGGTTATCACGGCTGGCACGACTGGTATCTTTCCGCCAATCTCGGCGCCACGACCGCGCTCGACGGCCACCTGCTGCCGGGCCTCGACACCAAGGGCGTCCCGCGCGGCCTTGCCGGACTGATGCATCCGTTCCACTTCAACAAACTGGACGAGATCGAGGCGATCGTCGCCGAACACGGCGAGCGCCTTGCGGCAATTGTGATGGAGCCGGTGCGCTCGAGCGAGCCGGAGCCGGAGTTCATCAAGGGCATACGCGCGCTCGCCGACCGCTGCGGCGCAGTCCTCATCTTCGACGAGGTGACGTCGGGCTTCCGCATCAATTCCGGCGGCGCGCATCTCGCCTACGGCGTCGACCCCGACATGGCCGTGTTCGCCAAGGCGATCGCCAACGGCTACCCGATGGCGGCGATCGTCGGCCGGGCATCGGTGATGGACGCGGCGCAAGAGACCTTCGTCAGCTCTACCGCCTGGACCGAACGCGTCGGCCCGGTGGCGGCGCTTGCCACGCTGCATAAGCATCGCGAGCAGAACGTCGCAAGACATCTGATGCGGATCGGCACGCGGGTGCAAAAGGGCTGGACCGCGGCCTCGCAGGCGACCGGCCTGCCCTTGCAGGTCTCGGGCATCTCGCCGCTCGGGCATTTTGCATTCGATCTGCCGGAGGCGCAGGAAGTGCGCACGCTGTTCACGCAGATGATGCTCGACCGCGGCATCTTCGCCACCGGCTCGTTCTACGCGATGTGGTCCCACACCGATGCGCATGTCGACCGCTATCTGGAAGCGGTCAACGACGTGTTCCGCGACCTGCGGACCGCGGTCGATCAGATGGCGGTCAGGCAATTGCTGCGCGGCCCGGTCGCCCATTCCGGTTTCAAGCGGTTGACCTGATCATGCGCTGACGCCGAAAACGTCGCGCATCACGTTGCGCCTCGTTTGCGAGCGGCGGGCGTTGGGATAGGTGCCGTGCAGCACGCTGTCCGGCTCGCACTTGCCGCCATCGATCACGATCGTTCCGGTCGAGACGAAGCTGTTGTCGCCGATGATGGTCTTTCCGATTACCCGGCTGCCCCCGTACATCACGACGCCGCGGCCGAATGCCGGATAGTCGTTGTCGAGGTTCGCGCCGACCGTGCAGTTGTGATAACAGATGAAATAGTCGGAATAGGTCGCTCGCCCGAGCACGGTGCCGACGGGGTGCTGAACCGCAAACACGTCAGGCAATTCCACTTCATAGAACGCGTCGAGCGCATGCAGCGCCTTGTTCAACGCGTAGGCCTTGTCGGCGACCGGGTGGCCCGGCCGTTCGCGGAACGCGCTGTTGGCCAGGTAATAGAGAAAGATCGCATATTGATCGCAATGCCAGTGCGAGAAGCGCGCCTCGCCGTTGGCGAAAAATCCCTTCAGCCTGACCCGCGAGAAGCAATGCTCGATCCGGCCCAGCGCCAAGTCCACCAGCCTCGGCAGGTCGCCGAGATCGGTCCCGTCAGGAAACAGGTTCTCGAACTGCTTGCGCACATAAAGCGCCAGGTCGGTGCGGGGAAGCGAGAGCTGCACGTCCCTAATTCCTGCTCGAGGAGCTTACGCGCACGTCGAGGCCGCGCGAGAACAGATGGCTACGCAGCTTGATCGGGCTGTGGTCGGTGAACAGGAACATCGAGGAGATCGCCACTGCCGACGCGCCGGCCTCCAGCGCGTCGATCGCATGCTGCAGTGAACCGCAACCGCCCGACACGATCAAGGGCACGCTCAGCGCATTCGCGCACCTGTGGATCATGTCGAGATCGTAGCCGGTCATGGTGCCATCGCGGTCGATCGAGCCGAGCAGCACCTCGCCGCAATGCAGATCCTCGCAGCGTTTGGCCCATTCGATTGGATCGAGCGCGACCTGCTCGCGGCCGCCGTCGATGAACACGCCGGCGTGGCCGGGCTCGATCATCCTGTAGTCGATCGAGACGGTCATGCACTGGTCGCCGAAGGTGCGCGCCGCCTCGCGCAGGAACTCCGGACGCCGCACGGCTTCCGAATTGACCGATACCTTGTCGGCACCGGCGCGCAGCAGCATGTTGACGTCATCCAGCGTCTTCACCCCGCCGCCGACCGTGAACGGCATGAAGATCTCCTCCGACATCCGCTCGATGATCTCGACCACACGGCCACGCGAGGCCGCGCTCGGCACGATGTCGAGCACGATCAGTTCATCGGCGCCGTAGTCGTTGTAGATTTTCGCGGTCGTCACGGGGTTGCCCGCCGCGCGCTCGTTCTCGAGAAAGCGGGTGTATTTGACGAGCCTGCCGTCGCGCAGCAGGAATTTCGGGATCAGACGCTTCTTCAGCATGTCTCTGCGCTCAGGGCTTCCAGCGCAAAAAATTGCCGACCAGTTCGATCCCGCTGTCCTGGCTCTTCTCGGGATGGAACTGGGTGGCGGCGATATTGTCGCGCGCGATGATCGCCGTGACCTGCTGGCCGTATTGCGCGGTGCCGACCACGTCGGACGGTTCGTTGCAGCGCATGGCAAAACTGTGCACGAAATAGAACGCCAGATTGTCCTCGCGGATGCCGGCCAGGATCGGGTGGTCGCGCTCCTTGGCCACCATGTTCCAGCCCATATGCGGGATCTTGAGCGCGGGATCGTTGGGCATCAGCCGCACGACGTCGGCATCGAACCAGCCGAGCCCGCGGTGCAGCACGCCGTCGTCGGCATGCTCTTCGGATGTCCTGGCCAACAGCTGCATGCCGAGGCAGACGGCGAGGAACGGCTTGCCCTTCTCGCGGACGTGACGGTCGAGCAACTCGTCGATGCCGCGGGCGCGGATGTTGGCCATGGCATCGCCAAAGGCGCCGACGCCGGGCAGGATCACATGGGAGGCATCCGCGATCGCGTCCGCGTCATGGGTGACGACGGGATTGAAGCCGCAATATTCGACGGCATTGCGGACGGAGCGCACGTTGTTGATGCCGTAGTCGACGATGGCAACAACGTCTGACATCACCTTCTCCCCGGGGCGCCGCGCCGGCGCCCGCCCAACAAAACCTTCGCCGCTAGCCCTTGCCGCCGATCTCGACGCCCGGATGGTTCGGCCACGGCACCTTCGTGTTGTCCCATTTGTCCATGTCGGGCATGCGCCGGCCTGGCTCGACCTGGTTCGGCGAGAACTGCCACGGCGAGACCTCGTGCTGGATGGCGATTCCCAGGAATTGTTCTTCGGTGAGGTTCAGGTAATCGAGGAACAGGTCGAGGCTGGGCGGCCGCTTGCCGTCATATTGGCGAACCAGCGCCTCGCCCTCGGCGCGGGTCATGCGCTTGTTGCGGATATCGATGTTGGCGAGGTGGTTGGTGCGTCCCATGCCGCGCTTGATGTATTTCAAATAGTCGCGCACGCCCTGGAAGAAGCACTCGATCTTCTCATAATCGTATTCCGGCGGGATGCCCTCGACCTCTTGTCCCTTCCAGCCAAGCTCGCGCTTGATGATCTCGACGTGCTTCCTGGTGTCCCATTTGATGTAGCTGCCGAGGCAGATCGAGCGGCACTTGATCCGCATCAGATCCTTGCGCGGCGGATAGACGAATGGATAGAGGTCGCGCTTGGCGACGCGGCCGCCGAGGAATTCGTACATGTCGTCGGCGGTGATGCCGAGATTCATGGCGCGATTGAAGCGCTTCTCGTCGACCTCTTCCATCTCGTCGTAGGAATAGAATGATTGATATTCCGCGAGGCTTTCGCCCCAGAACAGCAGCGGCGTCTCGTAGCGAATGGCGATCTGCATGGTGTGGGCATAGATGCCGGTATGGCAGTGCCAGCAGAAGTCGCCGCGACGCTTCAGCGATTCCAGCATCAGCTCACGGACCACGTGCCAGTTCGGCGTGAAGTTCAGCACGTCGACGCCGAGCTGCTTGAAGACGCTGGTGTTGTTTTCGTCGACCAGCGGCCGGTAGAACCAATGATCGAACCGCACCACCAGCGGCTTCAATCCCAGTTTGCGCACCACATACCAGAGCTGAAAAACGCTGTCCTTGCCGCCGGAAAACGGCACGATGCAGTCGTACAAACCCTTGTCGCGATACTGTGCGACCAGCTCGAGCATTTGCTTGTGGCGGTCGTCCCAGTCGATCTGGGTGTCGCGCACCTCGATCTGGCGGCAGACGCTGCAGGAACCGGTGTCGTCGAACGACGTCGCGTCCGCGGTTTCCGGCAACAAGCAGTTGTTACAGCTCAACATTTCCGAAGTTCTCGCAATTGCATGATTTGGCGAGGACTTACCACGCCGTCCACCCCCCGTCGACTGCCAAACACTGGCCGGTGACATACGCAGAGAGATCGCTTGCGAGGTAGGCGACCGCCCCCTTGAAGTCTTCCTCGGTGGCCATCCGCGCAAGCGGTGTCCGTGAGATGTATCGGGTCAGAAAAGGTTCCTGCGTGTCGCGAAAGACGCCGCCCGGCGCAATCGCATTGACGCGCACTTTCGGCGCCATGGTTGTCGCAAGCCACCGCGTCATCTGGATCAGTCCGCCCTTGCTTGCGGCATAGGCGGCGGGATTGCCCATCGTCGTGCCCTCATAGAGCCGCCAGTCGGGTCCCGCGAGCCCGTAGATGGAGGAAATGTTGATCACGCTGCCATGGCCGGAGGCCGCGAGATCCTCGGCTGCCGCCTGGACCAGGATGAAGGGCGCAGTGAGGTTGACCTCCAGCGCGCGCCGCCAGGTCTGTGGCGATTGCTGCTCGAACGGCACCGCCCAACCTTCGAGCCCGCTGGTGCCGACGAACGCCGCGCAATTGACGACGACATCGATGCGGCCGAATTTTTCGCGTACCCGCCGGGGCAACTCCTTGACGGCGTCGCCCTGCTCGAAATCGCAAGCGAATGAAGCGGCCTTCACGGATGAGTTCGCGGCCAGCGCCGCGGCGGCGTTTTCTGCGCCTGATACCGCGATGTCGACGACGGCGATATTGGCGCCGAGTTCGGCAAGGCCGCCTGCCACCGCACGGCCGATATGGCCGGCGCCGCCGGTGACGAGCGCGACACGCCCGTCAAGCGACATCATCTCGCGCAAGGAGCGTTCGGCGCTCACCGGAAGAACCTCTGGAACTCGTCGGAGGCGCGTTGCAAATCGTCGAGACGCCCGACATCGATCCAGTATTCCCGCAAGGGGAACACCACCGACGGCTTGCCGGCGGCGATCGTCCGTTCGATCAGCGTGGTCATGTCGACCGCCTCGTTGGCGGAGAGATGATCCAGCACGTCCGGATCGAGCAGATAGACGCCGGCATTGACGAAGAATTTCTGGGTCGGCTTCTCACGGATGCCGAGCAAGCGATGATCGTCGAAATCGATCACGCCGAACGGCACCGTGATCGAATGCTCGCGGACGCAGACGGTGGAGAACGCCTGATGCGCGTGATGATATTTCAGCATCTGGTCGAAATTCACCGTCGTCAGCAAATCGCCGTTCATGACGAAGAACGGCCGCTTCGGCCGCGCCGGCAGCAGCGACAGCGCGCCGGCGGTGCCGAGCCGCTCGTTCTCCTGCAGATAGTCGATCTCGACGCCCCAGGCAGAACCGTCGCCGAAATAGTCGCGGATCATCTCCGCCTTGTAGTTCACCGCGATGAAGAACTTGCCGAAGCCGGCCTTGGCGAACCCGGCCAGCACGGTCTCCAGGATCGGTTTGTCGCCGACCTTGATCAGCGGCTTCGGGAGGTCGTCGGTAATCGGCTTCAGCCGCGAGCCCAGTCCGCCGGCCATCAGCACCACCCAGTGATCGGACTGCTGCGCCAGCGCGAGTTCGTCGATCAGCTTGACCTCGACGACGCGGCCGTCGGAATCGACGATCGGCAGCTGATGGATGCCGTGCTTGCGCATCAGGCTCAACGCCGCGGGATTGGAGGTGCCGATCGGCGCGGTGATCGGCGTGCGGTTCATCACCAGGCTAACGGAGGCGTCGAGCCCTGTGCCAGCGAGCAATGCGCGGCGTACGTCGCCGTCGGTGACCGTACCGACGATCCTGTCGTCGCGCACCACGATCGCCAGCTGCATGGTGTTCTGATCGATGCGCCGCAACGCCTCGATCAGGGCTGTGTCCTCGCTGACGATGAATGCTCCGTTCATCCCGCACTTCCCGCTTCACCACCGGCAAACGCGCCGGGAGCGACATTCCTCGTAACCACCGCGCCGGCCGCGACCACGGCCCCCGCCCCCACATTGACGCCGACGAGCACCACGGCGCCCGCGCCGATATGCACGCTGTCACCGACCGACACGCCACCGCACAGCACGGCACCCGGCGCAATATGGGTATGATCGCCGATGCGGCAATCGTGCTCCACCACCGCGCGGCTGTTGACCAGCGCGTTGCGTCCTATTCTGGCCAAGGGCTGCACCACCGCGCCCGCCATGATCTGCGCGCCGTCGCCAAGCACGGCGTCGGAGGCGATCACGGCGCTGGCATGCGAGATCACCGGAAAGCGGTAGCCGGCCGCGGCAAACCGCTCGAACAATGCGCGCCGATTGGCAAGCCCGGGGTCCACGCGCGAAGCGCGATTGCCGAGACCGTTGGCAAGTTCGACCGAATGAGCGTCCATCTTGAGAATATCTTCGTCCGGTCCCGTGATCGGAATGCCGCCGACCGATTGCCCAACACGCGCGGCGTCGCTGTCGGTCACCGCAGCGGGCCGTATGCCACGGCTCAGCAATGCTTCGATGACAACGCGGGCGTGGCCACCGGCACAGAGCACGATCAGGCTCATGGGTCCAGCGCCTCGTTGGCCGCATAGTCGCGCTGCGCAGTCTTGCCGAGATAGCTCCAGTATGCGATCGGCGGAACGCCGTCGCCGGGCCGCTTGACCCCGAGATTGTCCTCGGTGAAGCGCTCGCCGCTGATAATGCGGCGCGTGGTAACCAGGCTCCTGCGCGCGACAACGCGGTTCGGCAGTTCCTCCGGCGCGGGAACCTTGCGACCGTCGCCGAGCGCCGCCTCGACGTCCCGGATGGCCGATATCATCGCCGCCAATTCGTCCGGTTCGATCGAGGCGCGGTGATCGGGCCCCGGCAGGTTGCGGTCCAGGGTCAGGTGCTTCTCGATCACGGTGGCGCCGAGTGCCACCGCCGCCACCGCGACGTGAATGCCCCGACTGTGGTCGGAGAAGCCCACCGGCAATCCAAAAGCGTCGCGCAGCGTCGCCATCGCGCGCAGATTGATCGATTGCGGATCGGCCGGATATTCGGTCGTGCAGTGCAGAAGCGTGACTTTTGCGCGCAACTCATTCCAGGTCGCGCGGTCGAGCAGCAATTTCGCGAAACCGTCCACCGCCGGCTTCGCGTTGGCGTCCGCGAGATAGCCGAACGCGATGACGCCGAGCGCCTGCTCCACTTCGGCGAGCGTCGCCATGCCGGTGGAGAGAATGATCGGCAGGCGGAAGCGCGCGAGATGCAACAGCAGCGGCGCATTGGTGAGATCGCCCGATCCGACCTTCAACGTGGCGACCCCGATCCCGCGCACCAGATGCGTGGCGCTGTCGGCATCGAACGGCGTCGACATGTAGGTGATGCGAGCGGCGGCGCAGGCGGCGGCGATCTGTTCCTCGTCGTCGGCGCTCAGTTCGAGCGCGCGCAGCATCTCCAGCTGGGATTGCGCGTTGCCGGTCGTCGCCTGCTGGTAGCTCGCCTTCGCGGCCTCCGCGGTTGCAAGCCTGTCGGCGCGGAACGACTGGAACTTGACCACGTCGGCGCCTGCCCGCACTGCTGCCTCCACCAAGGCAAGCGCACGGGCGCGCTCACCATTATGGTTAACGCCAGCCTCGGCAATGATCAGGGTTCGGCGATGCATCTGGTCAAGCATGCGGGCAATCGAAATCGCCCTCTCATCAAGCGGTTGTCTTAGTCGAACACACTGCTAAAAGCAACGCGTGCGGGCGGCGGCTTTCGGCCTAACCCCTTTGTAATTAACGATCATTCGCCCTTGGTCGAGACGGCCCGCAGGGTTGTTGGGAGCACATGGCAGATTCGGCGCAAGTTTTGTTCCTGCTGGTCGGACGCGGCGGCTCGAAGGGATTGCCCGGCAAGAACCTGCGCGAGATCGGCGGCCTCAGCCTGGTCGGATACAAGGCGGTCGCGGCGCGCGGGTCGCGCTACTGCACGCGCCTGATCGTCTCCAGCGACAGTGCGGAGATTCGCGGCGAAGCTATGCGCCACGGCGCCGAGATGTTGTTCGAGCGGCCGGCGGAGCTCGCGACCGACACCGCCTCCTCCAACGACGTGATTCTGCACGCCATGGACTGGATCGAGGCCCATGAGAAGCGCCGCTACGACGCCATCATGCTGCTCGAGCCGTCCTCGCCGTTTGCGCGGCCGGAGCATTTCGACCAGGCAGTCGAGCTGTTCGTCGCGCGCAAGGCGAGCCTCGTGGTCGGCATGCGTGAGACCGAGGTTGCCTCGGTCTTCGTCGGCACGCTCGGTAGCGACGGGTCGATCGGCGGCATCGTCGAAAAAATGCTGAACACGCCGGCGCAGCGGCGGCAGGACCAGCCGCCGGAAGTCACCATGAACGGCGCGCTCTACCTCATCGGCTGGGAGGCGATGCGCAAGCACCGCAAGGTTTATGCGGATCCAGCCGCTAGTTACGGCATCCTGATGGATCGCCTGCATTCGATCGAGATCGAGAGCGCCGCCGACCTCGCCTATGCCTCCTACGTGATCGAGCACGGCATGCTGGATGCCTCGCCGTGGCGGAGGCAGGCATGACCCGTCCGCGCCGCATCGCCGTCGTCACCGGTTCGCGGGCGGATTACGGATTGCTGCGGGGAATCCTTGCGCGCCTGAAGGCCGCCGATGACGTCGACCTCAGCGTGATCGCCTGCGGCATGCATCTGGTGGCGAAATTCGGTGAGACCTGGCGGGCGATCGAAGCCGACGGCTTTCCGATCGCCGCACGAATTGATTTCCAGCTCGACGATGACCGTGCACAGACGGTGGCGCGCGGCACCGGCATCGGACTTGCCAGGTTCGCGGACGCGCTACCGAAACTGGCGCCCGACATACTTGTCGTGCTCGGCGACCGCTTCGAGATTCTGTCGGCTGCGGTCGCCGCTACACTGTTGAATATTCCGATTGCGCACATCCATGGCGGGGAGGTCACGGCCGGCGCCTTCGACGATGCGATCCGGCATGCCATCACCAAGATGGCGTCCCTGCATTTCGTCGCGGCCGAACCCTATCGGCAGCGCGTGATCCAGATGGGTGAAGATCCGGATTTCGTCTTCAATGTCGGCGCGCCGGGTCTCGATCTCGCAGGCACGACACCGCCCATCGGCCGCACCGAGTTGCTCGCGCAATTCGGTCTTGATGGCCCCGAGCGTTTCCTGCTGATCACCCTGCATCCGACCACCGCTCAGCCGGGCGCGGATGCGGCGAATGTGGCCGCGCTGTTGGGCGCGCTGGCTGACATCAACGACCGCAGCTTCGTCTTCACCGGCGTCAACGCCGACCCCGGCTATCGCGCGATCGACGAGGCGATCACGAACTTCGTCGCCGCGCGTCCGACACAGGCAAAGCTGTTCGCATCGCTCGGCAGCGAGCGCTACTGGGCCGCGCTGCGGCTTGCGGATGCCGCGGTCGGTAACTCCTCCAGCGGCATCGTCGAAGCGCCGGCCGCGGGCGTGCCAACGATCAATATCGGCGATCGCCAGAAGGGGCGGCTTCGCGCCGCCTCGATCATCGATTGTCCGGCCGATCCGGCCGCCATCCGCGCGGCGCTCAAGGCGATCTTCGACGGTCAGTTTCGCGTCGATCCCGCCGCCACCCCGCCCTATGGCCGCGGCGGCGCCTCGGAGAAGATTGCTGGAACCCTTCGAACGATCGACCTACGGGCCGCATTTCCAAAGCATTTCCATGACTTAGCTCCGTAAATCCACTGACCGAAATCCACGTTCCCACGATTGCTTGCATCGCGTCGCAGGTTGTATAGATCGGACTGGCGCGAGACGCGCGCGCCGCCGGAGATTTTGCGACATGACCACGATCGACTCGCTCACTGATGCTGCGCCCGCAGCCGACATCCGCGAGTTGCCGATCCCGCCCTACCGCGGCGCGACGTTGCCGGTGATCGATTATGACGCTCATCCCGCCTATGGCGGCTTTCTTCAGAAGCCGACGCTTCGCGAGCGCCTGCGGTCGCTGAACGTTTTCCTGCGCACCTTCGGCTTCATCACCATCCGCCGCATCGTCGACTACGAGAACATGCCGCTCCTGACCAAGGAGGCCGGATTCAAGGGACTGAATTTCTCGACCGCGCTGCGCTTCATGTCGATGTACGCCACCATCCGCGCCTCGCGTCTGCTGCGCAGCCTGACCGGACAACGCCGGGCCGCTGTTCCCGCCAACCCCGCGCTCCTGAACAAGCTCAAGGCGGACGGCATCGTGTGTCTCTCGCTTCAGCCGAACGAGATCGACGCGATCCGCGCGGCCACTTCGGCCGCGTTCGCCAAGCTCGACGAACGCCGCGCCAACATCCCGCTCGAGAAACGCAAGTTCGACGACAATGTCTACTGGTGCACGCATTCCGCCGACCCGCAGGCCTTCGCCGCCGTCGAGAAAGTGTTCGGCCGTTACGACATCGTGCAGTCGGCCAGCGCCTATCTCGGCCGCCCGGTCGGCGTGAAGCACGTCAACGCGCAGATCAACGACCCGCAATTTGCGTTCTGGAAACGTCAGTTCCCGGACACCAAGCTGGCGGACCCCTGGGGCAGCTACCTGCACATCGACGCCACCTACGGCATGCTGAAATGCGCGATCTACGTGCACGAGATCGGTCCGGACGGCGGCCCGTTCTGCTATGTCCGCGGCAGCCAGAACGCCAAGGTCGGCTGGTTCGAAGGCATGGTCCGCCGCACCAACGATTTCTGCGGCAATTCCGGACGCAAGCCCGAGGCGCGCAAGATGTTCATGGCGCTGCCGGCCTTCCTGCGCAAGAAGGCGGAGTTCGGCGCCGACATCATGGACGATTCAGCGGAAGCCGAACGGCTGCGCGAAGGCCATTTCAGTGCGACGTCGAATTTCGGCAACTGCATCCTGTTCGACGGCAACGGCATTCACCGTGGCGGCATGGTCAATCAGGGCGAGCGGCGCTGTCTCTTCATCCTGCTGGCCGAGATCTGAGTTCGCGACCCGCGAACGGGATCAGGACGCCTCGCGCACGGCTTGAAGCCTGCTCGGGCGATTGAGATAGGCGGCGAGCTGTGCCGCATCGAAAGACACGTTCTGCTGCCGCAGCACGCTGTCCTTGCGGACAAAAGCCAGATCGATTTGCGCGAGCGCGCCGTCGATGTCGCGCATGTGGCCTTCGAGCAGGTCGTACACCACGAAGCCGGCCTCGTCGCAGAAGCGCACGATGTCGGCAAATTGCGGGATGCCGTGGCGCGCCGCCATCATCGCGGCTTCGACGATCAGCACGTCGATCTCGCCGATGCGGCTTCCCAGCCCCTTCAGCGCCTCGATCTCCGCGCCCTGCGTATCGAGTTTGAGGAGAACGGGATGCTCCAGCGCCTCCGGCAGCAGCGAATCGAGCCGTCGCATCGGGATGCGACGCGCCTCGCCGTCGAGCGCCTTGCCTTCGGCCTGGGAAAACAGGCTCGAGCCCGACACATCGTCATGCACGTTGAAGGTCACCTCGCCGTTCTCGGCCCCGGCAGCGACCAGGAAGTATTCCGCATTGAGCCGTGCTTTGAGCTTCTCCAGAACAGGGCGGCACTCGGCGACGGGCTCGACCAGGAAATAGCGCGCGCGCGGAAACGCCTGATAGATCGGCGGCGTGCCGAACGCCACGCCGACATCGATCACCGTACGAAAGTCGAAGCCCAGCGATTTGAGGTGTTTGAAGAACAAGCCAAAGCTGCGCACCGGCGCATTCGTTCGCAGCAAGCGAAGGCCGAAAATCTCCAGGATGCTATTGATGCCCTGGAAGGCGGCTGAGATGAAGGCCCTCATAAATCTCCACGCGCGCCATGCAGCGACCACCGCTGAAAAACGCCGCAATTTGCAATTGATGGTTCGGTTTGGTAGATCAGCGAGATCAAGCCGGTCAAGCTGACCGCCTTCGGCATCGCCAGATAACCCAGCGAAATCAGGCATGAAAGTTCTGGTCACCGGCAGTGCTGGCTTTATCGCCCAGGCGCTGATGCGGCGGCTGACGGACGGCAGGTTTCGAGTCCTTCAGGCCTCGACAAGCAGCCGGGTCCGCGTACCAGCCACTATGTGTGCAGCATCCTCGATGCAGCCACACTGATGAAGATCGTGCGGGAACTATGAACCGGACGGGCTGGTTCATCTCGCGGCACGAACAGACCTCGATGACGAAGGCCACGCTCGACGATTACTGCCGCCAATATCGACGGCGTGCGAAATCTGATCGAGGCCGTAAGAGCGACACCGACGATCAAGCGCGCGATCTGGACTTCCTCGCAATTGGTGTGCCGTGTCGACTATGTGCCGAGTGACGATACCGACTACAACGCCGACACGCTTTACGGAAACAGCAAGGTTCTACCGAGCAGTTCGTCCGCGAGCGGATGGCGGAGGACGGGAATGGTGCCTGGTGCGGCCGACCACGGTCTGGGGGCCGGGCATGAGCGCATCATTACCAGCGTTCCTGCGCACTGGTCCAGGGCGGGTTACTACTTCCATGTCGGGCACGAGCCGCGCTGAAGTCCTACAGCTACATTGAGAACACCACGTTCCAGTATATGCGTCTGCTGAAAGCTCCGGCCGAAGCTATTCATCGCAAGACTTTCTATCTTGCCGACTATGAACCGATCGACCTCATGGCCTGGAGCGACGCGTTTCAGCGGGCTTTCGGCGCACGGCGTATCCCTAACGTGCCGGAGCCGGTGGCCCGTGCTCTCGCCTATTGCGGAGATGCCATCAACGCCGTCGGCCAGACTAGCTTTCCGTTCAATTCGCGCCGGTTGAAGAACATCCTGACAGAATATCAGTTCGATCTCACGTCCACCAAAGCTGTTTGCGGCTCGTTGCCCTGCACCATGGAATATGGCGTCAACCAAACACTAGCCTGGCTTCGCAACGTAATCGCTACCCAGAAGAGCGCCTCCGCCAAAAAAACGCGATGAGATTCAGATGAATCAATATCGGGCTCGACGCTTTGGTTGAGCATGATCTCTCGGGAACGGCTGCACACCATTGCGGATCATACCTTACTTCGATGGCTGCTCCACGGAGCGTTCTGCGGCCAGCGCGTCCTGCTCTTGGCTGCTGAAATCTACCGCCAGACCCACGACGATGATCGAGACCAGTACCAGAGCCGAGTTGGCAATTCCGAGCGGACCCTGCACGGGACTCAGCAACACGCTTGCGATGATGAAGGTTAGCAGCAGCGCAGGCGTTGACAAGGCCGAATGTCGCGCGCCGAAGGTGCTCCAGCCGGCGGCAAATCCCCAAATCAGGATATAGATCGCCGCCCCCACTACACCGAAATCGATGTACGCAGCGCCCCAGACCGTCGGGAAAAATCCGTGGATTCCCGCAGATTGCAACTCTGCTTTCCAGATCGATAGTTGATCGCTCTGCGGAAACAGGATGCGAAGCATCGGCTGGAGCACACCAATCTGGTAGACGCCCCAATGCGGCGAGAACCGGTCTTGATCGCGCCAGGTCGTATCGAGGACGCGCACGCCGTGGGTCAGATAGAAATACGTGCTGAGAATGGTCACTGCCGTTCCCGGCGACACCAGGCCGGACTGGACCGCCGATACGGCATAGCCCCTCGGCCTTGTGTGCCACGAACGATCCATCGTCAGGAGCAACGTGGCGAAAGGGTCTCGGCGGCCCGACTGCGGGCGAGTCTCCGCTTTGGCGATCCCTTTGACGATTTCGTCCGCCCTTATTGGATGCTGCCCGGATGCGTTCGTTTGCAGCAACTCCCGGGCGAGTTCAGTCATCTGCATGCAGAAACTAGCCCGGCCTGACCAAATTGAACTCGCGTAGATGCCAAATGCCAGAATTAGAGCTATCATCTTGACGAAGAGATGGTGTCCTTCCGGTAAGGTCCGCCGCCCCTGCGCAAGCCGCACGAGCACGGCAGCGATTGTCAGGAGAATGACGAACAGGATCGGCATTCGTCCAGCGTAGAGCAGCGAGTAGCCGACCGGTGACACGATCGAAACCTGCGCCAACACGGCCGCCCATCCGCGGAGCTGCTCTGCCTTGAGAAGAAACAGCACGACCGACGCAAAGCCGAAAGAGAACAACAAATAGCCGACGTAGATTAGCGGCGTCCGCTTGATCTCGACGATATCGATCAGATCCGGCGCACAACGCAGCAGTTCCGCATAGGCGCTGTTGCTGACGCCGCTCAAGACGATGCGGTCGACCGCGATGAAGGCGATGCCGGCAATGCCGGCGCATGACGAGATGCCGACGACGAGACTGAGCCGCCCGGTGCGCGGCGCCGAACCTTCCGCGCGATTCGCGAACCAGCGCCGAAAACACCAAGCCCCTGCCTGTTGCCCCAACACGAACAGCGCAATGCCGATGCCAACAATCGCAAGCACCGCAATCGAAGGTTGATTAGAATAATTGATCGGCCCAATCGCGATGACGACTAGAAGCACGCTCCAGACGGCGACAATCAGGACCGTGGGCGAGGAGAATATCCGCGCTGACCTTGCGAGTTGCTGCATTCCGCCTTCAGGGTTCTGTCTGATCGGGCGCTGTGTAGCAAGGGCAATGCCGCGCCGCAACGCTAGACGAGTCGTGCAACGCGCGGTCGTCAGGGATAAAGCAGGTCGGCGTCCGTCGGAAGACTGACCGCTTCGGTCGCGCCGGGTTCCCGTCCCGCCTGTCGCATCCTGCGCAGCGCCAGCACCGACAGTGCAGCCAGCAGCACGCCGCTGGCGATGGTGCCGGACAATGCGGCGCCGACGATACCGAGTGCGGGAACAAGAACGAGATTGAGGACGATGGCGGCGGTCGCGGAGCCGAGGTTGCAGACTAGCAGGCTGGTATCGGCTTTTGCCGCGTAGAGTGCATAGGAGGGAAGATCGCAGAGGATCCGCAACAGTACGCCGGGCAGCATCAGGAAAAATACGCCGACACTGGCGGCATACTGGTCCAGCTGCAGCACTGCGAGCAGCGGTGTGATCAGGCTGGCGGCCAGCACCAGCATTCCAACGGCGACGCTTGCGAGCGACCAGAAGAACGAGCGCAACGCCTTGCGATAGGCGTCGGTGCCTGCGGCCCAGGCCTCGATGATCTTGGGTAGGAACTGGTGCGACACCGAGGCCCCTAGTGACAGCATGCCGATCATGATCGTCGAGTAGAACGTGTAGATTCCGAGCGGACCCCGGCCGACCCAGGCATCGATCATGAAACGGTCGACATAGGAGATCGTCAGCGCGCCGGCAGCCGTCAGCAGAAACGGGCGCGCGACGCGCAGGCCCCCGGCGATCCAGGTCCAGTCGGGACGCTTGCTCCTGAGTTCGCCCCACGGCAACTCGCGCAACGAAAAGGCTGCGAACAGAATCGATGCCGCCCCGCCAAGCGCCCACCACGTCAACACGGTTTCCAGCGAGCGGAAGGCGGGACGCGCAAACATCAGGGCCGCGATGACGTAGACCCAGATTCCACCGCGCAGGAATACGCCCATATAGGCGCGGACCGGCCGTGACGTGATGATGAGCACGCGCGTTGCTTCGCTCGAAAGATGCTCGGTTGCGAGAATCAACAGGAACCATGCGACGAGCCTCGGCGAAAACAGGCCGGTGAGCGCCGCCAGCGCGCCGGCCAGCACCACGACGGCAAAAATGATCGCCGCCAGCACGAGCTGGTTTACGATGATTTCGACGCGCCGCGACGCGTTTGCCGGAACCAACTCGCGCATGGTGTGCGAATAGAATTCAAGACCGAGCGCGACGAGCGCAAACGCAAGCGTCGCCGTGATCAGGCCGTACTCGCCGACCGCATCCGGCGACAGTGTGTGCGCGAGCAGGACTGACAGCAGGAAGCGGCTGGCAAGCGTCAGTCCGCGCAGCAACAGCACGGACATCGCCGCCATGATTGCGGTCCGCCTCACTAGATCGGACAGTTTTGCTTGCATTTCGGGTTAATCCCGAGCTTCCTTGCTCGGGGTCGATCCTCACGGAATCGGGATTTACAGGGTTTTACAACAGGTGACAAATCGGGACCGAAATTCTAAAATATCGCTCAATCGGGACACTCACGGGACTTCGTTAAATGCCGGCAAACAAAGGGGAAATTCTCGCCCTGGTCTATGGTTGCATCGACGATATCAATGACCTGCGTTCTCCGGACGAGGCCATCGAGAAGCGGCCTGACGTTCTTTTGGTCGGCGAAGGCGGCTGCCTGGACTTGCTCGCCTTGACGACGCTGATCCTCAATCTCGAGCGGCGAGTCTCCCGCCTGTCCGGCAAGGAGATCAGCCTGCTCGACGGCAAGGAGCTGGAAGATAATCTGGCGCGGTTTTCCACGCCGGCCACATTAGCGGAACTGGTCGGCGAGGCCGTCGGTCCATGAGCAAGACTTTCGACGTGCGGGTGGTTTCCGATTTCAATGCCGAGCTGGTCAGCCGGTATCTGTCGGCCGATCAGTCGCAGCCGAAATGCAATGCGACCAGCGCGCCCCATGGCCAGGTCTTCCAGGTCCTCTCCGACAGGTCGCCTGCCGACAAAGACCGCATCGCGCTGATCTGGACGCGGCCCGAGGGCGTGATCGGCGAATACGCAAAACTGCTCGCCGGCGACCAGATTTCCCCAGCGCGACTCGATGAAGACATCGACGCCTTCGCGACGACGATCAAGCGCTTCGCGCATGGCTGCCGCCAAGTGCTGGTCGCGAGCTGGATTCCGACCTGGCACGATCGAGGGATGGGATTGCTGAGCTGGGGCAAGGATGGCACCGCGCATCACCTTGCACGGATGAACCTGCGACTGGCGGACGCGCTCGCCGGTGCTACCGACGTGTTCATGCTCGACGCTCAATGCTGGATCGATGCATCCGATGGCGCACGCGATTTAAAATCCTGGTACCTGACTAGGTCGCCGTTCACCGAGAAAGTGTTCAAGGCGGCGGCGCGCGACGTCAAATCGGCACTGCGGACCGCATCCGGATCGAGCCGGAAGCTTGTCGTCGTGGACCTCGACGACACGATGTGGGGCGGCATCGTCGGCGACGACGGCTGGGAAAATCTGCGGCTCGGCGGCCACGACCATATCGGCGAGGCGTATGTGGAATTCCAGCGCGCGCTGATGACGCTGGTCAGGCGCGGGATTGCAGTCGCGGTCGTCAGCAAGAACGACGAGGCGGTGGCGCTGGAAGCGATCGCGAGCCATCCGGAAATGGTGATCCGCAGCGATCACCTCGCTGGCTGGCGGATCAACTGGAAGGACAAGGCCCAGAACATCGCCGACCTGGTCAAGGACCTCAACCTCGGCCTGCAGTCGACCGTGTTCATCGACGACAATCCGACCGAGCGCGGACGCGTGCGCGAAGCGCTGCCCGAGGTGCTGGTGCCAGAGTGGCCGACCGATCCATCGCGTTACGCCGATGCATTGCGGCAGCTCGACTGCTTCGATCGAGCCGCGATCACATCGGAGGACCGCGAGCGCACGCAGATGTATGTGCACGAGCGCGCCCGGCGCGGCAGCCTCGACGTTGCGTCCTCGCCCGAGGAATGGCTGGCCGCGCTCGGCATCAAGGTTCGCGTCGATCCTCTCTCCGCCTCCAACATCAAGCGGGTGGTTCAGCTCCTGAACAAGACCAACCAGTTCAATTTGCGGACGCGACGCTGCACCGAGAAGGAGCTCATGCAGTGGCACGAAGGCGGCAAGAGCCGCGACCTCGTCGCGGTGACAGTCGCCGACCGGTTCGGCGACGTCGGCCTCACCGGCATCGTGAGTTGGGAACAGGTCGGCGCGACGATGGAGATCGTCGACTACGTGCTGAGCTGCCGTGCGATGGGCCGGCAGGTCGAGCAATTGATGGTGCATCTGGCGGTCGAGGCGGCCTTGCGCGCGAAATGCAAGGCCGTGGTCGCGCAGCTGATCCCGACCGCAAAGAACCGGCCCTGCCTTGAATTCTGGCAAAACTCCGGCTTTGCCGAGAGCGATCAAAATGTCTTCCGATGGACGACCGATCGCAACTATCCACAGCCAGCCTTCATCGCGCTGGAAAGAAACGTCGTGCCGGCCGCCCCCTTGGCCGCGGCGATCTGACGGGTCGCCATGACCGTCAATGTCGAGCTGTGCACGCTTTCAGACCGGCGCGATCTGATGAACTTCATCCGCGACCACTGGAGCGCCAACCACGTGCTGGCGCGCAGCAAGGCGCTGATGGACTGGCAGCATCGCGATGAGGCCAACAAGCGCTATAACTTCATCGCCGCGCGTGACGATGAGAGGGGCATCGTCGGCATTCTCGGATTCATCCTCGCCAGCCGCTACGATCCAGCTTTCGCGAAGAAGGACGACACGCTGTGGCTGACGACGTGGAAAGTCCGCCCCGAATTTGCGCATGGCCTCGGGCTGCTGCTGTTGCGTAAGCTGGACAGCCTGATGGCGCCAAAGTGGATCGGGACCGTCGGATTGAACCTCACGACGCGTGGCATCTACCGGGCGCTCGGCTACCGGGTCGACACGCTGACGCGGCACTATATGCTGAACGGCGCCATTGACAGCTTCAAGCTTGCCACCGTGCCCGAGACATCCCGGACCGGACCGGAATTGAGCTCGGGCGCGCGTTTGCGGGAATTGAACGCGGACAATTTTTTTGCCGCGACGGAAGGCTTTCGCCTCGACGACAGCCCGCAGGTGCCGCGCAAGAGCCGCGCCTATATAAGCGGGCGATATCTCTCACACCCGTTCTACGACTACCGCGCGGTTCTCATCAGCGATGGGCCGCATGCCGCCATCTTCGTGTTCCGGGAATGCCGCTTCGAGGACGCCACCGCGCTACGGCTGGTGGATTTTCTCGGGTCCGCCGAGGCGATAACGCGCGCCGGCGCACCATTGCAGACGTTGCTGCAGCAAAGCGGCGCCGAGTATCTCGACTTTTTCTGCAGCGGCATGCGGAGCGAGCTCGCGGCAGCGGGATTTCGCGAGATGCTGCCGGCCGCGGAGTCGCCGATCACTTTGCCCGGCTATTTCGAGCCGTTCGAGCGCTCGAATGTCGAATTGGTCTATTCGTTGCGCAGCCCCGGTGAGGTGCCGATCGTCTGCAAAGGCGACGCCGATCAGGATCGTCCTAACATGCTGACGTTATGACCGCCTCGTCCCGCATATTCAACGACGAGGATCAGCGCTGGTTTGCGTCCGTGACGGGCGACGTTAATCCGATTCATGTCGACGCAAGATGGGCGGCGGCGCATTTTCCGGGAGCGCTGGTCGTTCACGGCCAGCATGTCCTGCTCTGGGCGCTCGACGAACTTGCGCGCGCGAAACCGGGTACGCATTTGGCGTCGATCCAGGCAACCTATGTCAAACCCATCGTCGTCGGCGACCGGGTCGAGATGTCGCTGTCGGCCGACCACAAGCTCGTGCAAGTCAAAGTGCACGGCGAAATTACCGTTGCGGTGCGTGTCGAATTTGGCGTGAGCACCGCGCAAGCCGATCCGCATTTCCAGGGCGGCGCTGTCCCTGCGGCCGCCCGTGCACGCAACATTGCCGAACTGGCGAGCTTGTCGAGTACGGTCGCGCTGCCGGCGGCGGCGCATTCACTGACAACGCGGTTCGCCGCGCTCGCCACCTCGATCGGCGGCTACCGCGTGATCGGACTTGCCGGTATCTCGACGCTGGTCGGAATGGACTGTCCGGGCCTGCGCAGCATGCTGTCGAAGGTCGTCGTCAAGATGGATGCGGCTACGGATGGAGATGGCTTCGCCTTTCAGGTCCGCAAATTCCATAAGCCGATGAGCCTCGTTTACATGGACGTCAGCGGGATGGGGATCACCGGCACCGTCTCTGCGTTCACGGCGCGCGAGCCGGCTCCAGAGGCGTCGGACGAGGCGCTGCACGCCATGGTCGCGCCTGGAGAATTCCGCAGTCAGCGTCCTCTCGTGGTGGGCGCGACCAGCGGCCTCGGCTACGCGACGGCTCGGCTGCTCGCCGCCGGTGGTGCCGATCCCGTCCTGACCTGGCATACATCGCCGCCACATGAGATTGTCAGCGCCGTGCAAGCGCTCGGCGCGCGCAGCATGGCCGTGCAGCTCGACGCCGCCGCGCCATCGCAGGGGCTTCGCGCGATCGAGGCGTCAGGCTGGGATGGCACCGAACTCTATTATTTCGCGACGCCGCGCATCTTCCGCCGGCGGGTCGAACCCTACCAGAAGCAGGATTTTCAGGATTTCGTCTGCGTGTTCGTCGACGGATTCCATGAGATCGTCCGCACCCTCGCCTCGCGCAGCCGTCTCACGGTGTTCTATCCTTCCAGCACCGCCATCGAGGACTCCTCGGCCGGCCTGCCGGAATATGCGCAGGCCAAGATCATGGGCGAGCAACTCTGCGCCCAGATGGAAAAGAAGATGCCGCACCTGAAGATCGTCGTCGCGAGATTGCCGCGGACCGCGACCCGGCAGACCGACACGTTCCTGAAAGTGAAATCGGAAACGCCCGAGGCCATCATGCTGCCGCTGATCCGTACCGTGCAGTCGCACGGCAACGCCTGACGGAGACACTATGACTGCCCCGACCGCCAATCTCACCATCGTCATGTATCACTATGTGCGGCCGCTGAAGCTGACGCGGTTTCCGGCGATCAAGGGGCTCGACCTCGCGCTGTTCGAGGAGCAGCTCGCTTATCTCGCGCGGCATTACACTGTCATCTCGATGGAGCAGCTGATCGCCGGGATCGAAAGCGGCGGCGAGTTGCCGCCGCGGCCACTCCTCCTGACATTCGATGACGGCTATCTCGATCACTATACCAACGTGTTTCCAAAACTCGCCGATCGCGGCATGCAGGGCTCGTTCTTCCCCGCCGCCTGCGCGACCCTGGACCGCAAGGTCATGGACGTGAACAAGATCCACTTCACGCTGGCCTCGAACGTCGATCCCGACCTCCTGGCCGACACCATCGAAGATGCGTGCCGGGAGCGGGCGCAGGACTGTGGCCTGCACGACCTTGAACACTATCGCAGTAATTATAGGATCAGAAATTTCCTCGATCTGGAAAACGTCAACTACGTAAAACTCATGCTGCAGCACGCGCTGCCGCTGGCGTTGCGGCAGGAGATCATCGACCGGCTGTTCAGCCTGCACGTCAGTGTCGACGAAGAGGCCTTTGCCAGCGAGCTTTACGCCAGCGTCGAGCAGCTCCGCCTGATGCGAAGCAGCGGCATGCATATCGGCTCGCATGGCAATCTGCACACGTGGCTCGGCACATTGTCCAGAACCGAGCAGGAGGCCGACATCGACCGCTCGCTGACGCTGCTGGACGCGGTCGGCATGCCACCGGCCCATCGCACCATCTGCTATCCCTATGGCAGCTACAATGCCGATACGATCGACGTGGCCGCGTCGCGGGGATTCAAGCTAGCGCTGACCACGGAGGTCGCACTGGCAAAGGAAATCGCGGCCAGGCGCTTCGAGCTGCCGCGCCTCGACACCAATCATCTGCCGAAGGATGCCTCGGCGCCCGCCAACGAATGGACGCTCGCCGCCGGCTGATGGCGGTCAGGACTTCATGAAGCGCGGCAGATACCGGTTGAACGACCACACAAGCGAGTTCGTGCTTTCCTGCGCGAACTCGTCGCTGCGGTCGAAATTCTTCCAGGTGAAGTAATTCCCGGGCGTGCTTGCGCCGGCGAGTTTTCTGACAATCTCCGGCCGCGCCGCATCGAGATCATGGGGCTGGCGCCACGCTTCCAGCCTGTCCACGATCCCGTCGATCTCGCCGACATCGTTGACCTGCAGGAAGGTATCGCCCTCGCCGGCATAATAGGGATCGGTAACGACGGAGGCGAGCCCGGCCAGCGCCGCCTGGAATCCGATGGTGCCGGTAAACGTCACCGCGACCGAACACTGTTCGATCAGGAAATTCGCCGACACGTCGTAAGGCACGCAAGTAGCGAACGGCAGCTTCGACAATCGGTCGAACAGCTCGCGCTGGCGGAAGCCGAACTGCAGCGGATGGTCCTTGACGAAGATGTGGTAGTCGGCCCTGCCGAGCACCTCGCAGTAACGGAGCACGACGTCGTCGTGCTGCAGCATCGCATGCGAGGGTAGCCAGTAATCGAGCGAGGCTTCCGGATAGAGCTGCAGCCCGATGAACACGCGGCGCTCCTTCGGAACAGCCTCGAGCCGCTGCTGCCAATCGTCGCGCAGCATATCGAGAACGGCTACGTCGCCCGGCCGCACCTTGTGGCTCAGGCGCTTGAGCGAGTCGATGTAGTGCAAATTGTAGCGATCGCGCTTGAGATAGCGCCACACGTTGAAAAAGGCCCCGCGCACTACGAAATAGCCAAACACCTGCCAGAAGCGGAAGCGAGAGAACTTCTGGGCATCCTTGACGTAGACCGGCATGAAATCGCTCAAGCAAATCAGCCTTACGGCGTGGTCGAGCTCTTCTTTTGACGGCTCCCGGAGGGGGACGATCTGTCCCCTGCGATGGAAGAACACCTGGTCGGGGATGATCGAGGCCGTCATCTCCAGGAATTCGATGCCCCGCGCCTTTGCAATGCGGGCCATCACGTCCATGACGTAGCGGTCCATCGTGAAGCTCAGGAGCAGCCGCGGATCGAGCCGGTCGAAGGCGAGCTCGATCGCCTGGGCCATGCCGCCGATCATCCGCATCGCGAGATCGCGGTCCAGGCTGCGAAGCGAGCGGCAGCGCAGGATGATATCATCGCAACCGTCCTCGCCGAACCGCGCAAGCGCCGCCACCGCGGCGTCGCCCTTCCTCATGAAGCGGTAAAAATCGTCCACCAGCGAATAGTCGCCCTCGCCGCGCAGATCGCTCAGCACGGTCACGTCGGCAAAATCGATGCGCGACGCCAGATATTTCCACCACGGCGTCGTGCGGTGAATGGTGAAGAAGACGATCCGGGGCATCAACGTTCGATCGCACTCGCGGCCAGGAACGGGCTGCTCGGCAGATTGATGCAGCGTGCATGCATGTCTTCGGCGACGGGTCAGCGCCGCGCGCGGGCAATCGCGGTACATCGGAAGCAGGTGCATCGGCGTCCACAGCGGGCGGGAGCGAACGCCATGAGCGTGCAGCTCGCCCAGCAGGCGATCGCGATCGCCGGCAAATTCGCCGTCGAGCACCAGCGTGTTGAGCCAGTAATTGCCGTGCGCGCCCTGCGGCTCGCGGAAAATGCGCGCGCCGGTGAGGCCGTCGAACACCTCGAGATAGCGCTCGGCGAGCCCGCGCTTGGCGGTCGAGAATCTGCCGGCAGCTTCTCCATCTGGGCGCAGCCCAGCGCCGCGTTGATGTTGGGCAGCCGGTAATTGTAGCCGACCTCGTCGTGATCGAACGACCAGGCGTGCGGCTTCTTCGCGGTGGTGGTGAAATGCCGCGCGCGCCGTGCATATTCGTCGTCATCGGTCAGGATCATGCCGCCGCCGCCGGTGGTGATGATCTTGTTGCCGTTGAAGGAGAGCACCGCGGAATGGCCGAAAGTGCCGCAGGCCCGCCCCTGCCAGGTCGAACCCAGCGATTCGGTGGCATCCTCCACGACCGACGAGACCGTATTTCGCGGCGACCGCCAGCAGCGGCGCCATGTCGACCGGATGGCCGAAAATATGCACCGGCACGATGGCGCGGATCACGCCGCCCGGTCTGCGGTTCACGGTCTCGCCGCTGCGCGACGTCGCGATCCCCTCGAGGTGCCGCTCCAGCGCCGCGGGATCGAGCCCCAGCGTCTCCCAGGTCGAATCGACGAAATGCGGAACCGCGCCGGCGTGGCTGACGGCGTTCGCGGTCGCCACAAAGGTGATCGACGGCAGGATCACCTCGTCGTTCGGCTTGACGCCCTCGACCAGCAGCGCGGCATGCAGCGCCGCGGTGCCGTTGACGATGGCGATGGCGTGGCGGGCCCCGGTCGCCGCGGCGACCATCTGCTCGAATTGCCCGACATATTTGCCGGCCGAGGACACCCAGTTGGTGTCGATGCAATCGAGCACCAGTTCCCGCTCGCGCGCGCCGAACCGCGGCTCGTGCAGCTCGACCGGACGGGTGGCCGTCAGCGAGCACCGTGTCGACCGCATCGAGGACGGCGCGCGTATCGAGCACGGCAGGACGGTTTGAGAGGATGCAACGGCTGGTCATCGCGTCACAGATTGTAGACGTTCTCGCGATAGCGCGACAGGTTTTCGTCCCGGGTGAACCAGGCGATGGTCTGTTCGAGCCCCTTGCGCAATCCCTCGATGCCGCCGATGCGGGGCGACCAGCCGAGCAGCTTTTGCGCCTTGGCGTTGCTGGCCCACAGCCGGTCGACCTCGCTGCGCTCCGGGCGAAGCCGCACGGCGTCCTGCTCGATTTCGATCTTAGCGCCCATCAGCTCGGCGATCATCTTGGCGGTATCGCCGATCGAAATCTCGAACCCGCTGCCGATGTTGATGACCTCGCCGATGCCGGCCTTGGTCCCCAGCGCGGCGATGAAGCCGGCGACCGTATCGGCGACGAAATTGAAATCGCGGGTCGGATGGATGCTGCCGAGCTTGACCTTGCGGCTGCCCGCCGCGATCTGGGTGATGATGGTGGGAATCACCGCGCGCGCGGATTGCCGCGGACCGTAGGTGTTGAACGGCCGCACCACCGTCACCGGCGTGCCGAACGAACGTTCGAACGACAGCGCGAGCTGGTCGGCGCCGATCTTGCTCGCCGAATAAGGCGACTGGCCCTGCAGCGGGTGCTCTTCGGTGATCGGCACGATCTGCGCGGTGCCGTAGACCTCGCTGGTCGAGGTGTGCACCACTTGCGAGACGTCGAGATCGCGCGCCGCCTGCAGCACGTTGAGCGTGCCGCGTGATGTTGGTTTCGACGTAGGTGTCCGGCGAATGATAGGAATAGGGAATCGCGATCAGCGCCGCCAGATGCAGCACCGCGTCGCATCCCTTCATCGCCGTGCGCACGCCGTTGGGATCGCGGATGTCGCCGGCGAAAACGTCGAGTTGGTCACGGATTTCGGGGGCGATGAATCCAGCCAGCCGTGCGAGCCCAGGCTGTTGTAATGCACGAAGGCGCGCACGCCGAAATTGCGGCGAACCAGTTCTTCCGCAAGATGCGATCCGATAAATCCGGCGGCGCCCGTGACCAGTACTTTTCGCAAAGCTGTGTTCCCCTGAAACCGTCAGGTTGCCTTAAGTGAGACGTGCCAGCTTCTAGACAGAACGGCAGCCGAGCGCCAGATCGAATGACGCGGGAGAGGTCAGTGGATTTGAAAATTGGGAATGAGATATCCTGCCGCTGCCGCCTATCTCTAACAATTTGAAAGATAATAAGTATTTCTACAGCAGCGGGAACCGGGCGCCCGCGCGGAGACCTTCGCCGCTCAGAAATTGCGGATCAGGTCGATCACGGTGCGTTGCTGCTCGCGCGTGATTTCGGCAAACATCGGCAGCGACACGATCCGGCTCTGATCGGCATGGGCGTTGGGGAATTGCTCCGGCTGATGCCCGAAGCGGCTGTAGGCGGCGAGAAACGGCAAGGCGGTCGGATAATTGACCACCGTCTGCACGCCATTGGCGTTCAGATGCGCCACCAGCGCATCGCGGCGCGGATGACGGATGGTGTAGAGATGATAGACGTGGGTGCGGTCGGGCGCGACCTCGGGCACCACCACGTCCTCGATCTGGTTAAGGCCCTCGTCATAGACCTTAGCGGCCTGCTGTCGCGCCGCGGTCCAAGCGGCCAGATGCGGCAGCTTCGCCGACAGGATCGCGGCCTGCATGCCGTCGAGCCGGCTGTTGATGCCTTCGATCCGGTGCTGATGCTTCACGAGCCCGCCATGGCGGGCCAGCATGGTCATGTGCTCGGCGAGCGCGGCATCGCCGGTGACGACGGCGCCGGCGTCGCCCATCGCACCGAGATTCTTGCCGGGATAGAACGAATAGGTCGCGGCCACGCCGAACGTGCCGACCTGCTGGCCCTTGTAGCGCGCCAGATGCGCCTGCGCGCAGTCCTCGATCACCCAGAGCTTGTGCCTTTCCGCGATCGCCATGATCGCGTCCATGTCGGCCGGCTGCCCGTAGAGATGCACCGGAATGATGCCGACCGTGCGCGGCGTGATCGCCGCCTCGATGGCCTCAGGGTCGATCGTGAAGGTCGAGCCGTCGGTGTCGCAGAACACCGGCACCGCGCCGGCATGGGTGATCATCGCCGAGGTCGAGATCCAGGAATGCGCGGTCGTGATCACCTCGTCTCCCGGCTTCACCTTGAGCGCGGCCATCGCGAGATAGAGCGCGTCGGTGCCATTGGCGCAGGACACGCAGTGCTTGGCCTCGACGGCCTCGGCGAACTCGCGCTCGAAGGCGTCGACATATGGCCCGCGGATGAAGGCGTTATCGCGGATCACATTGGCGATGGCGCCGTCGATCTCGCTCTTGATGGTCTGGTATTGCAGCTGCAGATCAGCGAAAGGTACCGGCATCGAATTTTCTCACTTGCGCAGCTTGAGCAGGCGCGCCGGGTTCCCGGCATAGCTGCCCGCCGCCATGATGTCCCTCGTTACCACCGAACCTGCCCCGATGACCACATCGTCGGCGATGCGTACCGGCATGATCGTGGCGTTGGACCCGATCGAAACCCGGTTTCCGATCACGGTTTCGCGCCAAAGCTCCTTGTTTCCATGCGCGGGCGCGCCGGTCGCAAAGGTATCGTTGATGAACATCACGCCATGGCCGATGAAGCAGTCTTCCCCGATCGTCACCAGTTCGCAAACGAAGGCATGCGACTGCACCCGGGTGCGCGCGCCGATCATGGCCCCCTTCTGGATCTCGGTGAACGGGCCGACGAAGCAGTCGTCGCCGATCCTGCACTCATAGAGGTTGCAGGGCTCGATCACCGTCACCCGCGCGCCGAATGCGACGTCGCGGATACCCACCTGCTTGATCTCGAGCGTCGTCACGAGACTACACCGAGCCGGCTGAGCCTCGGCGTGAAATGCAGCGGCACTTCCTCGCCGGTCTCGATCAATTCATAGAGCGCGGTGATCAGCTCGAGGCTCCTGCGTCCCTCCAGGCCGTCGACCAGCGCCGCGCTCTGATTGGTCAGGCAATCGACCACATGCTGGTAATAGGCCTGGTGGCCGAAGCCGTAGACATTGGGCGGGTTGACCGAGAACTTCTCGATCACGTCCTTGTCGGAGGGCAATTCGTCGACGAAACGCCAGTGCCGGATCTGGTTGACCGCAAATCCCGCGATCTCGACCATGCCCTTTTCGCCGAGGATCGAGAGCGAGCCTTCGAGATCGGTCGGCCGCGCCGCGGTGGTCGCCTCGATGATGCCGAGCGCGCCGCTCTTGAACTTCAGCGTCGCAACCGCGGTATCCTCGGTTTCGATCCTGGCGAGCGCGGTGATGGCGCGGGCATGCACGCTGACCACGTCGCCGAAAAACCATTCGAGCATGTCGACATGGTGGCTGGCCTGATTGGTCAGCACGCCGCCGTCATAGGCCCAGGTGCCGCGCCAGCTATCCTGGTCGTAATAGGCCTGGTCGCGGCACCAGCGCACGCGCACGGTGCCGAGAATGAGCTTGCCGAAGCGGCCGGCCTCCAGCGCCTCGCGCGCCTTCACGACGGGAACGTTGAAGCGGTTCTGCTTGACGATGAACAGTTTCACGCCGGCCTCGTCGCAGGCGCGGATCATGTCGTCGGCATCCTGCAGGCGCAGCGCCATCGGCTTCTCGACCACGACATGCTTGCTGGCTTTCGCGCAGGCGATGACATGTTGCGGGTGCAGTCCGCTCGGCGTCAGCACCGAGACCGCGTCGATATCCTTGCGTGCCAGAAACTCGTCCATGTCGTGGTGAGCCGGAACGCCGAATTTCGAGCCGATCGCATCGGCCCGCGCAGGGATGGGATCGCAGACCGCGACCAGTCTGGCGCCCTCGATATGGTAGCCACCCAACAGCTCCGAGTGACGCTTGGCGATGCGTCCGCAACCGAGCAGGCCAAATCTGATCATCCAGACGTCTCTAACAGCTTTCGAAAGACTTTGGGCAGCGGGCTTTAAGGGTCGGCCGGCAGGTTCAATGAGCAAGATCGTTCTATATTAACAGAGGCGGGCGCGAATCAAGGAGTTTGAGATGCCTTGACCCGTTTTAACCCTTTTGCGCTGTCCAAGGTCGCGGATGGCCGCGCCCTCATTCCATTTGTGCCGCCCGCGCAATTGAGCTACCGCAATTCGGACGCGCGAGCCTTGGCAGGACGGTAATGATCGACGGCAACACCTTGAAGGCAGACCGGATCAGGCTGATCGTTTTGAACTGCGTCTACGTGACCGCCTGCTGTTTATCCATCGCACTCGCGGCCCTGGAATTCCCCCAATATCATATGCTATTCAATTTGGAAGGACTGGCCGGCGCCGTCATCGTCGTGCTGGCCTTCGCGCCCTGACATCGCTGTTCGCGTTCGCCCCTTTTAGCTTCGGCTACA
Organism: uncultured Alphaproteobacteria bacterium; assembly: GCA_963794775.1. Taxonomy (GTDB): domain Bacteria; phylum Pseudomonadota; class Alphaproteobacteria; order Rhizobiales; family Xanthobacteraceae; genus Bradyrhizobium. Next base: position 69,905 of record CAWCGA010000031.1, on the reverse strand, counting down.
TGATCGGCTTCTATCTCTATGTGATGGTTGCGGGTTATCTCTGGCTCAACGCATTTTCCGAATTTGCCTACAGTCACACGTTTGCCGGTTTGTCGGCAGCGACCTCCGCCATCGCATTTCTCTTACCTGCCCTGTTTGTCTCCTCGCCATTGCGTCAGATTTGGGTGCTGTCGCCGAAGGGGGTTGACTGCGCTCTGATCCTGATACTGGTGCTGTCGGCAGCTATCCTTGCCGCGGGCGCGAGCTACAATTTCACGTTCGTCGACATCGGAAACATCTACGAATATCGTGAGAAACTCGACTTCCCCCGACCGCTTCTCTATTTCCTCGGAATCACCTCCAACGCGTTGCTGCCGTTCGCCTTCGCCGTGTTCGTAGAGCAGCGCGCTTTGTTCCGCGCAACGACGGCTCTTCTACTCCTACTGCTGTTCTATCCCATTATGCTATCCAAGACTGCCTTCTTCGCCCCGGCGTGGCTCCTCGTCATGCTGGCGGCATCGCGATTTTTTGAACCGAGGGCCGCCGTAACGACCACGATGCTGGTGCCGGTTGTAGCCGGCATCATCCTGCTTGTTCTCTACAACTTGGGCATTGTCAGCTTCGAGGGCGCACCTTTCCTTTTCAGGGTAATCAATTTCAGGATGATCGCCATTCCGTCGCTCGCCATGGACTACTACAACTACTTCTTTGCCAAGCACGATTTGACATTTTTCTGTCAGATCAGAATTGTGAAAGCGATGCTGGGGTGCGCTTATCAGGATGATCTAGCCATTGTGATCTACCATGCGTTCGGGGTCGGCGGAAACTTCAACGCGTCCCTGTTTTCGACGGAAGGCATCGCTTCGGTCGGTCCTTTCTTTGCTCCACTATCGGCACTTATCTCCGGATTGATCTTTGGGCTCGGCAACCGCATGTCCGCGGGCCTGCCGCCGCGCCTGATCCTGATCTCGAGCGCGCTGGCAGCGCAGAACTTTGTCAACATTCCTCTGACGATCGGCATGGTGACGTATGGCGGCGCACTGCTGTTTCTGCTCTGGTACGTCACGCCACGCACCATCTTCGCGTCGCCCACATAGACTAAGATTGGCCGATATGACAGGCATCCGCGCAAAGGGCCCCTTGTTAAATCGCTTACCACTTGCGTTGCTTCTGGGATTTCATGTCATCGTTTGGTGCTCTTCTCTCACGTACGTGGCCTACTTCTACAGGTCAACCTATACCGTCTTCAGCAGCGCTCGCATCGGTCCGGCGATATTCATCTCTGCACCGTTTGCACTCACGACCGTACTGTTTGCAGTCAATCGATTCTCCTTCGGCTATTTCCTTGGCTTTTGTCTCTATACCGTCATCCTCGGCTATCTCTGGCTGATCGAGTTTTCGATGTTTGAATACAACCATTGCTTGCCGGGGGTGTCGGCGGCTTTTCCTGTCTGTTTTTCCTGCTGCCGGCGTTGATCCCCGGCTCGCCGTTTCGCCAAACCATCACGCTGTCGCCGGGCGCTTTCGACCGCCTTTTGAAGGCGATCCTGTTCATCGGCGCGGCCACCGTCGTTACCGGCGCCCTATCCAATTTTAAGGTGGTCAGTGTAGCCGACATCTACGCGTTCCGCAAAAACATCTTTTTTGCGGGGCCGATGGGCTATGCAATCGGCGTGACCTCAATGGCATTGCTGCCGTTCGCTTTCGCCGGCTTTCTATTGCGGGGTGCGCGCTCACTCGCGGCAGCCGCGCTCGCGTTGCTCCTGCTGTTCTACCCCGTCACCTTGACCAAGCTCTCCCTGTTCGCTCCGTTCTGGCTGATGTTCCTGTCTCTTCTTTCAAAGTTCGCCGAAATCAGGATCGCGGTCGTGCTGTCGCTTGTCGCGCCGATCGGGATCGGGGTAGTGTTGGCGACGCTCTATAAGGCCGGGGTACTTCCATATGAGGTAATCTTGCCCTACTTCGGTGCAGTAAATTTCCGGATGATCGCGGTACCGTCGCTTGCGATCGATGTCTACAACGACTTTTTCTCCACCCATCCGGCCACGTATTTCTGTCAAATCTCAATTCTGAAGTCCTTTGTTGCATGCCCGTACAGCGAGCCGTTGGCGCTACTGATGGCCCACAATTACGCGCTCGGAAATTTTAACGCATCGTTATTCGCAACCGAAGGCATTGCGTCAGTCGGAGTGATGTTTGCACCAATTGCGGCACTTTGTTGTGGATTTGTGATCGCGCTGGGCAACCTCGCTTCTGCCGGACTGCCGCCGCGATTTATTCTGCTCTCATCCGCCATGCTGGTGCAAGTCCTCATCAACGTGCCACTGACGATTGGGTTGTTAACCAACGGCGGGGCACTCCTCTTTCTGTTGTGGTATGTCGCGCCGCGAGGGATTTTCGACCAAAAATGAGCGGGCAAAGCTGCTTTTGCCGGCCAAATCCGCGTGCTACGACGGCCCATCATCGGACCAGTAAGAGGCGCGCATGCACAGCGTTTTGATCACCGGAGGCGCCGGTTTCATCGGCCAGAATCTTGTGCATGCCTGGCGCGCGGCGCGAGCCTCCGACCGCCTGGTCGTGATCGACGCCATGACCTATGCCGCCAACATCCGCAGCCTCGAGCCGCTGATCGCGCGCGGCGAGATCGCCTTCGTCAAGGGCGACATCGGCGACGCCGCGCTGATGCAGCGCCTGTTCGACGAGCACAGCTTTACGCGCGTGCTGCACCTGGCCGCGGAATCCCATGTCGACCGTTCCATCGTCGATCCCGGCGCCTTCCTGCAGACCAACGTGCTCGGCACCTTCACGCTGCTGAAGGCCGCGCTCGACTCATGGCGCGCCGCGGGCACGATGGACAGCGCCCGGTTCCTTCATGTCTCGACCGACGAGGTCTATGGCTCGCTCGGCGCGAGCGATCCCGCCTTCACCGAATCCTCGGCCTACCGGCCGAACTCGCCCTACGCCGCCAGCAAGGCCGCGAGCGATCATCTGGTCCGCTCCTTTGTCGCGACCTACGGCATGCCGGCGCTGATCACCAATTGCTCGAACAATTACGGACCCTATCAGCATCCGGAAAAGCTGATCCCGCTGATGATCATCCATGCGCTGGAGGGCAAGCCGCTGCCGATCTATGGCGACGGCTCCAATGTGCGGGACTGGCTGCATGTGTCGGATCATTGCGACGCGCTGATGGCCGTGGTCGAACGCGGCCGCATCGGCGAGACCTACAATGTCGGCGGCGGCAATGAGCACAACAACCGCGACGTGGTGGGCGTGATCTGCGACACCATCGACCGCGCCTTCGCCGCCAATCCCGCGCTTGCGGCGCGTTTCCCGTCGTGCCCGGCGGCGTTCGGCCGCAGCACCCGCGCGCCTGATCTCGTTCGTGACCGACCGTCCCGGCCACGATCACCGCTACGCAATCAACGCAACCAAGCTCGAAAACGAGCTCGGCATCAATCGGCCGCGTCGCATTCGACGGCGGACTTGCACAGACGGTGCAGTGGTATCTCGACCACGAAGCATGGTGGCGCGACGTCACCAGTGGCGCCTACAAGGCCTGGATCGACAAGAACTACGGTTACCGGATCGCGGTCTGAGGAGCCATGCGCATCCTCGTCCTCAACGCGGACTACCCGCGCTTCCTCGACTGGTTCTACGCCCGGCAGCCGGAGCTGAAGACGGCCGCCTATGCCGCACAGATGACGGCGCGCAACGAGAGCCTGTTCGGCGTCGCCGACTTCTATTCTCGTAACTTCAGTCACTCGGCCACGCGCGGCCGAGATCCACGTCAACAATCCCTGGCTGCAATCGGCCTGGGCGCGCGAGCACGGCCTTGGCGTCGCGCCTGCCGCACCCTCGCCGCGGCGGCGGCGGGACGATCCCCGGATGGCTGCAGCGCGCGGTGGCGCCGTTCAAGCCGATGCTGCGGCCGCTGGCGCGCAAAGTCGGCCTCAGCCCGAAACTCGATGCGGCCGCCGAGACCATCCTGCTGGCGCAGATCGAGGCATTCAAGCCCGACCTCATTCTCAACCAGGACGCCTTCCACGTCGACACCGCCCTGATGCGGCGGATCAAGGGGATCGGCAAACCGATCCTGATCGGCCAGGTCGGCATCGCGCCGAGCCGCGGCGAAGACTGGACCGTCTACGACCTCATGCTGTCGCAGCTGTCCGCGACGGTGGAGCTGTTCCGGCGCGCCGGCGTGCGCGCCGAGGTCAACCATCTTGCCTTCGAACCCGCCGTACTCGATGCGCTGCCCGCAACGCCGGCGCACGACATCGACATCTCCTTTGTCGGCACGGTGTCGCCGGATCACCGGCAGCGCATCGCGCTGCTCGAGGCGGTCGCCGCGCGCCATCAGCTCGCGCTGTTCGGCAATCCGCCGCAGGCGCTACCGGCCTCCTCGCCGCTGCATCGCTGCTTTCGCGGCGAGGTCTGGGGCGCCGACATGTACCAGGCCCTGCGCCGCTCAAAGATCACGCTCAATTCCCACATCGACATGGCCGGCCGCGAAGCCGGCAATATGCGCCTGTTCGAGGCGACCGGCGTCGGCGCTTTCCTGCTGACCGATTTCAAGGACAATCTGCATACGCCTGTTCGCGCCGGAGCGCGAGGTCGCCGCCTGGCGCTCGATCGACGAGTGCCTCGCCGCGATCGACCACTATCTTGCCGACGAGGGCGCGCGCTCGGCTGTCGCCAAGGCGGGACAAGCGCGGACCATGGCGCACCACACCTATCGGCATCGCGCGGCGGAAATTCTTGGCTTCGTCGATGGCTTGAGGACCGCGTCATGAAGCTGCCGCGTCTCGTCAAGCAGATCGGCAACCGCGTCGTGCAGGCAACCCCGATCCTGCGCCGGCATATCCTGACCTCTACCGACTACAAGATGCTCGGCGGCGTGGAAGAAGCGCGCGAAGTCCAGGCATGCTCGCCGGGCTGGCTGGCCACCCGCACGGTCGCGCGCCAGGAGCGCGCCTATCGCAACCTGATCGCTGACATGAAGCGTGGCGAGCCCCGGCTCGATTTCAGCGTGGCCGGTAAGCCGTCGCCGCCGCGGGGCTAGCCAAGCCGAGCTTGATCGAGATCGGCTGCGGCAGCGGCTATTACTCGGAGGTGTTCGCGACGCTGCTGCCCGGCAGCGTGGCCTATACCGGCATCGATTATTCGGCGGCGATGATTGACCGCGCCCGGGCGCAATATTCCACCGTTCAGTTCGAGGTCGCCGACGCCATGCGCCTGCCCTACGGCGACGCGCGCTTCGACATCGCCTTCAACGGCGTTTCGCTGATGCATATCTTGGACTATGCGGCGGCGATCCGCGAGATGGCGCGGGTCGCCTCGCGCACCTGCATCCTGCATACCGTGCCGGTGTTCGACGATTACCGGACCACTTACTTGCGCAAATATGCCTATGGCGCGCCTGTCGTGGAGATCGTGTTCGGACGCGTCGAGCTGATGTCGCTGTGCGAGCAAGCTGGCCTGCATCTCGAGCAGACCTGGCCGTGCATCCCCTATGACGTCTCAGGCGTCACGGGCCATCGCTCGACCACCGAGACCTACCTGTTCTCAAAGCGTTGACGTCTGGCCGGTCGCGCACCAGTTCGCAATGGGGCAACGTTACGAGCCGCCCGGCTTGTTCCATAGTTTTGGCACCAAATGTTGCGATAGCAGTTACATTGATCTGACAAGTTGGGCGTGCTATCGCCCGGTGTTCATTCAGGGGAACGGGGGAATGGACTGGTTGTTGATTGGGCTCGTAATTTTTGCTGCTGTGGTAGTCTTGATCTGGGTTGTTTCTTTGTCTTTGTTCAAAAATCGTTCGACTTGAGCTGAAACAGACGACGATCATGGCAGCTGCATTACGAGTATTGGGCGGCACCGGGATCGTCGTCGTGTCCTTTTTCGTTACCTCTTCCCGATGGATTGCTTCGACAATGGGGGCAGCAACTGGCAAAAGCGATTCCAGAAGGGAAATCCGGGTGTCGTTAATTTCATCTGCGGAACGCAGAACGTGTTCGGCTGCGACGATTCGCATACCATTTCGTACAAGGGCATTGGCCGGGCCGCTGCGAACATGTCCTCAAGAATGGAGAAGGTCCCGACTTGACGGGATGGTGTAACGCGCGTCCCGAAGACTACAAATTTTCCATAAGAGGTGCGCTTTTCTGCTTCGATCAGCTTGGGAAGGTGATGATCGACGGAAAAGTTGTCGGTCAGCTTTCCAAGCCTCCGCCCGGTTGAGGCAGGTTGAAGGTTTTGGCTGATGCGCGACCGGGCAGGCGAAAATGAGTTCCGATCCGCCAGGGGACGGCCAACCGCCGTGCCGAGCGGCCCTTCAAGCGCTCGACTGACCGCATGGCTCGGCGGCCGAAAGGACTTCTCTCCAGCGGACGCCGGACGAGCGACGGGCTAGAGCGGCGCGACGATCGTCTTGACGAACGGGCTCACGACATTGTCGATCAGCGCGAGTTCCTTGATCTGGCTGAGACTCGCCCAGCAGAACATCGCCATGTCGGTCTCGATCACGCTTTCGTGGTCGAGGAACGCGATGATGTTCTCGTTCGACTTGCGCCAGAACCGGCCGCCTTCCTCATTGTGCTCGGCGCGGTAGACGAAGCGCACGCCCTTCTCAGCGGTCAGCACCTCCACCATCGGCGGGCGTTTTCCTGCATGCGCGCGGCGGATGTTGGACCAGGTGCTTTGAATGGTCGGCGAGAACTGGATGGTGCCGATATTGCCGGGCTCGGGCTTGCCGTTGAGCAGGAACTGCACGCCGTCGGCCGGCGTCTCGCGCGCCAGCAGCGCCAGAATGCCGCCCTCGGGCTGGGTGTAGATCGGCTGGTCCCATGAGGCGACCTCGCGCAGATCGCCGCTCTCGATCCGCACACCTTCAACGCCGAAAAACTGTCCGCTCTTGTGGCGCACATTGCCGTGCGCGTCGCGCGACCAGCCGCGCACCTCGTCGAGCCCGATCAGGTCGGCCTTGAAGGGAATTTCGCCGCGCTTCGTCTCGCGCCAGACCAGCAGCGGCGCCGCATCCTTCGGCTCGATCGCGCGCGATGCCGCGAGACGCTCGCGAAACCAGTCGAGATGCTCGCGCACCGCCATCAGACCACGTCCTTCAGCACGTCGATGACGGTCTCGACTTCCTCGTCCTTCAGATGCGGATACATCGGCAGCGAGAAAATCCGCTGCGCCTTGCGTTCGGTGACCGGGAACTGGCCCTCGCGATAGCCGAGATCCGCGCTGCCGCGCATGGTGTGGATCGGCCAGCGGTAGGACACGTTGCAATTGATGTCGCGCTTGGCCAGCCGCTCCAGCACGCCGTCGCGATCGGAGGCATGCTCGACGACGTAGACGTAATAGGTGTGGCGGCTGTGGGCGTTTTCGCGCGGCAAGCCGAGCCCGGTGCCTGATAGCGCCTGATTGTAGCGCGCGGCGATCGCGCGGCGGCGCTCGATCCAGCCTTCTATGCGGGGCAGTTTCAGCGACAGGATCGCGGCCTGCACCTCGTCGAGGCGCGAATTGTAGCCGTGGCGCTCGGAATAATATTGCGTCTCCATGCCGTAGAAGCGCAGGCTCTTCGCCAGCTTGATGGCGGCCTCGTCGTTGCTCAGCACCATGCCGCCGTCGCCATAGGCGCCGAGCACCTTGGTCGGATAGAACGAGAAGGCGGAGGCGTGGCCGACGCTACCGGCCTGGTGGTTCTTGTACAGCGCGCCCTGCGCCTGCGCACAATCCTCCATCACCTTGAGGCCATGCTTCTCGGCCAGCGCCATCAGGGGATCGAGGTCGGCGCACTGGCCGTAGAGATGCACCGGAATGATCGCCTTGGTGCGCGGCGTGATCGCTGCCTCGACCTGGTCGGTATCCATCAGGAAGTCGTCGTCGCGGATGTCGACGAAGACCGGCTTGGCGCCGAGCGTGCGGATCGCCGACACCGTCGGCACCGCGGTATTGGGCACGGTGATGACCTCGTCGCCGGCCTTCACGCCGAGTGCTGCGAGCGCGATGTAGATCGCGTCGGTGCCGCTGTTGACGCCGACACCGCCGGCAACGCCGAGGAAAGCGGCCATCTCGCGCTCGAACTTGACGCCTTCCTGACCGAGGATCAGGCGGCCCGAACGAAACACGCGATCGACGGTCGCGAGGATCTCGTCGCGCAGCTCGTCATATTCCCGAAGATAGTCCCAGACGTTGATCGGCATCGTTCTCTCAGGCTTCGTTGCAGCGCGCTTTCGATCGTCGCCCGGCACTCGGCGTCGGCGAGCAGATCGCGATAGAAACCCCTCGTGATCGCCGCCGGCCACCGCGCCGGTCACCGCTTCCAGGAATTTTGCGAAGCTGTCGGCCGCTTCCGATATCACGACGCTTTCGGCATTGCGGATGCGCTGGCGCCATTCCATGCGGTGATCGGCGGGCGGGCTGAAGACGCGCTCTGTTAACACAGAGCCTGACGCGTCCGACAATGAGCAGGCGATTTTGGTACTCGCCCTCGAAACTGAAATGGCCAGAGAACGCGGCGCCGTTTGGAGCCGCGCCAGCACCGAAAATCCCATGTCGACCCCGGTTTCCGGGTGAATGCCGCCCGCCAGCGCGTTCAACTGCGACGGCGGCCCGCCGCCGAGCAGGCGCATCGTCGCGGCAGCGTAGGGTCCCATGTCCAGCAGGCAACCGCCGCCGAGCTCGCGATGGTTGCGGAAATTGCCGATCGGCATCGGTGGAATGATGAACTGCGCGTCGACCTGATTGAGCGGTCCCTGCTCGGCGATGAAGCCGGCAAGCGCCTCAAATTGCGGGTGATGGCCGAACACGGTCGCTTCGGCAAGGAGGCGCTTGCTGCGCCGCGCTTGCGCAACCGCGCGCTCCGCGGCGTCCCTCGTCATCATCGCAGGCTTGTCGACGACGACATGCTTGCCCGCGGCAAGCGAGGTGAACGTCCACTCTTCATGCAAGGCGTTGGGCAGCGAGAGATAGACGATGTCTGCGCCGCTCTCGCGCAAGGCGCTCTCATAATCGGAGAAGTATCCACCCTGTTTCGGCCACAACGCTGGCGGTTTGCGACTCCGGCTGGCGATCGAAATCTCGCCGATCGCCGCAACCGCAGCTGCGGCCGGAATCACCCGCCGCTCGGCGATGGAGGAAAATCCGAGGATCAGTAGGCGCATCGATCACCGCGAGACGGCACCCGGCACCGTAACCGTCCGCCCGGTCACCACGTCAAGCCCACGATTGAGCCACCCTCTTACTTTCCGGAGCACGTTGACGACACGATCCCGAAATCCACTGGTGGACAACCTGCTGATGGCAACGGTGCGTTGCCCCTTCAAGTCCCGCGCGATCATCGCCTCCTCTCGGAAAAGAACGCCGATATACGGTTCGTAGATGCGACTTCTTATGAGTTCGCTGAACGGCGCATGGTAGAGGCGATGGCTATTGAAGTAGCGGCGTCCTCGGCGCCCGACGCCGTAGAAATGAAAAAACAGCAGCGGATAGCGCTCCTCGATCCAGACCGATCCGTCTCGCCATTCCAGCCGGAATCCATCGAGATTCCACGGCGCCAGATTTGCGCCGAGATGGCGGATCACATGCACGTTATTGAACAGCTTCGGCAGTCGGTCGAGGTATCGTTGGTCAGCAAAGCGGTCACCCTCGACCCGGTCGTAGCACCATTCGATGCAGCGTTCGCGCCACCAGCGCAGCGCGGCGAACCCTTCGTCGCAGCGACGCACGCTGACCCAGCCGACATTGTAGAGCCCAAAGCGGCGCTGGTCGGCGAGACGGCGAGTGAAGCGATGCGGAACGATGCCGAACGCGGCGTCCTTCATCTCCTCATAGATGGGATCGGGCGAGGCGAAGAAGAACAGGTCGCTATCGAGATAGGTCACCCACTCGGCGTCGCACTCGTTTTCCAGCACGTGCAGCATCCAAGCCGCCGAGCAGGTGAAATAATATTCGATCATACTGCGGGTCGGCTGCGTCGCGGCGACTTGCGGATCGGCGGATTCGAAATCCGCAAGGTGCCAACCGACCAGATTCGGAAGATTGAGCGCGGTCAGCGTCCGGTAGCAGACCTCGCTCAGGCACAATACCCACAGCCGCGCCCCCGGCGCATGCTGTTGCAGAGATTGATGGAGTGCGAGCCCGCGCGGCAGGTAGTTGTGGTCGAAGTAGGTACAGTAGACGCGTTTCTGCATGATCGACGTGTATAGGAGCAATCAAAAACAAGTCAATGACATCCTCCTAAAGCATTGAAATAGCATGCGTGAACTTCCTATCGCGAAACGCCTCGACATCACGGCAAAAGGTTAACGCGGGGCCGGAAAAATCGACTCGTCCTAGGAGGGGAAAAGCGGTTTGAGAAGCCTCCTGCGCATGCTAACGAGCCACCTCCAAGGGCGGCATCACCACAAAGACCTGACGCATGAACCGCAAGGGCATCATTCTGGCGGGCGGTCGCGGAACGCGGCTGCATCCGTTGACGCTGGCGACCTCCAAGCAGTTGCTGCCGGTGTACGACAAGCCGCTGATCTACTATCCGCTGACAACGCTGATGCTCGCAGGCATCCGCGAGTTCCTGATCATCACGACGCCGGAGGAGATCGACCAGTTCAAGCGACTGCTGGGCGACGGACGGCGTTGGGGGATCGAGCTCTCGTTTGCGGTCCAGCCGCATCCCGGCGGCATCGCCCAGGCATTCCTGATCGGCCGCGACTTTCTCGCAGGCCAGCCCTCGGCCCTGATCCTCGGCGACAACATCTATTACGGCGACAATCTGCGGGCGATGCTGCAGAGCTCGGCGCAGCAGGCGCGCGGCGCGACCGTGTTCGCCTGCTGGGTCCACGACCCCGAGCGCTACGGCGTGGTCGAATTCGACGCCGACTATCGCCCGGTGCAGATCGTCGAAAAGCCGAAGGCTCCGAAATCGAACTATGCGGTGACCGGCCTCTATTTCTACGACGCGCGCGCGGTCGATGCGGTACGCGAGCTGAAGCCGTCGGCCCGGGGCGAGATCGAGATCACCGACCTTAATCAATGGTATCTGGACCGCGGCGATCTTCATGTCGAGCGTTTCGGCCGGGGCTATGCCTGGCTCGACGCCGGCACCCATGACTTGCTGCTCGAAGCCTCGCAGTTCATCCAGATCGTCGAAAAGCGGCAAGGCCTGAAGATCGCCTGCCCCGAAGAGATCGCCTTCCTGCAGGGTTTCATCGACGCGGAACAACTGTTGAAGCTGGCCGAGCCGCTGAAGAGTACCGGTTACGGCCAGTACCTGATCCGTCAGGCCGGATCGAAATAACTCAAACCCGGGACAACAGAGCCAGCAGCCGCTCGCGGATTTGCGCGCGCAGCAAAGGCGCGGCGACCAGCGCGATGAGGGCGAGCCAGATCGCGCATTCCGCGACGAAGTGGACGAGGCCGCTGCCCGGCACGAGACCGCCGATCGCCTCGCCCAAGGCGGCGCCGGCCACTACGATCACCGCCATCATGGCAGCCAGCATCAGCGCGTAGCGCACCGGCCGGCGCAGGGTCTCGCCCACGACGACGATCGAGAGAAAGGCCGATTGCGCGATCAATTCGCTCGCGATCATCGCAATCGCGGCGCCGAGCGGACCGGATCGCGGGATCAGCAGCAACGCCAGCACGGCGAACAGCACGAGCTGCGCCGACTTGGCGCACAGCAGCAGCGGGCCGCGATTGCTGTAATTGGCGTAGCTCATCGCCAGCAGCGCAGGCGTTGCGACGCAGGTGCCGATCAACAGCGTCACCGTCAACGTCGCGTCATAGGGAACGGCGCCATGCGTCCAGATCGCAAAGAAATCCGACCAGAATGCCAGCGCGCCCGACGTGGCCATGGCGGCGACCAGGACCAGGATCACCGATCCCCTGACGTACAGCCGTTGCAGGCTGTCGCGCGCTCCGATCGCGTGGTCGTGCCCTAGCTCGGCGGCAAGCGGCAGCGTGGTCTGATAGCTCACCTGCCGCAGCAGGTTCACAATGGTCCGCGTCAGGCTCCATTGCGCGATGGCGATGCGGTCGGTCACGAAGAAGCCGATCAGGAGCACGGAGAGATAGCTCAAGCCGAGCTCGACGAAGTTGGTCACTGAGAACGGCAGGGCGCCGGCCAGTTGCGCGAACGACCAGCGCAGCGAAATCCCGCCGCCGACGCGCCCGAGAAACGGGAATTGCCGCCGCACGTCGATCAACATGAGGAAGATTGCGACCGCAACCTGACCCGCAACGAACGCCGATGTCACCACGAGAAGGTTGCCGGTCGCCACGATGCCGATGACCTGACCGATCTGTCCGATCGCCAGCCCAAGCGCCTGCATCGCCCCGATGCGTCCGTAAAGTCCGCGCGCGCGATACAGCGCAGTCACGAGATTGGATGGGATCATCACGACCATTCCGAGCGCCATGATCGCAAACGACAGGTCGAAGTGCGGCTCCGACGCAAATCCGAACACACGAGATGGCGCGTCCGCGGCAAATATCGCCAACAGCGCCACGATCAGCAGTGCGGAATAGACCGCATAAAGCCGGAGCATCGCGCCGTAGAACCTGTCAGTGCGGCGATCGCAGTCGGCGCGGGGCCTGAACTGCAGGAATCGGTTCAACGACCAAGCGTGCAATCCGGCGTCGAGCGTTAGCACCAGCATGCCGGCGGCAAAGATCGCGAGCCACGCTGACAGGGTTTCGCCGCTCCAGTGTTTCAGGAACAGCGGGATGAGGACGATCTGCTGCGTCAGCGCGAGCAGCAGACCGACGACATTGGCGGACCACCCGCCAAAAATTCGACGTGCGCGGCTCGAGGTGAAAGATGTCACGCGTCCTCTTATGGTTAACGACCCCGCGCCGCGCTCGCTGGACACCCACGGCCGGTGTCGGTACAGAGCCATATTGCGCCGGGCCCGAACAGACAAGGACTTTGACCGGTAGGGTCAGCCGCTCCAGCATCGCGTTCCGGCACGCGTTTTCTCGGAAGTTCGGCAGATGTTTGCGCGTGCGGCCCATTGCGACGTGACACCGAGAGATCGCCCGGTGCGGCTGGCCGGCTTCGCCGCGCGCGAGAGGCCTGTCTCCGAGGTCCTCGACGGAATCGAAATATCGGCGCTGCTGCTGGAAGGCGGCGCCCGCCGCTGCCTGATGCTTGCCTTCGACCTGATGATCGTGGGCAAGGAGCTCGCCGACCTGGTCCATTCCCGGCTCGGCAAACTCGGATTCCGCACCGACGAGGTGATGATGCTCGCCTCGCACACCCATTGCGCACCCGCCACCGATTTGGCCTGCGCGCGCCTGGGCACGCCAGATCCACAGTTCATTCAGGATAGCGCAGCGGCCGTCGAGACGCTGGTGGGTCGAATTCTCGGCGAACAGCCGCGCGAGATCGTCCTCGAGGTTTTTCGTGGAAACCTCGATCACTCCATCAATCGCCGCCGCTATTGGCCGTTTCCGACTTACGACCGGACCCAAGGACTGCAATGGGCCAGCGTGACGTTTTCGCCTTACCCGGCCGGGCCGCGCGATGAGCAGGCGACCGTGATCCTCGTCAGGGCGGCAGACGACCGCGCGCCGCTCGCAGCCTTCTCGCATTACACCTGCCACCCGACATCGATGATTCCCAACGAGGTCATCAGCGCCGACTATCCGGGCGCCATCCGCGGACTGTTGCGCGCGACGCTTTGGAGAAATCCCCTGCCTGTTCGCGCCGGGATTTTGTGGCGACATCACCCCGCGCCTCGTTCCCTCGGAACAACGCCAAACTCTCGGCGAGCGCTTCGCCAAGTTCAGGCGCATAGTCATCGCCGGCTATATGGTCCCGTCAGTCACCTCGTCCGACTCGGTGGCGTGGCGTGAGAGTCTCGTTGCAAGGCTTGGCGCGATCATCGCCGGCGGTCCTGCCCGGACGTTGCGGCCGGAGCGGCTGCAATCGGGATCGGCGACCACGCCGCTTAGGGCATTTTTTTCCGGCAGCATTCCCGACAAGGAATTGACTGCGCAAATCCTACGGCTGGGAGACGAGCTTGAAATGATCGCGTTGTTGGCGGAGCCGACGCTGGGCTGGAAACGCATTCTGGACGAGGCGTTGCCGCCTGCTTCGCAGAACATGCGGCTGTACACCGGCTATCTCGGGGCGGCGTTCGGCTATCTGCCGACCGCAAAGCAGGCGACCGAGGGAGGCTATGAGGTCAACGGCTTTCAAAGCCTGTTCGGGATGTCAGGACGATTCAAGCCAAGGGATATCGAACCGGCAGTCTGCGCGTGCCTGAAATCCGCGTTCGATGATCTGGAGCGCGCGAGGTCGCGCGACTAGGCGCGTTGCGTTGTCTTGTAAGCGCGTTCCAGGACTTTTCCCGGCAACGTGAAGAAAAAGCGCGCCATCCTGCGCGGCGCATAGGTGCGCAATCCGCAAGACGTGCAAGCCGGATCGTCGCAAAAGGCGGCGCTCGGATCCTGCTCTCGGACGGGACGCTCGGACACGATAGACGGCGGCAGCGTCGATCAGCATGGTTAATGCCCGCCCACGTTTTCCTTGTTCAGGATACCTGCCTGTTCGTACCTCGGAAAAATTCCAGAGGCGCGCTACAACCCGCGTTGTCTTTTCTTACGAACCAACGGAGTTTGTCTTTGTCCTGGATCGCGCAGATTTGGCGGCGCGGTTGCGCTGCCAGGGATAGAAATCCGGCATGAATGTCAGCGCAACGACCGTTCCACTCGGTCCTATGACAAGGCGGATACCGTCGATTAGTGCTTGTGGCCGGCTGGAGGTCGGCACCGTCCTCGCTGCCGCCGCGCACCCGACGAGGACCGGATCGTCGTCCCTGCGAAGACCCACGTTGACCGGATCGGCCGCAATTCGATCTCTGGTTTCGATCTCTTGATGTTCTGAAATTACGGGTGCTCGAAAAATAGTTGGCCACGCCAATCCGATTTAGGATAGGGACGTCAAGTGACGATGCGGCAGCTTCGCTAGCCGCGCAGGACACCGACATGTCGAGCCCGATCCGCAGCAGAGTGAAAAGCCTCGCCCAGAAGCTTCTCGGGCTGGACGATGTGCGTGGCTTCGTGCGCAAACAGAAGCTGCGGTTGAGAAAGCAAATCTATCGCCGTCCGATTGCGATCGCGGAGTTGCGGCAGCAATTGATCGATCTCGGCGTGACCCGCGGGCGAACGGTGTGGATTCACTCGTCGTGGAACGAGTTCTACAACGTGCCGCTGAAGCCAACCGAAATGATCGGCCTATTGCGCGACCTGATCGGACCGGACGGCACGCTGGCGATGCCGGCATTCCCGATCGACCAGAACCCCGAGAAAGTGTTCCTCGTCGACCGTGCGCCGGTCTACACCGGCATGCTGTGCGAGATTTTTCGCCGCAATCCCGAGGTCAAGCGCAGCATCCATCTCAACACCTCCGTCTGCGCCGTCGGACCTGACGCGGACTTCCTGTTGAGAGATCACCACCACACCATGCTGCCCTGGGGCGAGAACACGCCGTTCTGCCGGCTTGCCGAACTCGATGCGCGCATGCTGGGCTTGGGTGCCGGCTTCGAATACATGACGCTGATGCATACGGTGGAATGCCTGCTCTACGACGACGTTCCGTTCTTCCGCCAAGTGTTCGAGGGCACCATCAAATATCACTGGAAGCGCGCCAACGGCGAAACCGGCGAGCATGAGTACCGGCGCAGGATCGGCAACATCCGGCCCCTGAGGCTGCGAAACTATTTCTTTCCGGACATCTGCGTCGACGCGAGAATATCCAACCTGCGGATTCTCGCCGGCGACGCCAAACCGTTCATCGCGCGCGCGGTCGCGCTTGGTCGCAAGGGCATTACCATGTATATCGACCCCACTCCGCGTCCGGAGCTTTTCCGACCCGATCGCGCCGGCTGATCAAGGAAATGTCAGGCGAAATACCATTCAACCGGGCGAACACTAATGGCGCAAGCTGCCTTACATGACGGAGGCGCAGAACCAAGGCCATCTGCCTTGACGGCGTTTTCGCGCGGCGGATCGAGCAGCGACCGGATGTGTCAAGGGGTTGCTCACGCAGTCCTGTAGCAGCTTGCCCCCGCGACACGCAGAGCGCTTTTGCACGGAGGTCGTGCGCAAATCTAAAGTCCGTCCGACTCGCCGTTCTTCGGAGTGTGGTGCGGTGTGAAGGGTGCGTACGATCCGTCGACGGCGCCCGCAACTGGCATTGCCGGCACGCTTGGCTCGCCAGACGGCGCTGCTGCGGGTCTCTCCTCGCGCTTGAGCGCCAGCGTTTCGGTGCGGTTATCCTTGCTGACGGTGACCTCCCGACTTTCCACGCCGCTCAGCTTCCAGCCGCCATGGCTGTCGCCTGGCCGCAGACGGACGACCTTCTGGGTGACACGATCGAAGAGGACGGCAATCGCCTCACCGGAGCCGACGACGGCGCCGATCAGGGCTAGCGGGGGATACTCTACCTCGGCTGGAGCCGGTCGCGGAGCGGGCGCGAGCTCAGGGACGGGAGCCACCACGGCGGGCCGTGGCGGCCGCCGCGAGGCAGAGAAGATGGGACGGGCCTGGGTCGACGTCAGCGCCGTTAACGGCACCGCCCATAGCGGGTTTCCGCCCGGCAGCGTTCTGGCGGGGTCCGGCGTCGGTCTCACCAATGGCTTGACGCGGCCGATATCGACGGCGTCCGGGGCGCGGTCGTCGGACAGGATGTCGGGGGTTGGCGACGTGGCGGCGCGCGAGCCCGGCAGCGAGCCAAGCGCCAGCATCGCGCCGACCATCAGCGCCACTGCCGAAAATTCGTACCCCCTGCCCATTTTTCCCTGCCGCTATTGGCCGAAGCCTGACCGAACTTAGCGCCAACTGCCGCGGGCGGCAACGCGGCCCGCGATGAAACGCGGGCCGTAAGATTGCCGTAAGATTGCGCCGCGTTGGGTTCGATTTAGGGAACTTTTCCCGCCTCATTGTTGCCGAATGGCCACGCCCGCCGAAATACACGCCGCAACGGGCGGGATGCGGCTGAAACCACCTTTGCAAGCGTTGCGTGCAGCCTGAGCGGCGTGAGAAAGTGCGGCAAATCAGTGCGGTAGCGTCCACGATTTTTTTCGCACCCCGGATTTATCGACCTAACCTGTTGAGCCTGCGCCATGAACGCTCCCAAGTTCCCTGAACAGCTCGGTCGGCGGGGAGTGCGGACAGTTGCGCGTCATTCGTTGGCAGTGCTGCTGGCGAGCACGGCGCTCGGCGTGGCGTCGGCGCGCGCGCAGGACGCGACATGGGTCGGCAATAATGCCGGCGATCCCAATGAGTGGATCGAAAACAACAACTGGACGCCCGCAACCATCCCGACGGGAACGGCGACCTTCACGAACAATGGTGCGCCGACGACCATCGCGGCAGACGGCTTCGTTTCGGTCAATGCAATCACCTTCACCAGCGCTCCGAACAACGCGCCGGCCTACACCATTACGATGAACGACATCTTCGTCGTCAACGGCACGGGTGTCTCCAACAATTCGACCAACACGCAGACCATCAACAACACCGTATCGGCGGTGTTCCTGAATTCCAGCTCCACCAGCGCAGACACCAGTCCGGTGACCTACAACAACAGCGGTGGCATGAGCTTCCAGGACACGAGCACAGCCGGCACCGCCATCATTGTCAACAACGGCGATGTTGAATTCAACATCAGCAGCATGGCCGGGTCGGCGCAGATCACGAACAACGCCACGATCAACTTCAACGACAACGCGACTGCCGGCACTGCAAATATCACGAATGCCGCCTCGGGTTTCATCACCTTCAACCTCAATTCTACGGCAGGTTCGTCCACGATCGTCAACAACAACTCGCTGCAGTTCACCGGTTCAGCCTCCGCCGGCTCGTCCAACATCACCGGCGCCAACAATTCGACAACGACATTCGGCAACAATACCACGGCGGGCAGCTCGGTTATCACCCTGCAGGGCAACGCCACGCTGACGTTCGGCAACTCCGCGAGCGCAGGCAGCTCCACCATCAACTCCTCGCTGGTCGGCAGCACTATCACCTTCAACGACACCAGCACAGCGGGCAGCGCCAATATCGTGCTGAAGGAGTCCAATCTCGTCTTCAACAATTCAGCGAGCGCGGGCTCCGCAATCATCACTATGCCGGATGCCACCCATCCCGGCACCATCACCTTCAACAACACGTCGACCGCCGTCAACTCGAACATCACGGTGGTCGGATCGCTCGGCATTACCAGCGGGCTCACTTTCTCGATTCCAGCACCGCGGGTAACGCTACGATCACCAACAACCCCGGCATCGGCAGCGGCGGCACGACCACTTTCGGCACCCTCGGGGGCACCGACACCAGCAACGCCGGCACCGCACATATCACCAACAATCAGTTCGGCACCACGAACTTCCTCGCCAACACCTGGGCGACGAATGCGACTATCGTCAACAATAACGGCGGCGACACGAATTTCCAGGACCAAAGCACGGCGGGCAACGCCACCATCGTCAACAACAGCGGCGGTACGACCTCGTTCGGCGTCCCCCTGGTCGGCACGGACACCGCCTCCGCCGGCAGCGCGGTCATCATTAATAACAGTGGGGGCCGGCGGCTTTCTTCGCGGCGACCACCGCCGGCAACGCGGTGATCATCAACAGCCTCGGTGGCATCGTGCAATTCGGCGATTCCGGCGGGACCAACGAACCGCCACCGCCGGTGGATCCACCATCGACAACAGCGGCGTCGTTTCATTCAACTCGAAAACCACGGCGAGCACAGCCACCATCACCACTGACAGCGGCGGCAACGTCTTTTTCTTCGACACCAGCAGCGGCGGCGGCGCGCGCTTTATCACTAATCCGGCGGCACCGTCGACATCTCTGCCCTGACGTCTGCCGGCACGACCGCCGGTTCGATCGAGGGCGCCGGCAGCTATGTGCTTGGCGCCAAGAATCTTACCGTCGGCAGCAACAATCTCTCCACCACGGTCAGTGGCGTGATCTCCGGCCTCGACGGCTCGCTGACCAAGGTCGGCACCGGCACGATGACGCTGACGAACACGGAGACCTATACCGGCGTTACGACGATCTCGGCGGGCACGCTGCAGCTCGGCAATGGCGGCGCGACAGGATCCATCGTCGGCACGTTCTCGATAACGCGAACTTTTCGCTCGACCGTTCAACGCTTACGTTTTAGCGCATCCTCTCCGGCTCCGGCACGTTCCAGCAGATCGGTATCGGGACGGCGACGCTGACAGCTGCCAATACCTATGCCGGTCCGACCGCTTTCGGCCGGAACGCTGGTGATCTCTGGCACCGGCAGTATCACGTCGAACGTCACCAACAACGCCACCTTCAACAACGCGGGTACCTCACGGGCTCCGTGACCAATAACGGCACAACGACCGATACGGGCGCGATCACCAATGGACTTACCAACACCGGGACGTTCAACGCATCGGGCATCGTGAACGGCCCGATCGCCAACAATGCTGGCACGTTTACGACGACCGGCACACTGGCCAGCAACAGCACCTTCAACAACGCGCTGGGAGCCACTCTTGCTGTCGGCACCGCTACCTACACGCTGCAGGGGCTGCTCACCAACAGCGGAGCATTGACGGTCGCCAATGGCGCGACGCTGGATGCGACAACTGGAGGCATCACCAACAACGCGACCGGCACCATTACGGTCACTGCCGGCGGAACGGTGAAGGATGACCTCAACAATGCCGGCGTCACGACAAACGGCGGCACATATGTTGCCAACGTTGCCAGCAATACCGGCGCGATCACTAACAATGGCGTCTGGACCGGCAACGTCGTCTCCAACGCCGGCACGATCAACAATAACCTGACCTGGACCGGTACGGTCTCGAATGCGAATATCTTCAATAACAACACCGGCGCCACAGTATCCGGCCTTCTGACCAACACGGCCGGCACCACCGTCAACAACGGCGCGCTGAACGGCAGCGCGATTGTCAGCGGCGGCCTGTTCACCGGCACCGGCAGCGTCGCAAACCTCACCGTTTCCGGCGGCACGTTTGCACCGGGTAATGGCACCCCAGGTTCATCCATGACGGTGACCGGCAATCTGGCGCTTCAATCCGGCGCGATTTACATGGTCACCCTCAATCCGACCACGTCCACTTTCACCACTGTCAGCGGCACGGCGTCCCTCAGCGGCACCGCGGCGGCGTTCTATCTCTCCGGTAACTATGTCGCGAAGAAATACACCATCCTCACCGCGGCAAGCGGAGTGAACGGCACGTTCAGCTCGCTCACCAACATGAACGCGCCGTCGAACATCACGCCGACGCTGAGCTATGATGCCAACGACGCCTTCCTCGACACCCAGCTTGAATTTCGTCACGCCGACCGGGCCGCTGACCGTCAACCAGCAGAACGTCGCCAACGCGTTGACCGGTTTCTTCAACCGCACCGGCAGCATTCCGATGGCCTTTGCGATGCTGAACCCGCAAGGCCTCACGATCGCCTCGGGCGAGCTCGGCACCGGCGTGATCCAGACCGCGATCAAGGCGAGCGACCTGTTCCTCAATTTGCTGCTCGATCCCACCATCGCGGGCCGCTCCGGCGGCTTCACCGCGCAAAGCGTGACGCCGACCGGCTACGCAGACGAGGAAGCGCTTGCGTACGCCGCGAAGCGTTCGGGCACCGCGACCGATGCCTTCGCCATGGCGACCAAGGCGCCACCGTTGGCGCCCCTGCACCGGTGGAGCGTCTGGGCTTCCGGCTATGGCGGCTCGGAAACCGTGGGCGGCAACGCGGTGGTCGGCTCGCAGGACCTCACGGCGCGGATCTGGGGCGTGGCCTCGGGCGCCGACTACAAGATCTCACCCGACACGCTGATCGGCTTTGCGCTCGGCGGCGGCGGCACCAATTATTCGCTCGCCAACGCCATGGGCGGCGGCCGAACCGACATGTTCAACGCCGGCGTCTACGGCCGGCAGAATTTTGGCGCGGCGTATCTCTCCGGTGCATTCGCCTATGGCTGGCACGACGTCACCACCAACCGCACCGTGCCGCTGGCCGGCGTGGACATGCTGCAGGGCCGCTTCCAGGCCGAAACCTTCTCCGGCCGATTCGAGGGCGGCTATCGCTTCGCAACGCCGTTCGGCGGCGTCACGCCCTATGCGGCGGCGCAGGTGATCAGCGTCCAGCTGCCGAACTACTCGGAAGTGAGCCAGAACGGCGGCGGCTTGTTTGCGCTGAACTATGCGGCGCAAACCGCGATCGATACCCGCACCGAGCTCGGCCTGCGCGGCGACACATCTTTCGCCATGACGGACGGCGTGCTGACCTTGCGCGGCCGCGCCGCCTGGGCGCATGACTACGATCCGAACCGCGCGGTGACCGCGCTCTTCCAGGCGCTGCCCGGCGCAAGCTTCGTCGTCAACGGCGCGCGACCGGACGACGACTCCGCGCTGGTCTCGGCCTCGGCCGAGCGCAAATGGCTGAACGGCTTCTCGATCGCCGGAGTGTTCGAAGGCGAGTTCTCCGGCAACGTCAGGAGCTACGCCGGCAAGGGCGTCGTCAAATACAGCTGGTAGGCCCGACTACCGCTAGCGCATGATCCGGAAAAGTATGCAGCGGTTTTCCGAAAAGATCATGCGCAAACAAAAAGCCTAGTTGTCGCCCTTCCACTGTCCGGACACGCCGAGCATCACCCGGATGCGTCCCGAGCCCGCCTCGTTCCTTGCGGTGGTCTGCGGCACCTGCACATCGAGCTGATCGACGAACAGGAAGGGCATGCCGGCCTCGAGGTCGTACAGCACCTTCTGCAGCGCAGGCTGCTCCATCTCGCAACTGACGACGAGGCCGACGAAGCCATCCTTGGCCTCCTTGCCGAGCACGTCGACCTGCGAGGACTGGATAGTGCCGCCGGCACTGCCGACAGCGGCTGCGACCCGCTGCAGCAGCGCGGCGCCGGCCACCGTCACCGTCGGTCCCTCCAGGAACGGCGTGCCGGGATGTTCCGCCGAAAGCTCTGCCTGATTGCGCGGCTTACGCCCGCGCAACTGATCGAGCAGGTCGGAGGTCTGCGCCAGCGCGCGCTGGTGATCGAAGATGTTGGCGATCGCGGCCACGGAGGAGAAGGCGAGGCCGCCGAGCACGGTGAGATAGAGCACGACCGCGATCAGCGGCGACTGCGACAGGGTGCGCGTGATCAGGTTGCCCGCGTTCATGGCGCCACCGTGTTCTTGACAGTGTTTATGGGTTCGACCTGCGTCTCGATATGGAAGCGTTCGCCGGGATCGGACGGCGAGCGCGTGGTCGGCGCGTAGAAGGTGGCGCGGGTGAAGTGACGCGACTGCTCGATCAGCGAGATCAGCGACGGCGCATCCGTGGTGATGCCCGCGATCTGCAGCTTGTTGCCGGTCAGATGCAATTCGGTGACATAGGTGTTGTCCGGCAGCACCTGGCTCAGCGTCTCCAGCACGATCACGCTGGCCGGCGTCTGGTATTTGCGGCGTTCGAGCAGGGCCGCCGGCGAGCGGTCGCCGCCGTCGGCACCGGCGCGGATGGCGGCGCGGCGCTGCGAAATCTGGCGCGCCAGCTCGTCCTCCTGGGCTCCGAGGCTGCTTGCGATCCAGGTCGAGGCCGCAAGCGAGACGACCGCGACGACGGCCACCGCGCCAAGCGCCAGCTGCAGCATGCGGGCGAGCTTAGCCGCGTCCAGCGATCCGCGCGCGCTTTGCTCGAACACTTTCACGCGCGTCCCGCCGGCCTCGCGCACATCCGTGAGGACCGCGACCGCCGACGGATGGAACACGGACAGCGCCTGCACATATCCGGTCACGGCCTTGCGCGTGGTCGCGGCGATCGTCGTGGTGATGCTCTCGCCGCCGCCGGCAGTCGGCACGGTGCAGCCGAACACCGCCTCGCTCGCGCTCCACGGCGTCAGGCGATCGATCTGCGCGCGCACGATGCCTTCGATGAAGTCGGCCGCGCGCGCCGGCAGTTCCAGCGGACGAAACAGGAAGCGCTTCGGCTGCAGCACGATCTCGACCCGGCTGCCTCTGACGAGCGCGGCAAGGCCGGCAGGCGCAACGCCGTCGGCGAACGCGATTGTCGAGGGGACATTTTCGCCCTTACCGGACGCTTCCACGGCAAACCGGCCGCTGTCTCCTTCGATGAGCCGCACCACGCGCGGCGAGACGATGCGGTTGAGGCCGGCGATCACCGCGCCCGCGACGCTTCCGGTCCAGGCGTTCAGGATCGCGCTGAGGCTGCCGAGAAATTTCATCGCGAGGAGACTCTCTGCGGCACCGTACTGCCGTCGGAATTGTTGCGCCACGACAATACACGATAGGGCTCGTCGCCGCTTTCGAGAAGCAGGATCACGACCTCGCTGCCACTACGGCGGCCGTCGGCAAGTTCCACATCGACCTTGATCCGGTAGGCTTGGGAGCCAGCAAGCGTGGCGCCCTCGCCGCCCGTCAATGATATCAGGGCATGCGGGTCGACCGAGGGATCGCTGCGCTGGGCCAGCAGCGATTGCAGGTTTTCCGGCGACATGCCGGGCAGTCCTGCCAGCACCTGCGGCGCGGCGTCGAGCACATTGATCGAGGCGATATTGCTGAACACCGTCACAAAGGGAATCATGCGCTCGACGATGGCGGATGGAATCCCGCGCACCAGCCACAACTCCTCCGCCGCCGGGAACGGCGCGTGGCGGGGGATATAGGTCGCTCCCGAGGTCTTATAAAAGGAATTTTCGGGATCGCCGTCGCCGAGCTCGGACGGTGATCGCCAGGCAAGGATGCGATCGGCATAGGCGGGCGCCTCCGACGGATTGGCGCCGAGCCCGACCATCAGCCCTGCGAGCAGCCCCTTCGGCGCCGCGTTGAGGTCGACGCGCGCGGCTTCCGAACGAAAGGTCACGAAAATCCGGCCGGCTCCGACCCGGGCGTTGAAGGTTCCGCTGGTCGGCAGCACGCCTCCCTTGACGGCCGTCAAATGATAAACTGCAAGTTCGACGCCGGCCGTCACCAGCGCCTCGGTCTGGACACGGTCGGTGCTTCCGGCCACGACGATTGCGGTGTTGGTGACGTAGGTCAGATAGATCAGCACCAGCGCCGACAACGCCGCGAGAATCCACAGCACCGCGATCACGATGAAGCCGCGCGTGTTGCGTAGCGCCACGCCGGGTTCGCTGTCGGGGCGCATCACAGCTGCTCCTCTTTCTTGTCGACATCGCCCTTCAATCGCGCCGTGAGACAGGCCGTGATGTTCTTGGCACGCGCGCATTCGTTCGGCGCATTGACGTGAACGGTGGCGGCGCGGGAGACCGCAAGCACCTGACCGGTCGCGCTGTCGCGCACGGTGATGCGGATCGTATCCGGAAGCTGCGCCTTGCCGCGCCATTCCGGCTGCCAGACCTGATCTACGCCGGCATAGGCAAACGATACGCGCAACGGCCAACGGATCAGTACGACCTGATCGATAAAGCGGATTTGCCCATCCGTCGGCATCGGCGCGAACGGCGCGCGTTCGCGCACCATGGCAAGGCCCTGACTATCGGCCTTCTCGATCAGCCTGATGAATTCGAGCCCGGGACGGGCGTTGGGACCAACCGCCGTTCGCAGGAATGTGACGGCCAGTTCTGTCCCCTCGAACAGCGGCGTCCTGGCGTCGCCGTTGACCGCGACCATTTCCGCCACCGACAGGTCGGCCACGATGCGATCGAGCCCGATCGCAAGCAATTCGGCGCGCTGCACCCGCACGATCCCCCGGTTCCAGTTCGGCAGCCATTGCGCCGTCACGGTGGCGAGCGCGCCGAGGATCACCGTCATCAGAAGCGTCGCCAGCAGCACTTCGAGCAGTGTGAAGCCAGCCTCGCCATGCGATCGTCGCCGCGCGCTCATTCGGCGGCCTTCGGCACGAGACGCACGGTCGTAACCTGGAAGGCCGGGCCACCCGGCGCCTGCATCCGGACGTTGACGGCCAGCGCCACGAAGCGGCTGGTCTCCATCACTTCCTGCGCCGCCACGTTCAGCGGCGCGACGTCGATCCGCCAGCGATGGCCTGCCAGTTCGCCGGATTGGGTGCCGGGCTTGAGCAAATTGCGCGCCGGTAACTGGGCGAGCAGCGTCTCGGCGGCGCCGGTCAGCGCCAGACGCTGGTCGATGGAGCGCGTGCCGCGCACGGTGGTGCCGATCACCATGCCGATCGCGGTCAGCACGGCGGCGATAATCGCAAGCGCCACCAGCGCCTCGATCAGCGTAAAGCCGCGTTCGCCGTCAAAGCAGCTTTTGCTTTTGCGTGACAATCTCGACGCCCCCGGTCAGCCAGTTGACGCGGATCTCGTATCCCATGCCCGGCCGCGCCAAGGCGATGGTGCCGCCGCAGGACATCCCGGACGGAAAGAAATCGATCGAGCGGCCCGCTTGGCGGTCGGCGCAGCGCACCGCCAGCGCGGTGTTGACCGTGACGTCGCTCGGCAGGCGCAGGATGCGCCCGGTTGCTCCGGAGCGGATCGCGCGCTCGGGCGCATCGACAATCGTCGCCACCTGCGTGTGCCGGCGCAGCGCCGCGCTGCGGTCGGCTTTGAGGATGGCCGCGGTCTCGACGGCGAGGCTTTCGAGCCGCGCGCGCGTGGTGGATCGCGGGAAGCCCGGCAGTATGATCGCCGCGAGCAGGCCGATGATGGCGAGCACGCAGAGGATTTCGATCAGCGCGAAGCCGTTTTCACCGTCACGGTCTTTTCGAAGCCGCACCATTAGCGGGTGCCGCTGGCGATGTCGGCGGCGGTGCCGCTGCCGCCCTCCTGACCGTCCGAGCCGAGCGAGACGATGTCGTAGGGCGCGCGCTGGCCCGGCGCGCGATAGACGTAGCCGTGGCCCCAGGGATCGTTGGGCACCACGCCGCCGCGCAGATAGGGCCCGTTCCAGCCGGGCGCGTTATTGCTTTGCGTGAGCGCCGCCAAGCCTTCGTTGCTGGTCGGATAGCGACCGAGATCGAGGTAGTAGAGATCGAGCGCGCTGGCAAAGCTTTCGATCTGGATTTTCGCGGCCTTGGCCTTGGACTCGCTGAGATAGTTCAGCACGCGCGGGCCGACGAGCGCCATGATCAGGCCGATGATGGTGATGACGACGAGGATTTCGACCAGCGTGAAGCCGGCCTGCGCACGACGGCGGCGCCGCGGCGATTTCTGCAATATCCTTCGAAATGCACGCATCCTGAACCTCACCCGATAATCTGACTGACGGACATCAGCGCCGTCATGACCGACACAATCAATCCGCCGACGACCAGGCTGATGACGATAATCGCTGCCGGGCCGGCAATGCCGACCACGCGGTCGAGCGTGCGCTGCAGCTTGGCCTCGTAGAATTCGGCGACGCGGCCGGACAGCACCGGCAGCTGCCCGGTCTCGTCGCCGAGCCGGAGCATCCTGACCGCCATCGCCGGCAGCGCCTGGGTTTCGGCAAGCGCATCCGAGAGTTTTGCGCCATGGCGTACGCGGTCGGCGGCTTCGGTCCAGACCACGGCCGATCCGACCGAGGCCATCATGTCGACCAGGATGCGCAAGGTTGTGGTCAGGTTGACGCCGCTGCCGAGCAATAGCCCGAGGTTCCGGCAGAACAGCGAGGTCCGATAATATTTCATCACCTCGCGTATCGCCGGCAGCCGCGTCAGCAGGTTCATCAGACCGCGGCGAACGCTTTCCTGCCGCAGCGAAAGCCAAGCTGCGGCGATGACCACGGCGAGGATGGCAAGCACCGCGTCCGAATTGGCGCGCAGGAAGGTCGAGAGATTGAGGAAGCCAAGGATGAACGGATCGACCTTGGCGCCGAAATCCTGCAACACGCTGGCGAACTGCGGCAGCACGAAGGTGAGGAAGAACAGCAGCACGCAGCCTGCCGCGCCGAGTACGAACAGGGGATAGCGGATGGCATCGCCGAGCCTGCGCTTGAGCGCCTCGGTGCGGCTGCGCTCGTCGGCGAGAACCTCCAGCACCTGATCGAGCGAGCCGGAGGCCTCTCCAACCCGGATCAGCGCCACATACATCTGCGGAAATAGTCCCTGATGCCGGGCCAGTGCCTCCGCAAAACTCTCGCCGGCCACCACGCGCGAGCGGATGTCGGCGACGATGGGACGCAAGCGGCCGAAATCGCTGTCAGCTGCGAGCAACTCGAGGCCGTCATTGATGCGCGCGCCGGCGCGGAGCAGCAGCGCGAGGTCGCGGGTGAAGATGGTGACGTCCTCGGCCTTCGGCTTGTTGAACAGGCTGAGCGTCCACCCTGCCCCGCCGCCCTCTTCCAACGTGACGTTGTCGACCAGCACCAGGCCGAGGCGTTCGATCCGCGCGGCGACGTCGCCGGGCGCGGGCGCTGCGATCGCGCCCGACACCAGCTCGCCGCTGGCATTCATCGCGCGGTAGCGATAGTTCGGCATCACATCACCTGACCGTCGTGACGCGGAACACTTCAGGCACGGTGGTTACGCCGGCGCGGCATTTGGCGACGGCGTCAGTCAGCATGGTGGTCATGCCGCCATCCATGGCCGCCGTGTCGATGCTATGCGAATCCGTCTGCGGCCCGATCAGCTTGCGCACGTCGTCGCTCATTTCGAGGATCTCGAACACGCCGTTGCGGCCGCGATAGCCGGTGCCGCCGCAGCGCTCGCAGCCTCCGGCCTCGTGCACCACCTCGCCGACCTTGAAGCCGATCACGGCAAAGCGCGGATCATCGGCGATGTCATCAGCGGTCAATTTGTGCGGCTGCTTGCAGCGGTCGCAGAGCACGCGCACCAGCCGCTGCGCCGCCACGGCGCGCAACGTCGATTTCAGCAGGAAGCCCTCGATGCCGAGATCGATCAACCGCGGCACGGCGGCGGCCGCCGTGTCGGTATGCAACGTGGTCAGCACGAGGTGGCCGGTGAGCGCCGCGTGGATCGCGATATGCGCGGTCTCGGCGTCGCGGATTTCGCCGACCATGATCACATCAGGGTCCTGGCGCACGAAGGAGCGCATCGCCGACGCAAAGGTCAGGCCGATCGACGGCTTGACCTGCGACTGGTTGATGCCGGGGATTTCATATTCAACGGGATCCTCGATGGTGAGGATTTTCCGCGTCGGCTCGTTGAGGATCGACAGCATGGTGGCAAGCGTCGTGGTCTTGCCGCTGCCGGTCGGCCCCGTGATCACGATCATGCCGTGCGGCAGCGCCAAAAGCCGGCTCATGATCTTTTCGTCGCGCGACGCGAGGCCGAGCTTGCCCATCTCGAGCAGGCCGCGGTCGCGTGGCAACAGGCGGATCACGGCGCTCTCGCCGCCTTGCGTCGGCATGGTCGCCACACGCACGTCGAGCTCGGCGCGGCTGACGCGGATGCGTGCCGCGCCGTCCTGCGGCAAGCGCCGCTCGGCGATGTTCAGCCCGGCCAGAATTTTCACGCGCGAAATCAGCGCCTGCGGCGGCACGCCGGTCGGCGCCGGGATCGCGCGCAGCAATCCGTCGACGCGCAGCCGCACCACGAGCCCGGTGCGGAACGGTTCGATGTGGATGTCGCTGGCGCGCAGCTCGACCGCACGCTCCAGCATGTCGTTGAGCGCGCGCACCACGGGCGCACCGCTGGCGAGATCGCGCAGGCTTTCGATGTCGTCATCGGACTGCTGGCTCGAGGTCTTCGTGCCTGCTTCCGTCCCGGCGCCATCGTGCTCGATGCGCTGGTCCAGCACCGTGGTGATGTCCTCGAACGAGGCGACCGCGACCTCGATCGCTTCCCCGAACACGATCTCGGCGGCGCGAATGGCGGCGGTATCGGAGGGATCGGCCACCGCGATGCGATAGCCGCCGTTCGGCGCACGGAACGGAAAGATCGTGGACTCCCGCAGGAACCGCCGCGAGAAGCCGTCGAGGCATGGTGTCGCAGCAAGCAGTTGCGGCAGGCCGAGCCGCACCACACCGAAATAGTTGGAGACCTCATCGGCGAATTCCGCCGCCGACAGGTCGGTTGCCTCCCAAAGCTCGCGGAGCGGACGCGTCAGGGTTGAATTGGCGGGATTTTGGACACGGGCACGCGCCCGCGCCGGCAAGGAATACTTGTCCAGAAGGTGCTGCCGGAAGGTCTCTGCGGACAGGTCGCGCATCCAATTCCCACCGCTAACCTTGTTACTGGAATACAACAGCTATCAATTGTGGCAAAAGGCCTTTGCGCTTGACATATTCTCTAGCAAAAACATAATCGTGGCGCAAATTAACGAACGTCCGGGCCACGGGGGGCCGGACGTCTATTTCCAGATCAACCGTAGCGTTTGGTAGGCGTATTTTGTCAAAAGTGGTCCATCCGCTTTCGCGCCTGCGTTCAGGGTTGGCTGGAACGCTCGTTCTATTTTTGTCCGCTTTCGCCCTGACTGCCTGCATCGTCACCGCCGATCAATCGGTGGAACGCAACCCCAAAGACCCGCGCGCGCAGGACATCGCCGAGAAGATCAACAACCTCGACATCCAGCCGCGCCAGGTCGCCGACAGCGGCGCCAGCGGCATCCGGCAGCAGAGCCCGTCGCGGCCTGCGATCTATCTCTCCGACGGAACCGTGCCTCCCGGCGCAGCACTTGCCGAGCGCGACGGCGGTGGCGGCGGCTACGACCTCAACTTCGAGAACGCGCCGGTCGCCACAGTCGCCAAGGTCATACTCGGCGACGTGCTGAAGGTCGGTTATGCGATCGACCCCCGCGTGCAGGGGACCGTGACGCTGGCGTCGGTGCGTCCGGTGCCGAAGGCGGATGCGCTCTACGTGCTGGAGAACGCGCTGAAGATGTCCGGCGTCTCGCTGGTGCGCGACCGCGGCGGCAGCTATCGGCTGATCCCGGCCGCCGAGGCCGGCCCGGGTAACATCGACAGCGGCGACGCCGGCCAGGGCATCAGCGTGGTGCCGCTGCGCTACGTGTCGGCGCAGAACATGTTCAAGTTGCTCGACGGCTTCGGCGTCAAGGCTGGCGCGTTGCGTCCTGACAACGGCCGCAACACCCTGATCGTCACCGGCTCCGGCTCCGACCGCGAGGCCGCGATCAACACCATCCTGAGCTTCGACGCCGACTGGATGAAGGGGCAATCGGTCGGGATATTCCCATTGCGCAATTCCGCGCCCGAGCCGCTGATCTCCGAACTCGAGAAGATCCTGGATTCCGGCGAAGGCGGCATGAGCCAGAGCGTCGTCAAGTTCCAGGCAATCACGCGGCTCAACTCCGTGCTCGTGGTCAGCCAGAAACCGGAATACCTCAAGCGAGCCGCCTTGTGGATCTCGCGGCTCGACCGCGCCGACATGGAAGCGGTCAACCTGAAGTCCTATCCGCTGCGCTATGGCAATGCGAAGATCGTGGTGACGCTGCTCAACGACATGCTGGTCGGGCAGTCGAGCGGCATCGGCGGTAGTCTCGACAACGGCATCAGCCAGATCGC
The DNA here is from genome assembly GCA_963794775.1 of uncultured Alphaproteobacteria bacterium. Taxonomy (GTDB): domain Bacteria; phylum Pseudomonadota; class Alphaproteobacteria; order Rhizobiales; family Xanthobacteraceae; genus Bradyrhizobium. The sequence goes on along the minus strand of CAWCGA010000031.1, from coordinate 39,508 downwards.
GCCGGGCGCTGGCGTCTCGCTGTCGTCCTCCAGCACCAATCCCGTGGCCCAGTTGAGCGGGCTGCCGACCGCGGGCGCAGGGGCGGCGACGCCGATCACCGGTCCACCCGGCTCCCCCATCAACGCACGCTCGGCACCGGCACCGGCACAGACGCCGGCCCTGGGGCCGCTCGGCGGCGCCGCTCCCAAGTCGGTCAGCGGCTCGACCTTCCTTCCGAACGTCCGCATCACCGCCGACATCACCAACAACGCCGTGCTTGTCTATGCCAACGCCGACTCGCAGCGCGTCGTCGAGCAGACCATCCGTCAGATCGACCGGCCGCAGCGCCAGATCGCGATCGAGGCGACGATCGCCGAGGTCACGTTGAACAATCAGCTGCAATACGGCGTGCAGTTCTTCCTGGCGAGCCAGAAGGGTTCGGTGTCCAACACCATTGCGACCGCTCCCGGCACGCCGATCGCCGGCAGCGTCGAGGCGGCCAGCAACGCGGTCAATACTGCCGCCGGCGCCCTGCTCGGCCGCGTGCTGCCCGGCTTCAATGCCCTGATCGGATCGGAGAACTCGCCGCGCGTGATCATCGATGCCCTGCACAGCATCACCGACGTCAAGGTGCTGTCGAATCCGTCGCTGGTCGTGCTCGACAACCAGCCGGCGACATTGCAGGTCGGCGACCAGGTGCCGTTCTCGACCGGCAGCGCCACGGTGCTGACCTCCAACAACACCGTGGTCAACACCATCGATTACAAGAACACCGGCATCATCCTGCGCGTGCTGCCGCGCGCCAATGCCAACGGCAACATCGTGCTCGACATCGAGCAGGAGATTTCGAGCGTATCACCGGCCAGCGTCGGCACGCTGACGCCGACGATCTCGCAGCGAAAGGTCAAGAGTTCGATCGCGGTGACCAGCGGCCAGACCGTGCTGCTCGCCGGCCTGATCAGCGAGAGCGAGAACAAGCAGCGCCAGGGCATTCCGATCCTCGATTCGATCCCCGGCGTCGGCGACGCGTTCTCGCACCAGAACGTGACGCGCAACCGCACCGAGCTGATCCTGTTCATCCGCCCGACCATGATCCGCGATCCCGTCGATGCGCATGTGATCGCCGAGGAGATGCGCAGCAAGATGAACAGCCGGTTCGTCGGCACCTCCAACCCCGTCGTTGTGGTCAAACCACCCGGCGCGCAATAACTTTCGTCTTCGACGTTCGGCGCTTCCCGCGTCCGACGCGTGAGCCCTGTTGCCCGCGATCCGTCACGCGGTCTTGGCTGTCGATCCAGGCCGCTTTTGAATCTGAGATAGCATAGCGCTATTCACGCTATCCATGATTGTTTGACAGTGAGTGGCCTTCGCATAGCATCACGTTCGCAGCTTCGAACTATTCTTTGCCAAGTTTTTTTGTCGTGTATTCTGGGGGTGGTCGTGTTGGATTATTTGAACTCGCCGCGCCTTCGTAGGCGCCTCTATCGTCACTGCGGCAACGCTACCTCAATCAATTGCAGCGCTCGCCGCACCGGAGCCTCCGCTGAAATGCGTCGCGGGCCCGTTGCCGGGTTTTCTGCCAAACCGCCTTACCGTTGACTGCGCCTCGCGGATGAATTTCCGTCTGTTCCGGAAAAATCCCGATGCGATGGGTCTCGCCGGCGTCGTCAGCATGAGCGTCGTTCGCGGGAAAATCGGATCTTACAACGCAGGCAATCTGTTTCTTTTCCCGTGGCTGAAGGCAAACGGGGTTGCGCAGAAGACGACCTGGCCGAGCGTCGCGCCGACGGATGCGACGCAGTTCATCCAGGCCAGTCCGATCCCGAACCATTTTCTTCCCGTGGACGAATACTTTATCGACCGGGTGATTGAGGCGCCCTCCCCGGGTTTCATCGGCTTCCAAGTGCATTCGCGTGTCGGCAAGGGGCGTGCAAAATTGCCGTGGGTTAGCGACATCGCAAAACTCGCCGATGGCGGACCGGCCGGCATCAACTGGACCAGTTCCAACCTCAATCGCGCCTGGTTCGGCGGCAGCAACGCGATCCCAAGTGGCGAGACCTGCAACGGGGCGGCCTGGCGCAAGCTCATCGTCGAGGGACTGAATCAGGCGTCCGTCGCCGCCTGCTGAACGCGCGCGGCAAATAAGCCGCGCAGGGCGAAAATAGGTTGGCACACGCCGCCGGATTGGGGTTTGGTCTGCGAACGCCAGGCGCCAACCAATCCGGTCCCGTGATCGTCCAAAACTCATTCCGGCAAGCCATCACGAGTGCCGCCGATCTGAAGTCCCCGACTTACCCGCGGCGAAACCGGGTTCAGGGACTTCAGATCGAAAGCGGCACCAGAATCATATATTTGCTAGTGCCCATGACTTTCCGAAGTTCGTGAACGGTGGCGCGGCAATGGAGCACGAACTTCGGAAAGTGGGCACGAGCCTGCTGCTGGTCGCAGCGGTTGTGGCCAGCCTCGTTGCCGCGCCAGGCCCCGATGGCCTTTTGGGAGCGCTGCTGGGCGCGCTGATGCTTGCGATATCAGTCACCGATGCGCGCCGCTATTTGATCCCGAACGAACTGACGGGCGCGGCAGCCGCGCTGGCGCTGCTTCGCGCCGCCGCGATCGGCCCGGATGCGGGCGCTTGGGCGCTGCTCTGGGCGGTGGGACGGGCGCTGATCATCGCCCTGCCCCTGCTTGGGCTCATGGCCGGCTACCGGGCGCTACGCGGACGCGACGGCCTGGGACTCGGCGACGTCAAGCTTGCCGCGGTCGCAGGCGCCTGGCTCGGCCTTCCCGCGCTGTTTGCCGCAATCGAGATCGCTGCCCTCGCTGCGATTGGCGCCTACCTGCTCAATGCCGCCATCAAGCGGGCGCCGCTGAAGTTGACCGCGTTTCTGCCGTTCGGCACCTTTCTCGCGCCGGCGATCTGGCTCGGCTGGCTGATCGAGCAGTGTTTCTGATGCCGTGGTGACGCGAAAGGGTGAGACGCACACCCGTACCGGATCAACACTAACTGAGAATATGAAAGTCGTGGAGGAATGAGTTGGCGGCGATCGCATGGTCATCGTGCGCGCCCGCCGAGGGCGTCCCCGCGAGCGCTGCCGCGAACGTCGGGTTCAAAACCTGATTTGCCGCCTCCGGCTGCGCGTGAGCAGCAAAATCAAACGCGGCCGCATCGTAATGCCACTTCGTGACATCGGCGGTCTGAGATGTTGCGGGCGGCGTGAAGGCGGCGAACGCGAAGCCGCCCGATCCCGCATTGTTGTGGAAGAAGTCGTTCAGCACGCTGTGCAACGCATTGGCCGCTCCGCTTCCCCCGCCCTGTCCTTCGGGAGCGCTGGCCAAGGCCGGCGAGGCCGGCTGTGGCGCGGTAAGGGCGCCGCCGTTGACCTGCACCTTGGACCAGACGCCGTTGTTGGAATAGAGCTGGCCGTCATAGGCGATCATCCGGACATCATCCGACGATCCGGCCGTGCCAGCAACGAAGGTCGTCTGCGCGAGCTGCGCCTGCGTCACCCAGGTCGGAGTCGCCTGCGCGACGACGGTCCCATTCACTACGAAATGGCCGTGTCCGGCAGTCGTGGTGACGTCGTCGATCATGTACATCAGCGTATCACCGTCGGGATCGCTCGCACTGAACAGGCTGCCGATCGGGATCGGGTTACCCGCGATGGTCGACACGATGCTGCCGCTCGGCAGGCTCATCTGAGGCGGCGCGTCTGCCGCCGTGACAAGCACCTTGGACCAGACGCCGCTATCGGAATAGAGCTGACCGTCATAAGCGATCATCCGAACGTCATCGGTCGTGCCGATTGATCCCGGCACGTAGACGGTCTGCGCGAGCTGTGCTTGCGTTACCCAGGTGGGCGTCGCCTGCGGCACCGCTGTCCCGTTCACTTCGAAATGACCGTGACCGGCGGTGGTAGTGGCGTCATAGATCATGTAGGTCAACGTGTTGCCGTCGGGGTCGCTTGCGCTGAACAGGGTGGTCACTGCCAGCGGCACTCCGTCGTGCTCCGAAACGCTGCTGCCGCTCGGCAATGTGATCTGCGGCGGAGAATCTGCGCCGGTCACATTGACCGTCAGTTTGGTCCAGACTCCGCTGCCCGAATAGGCTTGGCCGTCATACGCGATCAGCCGAACATCGTCCGACGTTCCGGATGTCCCGGCCACATAAGACGTTTGCGCGAGTTGCGCCTGCGTCACCCAGGTGGGCGTCCCGGCGGCCACGACCGTACCATTGACAACGAAATGACCGTGACCCGCGCCCGCTGAGGCATCATAGATCATAAAGGTCAGCGTGTCGCCGTCGGGATCGCTGGCAGTGAACAGGCTCGAAGATTGCCAGGGACTGTCCAGCGCTCGCCGCAACATTTGCGGCGGTCGCGGTCACGATCGGCGCATGATTTCCCGTCGTCAGATGAAAGCCGAGTGCATCGAGCTCCTTCAGGTCGATGGCGGTGAGCGACTGTTGGGTGCTGCCGCCGTAGAATTCGTTGAAGGGATCGGTCGATCCCTGCATGCCGCTGTTGAGGAAATCGCTGGGATCGGAGGTCTGGCCGTAGTCGGCGAGCTTGGTGGTACCGCCGTTCAAGGAGAAGTATGCGGCCGGCGCGGTGGAACTGCCGCTCAGGAGATTAACGCCGGGTGACGTGAAGCGGTAGAAATCGAAAATGTCGGGCTGCGCACCATAGGGCACCCGGCCCATGGCGTGGGTGAGCTCGTGCAGGGCGACGCCGACAAGCAAGTTCGGGTTGATATCGGTCGAAAATGTCGCGCTGCCGTCGACTTCAGTCCCGGTGGGGCTGATCAAACCCCATAATTTTTCCTGCGCATACCAGACCGCGACCTGGCTTTGGCCCGCGAACGTCGAACCCGTCGGCAGCGCATTGAATGTCGTGTCGCCGGGCGAAGCATTGTTGACGAGATCGGCGCGCACCGTCGAATAGTTGACGTAATTGCCGCCGGTTGGGCCGGCGGCTGCGCCGCCACCGGTTCCGCTGTAGTCGATCTGGATGTTGATCGTTATTTTGTCGGTCACCACGGCGCAGATCTGCTGCATGGCCGCCGTGATGCCGTCGCGGAAGCTTTGCGGGGCCGCCATCGCCGCCGCATCGAAAAGGAGATTGATGGTGAGCCCGGCCGATGCTGGACCCCCGACCGCCACCACGGAACCCGGACCGCCGTCGCCACTCGCGGCAAACGACGCTTCAGCCTCGCGGGTTTCGTCGGTGACGTCAATCGGCGCCCCCAGAACCGGAGGCGCGGGAGTTCCGCCGAGCGAACCGGGAAGGGCCGCTGCGTGCGCTGCGGTGAAGTCATCCGAGAAACTATCGTCGAAAAGATTCTTCATCTCTAAGTTATTGAGCCTACTAAGGAATCTGGATTTAACGCGGTCCGCTTGGCATTCTCGAAACCCGCAGGCGTCCCACGATCCGCGAGCCGTGCGGCTACCCCACAGTATCGCGCCTGCGCCTTAATTTGCAGTTTCAGACAACCACGCAGTTGAAACAAATGCGATCCAAATGGAACGCTTTCCACGGCATGCTGGCATCACCCATCGGCTCTCGCCCCGTTTTGGCAACAACACGCCAATTGCGGATGTTTCGCGGCGGCGCGTAAGGCTCGGGCCGCCGTTCCCGAGAGGCCCGCATCTGCTTTGAACAGCTATCGAACTTCCAGTTGCGGTTTCGACGCTCAGTGCTCGCGCGCCGGCGCCCATTCGAGAGCTCGTAGCCTCGCCTGCGCGATTTCCCCCCGAGTCATCTTGGTCGTGACGGCATCGCGAATCCGGGCCCGAGCCTCGCGCGCCCGGCGAGGCGCGGCAGCGGTCGACAGATTGAGCCATTTGCTCGCTTCGACGACGTTTCTCGGCACGCCCTGGCCCTTGTCGTAAAGCAGTCCCAGGGAATACTGGGCAAGGCTGTCGCCCTGTTCCGCGGCGCGGCGATACCACATCGCCGCCTCGGTATAGTTTTGCGGAACGCCACGACCGGTCTGGAACATGAAGCCGAGATAGGTCTGGGCCGCCGCATCGCCACGCTCGGCCAGGGGAATGAATTCCCGCGACGCCGCAACATAATCCTGCCGATCGAACGCGGACTTGCCCTGACGCAGGGATTGCGCAAGCGCGGGATGGACGCCGAAAAGCATCATTGCGCCGATCGCGACAGCCAGCAGACGGCTCGTTGCGCGACGATCGCGTGAGCGTCCGGCGCGCGCCGGAGCGCGATCTGCATCAAACCTCTTGCGGCCGTCTGAAACCATGCGTGCTCCAACATCCAATCGATTTGGAGCACGTTAGCCCTGGGCAGGAAAATTTTCTACAACCTTTGCCGCGCCCGGTGACGCAGGCTGTACCTGGCGGTTCGCGGAACTGAAATCCCTCAACCGCGCCTCGTCCTTCGCGATGGTGCTTCCAAAATGAAATCGCCGTAGCAACTGTGAAGGTTGCTACGGCGATCGATCTTCATGGAGCCGAAAGACGGCCAAGACTATTTTGGCGCCGTGGTTGTGGTTGGCGTGAACGTGCCGTTCGTTATGTTATTGCCGAACGAAGTCACGCTGGCCCCGCCATTGGCCACGACTGTGGCCGCTGCACCAAACATCTCGTTGTTGCTCAGGATCGCATTGCTCGGAGCGGTCACCGAAATCGCGGCGGTCGGATTGTTGTCGTACAGCGTATCGAAGGAAATGCCGGTATTCTGAACGGCACTCGCCCCATTGATCGTGAAGCCCGTGGCATTGTTGGTGATGACCGAGTTCTTCACCACCGCCCGCGCGCCCGACGTGCCATTGAGATTGACGCCGTTCGCGGTGAAGTGACGGATCGAGCAGCGGTTGATCGTCGTCGTTCCGGAGCCGACGATCTTCACGCCATCGAGACCGGTTCCCAGCCCTTCGATGTCCAATCCTTCGATCAGGACACGATCGGCCGCGGTGGGCAGGTTGACGACGATTCCGTTGGTGCCGGAGACCAAGACGCCGGCTTCCACGTGATCGGAAACGATGCTGATCGACTTGGTGATGGTGACGGCGCCGAAGCCGCCGGGATCGAGCACGTTGATTTCGCCAAAGGTCGCCGTCTTCGAGATCGCGCCCGCGAATGTCTTGCACGGCGCAGTGCGGCTGCACGGATTGGCGTCATCGCCGACGCCGGACACCCAGGTCCTGGTCGCCTGCGCGCTGGCAGGCGACACGGACAGGAATGGAACGCAGGCTCCTACTATCAAGGCCACCAAAGCAATACGACGCATAGTCTACCTCCTCTGCTTAACCGAAGCCATTTGAGATGTGATGAGGACGGGCACTGAATATCGATCCACGGCGGGGATGCCCCGTCCTGGCCTGTTTCGCGGTGAAAGTTCCGATACGCAATATTCCGCCCCAGCGCAGTGAAAAAACCTTCAGCCCTGCCCGCGGGCATGTTTCCAACGTCAAACCAGCGGACAGTCAGTCTACACGCAGTGATTGCGCTTTCGAGAAGCAAAGCTTCAAGACCCGCAATTAATATGTCCAGCGAATGTAACGGTGGTTCAATGGAACCATGAAATTCTTAGGAGAGAAAAACGAGCAGGACTTTCCTCAGCCCGAAGGCCGACAACGACCCTAGCAACCCCGCCGATCGCGTGCAAGCTGACTGTTTGGGTTCCAAAACGCCTCAACCACAACGAGAGAATGCAACCGCCGGCCGATCATCACCTCTGAGTTGCAGAACCGCCGAGTCAGTCGCTCCACCTTACGTCGTGAAGTTTGCGCTGGGAACAGCAGCGGCCTATTCCGGACGTCAGGCAAGGCCTTGCGGGCGTCGGGTTCATCACTATGGTAGCGCGACGATTTTCGGAGTTTTCAATGCCATTCCCCAGTGCTTCGCAGGCTTTGTCCCGCTTCACCGTGCTCGACCTCACACGCGTCCGGGCCGGTCCCACCTGCGTGCGGCAGCTCGCGGATTGGGGCGCCAATGTCATCAAGATCGACGCCATCCTGGAGGACGCCGGCGGCGAGCAGCTCGGCGGACCGCGCCACGGCGCCGACTTCCAGAATTTGCACCGCAACAAGCGGGCTATGTCGCTGAACCTGAAAGACCCGAGGGGCCTCGAGGTCTTCAACCGCCTGGTCAAGCAGGCCGACGTTGTGGTCGAGAATTTCCGCCCCGACGTCAAGACCAAGCTCGGGGTGGACTATGAGAGCGTGAAGAAGATCAACCCGCGCATCGTCTATGGCAGCATCTCCGGCTTCGGCCAGGACGGGCCCTATCACAAGCGGCCCGGTTTCGATCAGATCGCGCAGGGCATGGGCGGGCTTATGTCAATTACAGGCGCGCCGGGCGAAGGGCCGATGCGGGTCGGCATTCCCGTCGCCGACCTCACCGCCGGACTCTTTTGCGCCATGGGCATCCTCACCGCGCTGCTCGAGCGCGACGTCTCCGGCGAAGGCCAGTGGGTGCAGACCTCGTTGTTGCAGGCGCAGATCTTCATGCTCGATTTCCAGGCCGCGCGCTGGCTGATGGAAAAGGACGTGGCGCAGCAGGCCGGCAACGATCATCCGACCTCGATTCCGACCGGCGTCTTCAAGACCTCCGACGGCTATATCAACATCGCAACCACGGGCGGCCGCATCTGGCAGCGCTTCGCCGAAGCGCTCGGCGCGCCCGACCTGCCGAGCCGGCCGGAATACGCCACCGCGCCGGACCGCTCGAAGAACCGCAAAGCACTTAACGCCGAGATCAACAAATACACCGAGAAGAAGTCGAGCGAAACCTGGGTCAAGGAATTCAACGCCGCCGGCGTGCCCTGCGGTCCGATCTATGCGATCGACCAGATGTTCGCCGATGCGCAGGTCCAGCATCTCGGCATCGCCCAGCATGTGCCGAACGACGAGAACCGCCACATCCAGCTGGTCGGCCAACCGGTGATACTGTCGCGCACGCCGAGCAAAATGGCCGCTCATCCCCCGGAATTCGGCGAGCACACCGAGGAGGTGCTGGCCGAGTTCGGTTTTGCCGCCGGGGAGATCGCGGATCTCAGGCAGGCCAAGGTGGTCTGATATCTGGAAGCCATATCGGAGGCTCGATTGCTGCGCTATCTCCTGAGCCCCTGGACCGATCCGGACAGCAAAAAATCAAGCCATGGCGATTCCCTACTTGTCCTGGATGGCTTGCGCGCGGCCCCTATGGTCGTCGCAGCGATTTTTCTAAGCGGCGATGACTTCGTGGGGTTGTTCGCTCCAGGGCTTTCTCTCAACGCATGGACCTGGCCTGGCACATGGGCGATGATTTTTTCTGTTTTTTTGATCGCGATTGTCCGGCGGCAAGATTCTTTCATTGCTCGCGCGGTACGAGCGTGGCCGATACGCCACCTCGGCCTGCTAAGCTACGGCTTTTACCTATTCCATATGTCCGTTATGATCGCGATCAACAATATTGAAATGCCCGGCCTGTTCTTTGCCGTGTTCGCCGGATCGTATGTTGCCGCGATCGTTTCGCATCTGCTGATCGAGAAGCCGGCGCTACAGCAGAAGAAGCTGTTAAGCCGGATCAGCTTGCAGAGTAGATAGTGTACACCGGAACGCTCGACGCGTTCGAGTTCCAAAGACTGTCCTACTAGCCCCTGCTTCTGAGGTTGACCCCTAACCCAAATGGCGAAGCCTGAACAACACTCAGTTTCTTTTGCGGCGTTTCGCAGACTTGCTCTCGTCGTGCTTTGAGGGCTAGAAGTTTGCCGCTGACCACCGGAATCGCCTTGCCTCAAATCTCACATGTTTTTGAAAAGACCCTCCTTGTCGCCGTCGTGACGGACTTGGCGATTGGCGGGAACGGCTATTTGATCGAAATCGGCTCATGGCGCATCAGGGAAATTCTGTTTGCGCTATGCGTGCCGTGGGCAATTCTGCGCCTCACCATCGTCCGACCGGTCAAGCTCGATCGGAAGCTCATCGCCCTTACGATCGCTTTCGTCCTGATCACCGCCTTCGATGCCGCCCTCGGCTATATCAGGGGGAACAACCCAACCGACATCATCGCAGAGATCAAGCCGCTCAGCTATTTTCCCATGGTGCTGTTCTTTGCCGTCGCAATAGCTTCGCGCGCCGAAGCCGCGCTGGTCGCAAAAATCTTCGTTGTTTGCGGGATAATCTTGTCGGTAGCCTATCTGTTGCTGCTGCTTGCCGCCTATCTGCATCTCGTCAGCTATCTGGATATTTACAATCGGCTCGGAGAGAGCGACGAGTTCATATTCCGCCAGGCCGTCGATCGTCAGCAGTTTTTTGTCGGCTTTCTTTACAAGGGCATGTTCGATGTGAATATCGCCGTGCTGTTTCTGATGTTCGGTCCGTTCAGGTACGGACAGTGGATCGCTTTGATTTGCACGCTGGCGCTTGCCATGACGCTCACGCGAAGCATGTTTGTCGGGCTGACCTGTTCGGTCCTTTTCGGGTTGCTTCTTGCAAGGAGCTTACGGCTTTCCATCGTCGCGCTCGGCCAACTCGGCATGATGGCCGTCATCATCCTTGTCGCCGTGCGCGTGGAAACCAGCCACAACATGAAAGAATTCGCCGCGCTCGGCGCGCAGCCCGAAGCGGCTATTGCCGCATCGCCATACGCCTCACACCCGGCGCCTCCTGCCTCGCCTCGAGAGAGCGCACCTCCAGCAACCGCACCACCAGCAACCGCTCCGCCGGCAGCCGGCGCGCAAGCGGCGCCGGAACCGGCGCCGCCCACGGCTGCGATCATCGAAGCGCGTCCCACCGACACGATGCGAACAAATGACATCAGGTTCGTGTTTGATCACCTGAACCTGAAATCGATTCTGATCGGCAACGGACTTGGGACATGGATCGGCGCGCGCAATCGTATCGAGCTGAACTTTCTGGAGGTGTTCTACAAGCAAGGCCTGGTCGGCCTGCTTTTCTGGGGTTTGCTGGCCGGATATGTCTTCTGGCTGTACCGACTGGCAGCGCGGCAAGCCCGGGAGCTTGCGTTACCCTTCCTGTTATCCGCGATCTTTGTCTACGCCACGACAACCTTCAACACGTTCCTCACAGGTTCGATCGGAATGGGCGTCGTCTTCATTTCCATCGGCGCGCTTTCCGCGCTCGCGCGGGATTGCAAATGAGCCGGCAATAATAAACTACTCTTTCACTGGGGCGATCGCGCGTGCCTTCCCCACGGCATGCCTCGATCGGCGTCCACCATTGCTGTTTAACGGCCTAAGGTGCTAACTTTCCGGTGGGGAGAAGGGCCGTGCTGAATAATCCGTTTTTCGTCTACGTGCTCTCGTTCGTGGCAGTCCTTGCCATTTATCAACTGGGATGGTCTGACGTCTATCCTTCGATTCCGGGACCTTTGTTGGCCTTCCTCGGCGCCACAATGGTCGTCGCCATCGTGCTGGGATTAGCATTCCGATCGACGGTAGAAGGTATCCGGAATCACGGCGCCGGCCTGATTCGTGATTGGGCGATTTTTCCGCTCGTCTTGCTGTTCTGCGCCGATCTGGCCGCGAACGGCCTGCCACCGTTCGTGCAGATCGCGATGGGTACTTTTAATCACAAGCTGGACTTCGGCATACCACACGTACACCCAATCGTGGTCACGTTCGGTTGCTCCTTCAGCACGATTCGCTTTGCTGATTTCCTTGCCTCCGGTCGCAAACGCTATTTGCTCGAGGCCACTCTTCCCTTCATCTATCTGCTGCTCACAATGTACCGTGGCCCGATCATGATTACCCTGGTCTCGTGGGTCTTCGTCTACCTGATTGAAAGCAGGCTGACCCTGAAGAAAGTTGGTGCGCTTGCAGGAATGACGTTCGTCGCGCTGTTTCTGTTCGGCGTCGTCGGGCAATTTCGCGAAGGCACAGGCTCCATCAGCCGTATCGGCCATGCGTCGCATGCCTTCGAGGAGACCGGCCTGCCGGAGGTCGTGTTCTGGACCTATCTATATGCCACCTCTCCGACGGCCAATCTGGCGCTGACGCTCGAGAAGGGTAGCGACATCAATCAGCCGACGCGCGAATTTCTAGCCAGCGAGCTGCTGCCTGATGTGATCTCAAAGCGCCTCATGCGCAATGATCGCGTGGCGACACCGGAGATTTCGCACGGACTCAACGTAGCGACGATGTACGGCAGGTCCGCCGTGTTCGACGGCTTGGTTGGAATGTCGGTGATCTTCTGCTGGTTCTGCTTTGTGGTCGCTGCTTATGTGCTGATCACCAATCGAACACCGCTCGCTGTTCCTTCGTTGGCGCTGCTAAACACCGTCGTCGTGTTTTCGACATTCCAGAACATGATCGCCTATAGCGGGCTGTTTCTCCAGCTCGTGTGGCCGGTAGTTCTTTCCTTGATGCTCTATCGAACATCAACCAAACCGATCTATAAGCCCATCGACGGCGGCGATTGACCGTCGTTATCTCGCTCTTGGCGCGCCTTCAGAACGGGCATTGCTGGATGGGTGCCCACCACCCACTGCCTTCGCTGCCCACTCCCGTCAGACAGTCGCCCGTTCCCTCCCGGGAAATCTTCAGGCCGTAGCGTTGTCCGTTAGGCACACCGGCCGTGGTGTACCGATAGGATTGTGTCGCTAGCGGATCATGCGGAAGCGAATTGATAAATCCGCCGCCGACCAGTTGGTCGCGCAGGTCGTCAACGGAGCTGTCCGCATAGGGACCGGGGAAAACGCCCTTGGCGGCCCGATATTTTTCCAGGGCACGTTCCAGAATCCGCACGTGCTCGACTCGCAATGCGTCGCGCTGACGGACATCGTAAGCGTTCAGCAACGCCAAAGTACCAAAGAAAAACGATACAGCGACCACCAGGCCGCCGACACAATATGCGAACAGTCGGAACATTTGCGATCTCAATTGCCGGAATCGCCAGCCTCTGCCCGGAGATTACCTCGTTTTCTCCGGCACGAGCCACGATAGCAGAGCGTTTGTAGCGATCCAAAGCAGCCCAAAAATCGCCAGCGTGAGGAAAATCCAAATCATCGAATCATCCTAGTTCAACAGCATCGTACAACCTGCGGAGGCTAACGTCTTCCCAGCCCATAGTCCAAAGTCCAACTTCACTGTTCACTTTTCGTTCTAACTAATCCATTTGACCGCGCGTTGCAAGGCTTCGACAGCCGACACTCCTTTATAGTTTATAGTGCAGCGAAGCGACCTCTGCGTGACGTTCGCCTGCTGTCCGGCTCGCCCCGGCGGCAGGTGCCGCGCGCTTCACGAAGCCCGGGCGGCAAAGTGGTCCTGAAATAAAAGCCCGGCAGCGCGTTCAAACAAAAAGCCCGGCGACCAAGCCGGGCTCAAGTTTCGGGAGAAGCAGGCACGCCAAAAACCAAATTCCATGAGCGAGACCTTACGCTCGAAACCGGCCGACCGCTGTCACGCCAAAGCCACATCCCCTGGGAAAACAACCGCCGGTGGAAGTGCGACAGCATCCCTTACGAAATCGTGCAGATAACTGAATTCGCGCCGGTTTCCGGCGTTACGCCTTGGCGGGCCGCAACATCCGCCCTAGGCCCGCAATCGCCTTGTCGATCACAGGCCAGAACAGCAGCACGATGGCGAGCGTGGTGATCGAGCCGACCAGCCAGTTCGACCAGAACACCCGCATGTCGCCGCCCGAGCCGATCATCGACAGGCGGAAGGCATCCTCGGCCTTGCTGCCGAGCACCAGCGCCAGCGTAAACGGCGCAAGCGGAATGCCGATCTTCTTGAAGACGTAACCGACCACGCCGAAACCCAGCATCAGCCAGATGTCGAACATCGCGTTCTGGATCGCATAGGCGCCGATCGCGCAGCTCACCACGATCATCGGCGCCACCGCGGCGAACGGCACGCGCAGGATCGAGGCGAAGATCGGCACGGTGGTGAGCACCAGCACGAGGCCGACGATGTTGCCGAGATACATCGAGGCGATCAGGCCCCAGACGAAGTCCTTGTGGTCGACGAACAACAGAGGTCCCGGATTGAGGCCCCACACCATCAATCCGCCGAGCAGGATCGCCGCCGTGCCGGAGCCGGGAATGCCGAGCGCGAGCATCGGCAGCAGCGCCGAGGTGCCGGAGGCGTGCGCCGCGGTCTCGGGCGCAAACACGCCCTCGATGCGGCCCTTGCCGAAACTGTCCGGATCCTTGGAAAAGCGCTTGGCGAGATTGTAGCCCATGAAGGAAGCGGCGATCGCGCCGCCCGGCGTGATGCCAAGCCAGCAGCCGATGAAGGACGAACGCAGCAGGGTCACCCAGTATTTCGGCAGGTCTTTCCACACCGACAGCACCACGCGCAGGCTGATCTTGGCGGCATGTCCGCGCAGCGCCAACCGCTCTTCCATCGTGAGCAGGATTTCGCTGATCCCGAACAGACCGATCACAGCGACCAGGAAGTTGATCCCGCGCAACAGGTCGTTGGAACCGAATGTCATGCGCAACTGGCCCGACACCGTGTCCATGCCGACGCCGGCGAGCAGCAAGCCCAGCGACATCGAGATGACGGTCTTGTGCTTGGCCTCGCGGCCGAGGCCGACAAAGGAGCAGAAGGTCAACAGATACACCGCAAAGAATTCCGGCGGACCGAACTTGAGCGCGAAAGACGAGATCAGCGGCGCGAGGAAGGTGATCAGCAGCACCGCGACCAGCGAACCGATGAAGGAGGAGGTGAAGGCCGCGGTCAGCGCTTCGGCCGCCCTGCCCTGCTGCGCCATCGGATAGCCGTCGAAGGTGGTGGCGACCGACCAGGCTTCGCCCGGGATGTTGAATAGGATCGAGGTGATGGCGCCGCCGAACAGCGCACCCCAGTAGATGCAGGACAGCATCACGATGGCCGAGGTCGGGTCCATGGTGAAGGTCAGCGGCAGCAGGATCGCAACGCCGTTCGGGCCGCCGAGGCCTGGCAGCACGCCGACGAACACGCCGAGCACGAGGCCCACCATCATCAGCGCCAGCGTCTTCCAGGTCAGCAGGACGGCGAAGCCGTGCAGGAGCAGGCCGAAGGCTTCCATGCGCGCCGGCTCCTAGTAGCCGAAGGCCGCTTCGAGCGGCCCTTTCGGCATGATGACGTCGAACGCGATGTCGAAGGTGACGAACATGATCGCCGTGAAGATGAAGGCGGTCAGCAGCGACTTCCACAGCGCGATCTTGCCGACCATGCGCATGAAGCTCGCGATCAACAGGAAGCTCGCGACATAGAGCCCGAGAAACTGCGTGAGGAGGCAGAACAGCAACGTCGGCACGAACACCGCCATGACGCGGCGAAGTTGCGCCCGCGTCACGAAGGTCTTCAATGCGTCCTCACGCGATCGCAATGCTGCGATCAGGCCGTAGAGGCTGGTGGCGGCCAGGATGACCGTCAGATAGAACGGGAAATAGCCGGGCTGCGGGCCGGTCGAATCCCAGCCGATGCCGGTGCGCCAGTTGTCCCAGCCGAGCGTCGCTGCCAGCGCCAACAGAAGCAACGCGACCACGATCTCGACGGTGCGGTTGGAGGTGACCGCGGGGGAATCGTCTTCCGGCGCGGTGGGGTCGTCGACGACAATTTCGGTTTCGGAACTGGACATGGATACGCGGTCGCGGGGTCCCGGTTGGTGCGCCAGCCTCAAGACGGCGCTAGATCGGTATCGGATTGATTCGACGAAGAAATCCCCATCGAAGCGTCTACCTCTCAGGTGCCTCTTTAGCCGGGATTATTACGTATGCCAATGCCAACGGACTTCGGACGCGCCGCAAATCAAGGGAATTCGGGGACTGCGACCTCCAGCCGCGCCTTGCCTATCACGCTGCCACGCGGCGGGACCGCCAAGCCGGATCAGCCGTCTACTTCGCGACGAAGCCGGCTTCCGTCATCAGCGACTTGTTGAGCTGATCGTCCTCCTCGAGAAACTGGACCATGTCCTTGCCGGTGAGGAAGATCGGCTTTAGCGCCTGCTTCTCCATGTAGTCCTTGTATTCCGCCGTCTGCGTCACCTTCTGGAACAGGTCGACATAGAACGCCTGCTGCTCGGGTGTCACCTTGCCGGGCAGGAACATGGCGCGCAGCATCAGATACTGCACGTCGAGCCCCTCCTCCTTGCAGGTCGGGATGTCGTGCCAGGACTGGCTCTCGGTGACCTTCGAGGTGTAGGCGATGCGCTCCTTGTCGAACACGCAGAGCGCGCGCACCTGCCCGGCTCGCCACACTTCGAGGTTTTCGGATGGATTGTTGACGTTGGACTCGGTGTGGCCGCCGACGAGTTGCGTTGCGGCCTCGCCGCCGGACTTGTACGGCAGATAGGAGAATTTCGCGCCGGTCTTCTGCTCGACGAATACGGTCAGCACGTGATCCTCGCGCTTGGAGCCGGTGCCGCCCATCTTGAACGGCGAGCTCGCGGCCTTGGCGGCCTCGATGAACTCCTTCACGTTCTTCGGGCCGTTGGCATTGTCCCACAACACGAACTGGTCGAGCGCGATCACCGAGACCGGCGTCAACTCGCGCCAGTTGAAGGGTATCTTGGCCGACAGCGGCAGCATGTAGATCAGCGAATAGGCGATCAGTATCTTGTTCGCGTCGCCCTCGCTGGACTTCATGTACATCAAGGCTTCCGCGCCGGACGCGCCGCCCTTCAGCGAGACCACCATCGGCTGCTTCATCAGATTGTTCTTCTGGATCGCGGCCTGCATCATCCGCGCCATCTGGTCGGAGGCGCCGCCGGCGCCGGCCGCGACCACAATCTCGACCGGCTTGGTCGGCTCCCAGCCGGCGGCGATCGCCGGCGCGCTTGCGAGCATGGCCGAAAGGCTGGCCACCGCCGTCATGATGTTTCGCACGCGTTTCTTCCCTATCGATTTGTTTGGCTTGGTGAAAACCGAGGATCGCGGATAATGGCCGCCAGTTCAAGCCGCGAGCTGCTCGATACCGTATGACTTTGGAATGAGGGCCGCGCGGCTGCGGCTCAAAGAAAAACGCGGGCTCGAAAGCCCGCGTTGTCTCCTTCAGGTGGCGAGGTGTCCTACACGATCAGGATGTCGTGCGGATTGATCGTGACTCCCGCCTGCACATGCGTGAGCGCAATCTGCGCAGCCTGGGTTCCATCGGAACTGAAATAGAGCGTCTGGTTGGCGGTATCGAACAGGAATCCGGAAACTCCGTTCGTCTGATTGTCGCTCGTCGTCTGGAAGATCGAGGATGCGTCCATGCCGGCTGTCAGCGGCCCACCATAGCCGCTTGCGGAGACAGCGATATGGTCGTGCTGGGTCGTGTTGTTGAAGTCGGTGATGACGCCCAGACCGTCGGTGGTATGCAGGAACGCGAAGGTGTCGTTTCCTCCTCCGCCCGACATGACATGACTGCCCGAATTGCCGATCAGCACGTCATTGCCGGCGCCGCCCTGCAACGTCTCCGTGCCGTTGGTGGCGATCAGGATCGAATCGCCGCTGCCGGCCGTCAACGTCGTCGACGATGTCGGATTGTTGATGATGGTCGCGGTCGCGTTGTTAGAGCTGGTCGCGATGCCATCGGTGGCGGCGTAGTCGAACGATCCGCCTGCCGTCGCATCGTCGAAGAAGAACACGTCGCTCGCATTCTCCGTCGTGGTGCCTCCACTGGCGGAAACGACATGGCTGACCGACACGTGATCCGTCGTATCCGGGTCGGTGTCGTTCGACGCCAGCGCAAAGGTCGGGATATCGATAGTGCCGTTGGCGCCGGCATCGGTGACGACGGTGTCATTGACAGCCGTCGGCGCATCGTTGGTGCCGTTGAGAGTGACGCTGATATCCTGAGACCCAGAGGCGCCATCCGCGTCGGTGACCGCTACTGTATAAACCTGCGTGATCGACTGTCCCTGCGCCAGGAACTGGATGTCGGCGTTGTTAACGCTGAAATGCCATTCCACGGACCCGGAACCGCCGGATTCGGATACCGGATCCAGCGAGAACGTTCCCACGTAGTTGTTGTCCTGCGGCGTGAAGCTTGCCGTGTGCGTATCGCCGGGATCGACGTCGGTGAAATGCACGGCGCCCTGGCTGGTCTCGGTCGCGGGACCAGGCGTCGGGGACACCGCGAACTGGTCAAAGTGCAGACCGGATCCGTCGGTGGAGTATTGAACCAGGAACTGCGTCGTCGAGCTCGAGCCGTCGCCGACAACGTCGAAAGTGTATTGGGTGAATCCCAAAGCGGCGGTGGTCGTCGGTATCAGTGTCACGCCGTCCCAGGAGACGGTGAACGACGAACTGGAGGCGTCGGGATCGCCGGCCACGTCGAAGCTCAAGACATAGTGCTGCCCGGCGGTCGTTGCGACATCCTGCTCCAGCAAACCGCTTCCGGAGAGGTTCGCGGTGAAATTGCCAAAGCCGCTGCCCAGTGCGTCGAACTCGACGAATGGCCCACTCGCAACCCAGCCCGTGAGATCGCCGGTTTCGAAGCCGCCGTTGACCGCGACATTCGAGCCGGCGTCCTCGGTCAGCGAGGTGAATGCGTCGGCCGACGTGATCTGCGGAGCTTCGTCCGAGCCCGTGATGTTGAAGGTCAACGTGGTCGCGGTGTTGGTGCCATTGCTATCGGCGACGGTGACGTTGAACAGGTCGGTCGCCTGCTGATTCTGCACCAGCGCATCGAGAGCGGAATTGGCGAAGTACAGATAGGTACCGTCTCCGAACACATCGAGCGTGCCGTACGTGCCCGCTACCTCGAGGAAGCCCGAGACCGGCGTCCCGTTGACGTTCGAGACACTCAGCGTGCTGCCGATGTCGCCGGCCGTGTCCCCGGCGTCCGTGATCATGTTGCCGACGGCAACCAGGTTGCCTGCATCGGTCGCCGTCGTGTCGAACACGCTCGCCACGTCCGGGTTCACGACGCCAGGGTCAGCCGCACCGTTGGCCGTAATCGTTACCTGCTGCGTCGAGGTCGTCGCGCCGTCCGACACCGTGACGTCATAAGTGACGGTCAGCGTGTCGCCAGCGTTGAGGAAATCGAGGTCATTGTCGGCGATCGAGAACTGCCAGCCGATCCCGCCATTTCCCGAGCCGGTGGAGTCGTGCAGCGTGGTGGCAAGCGCCGCCTGCAAATCGTCAAGGGTGCCCGACGGCACGAATTCCCCGCCCGACCAGACCGCCGAATCGACGGCGACGCTCACTGAATGCGCATCGTTCAGATCGGGATCGGTGAAGGCGAGCGTATGCACCGCAGTCGTGTCCGGCGATGACGACCCGGTCGTGTTCGCCTGCTCCGCCACCGCGTCGGATTGCGGGCCGCTGGTGATCGTCACCGGATCGTTGGAACCGGTGATGTTCAGCTCGACCGTCTGGGTCGAGTTGGTTGCGCCGTCGCTAACCTTGACATTGTAGTCGACTTTCAACGTCTGGCCAGCCGAGAGGAAATCGAGATCCTTGTCGGCAATGCTGAAGTTCCAGTCGATGCTGCCATTGCCGGTGCCGGTGGAGTTGTGCAGGACAGTGGTTAGCGCGGTGGCGAGATCGGCCTGTGTCGCAGCCGGCACGGCGCTCGACGTGGAGGCCAGCGTCACCGCAACTGTATGGGTGTCGCCAGTGTCGGCGTCGGTGAAGTTCAGCGTGCCCGCGGGTGTCGTGGGCGTGGTGTCGGTCGCGGCCGAACCCGTCATGTTGTCCTGTTCGGCGACGGTGCTGGATTCCGGCCCGCTAGTGATGACAACCGGGCTGTTGATGATGACGACGTTGACATGCTCGAAATTGCTGACCGTCAAATCAAATGCCGTGAAATGGAACGACGGTCCGTTCGTGGTGTTTGCGTTCGCGTGCGCCGCGAGGAATGCGTTGTAGGCCGTCAGATCGGCCTGCACGGCCGCGCTGTTGAACTGCTGCTGCGTCAGTTGGAGTTGCAGCGTATCGCTGCCCGAGCCGCCGTCAGCAGTGTCGTGCGAGCCGGTGTTGTCCGACACGTTGTAAATGAACACATCGATGCCGCCACCCAGAGAGACCTGATCGTTGCCACCGCCGGCATTGACGGTATCGTTACCGTTGCCGGTATGGATCACGTCGTTGCCGCCATTGGAAGAAATCGTGTTGTTGCCGTTGCCGGTGGTGATGGTGTCGGCGCCGTTTCCGGCGACGATGGTGTTGTTGCCATTGCCGACCGTAATACTGTCGGTGCCGTTTCCGACCGTAATGTGATTGTTGCCGTTGCCGGCTTTGATGGTGTCATTACCATCGCCGGCAGTGATCGTATCGTTGTTGTTTCCGACCGTAATCGTGTCGTTGCCCATACCGACCGTGACGATGTCGATTCCATTGCCGGTCTTGACGGTATCGTCTCCGTCACCGTCGGTAATGGTGTCGTTGCCGTTGCCGACGGTGATGGTGTCGTTACCGCCGAGGCCGGAGATCACGTCGTTGCCGTTGCCATCGGTGATGGAGTCGTTTCCGCTGCTGCCGGTGAGATTGTTGTTCTGATTGTTTCCGTTGATGGTCGTCATCGCGATCTCCCTTGATGGAATTGATTTTCAGCTGCGGATTCGAGAACTCGGGGCCGGTTCAGGCGTGACCCGCGACAAGCAGGTCCGTATCGTCGAAGAAAATTGAGACGTGGTCGAATTGCATTGGGGCGGAGGGACCGAGCCGCTCCACCGCCGTCAAATGGCTGGTCGTGATGGGGGTGTCGCCGTAACGGCAAGTTCGCCGAAGTTTCCAATCGCAGACAAACTCGTGGAAACCGGATTATGATCGGTCATCAGGAAAACCCCCTGCGTGCGTTGCCGTAGCACGCCGCCACATCGACCAGTGGCAGCGCGGTGATCAGCTCTGGCGTAATCGCAAGCCGTGTTCGGCGTCAGGAGAAGAAAAAGGTAATGATGCGGGCCGGCACGGTCGCGTCGTAAGAAGTATCGATGTCTTTTTTCAGTTTAATGACTTTGTGGTTGTAAAACGCAGTCACAACGAATTTCAAAAGCATCTCACGCGGTTACTGGTTGAAAACGCCGGGGCTATGCACACAACCGAGGTGATCTTATTCCTGAGGTTGCGACGGCGTCAATATTGACGTGCCGGGCGATACCTCGGCGGGTTCCACAAGGGAACAAATTACACGCGATACGAGAAGGGCTTATTTGCCCTTCCAGTTTGGCGTGCGCTTGTTCAGGAAAGCGTCCATTCCCTCGCGAAAATCCTCGCTCATATAGGCTTTTAGGATGAGATCCTCGCCCTCGTCGCGCGTCAGTGTTTTGCGGATCCGGCGCACCGCTTCCTTGGCGGTCTCCATCGTCAGCGGCGCGTGCGATGCAACGAGCTTCGCGGTCTCGTCAGCACGGCGCTGCAAGGTCGCGACGTCAGGCACGATCTCGTTGAGCAGGCCGAGCGCCAGCGCCTCCGGCGCTTCCACCAGCCGTGCCGTGAAGATCATGTCCTTGGTTCGCGCGGGTCCGACGAGAGCGACCATGCGGGAGATGTTGGACATCGACAGGCAGTTGCCGAGCGTGCGCGCGATCGGGAAGCCGATCCGCGCCGACGCGGTGCCGATGCGGATATCGCAGCAGGCCGCGATGCCTGCGCCGCCGCCGGTGCACGCGCCGGCAATCGCCGCGATCACGGGGACACGGCATTTTTCCAGCGTGCTGAGCACCCGATCGATCCGCGCCTCGTAGTCGAGCGAATCCTGCGGGGTCTTGAAGGCGCGGAACTGCGAGATGTCGGTGCCCGAGGCAAACGCCTTGTCGCCGGCGCCGGTCATGATCAGCGCCTTGATCGAGCGGTCGGCGTTGATGGCCTCGCAGATCGAGGCCATCTGCTCGTACATCGCAAAGGTCAGCGCGTTGCGCGCCTGCGGCCGGTTGAAGGTCAGCCGCGCGATGCCGCCCTCGACGGAATAGAGCAGGTCCTCGGAGGTGGACATGGGAGCGTACATCGCACTCTTCCTTTATTGTCGAAACTCGTTGTCGACCTCAGGCCACCGCGGCCTTCGGCATCGCTGTCACTCCGCGGCGCTTCAACACGTCCATCGCCGCGACCACGCCGCCCGCGCGATGCGGCACGTGAGCAAGATCGAGGCCCATCTCGACGCCCGACAGCGTGCCCATCAGCATCAGGTCGTTGAAATGGCCGATATGGCCGATGCGGAACACCTTGCCCTTGACCTTGTTGAGGCCGGTGCCGAGCGACATGTCGAAATTCTCCAGCACCACCTTGCGGAAATGATCGGAGTTGTGGCCCTCGGGCATCCGCACGCCGGTGAGCGCCGGCGAATGCGCGCCCTGCTCCTGACACTGGCTCTCCAGTCCCCACACCTTGATCGCGGCGCGCGTCGCCTCGCTGTGGCGCCGGTGGCGGGCGAACACGTTCTCCATGCCCTCCTCTTCCAGCATCCTGATGGCTTCGCGCAGGCCGTACAGCAGGTTGATCGCGGGCGTGTAGGGGAACGTGCCGACCTTGTTGAAGGCGATCACCTCTTCCCACTCCCAGTAGGAGCGCAAGGCCGGATTGGCCTTGGCCACGGCCAGCGCCTTTTCCGAGACCGCGTTGAAGCCGAGCCCCGGCGGCAGCATCAAGCCCTTCTGCGAGCCCGCCACCGAGATGTCGATGCCCCAGGCGTCGTGCTCATATTCCATCGAGGCGAGACCGGAGATGGTGTCAACCATCAGCAGCGCCGGATGCTTGACACGGTCCATGATCTTGCGGACTTCCAGCGGAGAGGTAACGCAGCCGGTGGACGTTTCGTTGTGGACCACGCAGACGGCCTTGATCCTGTGCGCCTTGTCGGCGGAAAGATGCGCCTCGACCTGTTCGAGGTCGGCGCCATGGCGCCAGTCGCCCGGAATGAACTCGACGTCGAGCTTGAACTTGTCGGCGATGCCGCGCCAGAGCACCGCGAACTGGCCGGTTTCGCACATCAACACCCTGTCGCCGGGCTGCAGCACGTTGACGATCGCGGCCTCCCAGGCGCCGGTGCCCGATGAGGGATAGATGATTACGGGCTGCCTGGTGCGGAACATGCGCTGCATGCCGGCCATCACGGCAAAGCCGATCTCGGCGAACTCCGGACCGCGATGATCGAGACCTGGCATGTCCATGGCCCGCAGCACCCGGTCGGGGATGTTGGTCGGTCCTGGAATCTGGAGGAAATGCCTTCCAGTATGCACGGTCGTCATGGGCGTCCTTCCCGGTCTTGGCTTTTCCCGCTCGCTTGGTCGCGGCGGGGCGGTCCGAATAGCATTATTCGCCGGCCTTGTCCCGCGATCAGCTAATTCCGTCAATGCCCTGGACGCAGGGCTTGAAGGGGAAAATCGCCTTTCCGGCGGATGGGTTAAGCAGACCTAGTGCCCGACCACCTTGAGCTGCGCGACATTGCTTTGCGAGCGCTGCTCCAGAGTGCTCATGGCGGCATCGACCCCGCCGGCGCGGTGCGGGACGCCCGCCGCCGACATCCCCATCTCGACGCCGGTCAGCGCTGCCAGCAGGGTCAATTCATTGCATTCGCCGAGATGGCCGATCCGGAACACTTTTCCGGCGACCTTGGACAGGCCCGAGCCCAGCGACATGTTGTAATTGTCGAGCACCACTTTGCGGAACTCATCCGCATCATGCCCCGGCGGCATCAGCACGGCGGTGAGCACCGGCGAGAAATCGCGCGGCTCCTGGCACAGCACTTCGAGGCCCCAATGATTGACCGCCGCACGCGTCGCCGCCGCAAGCCGCTGGTGCCGCGCGAACACCTTGTCGAGCCCTTCTTCCAGCAGCATCGCGATCGCCTCGCGCAGGCCGTAGAGCAGATTGGTCGCGGGCGTGTAGGGGAAGAAGCCCTTCGCGTTGGGCTTGAGCATCTCCTCCCAATCCCAATAGGAGCGCGGCATCTTGTTGGTCTTCGAGGCCGCGCGCGCCTTCTCCGAGATGGCGTTGAAGCCGAGGCCGGGCGGCAGCATGAAGCCTTTCTGCGAGCAGCTCACGCTGACGTCGACCTTCCATTCGTCATGCCGGTAGTCGACCGATCCGAGCGAGGAGATGGTGTCGACCATCAACAGCGCCGGATGCGCGGCGCGGTCGATCGCCGCACGGATCTCACTGATGCGGCTGGTCGCGCCCGTCGAGGTCTCGTTGTGCACGACCATCACGGCCTTGATCGCGTGCGCCTTGTCGGCGGTGAGCTTGGCCTCGAGCTCGGCGGGATCGGCGCCACGGCGCCAGTCGCCGGGAATGAAATCGACCTCGATGCCCCAACGTTTCGCCATGTTGTGCCAAAGCGTCGCGAAATGGCCGGTCTCGACCATCAGCACCTTGTCGCCCGGCGAGAGCGTGTTGACGATCGCCGCTTCCCACGCACCGGTGCCGGAGCCCGGAAAGATCACCACCGGCCCCGCGGTCTGGAACACCTTCTGGCTGCCTTCGAGGACCTTGCGCCCGAGCTCACCGAACTCGGCGCTGCGGTGATCCATGACGGGCATGTCCATGGCGCGCAGGACGCGGTCCGGAACCGGGCTCGGGCCCGGGATTTGCAGAAAGTGCCGTCCCTGGTGCGCGGTCATGGCGGGCATCCCTCGTTCAAGTCGCAAGCGTTCCGGATAACACTTTCCTGCAGCCTTGTCCCGCACTCGGCAGCCCGCGAAACGCAGAGGTGACCTAGTGCCCACTTTCCGAAGTCCGCGCTATATCGCCGCGACACCTTTTCGCGGACTTCGGAAAGTCATGGGCACTAGCAAATCTATGATTCTAGTGCCGCTTTCGATCTGAAGTCCCTGAGCCTGATTTTGCCGCGAGAAAGTCAGGGACTTCAGATCGGCGGCACTAGCCTTTGCCTTGCCAAGCTCGGCAACGGCGGGCAAGAGAGGCGAGACGAAAGTACGAGACCATCCCATGGCGGCGCAGGCCGGCAAGACCAGCAATTCGGCCAATGATAGCGCCCTCGCAACGCGCCTGCGGCGCGAAATCACGGGCGATGTGCTGTTCGATTCATTTAGCCGCGGCCGTTACGCCACCGACGCGTCGTTCTACCAGATCATGCCATCAGGCGTGGTCGTCCCCCGCACCATGGACGAAGCGCTGCGGGCGCTTGCCATTGCCCGCGATGACGGCCGCGTCGTCACGCCGCGCGGCGGCGGCACCTCGCAATGCGGCCAGACCGTCAACGACGGCATCGTCGTCGACTTCTCCAAACACCTGAACCGCATCATCGCGCTCGACGTCGAGAACCGCAGTTGCGTGGTCGAGCCCGGCATCGTGCTCGACGATCTCAACCGCCAACTGAAAAAACACGGCCTGTGGTTTCCGGTCGACGTTTCCACCGCCTCGCGCGCCACCATCGGCGGCATGGCCGGCAACAATTCCTGCGGCGGGCGTAGCTTGCGCTACGGCACCATGCGCGACAACACGATCTCGCTCGACGCTGCGCTCGCGGACGGCACGCAAATGCATTTCGGCGAGGTGCCGCGCGATCTCGCGCACGTCAAAGCGCCG
Organism: uncultured Alphaproteobacteria bacterium; assembly: GCA_963794775.1. GTDB lineage: Bacteria > Pseudomonadota > Alphaproteobacteria > Rhizobiales > Xanthobacteraceae > Bradyrhizobium. Next base: position 14,165 of record CAWCGA010000031.1, on the reverse strand, counting down.
GACACCGGCCTCGCATTGTTTCGCGACATGCTCGATCTCGGCGCGCGCGAGGCCAGTGAGATCGCCGACAAGTTCCCGAAAGTGCAGCGCCGGGTCGGCGGCTACAATCTGGATGCGCTGACCCCGCGCAACGCCGCCAACAACATGGCGCATCTCTTGGTCGGCTCCGAAGGCACCCTCGCCTTCACCACCAGGGTCGAACTGAAACTTTGGCCCGTCATCCGCAACAGGGCGGTCGGCGTCTGCCATTTCGGCAGCTTCTATGAGGCGATGGATGCCGCCCAGCATCTGGTCAAGCTCAAGCCGATCGCGGTCGAGCTGGTCGACCGCACCATGATCGCGCTCGGGCGCGACATCGAGATGTTCAAGCCTGTCATCGCGGCCGCCGTGCGCGGCGATCCCGACGCGGTGCTGGTGGTCGAATTCGCCGAAGAGGATCAGGCCGACAATCTGCAAAAGTTGAAGCAGCTCACCGGGCTGATGGCCGATCTCGGCTTCGGTTGGAACAATCCTCAACGCAAATGGGGCGGCGTGGTCGAGGTGACCGAGCCGGCGCTGCAGAGTGCGATCGCGGATTTCCGCGCCGCCGGCCTCAACGTCATGATGTCGATGAAGGAGGCCGGCAAGCCCGTCTCCTTTGTCGAGGACTGCGCGGTGCCGCTGCCGCATCTCGCCGACTATACCGACCGGCTGAACAATATCTTCGCCAAGCACGGCACCCACGGCACCATGTATGCGCATGCCAGCGAAGGCTGCCTGCATGTCCGCCCGGTCTTGAACCTGCGGCTTGAAAAAGACGTGAAGGCGATGCGCGCCATCGCCGAAGAAGCCTTCGCCATGGTGCGCGAGTACAAGGGCTCGCATTCCGGCGAGCACGGCGACGGCATCGTTCGCTCGGAATTCCACGAGGCGATGTTCGGCGCGCGCATCGTCGCCGACTTCAGGGAAGTGAAGCACCGCTTCGATCCGGACAATGTGCTCAATCCCGGCAAGATCGTCGATCCGCCCAAAATGGATGACCGCACGCTGTTCCGTTATCCCGCGGATTATCGCGTGGCTGAATTCAAGACCGTACTCGACTGGTCGGCTTACACCGGCGCCGGCAGCGGCTTCCAGGGCGCGGTCGAGATGTGCAACAACAACGGCGCCTGCCGCAAACTCGAGGGCGGCGTGATGTGTCCGTCCTATCGTGCGACGCGCGACGAGAAGGATGTCACGCGCGGGCGCGCCAATACGTTGCGGCTTGCGATCTCCGGCCAGTTGGGTGCGGACGCGCTGGCCTCCGACGAGATGATGGAGACGCTGAAGCTCTGTGTTTCCTGCAAGGCCTGCCGGCATGAGTGCCCGACCGGCGTCGACATGGCCAAAATGAAGATCGAGGTGCTGGCCGCGCGCGCTACGCGCCACGGCTTGTCGCTACGCGACCGGCTGGTCGGCTACCTCCCGCGCTATGCGCCCCTGGCCTCACGCTTCGCGTGGCTCGCCAATTTGCGCAACAGCAGCGCGCTGCTGCGCGCGCTGTTCGAGAAGGTGGCAAGCATCAGCGCCAAACGCGCCCTCCCCGCTTTCCGCAGCGATACGTTCCACAATGACAGCGAAGTCGTCGGTCCGGCTGATGGTCCCGAGGTCGTGCTGTTCGCCGACACCTTCAATCGCGCCTACGAGCGTGAGAACCTTGACGCCGCGCTGCGCGTCCTCATTGCCGGCGGCTATCGCGTGCACCTGCCGAAACCAGCAAGCGGCACGCGCCCGTTGTGCTGTGGCCGCACCTTCCTCTCGGCCGGTCTGGTCGACGAGGCGCGCGCCGAGCTGGACCGGCTGGTCGCGACCTATGCGCCGTTCGCCGCGCGCGGGGTGCCGATCGTGGGGCTGGAGCCGAGCTGCCTGCTCACCTTGCGCGACGAGTTGCTCGCATTACGCAAGGACGAGACGGCGAAGACCATCAGCGCGCATGCGCTGCTGTTCGAAGAGTTTCTGGTGCGCGAAGCCAAGAGCGGCGGGTTGAAACTGCCGCTCGGCCCGATCGGCGGCAAGGTGCTGCTGCACGGCCATTGCCACCAGAAATCCTTTGGCGCGTTCAAGCCGGTCGAGCAGGCGCTGCGGTTGATTCCCGAACTCGAGGTCGAGATCGTCGAGTCCTCCTGCTGCGGCATGGCCGGCGCCTTCGGATATGGCGCCGACACCTACGACGCTTCGATCGCAATGGCCGAGCTGTCGCTGTTGCCTGCGGTGCGGCGCGCCGACACCACGACCATCATCGTCGCCGACGGCACCTCCTGCCGCCACCAGATCAAGGACGGCACGCCGCGCGAAGCGCTTCACGCCGCGCGTGTGCTTGCGATCAGCCTCGATCGCGCGAAATCATCATCTCTCAACAAGGACAACATTCATGGCTGAACTGACCCTCGATATCGCCTGCAAAATTCTCGATGCGGCGCTTGCGAAAGCTGTCGAGAAGAAACTCAAGCCGCTGGTCGTCACCATCCTCGATGTCGCGCGGCGCGGTGAAGGTCACGGCGGCGCAGGACGGCACCAGCCTGATGCGCGCCGAGATCGCCCACGGCAAGGCGTATGGCGCGCTCGCGATGGGCATGGGCTCCCGCGCCCTGTTTCAGCGCGCGCAGGAGCAGGCCTATTTCGTCAGCGCGGTGAACACACTGGCGCAGGGACGTCTGGTGCCGGTGCCCGGCGGCGTGCTGATCCAGGACGGCACGACTTTGCTCGGAGCCGTCGGCGTCTCCGGCGATACCTCGGACAATGACGAGATTTGCGCCATCGCCGGCATCGAGGCCGCGGGGCTGAAGGCCAATCCGGGGTAGCGGGTTCTCCCCAAGACGAATAACTTCGTAGAATAACGGCCCACACTGCTTCAGCGCGGCTTCTCGTCTCAGCGGTCAAGGTGCGGTCTTGGATATTATGAAGATATTGCTCTGGGGCGTAGCGCTCGTCGTCACGCTGTTCGTTGCGTACAACCTTCTTCACTATGTCCTTTTCCTGCTGGTGACCCGGCCAAAGGACGCGAGGAGAATTGGCCACGCGCTCAATCCTTTCGAGCAGCTCCAACTGGTCGAATGGACGCCGCGGCCGATCGACTTTCTCAAGCACGACGACGAAAGCCGCACCTATGACGATGTGTTCGGCACCTATCGTGACGAGGAGGCGAACTATTCGACCTGCGTGTTCCCGCGCATGGCATTTTCGCGTCCCTACGAGGCCGAATATGTCCTTCTGCAACCGAAGGACGGGATGCGGTTGCTGGATCTCGGCTGCGGATCGGGCGCGGCGGCCGCATACCTCGCCAGCCGCAAGAATATCGAAATGACGTGCGTGACCAATTCGACCGTGCAGGCAGAAATCGTCCGCCGGAAATTCGCTGATCTCGGCGGGCGCGGACAGGTGATCGTCACCGACTTCGACAGCCTCGATCTTCCCGATGAAAGTTTTGACGTGATCTATTCGCTGGAGTCGATCGGCTATTCCAAGGACCTGGACGCCTGGCTGGCACGGTGCTGGCGGATGCTCAAGCCGGGTGGCCGGTTGCTGATCCGTTCGCCGGGATCGCTCGATCATTGCCGCCGCAGGGAGGATTACGAGAGCGTCACCGCCTTTTTCGACAACTGGCGGTACAATTTCGTCGGCGCCAACCTTCTCGTCTACAAGCTGCGCTCACTTGGCTTCAGCCCGATCCGTTATCGGCGACTGCCATTCTGGGCATGGGGCCTCACCTGGAATTTCATCGACCACATGCTGCTGTGGAAGTACCGGTTGAAGATGCGCACGTTCGTGGAACTGGAACGGATCATCTGGCGCACGTCGAAGACATTCGTGTTCGGCAACCCGTACAACACGGTGCTGGCAACAAAGCCGCTGAGTGCGTCGCAGCAAATTCGTGTATCGCGGGAAATCGCGGACGGCGTTGCCGAGATGGACCCGGTTCTGTTGTCCCGCGCGGATAGCTACGCAAGCATTCCAGGAGATCGTCATGAGCATTGAAGTCGAATGGGCGCGCATGACCGCGCCGGATTTGCGCGCCATCGCCGCGCGTGAAGGCGCGCTGGCGATCCTGCCTGCGGGTTCGCTGGAGCAGCATGGGCCGCATCTGCCCGTGATCACCGACACCGCAAGCGCCAGCGCCGCCGCGATCGCGGCGGCGCGGCTGGTTGCCAACGACGTGCCCGTCGCGGTGCTGCCCGGGCTGTGGCTCGGTCTCAGCGAGCATCATCTGCCGTTCGGCGGCACCATCAGCGTCGACTATGCCGCCTATCGCGCGATCCTCGAAAGCATCGTGCGCTCGCTGCGCGCCATCGGCTTTGCTCGCCTTTTGATCGTCAACGGCCATGGCGGCAACATCGATCCGCTGGCGGTGGCCTCGCGCGAGCTGGCGGTGGCCTACGACATGCCTATTGTCGCGACCACGCCGTGGTTCCTGGCGCGCGAGAAACTTGCTCCGATCTTCGAGGTCGATACCGGCGCCAAACATGCCTGCGAGGGCGAGACATCGATGATGATGGCGATCGCGCGCGACATCGTGAGAAAGGACAAGCTCGACGAAGCCATGCAACAGGCGCCCGCGCGGGTCGACGCGCCGGCCGGCCTCTCGCGGTTCTACTCTTTCTCCGAGCGTGCGCCGGTCACCGGCACCTGGGGCGATCCACGCTCCGCAACGGCAGAGAAAGGCGCACGCTTCCTCGCCGTGCAGGCCGAGGCGCTGGCGGAGGCGATCCGCAACAAGGTGCTGTGGTCGCGGCCCGATCCGGTCTGGCGCAAGGGCCGCGGCCAAGAGTCCACGGCGGGTGCGGTGACGAGCGATTGACGATTGCCAACTCGACCGGTTCACTGACAACCGATAAGAACGACCCTAGTCTATCCAGCCGCTGGCCTTTATCGGAAGCACAAAGGGAAAAGAGCCCGTAGGGTCATGGCCAATGATTGTGCTGCCGGCGGCCTTTTCGGCGATACAATGTCCGGTAACAGGTCCGTAAGTCATCAGATGGCAATTTCTGCAAAAAAACCACTTCCCCTGAAAACCTGGCTCTTCCGGACGGTCGTGCAGCAAGACGAAATCGGCCGGGTGAGCGTCTTTGTTCTGATGGGGACCACCCTTGGCGCATCTCCCTCCCGGACCATCCGGACCGTAGAATAAACCGGCGCATTGACTGCAAAAGCGCCAGCCCTTCTGAGTAAATGCGACTTCCGGGACATTGTTTGGAAGATTGAAATTGAAGCCTTGTGCCACGTGGGGACCACCTTGCACGCACACGCCCTTGGCGGGAGCCCAATGCATCACGCCACAGTTCTTGCAGAAATGCCATTGATCCTGATCAGCCATTCGATCGCCCCATGATTTGGTGATGTACAATTGTCGGCACGCCATTATTAGCACGGTGGGGTCAGACCACAATTGCAATTACAGATTCAGCCTCGAGGGCTCCCGCAGCAAAGGGAACTCATGGTTGAGGATCAAAATGATCGAAGCATCGGCGCGATCACGCTCGGGACCCATGACATGCCGCGAAGCGTACGGTTCTACACCGCGCTTGGCTTCGAGATTTTGCACGGCGGCGACACGTCCTCCTTTACAAGCTTCCGTCGCCGGCGGCGGCTATCTCAACGTCATCGCCCAGCCCGAAGCGAGGCAATGGTCTTGGTGGGGTCGCGCGATTTTCCATGTCGGCGACGTCGAGGCCACATACGAGGGTGCGGCCAGCGCCCGGCGTTCCCTGCGCCCTCTGTCTTCCGAGGGTGATGTCTTCGCAAAACTCGGGCAGATCGTGCCGCGGGAATGCGGAGTCACGGCTTCTTCTTTGCTGCGGCCATCCTTCGAGACGCGGCCTTCGGCCGCTCCTCAGGATTACGCTGGTCGATCGCGGTCGCGTTCTGTTGCGCGGCAGCCAAGCCCGTCAACAAAGCGTCCTGAGCCGCGGCCGATTGCGCCTGCGCAGACTAATCGTAGCCGTCAGCTCGCTGCCGGCGTAGGCATGCCAGGCAAGGTCTGCGCCGGATCCCATCGCTGCGAGCGCGGTGCAGACCAAGGCCTGAATCATAGGACGAGACCGTTTGCCTCAGCGTCTGATCGCGATCCACCGGGACGCAGAGCGTTGGCGCGAAAGGCGCCACACACCCTTCGTCATCAAAGACGACTCGGTCGTAACCATGAAGTCTCACGAGCCGTCACTCTGTCTACGCTGGAAACATCCAGTTGACCCACCTAACCGGAAGCTCGTGTTCGTTTTCGAGACACGGTGAAGCGATTTCCGCGCATTACGGTCTGTCACTTACCGGTCATAATGGCCCTGACCAGTCAAGTTGAAACCAGCCCCTTGACCGACCGGTCCACCCGAAGAGGCCACAGTTGGCGGCCTCTTCCCACATCCGCAATGCACAGTACCCGGCAATCCGGCCACGCCCCTGGGGATTGATAATTTGCGCGCGATCCCTCGCGCGGAATCATGGGGGATGCGCGTACGCCTAATCAGTCACGAGGCCGTGCCCAGGTGCGGAGCTTTGAAATCGGCTTTCCGGAGCAGGCCGTCGCGGTTCGCCTATTGGGACGACATCTCCGGCCAGCGGCTTCGCACCGATTTGGTCGATAGCGCGGTTCGTGGCCAAGATATTCGCACGGGCGGCACAGCGGATCACCGTGACCGTTGGGTCGGCGCGCTGCTTTTCCCAAGGTGTTCGTCAGAAACGCTGGCACGTCAGGGTGAACAAGCGGGCAGATACGGACTTCACCCTGATATTCAAGATAAACGCTAGCAATACGTGCGTCGCGGAATATTATTGCATCCCCTCTGCCGAACTAGCCGCAGCCCGTGTCAGCAGGCTCCGAATGTCCAATCCCATCTTTCTGAAAGCGACCCGCCACGAAACCCTTGAGGCCTTCTACGGGATTTGCGCTGAGCGGATCGGCGGCAGGGACGGCTCGCTCATTGAGCGTGAATCCACGTCAGGACGCGCCTTTCCAACCAAACCAGAGCGCCGGAGAGAGCGGCGAGAAGCAAACCCGTCCAAAGGACGGGACGCCCTTGAGCGGCGCTGATCGATCGCAGGTAGAGCACGGCGCCGATCAGCTTGCCGTAATTTTTTCGAAAATCGCCGTTCAGCCGCGCAATGGCGACCAGGTCGGAAGGCGTAGCGGACATTGGGTCTCCTGACAGAAATGGCCAGGCACCTCATAGATCACTGTTTTGCCCGACGGGACAAGTGGCGATTTTGCGGCGCAATTGATTCAAGGCCTCTTCATTCGGATATCAGATGTTGTGAAGCACGCCGGCTGATGGCCGACAAACCCAATCGCTTTCGCTGCATTGTTGAGTCAACAGGTTCTGCTTCATTCTCGGACATTAGTTAGAATTGCTGACTGCCATGTCTGTTATGGGCCGGAAGCGAAACGTCGGGGAGCTCCGCGATGCCAGTGATCTCCAGAGATATTTGGCGGAAACAGAAGTCTTGAAGTGCCCCAGATTATCTAAGGCGGCTTGACGAAGTGGAACGTATCTTCCGTTCGCGCCACCAATTTGTAGTTGGAATGCGCTGCAAAAAACCACTCGACGGGAATCCGGGTTTGGACATACCGAACTAGCTTGCGAGATACAGGTGGGCGCGAAGCCCGCGGACCATTCTCGTCTAATCGCGAAATTTGGTCTTCGACTTCGACGTTTCCCGTTTGGGAAAGCAGTGTGCGCTTCCACAGCATCTCTTTTGCCCCCGTGGCACAAAGTTCCTGAAGTATGCCAGTGGGATCTGGAACGTAGTGAAGAGCGCCGTCCGAATGCATCAGATCAGGCTCGCCAAGCCAGTCGGTCGCGCTTTCCACGGAGGAAAAAAACCGCAGTTTGGGCGTCGCGAGCACCACGGCGCGTTGAACGACCGCAGGCGATTCAACAACAGCCCATCTCACGTCAGGCGATAGCGGGATAGCGCATTTGTAGTGCTGCCCGAAACCTCCGCCAAAATCTAGCACCGCCGATCGGCCGGCAAATTCCTGCCAAAGCCGGTTCGGTGAAAACGCGACAGCTGCCCGAAACATAATATCGATGAGTTCCGGGCTCTCGTAGCCTTCCAAAATGGCAGTTGGCGGCAGCATCCGAACGACGCGGCCAAGCACGGAGTTAATAAATCCCCGCATAGTCAGCCCCCTCAGCCGGCGCGAAGACTACTCCCAAATGGAGATTTGTACTACCAGGATCGGCCCCGGATAGCGGCTTGCGTCAATCTCACCTCCCCGTCCACACCGGCTTGCGCTTCTCGCCGAACGCCTTGAGCCCCTCGGTCGCGTCCTCGGTCATGGCGAGGATCGCGATCTGGCTTTCGGTGTAGGCGATGCTCTCGTCGAACGACATCGGCGCCATGGCGCGCATGGCGTATTTGCCGCGGCGGATCGCGGTCGGCGATTTGTCGACGAGGCGGCCGATCAGCCACTCGACCTTGGCGTCGAGCTCCGAGGCCGGCACGACATAGTTGACGAGGCCGGCACCGTGCGCGGCCTTCGCGTCGAACGGCTCGCCGGTCAACGCCCATTCGCTGACCTGGCGCGGCGGCGCGATCGATTGCAACAGGCTCAGCACCTGCATCGGGAACAGGCCGATCTTGACCTCGGGCAGGCCGAAGATGGCGTGATCGGCCGCGACCGCCATGTCGGTCATGCAGAGAAGGCCCATGCCGCCGGCCATGCAGGTGCCGCCGACCCGCGAGATCGCGGGCTTGGTGGCGTTCTGCGCCTGCCGCAGCAGATCGGCGTATTCGGAGTTCGGCATGGAGAAGTCGCGCGCGAACGCCGCACCGGAATTCGCGAGATCGGCGCCGGCGCAGAACGCCTTCTCGCCGGCGCCGGTCAGCACGATGACGCGGACGTCCCTGTCCTCATGCGCCTGGCGATAGCCTGCTGAAATGCCGGCAATGACGTCGCCGTTGATCGCGTTGCGCTTGTCCGGCCGGTTGATGGTGATCCAGAACGCCTGCCCGCGCTTGTCGGAGGTGACGCTGTTGTTGTCGGTCATGGTGTACGCCCTTGTCGTTTCCTCTGCGGAAACATTTGCGGGATTGCGCGCGGCTTGCAACGGGCAAGCGCAAACGCCTCAGGCGGCAGCGGCCTTCCGGATCCAGACCTTGTTGTCGTGGAACGCGGCGCCGCCGATCGGCGCCACCACTTCGGCGCCGGTCAGCACGTTGATGCCCTTTCCGCCGATATGGTCGCGGTTCGGATGGACGGACTCGGCAATCAGCACGCCGCGGCGGACACCGTCGAAATATTTGGCGATCAACGTGGTCTCACCGCGCATATTGCCAAGCGTCACCGCGTCGCCATCGGCGATATCGAGCGAAGCCGCATCGAGCGGATGGATCATCACCGAGGCCTTGCCCTCGCGGGCCTGCGAAGACGGCGTCTCGTTGAAGGAGGTGTTGAGGAACGAGCGCGACGGGCTGGTGGCAAGGCGGAACGGATGGGCCTCGTCCGCTTCCTCGATGACGCGCCAGTGGTCCGGCAGACCCGGCATCGCGTCGATGTCACCCATCTTCAGGCCGAGCGGCGGATGCGCCCAATCGGCCTTGAAGTGGAATTTCCTGTCGGCATGCGCGAAGCCGTCGAGATAATGCGAGGTGCGGAAGTCCGGCTGCAGATCGCGCCAGATGTCGGCCTCGAGGCCCGCGATGTCGCCATGGCCGGAGAGCTTCAAGGTGGCGTCGATCAGTTCGCGCGGCGTCATCTCGTAACCGGGATGACTGATCTTCGAGTCGCTGCGCGAGACCCTGCAGCACCTGATGATTGCTGCGGCATTCGCCGGGCGGATCGATCAGCTTGGGGCCAACCGAGATGTGCTGATGGCCGCCGCCGTAATAGAGGTCGTCGTGTTCCATGAACATGGTCGCCGGCAGCACGATGTCGGCCATCTGGGCGGTCTCGGTCATGAACTGCTCATGCACCACCATGAACAGGTCCTCGCGGGCAAAGCCCTGGCGCACCAGGTTCTGCTCCGGCGCAACTGTGACCGGGTTGGTGTTCTGGATCAGCATCGCCTTGATCGGGCCGCCGCCCTTCAAGGCGACGGGATCGCCGGTCAGAACGCGCCCGATCTGGGACTGGTCGAGCCAGCGCGTCTTGTGGTCGAGCGCGTCATGGCCCTCGATGATGGACTCGTTGAAGTGCCACAGCGCGAGATTGTTGAAGAAGGCGCCGCCGCCTTCATATTGCCAGGCGCCGGTCACCGCGGGGATGCAGAGCGCCGCATGCATCTGCGCCGCGCCGTTGCGGCTGCGGGTGAAGCCATAGCCGAGCCGGAAGAAGCTGCGCTTGGTCTCGCCGACCGCGCGCGCGAACGCCTCGATCTCGGCGACCGGCACGCCTGATATCGCCGACGCCCATTCCGGCGTGCGCGTTTTCAGATGCGCCTCAAGCTCGTCCGGGCAGTCGGTGTATTCAGCCATGTAGGCGCGGTCGGCGTAGCCATTGCGGAACAACACATGCATCACGCCGCAGGCGAAAGCGCCATCGGTGCCCGGCCGCAGAATGATCTTGATGTCGGCCTGCTTCATCGTGTCGTTGTTGTAGACATCGATCGCCGCGATGCGCGCGCCACGTTCCTTCTTGGCACGCGTGGCATGGGTCATCACGTTGACCTGGGTGTTGACCGGATTGGTACCCCAGATCACCACGAGATCGGACACGCCCATTTCGCGCGGATCGACGCCGGCGACCTTGCCGGTGCCGATGGCAAAGCCGATGCGGGCGATGTTGGCGCAGATGGTGGAGTAGAAGCGCGAATATTTCTTGGTGTTGGCGAGGCGATTGATACCGTCGCGCATCACGATGCCCATGGTGCCGGCATAGTAATAGGGCCAGACGGACTCGGCGCCGAACTCGCGCTCGCACTGATCGAAGCGCGCGCCAATCTCGTCCAGCGCCTCATCCCAGGAGATGCGCGCGAACTGGCCGGAGCCTTTCGGTCCGCTGCGACGAAGCGGATAGAGCAGCCGCTCGGGGTGATGGATGCGCTCGGCGTAACGCGCGACTTTGGCGCAGACCACGCCCGCCGTATAGGTCTGCTTCTTCGAGCCGCGCACCCGGCCGATGCTGCGGCCGTCGAGCACCTCGATGTCGAGCGCACAGGCCGACGGGCAGTCGTGCGGACAGGTGGAGTGACGGATATCGATCTTCGCAGGGATCTTGGCGTGCTGGTTCATGCCAAAACGGTAACATCAATCGGGGGAACCGCCGAGTGCATTTATCCGGCAATTCCCATGTGAATCCGCGGGGGTATAAGCCTATGCGCCCAGATAAGCCCCACCATTGGCGTGGATCGCCTGCCCCGTGACGTAGCGCGCGGCGGGACCGCACAGGAACCTCACCATCGCAGCGACATCCTCGGGCTGGCCGCGCGTGCCGGAGATGGTGCTGTGCGTGAGGTGATGCGCGGGCTGCGGCGCGTCCTTTGGACGCGGCGTGCTGATGAAGCCGGGCACCACGCAATTGACGGTGATGCCGTCGGGACCGAGGTCATGGGCGAGCGCGCGGGTGAAGCCGACGATGCCGGCTTTGGCGGTGACGACATGGGCGCGGTGCTTCGCCCCACTGTGCGCGCTGAGGCCGCCGATGTTGACGATGGTCCCTGCCCCGCTGTTGCGCAGCGCCGGCAGACAAGCCTTGGCGGTGTGGAAGGGGCCGTCGAGCGTGACATCCATGATCTCGCGCCAGTCGGCGTAGCTCATCTCATCGAAGGATTTCTCGCGGCGAAGCGCCGCATTGTTGACGAGGATATCGATGCGGCCGAAGGCAGCGAGCGCGGCCTCCGCCATCGCCTGCACCGCCTTGGGATCGGCCACGTCGCCAATATGGACCACCGCCTTGCCGCCGGCCGCTTCGATCTCGCGTGCGACGGCGTCCGCCTCGGCGCGGTTGCTGCGCGCATTGACGAGAATCGACGCGCCGCCTTCGGCAAGCGTCAGCGCAATGGCGCGGCCAATATTGCGCCCCGCGCCGGTGACGATGGCGGCCTTGCCCTCGAGTTCCCTGGTCATGAACGCCTATCCGCGCAGCGAGGAGAGATCGATGCGGCCTTGATAAAGGCCCGCCATCAGCTTCAAGGCAGCATCAGCCTGCGCCTTTGTCCAGCCGCCATGTTCGGCGTTGAGCAGGAATTTGTCGATCACGTCCTGCCGGGTCAGCGGCTCCTGCGCGCCGCCACGCAAATAAGGCTGCCGCTCCTCGACCACGCTGCCGTCCTTGAGCGTGGCGCGGATGTGACCGGTGTAATTGTTGGGATAGGGATTTTGGGGATCGATGACGAACTTCACCTTCGCCGCCAGCGCGAGCACGCGCGGGTCGCGGATCGCGCTCTCGGTGAAGGCGCCAAGGCCGACGCCGCCATGAACGAAGCCGGTCGCGAGCAGATAGGGCACCGCGAACTTGGCGGCATAGCCGTTCGGCGGACGCTGCTTGTCCGCAAGCGGCTCCCACAGCCGGTGCACCGTGCCTTCGGCGACTTCGCAGACGATCTCGCTGACGTCTTCGGGCTTGAGACGCGCGCCGAGGCGCCGCGCGCAATCGATATAGGGCTGCGCCATGGTCCCGCAGGGATAGGGCTTGAACGCCAGCGTGTCGGTGACCCAGCGCGTGCCGAAATCGCCGGTCAGCGCCGCGTAATCACCCTGCGTCGTATGTGCAAACCCGTGGAACAGCCCGTGCACGCCTTCGAACACCGTGCGCGGGCCGACAAAGCCGGAACGTGCCAACAGCGCGGCACGCAGGCCGGATTGCGCCGCCCATCCCGCGTGCATCCGCTTGGTCCACGCGCCCTCGGCGAGATACTCGATGATGCCGCCCGCCATACTGCCGGCAATGCCGAGCGCATCGACGATTTGCCTCGCGTCGAGCCCGAGCGCCGCGCCGACGCCCGCGGCCGCGCCCATCGCGCCAAAAATCGCGGTGGGATGAAAGCCGGCCTTGTGCACGGCCTTGGGCACCACGAGGCTGAGCCGGCAGAGCACCTCGGTGCCGACGGCAATCCCGATCAACGCGGAGCGGCCGTCGGGATTGTGCCGCTCGCAGGCCGCGAGCACGGCCGGCACGATGACAGCGCCGGCATGGACCGGCCCGCCCTCGAACGTGTCGTCGAAATCCTCGCCATGGGCGGCGGTACCATTGACAAAGGCCGCGCCCGCCGCGGTCAGCGTCCGCTGATGGCCGATCGCCGTGCAGGCGCCGTCGTCGTCAGAGCCGCCAAGGCTGCTGCGAACATAATCCTCGCTGCGCGCGGTGACGCAGAGCCCGACCACGTCGATCAGCAAATCTTCGCATTTGCGCGCGGTCGCCGCGGGCAGGCTGCCCGGCTTGAGCGCAACGATCGCCTCGGCAAGCGTTTGCGCGACGGACGTCTTGGGCAGACCAGAGCTCATGAGCGGCGATCAGACGTGGAAGATTTTGGAGTAGCGCGACTTGATCTGCTCACCCTGCTGCTCGACCGCGGCGGCATCGTCCTTCATGGTCTTGATATCCTTCAGCGGCTTGCGGCCGGCCTTCTCCTTGGTGTCGGGATGCACCGAGCGCAAACCGCCGACGTCGATGATGAGCTGCTGCGCCTCGCGGCTCAGGCAGAACGATTGGAACAGCTTTGCGGCGTTCGGATGCGGCGCGTCCTTGAACACGCCGTTCGGCCCGATGATCAGCGGCGAACCTTCGCTGGCATAGACCGGCTCGACCGGACGGCCCGCCTCCCTGAGCTGGAAGATGTTGTACTCGTTGCCGTCGGCCATCACCGCGCGCTCGCCGAGATCGAGCTTCTTCGGCGGATCGGCCGAGGATTGCACCTGCATGATGCCCTGCTTCGCCAACTGCTCGAAGAAGGTCCAGCCGAGGTCGCGCTGCATCTGGAAGGTCGCGGTCATGATGGTGCCGGAATAGCCGGGATGGGCCTTGACGATCTTGCCCTTCCATTTGGGATCGAGCAGGTCGGCAAAGCTCTTCGGCGCGTCCTCGGCCTTCACCAGGTTGGTGTTGTAGGCGATGATCGAGAGCCAGACGCGGAAACTCGCGAACTGCCCGTCGACGTCGCGATGCTCAGTGGGATATTTCGCGACCTCCTCGGGCACGTAAGGCAGCAGGATGCCGTCGCGCTTCCAGACGATGAAATGGGAAGCATCGGAGGAGTTGACGACGTCGACCGCATGGA